>NZ_JARUXR010000001.1:0-653332 GCF_031451215.1 Caballeronia sp. LZ034LL
TCCGGTCCGTTCGGTCACGTTCCCGAAACGGCCGGTCACGTTGCCGAAATCGCCGGTCACGATCCCGAAACGGCCGGTCACCTTCGTCCGAAATACGCAGTTCACGCCGATCCTGCGGCGCCAGGGGCGTCCCGTGCTGGACGGCGGCATGGTCGACAACGTGCCCGTCTCCGCGCTCGATGCCGCGCCGGGTCTCGTCCTCGTCATGGTCACGCGGCTCTATCCGCGCGAGCGCATGTTCGTCGTGCCGCATGGCGCGCAACGGCGCGTCTATATTCAGCCGTCGCGCAAGGTGCCGATTTCAAGCTGGGACTATACGAGTCCGTCCCAGATGCAACATGCTTACGACCTGGGCCGCGCCGACGCCGATGACTTTCTCGAACGCCTGCCGCGTCTCATGGAAACCGCATCGCAACCTGTCTGAGCATGAGGAGCACATCGTGGCGAAGCAGCACACGTATGAACTGACCGTCGACTGGACGGGCAACCTGGGTTCGGGCACCTCCGCCTACGACGCCTATTCGCGCGATCACCTCGTGCGCGTCGGCAGCAAGACGGCGATAGAAGGTTCGAGCGATCCCGCCTTCCGCGGCAATCCCGCGCGTCACAATCCGGAGGAGTTGTTCGTGGCGTCGCTGTCGTCGTGCCACATGCTCTGGTATCTGCATCTGTGCGCGACGAATGGCATCGTCGTGACCGGCTACGTCGATGAAGCCGTCGGCACCATGCAGGAGGAAGCGCAGGGCCACGGCCGCTTCGTCGATGTGTTGCTGCGCCCGCGCGTGACCATCGGCGCGGGCGGCGACCCGGCTCTCGCGGCGCGTCTGCATGAAGAGGCGCATCGCTATTGCTTCATCGCCAACTCGGTGAACTGTCCGGTACGTTGCGAACCGGACATCGACATCTCGACGCTATAACGTCGTTACCACGCCGCTCTAGCGCCGCCGCGCGTGCTGCAACGCTTCCTTGTTGGAGACGCTCGACGTGTCGCCCGCATCGAACGCGAGGATGTTCTTGAACGCGGCGCTGAAGTACAACTCGTAGCTCTCGCGCTCCACATACCCGATGTGCGGCGTGCAGATCACGTTCTCCAGCCGCAGCAGGCCATAGCCTTGCAGGATCGGCTCGCTCTCGAAGACATCCACCGCCACCATGCCCGGCCGGTTGTGATGCAGCGCATTCAGCAGCGCGTTGTCTTCCAGCAGTTCGGCGCGGCTCGTGTTGACGAACAGCGCCGTGGGCTTCATGCGCATCAGATCGTCTTGCTTGACCATGCCGGTGGTCTCTTCGGACAGACGCAGGTGCAGCGTCAGCACGTCGCTTTGTTCGAAGAGCGCTTCGCGGCTCTCGGCGACCGCATGACCATCTTCACGCGCGGCAGTCTGCGAATGCTCGCGGCCATACACGAGCACGTTCATGCCGAACGCCTTGCCATAGCCCGCCACCAGCTTGCCGATCTTGCCGTAGCCCCAGATGCCCAGGGTCTGGCCGCGCAACACCTGACCAAGACCGAAGTTCGGCGGCAGCGCCGAAGTCTTCAGCCCGGATTGCTGCCATGCGCCCTGTTTGAGATTGGCGACGTACTGCGGAATGCGTCGCTGCGCTGCCATGATGAGCGCCCACGTGAGCTCGGCCGGCGCGACCGGCGAACCCGTGCCCTCGAGCACCGCGATGCCGCGTTCGGTACAGGCATCGATATCGATGTGCCCGCCGCCCGCGCGTCCGGTCTGGCTGATCATGCGCAGTTTCGGGCACTTGTCGAGCAGTTGCGAACTGATGCGCGTGCGTTCGCGAATCAGCACCAGGGCGTCGACTTCCGAGAGTCTGCTGGCCAACTGTCCGAGTCCGCGCACCGTGTTATTGAAGACTTTTACCTCATGGTCATCGAGCAGATGGAAGCAATCGAGCTTCCGGACGGCGTCCTGGTAGTCGTCGAGGATGGCGATTTTCATGGGCATTGGTTGGCTTTTGTTAGGCATCAAACGTGCTGTATTTCGGGCAAGCGCGAGAATAGAGCACTTGAATTCGGGTTAATACCGACAAATTGTGCTCCGAAGGCCCTGCTGCGATGCATCACGGCACCCGCGCGATGCGATGTTATGCTTGACTCCCACATTTCAGGAGCCCTGTATCTCAGCGCCAAAAGAAAGAACTTCAGCGCAACTTGCGGAAACCACGGTAATCCGCGACGAGACCGGCCACTTAGTATCTCTTTTTAACAGTTTGTTCCTTCGCGACGCAAGCCGTGGAGCAGTACGGCACTTATGCTGAAGGATTCATGCCCGTGACGCCGCAACGGCTGGCGAACCGCATTTCGTGCGATGAATCCATCCATCGCGACCGCACGAAAACGCCCGGCGGTTCGACTCGCAAGCCTCTCGCACGCAGCGTCTGAGGGCCCAGGTTTTCATTGCAGAGAACGGAGACAAGCTCGATGAACCAGCCCGCAGTAGTCGAAGATCACAATAACAAGTCCGTCGAAGTTGACGCGCCGGCGCATGTCCGGCACCGCAAGCTCATCGAATGGGTGCAGCGCATCGCGGCCGTGACGAAGCCGGACCGTATCGAATGGTGCGACGGCTCGCAGGAAGAATACGACCGGCTCTGCCAGCAGATGGTCGATGCCGGCACGATGAAGAAGCTCAACCCGGAGAAGCGCCCCAACTCCTTCCTCGCGTGCTCGGATCCGTCCGACGTGGCGCGCGTCGAGGACCGCACGTTCATCTGCTCGCAGCGTCGTGAAGACGCCGGCCCCACGAACAACTGGATCGATCCGCAGGAAATGCGCGTCACGCTCGACGGCCTGTTCGACGGCTGCATGCGCGGCCGCACGATGTACGTCGTGCCGTTCTCGATGGGCCCGCTCGGCTCGCCGATCGCGCATATCGGCGTGGAGTTGTCGGACAGTCCGTACGTCGTGACGAACATGCGCATCATGACGCGCATGGGCCGCGCGGTGTACGACGTGCTCGGCGAGGAAGGCGAGTTCGTGCCGTGCGTGCATTCGGTGGGCGCGCCGCTGGCGGACGGCCGCAACGACGTGCCCTGGCCGTGCAACGATACGAAGTACATCGTTCACTTCCCGGAAACGCGCGAGATCTGGAGCTTCGGTTCGGGCTACGGCGGCAATGCGCTGCTCGGCAAGAAGTGCTTCGCGCTGCGCATCGCCTCGACGATGGGCCGCGACGAAGGCTGGCTCGCCGAACACATGCTGATCCTCGGCGTGACGTCGCCGCAGGGGCGCAAGTATCACGTTGCGGCGGCGTTTCCGTCGGCATGTGGCAAGACCAACTTCGCGATGCTGATTCCGCCGAGCGACCTGAATGGCTGGAAGGTGACGACCATCGGCGACGACATCGCGTGGATCAAGCCGGGCCGCGACGGCCGCCTGTACGCGATCAACCCGGAGGCGGGCTACTTCGGCGTCGCGCCGGGCACGAGCGAGAAGACCAACTTCAACGCGATGGCCACGCTGAAGGAGAACGTGATCTTCACGAACGTCGCGCTCACCGATGACGGCGATGTCTGGTGGGAAGGCATGACAGATACGCCGCCCGCACATCTGATCGACTGGCAGGGCCGCGACTGGACGCCGGCGATCGCGAAGGAAACGGGCGCAAAGGCTGCGCATCCGAATGCGCGTTTCACGGCGCCGGCGTCGCAGTGTCCGTCGATCGACGCGGACTGGGAGAATCCGGCCGGCGTGCCGATCGACGCGTTCATCTTCGGCGGCCGCCGTTCCAACACGGTGCCGCTGGTGACGGAAGCACGCGACTGGAACGAAGGCGTCTACATGGCCGCGACGATGGGCTCCGAAACCACGGCGGCCGCGGCGGGGCAGCAGGGCGTCGTGCGCCGCGACCCGTTCGCGATGCTGCCGTTCTGCGGCTACAACATGGCGGACTATTTCGGCCACTGGCTCAAGATGGGCGAGCGCCTGGACGCGATGAACGCGAAAGTGCCGAAGTTCTTCTGCGTGAACTGGTTCCGCAAGGGCGACGACGGCAAGTTCGTGTGGCCGGGTTTCGGCGAAAACATGCGCGTGCTGAACTGGATGATTGGCCGGATTGAAGGCACGGCGCAGGGCGAGGAGCACGCGTTCGGTATTTCGCCGCGTTACGAGGACATCGACTGGGGCGCGCTCGGTTTCTCGCGCGAGCAGTTCGAACAGGTCATTTCGGTCAATGACACGGCCTGGCGCGACGAACTTGCCCTGCACGACGAGCTGTTCACGAAGTTGCAGCAGGGTCTTCCGGGCGCCTTGCCGCAGGCCAAGGCGGGGATGGAGAAGCGTCTGGCGGCGTGAATCGGTTTGATCTGCGGGATGATGCGGCGAGGTTAAGTGCTGGATTGGTAACGCCGGTCAAATCAATCCCCAATATCGGGCCCGCTGCGTCGGGCCCGTTTTCTGCGCATCTACACTGTCAAAAACGGGTTTGCCAGCCCGGCCAAAATTCCGCTTACAGGAATCCAGCCGATCAAGCGTTGTGTGATCCGCAACAATCGGTGATCTTTCATCTGCGTAACAGCCTCCGCCGACCGTTTTTTTTCGACTTTTTCCGGTTTCCCGGCAACTTCTGCACGAAACGCCCAGTCCTAGGATAATCCTGAATTGCGTTGCAGCAGAATTCAAGCCGCATGGCGGCAGGAGTTGTCTTATGGATCATTTGCAGTCGATGAGAGTGTTCGTCCGCGTCGCCGATCTGGGGAGTTTTGCCCGGGCCGCGAGCGCGATGGACATCTCCAATGCAGTGGCGACGCGTCACGTTGCGGACCTCGAAGGCCGCCTCGGCACGCGTCTTCTGAATCGCACGACGCGCAGTCTCTCGCTCACCGAGTCCGGTCAGGTTTATCTGGAGCGGGCGCGGCAAATTCTCGACGAGCTCGAAGACGTCGAACAAATGGTGGTGGCGCGCAATCACGAACCGCTCGGTTCGCTGCGCATCGTCGCGCCGGTCGTCTTCGGCTTGCACAATCTCGCGCCGGTGTTGCAGACCTACGCCCAGCGCTATCCGAAAGTCATTCCGGACGTGACGCTGGTGGACCGTCAGGTCGATCTGGTTGAAGAAGGTTTCGATGTCGGCATCGTCATCGCGCGGCAGGTGAAGAGCGCGAGCGTCGTCACGCGGCGCCTGACGACGGGTTGCATGACCGTCTGCGCGACGCCCGCGTACCTGGAGAAACACGGTACGCCGACGCGCCCCGAGCATCTGCTCGAACATCCGTGCCTGAGCCTGCCTTCGGAATACTGGGGCGACGAGCGCGTGTTCACGGGTCCGGAAGGCGAGGTGCGCGTGCGGCCGCAGAACGTGATCATCGCGAACAATACGGAGATGCTGAGACAGTTCGCGCTGCTCGGCATGGGCATCGCGATCCTGCCGAGCTATCTGATCGGCAACGACACGACGCGCGGCCAGCTCGTGCGCCTGCTCGGCGACCATCAGTTGCCGCAGGTCGAGATCAATGTCGCGTATCCGAGCCGCCGTCACTTGCCGGCGAAGGTGCGTACCTTCATCGATCATCTGGTCGAGCATTTCAGCCAGACGCCGAATCACCAGCTCGGCGAGCAATGGATTCGCGACGGCCGTGGCCAGCCGGTCGCGCCAGCGGCTCAGTCGCACTACGAGCACGCCGACGACGAACCGGCCCCGCCTCCGCGTTCACGTCCGATCGATGGCGAACTGGGGCCCAAGCTCACCAAGCCCTCACGGACGCGGGGGCGGGTGCCGGCGGCATCGCCGTTCTGAAAAGCTCGCGCCTGGCGCGGATGAAAAAACAAAACCCCCGCGAAGAGGCTTCGCGGGGGGGTTTTGTTTGAAGCTGTCTAAATCAACCGGCTGAGCAGCCGAATGCAATCAGCTCGTCTTGCGCGCCGTGGTCTTCTTCGCGGCAGCTTTCTTCGCGGGCGCCTTCTTGGCGGCGGCCGGCTTGGCGCGCGTGGTCTTGGCGGCCACGGCGACATCGCTGTCGCCGGCATCGTCGCCGCTGTCCGCCTGCGCTTCCGCCGAAGCCGCGCCGCGCTTGGCTGCGGCCGACTTCGCCGCCGGCTTGCCTTCCTTCTTCTCGAATTCGAAGCCGATCTTGCCGTCCGGCTGCTTGACGAGAAACGCCTTGAAGTTACGTCCGGTACGCGACGACTTGAAGCCCGTCAGCAGATCCGTGCGGCCTTCGCCGAGCAGCTTCTGCATCTGCTCGCGCGCGATCTCCTGTTGCAGGATGACCTTGCCCGAACGGAAGTCGCAGGTCTTCGGATTCGCGACCGAGTTCTCGCAGACATAGCTCATGCCGTGCTCGAACACGCGCGACCGGCACTTCGGACACGCGCCGACCGGCGTCTGCTCGGAGAAATCGGGCGGTTCGCCGTCTTCGCCGCCGCTGTCCTGGCCGAAGTCGAATTCGAGCTTGTAGTTCTTGATCTCGTCGTCGAGCGCGAGTTTGAGAATGGCCGAGAACGGCCGGCCCATCTTGCTGCGGAAACCCGACAGCGGCCCGATGGTCTTCTCGCGCAACAACTCCTCGACTTCCGGAATCTCGAACTGCCGGCCGCCCGGAATCTTCGAGATGGAAAATTCGCACTTGGTGCAGGCGAAGCGGCGATAGTTCTCCTTCACCTGCGAGCCGCAGTGCGGGCAGGGCGTTTCGAGCGTCGCGTAATCGCCGGGGATCGTGTCGGAATCGTATTCCTTTGCCCGCTTGACGATGGTCTGCGTCATGCGCGCGATTTCCTGCATGAAGGCATCGCGATGCAGGTTGCCACGCTCCATTTGCGAGAGCTTGTGCTCCCATTGGCCGGTCAGCTCGGGCGCGGTGAGTTCCTCGACGCCGAGACCGCGCAGCAGCGTCATCAGCTGGAACGCCTTGGCGGTCGGAATCAGCTCGCGGCCTTCGCGCACCATGTACTTTTCGCCGAGCAGCCCTTCGATGATCGCCGCGCGCGTGGCCGGCGTGCCGAGCCCCTTCGCGGCCATCGCATCGCGCAGTTCCTCGTCCTCGACGAGCTTGCCCGCGCCTTCCATGGCCGAGAGCAGCGACGCTTCGTTATAGCGCGCCGGCGGCTTGGTCACGAGGCCGTGAGCGGCGACCTTCTCGACATCGACCTTCTCGTCCTTCTGCACCGGCACGAGATTGCCGTCCTCGCCCGCGGCTTCGCGGCCGTAGATCTGCAGCCAGCCCGGCTCGACCAGCACCTTGCCTTCGGTCTTGAAGTGATGCCCGGCGACCTCGGTGATACGCGTGGTCACGAGGAATTCCGCCGCCGGGAAGAACACCGCCAGGAAGCGCTTGACCACCAGGTCGTACAGCTTCTGCTCCGGCTCGGACAGCGCCTTCGGCGCCTGGAGCGTCGGGATGATGGCGAAGTGATCGCTGATCTTCGAGTTGTCGAAGATGCGCTTGTTCGGCTTCACCCAGCCCTTGTCCAGCACCTGCTTGGCGAACGGCAGATAGTTATTGCTGTCCTTGAGCATGGTCATGGTGTCCTTGACCGTGCTCAGGTAATCCTCGGGCAGCGCGCGTGCATCGGTACGCGGATAGGTGAGGACCTTGTGCTTTTCGTACAGCGCCTGCGCGAGACCGAGCGTGTTCTTCGCCGAGAAGCCGAAGCGGCTGTTGGCTTCGCGCTGCAGGCTCGTCAGGTCGAACAGCAGCGGCGACATCTGCGTGGACGGCTTCGATTCTTCCGTGACGGTGCCGGTCTTGCCGCGGCAGGCGGCCACGACTGATTCCGCCGCCGCGAGGCTCCACAGGCGCGAATCGCGCTGCTCGGGATCGTTCTCGACGCGCTTGAACTTCGGATCGAACCAGCGGCCTTCATACAGGCCCTTCGCGGCGATGAACTCGGCGCGCACTTCCCAATAGTCGCGCGGGACGAAACGACGGATTTTCTCTTCGCGTTCGACGACGATCGACAAGGTTGGCGTCTGAACGCGTCCGACGGTCGTCAGGAAGAAACCGCCGCCCTTGCTGTTGAACGCGGTCATCGCGCGCGTGCCGTTGATGCCGACCAGCCAGTCCGCTTCGGAGCGACAGCGGGCGGCGTCGGCGAGCGGTTGCATATCGGCGTCGCTGCGCAGGTTCGCGAAACCTTCGCGGATCGCGGCGGGCGTCATCGATTGCAGCCAGAGCCGCTGGACCGGATGCTTGGCCTTCGCGTGCTGCGCGATCAGGCGGAAGATCAGTTCGCCCTCGCGCCCCGCGTCACATGCGTTGATGAGACGGTCGACGTCCTTGCGCTTCATCAGCTTGGTCAGCACCTTGAGGCGCGACTCGCTTTTGGCGATTGGATTCAGGTCGAAATGCGGCGGAATGACCGGCAGATTGGCAAAGCTCCACTTGCCGCGCTTGACGTCGTATTCCTCGGGCGCGGCGATCTCCAGCAAGTGGCCGACGGCCGACGAGAGCACGTAGTCGTCGCTCTCGTAGTACTCGTCATGCTTGGTGAAGCCGCCCAGCGCCCGCGCGATGTCGTTCGCGACGGAGGGCTTCTCAGCGATGATCAGGGCTTTGGACATGACTCAATTAATTTGGTAACTGGCAGCGGCCCAGTTTGGGCTGCTTCAACGACCGCTTTATAGCACAGGCTTTGCGCGGTGGGCGCCGAAGCGCGATGGCGGCGTTGCAGCCGGCTGCCTGAAAAGGTGGATTGAACATGGCGCTGCGCGCAATTCATGCCCGCTTTTTGTCCGCTGCCTGTCCCTTTTTACGCGTTCGCTTCAAGTCCCGCGCCGGGCCGGGCGACGGTCACGCCATGGCAAGCGTGGGCCGCAGCTTGGGCGCGCCCGCCATATCGGGCAGCGCGGTGAGATCGGTCAGCAGACGCTGGACGATCGACGCTTGCGGCAGCACGGTTCCGAAGAAACGGGTCGTGACCGAATCTTCGATCAGAATCGTCGGAAAATTTTCCACGTCGAGGTCGTCGAGAAGGTCGGCATGATTTTCAATGTCGATCCACGCGAAACAGATTTCGGGATGGGCGTCGGCCAGCGCGTTGAAACCATCCAGATACTCGCGGCACGTCCCGCACCATTCGGCGCACAGGCAGGCGACGAACAGCGTGCCGGGCTCGGCGATGCGCTCAGCGATGCGCTCGGCATCGGTATCGAGATTCAGCGCGGGCATGGTTTCAACGAAATCCTCTTGTTCGACGGCGGGGGACGGCGCATTTTTTCGCGAATGTAGCATGACGCCGCGTTACGGTCGCTCTACTGCCATATAGCGGCCGCCCGGCAGCGGCGCCACGTGGCCGCTCATTTCGAGTTGCAGCAGCATGCCTTGCAACGCCGCGCCGTCGAACTGGGTGCGCGCTGCGAGTATTTCAAGGGTTGCCGGGGCGTGGCCCAAGGCAGCGAGTACGCGCGCGGCCTGTTCGCCGGGAGCGTTCTCCAGAGGCAAGCGCGCCGAAGCCCACGACGCGCTGACCGGCTTCGGTGCCGTGCGGCGGCTTGCAGCAGCGGTGCCTGGCGTCGGAAAGCCGAATTCCTCGAGGATCTCCTCCGGCGTTTCCACGAGCTTGGCGCCTTGCTTGATCAGCCGGTGGCATCCCTGGGCCAGCGGCGCGTGAATGGACCCGGGAAGCGCGAAGACGTCGCGCCCCATTTCGTTGGCGAGGCGGGCCGTGATGAGCGAGCCGGAGCGCATCGCAGCCTCGACGATCAGCACGCCGCCCGACAGCCCCGCAATCAACCGGTTGCGTTGCGGGAAGTTGGCGGACCGGGCGGGCGTACCGAGCGGCCATTCGGACAGGATGGCGCCGTCCCGGGCGATCTCGTGCGCGAGCGCGTGGTGCGCAGCCGGATAGACGAGATCGGCGCCTGTGCCGATCACGGCGATGGTGCCGGCGGCGCTGCCCAGCGCGCCGCGATGCGCTGCGGCATCGATCCCGAGCGCCAGTCCGGAAATCACGGCGAGCCCTGCGCCCGAGAGCGCGTGCGCGAACCGGCGCGCGTCTTCGAGACCTTGCGGCGTGGCATGCCGGCTGCCGACGATGGCCACCGCGCGCGCTTGAAGCCGCTCGAGCCGGCCTTTTGCGTACAGCAGCGCGGGCGGATCGGGCATGTTGAGCAGGGCTTGCGGATAGTCGCTGTCGGCGAGCGTCAGGATGCGGTTGCCGGGCTCGGCCGCCCACGCCAGCGCTCCTTCAATATAGTGGCCGAACGATGTCCCTTCGATTTCGGCCGGCGGCGCCAGCACGGCTTCGGCGGCGCCCGGGCCGGCGACCTGCGCGAGCGACGCGAAACTCTCCTCCAGCACTTCGCACGGCCCGCCGAAAGCCGCGAGCAACAGACGCAGAGCGAGTGGCCGCAATCCGCGGGCATGCGCGAGCCGCAGCCACGCGCGAAGTTCTTCGGCGGCGGGCGTCGAGGCGCTGGCCTCGGTCGGCGGGGCGACGGTCGTCATGTTAAGATTTTTGATCCGAAAGACATTGAAAGACGTCGCCTGGCCTTTTGCTCAGGCCTGATGCGACGCGTACGGGCCGCTTGCCGGCGGCGTTGAATCCAGCAGATTCACCCGCATATTTTTGGCAGGCCGCCCCTTCCCCGCAACCTGGCCGAATGGCCGATTTACACGCGTCGCGGCGCGCGTAGACAATCCGAATCATGGCTCTGCTCAAGATACTCAACTACCCGGACAAGCGCCTGAACAAGGTGGCGAAGCCTGTCGCCGTCGTGGACGACCGCATCCGCAAGCTCGTCGCCGACATGGCCGAGACCATGTACGCCGCACCGGGCGTCGGCCTTGCCGCCACCCAGGTAGATGTGCATGAGCGCGTGATCGTGATCGACACCTCGGACGCGCATGACGAGCTGATGGTCTTCATCAATCCGGAAATCGTCTGGTCGAGCGAGGGCAAGAAAGAGTGGGAAGAAGGGTGTCTGTCGGTGCCGGGCATCTATGACTTCGTGGAGCGGCCGGACAAGGTGCGCGTGAAGGCGCTCAACGAAAAGGGCGAGACCTTCGAGATCGATTGCGAGGGGCTGCTTGCCGTGTGCATCCAGCACGAAATGGATCACTTGGCGGGTCATGTGTTCGTCGAATACCTGTCTACGCTCAAGCAGACGCGCATTCGCGGCAAGATGAAGAAGCTGGAAAAGGCGCTGTAATCCATGAGCCAGTCGCTGCGTGTGGTTTTCGCCGGTACGCCCGAGTTCGCTGCCGCTGCGCTGGCGGCCATTCATGCAGCGGGCTTTGCCGTGCCTCTGGTGCTGACGCAGCCGGACCGGCCAGCGGGACGCGGCATGAAGCTGACTGCCAGCCCGGTCAAGCGTTTTGCCGTCGAGCACGACCTGGCCGTCGCGCAACCCGCTTCGCTGCGCCGCGCGGGCAAGTATCCGCAGGAAGCCGCCGAAGCCATCGATCTGTTGAAGGCCACGCCGCATGACGTGATGGTGGTCGCCGCCTACGGCCTGATCCTGCCGCAGGAAGTGCTCGACATTGCGCCGCGCGGCGCGATCAACATCCACGCGTCGCTGCTGCCGCGCTGGCGGGGCGCGGCGCCGATCCACCGGGCCATCGAGGCGGGCGACGCCGAAACCGGCATCACGCTGATGCAGATGGACGCCGGCCTCGACACGGGCGCGATGATCCGCGAAGGGCGCACGGCCATTCTTCCCGACGATTCCACCGCGTCGCTGCACGACCGGCTCGCGCAGATGGGCGCGGAACTGATCGTGGCGGCGCTGCGCGACCTGGAACGCGACGGCGCGCTGCCGTCCACGCCCCAGCCGGAAGAGGGCGTCACGTATGCCGAGAAGATCGCCAAGAACGAAGCGGCGCTCGACTGGCGACGCTCCGCCTCGGAACTCGGGCGCCAGATCCGCGCGCTCGATCCCTTCCCCGGCGCGTTCGGCACGCTGGACGGCGCGGCGATCAAGATCTGGGCGGCTCAGCCCGTCGAGTCTGCCGCGGTTCAGGGCGACGCCGGCACGATCGCGGAAGTCGGTCCGGACGGCATTGTCGTGACGTGCGGCAGCGGGGCGCTCAAGCTCATGCAACTGCAAAAGCCGGGAGGCAAACGTCTGCCCGTGCGCGAGTTTCTTGCCGGCGCACCGCTGGTGAAGGGGCAGCGTTTCACGCTGATCTGAAGGACGTTCAAACAGGCGCGGCGCTAAAATAAAGGGCTGTCAACACGCGTCTGTCTGTCTGGAGTTCCCGATGCTCGGCATTACCGGTTTCACCTTCTTCCTCATCGCTGTTTTCCTGCTGAACGTCACGCCGGGTCCCGACACGGCTTACATCGTCGGGCGGAGCGTCGCGCAGGGGCGCGGCGCGGGCGTCGTGTCGGCGCTCGGCATTTCCGCGGGCTGCATCGTGCACACGCTCGCCACCGCGTTCGGCCTGACGGCGATTCTCGCGGCATCGGCTACGGCTTTCACCGTCGTCAAGATTGCCGGCGCGATTTATCTGATTTATCTCGGCGTCCGTTTGCTGTTCGCGAAGCACGAGGACACGGCCGCATCCCCCGATCCGGAAGCGCCCCAAAAGTCCGCGCCGAAGCCGCTGCACCGCTTGTTCGCGCAAGGCTTCATCACCAACGTGCTGAATCCTAAAGTCGTGCTGTTCTTCGTCTCGTTCTTTCCGCAATTCGTTGCCGCCGATAGTCAGCACAAGACGCTCGCCTTCCTGACGCTCGGCATGGTGTTCATTGCCATGAGCACGGTCTGGAACAGCTTCGTTGCCTGGATTGCAGGCAGCGTGACTGAACGTTTCGCCGGCAAGACGGGTGTGCGCAAATGGCTCGACCGCACGGTCGGCGGCGCCTTTGTCGGGCTGGGCATCAAGCTCGCGACATCGCATCGATAAATCTCGCCCGGCCAATTGAATTATCGACGAACACCCCTATCTAACATTTTGCTTACAATCACTGTTCCGGCCGTCTGGGCCGGGAGCACCGCGCCTCGTGCGCACCGTACATAGGGAGAGGAGTTCCGCATATGTTCAACTGGGTCAAAACCGCGATGCTGATGGCTGCGATCACGGCCCTCTTCGCCGTGATCGGCGGCGTGATCGGCGGGTCGAAGGGCATGATGCTCGCGCTGCTCATCGCGCTGGGCATGAATTTCTTTTCATACTGGTTCTCGGACAAGATGGTCTTGCGCATGTACAACGCGCAGGAGGTGGACGAGACCACCGCGCCGCAGTTCTATCGCATGGTGCGGGAACTGGCCACGCGGGCGCAGCTGCCGATGCCGCGCGTCTACCTCATCAACGAAGACGCGCCGAATGCGTTCGCGACGGGCCGCAATCCGGAGCACGCGGCGGTGGCGGCGACCACGGGCATTCTGCGCGTGCTGTCCGAGCGTGAAATGCGCGGCGTGATGGCGCACGAACTGGCGCACGTGAAGCACCGCGACATCCTGATCTCGACCATCTCGGCCACCATGGCCGGCGCCATTTCCGCGCTCGCCAACTTCGCGATGTTCTTCGGCGGACGTGACTCGGAAGGCCGGCCGTCGAATCCCATCGCGAGCATTCTGGTGGCGATCCTCGCGCCGATCGCGGGCGCCATGATCCAGATGGCCATCTCGCGGGCGCGGGAATTCGAAGCGGATCGCGGCGGCGCCGAGATTTCGGGCGATCCGCAGTCGCTCGCGAGCGCGCTCGAGAAGATCCACGCGTATGCGTCCGGCGTGCCGTTCCCGGCGGCGGAAGCGCATCCGGCCACCGCGCAGATGATGATCATGAATCCGCTCTCGGGCGGCGGCATCGCCAATCTGTTCTCGACGCACCCGGCCACCGAAGAGCGCGTCGCGCGCTTGATGGAAATGGCGCGCACGGGCCGCTTCTGACGCTTCCAGGCGTGTGACGAAGGCCGTTCCGGTCATGCCGGAACGGCCTTTTTTTGCGCGTCGAATACGTCTTGCCGCCGCGGCTCCGGGCGCCCGAATCCTGCACGTTACAATCCCCGTTCCACGCAAGCTGTCCGCTTGCCGTCCGATCGTTTCCGTTTCCTCATGACCGAACAGCCTTCCCGCCGGCCCGCCGCCGCGCACGCACGCCTGAGCGCGCTTCGCCTTGCGCCCGATTCACTCGGGTTCGCGCTCGATTGCGCGGCGCAGGCCGTCGGCGCGGTGCGTGCGGGCTCAGCATTGCCGGCGGCGTTGCAGACGGTCATCGCGGCATCGAAGCAGGCGAGCGCGCGCGGCGCGGTGCAGGACATCGCGTATCGCACGATGCGCCGCCTCGCTCTCGCCGACGCCCTGCTGCGCAAGCTCGTGAAGAAGGCGCCGCCGCCGCACGTCGGCAACGTGCTGTGTTGCGCGTTCACGCTGCTCGCCGATGACGAAGCCCACGCCGCCTACGCGCCCTTCACCGTGGTCGATCAGGCGGTGGGCGCGATCGCGGCGCGCCGCGAATTCGCCTTCGCGAAGGGCCTGGTGAACGCAGTGCTGCGCAGCTTCCTGCGCGAGCGCGACGCGTTGATCGACGAAGCGCGCACGCAACCCGTCGCGCGCTGGAACTATCCGCAGTGGTGGATCGACGCGGTGCAGCGCGCGCAGCCCGAGGCCTGGGAGCACATTCTCGAAGCGGGCAATCATCAGGGGCCGCTGACCTTGCGCGTGAACGCGCGCCGGGCGAGCGTCGAAGCGTACCTGTCGCGCTTGCACGAAGCCCATCTCGAAGCCGATGTCGCCGGCCCGCACGCGGTGCGGCTGAGAACGCCGCTTGCCGTGGACCGCATTCCCGGTTTCGACGAGGGCGTCGTCTCGGTGCAGGACGCGGGCGCGCAAGTCGCCGCGCAACTGCTCGGCGTGCAGGACAGCATGCGGGTGCTCGATGCCTGCGCGGCGCCCGGCGGCAAGACGGGTCATATTCTCGAGCTGGCGAATGTCGATCTGATCGCGCTGGAGAGCGACGCCGAGCGGGCCAGGCGCATCGGAGAGAATCTCGTGCGTCTGAAACTCGAAGCGCACATCCAGACCGGCGACGCCGGCGAACCCGCGCACTGGTTCGACGGCAAGCCGTTCGACCGCATTCTCGCCGACGTCCCCTGTTCGGCCTCGGGCATCGTGCGTCGTCATCCGGACATTCGCTGGCTGCGGCGCGAGTCGGACATTGCCGCGCTCGTCGCCGAACAGCGGCGCATCCTGTCCGCGCTGTGGCCGTTGCTGGCGAAGGGCGGCGAGCTGCTCTACGTGACGTGCTCGATCTTCCCCGAGGAAGGCGAAGAGCAGGCCCGCTGGTTTGGAACGGTCCATGAAGATGCGGTACGATTGGACGCGCCGGGGCAATTGCTGCCGACAGCGGCGCACGCAAGCGCGGGCGCGGCGCACGGTTTACCGGACGGTACAAATCTCGCAGGCTCTGTTCCGGTCGAGGCGCCAGGCGCCGGTTCATCGTCCGGTCGGCACGCGGCGGCCATCGCGGATCACGACGGATTCTTCTACGCGCGCTTTCAGAAACGGTGACGATCAAACGCTTCCTTCCGCTCAGGCTCGCGGCTGTCATCTGGACTGCGCTGGCGTTCTGGCTGAGTTTCGCCGCGCCCGATGCCGCCCACGCCGAAACCATCGGCGTGCAGCGTGCATCGTTGCAGGCGGACAGCAACGGCTGGAGCCTCGACGCGCATTTCGACTTCGACCTCAACAGCAGCCTCGAAGAAGCCGTGAACCGCAGCGTGCCGCTCTATTTCACGATCGACTTCAATTTGTCGCGGCCGCGCTGGTACTGGTTCGACGAAGAGCCGGTCAACGTCTCGCAGAGCATTCGCCTGTCCTTCCAGCCGCTGACCAACGAATATCGGGTGTCCACGGGCGGCTTGCAGTTGCGTTTCGCGTCGCTCGACGAAGCCCTCGCGGTCATCAAGCATGTCACGTCGTGGCATGTGATCGACCGCAATCAGGTGCATGGCGGAGAAACCTATACCGCATCGGTGCGCATGCAACTCGACATCGCGCTGATGCCCAAGCCGTTCCAGATCGACGCAGTGAACAACCGCGACTGGAACCTCGCTTCCGACTGGAAGCGCTTCACCTTTACGGCGGCAGAACGTGCGAAATAGATTTCGACGCGGCCGCACGGACATGAAGAGTTTCGTTGTCCGCTTGCTGGTCTCCACGGTGGCGATCACGGCAGTGCTCCTGCTCGTGATGCTCGCGCTCGCGAGCGCGAACACGGAGTTCTTCGACCGCTACTACGGCTGGCTGTATGCGGCCAACGTCGCGGTGGCGATCGTCTTCATGCTGATCGTCATTGCCCTGTTCATCATCATCGTGACGCGGGTGAGACAGGGGCGCTTCGGCACACGGCTGCTGGCCAAGCTCGCGTTCATCTTCGCGCTCGTCGGCGTGGTGCCGGGCGCGATCATCTACGTGGTGTCGTATCAGTTCGTCTCGCGCAGCATCGAGTCGTGGTTCGACGTCAATGTGGAAACGGCCCTCACGTCGGGTCTGACGCTCGGGCGCGGCATGCTTGAAACCTCGCTCGCCGACTTCAAGAACCGCGGCCGGCAAATGAGCGAGCAGCTCGCGAGCGCGGATCCGTCGAGTCTTACGCTCGCGCTGCTGCGTCTGCGTGACCAGTACGGCGTGCAGGATGCGGTGGTGTTCGAGCGTCCGCGCGATCAGTACAACCGCGAGGACCTGTCGGTGAATGGCGGCTCGTCGCGCGTGGCGGGCTTGCGCACGGTCGCGCAGGCTTCGGGCAACTACTACGCGCTGCTGCCCGCCAACGAGCCCACCGGCACGATGCTCAAGCAGGCGCAGGATCATCCGTATGGCGCGATCGAAGGCGAGATCGACGGCGATCCAAGCTCGAACGGGCCAAAGGGCGCGCTGCGGCTACGCGTGGTCACGAAGATTCCCGATCCGTCCACCACCACGGAATTCCAGCACGTCGACCGCTTCCTGCAGATCGAGCAGCCCGTGAGCCAGGAGCTCGCGCGCAACGCGGATGCCGTGCAGCGCGCGTATCGCGAGTATCAGGAGAAGCGTCTCGGGCGCACCGGCCTGCGCAAGATGTATATCGGCACGCTGACGCTCGCGTTGTTCCTCGCCACCTTCATTGCGATGATGCTGGCGCTCGCGCTCGGCAATCAGCTCGCGCGGCCGCTGTTCCTGCTGGCGCAGGGCACGAAGGAGGTTGCGGAAGGCGACTACACGCCGAAGCGGGAAATCAATTCGCGCGATGAACTCGGCTTCCTCACGCAGTCCTTCAACGCGATGACGCGCCAGCTGTCCGAGGCGCGCGCGGCGGTCGAGAACAATCGCGTTGCGCTGGAACATTCGAAGGCTTATCTCGAAAGTATTCTCGCGAACCTGACAGCGGGCGTGTTCGTGTTCGATCGCCAGTTCCGTCTCACCACCGCGAATCGCGGCGCGGAACGCATCTTCCGCCAGCAGTTCGGCGCGCTGCTGAATCATCCGCTCGACCAGATCGGCGTGCTGGCCGAATTCGGCGCGATGGTCAGGAAGGCCTTCGCCGAACGCGATGCGGCGGCGGGCGGCAGCGATCATCGGATCGGCGACCGTGGCCACTGGCAGCAGCAGGTGGCGGTGACGGTGCCGGGCGAGAACGATCCGCTCACGCTGCTGGTGCGCGGCACGCAGTTGCTGGGGGTGACCGAGAGCGATTCCGACGACGCGGAAACCACCGGCTACGTGGTCGTGTTCGATGACATCTCCGATGTCATCTCCGCGCAGCGTTCGGTGGCGTGGGGCGAAGTCGCGCGGCGGCTCGCGCACGAGATCAAGAATCCGCTCACGCCCATTCAGCTCTCGGCCGAGCGTTTGCAGATGAAGCTCGCCGACAAGCTCGCGCAGCCGGATGCCGAGGTGCTGAAGCGCGCGTCGACCACCATCGTCAATCAGGTGCAGGCGATGAAACAGATGGTCGACGACTTCCGCGAATACGCGCGCACGCCGCCCGCGGTGCTCGGCAACCTGCAACTGAACGATCTCGTCGCCGAGGTGCTGACCTTGTATGGCATCGAAGACGGCAAGACGCCGATCAAGGTCGACCTCACGAAGCTGCCGGTGATCCGCGGCGATGCCACGCAGATCCGCCAGGTGATTCACAACCTGCTGCAGAACGCACAGGATGCGGTGGCGGACGTCGCGGAGCCGCGCGTGCTGCTGGAAACGAGAACAGTAGAATATGGCGAGCCCGATGCCTCCGGACATGCGCGTGTCGCGGTCCGCCTGACGGTATCGGACAATGGTCCGGGCTTTCCGGCGCGCATTCTGTCGCGCGCGTTCGAGCCTTACGTGACAACGAAGGCGAAAGGCACGGGCCTGGGACTTGCAACGGTGAAGAAGATCGTCGATGAGCACGGCGCGCGCATCGACATACGCAACCGCTCGAAGGCAGCGGATGTGGTTGAAGGCGCGCAGATATCGATCCTGTTTCTCCAGCTGGCGGATGATACCGCGGCGCCCGGCGCCACGGCATCGGGCGGCGGAGCGGCGGCGAGTCACGGAACGACAAAAGCAACAGTGCAGACAAGGGCAGCGTAAATGGCAACCATCCTGGTGGTAGACGATGAAATGGGGATCCGGGAACTGCTTTCGGAGATCCTGAGCGACGAGGGCCATGTCGTGGACGTGGCGGAAAACGCGCAGCACGCGCGCGACTACCGTCTGCAACAGACGCCCGATCTCGTGCTGCTCGACATCTGGATGCCCGATACCGACGGCGTCACCCTGCTCAAGGAGTGGGCCGCGCAGGGCAAGCTCACGATGCCGGTAATCATGATGTCGGGTCACGCGACCATCGACACGGCGGTCGAGGCGACGAAGATCGGCGCGCTCAATTTCCTGGAGAAGCCGATCGCGCTGCAGAAGCTGCTGAAGGCGGTCGAGCAGGGTCTGGCTCACGGCACGGCGCCGGCGCCGGCCGCGGTTCCGGCGAAGCCGCCGGCGGGCGCGGGCGCAGCGGGCGTGCCGGTGGCCGCGGCGCTGCCGAGCGCCTCGGGCACGGGCGCGGGTCTGTCGAGCGAGTCCGCAGCGGGCGCGGCGCAAGGGCAGGCGGGACAAACGGCATCCATCTCGTTCGACATCCCGTTGCGCGATGCCCGCGATGCCTTCGAACGCGCTTACTTCGAGTATCACCTCGCGCGCGAGAACGGCAGCATGACGCGCGTAGCGGAGAAGACCGGGCTGGAGCGCACGCACTTGTATCGCAAGCTGAAGCAACTGGGCGTGGACCTCGGCAAGAACAAGAACGAAGTCTGATTCCGCTGGCTTCGTCGTGTGCGCCGTGCATTCCGACGCCTCTTTGCACCGCAGCGAGCAAAAAGTTGCGTCAGGGGGCTTGAGGCGTGTGTCGGATGCTGCTATAGTTTCACCTCTTCGTTGGCCCGGTAGCTCAGTTGGTAGAGCAGCGGATTGAAAATCCGCGTGTCGATGGTTCGATTCCGTCCCAGGCCACCAGAATGCTAAAAGCCCGAGAGTCTTATCGCTCTCGGGCTTTTTCTTTGTGGCGTGTCGCAAGATGGTCCTCGATCGGATCCAGCGCGGTTGCTTTATCCGGCCCCGCGCCCAGCTCGGCGAATCCCTGCCTCGCGTGCTAAAATTCGCGCCGAATTAAGGACTTGCCTCGTCCTCGGACCCGCAAGTCCTTTTCTTTTCGACGCTCCGAGCCGGTCGCACCGTGCATCTCGCGGTATCACGCGAGCTTTCCCGTTCCGCTATCGACGGCATAAAAGGGCGTGCAGGTCCGGGCGCAGGTCGCCGGCCTATACTGGACGCGCGGGGCGTCGCCGCCCGTGCCGCTCATCGCGAATTCCGGTCATTCCGACTTCCTGACGGCGCGCGACGCCATTCTCATACACGCAGTACGGAGTTTTCACGGTGACTCGGACAGACGCTAAAGACAGTGCGCTCGTGCTGTTCTCGGGCGGCCAGGATTCGGCCACGTGCCTGGCCTGGGCGCTCGAACGCTACAGAACGGTCGAAACGCTGGGCTTCGATTACGGGCAGCGGCATCGCGTCGAACTGGAGTGCCGCGACGGTTTCCGCGCCGCGATCGCGCGCGAGTTTCCGCAGTGGAGCGAGCGTCTCGGCGAAGATCACATGGTCGATCTCTCGGTGCTCGGCGCGATCAGCGAAACCGCAATGACGCGCGAGATCGAGATCGAGGCCACCGCGAACGGCCTGCCGAACACCTTCGTGCCGGGCCGCAATCTGCTGTTCATGACGATTGCTGCGGCGCTGGCGTATCGGCGTGGATTGAAGGTGCTGGTCGGCGGCATGTGCGAGACGGATTTCTCGGGCTATCCCGATTGCCGCGACGACACCATGAAAGCGCTGCAGGTCGCGCTCAACCTGGGCATGGAGACGCGTTACGCGCTGGAGACGCCGCTCATGTGGCTCGACAAGGCCGACACCTGGCGTCTCGCGGAAACGCTCGGCGGCGAAGCGCTGGTCGAACTGGTGCGCGTCGAAACGCATACCTGCTACGTGGGCGAGCGCGCGGAACTGCATGACTGGGGCTTCGGCTGCGGCCAGTGTCCGGCCTGCAAGCTGCGCAAGCGGGGTTACGAGGCGTATCGCGCGGGCGAGCAGGTCACCGAAGCGCCGGTCTGATTTTTTATTCGAGGTTCACAGGGCAGTCATGACGTACGCGGTCAAGGAAATCTTCTACACGTTGCAGGGCGAAGGCGCCAACGCCGGGCGTCCGGCCGTGTTCTGCCGTTTCGCGGGCTGCAACTTGTGGTCGGGGCGCGAGGAAGATCGCGCGGAAGCCGTCTGCCAGTTTTGCGACACGGATTTCGTCGGCACCGACGGCGAGAATGGCGGCAAGTACCGCACGCCCGCCGACCTCGTCGCGAAGATCGCCTCGCTGTGGCCGGAAGGCGCGCAACACAAGTTCGTCGTGTGCACCGGCGGCGAGCCGATGCTGCAGATCGACGCGCCCTTCGTCGACGCGCTGCATGAAGCCGGTTTCGAGATGGCGATCGAGACGAACGGCTCGCTGCCCGTGCTGGAGAGCATCGACTGGATTTGCGTGAGCCCGAAGGCGGACGCGCCGCTCGTCGTGACGAAGGGCAACGAACTGAAGGTCGTGGTGCCGCAGGACAACCAGCGTCTTGCCGACTACGAGAAGCTCGACTTCGACTACTTCCTCGTCCAGCCGATGGACGGTCCGTCGCGCGACCTGAACACGCGGCTGGCAATCGACTGGTGCAAGCGTCATCCGAAATGGCGGCTGTCGATGCAGACCCACAAATACCTGAACATCCCCTGAAACGCCGTGCAGACGATCACCCGAAAACTCGAATTCGACGCGGGCCACCGCATTCCCGATCACCGCAGCCAGTGCCGTAATCTGCATGGCCATCGCTACGTGCTCGAAATCACGCTGCAAGGCGATCTCGTCGACGTGGAAGGCGCGCCGGACCGCGGCATGGTGATGGACTTCGCCGACGTCAAGGCGCTCGCGATGGAGCATCTCGTCAACCAGTGGGACCATGCGTTCATCGTCTATTCGGGCGATACCAAGGTGCGCGAGTTCCTGCAAACGCTGACGGATCACAAGACGGTCGTGCTGGACCGCATTCCGACGGTGGAGAACCTGGCGGCCGTCGCGTTCGACATCCTCGCCAACGTCTACGACGCGCATTACGGCGTCAATCTGAAGCTGAAGCGCCTGCGCCTGTACGAGACGCCGAACTGCTGGGCCGACGTCGAGCGCAGCTGAAGCGTCGCGCCGTCGCGGGCGAGAGCACGTCCGACGCCCGCGCTTGTGTCACGGTATGATCGTCCGGTAAGTCGCCACCCTCCACGGCGACACGACACGGAGCGCACGCATGCCGTCACTTCTTCCGTCGTTTCTCTCCCTGCGGCCGCGCGCGGCGTCTCTCTCACTCCACGAGGGAGCCGCGCGATGAGCACCCTCACGAATCCCATCAAGCAGCGGCTCGCCGAGCCGGGTCCCCTGTTCGGCCTGTGGCTGTCGCTCGGCAGCGCCGATGGCGCCGAAGCGCTCGCGCACGCGGGCTTCGACTGGCTCTGCATCGACATGGAGCACTCACCGAACGATAGCGTCGACGTGGTCGCGCAACTCCGCGCGATCGCCGCCGCGCATCTGCCGAGCGAACCGATCGTGCGCGTGCCGTCCGGCGAAGGCTGGCTCGTGAAGCGCGCGCTCGATGCCGGCGCGCGCACGCTGATGTTCCCCAACGTGCAATCGGCGGAAGAAGCGGCGCGCATCGTGCGCCTCACGCAATATCCGACCGAGGCGGCGCTCGACGGCCTGCGCGGCGTCGCGGGCGCGGTGCGCGCCGCGGCCTTCGGCATGCGGCGCGATTACGTGACCACGGCCAACGCGCAGATCGTGACCATCGTGCAGATCGAATCGGTGGCGGCGCTCGACGCCGTCGATGAGATCGCGGCGACGCCGGGCGTCGACTGTCTGTTTATCGGGCCGGCCGATCTGGCGGCGAGTCTCGGCCATCTCGGCGACGGCAGGCATCCCGACGTGCAGGCCGCGATCACGAAGATCGCCGACGCGGCGCAGCGCGCGGGCATCGCGAGCGGCATCTTCGCGATGGATGCCGCCAGCGCAAAGCAGTACGCGCAGGCGGGTATCAAGCTGGTGGCGATCGGCGCCGACGTGATGTGGCTGTTGAAGGCGACGCGCCAGGCGTTGCAGGAGGCGAGATCATGAACACTGCGCGGGCGTGGGTGATCGCGGCGATGAGTCTGTCGCTGGCGGCAGGGTGGGCGCATGCCGACACCGCGCCCAAGCCGACCGATCTCGCCACGCAGAACGCCGTCGCCGATTACAACGCCGGCAATCTGGTGGCGGCGCGATCGGAATTCCGGCGCGCGGCGCAGAAAGGCAGCCGTCTCGCCGAGTTCAATTACGCGATGATGCTGCTCAACGGCGAAGGCGGCCCGGCGGATGTGCCCGAAGGCAAGAAGTGGCTGCGGCGCGCGGCGGACGCCAACATGACGCACGCGCAATACGTGTACGGCAAGATGTACGACGATGGCCAGTTCGTCGAGAAGGATCCGGCGGAAGCGCATCGCTGGTTCCTGCGCGCGGCGAATCAGGGGCACGTGCAGGCGGAACTGGCGCTCGCCAACCAGTTTCTCGATGGCCGCGGCACCCCGCGCGACAACACGCAGGCGTTCACCTGGTACAAGAAGGCCGCGCAGGGCGGCGACATGACGGCGCAGTACGTGGCGGGATCGTTCTATGAACGCGGCGGCGATGGCGTCGAACGCAATTTGAACGTAGCACGGGCCTACTACGCGGCGGCGGCGGCACAGGGCGATCCGGCCGCGAAGCTCAAGTATCTGCAACTGAGCGCCGAACTCGAACAGCAAAAACCGCAATAAGGCGCGGCGCGGACTAGCTCTGCATCAACCGCTTCTGCCGCGCGACGCTCATGATCAGTCCGACCGCCACGCCGAGCGTCGCGAGCGCCGTTCCGCCGTAACTCATGAACGGCAGCGGCACGCCGACCACGGGCAGGATCCCGCTCACCATGCCGATGTTCACGAACGCGTAGGTAAAGAACGCGAGCGTGAGCGATCCGGCCAGCAAGCGCCCGAAGAAAGTCGCGCCGTTCGCCGCGATGAACAGCCCGCGCGCGACCAGCGCCATGTAGAGGAAGAGCAGCACGAGCCCGCCCGCGAGCCCGAACTCCTCGGAGAACACGGCGAAGATGAAGTCGGTGTGCTTCTCGGGAATGAACTCCAGGTGGGCCTGCGTGCCCTGCAGCCAGCCCTTGCCTAGCGTGCCGCCCGAGCCGATGGCAATGACCGCCTGAATGGTGTGGAAGCCCTTGCCGAGCGGGTCGGAAGTCGGATCGAGCAGCGTGCAGATGCGGTGCTTCTGATAGTCGTGCATCATCGGCCAGTTGACGTCCGGCTGGCAGATGCGGTCCTGGAACACCGCGACGCACGCGATCACCACGACACCCGCCGCGAGCACCGGCAGGATCAGCTTGAAGCTGAGACCCGCGAAATAGATGACGAACACGCCCGCCGCGAACACGAGCACCGCCGTGCCGAGGTCGGGCTGCTTGGCGATCAGGGCGACCGGCAGCATCAGGATCACGAAGCCGACCACGTAGTCCCACCAGCGGATGTTGCTCTCGCGTTTCTGGTAGTACCAGGCGAGCATCAGCGGCATCGCGATCTTCATGATCTCCGACGGCTGGATCACCACGCCGACATTGAGCCAGCGTTTCGCGCCCTTGCGCGTGAGTCCGAAGGTGGCGACCGCGATCAGCAGCGCGACGCCGACCGTATAGAGCGGCACGGCGAAGCGCATCAGCGTTTGCGGCGGGATATTGGCGAGCACCCACATCAGACCGAAGGTCAGCATGATGTTGCGCAGCTGGTCTTCCACGCGCCCGGGCACGTCGAGACTCGCGCTGTACAGCGTCACGATGCCGACGCACAGCAGCAGGAACACGATGAGCGCGAGCGGTTTGTCGAAACCCGCGAACATGCGCTTGGCGCGGTCGAGCCACTCGCGCTTGTCGAATTGCATGTGCAGTTGCATGACGGTTTCCTTTATTCGTCGATGCCGCCGGTCGGCGCAAGCACGCGCACGCCGTCGTTTTCGTTGCCGCGCACCATCGAGGGCGCGCTTTCCGCCGGGCGTTTCTTCGGCGCGGGCGTGCGGCCGGGCGCGGACGCGGGCAGGGCGGCGGCGGACGCGGCGCGCGGCTTCTGCGCTTTCGCCGCGGAGGCGGGCTGCGCCGGCGCCGAAGCCGCCTTCGCGACAGCGGGATTCGAGGCCGCCTGCGGCGAAAATGCCGGCGACGACTTCGCCACCGATGCGGGCAACGCGGCCGCGGCAGGCGACTCGGTGCCGCCGATCATCGGCAGGCCGGCATCGGTCGTGGCGGACGCCGCGGCGGCCACGGCAGCCGCTTCGGCGCCCGGCTTGAGGCGGTCGACGAGATAGTAGTCGAGCACCTTGCGCGCGATCGGCCCCGCTGATTCCGCGCCCCAGCCGCCGTTCTCGACGATCAGCGCAAGCGCGATCGTCGGATGGTCCGCCGGTGCGAACGCGGTGAACAGCGCGTGGTCGCGCAGATGTTCGGCGAGCGCGTGTCCCTTGTAGTTCGAGCCTTGCAGCGAATAGACCTGCGCCGTGCCGGTCTTGCCCGCGGCCTGATACGGCGCGCCCGCGAACACTTTCGCTGCCGTGCCGTTGTTGACGACGCCTTCCAGCGCGCGCTTGATGAAGTCGATGTCCTTCTGCTGCACGTTGATCTTGTTGCTCGGATCGCGCACGACGACGCGCATGGCCTTGCTGATCGGATTCTCGATGTCGCGCACAAGGTGCGGCTTCATCACGACGCCGTTGTTGGCCAGCGTGGCCATCGCGTGCGCGAGTTGCAGAATGGTGAACGAGTTGTAGCCCTGGCCGATGCCCAGGCTGATGGTTTCGCCCTCATACCAGCGCTGCTGTTCCGGCCGGCGATACGCCTTGCGCTTCCATTCGGTGGACGGCAGGATGCCGCGCGCCTCGCCCGCGATGTCGATGCCCGTGATCTGCCCGAAGCCCCACGGCTTCATGAAGTTGGCCATCGCGTTGACGCCGAGGTCGTGGGCCAGCATGTAGAAGTAGGTGTCGTTGGATACGACGATCGCGCGGTTCATGTCCACCCAGCCCTGACCCGAACGCACGTCGTTGCGGAAGGTGTGGCCGCCGAAGGTGTACGAGCCTGGATCCTGGAAGCCCCAGCCCGGCGTGCGCTTGTGCAGCGTGAGCGCGGCCAGCGCCATGAACGGCTTGTAGGTGGAGCCCGGCGGATAGGTGCCGTGCAGCGGGCGGTTCAGCAGCGGGTGATCCGGCGAGTTGTTGAGCGCGTCCCAGGTCTGCTGGTCGATGCCGTCGACGAAGGAATTCGGATCGAAGCTCGGCGCCGAGACGAACGCGAGCACGTCGCCGGTGGACGGCTCGATTGCGACGAGCGCGCCGCGCTTGCCCGCGAAGGCCTGCTCGGCCACCTGCTGCAAGCCGATGTCCAGCGACAGCACGAGATTGTTGCCGGGCGTGGCCTGCGTGCGCGACATCGTGCGCACCGGACGGCCGCCGGCCGTCACTTCCACTTCCTCGAAGCCGGTCAGGCCGTGCAGTTCGGTTTCGTAACTCTGCTCGACGCCGATCTTGCCGACGTAATCCGTGCCCTTGTAGTTGTTGGCGTCGAGGCGCGGATCGTAGTGGTCGGAGTTTTCGTCGTTGGCGTCGCTGGCGTCGTCGATGCGTTCCTGATCGCGCTGCGAAATGCGCCCGATGTAACCGATCACGTGCGCCGCCGTCATGCCGAGCGGATATTGCCGGAACAGCCGCGCGCGCACTTCGACGCCCGGGAAGCGGAAGCGCTGCGCGGTGAACTTGGCGACTTCGTCGTCGGTGAGGCGCGTGCGGATCGGCAAGCTTTCGAAGTTCTTCGAGTCTTCCAGCAGCTTCTTGAAGCGCCGGCGGTCGCGCGAGTCGATCGGGATGACTTGCGCAAGCTCGTCGATCACTTCGTCGAGCGTGCCGTTGATCTTCGATGGCGTGATTTCGAGCGTGTACGCCGAATAGTTCTTCGCCAGGATTACGCCGTTGCGGTCGGTGATGATGCCGCGATTCGGGACGATCGGCGCCACCGAGATGCGGTTCTCGTTCGCCTGCAACGAATACTTGCTGAAGTGCCAGACCTGCAGATACAGGAAACGCAAGCCGATCAGCCCGAAGCAGACGAACACGAACAGGCCCGCCGCCGCGACGCGGAGGCGGAACCTGGACAACTGCTGCTCGGTGTTCTTGATTTCGGTCATGCGCGTTGTGTGCTTCTCGTGTGCTTCTCGTGCGATTTGTTTCGCTCGGGTCTCGCGATTCAAGTGTAGTCCGCGCGCGGGCGCTGCATCGGCTGGCGCTCGATTGCGGCGGAGGGCCGGGTCAGATCGGGCGGGTGTCGTCCGGATCGGCGGCGCGGCGCTGCGGCATCAGCAGGAAGAAGCTCGCGACCGGCCACAGCAGCGCTTCCACGAACCCGTTGATCAGATAGCTCCAGCCCGGAAAGGCGGCGCCCGTCATCAGGCGGATCACGAACGGCACCAGATGCGCGCCGACCAGCAAAGGCGCCACGACGAACATCTGCACCGGCAGCGCCATCCACAGCACGCGGCGGTGAATGGTGATCGCGCCGTAGGACAGCAGCGTGTAGGCGAGCGCGTGCTCGCCCAGCAGGTTGGCGTTGTGGACGTCCATCAGGATGCCCAGCATGAATGCGATGCCCATGCCGACCTTGCGCGGCTGATGCACGTTCCAGAACAACAGCACGAGCGCGACGAAGTCCGGCACGCCGATCAGGCGTCCCCACGGCATCAGGTTCAGCAGGAAGGCGGCGGCCAGGCTGAAGGTGATGAAGTACGGATTGACCGGTTGCAGGATGTATTGCGGGCGGTTCATCGCGCGGCTCCCGATGACGCGGGCTTGGGCATGTGCGCTTTCTTCGACGGCCGCGCCGCCGGAGTCGATGCCGCCTTCGGCGCGGCGGCCTTCGCCACGGGTTTTTCAGCCGGCTTCTCGGCGGGTTTATCCGCCGCTGCGGGCGCGGAGCCCGCCGCCGGCGCCGATGCGCCGCTGGCCCCGGCTGCCACCGCCGCCGCCGCCGCCGATTTTGCCGCGGGCTTCTTCTTGCCCTTGTTTTCCTTCGCTTCCTTGGCGGCCGCCGCGGCTTCCACTTCGACCGGATTCGGCGGCTCGTTACGGTTGTAGTGCAGCACGAGCAGCTGGCGCGCGCCGCGCACCGCCGCCACCGGCACGCAGACCACGCGTGCGAACGCCGTGTCGGCCTGCTTGTCGACGCGCAGCACCTTCGCGACCGGCAGCCCCGGCGGATAGATGCCGTCGAGGCCGCTGGTCACGAGGTCGTCGCCGGCTTGCACGTCGGCGCTGATGGGCACGAAGCGCAGGTCGAGCGTGTCGCCCTTCGGCGTGCCGTAGATGACGCTGCGCAAGCCCGTGCGGGCGATCTGCACCGGCACGGCCTGATCCTTGTCCGTGAGCAAGGTGACTTCCGACTGCAACGGGAACACGCGCGTCACCTGACCGATCACGCCGTCTTCAGTGACCACCGGCGCGCCGTCCTGGATGTTCTGCTGCGAACCCTTGCCGATCACGACCTTCTGCGTGAAGGGATCGCGCGTGTCGTACTGGATCTCGGCGGGGGTTTCGTCGGTCGAGGCACGCGACTGCAGGTTCAGCAGCGCGCGCAGATGCGCGTTCTCGACGGCGAGTTGCGCCGCGTCGCCGGCCTTCACGGAGAGTTCGAGGTTCTTGTCGGCGAGCTTCTTGTTCTCGCTGCGCAGCGTGGCGCTGGTCACGGCGAGATCCGCCGCGCCCATGAAGATGTCGCGCGGCACGAGCGCGGCGCGCTGCAGCGGATAGAGACCCGCGCCGAGCATGCCGCGCACGATTTCCAGCGTGCTGAAACGCGCGTCCGAGACGAGCAATGCGATCGCGAGGACCACAAAGAAGATCAGGCGCGCGAGCGCGGAAGGGCCTTGCTTGAAAAGGGGCGGCGGACTGTATTCCATGGTCGGCGCCGAGGGCGTGAACGGATGGATCGATGCTGCAGGCTTGGCCGCTCGAAGCGGGGCCTGCCCTACGCGGGTTCGACAACGGCCCGGACGCCTGCCGGGCCGTGTTCGCGTCGCGTTACGCGGGACATTGTAGTGGCCGTGCCGGAGGCCGCGCAGATTGTCCGCGGACGGGTGTCCGCGCGGGTATCAGCGGGCGTTGCGGCGCTGCCACGGAGCGGCACGGAGCAGCTTACTCGTAGGAGAAGATGCTGCCGAGCTTGTCCATGCGCTCGAGCGCCATGCCCGAGCCGCGCACCACGCAGGTCAGCGGGTCTTCGGCGACGAGCACCGGCAGGCCGGTTTCCTCGGCGAGCAGGCGGTCGAGGTCGCGCAGGAGGGCGCCGCCGCCCGTCAGCATCATGCCGCGCTCGGCGATGTCCGCGCCGAGTTCCGGCGGCGTCTGTTCCAGCGCGATCTTCACCGACGACACGATCTGGTTCAGCGGATCCGTCAGCGCTTCGAGAATTTCATTGCTCGAAATAGTGAAGCTGCGCGGAATGCCTTCCGAGAGGTTGCGGCCCTTGACTTCCATTTCCTTGACTTCGGAGCCGGGGAAGGCCGAACCGATTTCCTTCTTGATGGCTTCGGCGGTTTGTTCGCCGATCAGCATGCCGTAGTTGCGGCGGATGTAGTTGACGATGGCTTCGTCGAACTTGTCGCCGCCCACGCGCACCGAGCCCTTGTACACGATGCCGCCCAGCGAGATGACGCCGACTTCCGTCGTGCCGCCGCCGATGTCGACGACCATGGAGCCGGTGGCTTCCGACACGGGCAGGCCCGCGCCGATGGCCGCGGCCATGGGTTCTTCGATCAGGTACACCTGGGAGGCGCCGGCGCCGTGCGCGGCTTCCTTGATGGCGCGGCGCTCGACCTGGGTGGAGCCGCACGGCACGCAGATGATGATGCGCGGCGACGGCGAGAACATGCGGGATTCGTGCGCGGTCTTGATGAACTGCTTGATCATCTGCTCGGTGACGGTGAAGTCGGCGATCACGCCGTCCTTCATCGGCCGGATGGCTTCGATGTTGCCGGGCACCTTGCCGAGCATCTGCTTGGCTTCCTTGCCGACCGCCTGGATGGTCTTCTTGCCGTTGGGACCGCCTTCCTGGCGAATGGAAACGACCGAGGGCTCGTCGAGGACGATGCCTTTGCCGCGCATGTAGATCAGCGTGTTGGCGGTGCCGAGGTCAATCGCCAGGTCGTTGGAGAAATAGCTGCGCAAAAAACCGAACATTCAAAAATCCTGTCTCGCTGGGGATGGCCGTTCGTCGCTCGGAGCGCCGGAAACGGCAGCGGAAAAGTAACGGTTTGCGGGGCGGCGAACCGACGCCGCAAGCTGCAAAACCGGGAGAAAATCTACCGCAGAACGGATGGTCCGATGCAAACGTTTCTCGCAAGGGACGAATCCAGGGAGAAAGCCGCTGACAGGCCGATCCAGAGGTGAGTCGAACGTGTAATGATACCTTATAATTTGGGGGCATCTACAGGAAATGGATGGCATCCGCCGTCATCCCAAAGCCTGCTTCCGAGGGCTCCTTCCAGATTCGTAACTGGCTGACGCAGCTAGAGTTTTCGCAACTGGGGCTGTCCACGCTTTTCTCCGGTGATCCCATGTCTTTGACCCTGACCGACGTAAAACGCATCGCGCATCTGGCGCGGCTCGAACTGCCCGACCACGAAGCCGAACCCACACTCGCGCGGCTCAATGACTTCTTCGGCCTCGTCGAGCAGATGCAGGCCGTCGATACGACCGGCATCGAACCGCTCGCGCATCCGATCGAACAGATCGAGGAAGTCGCGCTGCGTCTGCGCGACGACGCTGTCTCAGAGCGCGTTGATCGCCAAGAGTTCCAGCGTTCCGCGCCTGCCGTGCAGGACGGCCTGTATCTCGTGCCCAAGGTGATCGAATAAGTCATCGGCCGCCGGCGCCCTGCGCCGGACTGGGCGACACAGCGACATCGCGCGCGGCCACACCAGGACCGCGCCCATCAGGGAACTGCAATGCATCAAAAAAGCTTGACCGAATTGCGCGCCGCGCTCGACTCGAAGGACATCTCCGCAGTCGAGCTGGCGCAAACGTATCTGCAGCGCATCGAGGCCGCGAAGGACCTGAATGCGTTCATCGGCGTGGATCGCGAACTCACGCTCGAACAGGCGAAGGCCGCCGACGCGCTCATCGCCCAGGGCAATGCCGGCGCGCTGACCGGCGTGCCGGTGGCGCACAAGGACGTGTTCGTCACGCGCGGCTGGGCGTCCACGGCCGGCTCGCGCATGCTGGAAAACTACGCGAGCCCGTTCGACGCCACCGTGGTCGCGCGCCTGATGCAGGCCGGCATGGTCACGCTCGGCAAGACCAACATGGACGAGTTCGCGATGGGCTCGTCGAACGAGAACTCGTACTTCGGCGCGGTCAAGAACCCGTGGGACACGAAGGCCGTGCCGGGCGGCTCGTCGGGCGGCTCGGCGGCGGCCGTGGCCGCGCGTCTCGCGCCCGCCGCAACCGGCACCGATACCGGCGGCTCCATCCGCCAGCCCGCGTCGTTCTCGGGCATCACCGGCATCAAGCCCACCTATGGCCGCGTGTCGCGCTACGGCATGATCGCGTTCGCGTCCTCGCTGGATCAGGGCGGCCCGATGGCGCAGAGCGCCGCCGACTGCGCGCTCCTGCTCAACGCGATGTCCGGCTTCGACGAACGCGATTCCACCAGCCTCGAACGCGAGACCGAGGACTACACGCGCCATCTCGGCACGAGCTGGAACGGTTCGGACGATGCGAGCCAGCCGCTCAAGGGCCTGCGCATCGGCTTGCCGAAAGAGTATTTCGGCGCGGGCCTGGCCGACGACGTGCGCGCCTCCATTGACGCCGCGCTGAAGCAATACGAAGCGCTCGGCGCCACGCTCGTCGACGTCTCGCTGCCGAAGACCGAGCTCTCCATTCCCGTGTACTACATCATCGCGCCGGCGGAAGCGTCGTCGAACCTGTCGCGTTTCGATGGCGTGCGCTACGGGCATCGCGCGGCCGATTACCGCGACCTGCTCGACATGTACAAGAAGTCGCGCGCCGAAGGCTTCGGGCCGGAAGTGAAGCGCCGCATCCTGGTGGGCGCCTACGTGCTGTCGCATGGCTACTACGACGCGTACTACCTGCAGGCGCAGAAGATCCGCCGCATCATCGCGCGCGACTTCCAGGAAGCGTTCACGAAGTGCGACGTCATCATGGGGCCGGTGGCGCCGTCGGTGGCGTGGAATCTCGGCGAAAAGGCCGACGATCCCGTGCAGATGTATCTCGCCGATATCTACACGCTGTCCGTGAGTCTCGCGGGCCTGCCCGGCATGAGCGTGCCGTGCGGCTTCGGCGCGGGCGCGAACGCGCAGCGCCCGGTCGGCCTGCAGATCATCGGCAACTATTTCAACGAAGCCCGGATGCTCCAGGTCGCCGACGCGTATCAGCGCGCGACCGACTGGCACCGTAAGGCACCATCGGCAGCGGGAGTCTGATCATGCAGTGGGAAGTCGTCATCGGTCTGGAAACGCACGCGCAGCTTTCCACCGTCTCCAAGATTTTTTCCGGCACGGCCACGCAGTTCGGCGCGGCGCCGAATACGCAGGCCAGCCCCGTCGATCTCGCGCTGCCCGGCGTGCTGCCGGTGATGAACCGCGGCGCCGTGGAGCGCGCGATCCGCTTCGGCCTCGCCATCGGCGCGCACATCGCGCCGCGCAGCGTCTTTGCGCGCAAGAACTACTTCTATCCGGACCTGCCGAAGGGCTATCAGATCAGCCAGTACGAGATTCCGGTCGTGCAGGGCGGACAACTCACCATCCAGGTTCCGGCCAACGAAAAGGCCGGCAAGGAAGCCTATTCGAAGACCGTCAACCTGACGCGCGCGCATCTGGAAGAGGACGCGGGCAAGTCGCTGCACGAAGACTTCGCGGGCATGACGGGCATCGACCTGAACCGCGCGGGCACGCCGCTGCTCGAGATCGTCACCGAACCCGAAATGCGCAGCGCCGCGGAAGCGGTCGCGTATGCGAAGGCGCTGCACGGTCTAGTGATGTGGCTCGGCATCTGCGACGGCAACATGCAGGAAGGCTCGTTCCGCTGCGACGCGAACGTCTCGGTCCGGCCGGTGGGCCAAGCCGAGTTCGGCACGCGCGCCGAGATCAAGAACCTGAACTCGTTCCGCTTTCTCGAAGAAGCCATCCAGTATGAAGTGCGCCGCCAGATCGAACTGATCGAGGACGGCGGCACGGTGGTCCAGGAGACGCGTCTGTACGACCCGGACAAGCGCGAAACGCGCTCGATGCGCAGCAAGGAAGACGCGCACGATTACCGCTATTTCCCGGACCCGGACCTGATGCCGCTGGTGATCGACGCGTCGTGGATCGACCGCGTGAAGGGCGAGATGCCGGAGCTGCCGGCGGGCATGCAGCAGCGTTTCGTTGAATCCTACGGCCTCACGCCGTACGACGCGGGCGTGCTGACGGCATCGAAGGCGATGGCGTCGTACTTCGAGGCGCTCGTGCAGAAGGCCGGCGCGAGCCAGGCGAAGATCGCCGCGAACTGGATCATGGGCGATGTGTCGGCCCAGCTGAACCGCGAGTCGCTGGAGATCGGCGAGTCGCCGGTGTCGAGCGCGCAACTGGCGCTGATCATTCAGCGCATCGCGGACGGCACCATCTCGAACAAGATCGGCAAGGACATCTTCCTGTCGATCTGGGAAGAGAAGGCCACCGACGAAGGCGCGGCGGACCGCATCATCGAGGCGAAGGGGCTGAAGCAGATATCGGACACCGGCGCGCTCGGAGCGATCATCGACGACGTGCTTGCGGCGAACCAGAAGTCGGTCGAGGAATACCGCGCCGGCAAGGAAAAGGCGTTCAACGCGCTGATCGGCCAGGCGATGAAGGCGACAAAGGGCAAAGCCAACCCACAGCAAGTCAACGAATTGCTGAAGAAGAAGCTATCCTGAGCCTCCGAATCACGCATGAACGGGCTGCTGCCGGTTAAGCCTGGCCGCAGCCCGTTTTCATTGGCGACGCCAAAGAACAGACATGGCAAAGAAACCTGAACTGGACGACTTCCGCATCCCTTTCTTCGACGCGGACAAGAAGCTGAAGCCCTTCGACCTGAGCGCGGTCGATCCCGCCGCGAAGCCGTTTTCGCTCGGCTCGAAGGACGCGGACCGCGAGCGGCTCGCGGCGATCGGCGCGCAGCTCGACGACTTGCAGGAAAAGCTCCACGCGCAGCGTCGTCAACGTGTGCTGCTCGTGTTGCAAGGCATGGACACGAGCGGCAAGGACGGCACCGTGCGCGCGGTGTTCCACGACGTCGATCCGCTCGGCTTGCGCATCGTGCCGTTTCGCGCGCCGTCGGAACGCGAAGCCGCGCACGACTTCCTGTGGCGCGTCCATGCGCAGGCGCCGATGGCCGGCGAGTTCGCGGTCTTCAACCGCAGCCACTACGAAGACGTGCTCGTGCCACGCGTGCTGAAGACCATCGACGCCGACGAATGCGAGCGCCGTTATCGCCATATGCGCGACTTCGAGGCGCTGCTCGCGGACAGCGGCACGACCATCGTGAAATGCTTCCTGCATATTTCGAAGGACGAGCAGCGCGAACGGCTGCAGGCGCGCATCGACGATCCGACCAAGCACTGGAAGTTCGACGTTTCCGACCTCGAAGCGCGCAAGCAATGGGACGCGTATCAGGACGCCTACGCCGCCGCGCTCGGCGCGACCTCGACGGAAGAAGCGCCGTGGTACATCATTCCGGCCGACTCGAAGACGCATCGCAACCTGATGGTGGCGGAACTGCTGCTGCGCACGATGCAGGGCATGAAGCTGGAATTCCCGGCGGCGAAGGAATCGCTGAAGGGCGTGAAGGTCGAGTGAGCCGAGCCCAGGAAACAAACTCAAATAAAGGAAGCGTATGTTCCGCGTGATCACCGCCAATCTCAACGGCATCCGTTCGGCCGCGAAGAAAGGCTTTTTCGACTGGTTCGGCGAGCAGAAATCCGACGTCGTGTGCGTGCAGGAAATCAAGTGCTCGCAGGACGACCTGACGCCGGAATTCCTCGCGCCGCACGGCTTTCAAGGCTACTTCCAGCATGCGGAGAAGAAGGGCTACAGCGGCGCGGGCCTGTACACGCGCCATGAACCGGATGACGTGATCATCGGCTTCGGCTCGGCGGAATTCGATCCGGAAGGGCGCTATGTGGAAGCGCGCTTCGGCAAGCTCTCGGTCGTCTCCGTGTACGTGCCGTCCGGCTCCAGCGGCGACGAGCGCCAGCAGGCGAAGTATCGTTTCATGGACGAGTTCATGCCGCATCTCACCGCGCTTTCGCAAGAGCGCGAAGTGATCGTGTGCGGCGACGTGAACATCGTCCACAAGGAAATCGACATCAAAAACTGGAAGAGCAACCAGAAGAATTCAGGCTGCCTGCCCGAAGAGCGTGCGTGGCTCACGAAGCTCTTCGACGACGTCGGCTATGTCGATGTGTTCCGCACGCTCGACACGCGCCCCGAGCAGTACACGTGGTGGAGCAATCGCGGCCAGGCGTATGCGAAGAACGTCGGGTGGCGTATCGACTATCAGATCGCGACGCAGGAAGTGGCCGCCACGGCGAAGCAGACCTCGGTCTTCCGCGACATCAAGTTCAGCGATCACGCGCCGCTGACCGTCGATTACGACTGGAAGCTGGGCAAGAAGAAGTAGTGCGGGGGGGCTCGGCGGCGCTCAGCGGCCGGACTTCTTGAACCGCCCCAGCCCCGCATAGTTCGGCAACTGGTCGATGGTCTTGCCGACCGCCTTCGCATACAGCGGCATCATGTCCGGCATGCGCTTGAGCAGATCCTGCCTGCGGTCCGGCCCGTAGGGATGCAGCCAGATGAAGCCGTCGTCGCTGCGGCGCGTGCCGGTATCGATCTTGTTCCACAGTGTGACGGCCGCGCGCGGATCGTAGCCCGCGCGCGATGCAATCTCGCTGCCGATCACATCGGCTTCGGTTTCATCGGCGGGGGAATAGCGCATCGACATCAGCTGGTCGCCGATATCCGGCTGCTGCGACCCATAGTTCGACAGACCCAGATACTGCGGCATCGATCCTGCGCCCAGTTGCGCGGCCTGCTGCCTGCCGAGCCGCTCGCGCGCGTGCTCGCGCAGCGCGTGGGCGATGTCGTGGCCGATCATCATGCCGATCTCGTTGTCGTTCAGATGAAGCCTGTCGATCAGCCCGCTATACACGATGATCTTGCCGCCCGGCAGACACACCATGCGCTCGTCGGACGACTTGATGACGTTGATTTCCCACTTCCAGTTCTTCGCGCGGTCGTTCCACTTGAGCGCGAACGGAATTTCGTGATTTGCGATGTCGCGCACGCGCTTGACCAGCGGATTCGTGTCCGGCAGAAGCGTCTTGTCACGCTGGGCGTCGTGGATGACCTGCGCGTATTCCTGCGCGGATTGTGCTTCGAGCGTCGCGGGCGGAATCAGATTGCGAAACAGTGCGGTATTGCCGAAACGAATCTGGTTGTTCGGCGCGGTGTACGGCGCCGGCACGCTCTTCTCGTCCTGAGCGTGCGCGGACATGGGCGCGCAGCTCGCCCATGCCAGTACGCAAAGCAAGGCTCGGCGCGAGTAAGACACCATCATCGTTGAGTTCTCCAGGGCGCGATTTTGGGCAACAGTAACATGCCCGGCAGCGACAGCGCGACGCAGATCAGGAAGTACGGAAACCAGCCGGCCTCGCTCACGAGATAGCCGCTGCCCGCCGCGGCAAAGGTGCGCGGCACGGCCGCGAGGCTCGTGAAAAGCGCGAATTGCGTCGCGGTGTAGCGCGGGTCCGTGGTGCTCGCAATGTACGCGGTGAAGGTGGCGAGCGTGAGTCCGGTCGCGAAGGTTTCGAAGCCGTACAGCACGGCGAGCGCCAGCGGCGAAGGACCGATCTTCGCGAGCCACGCGAAGCCGAGCGTCGCGACGATCTGCAATGCGCCGAAGATCCACAGCCCGCGCGCGATGCCGATCTTCACCAGCGCAATGCCGCCGAGCAGGCCGCCCGCGATGCTCGCCCAGAACGCGACCGCCTTGGCGATCACGCCGATCTGCGTGAGCGAGAAGCCGATGTCGAGAAAGAACTTGGTGGCGAGCGCAGTCGCCATGGTGTCGCCGAGCTTGTACAGGAAGATGAAGCCGAGCACGAGCAGGGCGGCGCGCCAGCCGTCGCGCGTGACGAATTCGTGAAACGGCTCGACGATCGCTTCGCGCAGGCTCTTTGGCGGCGTGCCGTGGATCTGTGGCTCCTTGACGACGAGCGTCATGATGAGCCCCGGCAGCATGAACGCGGCGGTGATGATGAACACGGTCTTCCACGGCAGGAAACCCGCGAGGATCAGCGACAGCGAGCCGGGCACCAGCCCCGCGACCTTGTAGGCGTTGACATGAACAGCATTGCCGAGGCCTTGCTCGGTGTCGGCGAGCAGTTCGCGCCGGTAGGCATCGATGACGATGTCCTGGCTCGCGCCGAAGAACGCCACCAGCGCGGCCACTGCCGCGACGGACCAGATGTTCTGTTCCGGCGAGAAGAACCCGAACGAGCCGATCGCCAGCATGACGAGCACTTGCGTGACGAACATCCAGCCGCGCCGCCGGCCCGGACGCCAGCCCGGAAAGCGCGGGACGAAGCGGTCCATCAGCGGCGACCAGACGAACTTCCACGTGTACGGCAGACCGATCAGCGCGAACAGGCCGATCTCCTTCACATTGACGTGAGCGGTGGTGAGCCAGGCCTGCAACAGGCTGAACAGCGTGAACAGCGGCAATCCGGACGTGAAGCCGAGAAAGACGCAGATGAGGATGCGCGTGTTGAGAAACGCGCGCCAGCCTGGATGTTCTTCGTGAGCGGTTAGAGCGGGCGCCTCGTGTGGCGTATCGGGCATGTCGTGGTCGGGCAGTGGTCGATGCGTGAGCGCACCGGCGGCTTTTACCGGCGCTTCACGCGATAGACCGCAAGACTACCACGCCAGTTCGCGCCCCAACGGACCACCTGCCCGCCATGCAGCACCACGCGATCCAGGATCTCGATGCCCACTTCCGGCGCCAGCGCCTCGAAGTCCTCGATGGTCAGCACGCGCACATTCGGCGTGTTGTGCCATTGATAGGGCAGCGAGCGCGACACCGGCATGCGTCCCTGCAGCACCGAAAGCCGGTGCTGCCAGTAACCGAAATTCGGAAACGACACGATGCATTGACGCCCGACGCGCACCGTTTCACGCAGGATCGCGGCCGTCTGGTGAATGGTCTGCAAGGTCTGCGAGAGGACCGCGAAGTCGAAGCTGTCGTCCTCGAAGAGCCGCAGGCCGTCTTCGAGATTCTGCTGGATCACGTTCACGCCCTTCTGCGCGCACGCGAGCACGCCGGCATCGTTGATCTCGATGCCATAGCCCGTCACGTCGAGTTCCTCGCCAAGCAGCGAGAGCAACGAGCCGTCGCCACAGCCGAGATCGAGCACGGTGGAGCGCGGCTCCACCCAGCGCGCGATGGCGCGAAAATCCGAGCGCAGCGCGAGCGAATCGAGTGTGTTCTGGTTCATGCGCCGATCTCCGTGGCAATGCGCTCGTAATAGGCGCGCATCAGGTTGTGATAGCGCGCGTCGTCGAGCAGGAAGGCGTCGTGGCCGTGCGGCGCGTCGATTTCGGCGTAGCTCACCGTGCGCTTGTTGTCGAGCAGCGCCTTGACGATCTCGCGCGAGCGCGCCGGCGCAAAACGCCAGTCGGTCGTGAAGCTCGTGACGAGGTACTTGGCCTGCGTGTTGGCCAGCGCCTTTGTGAGATCGCCATCGAAAGCCTTCGCGGGATCGAAATAATCCAGCGCGCGTGTGATCAGCAGATAGGTGTTCGCGTCGAAGTATTCCGCGAACTTGTCCGCCTGATAGCGCAGATACGACTCCACTTCGAACTCGACGTCGAAGTTGAAGTTGTAGGCGTCGAGCGCACCTTCGGCTCGCCGCAGCGCGCGGCCGAATTTCACGGCCATGTCGTCGTCGGAGAGATAGGTGATGTGGCCGATCATGCGTGCGACTCTCAGGCCGCGGCGCGGCTTCACGTCGTGCGCGTAGTAGTCGCCGCCGTGGAAGTCGGGATCGGAGAGGATCGCGGAGCGCGCTGTTTCGTTGAACGCGATGTTCTGCGCGGAGAGCTTCGGCGTCGAAGCCACGACGATGCAATGCCCGAGCCGCTCCGGATACATCATGCTCCACGCCATCGCCTGCATGCCACCGAGACTGCCGCCCATCACGGCCGCGAAACGCTCGATGCCGAAGCGGTCGGCCACGCGGGCCTGCGCATGCACCCAGTCTTCTACGGTGATGACCGGAAAGCGCGCGCCGTAGGGTTTGCCGGTGGCGTGATCGAGGCTCATCGGGCCGGTCGAGCCGAAGCACGAGCCGAGATTGTTCACGCCGATGACGAAGAAGCGGTTCGTGTCGAGCGGTTTGCCCGGCCCGACCATGTTGTCCCACCAGCCGACGTTCTTCGGCTCGCCGGCATACACGCCCGCGACGTGATGCGAGGCATTGAGCGCATGACACACGAGCACGGCATTCGAGCGCGCGGCGTTGAGTTCGCCATAGGTTTCGACGACCAGTTCATAGTCGGCGAGCGACGAGCCGTTCTGCATGGCAAGCGGCTCGGTGAAGCGCAGGGTCTGGGGCGTGACGATGCCGATCGATTCCATTCATTCCGCCTTGTTCGAGCGGCTAAACGGGTGTCGGCGATGCGCGGGGGAAAGCGTGCGCGGCTGACGACCTCTTTAGCCGCATTTATAGTGAACCTCGCGATGATGCCCTGTGAGGTTCGCGCGCCCGCAATCGAGTCAGCAAATCGGCGCGTGTGAGTGATACGAGAAATCTCGTTAGCGAGGAAGTATAGCGGAAAACGTCATAAGGCCGCCGGGGCGGCGCTTGGGCCCATGAGTCCCGTTCAGCGCATCGCGCCGTTGCGCATGCCGAGCGTCAGTGCGCGCAGCGAACGCACCGTGCGGTCCACGTAATGCGGCCGTCCGATGCCCGGCAGGCGCGTCGACAAACCGCCGCTCGAGGTCTTCGCCACCGGCAGGTGCCCGACGATCCACACCGTGCGGATGCCGAGCCGCCGGTAACTCTTCAGATGGCCGCGCGTGTCCTCGACCAGGATCGCGTCGCGCAGATGCACGTGGGCGCGGCGCATTTCCCGGCGCAGCATCGTCGCGTCGGGCTTGGCGCGCCAGCGCTCGCCTTCGCGCATGTCCTCGATGGCGATCACGCGCTCGAACAGCCGGCCGATGCCCAGTTCCGCCATGACCGCGCGCGCATAGAGCGTCGGCGCGTTGGTGAGCACGATCTTGCGGCCGGGCAACGCGCGCAGCATGCGCGTGAGGCCGCGCTCGGCGCGCACCATCGAAGGCAGGTCGGGGAAGGTGTGCACCACGCGCAGGAAGTCGGCGGGATCGACGCCATGATGCTTGACGAGACCCAGCAGCGTCGCGCCGTAGCGCACCGTGTAGCCGACGCGCAGCCGGTTGGCTTCGTCGATGTCCACGCCCAGCCGGTCGATGATGTACTGCGTCATGCCGCGGTTGATCGCCGGAAAGATGGCGTGCGAAGCGTGATGGAGCGTGTTGTCGAGGTCGAAGAGCCAGACGGGGCCGCGCGTTTTCACGTGACGACGGCGAGCGGGACGTTGCGGGGTCATGGTGGGGTGCCGGGCGCCAAAGAAAACGCCCGCGCGGGGGCGGGCGTCGGGAGGGATGCGGTGCGGCTCAATGCGAGCGGATCATCGTGCCGAACGGCTGTTCGGTCAGGATTTCGAGCAGCACCGAATGTTCGATACGGCCGTCGATGATGTGCACCGAGCGCACGCCGCTCTTCGCGGCGTCGAGCGCGGAGGAGATCTTCGGCAGCATGCCGCCGGAGATGGTGCCGTCCGCGAACAGCGAGTCGATCTCGCGTGCGGACAGGTCCGTGAGCAGGTTGCCTTCCTTGTCCATCACGCCGGGGATGTTCGTCATCATGACGAGCTTTTCGGCGTTGAGCACGACGGCGAGCTTGCCCGCGACGAGGTCCGCGTTAATGTTGTACGAGAGGCCGTCTTCGCCGAAGCCGATGGGCGAGATGACCGGAATGAACGCGTCGTCCTGGAGCGCCTTCACGACGGCCGGGTTGATCGCCTCGACTTCGCCCACCTGGCCGATGTCGATGAACTGGCCCGGATTATCGCGATCCGGCATCATCAGCTTGCGTGCATGGATCAGGGCGCCGTCCTTGCCGGTCAGGCCCACCGCGTGTCCGCCGAAGTGATTGATCAGCGTGACGATGTCCTGCTGCACTTCGCCGCCGAGCACCCATTCGACCACTTCCATGGTTTCTTCATCCGTGACGCGCATGCCCTGGATGAAGGTGCCCTGCTTGCCGATCTTCTTCAGCGCCTGGTCGATCTGCGGACCGCCGCCGTGCACGATCACCGGATTGATGCCGACCAGCTTCAGCAGGATCACGTCGCGCGCGAAGCCCTGCTTGAGACGTTCCTCGGTCATGGCGTTGCCGCCGTATTTGATCACGACCGTCTTGCCGTGATACTGACGGATGTAGGGCAGCGCCTCGGCCAGGATTTCGGCCTTCAGGGTCGGGGCGATTTGCGTGAGGTCGGGAAGCTCGGACATGGCGGCAAATGAGGCGAGGAGCGTTTAAACACGCGGAATTGTACAGGACTGACGCGACGCAGCAGGACGAATTGCCGCGTGCCGCCTCAGCGTCTCCGGCGGGCTGCCGGGCATGCGATCATCGTTCAGGCAGAACCGTGACGAGATGATGAACATGGCTTCCGAAAAGATCGCCGCGCAGGCGCCGCCAGTCACGCCGGCCGGCGCACAGACCTGCGCCCTGTGTGGCGCGGCGTTCCGCTGCGGCGTGCTGGCCGGCGACACGGCCTGCTGGTGCGCGGCGCTTCCGGCACTGCCGCCCGACCGGCTGCAGGCGGGCGCTACGTGCCTGTGTCCGTCGTGTCTTGCGGCTGCGATCGAGCGTGCCGGTCTTCCCGGTTAGCAGAACGCATGCCGTGCCGCCCGGGTGCGACAAATCGCGCCAGATGCCGCTGCAAGCCTGATGCAAGCGGGATAATGTCGCCAGGGCGCGCGTCAGCGCCCGGCGTTCCGCCACGCGTCGACGGATACTCAATCAGATGCATCGCATAACCACCACCGGACGGGTCAATCTCGGTCATCTCTTCTGGCTTCGCTCGCTCGCGATCATCGGCCAGCTGACGAGCATCGCCGTCGTGCAGATCTTCTACGGCGCGAAACTGCCGCTGCCGGCCATGCTGCTCGTCATCGCGCTCGAAATGGTGTTCAACGGCCTCACGTGGCTGCGGGTCTCGCGGGCGCGGCCGGAAACCAACATGGAGCTGTTCGGGCAGATGTGCGTCGATCTCGGCGCGCTCTCCGCCCTGCTGTTTCTCTCGGGCGGCGCGACTAATCCGTTCGTCACGCTCTATCTGCCGTCGCTGGCGATTGCCGCCGCGATCCTGCCGTGGGTCATGATGACCTGCCTCGCGCTGTTCGCCGTCGCCTGCTACGCGCTGCTCAGCTACAACTACGTGCCGCTCAATATCGAGAACCCGGCCAACCTGTTCGACTACTTCCGCATGGGGCTGTGGGTCAATTTCATGGTGAGCGTCGGGCTGATCGGCTGGTTCGTCGCGCGCATGTCGCGGGCGCTGCGCGTGCGCGACGCCGCCCTCGCCGATGCCCAGCAGCGCCACTTGCGCGACGAACGGGCCGTGGCGCTCGGCGTCCAGGCCGCCACGGTGGCGCACGAAATGGGCACGCCGCTGTCGACCATCGCGATGCTGTCCGAGGAACTGCGCGATTCCGCCGCCCACGACCGCAACCTCGCGCCCTACGCCGCAGATTTCGAACTGCTCGAACAGCAGATGGCGCTGTGCACGTCGGCGCTCGCGCGCCTGCGCAGCCGCGCGACCGGACCGTCCAGCCGCCAGGCGCTGGACGAGTGGCTCGCCAGCTTCATCGAGCAATGGCGGCTGCGGCATCCGCAGGTGAAGTTCGCGCAGGTTGGCGCAGCGCCGGCGGAGGCGTCGATCGACGACCCGGTGGCCGTCGGCCAGATCCTCACCATCCTGCTCGACAACGCGGCGCGCGCGAGCAGCGAATCGGTGACCTTGCAGGCGAGCGCCGAAACCATCGATGCCGCGCCGTGCGTGCGTTTCGACGTCGCCGATCGCGGCCCCGGCATTCCGCCCGCGTTGCGCGTGGCGCTCGGCGCGGCGCCGGTGGACAGCACGCAGGGCGGACATGGCGTCGGCCTGTATCTGGCGTTCGCGGCGGCGGCGCGGCTGGGCGGATCGATCGAACTGCACGATGGCGAGCCGCACGGCACGCGCGCGGTGCTGCGCCTGCCGAATCGCGGCGCGGCGGCGCAGGCGGGACGAACTGAACGAAGCAAGGCGGCCTGAACTCGAATCGGGACGCTACGGGTGAATCACGGAGAAAACAGCATGAGCGATACCAACTTTCTGATCATCGACGACGACGAAGTCTTTGCCGGCATCCTCGCCCGCGGGCTGACGCGGCGCGGCTACACCGCGCATCAGGCGCACGACGCGGACGAAGCGCTGAAGCTCGCGAACCAGCACAAGTTCGGGCAGATCACGGTGGACCTGCATCTCGGCAACGATTCCGGCCTGCGGCTGGTGGCGCCGCTGCGCGATCTGCAACCCGACGCGCGCATTCTCGTGCTGACCGGTTACGCGAGCATCGCGACGGCGGTGCAGGCCGTGAAGGACGGTGCGGACAACTATCTGGCGAAGCCGGCAAACGTCGAAACGATTCTCGCGGCGCTTCACGAGCAGGCCAGCGAGCAGACGGCCGAGGAAGCCATCGAGAATCCGACGCTGCTGTCTGTGGCGCGGCTCGAATGGGAGCACATCCAGCGGGCGCTGGCCGAGAACAACGGCAACATCTCCGCGACGGCACGCGCGCTCAACATGCATCGGCGCACGCTGCAGCGCAAGCTGGCGAAGAAGCCGGTACGGCAGTAAGCGGTTTGGAGGGCAAGACTGTGGCGGTCTCACGCCACAGTCAAAGCGCGAACCGACCGCTCAAAAAAAAACGCCCAAGCTGGGGAAGCCATGGGCGGGAATCGGAGAGTTGCAACGACACCATGCGCGAACGGAATGTGCCAACTTCGTGCACGAACATCGACACACGCGCACAAACAGCATACGTGCCGCGTTTCCCCCTCCCTATCAGAGAACTCTTAATCAAGGGAAGGCCTCGACTTAACCGCTGCGATCAGATCGCAGCTGCCTGAAATCCCTGCTGCTGGGTCACTTGATTACAGGCGCCTTCCAGCGCGTATTTCGCCCGCGTTATCTCCTGCATACACGCTCAAGAACGTCCGACGCCCAGCCGTAACCACGCTGTGCGCGGACCGGCGTTCGCGCTGCGCTGTCCATGGACGCCGTCCGTGGAGCGTGCAAGAGGAGACATCGATGAAATGGTTTGACCGCCTGTCCGTGCTCAACAAGCTGTTGCTGTCATTCGCCGTGGTGATCCTGTTCACTGCATGCGTGGGCGCCACCGGCGTGGTGTCGCTCGCGAAGATGAACGGGTTGATCGGCGACATCGGCGAACGTCAACTGGACGGGCTGTATTGGGTCGAGGAAATCAACAAGCACAAGCTCGACACGGACCTCGCCGCCGCGAACCTGACTTTCGCCGACGACGCCGGCAAGACCAAACTCAAGGAAGGCATGTCGACGTCGCTCGACGACATGCACCGCGCCTTCGAACGCGTGCGCCCGACGATTCTCTCCGCCGAAGGCACGGCGCTCTACGATGCCGCGCATCAGTCGGTGTCGGCGTGGGAGGACATCGTGCTGATGCAGATGGGCAAAAAGCCCCTGCCGATCGACGTCGACCAGATGGGCCTCATTGGCCGCGCGATCGCGTCGAGCGAGAAAGCGCGCGCTTCGCTGGAGCAGCTCGCCGACTTCAAGCGCAAGCGCGCGACCGAAGCGCGCCAGCATGCGGCGTCGGAGTACGAGACGATGCGCGCCGTTATGTTGGCGCTGGTGATCGGCGCGATGGCCGCGGGCGCGTTGCTCGCGGTGCTGATCGGCCGGCGCCTGGCGGCGCAGCTCGGCGGCGAGCCCGGCTATGCGGCGGACATCGCCGACCGCATCGCGCGCGGCGACCTGACCACGCGTGTCGCCACGCGTCCCGGCGACGAGCGCAGCATGCTCGCGAGCCTCGGCAACATGAGCACAAAGCTGGCGGACATCGTCGGCGGAATTCGTCATTCGAGCGATTCGATCCTGCATGCGTCGCGCGAGATCGCGCAGGGCAACACGGATCTGTCGCAGCGCACCGAGGAACAGGCGGCGTCGCTCGCGGAAACGGCGTCGAGCATGGAGCAGCTCACGCAGACGGTGCGCCAGAACGCCGATCACGCGGACGAAGCCAGCGGTCTCGCTCGCGGCGCATCCGACATCTCGGCACGCGGCAGCGAACTCGTCGGCGACGTGGCCGGCACCATGCGCGAACTGGCCGCCGGGTCCAGGCGCATGACGGACATCATCGGCGTGATCGAGGGCATTGCGTTCCAGACCAATATCCTCCCGCTGAACGCGGCGGTGGAAGCGGCGCGCGCCGGAGAGGAAGGGCGCGGCTTCGCGGTGGTCGCGGGCGAAGTGCGGGCGCTCGCGCAGCGCAGCGCGACCTCGGCGAAGGAAATCAAGGAGCTGATCGAGGCGTCCACGGCGCGTGTCGACAGCGGCGCGGCGCTCGCCGAACGCGCCGGCACGACGATGGCTGAAGTCACCCACGCCGTGCAGCGCGTGACGGACATCATGGCGCAGATTTCGTCGGCGTCGCACGAGCAGAGTTCGGGCATCGAGCAGGTCAACCTGGCCGTCGCGCAGATGGACCAGGTGACGCAGCAGAACGCGGCGCTGGTCGAAGAGGCCGCCGCGGCCGCCGGCGCGATGGCCGATCAGGCCGAGCAGCTGAAGCACGCGGTGGCCGTGTTCACGTTGCAGCACGCCTGAGCGGGCGGGCGCGTGGCGGGCAGGCGACGCCCAAACGGCCGTATCATCGGCTCGCTTGCCACCCGACAGCCCGCTCCGTACACTCGCGCCTGATTTTTCATCAGAGCGCCGCACGGACGGCGCTTCATCGCCGCACAGGAGGCCCGCCCATGTCCGATTCCTTCTTCCCCCGCTGGCCGGTCCAGCCCGATGCCCGCGAGGGCCGCGTGGTGGCGCCCGACGAGCGTCTGCCCTGGCCGCAGATGATCGCGATGGGCGTGCAGCACGTCGTCGCGATGTTCGGCTCGACCGTGCTCGCGCCGCTCCTGATGGGCTTCGATCCCAATCTGTGCATCTTCATGTCGGGCATCGGCACGCTGCTGTTCTTCGTGCTCGTCGGCGGCCGCGTGCCGAGCTACCTCGGTTCGAGCTTCGCGTTCATCGGACTCGTGATCGCGGTGACGGGCTACGGCGGACACGGGCCGAACCTCAACATTCCGGTGGCGCTGGGCGGCATCATCGCGTGCGGCGTGGCTTACGCGATCATCGGCGTGATCGTCGCGGCAGTCGGCACGAAGTGGATCGAGGCCTTGATGCCGCCGGTGGTGACGGGCTCCATCGTCTGCGTGATCGGGCTGAATCTCGCGCCGATCGCCGTCAAGGGCGTGATGGGCAGCAGCTTCGAATCGTGGATGGCGCTGGTCACCGTGCTGTGCGTCGGCGCGGTCGCGGTGTTCGCGCGCGGCATGGCGCAGCGCCTCCTGATCCTGATCGGCCTCGCCATCGCGTATCTCATCTATGCGGCGCTGACCAACGGCATGGGCATGGGCAAGCCGATCGACTTCGCGGTGGTCGCGAATGCCGCCTGGTTCGGCATGCCGCACTTCACCGCGCCCGTGTTCGAAGCGCCCGCGATGACCCTGCTCGCGCCCGTCGCGATCATCCTGGTCGCGGAGAATCTCGGCCATATCAAGGCGGTCGGCGCGATGACCGGCAAGAGCCTCGACAAGTACATCGGCCGGGCGTTCATCGGCGACGGTCTCGCGACCATCGTCTCGGGCTTTGCGGGCGGCACCGGCGTGACGACGTATGCCGAGAACATCGGCGTGATGGCGGTCACCAAGATCTACTCGACGCTCGTGTTCGTGATCGCCGCGTTGTTCGCGATCGTGCTCGGGTTCTCGCCGAAGTTCGGCGCGCTGATCCAGACGATTCCGGGTCCGGTGCTGGGCGGCGTGTCGATCGTCGTGTTCGGGCTGATCGCGGTGACGGGCGCGCGCATCTGGGTCGTCAACAAGGTCGACTTCTCCGACAACCGCAATCTGATCGTCGCGGCGGTCACGCTCGTGCTCGGCACCGGCGATTTCACGCTGAAGCTCGGCGGCTTCGCGCTCGGCGGGATCGGGACCGCGACGTTCGGCGCGATCATTTTCTATGCGCTGCTGCGGCGGCGTGGGGCGGGGGTGGTCTGAAGCAGGTCGCTTGCCGGTCTGCGTATCCGCGCGGCCCGGCGGCATTTACCCCGCCGTCCCCCGCTTCCGGTTGACGATCGCCGTCTCCGACAGATCCACTTCCCGCAGCAGCTTGTTCAAGGTCTCGTCGTTGATGTCCTGCACGGCGCGCAGCCTGAGCAGCTCGGCCCGCTCCGCGCGCAGCGCCGCCATCTTCAGCCGCGTCTCCATCATCTCGCTCTTCTTCGCGGCCACGCGCGGCGCTTCGTCTTCGCCGAGCGACTCCAGCCTGCGCCGGTACATGCCCATCACGCGCGCCGTGGAATCGGCGCAGCGCGCGGAAGCGGCCGCATCCATTTCCTCGACCATTTCGTCATGACTTTCGTCGATGGCGTGAATCGCCGCCTGCGCCGCGCGGCGGCGCGCCATGCGTTCCTCCGCCGCGTGCGGATTACGCTCGCGCTCGATGCCGTTCAGCATGATCGGCAGACCGACCACCGCGATCAGCAGTGACACCAGAATCACCGCCGACGCAATGAAGATCGCCAGATCGCGCCCGGCGAGCGGCGCGCCGTTGTCGAGCGTCACCGGCAGCGAGAGCACGCCCGCGAGCGTCACTGCGCCGCGCACGCCGCTGATGGTCGTCAGCGCGAGCGTCCGAAAACCCGGCTCGGCGCTTTCCAGTCCCTGCTTCGCGGTCCGGCGCGCCGCGAGCCAGCGCAGCGAATACACCCACACGAAGCGCAGCGCATACAGCGCGACCAGGGTAGCGACCACATAACCGAGCAGCAGGCCGACCTGCGCGTTGCCGTCGCGATGCGCCTCGATCAGCGCCCGCCCGAGGATGTGCGGGAACTGCAACCCGAGCAGGATGAAGACCATGCCGTTGAAGACGAACTCGATCATCGTCCAGGTGCTGGTCATGCGCACCCGCACTGCGCTCGGGATGCTGGGGCGCAGGCTCTGGATGTTCATCACCATGCCCGCCGATACCGCCGCCAGGATGCCCGAGCAGCCCGCGCGCTCGGCGACCACATAGGCGGCGAACGGAATCAGGATGGTCAGGATGACGCCGGCGGCGGGGTCGTCGTCCTCGGAGAACTTGAGCAGACGCGCGGGAATCTCGGTCACGGCCCAGCTGATCACGGCGCCGATCGACAGCCCGCCCGCCGCGATGATGAAGAAGCTGATGGTGGCGTCGCGCATCGAGAACATGCCGGTCAGCGCGGCGGCGATCGCGAATTTCAGCGCGACGAGGCCGGACGCGTCGTTCATCAGCGCCTCGCCCTCGAGGATGTTCATGAGGCCCGCCGGAATGCGCTTGCGTCCGGCAATGCCCGTCAGCGCGACGGCGTCGGTCGGCGAGAGCACGGCGGCGAGCGCGAAGGCGACGGGCAGCGGCATCGACGGAATCATGGCGTGCAGGAAATAGCCGAGCACGCCGACGGTGAGGAACACGAGCCCGAGCGCCAGCATCAGGATCGCGCGGCGCTGCATATAGAGCTCGCGTTTCGGGATGCGCCAGCCGTCCGCGAACAGCAGCGGCGGGATGAACAGCAGCATGAACAGATCGGGATCGAACGTGACGTGCAGCCCGAACTTCGGCCAGGCGAGACACGCGCCGATCGCGATCTGGATCAGCGGCAGCGGCAGCTTGACCGGCAGCAGGCTCAGGCCGAGGCCCGAAAGCGCCACGGCCAGCAGCAGGATGAGGACGGTAAAGACGATTTCCATATGTGCGCTACAGCACGACGCCTGCGCCCGGCGGGCGCCCGCGGCGTCTAGCATTGTCGGGATGAGCCGAAAGTTTAGCCCGTGCGTGCGCTGCCAGCAGCGAAGGGGGCGCTCCGGCTTTTGCACCGATGCGGTGCGTTTGCACGACAAATCGCCTGCCGGCGGTGCATCCTGACGGCAAAAGCACGACGAAACCGGCCGCGGCCCGAGCATGGAGCTTGCTTTAACGAAAGCCACGGGACACCGAGACTCCCGACGAGATCATCGAGGGCTGTTCTTATGAAGACGTTACGGGACGGATCCGGCACGGGTCCGGCGGCAGCAACGACGCAAGGCACGCGCAGGTCGAGCGCGCTTCGCCGAACGCAGCAGGCGAGGGTATCGACATGGTGATCGCAAACCCCGAGAAGTCGACGATTTCCGCGCGCAGTTTTGAACTGGGCGTGATGTCGGGTTTCGACCGCTATTCGGTCGAACATGGCGACTGGACGCTCTCCAGCGTGTTCCAGCCGGTCTTCAGCCTGTCGCACATGCGCGCGGTCGGCTATGAAGGCTTGCTGCGCGCGCACGACAGCTTCGACCGACCGGTGTCGCCGCTCGACGTGTTCGGCCAGGCATCGCGCGTCGGCGAGGCGCTGCAGATCGACCGGCTCGCGCAGGCCCTGCACCTCGAGAACTTCAAGATGCTCGGCGCCCAGACCGAATGGCTGTTCCTCAACGTGCATCCCGGCGCGCTGACCGAGCCGTACCACGCCGCCGCGCTGATGGCGAACCTCAAGCGCCTGCACATCGAGCCGCGCCGCGTGGTGCTGGAAGTGCTGGAGCAGAGCGCGGAAGACATCGAGCGGCTCGCGCTCGCCGTGCAGCAGTTCCGCGAGCAGGGTTTCCTGATCGCGCTCGACGACTTCGGCGCCGGACACACCAACATTGAGCGCATCTGGCAACTCGATCCGGACATCGTCAAGCTCGACCGCGTGATGCTGTCGCACGCGGGCCATAACGTGCACGCGCCGCTGTCGCCGCGTTCGATCAAGCAGCGGCAGAACATGGAAGCGGTGCTGTCGGGCATCGTGTCGCTGCTGCACGAGGCGGGCAAGCTCGTGCTGATCGAAGGGGTCGAGACCGAGCATGAAGCGCAGCTCGCGCTCGCCAGCGGCGCGGACTTCGTGCAGGGCTTTTTCTTCGCGCGGCCGCATCCCGGGCTCGCGGACGGCGTCCACGCGCAGACGGTGATCGGCGAGCTGACAGAACGCTATCGCTTGCAGACGGAAGCGCGGGAACGGCGCGTCGCCACGCGGCTGCAACCGTATATCCGCGCCTTCGAGCGCGCGGCCGAACGGCTCGCGGCGGGCGAACCGCTCGACGAAGTCTGCTGGAACTTCCTGGCGCTCGACAACGCCGCGCGCTGTTTCCTGCTCGACCAGAACGGCAAGCAGAGCGGCCGCAACGTCGTGCTGCGCGCGGACCGCGCGGCGCACGAGGCGCGCTTCCTGCCGTTGATCGACGCGCAGGGCGCCAACTGGCTGCGCCGTCCGTACTTCCGGGCGGCGCTCGGCGACCCGGAGCGGGTCCACGTGACGAAGCCGTATCTGTCGATCAACGAGGCGATGCCGTGCGTCACGCTGTCGGTGGAGACACGTTCAGGAGGGCGGCGCTGCGTGCTGTGCGGCGACATCGACTGGCTGCCCGACGATCTCGCCGACTGAACCCGCGCCTTGCTTCGCTTACTTCGCCACCACGACTGGAATGCCCTTGAGCGACGCCGCGCCTTTCATCGTATCGAGGGCGGCGCGCACGGCGTCGCCCGTCACCGCCTCGATGCCGATGCGCGCCGCCACGTCGCGCTCGCTGCGCTTGACCATCGCGACGTTGGCCAGCTTCACGTGACCATAGCCGCGCACGCGTTCGTACAGTGACGCGAGGGCTTGCACGTCCTGGGCGTTCGCCGCATCGAGCCGGGCGAGCGCGCGCGTCATGGTGATCTCGAAGTCGTCGGCCAGACGGCGTTCCATGCTGCGTTCGAGCGTCCGTCCGAACACATCGAGCGGCGTGCCGCGCAGCATGCGCAGCTTCGCGAGTCCGCCGAAGACCGGCCACATCCACTGGCCGAACACTTTCTTCTTGGGCACGCCGCCATGCGCCGCGTGCGACAGCGCCGGCGGCGCGAGATTGAATTTGACGGTGTAGTTTTCGCCCGCCGTGCCTTCGAACTGCGCGGCCAGCGCGGCGCGGAACGACGGATCCGCATGCAGGCGCGCCACCTCGTATTCGTCCTTCACCGCGAGCAGCTTGTAGAACGAGATCGCGATGGCGCGCGCCAGCGCTTCGTTGCCCGCCGCCGCGTTCACCAGCTTGCGGAAACGCGCGACGGTTTTCGCGCCGCCGTAGGCGAGCAAGCGTTCTTCGCGATCGCGGATGAGTTCCGGCAGCGACATCTGTTCCATCGTCACGTGCGGGGCGCTCACCTGCGCCGTCAAGGCTTCGAGCGCCGTTGCGTCCGCGGCGGCCAGGCGGCCGATGGCAAACGCCAGCTTGTTCGCGCCGACCGCGACATTGTTCAGTTCGAGGGCGCGCATCAGCGCCGCGAGCGAGAGCGGCACGAGGCCGAGCTGCCATGCAAAGCCCAGCATCAGGATGTTCGCGCCGATGGTGTCGCCCAGGAAGCGCTGCGCCAGCGCCTGTGCATCGCAACTGCGCATGGCGTCGTGCGCGCCGGGACCGGCCGCGTGACGCAGCTTGTCGAGCAGGGCATCCGCGTGAAGGCTGGCCTCGGGGTTCTGCACGAACGTGGCGTTCGGAATCGCGTGCGTGTTCACGACGATCTTCGTGCGATCGTGCCGCACTGTCTGCAAGGCCTCCGGGCTCGCGCCGACCACGAGATCGCAGGCGAGCAGCAAGTCGGCCTGCTGGGTGTCGATACGCACCTGGTTGAGCAGTGCATCGGTGGCGGCGAAGCGCACGAACGACAACACCGAGCCGCCCTTCTGCGCAAAGCCCATGAAGTCGAGCACCGACGCGCTCTTGCCTTCCAGATGCGCCGCCATGCTGATCAGCGCGCCGACCGTCACGACGCCCGTGCCGCCGACGCCCGTCACGAGAATGTCGTAGGGCGCGTCGTCGAGCCGGGTTGCGGGCGGCGTCAACGCATCGACGCGGCGCGCGAGTTCCGCCGGATCGAAAGCGTGGCCTTCGGCCTTCTTCAGCTTCGCGCCTTCGAGCGTGACGAAGCTCGGACAGAAGCCGTTCACGCACGAATAATCCTTGTTGCACGACGACTGGTCGATGCGGCGCTTGCGTCCCAGCTCCGTCTCGACCGGCTCCACCGAAAGACAATTCGACTGCACGCCGCAATCGCCGCAGCCTTCGCAAACGGCCTGGTTGATGAACAGGCGCTTGTCCGGGTCGGGAAATTCGCCTTTCTTGCGGCGGCGACGCTTCTCCGCCGCGCAGGTCTGGTCGTAGATCAGCACGGTCACGCCGGGCGTGTCGCGCAGGCGGCGCTGGACCTCGTCGAGCTGGCCGCGGTGATGAAACGTCGTGCCGCGCGGAAACTGGTCCTCGTGGCCTTGGTACTTCTCCGGTTCGTCGCTCACGACCACCAGCAGCGCAATGCCTTCCGCTTCCACCTGACGCGCGATCTGCGGCACGGAAATGCTGCCGTCGACCGGCTGGCCGCCGGTCATCGCGACGGCGTCGTTGTAGAGGATCTTGTAGGTGATGTTGGCCTTCGCCGCCACCGCCTGACGGATCGCGAGAATGCCCGAATGGAAGTAGGTGCCGTCGCCGAGGTTCTGGAACACGTGCGGCGTTTTGGTGAACATCGAGTGCGACGCCCAGTCGACGCCTTCGCCGCCCATCTGGATCAGGCCGGTCGTGTCGCGCTCCATCCACGACGCCATGAAGTGACAGCCGATGCCCGCATGCGCAATCGATCCTTCCGGCACCTTCGTCGACGTGTTGTGCGGGCAGCCCGAGCAGAAGTAGGGCGTGCGCTTCACGGCGTCGGCGACGTTCGAGAGAATTTGCGGCGCAACCAGATCGACCACCTTGTCGCGGCGATCCAGCGCGGGCTTGTGATGCGCAAGCCATTGCGCGAACACCGGCAGCACACGCGATGGCCGCAGTTCGCCGAGCGCGCTCAGCAGCGCCGCGCCGTCTCGCGCATGCTTGCCGATCACCACCGGGCGCGCGCCGTCGGTGCGGTTGTACAGATGTTCCTTGATCTGCTGCTCGACGACCGGTCCTTTTTCCTCGATCACGAGCACTTCGCTCAGGCCGTCGACGAACTGTTCGAGGCGCGTCGTTTCCAGCGGATACGACAGCCCGACCTTGTAGATGCGCACGCCGGCGGCGTCGAGATCGGCGACGGTCAGGTCCAGGCGGCGCAAGGCTTCCATCAGGTCGAGATGCGCCTTGCCACAGGTGACGATGCCCACGTTGGCGCGCGGACTTGGCGCGATCCACTTGTCGATGCTGTTCGTGCGCGCGAAGTGGCGCACGGCGTCGAGCTTGGCGGCGAGGCGCGCTTCGATCGTCAGGCTCGGCAGGTCCGGCCAGCGGTTGTGCAGGCCGCCGGCGGGCGGGGTGAAGTCGCCGGGCGCGGTCCAGTCGCGGCGGACGGCGTCGAGATCGACGGTCGAACCGGACTCCACCGTCTCCGAAATCGCCTTGAAGCCGACCCACGCGCCTGAGAAGCGCGACAGCGCCCAGCCGTACAGGCCGAATTCCAGCATGTCCGCGACGTTCGACGGATTCACCACCGGCATGTGCCACGAGATCATTGTCTGGTCGCTCTGATGCGGCATCGACGACGACACGCAGCCGTGATCGTCGCCCGCCACGACCAGCACGCCGCCATGCGGCGACGAGCCGTAGGCGTTGCCGTGCTTGAGGGCGTCGCCGCCGCGATCGACGCCCGGTCCCTTGCCGTACCACATCGCGAACACGCCATCGACGGTGCGTTCCGGGTCGGATTCCACGCGCTGCGTGCCGAGCACCGCGGTGCCGCCGAGTTCCTCGTTGATGGCGGGCAGAAAACGTACGTCGTGCGACGCGAGCAGTTTCTTCGCCTTCCACAGTTGCTGGTCCACCATGCCGAGCGGCGAGCCGCGATAGCCGCTGATGAAGCCGGCGGTATTCAGGTTCGCCGCGCGGTCCTGTTCGCGCTGCATCAACACGAGGCGCACGAGGGCCTGCGTGCCGGTCAGGAAGATGCGGCCGTGCGTGGCGCTCAGGTTGTCGCCGAGTTGATAGTCCGACAGCACGGGAGCAAGGCAGGCATCGGCGGGGACGCGAGCGTTCATGGAATCTCCGGTCTCGTTTTGGTATGTGGGGCAATGCGTCATTCTTTGCCGCCGAAAGCGGAATGTTTTTGCGCACTGACCGGGTTTCGGCTGGAATCGAGAAGCAGATGGATCAATTGCCGCCGATCCGAGAGAAATCTTCTCGATCTGGCGCGCGTGCGCGTTAACCCGGATCGTTCAGACCACGTCGGATGGAGTTTTGGGACTAACCTGAACGACACTGAAACCAGAGAAGAAGACGAGACCGATGAAGCTCTACTACTGGCCGAAGACGCGCGCCTTTCGCGCGCTGTGGATGCTCGAGGAAATGCGTGTGCCGTACGAACTCGAGTACGTGAACATTCGCGCGGGTGCGCAGAACGGCGCTGACTTCAACCGCGTCAATCCGATGTCGAAACTGCCGGCGCTCGAGGACGGCGGCGTGCGCGTGGCGGAATCGGGCGCGGTGCTGCTGTATCTGGCGGATCGCTATCCGGACAGCGGGCTGGGCGTGCCCGTCGACGATCCGGCGCGCGGCCGTTTCCTGCAATGGATGTTCTTCACCGGCTCCTGCCTGGAGCCCGCGATGGCCGAGCGCATGACCGGCGCGCCGGGCAACACGGTGAGTTTCGGCTGGGGCGATCTGGCGCGGGTCGAGCACGCGATCGAAAGCGCGCTGGAGGAGGGGCCGTGGCTGCTCGGCGAGCAGTTCACCGCCGCCGATGTGCTCGCGGCGAGCACGCTGCAGATTGCGCTGGTCGCGAAGCTGATTCCGCCGGAGGGCGTGCTGTTCGAGTACGTCGAGCGCTCGCTGGCGCGCGAGGGGCATGAGCGTGCATTGGCGATCGACCGTCGCGAGGCCGCACGGCTCGCGCCCGCCACGCAGGCGGGCGTGGCCCATGCGTCACGCTGAGCGGGATCAGGGAAAGGCGCGCGGCTTCGGAATGCCCGCGCCGGCTTCGATATCCGCCACGCCGCGCTGATGCGCAAGCTCGACGGCTTCGGCGCGATCAACCAGCCCTTCGTCGCCGCCGACCGTCTGCCACGCCTGCACCGCCTTGTCGTGATGGCGGATTTCGTATTCCGCGTCCCAGCGCGAGCCTTGCAGCTCGACCGGTCTTACGTGGATCGCATAGACGCCGTAAAGGAAGATCTGCTCCGGCATGGTGTCCTCCATTGCAGTCGGCAGCGCCCACGAGGCGATGAGCCAGGCGCCGCCTGGCCGTTATAGTTCGATTGCCCCGAGGATGCGGTGCGCGAGCGCGCGCGCTTCGTTGAGCGCTTCTTCTTCGTTGCTGGAGGCGGCGTCCACTTCGTAGACCTTCGCCTCGGTGTCCTCGCCGTCGTCGCGCGTGAGCGAAACGAGGCCCTGGAACTGACCGTCGTCGATGGCGCGCACGCCGATCTTCGCGGTGTAGATGCCTTTCGTGTAGGTGGTGTCTTCCATGGTGGATACGCCTCCGGGCAAGGACGAATCCATGCTAGCACGCGGATATGCGACGCGTATGACGCCGTCCTGCCGCTTTATTTCAGCAGCGCTTCGACTTCCTCCAGCGAGGGCGAATGCGCGCCCGAATGACGACAGGCCGCCGCACCCGCCGCGAGCGCGAACTTCAGATGCTCCGGCCAGTCGCCATGGCGCGCCATCAGGCTGTAGAGCAATCCGCCGACGGACGCATCGCCGGCCCCGACCGTATCCGCCACTTCCACGCTCGGCGGACGCGCGCTGAATTGCTCGTCGCCGGCGTAGAGCGTGGCCTGCGCGGAGCCGCGCGTGACGAGAACGGTGGCTTGCGGATTCATCGCGCGGATCGCGGCAAGCGCGTCCGGCTCGGATTTGTCCTTGAACAGCATGTGCAGGTCTTCGTCCGACACCTTGATGAGGTCGGCGAGACCGGCCATGTTGCGCAGGATCGGCTCGTAGCCGTGCTCCATCAGATTGCGGTAGTTCGGGTCGAAGCTGATCTTCACGCCGTGCTCGCGCAACTGCCGGGCGAGCGCCGCCAGCGTGGCGCCGAGCGGCTGGCGCACGAGGCTGATGCAGCCGAAGTGCGCCCACTTCACCCGCTCCATCCAGCCTTGCGGCAGCCGCGACGGATCGAAGGCGAGATCGGCGCCGTTCTCGCCCATGAAGTAATAGGTAGGCGGCTGTGTCTTGTGGACGATGGCCAGCAGCGGCGGGCGCTCGACGCGCTGCATGAAGCGCATGTCGAGCCCCGACGCGACGCTGGCTTCCCACAGGTCGTCAGAAAAGTTGTCGGTGCCGAGCGAGCCCGCGCAGGCGGTCGGCAGGCCGAGGCGCGCGACCGCGCGGGCCACGTTCCAGCCCGCGCCGCCCGGACGCGAGAGCCAGCTCGACACGTCCGTGCGGATCATGTCGGTGAGGATGTCGCCCGCGGAGACGAATTGCGGAAAGGTGCTGTGCTCGCTTGCCATCGATTTCACCGTGAATGTTGTGACGGGGCGAGCGCGTTCAGCACTTCGTAGCACGCGCCCATGGTGTGATAGTCGGTCTTGCCCGCGGGACTTTTTTCGTCGCCGTACTTGCGGTTGTCGCAGGTCAGGATGCGATACCACGCGCCGTATTCGTGATCGACGAAATGCGCCCAGCTGTAGCGCCAGAGTTCGTCGTAGCAGTCCCAGAAACGCTCGCGGCCCAAGCGGGCGCCGAGCAGCGCCGCCGCCGCGAAGCTCTCCGCCTGGACCCAGAAATACTTGTCGTGGTCGCAGATCGTGTCGTCGGGACCAAAGCCGTAATACAGGCCGCCGTGCCGGCTGTCCCACGCGCGGTTGAAACCGGCGTCGAACAGTTCCACTGCACGCGGCGCGAGCCACGGCAGCGCGCGATGCCGCTCCAGGATCAGCAGCAGCTTCGCCCATTCGGTTTGGTGACCGGGCTGGAAGCCCCACGGACGGAAGATGTTCGAACTGTCCGACTCGTTGTAGTGCCAGTCCACCGACCAGTCGGGCCGGAAGTGCTCCCACACGAGCCCGTTCGACAGCCGGGCCTGGCGCAGCGTGATGTTGCCCGCGATCTTCTCGGCGCGGTCGAGGTAGACCACATGGCCGGTTGCCTCGTAGGCGGCCAGCAGCGCCTCAGTCGCGTGCATGTTGGCGTTCTGCCCGCGATAGTCGGAAAGACGCCAGTCAGGCGTGGCTTCGTCGGCGTACAGGCCGGCGTCGGCGTCCCAGAAACGGCGCTCCATCAGCGCGAAGGTTTCCTCGATCATCGGCCGGGCTTCGTCGATGCCCGCCATCGCCGCGTGCGCGCACGCGAGCAGCACGAAAGCCATGCCGTAGCAGTGCCGCGTGCCGTCGAGGGTGCGTTTCTGGCCGTCGCGCCACTCGATTTCCCAGTCGTAGCCTTCCAGCGCCGCGTCCCAGTGCGCCGCGCGCAGGAAGTCGAACGCGTGCCGCGCGTCGTCCTGATAGCGGGCGTCGCCGAACTGCCGGTACGCCATCGCGTAGTTGAAGACGAAACGCGTGCTGCTGACGAGGTGGCGCGTCGTGTGGTTGTAGACGCTGCCGTCGTCCTTGAAGAAGTGGAAGAAGCCGCCGGACGGGTCGCGGGCGTGGGGCGCGTAGAACGCGAGCGTGTCGCGCACGTGCGCGAGCAGGAAGTCGTGGCTGCGAAAGTCGATCGCGCGTTCTGCCGGCGCTGCTTCCGCGAGGGCGGGTGAGGCAGTCATGTTCATGGCGTGCTGATGTCCTGGTTCGCGTGCTGTCTTGATGCCGGTTTCCCCTGAGGGCCCGCGCCGGAGCTGGCGCGCGGGATGAAGTCGACTGCCACGAGCGTATCGGCCTGATTCGGCGGCCCCGACGTGTCCTCCAGCAGCAGTTCGACGCCGCGGCGCCCGAGCGCTTCCTTGTCGATGGCGACGGTCGAGAGCGGCGGCGTGCTCTGCGCGGCGGCGGGAATGTCGTCGAAACCCACGAACGCGATGTCTTCCGGCACGCGCAAGCCATGAGCGAGACAAACCCGCATCGCGGCGAGGGCCGCTGCATCGTTATAGGCGAAAACGGCGTCGGGCAGCGGCGCGGATTGCGCGCGTGCATCGGCGATCAGGCGTTCCATGGCGTCGGCGGCGGCGAGATCCGCCGGCAGGCCGGGCTGCGTCATGATTTCGAGCATCGGATCGAACAGGAGGCCGGCGTCGAAATACGCCTTGCGATAGCCCAGCGCGCGCTGCGCGATGCTGTGATGCGCGAGCGAGCCGCCAATGAACGCGATGCGCCGCCGTCCGGACGCGAACAGATGCTGCATTGCGAGCGAGGCGCCGCGGGCGTTGTCGATGTTGACGGAGCGGAAACCCGGCGCGCGCAGGTCGATGAGCACGGTCGGGCGCGCGAGGGCGTGCAGGTGCGCGAGCAATTCCGGCTCGACGAAACCCGCGACCGCGATGGCGTCGGGCGCATGGAGCCGCATTTGTTGCGCGAGATCCTGAGTGGGGCCGGCGGTGAGCACGGACGGCACCAGTCGGCGTTCGCGGCAGGCTTCCTCGAAGCCGTTCAGCACGTGCGAGAAGAACGGGCTGACGGCGAAGTTGTTGTGTTGCCGGTGCAGCAGGAAGGTCACGCGACGAATGCGCGTGCGCAATTGCGCGGAGTCATAGCCCAGTTGCTGCGCCACTTCGACGACGCGTACGCGCGTGGCCTCGGAGAGCCCGGGTTGATTCTTCAGCGCGCGCGAAACAGTGCCGATCGAGACGCTGGCGGCGCGTGCGACATCGCGAATGGTGGTGGCCATCGTAGTGTTCCTGTCTCCGCTATGACCGGCGCCGCTTCGTGTATGCGGTGTTTATCGCGACTGCCGGTTTATTCTGGTCTTGGCGATTGTATAGTAAAAATCGCGGAGGAAAACCCGAATCAAGCTAGGAGAAAACCACGATCACCCTGATGTATAAGCGATTCGTTGCAGTTTCTTTGTTTAGTAAAACCACAAAACATTACTCGAGACCTTCGCGTTCATGGACGGATCGGGCGTCCCGCGTCCAGACGTCGAGTACCAGGTCGTCGTCCTGATAGCGGCAAAGATGCGGCAGGTTCAGGCGGTCGCGCAGCGTGGCGTGCACGTCGTCGCCATTGCGCGGCCAGCCCGCGATGTTCTTGCGCCAGTGACACGCGACAACCGCGCCGGAAGCGGACAGGCGTTCGTGCAGGAAGTCGGCGACGCGCAGCAACTGCGGCTCGTCCAGGTAATAGCCGATCTCGCTCATCACGACGAGATCCATCGAGCCGGAAGGCCAGACGTCCGGCCAGTGCATCTGCTCGACGCTCACGTTCGCCAGGCGCGAGATGCGCTGGCGCGTGAGTTCCACGGCTTGTTCCGCGATGTCGGCGGCAAGAAGTTCGCCGCAGCGCGAGGCGAGCAGCGCGGTCAGTTCGCCGTTGCCGCAGCCCGGTTCGAAGGCACGCGCGTAATACTCATCGGGCAGCGCCGCGAGCGTGAGCGCCCGCTTGCGCCGTTCGTACCAGCGCTCTCTGATTTTCCAGGGGTCTTCGCTCTCCTGATACAGGGTGTCGAAGTGCTGCTTGCTCTCATGGCCGGGCGCGCTCATATGAGGACGACCTCGAAAGACCGAGTGAGCCGCGCCAGGACATGGTCGGGCAGGACCGGTGTGCGGCCCATGGCGGCATCGGGCTCGATCTGGCTGCGGAACGCCTGCACGGCCCGCAGCTTCCGCGCATGAGTTGCTTCGTCGAGCACGATCCGGCGCGCCCGGCTCCAGGGCACGCGCGTGTCGTCGGGCGACGCCCAGTGCCAGGTCCACAGCGGCACCTCGACACAGCGCAGCTCGAGCGCACCGGCTGCCGCGTGCACGGCACGCCCGGCGGCTTCGTGATCGGGATGGCCGTCGTTGCGCCAGGTGGTGAACACCACGTCGCCGGATTGCAGAAGCCGCGACAGGCGCTCCGCCAGCACCGGTTCGAACTGCCTGGCGCCGCCGTCCTGCAGTCCGAGCCGGACAACCTGCACTTGACGCAGATGCAGACGTTGCAGCGCGTCCTTGGTTTCCTGCGGACGTTCGCGTGCGAGCCGCTCGGCGGGCCAGCCGTGCGAATCGGGATGGCTGGCGGTGCCGTCGGTGACGGCGACGATCAGGATGCTCCGGCCGAGTTGCGACAGCCGCGCAAGCAGGCCGCCGGTGCCGAGGACTTCGTCGTCCGGATGAGGCGCGACGATGACTGCGCGCCCGCCAAACGGCACGAGCTCCGCTGGATCGACCTCCGGTAGCGCACTCAGGCGCGCCCAGCCTTGCCATGCGGATTCGGGCGTGCCGTGGCCGAAAATGGCGCGGTCGTTGTCGCGGGTGTCGTGTTCGGTTTCGGCCGGCGCTGTCGTGGTCACACTTGCCATGAAATCACTTCCTCCTCGATGACGCATTCAGCGAGCGCGGCTTCGTCGCGCTCTGCGTGGCTTTGTCGAATGAATACCGGTAGATCCGCCATCAGCAGCGCGAAGTGCGGGTCGCGACACAGCGGCCCGGCGCCCAGCGCACGGCCCGCGCGCTCGACGACGGACGCCGCCGCGCGTTCCGCAGCAAGCCGGGCGCGCATCGCGTGTGCCATGGCGTGCGCATGCGGTTCGTGATCGATGTACTTTGCGGTCTCGCGCAGCAGGGCGGCCGTTGCGCTGAGCGTCGTATCGATGGCGCCGAGATGGGCGAGCTTGTGAGGCGCGGGGCGCTTGCGCACGTCGCGCGCGACGAACTGCGCGATGGCCGCCGCAGCACCGAACCAGCATGCGGCAATGCCCGCGCCGCCCTGCCAGAAACCGGGACGCTCCAGATACGCGCGCGCGCCGCCGATGCGCCGCGCAGGAACGCGCTCGAAGCTCACTTCGACGCTCGCGCTGGCCCGCATGCCGACGGCGCTCCAGCCGGAGTCGGTGACCGTCACACCGGGATGATCGAGCGCGACGGCGGCGAGAATCGGCTCCCCCGCCTCGTTCCAGGCGGTCACGAGCGCGTGCGTTACGGATGCCGCCCCCGAGCACCAGGCCTTCGTGCCCTGCAACAGCACGGATTCGGCGCTTGCTTCGCCGAGGGCTGAGAGCCGTGCATCCGGTGGCTCGGCCGCCCACACGGCCCAGGCATTGCCTGCTTCGGGTTCGTGGTTATCGAGTTCGGCGAGGATGGCGACTGCATCCGTGTGGCCTTCGTACAGCTTGACGACCGAGAGGTCGAAGCCGGCAACTGCGCCAAGCGCGCGCCACCGCGCCGCGGTCTCACCTCGACCGGGCAGAGCCGGGCGGTCGAGCCGCGCGTCGATCAGTGCGCGCAGTGCCATGCCTGTGGCCTCGGCGCTGCCGCGTTCGAACGGCAGCGTGGCAAGGAACGCGCGCAAGGCGCCCGCTTCTGCGCGAGGCGTGCCGACTGTGTCTGCCCGATTCATTGTCTGCGCCCTGACTGGTACGGCGCGCGTGTTGTTTGCATGGTTCCCTCGTGGCTTCTGCTGCGTGTCTTGAACAGAAGTGTGGCAAGGGACATGCCCGGCCGCCATTCAGCCGGAAGGCATAGGCAAAAGCGCCGGACGTCGGTCAGCGAAGGTGTGCAGATGTTTGATGAAGCGCCGACGTTTCGGCCTATGCCATCCGGCCGAATCGACAGCGATGCGCGGCCGGCGTCAAATGACACAAAGGCCGCACGGGGCGGCCTTCGTCAGGAATGGAGCGGGGAATGGAACAGTTCAGCGTTGCGCGGGCGCTCCGGCGCTTTCGCTCTTGCGCACGGGTTCGGCGACGGTCTTGCGGGCGCCCCAGCGTTGCGCGAGCACGGCACAGACCATCAACTGGATCTGGTGGAACAGCATCAGCGGCAGGACCACCGCACCCACGGCGTGCGAAGCGAAGATTACTTTTGCCATCGGAATGCCTGAGGCAAGGCTCTTTTTCGAGCCGCAGAAAATGATGGTGATCTGGTCCGCCCGGCTGAAGCCCAACCGCTTCGCCGTGAATGCCGTGATGAAGAGCGCCGCCGCCAGCAGCAGGATGTTCACGGCCACGAGACCCGCGAGCGTGCCGAGCGAGATCGAATGCCAGATGCCTTCGTTGACGGCCTCGCTGAAGGCCACGTAGACCACCAGCAGGATCGAGCCCTGATCGACGAACTTGAGAATGGCGCGATGCGCGTCCACCCATCTGCCGATGGCCGGGCGCAGCAATTGTCCTGCGATGAACGGCACCAGCAGTTGCAGCGTGATATTGCCGACCGTGTGCCATGGCGAGCCTGTCGTTGCGCCGTGATTGCTCACCACGAGTCCGACGAGCGCAGGCGTGATGAAAATGCCGAGCAGGCTCGAGGCCGACGCACTGCATACGGCTGCCGGCACGTTGCCCTTGGCCATCGAAGTGAACGCAATGGAGGACTGCACCGTGGAGGGCAAGGTGCACAGGAACAGGATGCCGGTGTAGAGCGCGGGCGTGACGAGCGGCGTCAGCACCGGTTTGAGTACGAGTCCGAGCAGGGGAAACAGCGCGAAGGTGCTGAGCAGGACGACGACGTGGAGCCGCCAGTGCGTTGCGCCCGCGACGATGGCCTCGCGCGAGAGTTTTGCGCCGTGCAGGAAGAACAGCAATCCAATGGCGACGTTGGTGATCCAGTTGAACGCAACCGCTGCGCCGCCGCGGCACGGCAGGAGGCTGGCGAGAATGACGGGGCCGACGAGCGCCAGCGTGAAGTTGTCGGGAAGGAGTTTGGGCCGTGCCATTCAGAATTCTCGCGCGTGGGGAAGCCGGTCGGTCATGCGTCGCGGTTCCAGCGCCGTATTAGTGAAAACCATGATTTTCGCCCGGAGAGGATTGAAATGGCAAATTCATTTCCTGGACTCATTGATGCATGCAGCGCATGAAACGCCGTTGTTCACCGCTGCGGTGTAAGCGCAGCGGGTGGGCTAACGCGTCACTTCTAAGCACTAAAAAACCAGCGATTTTCCTCACATGATTAAGCGTCCAAAACGGCCGGTCGGAAGGAAAAACTCTGACGTAACATGGTGTTACAACCATCGAGCGGACATAACACTTTTTGGCTCGACTGCCGTCGCGGCGCCCAATAAATTGTTGAATACACCGGTTTGCAGGTCATGCCCATCCGTTTTCAACGGCATGAACTGACCGCTCCGACCAAAGCCGGTGGTTCGCTGAATGGGCACGTTCGAGGCGCAAGCATCGAGCCACCATCCACCTGTTTGCGAACGAGGATATCGGTCGGACCTTGGCTGTTTCGACATGACGCTCACAGGCTTTCGCAACACGACCCGGCTTTTCGCAACCGCTGCGCTCGGCGCACTCGCGGTGGCGGGTTCGCTCGCGCTCGCGGGGCCGCGTGTCGAATGGCTGTCGCCCGCGGTGTTCGACAACTCTGCCGCCAGCAGGCAATCGTTGCACTACACGCCTGTCTCGTCGAAAGACGGCCTGACGCCCGTCAGCGCCGAAGTCCGCACGGTCCCGCAGGTGGATCAGGCGGCTCCGCTGCACGGCGCCGGATCCATCCGCGCCGACATCACCCGCTACAACGAAGAGCGCAGCCTGCCGCGCCCGCCCGGACGTCCGTCGGATGCCGGCCGCGCGCCCGCCAACGGCAATTTCCGCAACTGATCGCTTGACGCTTCTTCACGCGTCCTTGAACCGGCACGTCGGGTGCGCTCGTCCGCGCGCGGAACGACAAAAAAATTGTCCGTCCAGTTCCGCTGTCATATTGACGCAATCTCGCCACAGTTAAGCGTCCGCTTTCTCATAAATATTTCCCTCCTTTATCCGCGCAAGGACAATGCGCCCTGCGCGGATGAATGTCGCATTTCAGTACTTCGCCAGGCTTGTTTTCCCTCGATCAGGCGCGCCCCACTTGGCCGCGCGCCGACATGATCCGCGAGCCCCGTGCGGCTGCGGCGTATGCACCTCGCATGCGTCCCGGTTGCGCACGGCATGAAGTATCCGAATCGCTATACCCGCAATAACCAAAAACATTTTTGACCGGAAAAATGGTCCGTAAAGATGGTGCCGCTCCACACGCGATGCCTCTCTCGCCCATTCACCGTCAACCGGTCAGACGAGGCGAGTGCAACGCTCCTCGCCCGCCAAGTATTCAATTTTCGACAAAGACAGGAGAGTTCATGAAGCCAACCGTCAACCGTGCGCCGAAGACTACGGTGAAAACAACGGTCAAGGCCACAGTGGTCGCCGCAGCGATGCTCGGCATGTTCGCGGCGGGATCCGCGCAGGCGCAGTCGAGTGTTTCGCTCTACGGCCAGGTCGACGAATGGGTCGGCGCCACCAAGTTTCCGGGCAGCGATCGCGCATGGAATGTGAGCGGCGGCGGCATGTCGACGTCGTACTGGGGCATGAAGGGCGCCGAGGATCTCGGCGGCGGCTACAAGGCCATCTTCACGTTGGAAAGCTTCTTCCGCGCGCAAAACGGCCAGTACGGCCGCTTCCAGGGCGACACCTTCTTCGCGCGTAACTCCTACGTCGGCATTCAAGGCCCGATCGGCACGTTCACGGCCGGCCGCCTGACCACGCAGCTCTTCGTCTCGACGATTCTGTTCAACCCGTTCGTCGATTCGTACGTGTTCTCGCCGATGGTCTATCACGTGTTCCTGGGCCAGGGCACGTTCCCGACCTACACGACGGACCAGGGTGTCACGGGCGACTCGGGCTGGAACAACGCGGTGCAGTACACGTCGCCTGACTTCAACGGCCTGTCGGGCAGCGTGATGTACGCGTTCGGCAACAACGCCGGCGATGGCCGCTCCAAGAAGTACAGCGCGCAGTTTCTGTATTTCCACGGCCCGTTCGCGGCCACCGGCGTCTACCAGTACGTCAACTTCAACAACGCGCCGGGCGACCTGCCGACTTCCAACGCCTTCACGATTCCCGGCTTCAAGAGCCAGAGCGTGGGCCAGCTGGGCGCGTCGTTCGACATGAAGTTCGTCAAGTTCTTCGCGCAGTACATGTACACGAAGAACGACATCGACGTCGGCACCTTCCACGTGAACACGGGGCAAGGCGGCGTGACCGTGCCGCTCGGCCCGGGCACGGTGATGGCGTCGTACGCGTACTCGCGCAGCAACGGTGGCCTCGACCAGACGCACAAGAGCTGGGCGCTCGGCTACGACTATCCGCTGTCGAAGCGCACCGATGTCTACGCGGCCTACCTGAACGACAAGTACACCGGCATCTCGTCGGGCGATACCTTCGGCGTCGGCATCCGCGCGAAGTTCTGACACGCGCGTTTTTCGCCTCGTCAAACGAAACACCGCGCCTCGTGGGCGGTGTTTCGTTTCCAGCAGCCGGGATCGAAACCGGAAGGCGCAACTCAGCCGATCGCCAGGCGCGCTTTGGCGTCGTCGTATTCGCTCTTCAGCCGGGCGACCAGCTCCGCGACGCTCGGCACGTCGCTCATCAGCCCGACGCCCTGTCCCGCGCCCCAGATGTCCTTCCACGCCTTCGCCTTGGGATCGGCAAAATTCATCGCGGTTTTGTCGGAGACGGGCAGCGCGTCGGGATCCAGTCCCGCGTTGACGATGCTCTCGCGAATGTAGTTGCCGTGCACGCCAGTGAAGAGATTCGTGTAGATGATATCGGCGGCATTCGCCTCGACGATCGCGCGCTTGTAGCTTTCCTGCGCATGCGCCTCCTGCGTCGCGATGAAGCGCGTGCCCATGTACGCGAGATCGGCGCCCATGGCCTGCGCCGCCAGAATCGAGCCGCCGTTGGCAATGGCGCCCGACAGCACGATGGGACCGTCGAACATGCGTCGCACTTCGCCGACGAGCGCAAACGGAGACGTCGTGCCCGCGTGTCCGCCCGCGCCGGCCGCGACGAGGATCAGCCCGTCGACGCCGGCTTCGAGCGCCTTCTGCGCGTGCCTGATATTGATGACGTCATGCAGGACGATGCCGCCATACGAGTGCACAGCGTCAATCATTTCCTTGACCGGCGCGCGCAGGCTCGTGATGAAGATCGGCACCTTGTGCTCGACGCATACGCGCACGTCCTGTTCGAGCCGTGCATTCGACTGATGCACGATCTGGTTCACCGCAACCGGCCCGATGACCGCGTCGGGATGGGCTGCCTTGTGCTCGGCGAGCGACGCCTGGATCTGCGTGAGCCATTCGTCGAGCATTTCGGCGGGACGGGCATTGAGCGCCGGGAATGATCCGACGATGCCGGCCTTGCATTGCGCCAGCACCAGTTCCGGATAACTGACGATGAACATGGGCGAACCGACGACCGGCAAGGCAAGGTGCTGCAGGATGGCGGGCAGGGCCATGGCACGAGTCTCCAGAAAGGGGCGCGAGCGGTGTTGAGTGATTTTACGAGCAAGGGTGGCGTTGCGGCACGCACGATCAAGTGCTGCGAACGGTCGTTCGATTGTAAATGAAGCAGGCTGCGTGACTACTCGGGGCGTTCCCGAAGAAGTCTTCGGTTTTCGGCTTTCATGGCGCTGCCGCCATCAGCCGCGGAGGCCCCGCGCCTACAATGTTCCGCAACGCCACGAGCCCACAACAACCATGTCTTTCGCAGACTACGAAACGTTCAGCGTTGCTGCAGGAGACGTCGATATCGTCGGAATGAAGGGCGGCGACGGTCCTCCGCTGCTGCTGTTGCACGGCCATCCGCAAACCCACGAGATCTGGCATCGATGTGCCGATGAACTGGCCCGCCATTTCACGGTGATCGCCACCGATCTGCGCGGTTATGGCGCATCGGGCAAGCCGCCGAGCGACGCGCGGCACACGCCCTATTCGAAACGCGCGATGGCCGCCGATCAGGTCGCGGTGATGCGCCATTTCGGCTTGGAACGTTTCCTGGTGTGCGCGCACGATCGCGGCGCGCGGGTCGCGCATCGCATGGCGATGGATTTTCCCGACGCCGTCGACCGGCTGATGCTGCTGGACATCGCGCCGACGCTCGCCATGTATGAAGCCACCGATCGCGCCTTCGCGACCGCGTACTTCCACTGGTTCTTTCTGATTCAGCCGGCGCCGTTGCCGGAGTTGCTGATCGGCGGCAATCCCGACGCCTATATCGAGCGCGTGATGGGCAACCGTCACGCAGGCCTCGCGCCGTTCGCGCCGCACGCGCTGCAGGCGTATCGCGATGCGCTGGCCTCGCCGGGCGCGATCTTCGGCATGTGCGAGGACTATCGCGCGGCGGCGGGCATCGACCTCGAACACGATCGCGCCGATCTCGAGCGCGGCCTGAAAATCGGCTGTCCATTGCGCGTGCTGTGGGGGCAGGAAGGCGTGATCGCCCAATGCTTCGATGCGCTTGCCGAATGGCGGCGCGTCGCACGCGACGTGAGCGGCCGCGCCTTGCCGTGCGGGCACTATATTCCCGAGGAACAGCCGGACGCGTTGCTCGCCGAGATGCTCGCGTTCTTCGCCGCCGAATCCGCCTGAAACGCGCAACGGAACCTCGTCTTACACGGGGTCAGGTGAGCGAAAAAGTTCTGTAGGGAAAGCACCGATGCACGTGAAAATGTGTCGCGCTACGATACGCTGGACGTTGATCACGTCCCTATGATTCCGCCGCTTGCCGTAGCTGACAAGCGGCTTTCTTTTTGAGCGCGTGATCTTGGCAATGCGCCTGTTCAGGCCGCCGACACACACTCGCCGCTCACCTTCACCGCACCGCTGCGCGCCAGTTCCCCGACGACCTTTTCAATCAGCGCCCGCAGTTGCGCGGCAGGCGCGAGCGCTTCGGCGGCGGCGCGCATCGCGCGGGCCTCCGCGGTCATCGCGACGATGGCGTCGAGCGTCATCGTGCGGACTTCCATCAGCCGGAACACGATCAGCACCTTGAGCGCGTTCTTCGCATTGCGCGCCGGGTCGGCTTGCAGATAATCGAGTCGCGACACGGCCGTGTCGAGCGCGCGCGCGACGTCCGTGAACGGCGCACCATGGCCCGGAATCACGACATCGATATCGAGCGTAGCGATCAGATCCAGCACCGCGCGCGCTTCCACGAAACCGCTCTCGCCTTCCAGTTCCGGAAAGATCACGCCGAAGCCGTTTTCCCACAACGCGTCGGCGCTGATCAGCACGCGCATTTCAGGGCAATACAGCATCAGCGAATGCGGATCGTGACCCGGCGCGCCGAGCGCGTTCCACGCGAAGCCGCCAAGTTCCAGCGTCGCGCCCTGTGCGAGCGTGCCGCTCAGGACGAAGCGCTCGCAATGCTGGCCGGTCGCGCGAAAGGACAGCGCCTCTTCGTCCCAGGCGCGCACGGCCTGCGCGTCGCCGGCGGGCACCAGCGTGTCGCACGCGTAGGTCCGTTGCAGCAGCGCGTTGCCGCCGCAGTGATCCGAATGGAGATGCGTATTGACGATCAGGTCGAGCGGACGCGCGCCCAGCGTCTGCTGCACCAGCGCGAGCGTCTGCGGCGCGTGCGCGGCATAGCCGGTATCGACGATGGCCGTGCCTGCGGCGCTCGCGAACAGCACGTTGTTCGACGAGAGCCAGCCCCGTTCGAACACCGTCATGGCTTCACGCAGCGGCTGCGGCAATGGGTTCATGTCGCGCGCTCCAGCGGCATCACGACGATGGTCGCGGTCGCCTCGATGACCGTCTCGCCGGACTGGTTGCGCGCGCCGCCTTCGAGCTTCACGAGGTCGCCGTTGAGGCTGGCTTTCCATTTCGCCTCGACGACCTGCCAGCGCATCGTCAGCGTGTCGTTCGCCTTCACCGCGCGCCTGAGGCGGATGCCGAACTCCAGGCCGAGCGGCTGCGCGAAGGTCGAGAAATGCGCGGCGATCAAGGCCATCAGATGCGCGGTCGGCTGCGTCCCCGACGCGATCAGCGAGCCGAAACGGCTGGCGCGCGCGTAGGCGTCGTCGTGATGCAGCGGGTTCGTGTCGTTGACGAGCGTGGCGAACTGCCGGATGGAGTCGGGCGGCAGCACGAGCCCGGTTTCGAACGAGGCGCCGATCGTTACGACCCGCGCACCCTGGCGACGGCTCTCCACGCGCGCCAGCACCGCGCGTTTCTCGCTGTCGTCGCACGACGCCCACGCGGCGATCTCGTCGATCGTGCGCAGGCAGCCTTCGCAGAAACCCGTTTCCGGGTTCATGCGGCAGACGTCCACGCACGGCGACGCCACGTCGCTCATGATTCCGCGGTTTCGCGCAGGGCGACGTCGGCCACCGGCGCGCCGGTCAGCTCGATCAGTTCCTGCGGCGACAGATTGAATACCGCATGCGGATGACCGGCAGCGGCCCACAGGCTGTCGAGCGCGAGCAGGTCGGCGTCGATCAGCGTGACGGGCTCGACCGCATGGCCGATCGGACAGACGCCGCCGATCGCGTAGCCGGTCTTCTCGCGCACGAACTTCGCGTCCGCGCGCGCCAGCTCGCCGACGCGCGCGGCCACCTTCGCTTCATCCACGCGATTCGCGCCGCTCGCGATCACCAGCACGGGCGCATCGTCCTTGCGCCGGCGAAACAGAATCGACTTGGCGATCTGCGCGACCGAGCAGCCGAGCCCGGCCGCCGCTTCGGCCGAGGTCTTGCCGGTCTCGGGCAGCATCACGACATCATGCGGATGGCCGCGTTCCTTGAGCAACAGCGCGACGCGGCGCGCGGATTCAGGCAATTGATCGATCATTGAGGTTTCCTGGGGGTTCCTGGAAATCAGGCACAGGCTGCGGCGCCGTCGCGTTTTTTGGTGAGGAGCGCACGGCCCGCGCGCGAAGAACTGGTCTTGCCGATCGCGCGTGAAATGAAGTCGCCGATCTCGATGAGTTCATCGAGGTCGATGCCCGTCTCGATGCCCAGGCCGTTCAGCAGATACACGACGTCTTCCGTCGCGACGTTGCCGGTCGCGCCCTTCGCGTACGGACAGCCGCCCAATCCCGCTACCGACGCGTGAAAGATCTCGATGCCTTCGAGCAGCGACGCATAGACATTGCCGACGGCCTGACCGTAGGTATCGTGGAAATGGCCGGACAAGCGTTCGCGCGGAAATGCCTTCGATGCCGCCGCCATCACTTCGCGCGTGCGCTTCGCCGTGCCGACGCCGATGGTATCGGCGATATCGATTTCGTCGCAGCCGAGCGCCTTAAAGCGCTCGACCACGTCCACGACGGACGCGACGCTCACTTCACCCTGATACGGACAGCCGAGCGCGCACGAGACGCTGCCGCGCAGGCGGATGCCGGCGTCCTTCGCGGCCCGCGCGACCGGTTCGAAGCGCGCGACGCTTTCCGCGATGCTGCAATTGATGTTCTTCTGCGAGAAGGCTTCGCTGGCCGCGCCGAAGATCACGATTTCGTCGGCTTTCGCTTCGAGCGCGCCTTCGAAGCCGCGCATGTTCGGCGTGAGCACGGAGTAGATCGTGCCCGGACGACGCTCGATGCCGGACATGACGGCGTTGGCATCGCCCATCTGCGGCACCCATTTCGGCGACACGAACGAGGTGGCCTCGACATTCACGATACCCGCCCGCGCGAGCCGGTTGACGAGCTCGATCTTGGTCTCGGTGGGCACGAACTCCTTCTCGTTCTGTAGGCCGTCGCGCGGCCCGACTTCGACGATCTTCACTTTGGCTGGAATCATGTCTGTCTCCTCCCTGGATAGGCGAATAGGCGATTGAGTGTCGGTCGGTGTCGTTCAGTAACCGCGCGTGATATCGACAATGCCGCTGATCGGTTCGCCGCGTGCCAGCGCCCGGATCTTGCCGGCGATCTGCACGATGCTCTCGTTCCGCAGCGTCTCCGCCGCAATGTGCGGCGTGACCGACACGCGCGGATGCGTCCAGTACGGATGATCCTGCGGCAGCGGCTCGGTGTGGAACACGTCGAGCGTCGCGGCGGCGACCTGGCCGCTGTCGAGTGCGGCGAGCAGGTCGGCATCGACGAGATGCGGGCCGCGCGCCAGGTTCACCACATAGGCGCCGCGCGCGAGCCTGCCGAACGTGCGAGTGTTCAGGATACCCTCGGTGTCCGGCGTGTGTGGCAACAGGTTGATGAGCACCTTCACGCCGTCGAGGAACGCGTCGAACTGCTCGTGCCCCGCATGGACCTGCACGCCATCGATGTCCTTGGGCGAACGGCTGTAGCCGCGTACCGGCACGCCGAGCGCGAGCAGCCGCCGGGCGACTTCCGCACCCAGCACGCCGAGACCCAGCACACCAACCGTGAACGATTCGCGCGCGTGCTGCTCCAGTTTCTTCCAGCGGCCTTCGCGCTGCAGCAGATCATATTCGTCGAAGCGGCGCAGATAGCGCAGCACGCAGTAGACCGCGTATTCGATCATCTGCTGCGCCATGCCGGTGTCTTCGAGACGCACGAGTTGCGCGTTCGGCGGCAGTGTGCCGGGCTGCTGGCGCTCCACGTCGAGGATCGCATCGACACCCGCGCCGAGGTTGAACACGGCCTTCAAATCCGGCCGGTTCGCGAACAACTCGCGCGGCGCTTTCCAGACGATGGCGTAATCCGCAGGCGCGGTATCGCCCGGTTGCCAGAGGCGCAGGTCGGCGTCAGGCAACTCGCGCTGCAGGCCGCCGAGCCATGCATCGACGTCCGTGCCTTGTTCGTAGAAGATGATTTTCATATCGCTCGAAGACGGGTGGGTGCATTTCGTGACATTTTATGCGAGGCCGCCCGGTTCGACGCCGATAAAGAAACAAGCCGGCCCATGGCGGGCCGGCCTGCTCGTGTGCTCGAAAGCGTCCGCGATCGGAAACCGAAGACGCGTTTGAACGAACTCAGAAGTTCACGGGAAGCGCTGCCGACAAGTCGGTCGATCCGGAGTAGCTCTCGGTAATGAGATGCAGGGGGTTACCGTTGGTCGCGAGGTTTTCCACCTCGATGCCCATGTCGCCCGCCGCGAACGACACAGCTGACGCCGCGATGCCGGCGTAGGTCTTCTTGCTCACGTCGTACTTGACGTCTGCCAGCGTGATGACGGTATCGCGATTGATTGCATCGACCAGGCGACCGGCGCCCGGACCGTCCGAATCGTCCCAGGTTTCGATGTAGCGGAAGTCATCGGTGTCCATGTTTCTTTCGAAGATGAGGGAAACAGGCTTGTCGCCGAGGAAGGCCGGAACACTGTAAGTGCCGAACCTGGCCTTTCTGCCGCCATCGACGCGTTCTTCTTCCGACGTCTTGAAGATGGGAACGAGATGTCCGTTCAGGAATAGCCATCCGCGGTCCATCGACGCGGAGATGCCATGGGAGGAGGGGCCCATGTCGATGGGCTGAGTCGCGGTGATGCGGATGATGTTGCGGTCCTCGGGATCGCGCGCTGTCAGCGCGAGCATGGCGAACTGCACGCCGAACGTGCTCTTGACCGACGCATTCAGAACGGTGGCGGTCGAACGGCTGATATCCACGCTGAGCACGTCCGGTTGCTCGGACGGATACGCAATGTAGTGACGAAGGAAGGACTTGTATTCCTCCGGGAAGTCCATGGCTGCAAACTTTGCTTCGTAAATCGTGTCGTTGATCTGCCGCAGCGGAAAGTAGATGTTCATGCCCGCGGCGAGCGCTGCCTGCGCGCCATTGGCGCGATACATGACCGCCTGCCTGACGGCGGCCGACAGCATGCGGCTCGCCTCCGGAACGATGTTGTTCGACGCGAGCCGGTCGGCGAACACGCCGAGGTCCACGGCCTCAATGGCGTTGTCCTGCCGGGTCGTGTCTCCGCCGAAGCTCGGCGTCAACGCGCGCTGTTCGGCCACGGCGACCCAGTTTGCCGGCGATTTCTGCACGTAGGCGCTCAGCGCCGTAGAGAAGGACTTCAGCGCACTGTCGACGGCGTTCATGCGGCTCAGATCGACCACGGAGAACGTGAGGAATTCGTCCTCGGCGGTGGCGTAGCCTTCTGCGCGTTGCTGCGCGGAGGACCGCTGCTGGAAGGCCACATAGCTGTCGGCGATGATGCGGCCCAATTGCTCGCTGCTCATCCCGGGATTCCGGGCGAGCGCGGACAGCACGGCCTGGTAATCCCAGCCCGAGCCGGGTTCGAGTTCCTCGGACGCGGCGAGATACCTGGCATAAGGCGCGAGTGCGTGGGCGACCTCGGTGCTGGCCATCAGGCATGCGTCGAAGCCGATCATGTCGAAATGAATGCCGGTGCGCGCACGCGCTTGTTCAAGCGCCGAGCGCATGACCGGCAATGACATGGTCTTGTACTTGTCGAAGTTCTCGTCGACGCCGAAGCCCGCGTAGCCGGCGCCGTGATCCCAGAAGATCAGGTGATAGGAGTTCGCGGGAAAGCTTGCTTTGGTCCAGACGATGAAATCGGTCAGCGTGTCCGCTTCCGTCATGTCTTTCTTGCCCAGATCCGCCAGCAACTCCAGTTTGCCGTTGCGCAGCGTGTAGCGCCGCAGGGTGCGCCAGTCGGATACGGGGTCGTTGGGGTCGGCCTTGTCGGCGCCGCCGGTCGTGATGATGACATTGACGTCGTCCGAGGACGTCGCCGCCATCATCTGCTTCAGATTGGCCGTGGCCGCCGCGCCCTTCGATTCAAGATCCGAGCCGTCCAGATAGATCATGACGGTGGTCGCGGCCACTTTTGCGTTCGGCCCGTTGCCTTTGTTGTCGACGGCCGGGTTATTGCCGTTGCTGTCGCCGCAGGCAGACAGCAACAGGGTGATCAGCAGGACGAGCAGCCATCCTGCAAGGTTATTTTTTCTCATCAATCCTCCTTTCATAAAAACTCGAATGCCCTTTCGCAGGGCATACAGCTTTTATCAGGAGGGATTTAACGCGATGAATCGGAATTCACTGAATGCGCCCCGCTCGGGGCGCGTTTTCGGAGATATGCATGGATGCGCTATCTACCCATGCCGAATCAGGAAATTCTCATTGCCGATGAGGGCGGGCCATGTATCAGCCCGCATCACCGTTATCGATGCAGGCACGGCGCTTAGTGCGCATTACTGCGCATGCACGGACATGCCGTCGCACGCATGCTTCTCTTGCGGCGCCGCCACCTCCCGATGTGCCTCCGCGCGCATGCCCAGTCGCTCGATCAGCTTGCGGTCGGCTTCCGCCTGCGGATTGCTCGTCGTCAGAAGCTGATCGCCGTAGAAGATCGAATTCGCGCCTGCTGCGAAGCACAGTGCCTGCAAGGCTTCGTCCATTTGTTCGCGGCCGGCGGAAAGGCGCACCATCGCCTTCGGCATCGTGATGCGCGCAACCGCGATCGTGCGCACGAACTCGAACGGATCCAGCGCTTCGGTGCCGGTGAGCGGCGTGCCCGCGACCTGCACGAGATTGTTGATCGGCACGGATTCCGGATACGGGCTCAGATTGGCGAGCTGCGAGATCAGCCCCGCGCGTTCGCGGCGCGATTCACCCATGCCCACGATGCCGCCGCAGCACACGTTGATGCCCGCGTCGCGCACGTGTTCGAGGGTATCGAGGCGGTCCTGATAGGTACGCGTGGAAATGATCTGGCCGTAGAACTCGGGCGACGTATCGAGGTTGTGGTTGTAGTAATCGAGGCCGGCGTCGCGCAGACCTTGCGCCTGATGCGCTTCCAGCATGCCGAGCGTCACGCAGGTTTCGAGGCCCATCGCCTTCACGCCGCGGATCATGTCCTTGATCGGTTCGAGATGGCGGTCCTTCGGATTGCGCCACGCGGCGCCCATGCAGAAACGCGTTGCGCCGTTGGACTTCGCGATTTCGGCCGACTTCAGCACCTCGTCGACATCCATCAGCTTCTCGGCCTTGAGGCCGGTGTCGTGATGCACCGACTGCGGGCAATAGGCGCAGTCTTCCTCGCAGCCGCCGGTCTTGATCGACAGCAGCGTGGACAGCTGCACGGCGTTCGGATCGAAGTGTTCGCGATGCACGGTCTGCGCGCGATACAGCAGGTCGTTGAACGGCAGGTCGTACAGCGCGACAACATCGGCGACGCGCCAGCGTTGCAGCGGTTGCGGAGTGAGCGTGGCGGTCGTCTCGGTGGCGGTGTGTTGGGTCATGAGATCAATCCTTGTGTTGAAGCGGGTGTGTCAGGGCGCTGATGTCGAGCGCAGCGGCGGCGCGGGCGGCATCGGCTGGCATGAGATGCGGAATCACGCCGAGCAGCGGCGCATGCAGGCGTTGTTTCAGCGTGGCGATGTTTTCGTCGGGGTAGAGCATGTCCGGGTCCACGCGGTTCGCGACCCAGCCGGCGAGCGTCAGGCCGCGCGCAACGATGGCTTCGGCGGTCAGCAGCGCATGGCTGATGCAGCCGAGCCGCATGCCGACGACGAGCACCACCGGCAGATTCAGCGCGACGGCGAGATCGGCGGTGTCATGCGTATCGTCGAGCGGCACCCGAAAGCCGCCGACGCCCTCCACCACGACGACATCCGCCTGCGTCAGCGCGAAGCGATGCGCCTCGACGATCCGCCCGATATCCAGCGCGATGCCTTCGCGCGCGGCGGCGATATGCGGCGCGATCGGCTCGCGCATCATGAACGGCGTGCGGATCTCGTTCGGCAACGCGACGTTCGCGGCGGCGTCCAGTTGATCGGCGTCTTCGTTGTGCAACACGCCGTCGCGCAGGACGGCGCCCGAAGCGATCGGCTTCATCGCGGCGGCGCGCAGTCCGGCGCGCGCGAAGCCGTGCAGCAGCGCGGCGGAGACGAGCGTCTTGCCGATCTCCGTGTCGGTTCCGGCGACGAAATAGGATAAGGCGGTCATAGCGTGGTCAAGGCGTGGTCGAGGCGCGCGACATCGTCCTCGCTGTGCGCGGCGGACAGTGAAATGCGTAGGCGCGAGGTGCCGGCGGGCACGGTCGGCGGACGGATCGCGGGCACCCAGAGACCGTGGCGGTCCAGCGCGGCGGCAAGCTCGAGGGTTTCGTCATTGCCGCCGATCACGAGCGGCTGAACGGCCGTATGGGAATCGACCGGCAGCCAGCGCGTGCGTGTCAGCATTGCGCGCGTGGTGTCGATGAGCGCGGCGAGATGCGCGCGGCGCGCGTCGCCTTCCTCGCCCGCGATGATCTTCACGCTCGCCGACACCGCATGCGCGACCGCCGGCGGCGACGCGGTCGTGAAGATGTACGGACGCGCGCGCTGCACGAGCCATTCGATCACCGTTTCGTGCGCGGCGACGAACGCGCCGGAGACGCCCGCCGCCTTGCCGAGCGTGCCGACATGGACGAGATGCGGCGAGCGGAGCGCGAGTGCCGCCAGCGCGCCGCGGCCTTGCGGGCCGAGCACGCCGAAGCCGTGCGCATCGTCGACGATGAGCCACGCGCCGTAGCGTTCCGCCAGCTCGACGAGACGCGCGAGCGGGGCGATGTCGCCGTCCATGCTGAACACGGTGTCGGTCACGATGAGCCGGGTCGCGGCTTCGTCGCGCGAGGCGTCGAGCATGGCGTCGAGCGCTTCCGTGTCGGCGTGCGGATAGATCTGTGTCTGCGCGCGCGCCAGCCGCACGCCGTCGATCAGCGACGCGTGGTTCAGCGCGTCCGAGAACACCAGCGTGCCGCGTCCGGCGAGCGCGGTGACGATCGCGAGATTGGCCATGTAGCCGGTGCTGAAGTACAGCGCGCGGGGATTGTCGACGAAGCCGCCCGAGAACTCGGCGAGCTCGTCCTCCAGGCGCGCGTGCGCCCGGGAGTGGCCGCCGAGCAGATGCGAGCCGCCGCTGCCCGCGCCATAGAGCGACGCGCCTTCCGCCAGCGCCGCCCGCAGCGCTTCATGCGCGGCGAGACCGAGATAGTCGTTGCTCGCAAATCCGATGATGTCGCGGCCATCCACGTTCAGATGCGCCGAGCACGCGCCGTCGATGATCTTGCGACGGCGCCGCAGACCGTGTGCGTCAATATCGGCGAGGCCTTGGTTCAGCGTGTGATAAAGCACCTGCGAGGTGTCCTTCATGCGGCCTCTCCGGCCAGCGTGGCTTCGAGCGTTTCGCGTGTGCGGCGTGCGAGCAGCAGCAACTCGTCATCGCTCAGGATGTACGGCGGCATCAGATAGACCGTCTTGCCGATCGGCCGCATCAGCAGTTCGCGCTGCAAGCCTTGCGCGAAGAAACGGCGCGAGAACGTGGGGTCGTTGGTGCTTACGTCGAATGCGAAGATCGTGCCGCGCTCGCGCAGTTTGCTCACGCGCGGATGCGCGGCGAGCGGCTGCAAGGCTTCGCGCAGCAGCGCCGACTTGCGGCGGTTCTCCGTCAATACGGCGTCGCGCTCGAACAGGTCCAGCGTCGCAAGTGCCGCGCGGCAGGCGAGCGGATTGCCCGTGTATGAATGCGAATGCAGGAAGCCGCGCGTGACGTCGTCGTCGTAGAAGGCGGCGTAGATCTCGTCGCGGGTCAGCACGATTGACAGCGGCAGGTAACCGCCGCTTATGCCCTTCGACAGGCAGATGAAATCCGGCCATATGCCGGCCTGCTCGCACGCGAAGAAAGTGCCGGTGCGGCCGCAGCCGACGGCGATTTCATCGGCGATCAGATGCACGTCGAAGGCGTTGCACAGCGCGCGCAGGCGCGTGAGATAGGACGCGTCGTACATCCCCATGCCGGCGGCGCACTGCACGAGCGGCTCGACGATCACCGCCGCCAGCTGCGGCGCGCGCTGCTCGAAGAGCGCGCGCATGGCGTCGAGCGCCGCGTCTTCGCCGACCGCCGCCGGCGACGCCACCACGTGCGCGTGGCGGATCAGCGGGTCGTAGGCGTCCTTGAAGAGAGCGACATCGGTCACGCCGAGCGCGCCGATGGTTTCGCCGTGATAGCTGTTCGCCAGACACGCGAACTCGCGTTTCTCGTCCCGGCCGCGATTGCGCCAGGCATGAAAGCTCATCTTCAGCGCGATCTCGACGGCCGAGGCGCCGTCCGATGCAAAGAAGGCGTGGCCGAGCGTGTGCTGCGTCAGCGCCGAGAGACGCTCGGCCAGTTCGATGGCGGGCTCATGCGTGCAGCCGGCGAGCATCGCGTGTTCGAGCGTGTCGAGTTGCTCCTTGAGCGCCCGGTTGATGTCGTCGTTCGCGTGGCCGAAGAGATTGACCCACCACGAACTGATCGCGTCGAGATAGCGCGTGCCCTGCGGATCGTAGAGCCACGCGCCCTTGCCGCGCGCGATCGGTACGAGCGGCACGCGCTCGTGATGTTTCATCTGGGTGCACGGATGCCACACGGCTGCGAGCGAGCGGGCAACCCAGTCCTGATTGGCTTCGATAGTCAAAAACAGCTCCAGGGCCCGCGCGCGCAGCGGGCCGGATACGTCGCGCAGGCGTCGGGCGCCTGCATGGCGGTTGAATGGCGGTTGAATTGCGGGGGAAACTGCGCCCGTCAATTATCGCTAAAAGCGCCGCCACCTTCCGTAATCGGAAGGTTTTTGGGCCGCGCAGCTGCGCGCAATGGAAATGCAAGAAAGCGCTATGGCCCGTAACTTCGCCGATATCGTCGCCTAAGCGGACGATCGGGCGCTGAAGATGTGAAAACGCCGGCACTGAGGCCGGCGTTCGAAAGACAGCAAAAGCAGTGGAGCTTCAGCGCGATGCGGTTTGCGTCTGGGCCTGCTGATCGTTCCAGACCACGCGGTTGTTCACCGCGTACAGCTTGCACGGGTCGGCGCTTTGCCGTTCGCAGCTTGCGATGGCCACGGCCATCGGGTCGTCGCCGCCTTCGGCCCACGACCACGCGCCGGAATCCGACACGGCGAACGCGCGGCTCGAGTACTGCGACAGGAAATTGCGATAGCCGGCACGGCCGTTTTCGTCGATGAACGGCACGGACTGCACCGAGTCGAGGTTGGCGAAGTCGCTGGCCTTCGGCATGCTCGGCTCCGACACCTGATACTGCACGGCGGTCGGCATGCCGATCTGCGTCAGGAAGGCCTTCACGCGCGGCCACCAGATCTGCACGCCGTCGCGGTCGCCGACCAGACGATGCGCGTCGTTCTTGTAGTTGCCGAAATCGATCAGGCTGGCGCGCGCGCCGTGCGACGTGAAGGCCGTGAACATCTGCGCCGAGAGATCGCCTTGCCAGACCGAGTCGTTGTCGCCGTAGAGCCACAGCGACGGCAGGCGCACGTTCTGGCCGTAGTCGCCGAACGCGCTGACGAGATTTTTCTGCCAGCCTTCGCATTCGTCCTGGCGCAGGCCACCGGAAAAGTTGATGAGGCCGCGCACGCCCGGGGCGGCGATGGCGTCGCGCGCGCCGTAGGCGATGGTCGTCAGGCCGCCGTGCGAGGTGCCCGCCACGACGATATGCGTCTTGTCGACATACGACTGCGCGCTCATGTAGGCGACTGTCGCGGCGACGTCCTCGGCTTGCGCGAAGCCGTTTGCTTCGACGTCGCAGCCATGGCCCGCGTAGGTGCCGTCCGAACCCGCGAAGCCGCGGCGGTTCGGCACGACCACGACATAGCCGTGACGCACGAATTCACGGGCCAGCGCGACCGGCCGGTTGCGCGGCTGCGCGTGCGAGTCGCCAGGAAGCTTGCCGTGATTGAAGACGATCATCGGGAACGGGCCCGCGCCGTCCGGCTTGAACACGGTGGTCTGGAGCGCGATGTCGGCTTCGGGGATGTCGATGACGGCTTCGTTCAGGCCGCTTGCGGCGGCGGGAAGGCCGGCATCGAGGGAATCGGGAATCTGCGGAAGCGCCTGGCCGAACGCGGGAGCCTGGAGACCTTCGGACTGACGCACCCCGCCGATGGGTTCGGCGCGCGCGCCGGATGTGACGAACGACGTCGCGAGCGAGCACACCACGCTGCATCCGACTAACCAGGTTCTGATCGCCATCCGTGAACTCCGACCGCACTTTCCAAAGAGACATTGATACGGCTTGGCCCCAACGTGCGTTTTGAAGTCACAAACCTGTCGCGCTGCTCTGCGTGAGCAGTATCGGTTGCGGTATCCGGGAGTCATGCCCTGAACAGGCATGACAAATGGCTTCAAAACAGGACTTCAGTACGGGGCTTCGCTGCGAGCGCCGGGCGCGAGAATGACTGCGCCCTGACCTGAGCAGATTAACTGTTCAAAATTGCGCTGCACAATAAGCGTTACCCCGTAACTGTTTAATCTGAAAGGATTATCAGGAAATAAATACCGTGGTATGGCGCACATTTCTTAAAGGCATATTTACTTTTCACTGACCTGGCCGTCGACGTAAATCCAGTCGCCGGCACTGTTCCGCTCGAAGCGGCTAGCCTCATGAAGACGATGCGCCCGGCCACCGGTCTTGTAGCGCGCGACGAACTCCACTTCCGCGTGCGCTTCGTCGATCTGCTGGTGGCGTCTGATCTGCAAGCCGAGCCAGCGGGTGTGGGTGGTGTCGGAGGCATCGAGGTCGGGCGGGCAGGTTGAAGCGGCCCAGGTCGCGCGCAGCCAGGCCGTGTTGCCGAGCACGTAGGCGGTGTAGCGCGAACGCATCAGTTCCAGTGCGGTGGCGGGCTTTTCTCCGCGTTCGATGAAGCGGCCGCAGCAGGTTTCGTAACGCGGCGCGGGCGCGTTCGATCGAGCATTTGGCGCCGCGCCGCCGCAGGGACATTCCACGGGGGCAATCATTCGACCCCCGGCATCGCGACGTAGCGCGGCTGCGCGCGCACGCGTTCAAGCCACGCGCGGATGGCCGGATAGCGCGACAGGTCCACGTTCGCTTCATCGGCGACATGCGTGTAGGCATAAAGCGCGATATCGGCGACCGTGTAGCGCTCGCCGACGAAGAACGTCCGCGTCGCGAGATGCTGTTCCATCACGTCGAGCGCGCGGTAGGAGCCGGCGATCCGGTCCGGAAGGCGCGCGTCGTCGGGCTGCTTCAGGAATTGCAGGATGAAGCGAGCGACCGCGATGTACGGCTCATGGCTGTATTGCTCGAAGAACATCCACTGCAAGGCCTGCGCGCGTTGCAGACGGTCATCGGGCAGGAGCGGCGTGCCATCGGCGAGATAGCACAGGATGGCGTTCGATTCGGACAGGATCGTGTGTTCGTCGATGACGAGCACCGGCACCTTGCCGTTCGGATTGAGCTTGCGAAACGCCTCGGTGCGGGTCGCGCCGTGCATCATGTCGACTTCATGCCAGACGTAGGGCAGGCCCAGTTGTTCGAGCGCGAGGCGCACCTTGTGGCAATTGCCGGACGGCGAGACGCCGTGTACTTGATAGGTCACGAGCGGGTTCCTTTCATTACCTTCGAATTCGTCTGATCACCACTCGAGCTTCGTGCCGTCGTACTGGACGAAGGTTCCGTTGAACTGATCGCGCATGGCGCCGGCTTCGGCGATCACGGCGCGCATGCCGGACACGCTGTGCGCGACGTCGATCGCCGCGCTCGATCCGCCCATCTCCGTGCGCACCCAGCCGGGATGCAGCGCGATGCAGGTCGAATGCCGCGATTCGAGCGACGCCGTCTTCAGTGCCGAATTGAGCGCCGCCTTGCTCGCGCGATACAGCCAGCCAGTCGTCCCGCTCGCCTCGCCGATGCTGCCCATCTTGCTCGACACGACCGCGAGCACGCCATGGGCGGCGTCGGTGAGCGGCAGGAGCACGGGGATCAACTGCATCGGGCCAAGGACGTTGGTGTGCATGACCTGATCGAAGTCGTCGGCGCTGATCGTCTCGACGCCTTCGCTGCGCGGTCCGTAGACGCCCGAGACGAGGATCGCGACATCGATGCGCTCTTCGTCGAGTTGCCACGCCAGCGCGCCGATCTGCTCGGGCTGGGTGACGTCGACGGAGAAGGTTTGCGCGCCGAGTGCGTCGAGGGCGGAGAGCGCGGCCTTGTCGCGGGCGGTGGCGAGTACGCGCCAGCCGTCGCGGCAATACTCGCGCGCGAATTCGTGGCCGAGGCCGCGGGAAGCGCCGACGATCAGGACGGTTTTCATGGGCGAAGTTTTCCTTGGAGAGTTGATTTTCGGAATATAGCGCGTGAGAAGCGCTTGCGCTTCGGCTAGGATGCGTCGGGGGATGAACGGGGCGGAACCTGGCCGTTCGGATGACTAGTCATGCTGATTGATTTCGCGAAAGATGAATCGTCCGGGGCCGCTTTGGAAGGAGGAAGGTGATGGATAGAGTGGAATTCAAGGTTGTGAAGAGTGAGTGGCCGGCTCACATCAGGAAGGAATGGGTCGAGGAGTTGCGCGCGGAGGTCAAAGCCGAGCGCGAAGCGCTGGCATTGGCTCGGAAAATTCTGGGCAAGGAGGATCCGCCGGATCTGAATGAGCGCTTCATCGACCATCTCATGAATTTTCCCGAGATCGATTGTGAAGACGACATCTTCGCGCGGTATCCGAATGAACTGTCCGTGGTTGCCACGGAAGGAGGAAAGTAATGGATAGAGTGGAATTCAAGGTTGTGCAGCATGAGTGGCCGTCCTGGCTCAGCAAGGAATGGGTTGAGGAACTTCGCGAGCGCGGGAAGGCAAGGCGTGAAGCGCTGGCATTGGCTCGGAAAATTCTGGGAAAGGAGGATCCGCCGGATCTGAACGCGCGCTTCATCGACGCGCTGTTGAATTTTCCCGAGATCGATTGTGAGGACGACATCTTTGCAAGACATCCCGGCCGGGGAGACTCGGATGTATCTGGCTGACACGAACGTCATCAGTGAGACCAGACGACTGCATCGCGCGAACAAAGGCGTTCGCGCGTTCTTCCGGCAGGCCAAGGTGGACCGCCGCGACATTCACTTGTCGTCCATTACTGTTGGAGAGCTTCGCCGCGGCGTCGAGCAGCTTCGTCGGCGCCGCGACGCTGCACAGGCCGAGAGAATTGAAGCTTGGTTGAAGGGCGTTCTGGCCGAGTACGACGGCAAGATTCTGCCGGTCGACAGGCGGATTGGTGAACTGTGGGGCACGCTTCGCGCACCGCACCCCGAGCCCGCGCTGGACAAGCTCATTGCGGCCACGGCCATTACTCACGGCCTCACCGTCGTCACACGCAACGTCCGGGACTTCGAGCGAACGGGCGTCGAGATGATCAACCCCTTCGACGACTGACGCGACCGCGGCCGGTCCGGCCCCCACTCCAACCAGACCGGCCCGCGACACTCAAACCATCTCCACGCCCATCGCCGTCGCTTCCCCGCCGCCGATGCACAGACTCGCCACCCCGCGCTTCAACCCGCGCGCCTTCAACGCGCCGAGCAGCGTCACCAGAATCCGCGCCCCGGACGCACCGATCGGATGCCCGAGCGCACACGCTCCGCCATTCACATTCACCTTGTCGTGCGGCAGATCGTGCTCGCGCATCGCGGCCATCGTCACCACGGCAAAGGCTTCGTTGATCTCATAAAGATCCACGTCCCCCGCGCGCCAGCCGTTCTTCTCGAACAGCGCGCGAATGGCCCCGACGGGCGCCGTCGTGAACAGCGCCGGCTGTTGCGCGAACGTGCTGTGCCCGACGACCCGCGCGAGCGGCGTGACGCCCAGCCGCTTCGCCGTCGATTCACGCATCATCACGAGCGCCGCCGCGCCATCCGAGATCGACGACGAATTGGCCGCCGTCACCGTGCCGTCCTTCGCGAACGCCGGCTTGAGCGACGGGATCTTCTCCACGTTCGCCTTGAACGGCTGCTCGTCGCGCTCGATCACCACGTCGCCCTTCCTGCCCTGCACCGTCACCGGCGCGATCTCCCAGCCGAACGAACCGTCTTCGTTCGCCCGCCGCGCGCGGCTCAGCGACTCGATCGCGAACGCATCCTGTGACTCGCGCGAGAACGCATACGACGACGCACATTGCTCCGCGAAGGTGCCCATCAGGCGGCCTTTCTCATACGCGTCCTCGAGTCCGTCGAGGAACATGTGATCCAGCACCTGGCCGTGTCCCATGCGCATGCCGCCGCGCGCCTTCGGCAGCAGATAGGGCGCGTTGGTCATGCTCTCCATCCCGCCCGCGACGATTACCTCGGCCGAGCCCGCCAGCAGCATGTCGTGCGCGAACATCGCGGCGCGCATGCCCGAGCCGCACATCTTGTTGATGGTCGTGCAGCCGGTGGCGAGCGGCAGGCCGGCGCCGAGCGTCGCCTGGCGCGCGGGCGCCTGTCCCTGTCCGGCGGGCAGCACGCAGCCCATGATCGCTTCCTGGATCTGCTCGGGGGCGATGCCGGCACGCTCGCGCGCCGCGGCGATCGCCGCCGCGCCCAGCTGCGCCGCCGTCAGCGACGCGAATTCGCCCTGAAACGCGGCCATCGGCGTACGCGCCGCTGCCACGATGACGACCGGATCAACTACCGGATCGACTGCCGGATCCCTGCGTGTCTCACTCATGTTTAAGCTCCTTGATGACGCCTTGAATGACGGCGGGAACGTCGCCCAGACGCGCGGCCTGCGCCGCATCGGACGCGAGGACGTCGTTCTCCGCGGAATGCGCGCCGCTGCGGCTCATCGCGGCGATGCACGACTGATACACCGGATCGACCTCGGCCGGCGCGCTGATCATCATGCCCATGTTGCGCAGCCGGCCGTCGTGCACGCCGTAGGTCCAGCCATGCACGGTGAGCGTCTGGCCGCGCGCCCATGCATCGCCGACGATGGTCGTGCGGCACACGTTGATGGCCTGCTCGATCGTGTTCAATTCCACCAGCCGGCGATGCCGCGCCTCGCCCATCGGCCATTCGTCGAGCAGCGCGGCGTGTTTCTCGCGCACGTCCTCGACGTGACGCAGCCAGTTGTCGGCGAGGCCCACGCGCCGGCCCACCAGCGCCGCGCCCACGCCCGAGCAGCCGTAGTGGCCGACGACCATGATGTGCTTCACCTTCAGCACGTCGACGGCGAACTGGATCACCGACAGGGCATTGAGATCCGAGTGCACCACCACGTTCGCGATGTTCCGGTGCACGAACACCTCGCCCGGCGGCAAGCCGATGATCTGGTTGGCCGGCACGCGCGAGTCCGAGCAGCCGATCCACAGATACTCGGGCGCCTGCTGGTGCGCGAGGCGCTGGAAGAACTCGGCGTCTTCGGCCAGCTTGCGCTCGACCCAGTTCTGGTTGTTCGAGAACAGATGGGCGAGGGGATTGGAAGCGTCGTGGTCGTCAGTGTGATTCATGTTCGATAGTCGATGCAGGGATGCGCGGCCGTCAGGCGCCGGGCGCATCCGTTCGACCGGATGTGCCGAACCGTTCCGGATAGCGGACGCAGAAGCGGACATCCCGGTCATAGGGAAAAAAGTCGGCGAGTTCGCCGCGCAGCAACTGGTCCTTGTGACGCTGCCAGAGCGCGGGATCGAAGAAATCCGCGTGATGGCGCATGAACGCTGCGCGCACGCGCGGATCGCCGAGCAGAAACGTGCCGTACGTCTCAGGAAAGATGTCGTGCGGCCCGACGGTATACCACGGTTCGCCGGACAGCTCGTCTTCCTCGTGGCGCGGCGGCGGCACGCGGCGGACGTTGCAGTCGGTCAGATACTCGATTTCATCGTAGTCGTAGAACACCACGCGGCCATGACGCGTCACGCCGAAATTCTTGTACAGCATGTCGCCGGGGAAGATGTTCGCCTGGATCAGCTGCTTGATCGCGTCGCCGTATTCCTTGATGCCGTGTTCGATCGCTTCGTCGCTGCCGTTCTGCAGGAACAGGTTGAGCGGCACCATGCGGCGCTCGATATACACATGGCGGATCACCAGGTTGTTCCCTTCGACTTCGATCATCGACGGCGCGTCGCGCTCCAGTTCGCGGATCAGCGCGTCGTCGAGGCGCGCGAGCGGCAGCGCGACGCTCGAATATTCGAGCGTGTCGGCCATGCGGCCGAGGCGATCGTGCCGTTTCACGAGCTGATAACGGTCCTGGATTTTCTCGCGCGTGGTTTCCTTCGGCGGCGGGAACGCGTCCTTGATGAGCTTGAACACATACGGAAACGAGGGCAGCGTGAAGACGATCATCACAAGCCCCTTGATGCCGGGCGCGATGATGAAGCGGTCGCTCGAATGCGACAGATGGTGCAGCAGGTCGCGATAGAAATCGTTCTTTCCCTGCTTCTGCAAGCCGACCGACGTATAGATCTCGGCCTTCGGCTTGCGCGGCATGATGGTGCTCAGGAACTGCACGAACGCGGACGGCACTTCCATGTCCACCAGAAAATACGAGTGCGAGAAGCTGAAAATGATCAGCACCTGCTCGGGCGACAGCAGCACGGTATCGAGCGCGAGCCGCCCCGGATGCGCATGACGGATGGCGATGGTGAACGGCAGCAGCGCATCGCCGTTGATGATGCGGCCGACGATATACGCGGCCTTGTTGCGGAAGAACAGCGACGACAGCACGTGAATCTGGAAGTTCGGCGCAGGCGTGAGCGTGCCGAATGCGTCGCGCAGCGCCGCCAGGATGCATTGCACGTCGCGCGTCAGGTCCTCGAACGGCGTCTCCAGCTGGAAGTTCGTGACGATGCGTTCAAGTGTCCCGGCAAGCCCGTCCTTCTCCGGGTAATACGCGCGATACGTGGGCTTCGCGGCGGGCTCGTCGTTCTCGATGTATTCGGTCGAGATTGCGGGCCGCACGAAGATGAAATCGTTGTTGAAGTACGAGCGATGCAGGATCTTGCAGCACACCGAGTTGAAGAAGGTCTCGGCGCACTCGGGCTGACGGTGCGTCGTCAACAGGCCGATGTAGTGCAGCTTGATCTGCTGCCAGACGTCGTCGTCGATGTTCTCGGCGTCGTATTCGTCTTCGAGCCGCATCACGCATTCCGCCACGCGCTCGTCGTAGGACGCGATGCGATCGCGCGCCAACTGCTGCAAGGCCGGCCAGTCGCCGCGCTCGAACAGCGGCTTGGCGCGGATGGCGGCGTCGCGGAACACGCGGTAATGGCGATCGAATCCTTCGAGCATCGTCTGCGCGACGTCGAAGCCTATTTGCGACGAGAGCAGCTTGGGGAAGTGATTCATGCCGGCCTGCGCCTCCGATGAGATCAGCTCATGCCGCCCTGGGCTTGCGCGGACGCTTTTCCGCGCCCGCCGTGAGCAGCGCGCGGCCCTGTTCTTCGTAGGCGGCGAGTTCGGCCAGCGTCGTGTTCAGGTCTTCCAGCTGACGTTCGAGCACTTCCCGGTGCGCGGCGATGGTATCGACGAAAGCCTGCAACTGCGTGTTCGTGCCGGTGGGCGAGTCGTACAGATCGAGCAGCGTGCGGATTTCCGAGAGCGTGAAGCCGAGGCGCTTGCCGCGCAACGTGAGCTTCAGCCGCGTGCGGTCGCGCGGCGAATACACGCGCCGCAAGCCGTTCGATCCCGCGCGCTGCGGTGCGAGCAAGCCCTGATCTTCGTAGAAGCGAATGGCGCGCGGCGTGACGTCGAACTCGCGCGCCAGGTCGGTGATGGTGTAGTGCGTCGGTTGAGTCATCGCGGCCGGCAGCGCAAAAGCGCACGCAACGTTAGAATGGACGTTTACGTTATCGTCAACTTCGCCAGATTGCAACGCGGCGCAAACCCGGAGGCAAGGACCGAATGAACGCACTCGAAAGCCAGCTCGACTATGTTTTTGCGGACGAATTGCCGGAGGCCGGCGGCGTCAAGGAAGTCGCGCCGGGTGTGTTCTGGCTGCGCATGCCGTTGCCGTTCGCGCTCGATCACATCAATCTCTGGCTGCTGCGTGACGAGATCGACGGCGAGCAGGGCTGGACCGTGGTCGATTGCGGGATTTCGAACGAGACCATTCGCGCGAACTGGGAACGGGTGTTCGATACCGTGCTCGATGGCCTGCCGGTGCTGCGCGTGATCGTCACGCACTGTCATCCGGATCATCTCGGTCTCGCCGACTGGATCTGCAAGGGTGGCGACAGGCAGCGCTGGAACGTGCGCTTGTGGATTTCGCTCGGCGAGTACGCGATGGGCCGCGTGATGGCCGCGGGCGACGGCTCGAATGCGGGCGGCGAGCGCGCGGCAGCGCATTTTGCGGCGCACGGCCTGACCGACGAAGCCTCGCTCGACGCGCTGCGCAAGCGCGACAGCTACTATCCGACGCTGGTGCCTTCCATTCCGCATGAATACCGGCGCATTCGCGACAACGATGTCATCCGCATCGGCGGGCGCGACTGGACGGTGGTGGCGGGCTTCGGCCATTCGCCCGAACATAGCGCGCTGTTCTGCGCGGCGGACAAGCTGCTTATTTCAGGCGACATGGTGTTGCCGCGCATCTCGACGAACGTCTCCGTGTTTGCACTGGAACCGGAAAGCAACCCGCTGGCGTTGTTTCTGGAATCGCTTGACCGCTACGAGCCGATGCCCGCGGAGACGCTCGCGCTGCCGTCACACGGCAAGCCGTTTCGGGGCGTGCGGACGCGCATCGGGCAACTGCGCGACCATCATCGCGCGCGGCTGGCGGAAGTGCGCGAGGCGTGCACGGAGAAGCCATGCAGCGCCGCCGATATCGTGCCGATCATGTTCAAGCGCAAGCTCGACATTCATCAGATGACGTTCGCGCTCGGCGAGGCGCTTGCGCACCTGCATGTACTGTGGCTCGACGGAACGCTCAAGCGCCAGACCGGCGGCGACGGTGTGATCCGCTTCGCGCCGGCCTGACTTTAACGGCGCCTGGCTTACTGCACCGACACGCCGCCCAGGTTCAGCCGCCCGAACGGGCTCACGTTGAAGCCGCTGACGTTGGCGCGCGTGAGTGCGGCGGCGGTCGGATAGACGAGCGGAATCCACAGCGCCTGGTCGTGAATGATCTTCTGCGCGCCGTCGTATGACTGCGTGCGCTTGGCGATATCCGGCGTTGCCTTGCCGTCGGCGATGAGCTTGTCGAGTTGCGGGTCGCAGTAACGCGCGAAGTTGATGCCGGACTTCACCGCGTTGCAGCTGAACAGCGGCGACAGATAGTTGTCGGGGTCGCCGTTGTCGCCTGCCCAGCCCATGAAGAGCATGTCGTGCTGGCCGAGCTTCGCCGAGCGGATCAACTCGCCCCATTCGATCACCTTCACCTGCGCCTTCACGCCGATCTTCGCCAGGTCCGCCTGCAGCAACTCGGCGCCGACCTTCGGATTCGGGTTCAGCACGCTGCCGTTCGGACGCACCCAGATGGTCGTGTCGAAGCCGTTCGGAAAGCCCGCGTCGGCGAGCAGCTTCTTCGCGGCATCGGGCGAGTATTTGTAGGCGGCGATGTTCTTGTCGTAGCTCCACGTGTTCGGCGGATACGGATTCACTGCGGCCGTGCCGGTGTTGTCGAACACGGTCTTCATGTAGGTCGTGCGATCGAACGCCATGTTGATCGCCTGCCGCACCTTGGGATTGTCGAGCGGCTTCTTCTCCGTATTGAGCGCGACGAAAGCGGTCATGAAGGCTGGCGTTTCGCTCACTTTCAGCGCGTGGTCCTTCTTCGCGTCGGTGACGTCCTGTGGCTTCGGCGAGAGCGCGATCTGGCATTCGCCCGCCTTGATCTTCTGCGCGCGCACGGCGGCGTCCGGCGTGATCGCGTAGATCAGCCGGTCGATCTTCGGCTTCGGTCCCCAGTAGGCCGGGTTCACGTCGTAACGGATCACCGAGTCCTTCGTATAGCTCTTCAGCGCGAACGGACCGGTGCCCACCGGCTTGCTGTTCAGGTCGGTCTGCTGGTTCGCCTTCAGCAGCTTGTCGGCGTATTCGGCCGAATAGATGGAGGCGAAGCCCATCGTGAGAATCGGCACGAAGGTGGCGTTGGGCTCGTTGAGCTCGAATTTCACGGTGTGGTCATCGACCTTCGTCACGGCCTTGATGAGCTTCACGAGACCCATCGACTGTGCGTGCGGAAAGCCGCTTGCGCCCGCGACCTTGTGCCACGGATTGCCGTCGTCGAGCATGCGCGAGAAGGTGAACACGACGTCGTCGGCGTCGAGCGCCCGCGTCGGCTTGAACCACTCAGTCGTCTGGAACTGCACGTTCGGACGCAGATGGAAGGTGTACGTGAGGCCGTCGCTGCTCACGTCCCACTTCTCGGCGAGCGCGGGCGCGACTTTCTTCGCGGCTTCGTCGTAGGCGACGAGCGTGTTGAAGACGACATCGGCGGACGCGTTGGTGGTCACGAGCGAATTGAACTGCACGACGTCGAAGCCGTCAGGGCTCGCTTCGGTGCAGACGGTGAGCGGCTTCGACAGCGCGATGCCCGGCGCGGCGAGCAGGATGGCCGCAGTGGCGGCGGCGACGAGTGTCAGGCGCATGAGATCTCCCGTGACCCGATGGTCACACGGCGTTTCGTTCTTGTTGGCGGATCAGGTCCGATGACGGTCGGCAGGTGCAGCAAGCAGCGCGCCCGGCGCGGCCAGCATAGCGAATGCTCGTTGCACCGACAACGATTCGATCCGCATACGCATATTCCTGCAATGAGCCTGGCGAGAAGGCGCGGCTTGCCGAAACCGGAGGCATCGGGCTACACTTGCGCCGTCTTTGGGGAGTAGCCTTCCTTCGTGCGCTTTGTGTGTGTCGTGCGAAGGAGAACGCGTCAACATCCTCGGCCCTGCTGCCGTGGCGCGTTCGACCGGACCGGTTTGGCGAGACCATCGATGCACTGCGTCGTTCCTGGCCGGACGGCGCGTGGTGCATCGTGGTTCGCTCAGCGTCCGGCCGTGGAAAGATCGTGTCCCTACAACTACAACGTCTCCTTCTCACGCGTCTTTCGGCGCTTCCGTCGCGTTCGTCGCATTGCTTCATGCGAGGTGCCGCATGACGATGCTCTTCATCGAACTCGCGCTGATGCTCGCGATCATCCTGATTGCGTCGGAACTCTTCACCAACGCGCTCGAACATCTCGGCGAGCGGCTCGGCATTTCCGAAGGCGTGACCGGCTCGCTGTTCGCCGCCGTCGGCACCGCGCTGCCCGAAACCACTGTGCCGATCATCGCCTTGCTCGGCGGCACGCCCAGTCGCGCGGTCAACGAGGAAATCGGCGTCGGCGCGATTCTCGGCGCGCCGCTGATGCTCGCGACGCTCTCCACCTGCCTGATGACGATCGCGGTGCTCAAGTCGCGCGGCCTGCAAGGACGGATCGTGCCGGAGCGCAGCGGCTTCACGCGGGATCTCAACTTCTTCCTGTTCGCGTTCCTGATCGCGTGCGCGGCGATGTTCGTCCCGCATCACGCGTGGCCCGTGCGGGCGATGTTCGCGGCGGGTCTCGTCGGGCTCTACGTCTTGTATGTGATCTCGACGTTCAGGGCCTCGGCGAACCTGGTCGAAAGCGGGCACGGCACCGAAGCCCCTGAAGCGCTGTTTGCTTCACGGCTGGGTTTGAAGACGTCCATGGGCAGCATCATGCTGCAGTTCCTGGTCGGCATCGTGTTGCTGGTGGGCGGCGCGAAGGGCTTCATTCACGGCGTCGAAGGGGTGTCGCAGGCGCTCGGGATTTCGGCGCTGCTGCTGTCGCTGATCATCATTCCGATCGCCACCGAACTGCCCGAAAAGGTGAACAGCATCCTGTGGGCGCGCAGGGGGAAGGACACGCTGGCGTTCGGCAACATCACCGGCGCGATGGTGTTCCAGGGCACCTTGCTGCCCGGGATCGGCATCATGCTGACGCCGTGGGAACCGCGTGTCGAAGTGCTGACCGGCGTGTTGATCACGCTGGCGGCGGCAGCGTGGCTGCGCTTCAACGCGAAACCGAATGGCGTAGTGTTGTGGGCGCTGCTCGGGAACGGCGTGCTGTATGCGGCGTATCTGGCGCTGACGTTGGGTCGATAGAGCCCGACGGCTCGAGCCCCGCCGCAAATAAGAATGCCCGCGCGAGGCGGGCATCAAGAGCGAAGCAGCGCGCCCGACATCGGCGCGTTGTTCTTGTTGTTCTTGTGTTATCGGCGTGGCAGCAGAGAACTTTAGAAACGCGCAGCTTGTTGATAACGGCTTGCGGCTTTGGCGCCGTCCATCGAACGGCGGTAGTTTGCAGCGAGCGCCGTCTGCGCCATCTGCGCGCGCGATGCGACGGCATCGATGCTCGCCTGGATCTTGCGGATGACCGCGAGCGACTCCGCCGGCTGCTCGGCCCGCAGCGCCATGACGAGCGGTGCGCGCGCTTCGGTCAGCTCGGCGGCGCGCGCCCAGTCTTCGTTGCCCACTGCCGCTTCGATGGCCTCGGTCAGCGACCAGGCTTCCTGAATCAGTTCGTGCTGGTTCATGTCCGGTCCTTAGCTCTTGTTGGTGGCCAGCGCGCCGGCGCTGTTGGTGCCGCCGAAGAGGGCGGTCAGATAGCTCGACTGCGTCGCCATCGAGGACATCAGCGAGTTGAGCGCCGTGAACTGGTCGTTGTACGAGGTGGTCAGCTGCGCGGTGTACGCGGTGAGCTGCGTCTGCTGATCGGCGATGCTGGTCAGGTCATCGTTGAGCGCGGTTGTGCGCGTGTCGATGATGCCGCCGGTCTGCAGGAACGCCGTCAGGCTCGTGTTCAGTTGCGCGGCGACGCCGTCGGTCGTGTTGAAGAGCGAGGCGACCGTGCCGCTGCTGTTGGTGAGCGCGTCTTCGTCGGTCGAAAGCGTGCCGTCCGGCTGCAGCGTGATGCCGATCGACGCCAGGTTCACCTTGCCCGTGCCGACGCCGATGCCCTTGCTGATCGTGCTGGAGATCGTGTTCTTGATGGTGTTCATCATCGAGTCGCCGAGCAGCGCGCCTTGCGAGCTGGCGGTCGAATCGAACGACGTCAGCGACGACGCCGTGCTGATGAAGTTGTTGTAGGCGGTGACGAAGGCATCGATGGCGGTCTTCTGGCCGGTGACGTCCTGGCCGATCGTGAGCGTCTGCGTCGTGCCGACGGAGTCCGCGGTGATGTTCATCGTGACGCCCGTTACCGCTTCCTTGATCGTGTTGCTCGAACTCGTGACCGGCGTGCCGGCCACCGTCAGATGCGAGTCCAACCCCGCGCTGGATTGCGTCCAGCCGCTGGTGCTGCTGACGGTGGTGTGCTCGGGGACGGTGATGGTCTTGGTCGGGTCGGTCGGGTCCGGATCGGTGGTCGTGGTGGACGAGCTGACCTGAAGCTTGTTGATGGCGGAGGTGCTGTCGTCCGCCGTGACATCGACGCCGATCTGGTTGCCGAGACCCGTCGACGTGGAGCGCAGCACGAGGTGCGCGCCGTCCGAGCCGTTGACGATGGTCGCGGTGACGCCGGGATTGTCGGACGCCGAGTTGATCGCCGACACGATGCCCGACAGCGTGTTGTTGCTGCTGTCGAGCTTGATCGTGCTGCTGTTGTTGCCGACCTTCAGCGTGATCGAGCCGGTGCCGAGCGCGTCGGTGGTCGAGAACGTGCCGGACGTGATCGATTGCGCCGAGGCGATGTTCTGTACGTTGACCGCGTAGCTGCCGGCCACGGCCGTGGTGTCGGCGCTGCCGGTGAGGCCCTTGCCGTCGGCGGTGGCGGTGAACGAGCCGAGCGTCTTGCCGTTGGCGAGATTCGTGATCGAGCTTTGCAGCAGCGACAGCACGGACTTCAGGGTGCCGATCGCGGTGAGCTGCGTGTTGTCGGCGGTCTTCTTGTTGTTGAGCGCGTCAGTCTGGCCTGCGACCTTCGCGTTGACGATCGCGGTGACGAGCGAGTTCACGTCCATCGTCGAGTTGGTCGAACCGCTGATGATCGACTGTGCGGCCTGCTGGACGGCGCTGGTCGGATCGACAGTGGAAGCCGATGTCGTGGCTACGGTGGTCATGTGTGCTCCGCTCGTGTTACTTCGCGATCGTTTGGAAAAGGGCGGAAGTCGTCATCTTCCGAAAACGCGCATAGGGAGACGAGCTCCCTTTGCGCTGACTGCTTTGTTGCTTCCGGCGCGCATTGTACTGGCTGATGCGCGCCGGTTACAGCGTCGGCCGTGATGCTTAGCCGAGGAGCTTCAGAACTTGCTGGGGCATCGAGTTCGCTTGAGCCAGCACCGAGATACCGGCTTGTTGCAGCACTTGAGCCTTCGACAGGTTCGCGGTTTCCTGCGCGAAGTTCGCGTCGGTGATCTGCGACTGTGCCGACGACAGGTTGGTCGACTGAGCCGTCTGCGTGGCAGCGATCGACGAGAAGCGGTTCTGCGCGGCGCCGAGGTCAGCTTGAATCGAGTTGACGTCGTTCAGTGCGTTGTCGATCGATTCGATCGCGAGGTTCGCGCCATTGGCCTTCGTCAGGTCGATGTCGGAAACCTTCGGCGGGACGTTTTGCGCGTTCGCTTGAGCGATGCCGGCAGTGGCAGCGGTGGCGTTGGGGTTGGACGTGTCGAAGCCGGTCGGCGTCGTGCCGAGGGCGCCGCCAGCCTTGAACGTGACCGAGCTTCCCTTCGTGTTGTCGGCGTTCGCCGTGACGGTGAACAGGGCCGCGCCAGCCGTAGCAGCATCATTGCCGTTCTGGTCGGTGTACGTCATCGTGCCATCGGACTTCTGCGTGATGGTGATCGACGTGATCGTGCCCGCGCCGGCCGCAGCGGCAGCGCCAGTGGCGTCCACGTTCAGGCCCGAGATCGTGCCGAACACTGCGGTGTTGCCCGTCGTCGGAAGCGTTGCAGCAGCGCTGGTCGTGTTCAGTGCGTCCAGTGCGGTTTGAGCCGTCGTCTTTGCGCTCGCTTGCGTCGATGCTGACAGTGCGCCCGTCGTGTTCGCGGCCAGCGTCAGCGACGTACCCGTGCCGGTCGTCGTGCCTTGGAACAGCGCGGTCGTTGCTGCGCTCGACAGTGCCTGGTTGTTCTGGTCGGTGAACGTGAAGCCGCCCTTGCCGTCAGCCAGCACGTTGATCGACGTGATGTCAGCCTTGGTTGAGCCCGTTGCTGCAGCGCCGGCGCTCGTCAGGCTCAGGCCCGAGAGCGTACCGATCGTCGCGCCTTGTTGCGGCAGACCGCCACCGAGTTGAGCAGCCGACACGCCGTTGCTCAGATCGATACCGATGGTCTGGCCGACGTTCGCGCCAACCTGGAACGACACCGTGCCAGCCGAACCGTCGAGGACGTTCGTGCCGTTGTAGGTCGTTTGCGAAGCGATACGGTTCACTTCAGCGATACGCTGCGTCACTTCCTTTTGCAGCGAAGCCTGGTCGCTCGACGAGAGCGAGCCGCTCGAAGCCTGCACCGCCAGCTGGCGAATACGTTGCAGGTTGTCGGAGATCTGCGACAGGCCCGAAGCAGCCGTCTGGGTCATCGAGACGCCGTCGTTGGCGTTCGACACACCTTGGTTCAAACCGTTGATCTGCGAGGTCATGCGCGAAGCGATGGCCTGGCCCGCTGCATCGTCGGCCGCGCTGTTGATGCGCTTGCCCGACGAGAGGCGGGTGATCGCCGAAGACAGCGCGCTTTGCGTGCTGTTGAGGTTCTGCTGAGCAACCAGCGAGTTGATATTGCTATTGATACCGATCATTTGTTCTCTCCTGGGAGACTAATCTGGCTTTGGCTAATGGCACCGAGTTGTTGCCTGGCGGTCCTGCGCTCGGTGATAGCCGGCCGCCTACTTGAGGTTATCGGGCCACTCGAAAAAAACTTAAGGCCGGGCTAACCGATTTGTGTAACGAATAGTGTCGAAAGCCTTCGAAGGCCCACCCAGCAAGCCTTCCGAATCACGCGTATGCTTTTTAGTCCCTCTTCCACGCGGATTCGGAGCATTCATGCAGACACGTAATGTCGGTATATCGGAATTGAAAGTCGCGCCTTTAGTTTTTGGCGGCAATGTATTTGGCTGGACCGCCGATGAACGCACGTCGTTTTCCATCCTCGATGCATTTGTCGATCACGGTCTGAATTTCATCGATACCGCCGACGTTTATTCCGCCTGGGTCGAAGGTCATCAGGGCGGTGAATCCGAGACGATCATCGGCAAGTGGTTCAAGGAGAGCGGCAAGCGCCACAAGATCGTGCTCGCGACGAAAGTGGGCAAGCTCAGCACGCGCCCGGGGCTGACGGCCGCGAACATCGCCGCAGCCGTCGACGATTCGCTCCGACGCCTGAAGACCGATTACATCGATGTCTATTTCTCGCATTACGACGACGAACCCACGCCGCTCGACGAGACGCTCAATGCCTATCAGAAGCTGATCCAGGCGGGGAAGGTGAGGGTGATCGGCGCGTCGAACTATACGGGCGAGCGCCTGGAGGAAGCCTTGAAGGTCGCGAAGGATTCGGGCCTGCCCGCCTACCAGATCCTTCAGCCGGAATACAACTTGTACGATCGGGAAGCCTATGAAACCGGACTCGAGCCGGTCGTGCAGCAACATGACGTGGCGGTCGTGCCTTACTACGCGCTGGCGAGCGGCTTTCTGTCGGGCAAGTACCGCTCGAAGGCGGACACGCAGAACAAGGCGCGCGGTTCGCGCGTCGAGAAATATCTGGATGCACGCGGCCTGAAGATCCTCGATGCACTCGACGAAGTCGCGAAGCGCAACGACACGACACCCGCGACGATCGCGCTCGCGTGGCTGATCGCGCGGCCCAGTATCACGGCGCCGATCGCGAGCGCCACGTCCGTCGCCCAACTGGATAGCCTCGCGGCCGCGACGCGCCTCGCGCTGTCGGGCGAGGATGTCGGGCTCCTCGACGAAGCCAGTGCGTGGCAGAAATAATCTGTCACATCAAGGAGTTGGGCGGTGCGAGGTGTTGGCAGCGGCGCGCTGTTCTGGTAACATCGCGCCCGAATCGAGAAATGTGCCCGATTTCCTGCCTTCGCAGCCGAATGACACCGTCAAGATCGACAACGTCACACTCCGGCGGCGAACGGCTCCGAAACGCGCGTTCACGTCGTTCTTTCGAATGCGCATGCCGCTTCGGCGGCTGAATCCCAACTCTCTCTGTTCCGGCCTCCGTGGCCGCTTTGCTCGTGTCCGTCGCGGCGCGCTGGCTGGTGTCATCCAGTGCCGCGTCCGGCGGACGATCGGAGTGCCGGGGCGCGGCGGTTTTGTCGTCGCGCGCTTAGAAATACGTTTAGCAAACCAGGATTTACATGACCACTATCGTCCTCAAAGAAAACGAGCCGTTCGATGTCGCGATTCGGCGTTTCCGCCGCACCATCGAGCGCAACGGCACCATCGCCGAACTGCGCGAGCGCCAGTCGTACGAAAAGCCGACCACCGCGCGCAAGCGCAAGAAGGCAGCTGCCGTCGCGCGTCTGCGCAAGCGCCTGCGCAGCCAGATGCTGCCGAAGAAGATGCACTAAGCATCGCGTGCAAGCCGGGGACGCAATTCCTCGGCGTGCATGGCAAAAAGGCGGTGCGACCCGTGAGGGCGCACCGCCTTTTTGCTTTGTGTACGTGAGGAAGACTGGCTTCAGACGAACGCGTGCCGCTTGCCGAGCGCGGCCAGCAGATGCGGCCACTCATCCACGTCGGCGTCGTCGTGAACCTGCTCGAGTTCGATCAGCAAATCGATGATGTTGGGATCGTAGGCGTTCACATTCGACGCGTAGAGCGCGCGCATCAGCTCGCCGTCCTGCGCATGCCGGTAGTAGGAAATGCCGACACCTTCCAGCGCCGCCTCGTACAGATCGTCACGCACGAGCGAACCAATCGCGCACTTGCGGCCTTCCGGGCTGCGCAGGCGGCAGGAACCATTGTCATCTTCGGACACCGCGCGCTGGGTCAGCAAATGCGTGCTGACGCGTTCGTAAATGTCCTTAGGGCTCAACATCTTCATCGGGCTCAACATCACTACACCTACTGTACTCAGGCAGCCGTTTTCAGAAGTTCGGCGGAAAGCCCGAACTGACGCGCGATCGACGACAGACGCTCGCGCCATTCCCACTTGCCGAAGACGTCATGGACGTTTTGCAGGCAAGAAAGCAATTCGACGGTATTGGGATCGAACACGTTGATGCGCGCACGAAGCAGCGCGCGCTTGAGCGCCGCGACGCCGACATCCATATAGGCCGGCACATGCTCGGGCGGTTTTGCGATGTAGCGGATAGGCACGCCTTCCATCGCCGTGACGTAGTCGCGCGGCCTGATGAAACGGCCGACAGGGCAGCCGCCGCAGTAACCGCGATAGGCGCCGCCGCCATGCGGGAGCAATGCGGCCTGTCCCTGCACGAACAGATGCTGTACGGCGCTGTTGAAAATCTCCTGATGGGTCAGGAAGTTCAGGCTTTTCATGATCTTCTCCCCTGCGCCCCTGCGCAGCGGCCATGCGTTTGAATTCGAGAACCTGCACCTGCTGCTCCGGAACGGCGGCGTTGTTGCGATGCTCAGCAACATCAAAAAACGCTGATGCCTTCCGGTCACTGCTTCGAACACGGCGCTTTTCCCGGCCTGGGCGTTCGGTCTCACTATCGCCCTGTGTGCTCGCATCGGATTTCTACACTCGATGAACGATCCGTACACCGTCTTTATAACGGTTCGGCCCGGTAAAAAGGTGCGCCAGCGCACGCGAGGACGCCATTTTTACACGTACCGTACGTTCGTGCAGTGCGGAAAACCCGGTCTGATGCCTTGCTGTTCGGGGTTTTGCGCGTGCTTCACTGCAAAAAAACATGCTTCCATCAGGACTTTCCCTAGCAAGGGACAATCGCACTCGAAAATGTGGCCAAAAAACTAAAACTCTCTGCGCTTCGAGTCCTTCACTTCGATCTCGGCGACGCGCGCTTGCGCCGGGTTCCGGCAGAGGTTCGCGCAATGCATCCGGCCGCGTGATCGTTGACCATGCCGGTTGCCTGCATGAACGCATAGCAGATGGTCGTGCCGACGAACTTGCAACCGTACTGCTTGAGGGCGCGGCTCAGGGCATCCGATTCGGGCGTCGAGGCGGGCGTGGGATGCTTCGCGTCGCGCGGGGTATCGATGGTGACACCGTCGACAAACGACCAGACGAAGTCCGCGAACGATCCGTGCTCCTGCTGGATCTGCTGGACCGCGCGCGCGTTGAGCACCGCTGATGTCACCTTCGCGCGATTGCGCACGATGCGCGCGTCCTGCACTAGCCGCTCGATGTCCTCGTCGGTGAAGCGCGCCACGCGACCGATGTCGAAATTCGCGAACAAGGCGCGGTATCCCTCGCGCTTGTTGAGGATGGTCGACCACGAGAGCCCAGCCTGCGCGCCTTCGAGCACCAGCATCTCGAACAGATGCTGGTCGTCGTGGGACGGCACGCCCCATTCATGGTCGTGGTAGTCGATCATCGCGTCAGTGGTTGCCCACGTGCAGCGGGCCAGTTGGGTGTCTGCCATGTGCGGTTCCCGGTGGTCATCAAGGTCGCTTCAGCATAGCGGAACGTTCTCGTCGCGCCACCTCGTCCATTTGGCTAATTGGCGCAGGCCGCCGCGGCCGGTAAGCTGGCGTCCATGAAATCCATTCCGACTTTGACTTCCCCCACCGCAGCAACAGACGCCTTCCTGCTCGGCATTGACGGCGGCGGCAGCGGTACACGCGTGATCCTCGCGGACGCGCAGGGCGTTGAGCTCGCACGCGCCAGCGGCGGCCCGTCGGGTCTCGGGCTCGGCGTCGAGCGAGCCTGGCAGTCCATCGAGGACGCGTGCCGCAGCGCGTTCGCCAGCGCGGCGCTGCCGTTTGACTGGCGTGCCTGTGCGCTCGGCTGCGGTCTAGCGGGCGTGAACAATGCCGACTGGCTCGCGGCCTTTCTTGCGGCCGCGCCCGAAGTGCGCGCGTTGCGCGTCGAGAGCGACGCCTACACCACGGTGGTCGGCGCACATGGCGGCGAACCTGGCGTGATCGTCGCATTGGGTACGGGCAGCATCGCGGCTGTGCTGGCCCAGGACGGGGTATGCCGCATCACCGGCGGCTACGGTTTTCCGAGCGGCGATGAGGCCAGCGGAGCCTGGCTCGGGCTGCACGCCGTGGTTCATCTGCAGCGCGTGCTCGACGGTCGCGCCGCAGAAGACGGCTGGTCCCGTGAATTGCTCGCCCGGACCGGCGCGACGGATCGCGACAGTCTCGTCGTGTGGCTGTGCAACGCGAACCAGACCGCCTACGCCACGCTCGCACCCAGCGTCTTCGCGTTTCGCGATCACCCTGGTGCCGCACGGTTGCTCGCGCAGGCCGGCCAGGAAATCGAAGCGCTCGTGGCTGCGCTCGACCCGCACGGCGCCTTGCCCATTGCCTTGTGCGGCGGGCTCGCCGTTCCGTACGAGCCGTTCGTGCCGCCTGGTCTGCGCGAGCGGATGCGCGCGCCGCGTGCAGATTCGGCCGCGGGCGCGCTCGAACTGGCGCGCCGGGCGGCGTCCGGGTCCAGAGAGGCTGCGGGCACTGCGCGATAAAATGGCGCACTTCGCGGCAGGTTCCTCCGCTCATCGCTCCGCACAGGGCGCGCGCAACCAGGTAGGCAGTGTACGCAGCGCACCCGGCGCCTGAGCCCACGACAAAGGCAGGCATGTACTCGGCCATCGCAACCGATCTCGACGGCACGCTTCTGAATAGCGACCACCAGCTCGATCCCTTCACCGCCGAAACCGTGCGCACGCTGGCGGCGCGCGGCGTGCCCGTCGTCATCGCGACGGGACGGCATTATCGCGATGTCGCCGGCATTCGCGACGTGCTCGGTGTCGACGCCTATCTGATTACATCGAACGGGGCGCGCGTGCATGCGCCGGGCGATCAGCGCATCTATTCGCGCGATCTCGACCCGGCCGCCGTGCGGCGCCTCGTGCAACCGGATCTCACGGGCACGCATGGGCGCGTCATCGTCAATCTGTTCGCCGACGACGCCTGGCTGATCGACCGTCATGCGCCCGAACTGCTGGTCTTCCACCAGGACTCGGGATTCAAATATGAAGTGATGGATCTGCGCGAGCACGACGGCGAGAACATCGCGAAGGTGTTGTACATCGGCGAGCCGGCGGATCTCAAGGAAGTCGCGGCGAATCTGGAACGCGAGTTTGGCGACTCGCTGTATGTCACCTATTCGCTGCCGGATTGTCTCGAAGTCATGACCTCCGACGTCTCGAAAGGCCGCGCGCTGCGTTTCGTGCTGGAACGGCTCGACGTCGATCCATCACAGTGCGTTGCTTTCGGCGACAACATGAACGACATCGATCTGCTCGAAACTGCAGGGCATCCGTTCATGATGAACAACGCCAATCCGGACCTCATCAAGCGGCTGCCTGATGTGCCGCGCATCGGCAACAATTTCGAGGCGGGGGTTGCGCATCAGCTGCGCAAGCTGTTCGGGATTCGCGACGAACTGGCTTCGCCGGGTTACCCGCAGGACTGACGCTGGTTCGAGCAAAACGCAAGACGGGCGGCTGGTGTGGTCCAGCCGCCCGTCGCGTTTTAGTGGTCTCCCGCGAGCGGGGCATGCGCGTGCTTAGCCGCGATGTCCCCAGTTGTTGCCATAACCGCGATGATCCCAGCCGGTGCGATTCCAGTGGCCTTGATCACGGCCGTCGTGCCAGCGCGGTGCTTCGTGACGGTAGTACGGTGCGCGATACATCGGCGCCGCCGGGCGGACATAAACGGGAGCCGGGGCCACATAGGCCGGCGCGCCGAGCGACACGCCGATGTGCAGATCGCTGTGAGCCTGAGCTGCGCCGACTGCACCCATGGCAAGACCGGCGGCGACGAGCATGTGAGTGACGATGCGCTTCATTGTGTTTCTCCTTGAAGGCGACGTGTATGTCGCATGAGTCCAATGTACGGGCGCAGCGTCTTACACGCTTCGACGACTTGTTACCGTATGCAAGGACGAAGTAAGGAGAAACGGAAACGCTCTGATTCGGAGAGCGTGCGTGTGAGCCCCGTCAGACGGGCCTCACACGCAAGTGGTTTGCAACAGATGCTTAACGGCGCGGCAAATCATAAGCAAGCTTCGTAATTCGGCATTACATTTGTCGCGCCGGTTTAATCATTCGAGTCTTCAAAGAGCGTGTCCATCAGCCTTAGTTGGCTGCCTTAATCGGCCTCGCGAGCAGTCTCCGCGAGCGGAAAACCCACCGTTTTCGGGTTGCCGCGAACCTCGGAAGGCTCCTGCCGGAATGCCTGACGCGTAAGCGACGGATAGACCAGCCCTGCGATGATCGCGCCCACGATAGGCGCAATCCAGAACAGCCACAGCTGATCCAGCGCCCAGCCGCCGACGAAGAACGCCTGGCTCGTCGAGCGCGCAGGATTGACCGACGTATTGGTGACCGGAATCGAGATCAGGTGAATGAGCGTCAGGCACAGGCCGATGGCAAGCGGCGCGAAACCCTTGGGCGCCCGGTCGTCAGTGGCGCCGAGGATCACGAAGACAAAGAAGAAGGTCATGGCGATTTCGCAGATCAGCGCGGCGATCATCGTGAAATGTCCCGGCGAGTGCTCCGCAAAGCCATTGGCGGCAAAGCCGCTCAGCGAGAAATCGAAACTCGGGCTGCCGATGGCGATCAGGTAGAGAACCCACGCCCCCAAGGTCGCGCCGATCACCTGCGCAACGATATACGGCACGAGATCGCGCACGGGGAAGCGCCCCGCGGTTGCCAGGCCGATGCTCACTGCCGGATTCAGATGGCAGCCGGACACGTGACCGATGGCATACGCCATGGTCAGCACGGTGAGACCGAATGCCAGCGCAACCCCCGCGAACCCGATGCCAAGCTCAGGGAAAGCAGCGGCAAGCACGGCGCTTCCACAGCCGCCCAGAATCAGCCAGAACGTGCCGAAGATTTCGGCCCCAAGACGTTTCGATAAATTCATGTTTCCGCCTTCGTGAAATGTGAATTGCCGGTGTTTCGAAAAGAGCACTTAATGAGCGCATCGAGCGCAGTTTAAGCGCGCTTTCTTTTGCAAATTGTCAAAATTGATCGATAAATCGGCGGATTCAACACGTGCGGAAGAATTTTAGGATTGTTCGGCCACGACAGTCTCAATAAGCTCGAGACGAAAAAAAACCGCCCCGAAGGGCGGTTCTCGTTGCGGTCACCGAAGACCGCATGCATGGAAGGGCGGCTTAGCCGACGGCAACCTGGCGCAACACCGGGCGCTTGGCGGCCTGGAGCATGGCGGTGTAGCTGTCGACGTAATTCTGCGCCATCGTCTGCGCGCTGAAACGGCGTTCGAACTGCGCGCGAATCTCGGTGCGCGAGAGTTCGTCCAGACGCTGCAACGCGCCCACGGCACCCTGCACGTCCTCGCAGATGAAGCCCGTCACGCCATGATCGATCACCTCGGGCACCGAACCGCGATTGAACGCGATCACCGGCGTGCCGCAGGCCATCGATTCGATCATCACCAGGCCGAACGGCTCGTTCCAGTCGATCGGGAACAGCAGGGCCTTCGCGCCCGACAGGAAATCCGGCTTCTGCGCCTCGTTGATCTCGCCGATGAACTCGACATCCGCATGCGACAGCAGCGGCTCGATCGTGGTCTTGAAATACTCCTGGTCGACCTTGTCCACCTTGGCGGCGATCTTCAGCGGCAGGCCGCTTTGCGCCGCGATCTTGATGGCCAGATCGGCACGCTTTTCCGGGCAGATACGGCCCAGGAACGCCAGGTATTCCGGCTTCTTGTGCGTTTGCGGCGTCAGCAGTTTGTTCGGCAGGCCGTGATACACGGTGTTCAGCCAGTTGGCCTGCGGCAGCGGTCCGCGCTGGTTGTCGGAGATCGAAATCACGTTCGCCTTGGTGAACGTGTTGAAGATCGGCTGCAGCTCCGGCAGGTCGAGACGGCCATGCAGCGTCGTCACGAACGGCGTGTCCAGCTGTGTGAACAGCGGAAACGGCATGTAGTCGAGGTGGAAATGCAGCACGTCGAACTCGTGCGCACGGCGGCGGACGGTTTCGAGCAGCAGCATGTGCGGCGCGAGGGCGTCGCGGATCGTCGGATCCAGACGCAGGGCGCGCGGCCATGCGGCTTCCAGGGTCGCCTTGGTTTGCGAATCGCCGCTGGCGAACAAGGTGACGTCGTGGCCCAGATCGACGAGTGCGTCGGTCAGGTACGACACTACCCGCTCAGTGCCGCCGTAGAACTTCGGGGGTACTGCTTCGTGCAACGGTGCAATTTGTGCGATTCGCATAACGTGACTCTCCTGTTTCGGGCGGAGCGGGCGCTTTCGCGTCAGGCTCAGGTCCCATGCCGGTGAAGGCGTCATTTAAGGCATCGCAGTCACGCTCCGGTCGAGCGCTCAACACATGCCATTTCGGGCGGGCCGCGCAGGTAAGACGCCGCCCGAGATCGGCCCGGAGATGAAGATTACATCGCGACCGGGTTATCCCTTACTGCTCATTATCGGGATCGGGAGCGGCATTTCACGTCATTTTTCAATCGCTTATCGTTGTTACAGCGCGAAACAAACGCTGTTACGAAGTCAGAAATTGCAGTGTTGTCAGCAATGTAGACGAATCACACATCTGGAAAAATGACCGCGCGGCAGTGTGTAGCACGGAGCGTTCCCGGCCGCCGAACCGGACGTTCGGGCGCCTCTGGCACGCCGTCATACCGAATAAACTTGCCGAATCTCCATTAAGTCAGACGAATAGCTGCCGATATCCGGTTCTTGCATCCACAGGTGCGCTGCGTTCCGTTTTCGCGCCGTGTAGGAAAAATTCCTACACACAACCTCCTCGAAATCCTGCGATGCTTCGGACACGTTCTCCGACAGCCGCGCCTTCGCGCATCGGCGACAATCGTCTGGCACAAGAGAACACGTGCGGGGCCGGTTTCGTCGCGTCTGCAGCGAACCGAGCAAACGTTCCCCCGCCGGCCTGACCAGCCACGTAACGATTCGGGGAAAAAGATGACGAACAGCGCTACGAGTACGCTCGTGGAAATCCGCGAGGTGAATCTGTCGTATGTGCTTCTCGCCCAGCGGCTTCTGCAGGAAGACCGCGTCTCGGCGATGTACCGGCTCGGCCTGTCCGAGCAGGTGGCGCAGGTGCTGTCCTCGCTGACGCTCGCGCAGGCCGTGAAGGTGGCGTCGTCGAGCCATCTGCTGTGCCGTTTCCGCTTCGACGACCACACCATCCTTTCGTCACTGGCCGACAAGGACAAGAGCGCGGCCCTCACGCAGGCGCACGCGGCGATCCTGCTGGCCGACAGTCCTGTCGCGCAGATCGGCTGACGCACGAAGCGAACGGCCGATGGCAACCAGAAGCGTAGTGGCGGAAGTCCGCGAGATCACGCTCGCGATCGAACTGATCGGGCTGGGCGCGCGCCTGCAACTGCTCGAAGCAGAGACGAGCCTGTCGCGCGACCGGCTCATCAAGCTCTACAAGGAGCTGAAGGGCGCTTCGCCGCCGAAGGGCATGCTGCCGTTCTCGACCGACTGGTTCATGACCTGGCAGCCGAACATCCATTCGTCGCTGTTCCACGGCATCTATCGTTTCATCCATGAGCACGGCGGCGCCGACGGTACGCAGAGCACGATCCAGGCGATCGTGAAAAGTTACCGGCTCTATCTCGAACACGCCGCCCTCTACGGCGACGAACCCGTGCTCTCGCTCACGCGCGCGTGGACCCTGGTGCGCTATTTCGAATCCGGCATGCTCCAGACCAACGCGTGCACCCGCTGCGGCGGACGTTTCGTCGCGCATGCGTACGAACTGCGCGCAGGCTACGTGTGCGGCCTGTGCCAGCCGCCGTCGCGCGCCGGCAAGACGCGCAAGACGCTGGCAGCGGCCGCGGCGGCGGAGCCCGCCCGGAGCCTTGCGGCCTGACGCCGCACCCGCCCGGGCCCGTTCTGCGGCGCGGGTTGCAACGTTTGCCGGCGGCGCGGACACGCCATCAAAGTTTTCCAGTCGAGTGCCGTAAACCACCTAACGGCGGTCTTACCGCATCAAAAACGTGAGGACTCGACTGTGCTGATTTTTGTTGGAGCGCTCGTGACATTGTTGTCAGTGTTCGGCGGCTATGCCATCGAAGGCGGACACCTCGGCGCGCTCATGCAGCCCGTCGAGATCCTGATGATCGTGGGCGCGGGCGTCGGCGCGTTCATCCTCGGCAACAACGTCAAGACCATCAAGGCGACCATCCAGGTCCTCCCGACGCTCTTCAAGGGCGCGAAGTACAACAAGGGCATGTACATGGAGCTGATGGGCCTGCTCTACGTGCTGCTCGCGAAGGCCCGCAAGGAAGGCACGCTGGCGCTCGAGGGCGACATCGAGGATCCGTCCAAGAGCCCGGTCTTCAGCCAGTACCCGCAGATTCTCGCGGATCACCACATCGTCGAATTCCTGACCGACTATCTCCGTCTGATGGTCAGCGGCAACATGAATGCGTTCGAGATCGAAAGCCTCATGGACGAGGAAATCGAAACGCATCACGTCGAGGGCGAAGCCCCCGCGCACGCGCTGACCAAGGTCGGCGACGCGATGCCTGCGTTCGGCATCGTCGCGGCCGTGATGGGCGTGGTGCACACCATGGCCTCCGCGGACCAGCCGCCCGCCATTCTCGGCGAGATGATCGCGCAGGCGCTGGTCGGCACCTTCCTCGGCATTCTCCTTTCCTATGGCTTCATCGGGCCGCTCGCCAACGTGGCCGAGCAGCGCGTGGCCGAGCAGACCAAGATGTTCCAGTGCATCAAGGTCACGATCCTCGCGAGCCTGAACGGCTATGCGCCCGCGATCGCGGTGGAGTTCGGCCGCAAGGTGCTGTTCTCGACCGAACGTCCGTCGTTCGCCGAACTCGAGGAACACGTCCGCCGGGTCAAGTCGAAGTGATGCCACGCTTCGCGCACGATCCATCGGTCAGGACCCAGCCATGAGCAACGACAGCGAACGTCCCATCTTCATCAAGCGTGTCGTCGGCAAGGGTGCCAAGGGCCATCACGGCGGCGCCTGGAAACTCGCCTATGCGGACTTCATGACCGCGATGATGGCGTTCTTCCTGCTCATGTGGCTGCTCTCCTCGACCTCGCCCGTGCAGCGCCGCGGCATCGCCGAATACTTCAACATGCCGCTCAAGGCGGCGATGGTCGGCGGCAAGACCGTCGGCATGGACAACAGCATCCTGATGGGCGGCGGCCGCGATATCTCCAGCGAAGAGCCGGGCGCCGCGCGCCGCTCGGAAGGCAGCACGCGGCTCGCGCAGCGCGCGTCATCCACGACCGACGAAGAACTCCTCAAGGCCGCGCAGGGCGAACTCGAACGCCGCGAGCAGGCGCGTCTGCATGATCTGCAGGTCAAGCTGATGGCCGCCATCGAAGCCAATCCGACCTTGCGCCAGTTCAAGCAGCAGATCCGCATCGAGGCGACGCAGCAGGGCTTGCGCATCGAGATCGTCGATACGCAGAAGCGCCCGATGTTCGCGCTCTCCAGCAACGCCGTGCAGCCCTACATGCGCGACATCCTGCGCGAGATCGGCCGGACGCTGAATGACGTGCCGAATCGCATCGTCGTGCAGGGCCACACCGACGCCGTGAAATACGCGGGCGGCGAGAAGGGCTACAGCAACTGGGAACTGTCGGCGGATCGCGCGAACGCATCGCGTCGCGAGCTGGTCGCGGGCGGCATGGACGAAGTCAAGGTGATGCGCGTGCTGGGTCTTGCGTCCACGCAGAATCTGAACAAGAAGGATCCGTTCGATCCGGAGAACCGGCGCATCAGCGTCATCGTGCTCAATCGCAAGACGGAACTGGCGATGCTGCGCGACGACGGCGGCGCGGGCGCGACGCTCGACAACGGCACGGACGCGAACGGCGCGCCGGCGACGCTCGGGCAACTGATTCCGGGCATCGCGGCGAGAAGCGCGGCGCACTGAGCGCATGAGCCCGCGATAAAGCGGCCTCATAACGCAGCCTCAAAAACAGCCTCGAAAACAGCCTCAAGACCGGACCCGTTTCGACCGTCAACACGGCAACGGCAAGAGACAAACATGATCAAGAACATTCTGGCAATCGATGACTCGGCCGCGATGCGGCAAATCATCTCGGCGACGCTGGCGGTGGCCGGCTACGAAGTGACGGTCGCATCCGACGGCGACGAAGGGCTGGAATGCGCGCTCGCCGAGCGCTTCGATCTCGTCCTGACCGACCATCATATGCCGGGCAAGAGCGGGCTCGATCTCATCATGGCCTTGCGCGCGAACCACGCGTACCGTGCGACGCCGATCCTGGTGCTCACGACCGAAGACGGCGAACCGTTCAAGAACGCGGCGCGCAGCGCGGGCGCGACGGGCTGGATCGAGAAGCCGCTCGATCCGGACTTGCTGACCGAACTGGTCGCGGCGCTCTCGGAAGACGCGCAGCACTGAAAACGTCGCAAACAGCAGCATTGAAACGCGCGCAGCACGGCGCCGATTGAACAGCATTCCAGCGGTGACTCAAGCATGACACTCGACATTACCCAGTTCTATCAGACGTTCTTCGACGAAGCCGATGAACTGCTCGCGCAGATGGAGCAACTGCTGCTCGTTCTCGACATCGCGAATCCGGATCCGGAAGACCTCGCGGCGATTTTCCGCGCGGCGCATTCCATCAAGGGCGGCGCGGCGACCTTCGGCTTCACCGCGCTCACCGAAACCACGCACATTCTCGAATCGCTGCTGGACCGCGCGCGCAACAACGAGCTGGTCCTGCGCCGCGACATGATCGACACCTTCCTGGCAACCAAGGACGTGCTCTCCGATCAGCTCGCGGCCTACCGCGCCAGCGAGGAGCCGGATGCCGCCGCGGCGTCGGCGATCTGCGCGAAGCTCGAACGCCTGAAGAACGAGAGCGCTGACGCCAGCGTGGCGGCCGTAGCGCCGGTAGCGGCGCACACCGAGCCGCCCGCGTTGCCGGGCACCGTGCATGGCGAGGCCGCAGCGCCGGCGTACGACGGCCCGAACGCACCGCCCGCGCACGTGCTCGCGCAGGCCATGGACATTCTCGAAGACGACGGCAACTGGGACGGCGCATTCGAACTCGCCGACAGCGGCAACGGCGTCACACATGCAGGAACCGTCGCTGAAGCGACGCCGGGACACACCGGCGCGCCGCGCGCGGAAGTTGGACCCCACCTGAAAATTACGCTACGGGGGGTGGGCGAGAAGGACCTGACGACTCTGATCGAGGAGTTGGGGAATCTGGGAAGCATCGTCGGGGAACAGAAGGCGGATGCCGAGTACGTCGTATGGCTCGACTCGGACGTTCCCGCCGACGACATCGTTGCCGTGTGCTGCTTCGTGATCGATGAAACGCAGATCACGATCGGCCGGGGCGACGGCGCGGCGCAAGCCATCGAGGCGCAGCCGGCAGCGGCCGCGCCGCACGCGGTGCAACCCACGCTACAGGAAGAGCAGAAGCAATCGCAGGCGGAACCGTCGCCTGCATCCGTGGCCGCTCACGAAGCAGTACCACAAGAAGCGGCAACGGCGGCGGGACAGCCCGCCGCCCAGCCGTCCAGGGCCGCAACGGGCGACGCCGAGAAAAAGGCGCGGCCGCAAGCCGCCGCATCGGCGGAAGGCAGCTCGATTCGCGTCGGCGTGGAGAAGGTCGATCAGCTCATCAACCTGGTGGGCGAGCTCGTGATTACGCAGGCCATGCTCGCGGAAACCACCAGCACGTTCGATCCCGCCTTGCACGACCGTTTGTTCAACGGCATGGCGCAGCTCGAGCGCAACGCGCGCGACCTGCAAGAGGCCGTCATGTCCATCCGCATGATGCCGATGGATTACGTATTCAGCCGATTCCCGCGCCTCGTGCGCGACATCGCCGGCAAGCTCGGCAAGGAAGTGGAACTCGTCACGTTCGGTCAGGCGACCGAACTCGACAAGAGCCTGATCGAACGCATCATCGATCCGCTCACGCACCTCGTGCGCAACTCGCTCGACCATGGCATCGAAACCATGGAAGCGCGCCGTGCGGCGGGCAAGTCCGCGACCGGCCAGCTCGTGCTGTCGGCAGCGCATCACGGCGGCAACATCGTGATCGAAGTGAGCGACGACGGCGCCGGCCTGCGCCGCGACAAGATTCTCGCGAAGGCGCAGAAGCAGGGCATGCAAGTGTCCGAATCGATGAGCGACGAAGAAGTCTGGCAACTCATCTTCATGCCGGGCTTTTCGACCGCCGAACAGGTGACGGACATTTCCGGCCGCGGCGTCGGCATGGATGTGGTCAAGCGCAACATCCAGTCGATGGGCGGTCACGTCGAGATCAGCTCGCGCCAGGGCGCGGGCACGACGACGAAGATCGTGCTGCCGCTCACGCTCGCGATCCTCGACGGCATGTCGGTCAAGGTGGGCAACGAGATCTTCATCCTGCCGCTCAACTTCGTGATGGAGTCGCTGCAGCCGGTGGCCGAGGACATCTACACGGTCGCCAACGGCGAGCGCGTGGTGCGCGTGCGCGGCGAATACCTGCCGCTGGTCGCGCTGCACAGCGTGTTCGACGTCGAAGGCGCGCGCACCGAACCGACCCAGGGCATCGTCACCATCATGCAGACGGAAGGGCGCCGCTTCGCGATGCTGATCGACGAACTCGTCGGCCAGCAGCAGGTGGTGGTCAAGAACCTCGAAACGAATTACCGCAAGGTGCACGGCATTTCCGCGGCGACCATCCTGGGCGACGGCAGCGTTGCGCTGATCGTCGACGTGGCCGCGCTCAATCGCGAGTCGCGCGTCCAGCACGGCGCGCACGCACATTAACACTACCCGACCAGACGAAAGACACAGGGAGCTCTCGTGGCAGACATTCAATCGATCAACGCAGCGCCGTCGAGCGTCACGCGCCGCGACGCGCAACAGGCCGAAGCCGCCGGACAGGAATTCCTCGTCTTCACGCTCGGCGCCGAGGAATACGGCATCGACATTCTCAAGGTGCAGGAGATCCGCGGCTACGACAACGTCACGCGCATCGCCAACGCGCCCGCCTTCATCAAGGGCGTGATCAACCTGCGCGGCATCATCGTGCCGATCGTCGACATGCGCATCAAGTTCAACCTCGGCCGGGTCGACTACGACAACCAGACCGTCGTGATCATCCTGAACGTCGCGCATCGCGTGGTCGGCATGGTGGTGGACGGCGTCTCCGACGTGCTCACGCTCACCGCAGAGCAGGTGATGCCCGCGCCGGAATTCGGCGGCACGCTGGCCACGGAATACCTGACGGGCCTCGGCACCGTCGAAGGCCGCATGCTGATCCTGATGGACATCGAGAAGCTCATGACGAGCCGCGAGATGGAATTGATCGACGCCGTCGGCGCATGAAACGCACTTAGCCAAGCAGGAACGAAGCCATGCTGAAGAAGTTGTCGATCCGCACGACGCTCACGCTCGTCGGTCTGTTGTTCGCCGGCTGCGCAGCGGTGATCGGCGCGCTCGCGCTCACCGGTCTCAACGCTGCGAACTCCGCGCTCACATCGCTCGCGCAGCAGGACATGACCGCGATGCGCGCGCTGTCCGAAACCTCGTCGTATCTGCTGCGCTCGCGCGTCACGCTCGACCGCGTGCGTTCGCTCGCCGAGGCGGGCAACGATGCGGAAGCGCAGAAGGCGATCGAACGCGGCCAGTATCTGCTCGGCAAAAGCAACGAGAACTGGAAGCTCTATCTCGACACGTCGAAGCCGACGCTGCCGAAGGACATTCTCGACGCGCTCGTCACGCAGCACGACGCGCTGCTCAACACGGGCGTGGAGCCGGAGTTCGCCGCGATCCGCGCCAAGGACATGGCCGCGTATCACGCGATCGCCGACACGAAGATCAGCCCGATGTTCGTCGCCTTCGACCAGGCCGTGACGACCGCCGTCGCCGCGCAACAGGATCATGCCGAGCGTGCGCGTGCGAGCACGGCGTCGCAGGTCGCCGCGCTCAACGTGACGATCGGCGCGGTGCTTGCGCTGGCGGTGCTGATGCTGATCGGCACGCGCATGGCGCTGGCGAGCCTGATCGTCAAGCCGATCAACGAGGCGGTCGAGCATTTCGACCGCATCTCGAACGGCGACCTCACGCACACCGCGCACAGCAACCAGGGCAATGAGATCGGCCGCCTGTTCGCGGGCATCGAACGCATGCGCGGCAATCTGACCACGATGGTGGGCGCGGTGCATCGCGGTGCGGAATCGATCGATGTCGGCGCGCACGAGATTGCGAGCGGCAACACGGATCTGTCGCAACGCACGGAAGAGCAGGCGGCATCGCTGCAGGAAACGGCGTCGAGCATGGAGCAGCTCACCAGCACGGTGAAGCAGAACGCCGACAACGCACGCCAGGCGAGCCAGCTGGCCGTGAATGCATCGGATATCGCGTCGCGCGGCGGCGAGGTGGTCGAGCAGGTCGTCGACACCATGCATGCGATCGCGTCGAGTTCGAGCAAGGTCGTCGACATCATCGGGGTGATCGAGGGCATCGCGTTCCAGACCAACATCCTCGCGTTGAACGCGGCCGTGGAAGCGGCGCGCGCCGGCGAGGAAGGCCGCGGCTTCGCGGTGGTCGCGGGCGAAGTGCGTTCGCTCGCACAGCGCAGCGCGGCGGCGGCCAAGGAAATCAAGGCGCTGATCGGCGACTCGTCCGCCAAAGTGGACAGCGGCACGGAACTCGTGGCGCGCGCCGGCGCGACGATGGGCGAGATCGTGCAGGCCGTGCGTCGCGTGACCGACATCATGGGCGAGATCAGCGCGGCGTCGGAGGAACAGTCCGACGGCATCGAGCAGGTCAACCGCGCCGTCACGCAGATGGACAGCGTGACCCAGCAGAACGCCGCGCTCGTCGAGCAGGCGGCGGCCGCCGCTGCGTCGCTCGAAGAGCAGACGCGTCAGTTGAAGGGCGTCGTCGCGCAATGGCGTGTCGACGGTGCCGCGCCCGTGCGCAGCAGCGCCACGACGGCCGCCGCCCGGCTCGCGCCGGCTGCGCGCATCGAGCCGACGCGGCCTGCTGTCCTGAAAAGCGCGTTCAAGCCGTCGAAGCCGGTTCAGTCCGCGAAAGTTGCGGCAGAGCCTAACGTCGTGACGGAAGCGGCCGTTATCAAGGAAGTTGCAAAGGTAGCCGCGAAGGAACCGGCAAAGAAAGTGGCCGCTCCCGCGCCGCGCAAAAGCGCACCGGCCGCAATGCCCGCGCCGCGCGTCAAGGCGACGACCGCCGACGACGGCGACTGGGAAACCTTCTAAGCCTTCATTCAATCAAGTGCGAAACGGAACGACCATGCAGGCAGCGCGCGACATTATCGACGAGCAGCGTTTCTTCGGAACGCCGGGACGTCGCGCGGGCGCAGGGTCTTCCCACGCCACGCAGTTTGCGAGCGCGACGGACACGCCACATCAGGCATCGGCAGCGATGCCGGGGAAGCACGAATCATCATGACGGCCACGCGCAACCCGCGCCTCGATCTGCCCGCCCCGGTGCGCGGCGAAGTCGAGCGCGATTTCGAATTCACGGCGGCGGACTTCGCCCGCATCCGCGAGCTGATTCACCGGCGCGCGGGCATCTCGCTCTCGGACCACAAGCGCGACATGGCCTACAGCCGTCTGGCGCGCCGTCTGCGGGCCTGCGGCATCGACACGTTCAAGCACTATCTCGACCGCCTCGAAACCCACGAGGACAACGCCGAGTGGGAAGCGTTCGTCAATGCGCTGACCACGAACCTCACCGCGTTCTTCCGTGAGTCGCATCACTTTCCGATCCTGTCCGAGTTCGTCAAGCGCCGCCAGCAGCCGTTCTCGGTGTGGTGCTCGGCGGCGTCCACCGGCGAGGAGCCGTATTCGATCGCGATGACGCTGGTCGAGGCGCTGGGCGAACACGCGGCGCGCCAGTGCACGGTGTTCGCCAGCGACATCGACAGCCAAGTGCTGGCCAAGGCAGATGCCGGCGTGTATTCGCTGGACCAGGTCAAGACCATGCCGGTCGAGCGCCTGAAGCGCTTCTTCCTGAAGGGCACGGGTTCGCATGCGGGCCTCGTGAAGGTGCGTCCCGAGCTGCGCGCGATGGTGAACTTCGGCCGCGTGAACCTGACCGATGCGCGCTACGACGTGAAAGGCCCGTTCGACGTCATCTTCTGCCGCAACGTGATGATCTACTTCGACAAGCCGACGCAAGGTCAGGTGCTGTCGCGCTTCGAGCCCTTGATGAAACCGGGTGCGCTGCTGTTCGCGGGGCATTCGGAAAACTTCACTTATGTGTCGCAGGCCTTCAGGCTGCGCGGCCAGACCGTGTACGAACTGGCGCGCGACGCCAAGCCGGGCGCGGCGTCGAAGAGCGCACGCGCGCTGGCGGGAGAGGCGGCATGAGCGGACTGCCTATCGCGTCGAATCTCTATTACGACAATCACTTCAAGAAGCCGGGCGTCAAGCTGCTGCCCAACGAGTTCTACATGACGAGCGAGGACATGGTCCTCGTCACCGTGCTCGGCTCGTGCGTGGCGGCGTGCATCAACGACCGCACGGCGGGCATCGGCGGCATGAATCATTTCATGCTGCCCGACGACGGTTCCGATGCGTCCCATGCGTCCTCCGACTCGATGCGCTACGGCGCCTACGCGATGGAAGTGCTCATCAACGAACTCATCAAGCGCGGCGGGCGGCGCGAGCGCTTCGAGGCGAAGGTGTTCGGCGGCGGCGCGGTGCTTGCGGGCATGACGACGATCAACATCGGCGACCGCAACTCGGAGTTCGTGCGCCGCTATCTCGCGCTGGAAAAGATCCGCATCGTCGCGGAAGACCTGCAGGGCATGCATCCGCGCAAGGTCGCGTTCATGCCGCGTTCGGGTCAGGTCATGGTCAAGAAACTGAAGACGCAGCACGACCCCGTGGTGGTCGAGCGCGAGCAGGCGCTGGTGCAGCGCACGCCGGAAGAGCGCGCCGAACGGCTCGCCCGGGCGCGTGCCCGTGTCGAACTGTTCCAGTCGAATGCCGGTGCTGCAAAACCGCGCGTCGAACTCTTCACCAGTTCGGCAAGCACGCTCGCGAAGCCGCGCGTGGAACTGTTCGGCCATGCGGCCCGCAGCCTGCGCGGCACGAAAACGCCGGAGGAAGCATGAGCCTGAATCACGCGATCCCCGCAAAAACATCCGCTGCGCCGAAGATCAAGGTGCTGTGCGTCGATGACTCCGCGCTCGTGCGCAGCCTGATGACCGAAATCATCAATTCGCAACCCGACATGCAGGTGTGCGCGACCGCGCCGGACCCGCTGGTCGCGCGCGAACTCATCAAGCTGCATAACCCGGACGTGCTGACGCTCGACGTCGAAATGCCGCGCATGGACGGTCTCGATTTCCTCGAGAAGCTGATGCGCCTGCGGCCGATGCCGGTCGTGATGGTGTCGTCGCTGACGGAGCGCGGCAACGAGATCACGCTGCGCGCGCTCGAACTCGGCGCGGTCGATTTCGTGACGAAGCCGAAGGTCGGCATTCGCGACGGCATGCTCGACTATGCCGAGAAGCTCGCCGACAAGATCCGCGCCGCGTCGCGCGCACGCGTCAGGCAGCACGCGCATCCGGCGAGCGCGCCGGCGCAGGCGAGCCCGCACAAGCCGGCGCCGCATTTCAACAATCCGCTCGTTTCGACGGAAAAGCTCGTGATCGTCGGCGCCTCGACGGGCGGCACCGAGGCGATCCGCGAAGTGCTGACGCCGCTGCCGCCCGACGCGCCCGCGGTCATGATCGCGCAGCACATGCCGCCGGGTTTCACGAAGTCGTTCGCGCAGCGTCTGAACGGTCTGTGCCGCATCACCGTGAAGGAAGCGGAGCACGGCGAGCGCGTGTTGCCGGGCCATGCGTACATCGCGCCGGGTCATGCGCACCTCGTGCTTGCGCGCAGCGGCGCGAACTATGTCGCGCATCTTTCGGATGCGCCGCCGGTGAACCGGCACCGGCCATCGGTCGACGTGCTGTTCCATTCGGCGGCGCAGCACGCGGGCAAGAACGCGATCGGCGTAATCCTGACCGGCATGGGCCGCGACGGCGCCGCCGGTCTGCTCGAGATGCAGCAGGCGGGCGCGTACACGCTGGCACAGGACGAAGCAAGTTGCGTGGTGTTCGGCATGCCGCGCGAAGCAATTGCAATGGGTGGCGCGAGCGAAGTCGCGCCGCTGACGGAAATAAGCCGCCGCGTCATGGCGCGGCTCGCCTCGATGGGCGAACGCGTGCAGCGCGTCTGAGTTTTTTTGGATTGAGCGGCGCAGCCGCATTGAGAACACACGGGAGTAATGATGGACAAGAACATGAAGATCCTCGTCGTCGACGATTTTCCGACGATGCGCCGTATCGTGCGTAACCTGCTCAAGGAGCTGGGCTACGGCAACGTCGATGAAGCCGAGGACGGCGCGGCCGGTCTTGCGCGTCTGCGCGGCGGCGGCTTCGACTTCGTGATCACCGACTGGAACATGCCGAACCTCGACGGCCTGGCGATGCTGCAGCAGATCCGCGCCGACGCGGCGCTCGCGCATCTGCCGGTGCTGATGGTCACGGCCGAGTCGAAGAAGGAGAACATCATCGCGGCGGCGCAGGCCGGCGCGAACGGTTATGTGGTGAAGCCCTTCACCGCCGCGACGCTCGACGAGAAGCTGTCCAAGATTCTCGAGAAGATGGCCAAAGCGGGGAGCTGATCGTGAACGATCTGACCACTGAACTGGCAGCCGCGGTCGCCTCCGCGGCCGAAGCCGAGGGCGACGCGTCGAGCGACCGCATTCTCGCGCGCATCGGCCAGCTGACGCGCACACTGCGCGACTCGATGCGCGAGCTCGGTCTCGACAAGCAGGTCGAAGCCGCGGCGCAGGCCGTGCCCGACGCGCGCGACCGCCTGAAGTACGTCGCGACGATGACCGAGCAGGCCGCCGAGCGCGCGCTCAACGCCATCGAACTCGCCAAGCCGATGCAGGAAGCGATGCAGGGCGAAGCCCAGGCGCTCGACGCGCGCTGGGCCCGCTGGTACGAGGCGCCGCTCGCCCAGGCCGAAGCGGGCGCGCTGCTCGCCGAAACCCGCACGTTCCTGCAGAGCGTGCCGGAACGCACGCAGGCAACCAACGCGCAACTGCTGGAAATCATGCTCGCGCAGGATTTCCAGGATCTCACCGGTCAGGTAATCAAGAAAATCACGGACGTCGTGTATCTGATCGAGCAACAATTGCTGGGCGTGCTGCTCGAAAACATCGCGCCCGAGCGCCGCGAGCAGTTCGCGGCATCGGCGGCGGCGTTGATGTCGTCGGCGAGCGGCAGTCCGGAAGGCCTTCTCAACGGGCCGCAGATCAACCCGGAAGGACGCAGCGACGTCGTGCAGGATCAGTCGCAAGTGGACGATCTGCTGGCCAGCCTCGGCTTCTGACGGTCTTTTACGGGGTGTCGGCCCGACGGGCCCGGTCCTTGCGATAACGCGGAGCGCATCTCTTTGCGCTCCGCGTTTTTTAATGTGCGCGTCCGCGAACGCTAGGCCTATTCCTCCCGGCTGGCATACTGACGGTAGTCACGTCGCAAGTTTGGGCGTGTAAAAACAGTGGCGTATCAGTCACTCTATTGTCACGAGGCCAGTCGCTTCTGAGAGGGCGGCAGGCCGGAAATCCGACAGGAGGCCCAGTGAAGGCACCGAAACAAACCCGTCATGGGCGTCTGACAAAGGTATTGGCTGGCGCGGTCGGCGCGCTGTGCGTATGGGCAGCCGCACCCGCCTATGCCGTACTCGGCGGCTCAGCGATGCCCCCGCCGCAAGGCTCCACGACCCCCACCGTGAAGGCAGTCGCGCGCGCGGCCACGGCCAGCGGCGCATCTTCGAGCTCCGCAACCGGCTACACCGTGCGGTCCACGCTGCTCCCGAGCGGCACCACCATCGACGAATATCTGTCGGCGCAGGATGTGGTGTTCGGCATCGCCTGGAAAGGGCCGCGCATGCCCGACCTCGTCTCGCTGCTCGGCAGCTACTTTCCCCAGTACCAGCAAGGCCTGAAGGCGCAACGCGCCGCGCGCGGCGGCCGGGGGCCGGTAAGTGTGCAAGGCAGCGGTCTGGTCGTGGAATCCGGCGGTCACATGGGCGCCTTCCAGGGCCGTGCGTATCTGCCGCAATCCTTGCCCGCCGGCGTCAACGCCAGCGACATCCAGTAGACGACGGGAGATACCGGCATGCAGCGCACGACACTCGGCTTCCCCGCCCTCAACCTGCAACGCACCGGCGGCTTCGTCCGCTGGATGAGCGCGTTGTTCCTTTCGATCATGCTGGCAGCCTGCGGCGGCGGCAGCGACAACAACTCCAGCTCGAACAACGGCGGCTCGTCCGGCGGCGGCGGATCGGGCGGCGGCAGCACCCCCACCAGCACGGCGACGGCCCAGCCCATCCAGCCCAACGGCACCAACGCCGTGCCGATCAACGTCAATTCGGGCGTGGCCGGCTTCGTCAACATTCCGAATGTCTCGGTCACCGTCTGCGCACCCGGCACCACGGTGTGCCAGACGATCAACAACATCCAGGTGGATACCGCATCGTATGGCCTGCGTCTGCTTGGCTCGGCCGCGCAGTCGGTCATCACGAGCCTGCCGGGCGTGGCCGCGGCGAATGGCGGCCAGCTCGCGGAATGCGCGGGCTTCGCGGACGGCTACACCTGGGGCACGGTCCGCACGGCCGACGTGAAGATCGGCTCCGAAGTGGCGTCGAGCGTGCCGGTCCAGATCATCGGCGACCTGAGCGCATCGGCCGCGCCGACGGGCGACAACGGCTGCCCGTCCGGCAACGACGAGAACTCGACGGATCAGATCGGTGCGAACGGGATTCTCGGCATCGGGCCGCAGGCGGCGGATTGCGGCAGCCTGTGTACGACGTCGGCGCTCAACCAGATGTACTACTCGTGCAACAACGGCACGAACTGCACGGGCACCACGGTGCCGGTGGCACAGCAGGTCACGAATCCCGTCACCCGGTTCGCGGCCGACAACAACGGCGTGATCGTGCAGTTGCCGCCGGTGCCTGACGGCGGCGCAGCCAGCGCGACCGGCGTGCTGATATTCGGCATAGGGACGCAAAGCAACAATGCGCTCACGGGCGTGACGAAGTACGGTACCGACCCGTACGGCAACCTGACCGGCATCTACAAGGGCAACACCCTCGCGACCTTCTTCGATTCGGGATCGAACGGCAACTTCTTCCCGGACAACTACACGTTGTGCTCGAATGACAACGCGTTCTACTGTCCGGGTTCGGAGCAATCGCTGTCGGCGAAGATCGCCGGCAGCGAAGGCAATGCCGCGATCGTGCCGTTCCAGCTCGTCAGCGCGCGCACGCTGACGGCGGATGGCTCGAAGTACGCGTTCGACAGCCTCGGCGGCCAATTGGGTCTGAGCAACATGTTCGACTTCGGCCTGCCGTTCTTCTTCGGCCGGCACGTGTATGTGGGGTATGAGGTGTCGAACGGCGCGGCGTTCGTGGCGTTCTGATTCCCGATGTGCGCTTGAAGTGAAACCGGCTGCGTGTAAGCGCAGCCGGTTTTTTTATGACTCGTGGGTACGCGGCGTGCGCGGCTTGCGTGGCGCGCGTTCAAAGAGCCTGTCGTAGAGCCAGCGCGGCAGCGCGTGCAGCAGCATGCCGGCAACGCGCATCTGCCACGGGAAGGTCGCATAAGGCACGCCGCGCTCGATCGCCCGCGCAGCCTTCCCGGCGAAACGCTTGGCATCCATGAGGAAGGGCATCGGATAGGGATTGTGCGCGGTCATTTCAGAGCGCACATAGCCCGGCGCGATCGTGACGACGCTCACGCCAAGCGGACGCATCTCCACGCGCAGCGACTCCAGATATTTCGCCGCCGCGGCCTTGGAGGCGCTGTACGCGCCCGAGCCCGGCAGCCCGCGTACGCCCGCGACGCTCGCGATGCCCACGAGCGTGCCATGTCGCGCGGCCGTCATCGAGGCGATGAACGGTTCGAAGGTCGCGACCATGCCGTAATAGTTGATGTCCATCACGGCGCGGAAGGTGTCGAGATCGCCTTCGCCGGTCAGCACGCCGCGGCTCACGCCGGCATTGGCGATGACGACGTCCGCCGGGCCGTGCTCGTCGATGAAACGGCGCGCGGCATCGGCGAGCGCGGCGGCGTCGCGCACGTCGACGGGATACAGCGAAAGGGAGGCTTGCGGGAACCTGGCGGCGAACGCCGCGAGGGAGTCGGCGCGCCGGGCGACCAGACCGACCACGGCGCCGCGCCGCACATAATGCTCGGCCAGCGCCTGGCCGATGCCGCTCGATGCGCCGGTGATGAAGACCTTCAGGCGAACTGCATTCATACCGGCGTGCTTGACGAGGGAATCAGAGCTTCTTGTCGCGAACTTGCTGGACCAGGAAGTCCATCACCTGCGTCGTGCCTTGCAGGCTGTTGGTCATGGCCGGGCCGGTTTCATACTTGCCCTGCACGACGACCGTCGGCACGCCGTCGATCTTGTAGTCCTGCAACAGCTTGTTGTCGCGCTGGATGGCGCTTTGCGTCGAGAACGAGTTGTAGGCGTCCAGGTACTTCTTCTTGTCGATGCCTTGCGTGGCGAGGAAGTCCGCCTGCGCCTGCGGCGTCAGCAGGTAGTTCTTCTTCACGTGGATCTCGTTGAACACGGCCGGCGTGACCTTCTCGGCAACGCCCAGTGCGTCCAGCGCGTGATACATCTTCGAGTGCGGGATGAAGTCGTCGCGGAACGCCACCGGCACGCGCTTGAACACGACGTCCGGCCCTTGCTTCTTCTCCCATGCCTCGATAAACGGCTCGAACTCGTTGCAGTGCGGGCAGCCGTACCAGAAGAACTCGATGACTTCCACCTTGCCGGCGGGCGCGCCGACCGGCTGGGCCGCCTGCAGCACGGAGTAGTCCTTGCCGGCGGTGGGGTCGGCCATGGCCGAACTCGCGACGCTCATCGAGGCGGCAGCAATGCCGAGGGACAGGGCGAACGCGCTAAACAGTTTTTTCATGATGGGAGAGTGAAAGCAAAAGAGTCGCGGAGGCTAAAAAAAAGAGGCCCTCAAGTGGGACACACGATGCTTAAGCCGTGCTTAAACCATGCTCGGGCGAAGTCCGGCGCCGCCGATCCTCGCGTTCGCCCACGCCATGGATCGACAACGGCGCAGGCGCCCGACCCCGATGCGCTGCTTACTGCCGCGAGAAACGGATCACGGCGGTATCGACGCCGGCATCGGACAGACGCTGGCGCGCCGTGTTCATGTCCTCGAACTTGGCGAACGGACCAATCCGCACGCGATAGTACGTCACACCGCCCGCATCGCGCTGCGTGACGCGCGATTCGAAACCCTGGAAGCCGAGACGCGCGCGCTGCTGTTCGGCGTCGGCCTGAGTCTTGTACGCGCCGACCTGCAAGAAGTAGCCGGTGTTCACGTCGCCCGGCGCGGGCGGCGTGGTCTTGGCGGTGGCCGGTGCGGAACCGCCCTTCGGCGGCGTGGCGGCGGCGTTGCTGGTGGCGTTCGGCGCGTTCTCGGGCTTCTTCACGGTGGCCGAGCTCGCGGCCTTCGGGTTCGAATCGGTCCCGCCCGAAGGCGGCACTTCGACGATCTGCGGTTCGTCGAGCATGCCCGACGACTGCGTCTGGTTGTTGGTCTGGCCCGGCGCGGTATTCGGCGGCGTGGGCTGCGCGGCTTGCGGCACCGGCTGGCCCGGCGTCTTGCCCTGCAGCGGACGGTTCGGGTCATACGGCTGCGCGGCGGCGGGCGCGGAGTTGGCATCCGAGGCCGGCGGCGCGACCTTCGCGACGAACGGCGTGGGTGCGCGGGTGATGTACAGCGCGACGATGACGGCGATGGCCAGGCCGACGATCAGCCCCAGCACGATGCCGATGAAGGTTCCCCCGGTTTGCTTCGACTGCTTGGATTGACTGGTCGTGCGACGTGGTTTTGCCATCGTTTGGATCACCTGCGAGAAAGTCTTCTGGTTTGGCCGACGATTATAGCCGTGGCTTAATACCGATCCGCGCCAGCCTCCCGTCCGCGCACGCCGAAAAGTCCGATTTCGCAGGGCGCGCGGTGCCGGGGGCGGCAGACATCACATCTTTTGGGGAGCGGAGACGCCGATCGTCGCGAGACCGTTCTCGAGCACCTGGCGGGTAGCGGCCAGCAGCGCGATACGTGCGCTGCGTTCTTTCTCGTCGTCCACGAGCACGCGCTCCGCATTGTAGAACGAGTGAAATTCGCCGGCGAGATCGCGCAGATAGAAGGCCACCGCATGCGGCGCGAGCTCGAGGGCCGCGTGCTGGAGCATGTCCGGGTACTCGGCGAGCTTGTTGAGCAGGGCCATCGCGCGGTCGCTCGACAACGGCGAGAGATCGGCGCGCGCGGCTTGCGACAGATCGCCGGCGTAGCGCTCCTTCCAGTCGTTGAGGATCGTGCAGATGCGCGCGTGCGCGTACTGCACGTAGTAGACCGGATTTTCGTCGTTCTGCTTGAGCGCGAGATCGATGTCGAAGACGAACTCGGTGTCCGCCTTGCGCGAGATCAGGAAGAAGCGCACGGCGTCGCGGCCGCGGCGGATCGTGGCTTCGTCGATCTGGTCCGGCGCGGTCTCGTGGCCGGGCGCGAGGCCGCCGGACCATTCGATCAGGTCGCGCACCGTCACATAGCTGCCCGCGCGCTTGGAGATCTTCACTTCCTCGCCGTCGCGCATGACGGTCACCATCTTGTGCAGCACGTAGTCGGGATAGCCCTTCGGAATGCCGACGCCCAGTCCCTGCAGCCCGGCCCGCACGCGCGCGATGGTGCCGTGATGGTCCGAGCCCTGCACGTTGATGACCTTCGTGAAACCGCGCTGCCACTTGGTCACGTGATAGGCGACGTCCGGCACGAAGTACGTGTAGGTGCCGTCGGACTTCTTCATGACGCGGTCCTTGTCGTCGCCGTCGTCGGTGGTGCGCAGCCACAGCGCGCCGTCCTGCTCGTAGGTCTTGCCGGCGTCGATGAGCGCCGCGACCGTCTTCTCGACGCGCCCTTCCTTGTACAGCGACGACTCCAGATAGAACTGGTCGAACTTCACGCCGAACGCGGTCAGATCCATGTCCTGCTCGTGGCGCAGATACGCGACCGCGAAGTGACGGATGGCTTCGAGGTCTTCGACGTCGCCCTTGCCCTTCACCGGATCGCCGTCCTTCGCCGCGACGGTTTCGCCCGACAGATAGTCGCGCGCGATGTCGGCGATGTACTCGCCGTTATAGGCCGCGTCGGGCCATTCCGCGTCGCCCGGCTTGAGGCCGCGCGCGCGCAGCTGCGTGGAGATGGCGAGGTTGTTGATCTGCACGCCCGCGTCGTTGTAGTAGAACTCGCGGTGCACGTCGTAGCCCTGCGTGCCGAGCAGGTTGGAGAGCGCGTCGCCGAGCGCCGCCTGACGGCCATGGCCGACGTGCAGCGGCCCGGTGGGATTCGCCGAAACGAACTCGATCAGCACGCGCCGGCCGGCGTCGCGGGTGGAGCGGCCATAGGCGGCGGCTTCGTCCAGCACGGCCGGGATCACGGCTTGCTTCGCCGTCGCGGCAAGACGCAGATTGATGAAGCCGGGACCCGCGACTTCCGCGCTCTCGACCAGCCCTTTGGCCAGCTCGGCGCCGAGCAAGGCATCGACGATCTGCTGCGCAAGCTGGCGCGGATTGGCGCGCAGCGGCTTGGCGAGCTGCATCGCGACGTTCGAGGCGACGTCGCCGTGCGCGGCGACCTTCGGCCGTTCGAGCACGATGGCCGGCGCGACGAAGGCCGCTTCGCTGGCGCCCTGGGTGGCTTGCGCGACCTGCTTGACCGCGTCGGTGAGGAGCGTTTCGAGAGTGTGTTTGTGTGCGGGCAGCATGCTGAAAGTGATCCAGTGGAGCGGGTCCGGAAGGGTGCGACGTCGTGACAATGAACCGCGGGTGAACCGCGCGTTCGCGATCCGCGATGCGAGCGGCGCCGCTTGCCATGTTCATCGCTCAGCGCACCCTTCGTTGACGCGCGGAGCGGCAGTTGGCCCGGTTTTAACCCTGTGAAGTGGGGATTTTAGCAGGTGCTAATATGTCGAATCAGGGTGTTGTCACGTTGTCAGGGAGACCGGCTCATCGGCGCGTTGCTTGCAAACCGCCTTCTTGCAAACCGCCTATAACCCAACATAAAGCAAAGGACCATGCCATGCTGATCACATTCAAATCACCCGCCGCACCGGACGTCATGATGCTGGAGAACCTGGCGGAATACCTGCTCGGCATCATCGGGAAACAGCTCACGGAGCGCGGCGTCATCACGCACGAGGACTTGCCCTCGTCCATCGAGAAGCTCGAAGCCGCAGTCAGCAGCGACAAGAAAGAACGCGCCGAGCACGACGGCCACTTCCACGAAGGCGAGGAAGGCCACGAGCCGCATGAAATTCCCATCGGACTCGCGCAGCGTGCGTATCCGTTCCTCGACATGATGCGGCTCGCGCAGAAGGACGGCAAAGATATTCTCTGGGGCGTCTGAGCGCGCTTATTCTGCGTTTGACCGCGTTTGACTGTTTGCTGAAAACGAAAAACCCGCATCGCGTGATGAACGATGCGGGTTTTTTTCCAACGGGTGTTTCTGCTGCGTCGAACGGTTATCGTCGCGTCGATGCCGGCCTACTGCGACTGCCCGTTGGTCGCCGACTTGGGCTTCCTGGGCTTCTTGGGCTTCTTCTTGTGCTCGGTCTGCGGCGGCGAATACGACGATGCGGTGGTGCTGGACGATTGCGCGAAGGCAACCGGACTCGACGCGAGAACGGCGGCTGCGATCGCTAGGGTGGCGGCGGACGTCAGCTTTTTCATGCGACTTTCTCCGAGACGAATTATGCGTGTCCGTCGTCGTGACGGCGTATCGCAGCGACAGTCTACGGAAAGACAAAATTTCCCGCCGATAGCCTGCCGCTTTTTCGCGCCTTTTTCCCTTTATAACGCTGCGCGTATGGTTTTTCGCCACACGCTGCGTGCAAGTCCGACTGGTCAGCCGCGCGGCCGGACGCTAGTTCAGCGCTGCGGCGCGAGCGCGCGTTCGGCGTCGGTCAACGGCATGTTCATGCGCTGCGCATAGCTCGCCAGCTGATCGTCGCCAATCTTGCCGACCGAAAAATACGTGCTGTCCGGATGCGCCAGATAGAACCCGGACACGCTGGCGGCGGGCGTCATCGCCAGCGATTCGGTCAGCTCCATGCCGATCTCGTCCGCCTGCAGCACGTCGAACATGTCGCGCTTGACGAGGTGATCCGGGCACGCCGGATAGCCCGGCGCCGGCCGGATGCCGACGTACTTCTCGGCGATCAGCGCATCGTTGTCGAGCGCCTCGTTCTGCGCATAGCCCCACAGCTCGCGACGCACGCGCGCGTGCAGCGCTTCGGCGAAGGCTTCGGCGAAACGGTCGGCGAGCGCCTTCAGCATGATCGCGCTGTAGTCGTCGTGATCCGCCTCGAACTGTCGTTCCTTTTTGTCGACGCCCAGACCCGCCGTCACCGCGAACAGGCCGATGTAGTCCTTCACGCCCGAATCCTTCGGCGCGATGAAATCGGCGAGCGAGCGGTTCGGACGCATCACGCCGTCCACCACCGGACGCACGCTCTGCTGGCGCAGGTTGCGCCAGGTCATCGCGACCTGCGTGCGGGATTCGTCGGTGTAGATCTCGATGTCGTCGTCGTTCACCGTGTTCGCGGGCAGCAGCGAAATCACGCCGTTCGCCGTCAGCCAGCGGCCCTGGATGAGGCGCGAGAGCATCGACTTGCCGTCGGAGAACACGCGCCGCGCCGACTCGCCGACGATCTCGTCGTTCAGGATCGCCGGATACGGACCCGCGAGATCCCAGGTCTGGAAGAACGGACCCCAGTCGATATAGTTCGCCAGCTCGGCCAGGTCGTAGTTGCGGATCACGCGGCGGCCGATGAAGCTCGGCTTCTTCGGCGTGTACGCGCTCCAGTCGATCTTCGTGCGGTTGGCGCGCGCTTCGTCGTAGGTGACCATCGGCTGCGCTCTCTTGTTCGCGTGCTGGGTGCGGATGCGGTCGTAATCGTTCTTCAAATCGTCGAGATACTTCGCCGCGCCTTCGTCCGACAGCAGGCTCGACGCCACCGACACCGAGCGCGACGCATCCGGCACATACACCACCGGGCCTTCGTAATGCGGCGCGATCTTCACGGCGGTGTGCACGCGCGAGGTCGTTGCGCCGCCGATCAGAAGCGGCGTCTGCTTGCCGCGGAAATAGTCGTCGCGCTGCATTTCGGCGGCGACGTAGGCCATTTCCTCGAGACTCGGCGTGATCAGCCCCGACAGCCCGATGATGTCCGCGCCTTCTTCCTTCGCCTTCTGCAGGATGGTCGCGCAGGGCACCATCACGCCCATGTTGACCACTTCGAAGTTGTTGCACTGGAGCACGACGGAGACGATGTTCTTGCCGATGTCGTGCACGTCGCCCTTCACGGTCGCGATGACGATCTTGCCCTTCGAGCGCACGTCCGCGCCGGCTTCGGCGAGCCGCTGCTTCTCTTCCTCGATGAACGGGATCAGATGCGCGACGGCCTGCTTCATCACGCGCGCCGACTTAACCACCTGCGGCAGGAACATCTTGCCCTGGCCGAACAGGTCGCCGACGATGTTCATGCCGTCCATCAGGGGGCCTTCGATCACGTTGATCGGGCGGCCGCCGGCGGCGTCGATCTTCTGCCGGACTTCTTCCGTATCCTCGACGATGAAGTTCGTGATGCCGTGCACCAGCGCGTGCGACAGCCGCGCCTCGACCGGCTGGTTGCGCCACTCGAGGTTCTCTTCCTTCTTCGCTGCGCCGGTCTTGAACTTGTCGGCGATTTCGAGCAGCCGGTCCGTGCCGTCTTCGCGGCGGTTCAGCACCACGTCTTCCACGCGGTCGCGCAGCTCGGCGTCGAGATCGGCATACACGCCCAGCTGGCCCGCATTGACGATGCCCATGTCCATGCCCGCCTGGATGGCGTGATACAGGAACACGGTGTGGATCGCCTCGCGCACCGGATCGTTGCCGCGGAACGAGAACGACACGTTCGACACGCCGCCGCTCACCTTGGCATACGGCAGGTTCTGCTTGATCCAGCGCGTCGCGTTGATGAAGTCGACCGCGTAGTTGTTGTGTTCCTCGATGCCGGTCGCGATGGCGAAGATGTTCGGATCGAAGATGATGTCTTCCGGCTCGAAGCCCGCTTCGTTCACCAGGATGTCGTACGAGCGCTTGCAGATCTCGGTCTTGCGCTGGAAGGTGTCGGCCTGGCCGTGCTCGTCGAAGGCCATCACGACCGACGCCGCGCCGTAGCGGCGAATCAGCTTCGCGTGATGCAGGAACTGCTCCTTGCCTTCCTTGAGCGAGATGGAATTGACGATGGCCTTGCCCTGCACGCACTTGAGGCCCGCTTCGATCACCTCCCACTTCGACGAGTCGATCATGATCGGCACGCGCGCGATGTCCGGCTCCGACGCGATCAGATTCAGGAAGCGCACCATGGCGGCTTTCGAATCGAGCATCGCCTCGTCCATGTTGATGTCGATGACCTGCGCGCCGTTTTCCACCTGCTGGCGCGCGACGGCCAGCGCCTCGTCGAACTGGCCGTTCAGGATCATGCGCGCGAACGCCTTCGAGCCGGTCACGTTGGTGCGCTCGCCGACGTTGATGAAGAGCGAACCCTCGTTGACGTTGAACGGCTCGAGGCCGGAAAGACGCATCGTGTGATCGGTCATGGTGTGCGGGGTCGTATGAGTTTCGGTGTCAGGCTGCGTCGCGATACTGCGACGGGAACGCGCGCGGCTTCACGTCGGCAAGCGCCTTCGCGATCTCGGCGATGTGTTCCGGCGTCGTGCCGCAACAGCCGCCGGCGAGGTTCACGAGACCGGCGGAAGCGAACTCCTTCAGCAGGCCCGAGGTCACGTCCGGCGTTTCATCGAAGCCGGTGTCGCTCATCGGATTCGGCAGGCCGGCGTTCGGATAGCAGGACACGTAGGTATCGCACAGCTTCGAGAGCTCGGCGATATACGGACGCATCAGCGCCGCGCCGAGCGCGCAGTTCAGCCCGAAGGTCAGCGGCTTCGCATGCCGCAGCGAATTCCAGAAGGCCTCGACCGTCTGGCCGGACAGGATGCGGCCCGAGGCGTCGGTGACGGTGCCCGAGATCATGATGGGCAGCAGTTCGCCGGTGTCGTCGAACAGCTGGTCCAGCGCGAACAGCGCGGCCTTGGCGTTCAGCGTGTCGAAGATGGTTTCGACCAGGAACAGGTCGCAGCCCGCGTCGAGCAGCGCCTTGGCCTGTTCGTAGTACGCGTCGCGCAGTTCGTCGAAGGTGACGTTGCGCGCGCCGGGATCGTTCACGTCCGGCGAGATGCTCGCGGTCTTGGGCGTCGGTCCGATCGCGCCCGCGACGAAGCGCGGCTTGTCGGGGGTCGAGTAACGGTTGCAGGCTTCGCGCGCGAGCTTCGCCGATTCGACGTTCATCTCGGCGGCCAGCTTTTCCATGCCGTAGTCGGCCTGCGCGACGCTCGTCGCGCCGAAGGTGTTTGTCTCGATGATGTCCGCGCCCGCCGCCAGATACTGCTCGTGAATCTCGCGGATCACCTGCGGCTGCGTGAGCGACAGCAACTCGTTGTTGCCCTTGATGTCGCGGTCGTAGTCCTTGAAGCGCTCGCCGCGATAGGCGGCTTCGTCGAGCTTGTAGCGCTGGATCATCGTGCCCATCGCGCCGTCGAGGATCAAGATGCGCTTCTGCAGCAGTTCGGGTAGCACTGCGCCGCGCGTGTAGGCGCGCGCGGTGGTTGGAATGGCGTTCTGGGTCATGACGGACGAGGCCTGCACCAATGGGGAGAGCCTGACATTGTAGCGGCAGCGCGGGGCGGCCGCCCCGGCGCGCCGCGCGCCTGGCGGGGCAGGACGAGGCATTGTCGGCAAAAAAGAACCCCGCCGGTTGCGTGGCTGATTGCATGCCACTGGCGGGGTCTTCGGGGAGGCGAGTGTCGCCGGAGCCGCATGACCGTGCGGCGGCGGGCGCGGCCGGCGTTAGGCCGGCACGCGCGAACGGCGCATCAGTGAAGTACGACGGGCTGGTTCATCAACATGTCGAACTGGCCGAGGAATTCGTCCACGTCCTCAAGCGACGGTTCTTCCTCGATCAGCTTTTGCACGGTCTCGCGAAACTTCGCGGCGAGCGCGCCGTCGATGAAGATCTCGCGCTGCGTGTTCTTGTCGACGATCTCGTAACCGCCGGCGCGCATCGCGAGGTGGTTGTCCTGCGGCGGAAACTCGACGACGCAATAGTTGGGGCTGTTGTAGATCATTTGCATGGCGACACTCCTTATTCCTTGATTGCTCCTGCAGCCTGAAACCTTAAGTGGAGCGAGAGAGTGGGAATTCAAGGGGTGGCCCCGATGTGATGCCGTGGTATCGAGGCTTTCTTTTGCAGCAGCTACGGTAAGAATCACGCGGAATCGCGTAGGAAGTTTCCTAGAAGCGCGCTGAAACGTTGCGATTCCTCGACTGGCGTGAGGTGCGCGGCGTCGAGTGTTTCGAATTGCGCGTCCGGGATCGTGTCCGCGATCACTCTGGAAGCAGCAGGTGTCGTGCCAACATCGCTCGAACCCGCGATGACCAGTGTTCGTTTCGCTACGGTTGACAATCCCTCGCGGGCGTCGAAACCGCTAACGGCTTCCGCGGCCCGTGCGAAACCCTCGGCTGGCGTACGCGCAATGGTTTCCGCGATCGGCTCGACGACTTCAGGGTGGGCCCGGCGAAACCCGGGCGTGAGCCAGCGCTCGAGCGTCGCTTCCACGATACTCGCGGTGCCGTTTTCGCGCACGGACGCTGCCCGTTGTGCGAAGACGGGGCGCGCGTCGTCGGGAATGAAGGCGGGCGCGCCGGCCACGGTCAGCGTGGCGACCTTGTCCGGATGGCGGATGGCCAGCTTCTGCGCGACCATTCCGCCGATCGACAGCCCCACCACATGCGCCGACGGCGCGCCGAGCCGGTCGAGCAGTTCGGCGAGGTCGTCGGCGAGATCGTCGATGGTGAAGCTGTCGGGCGATGCCGTGGTCTCGCCATGGCCGCGCAGGTCATAGCGCAGCACGGTGAAATCGTTGCGGAAATATCCGGCCATCTGATCCCAGACGGACAGATCGCCCGCCAGTTGATGAATGAAGACGATCCACGGGCCGCCTCCTTCGTTGTCGAGAACATAGCGGGTGTCGATGCGATTGATGGTCAACTGCATATCGGCTCCGTCAAGACTGCGGTTTGCGATGTTGTCGAAAGACTGCGCTCTGGTGCGTTCTGGTGCGTTCAATACCTGCGCGCGGCGTCCGGATGTCACGGCGTGTTACGGCCCTGAACCGCGAACGTTACGTCGCCGTTACGGCTTGGCCGCGTCCTGGGCGTCCGGCGCGGATTCCTCTGACGCATCTGGCGTGCCCGCACCGGCGCCTTGATCCGGCGCGGCGGGCGCGGGGGGCACCGTGAGCTTGCCGGCCCACAGCAGTTCCAGCTGCATGCCGTTCGGCTCGGTTTGCAGAATCCGCACGGGCAGCCAGCCAATCGACGGCGCGAGCCAGATGTCGAGCTTGCGGCGGTCGCCTTCCTTGCGCGGCAGGCGGGTGAAATGGCGTGCGTTGGTGAAACCGCCGCGAGTCTGCACGGGTTCGTCGCCGACGGTTTCGATCGACCAGATCTCGCTGCTGTCGTTGTCCGCAACGCTGAACTGCCGGGTCACGCCCGGCTTGTACCGGTCCGGCGCGCCGCGCACGAGACTCGACAACTGCATGACGACGCTGAAACGGTCCTGCGCGCCGTCGGCGAGCGGCTGCGCTTGCGGCGTTTTGGTGTAGACGATCTGCTTCGTTTCGCGATTGAAAATGGCGACATCGGCGGCGCGGCGGCCGCGTTGCTCGGAGTACTGCTCCGGCGCAATGCCGAAGCCATCGACATGGCCTTTGCTCGAATACACATACGGACCGACGAAAGGCAGCGGAATCGACACGACCATCTCGTAATGCGGGCCGTCGTGGGTCCAGTGGATCGTGCCGGTCTGATTCATCATGCCGTTCACGAGCGTGTCATAGCGCAGTTCGCCGCTGGGTGGGACGTTGAACGTGTCGCCCGAGGCGGGGGTTTGCGCTGCCGATGCCGATGCCGATGCCGGCGCGGGCGCCGCCGGCTGCGCGGGACCGGAAGCGGCGGCGGCCGGCGCCGAAGCCGCCACGCCCGATGCAGCGGCGGGCGCATCGGGTTGCGGTGTCGCCGCGCTCAGGATCGGCGCGGGCGGCGGGGCAGAAGGCGGTGCAGGCTTCGGCGCAGGGACGGCGGGCTTCGGCGCTGGCGTTGGCGCCGGAGCAGGCGTCGGCGCGACCGGTTTCGGCGTGAGCAATTCGATCTGCACCGGCGGCGTCTCCGGCGGCGGATTCTCGGGCTGCCGGTGCCGCTCGAACCATCGCACCGCGCTCCAGTGCAGGCCCGCGACGATCAGCACGGCCAGCGTCCAGCGTCCCCAGCGGCGCGGCGCGGCGGACTGCGGGGCGGCATCGGACGGCTCGCCGGCGTTCGGGCGAGGACGGCGGAACGGAAAGAATGGCATCGGGCGAAGGGTAAGGCGCGCGTATGACAGTCAACGCAACGAGAAACGCGAAACGACTACGACACGCGCGGCCGAACCGATGTTCCTCGGCGCGCGTTTTCAGCGTTCGCCTTCCTTGTACCCCAGTTCGTACGACAGACTGCGGGCGCAGTCGCGCAGCGCGGTATCGATTTCACCGCCCCAGTGCGTGTCGAAAGCGCCTTCGTGCCCGAGCGCGATGAGGCCCAGCGCGAGTTCGCCGGTGGCATCGAACACCGGCGTGCAGAACGCGTGGATGGTCGGCAGCAGCATGCCTTCGACGCGCGCCGCGCCATGTTCACGCACCTCGGCCAGCAGCGGCTCGACATCGGCGAGGCGCTGCTTCGTCGCGGCGAGTTCGCGCTCGAGCATCGGCTGCGTCTTGCTGCGCGGCAGGTACGCGGCGAACAGCAGGCCAGTGGCGGACGACAGCAGCGGCATCACGTCGCCGAGCTTGAGCGACGCCTTCGCCGGATAGCTCGATTCCATCCAGTGCACGACCGTCGGCCCCTGATTGCCCCACACCGCGATGCCGACCGTCTGGTCCAGCCGGTCGCGCAGTTCCGCGAGCGCGATCCGCGCGAGCCGCACGCCGTCCACGCGCGCGAGCCGCGCCAGACCCATTTGCAGCGCGAAGCCGCCGAGTTCGTAGCGCCCCGACACCGGATCCTGCGACGCCACGCCCAGCCGCACGAAACTCACGAGATAGCGATGCGCCTTCGCCGGACTCATGCCGGCGCGCTGCGCGAGATCGCGCAGCATCATCGCGCGGGGTTCGTTGGTGAGCACGTCGAGCAGACGGAAGCCCACCTCGATCGACTGAATGCCGGAGCGCGTCTTCTCTTCGGCGGTGTCGGGATCGCTGATGTCGAGCGTGTCGTCGTCGTCGGGCGCGGCGGAGCGGGTCGATGGCATGAATAACAAACGCAGGGAAAGCGCGGCGTTGGGGATTCACCATCGTAAAATACATTTCCCCTAACGTCATCCACGTCACTTCCCCGCTCTATGAAACTCGCCACGCTGAAGGACGGCACGCGCGACGGCCAGCTCGTCGTCGTTTCGCGCGATCTGCGCACGGCGGCCATCGCCGACGGAATCGTCTCCACGCTGCAGCGCGCGCTCGACGACTGGACCTTCTACGCGCCGCAACTGCTCGATCTATACGAGGCGCTGAACCTCGGCCGCGCGCGCAACACGTTCCCGTTCGATCCCAAAGCCTGCATGGCGCCGCTGCCGCGCGCGTTCCAGTGGGCCGACGGCTCGTCGTACGTGAATCACGTCGAACTCGTGCGCCGCGCGCGCAATGCCGAGATGCCGCCCGAGTTCTGGACCGATCCGCTGATGTACCAGGGCGGCAGCGACGACTTCATCGGCCCGGCGGACGACATCGTCTGCGCGACGGAATCGTATGGCATCGACTTCGAGGCCGAAGTCGCCGTGATTACCTCGGACGTCCACATGGCCGCGATGCCCGACGAAGCCTTGAAGAGCGTTCGTCTGCTGATGCTGGTGAACGACGTGTCGCTGCGCAACCTGATTCCCGCCGAACTGGCGAAGGGCTTCGGCTTCTTCCAGAGCAAGCCCGCGACCGCGTTTTCGCCGGTGGCCGTGACGCCCGACGAACTCGGCGATGCCTGGCGCGAGGGCCGCGTGCACCGGCCGATGACCGTGCACTGGAACGGCAAGAAAGTCGGCCATCCGGATTGCGGCACGGACATGGTGTTTCACTTCGGCCAGCTGATCTCGCACGCCGCGAAGACGCGCAATCTGCGCGCGGGCGCGATCGTCGGCTCCGGCACGATCTCCAACAAGGACGCGACGCGCGGCTACTGCTGCATCGCCGAGAAGCGCTGCCTGGAGACCATCGAGCACGGCGCGCCGCAGACGGACTTCATGAAGTTCGGCGACAGCGTGAAGATCGAGATGTTCGACGCCGACGGCAAGTCGATCTTCGGCGCCATCGATCAGGCGGTGGTGCAGCCGGAGCACTGAAGCGCCGCGCGCCGCAACGGGTTTCGCCCGATGCGGTGCGCGCGAGCCGCGCCTTACACTTTGCCGGGCTGCATTCAGGCAGCGATCAAGGCAGCGATCAGAACGAACAAGAAAAGGAGACTCGGATGGCGGCAGGCAAGTGGAAGTTTCTGGTGGGCGCGGCAATGACGCTGGCCGCGACGGCAACCTTTGCGCAGAGCGCGCAGCACGTGAAAATCGGCCTCGTGCTTTCGTTGACAGGACCGGCCGCGTCGCTCGGGATTCCGGCGCGCGATACCGTCGCACTGCTGCCGAAGGAGATGGGCGGCCGGCCGGTCGACTACATCGTCCTCGACGACGCCTCGGACACCACGCAGGCCGTGCAGAGCACCAAGAAGCTCATCAGCGAGGACCAGGTCGACGCGATCATCGGCTCGTCCATCACGCCGAACTCGCTCGCGATGATCGACGTCGTCGCGCAGGGACAGACGCCGATGATCTCGCTGGCGTCGTCGGCGAAGATCATCGAGCCCGTCGACGACAAGCGCCGCTGGGTCTTCAAGACGCCGCAGACCGACGCGATGATGGCCTCCGCTATCGCCGAACATGCGAGCAATCACGGCGTGAAGACGCTGGCCTACATCGGCCAGGCGGACGCGCTCGGCGAGACCTTCTATGCCGAAGTCGCGAAGTTCGCCGAACTGCACAAGATCCGCGTCGTCGCGAACGAGCGCTTCAACCGCACCGATCCGAGCGTGACCGGACAGATTCTCAAGATCCTCGCGACCAAGCCGGATGCGGTGGTGGTCGGCGCCGCCGGCACGCCCGCCGCGCTGCCGCCGAAGACGCTGGCGCAGCGCGGCTACAAGGGGCTGGTCTATCACAATCACGGCGTCGGCAACCGCGACTTCCTGCGCGTGTGCGGCGCGGACTGCAACGGCACCTTCCTGCCGACGAGCCCCGTGCTGGTCGCCGCGCAATTGCCCGACGATCATCCCGCGAAGCGCCTCGCGCTCGACTACATCAAACTGTACGAGGCGAAGCAGGGTGCGGGCACGGTATCGGCGTTCGGCTCGTACACGTGGGACGCGGGCATGCTGCTGAACCGCGCGGCGCCCATCGCGATGAAAGCGGGCGCGCCCGGCACGCCGGCGTTCCGCAGCGCGCTGCGCGACGCGCTCGAAGGCACGAAGCAGTTCGCCGACACCAACGGGCAGGTCAACATGTCGCCCAACGACCACATCGGCCTCGATCAGCGCGCGCGCGTGATGGTCGAGATTCGCGACGGCAAGTGGATCTACCAGCCGCGCTGACTCTTCATCTGACAGGATCATGAGCGACCTCTCCATGTACTCGGGCTATCGATCGCTCGAACTGCGCCGCCATCCGCACGGCGTGCTCGAAGTGGTGATGCCCGGCACGGGCGCGAACAAGAGCGGCCTCTCGACCGCCGACGCCAACATGCATCGCGAACTCGCCGACATCTGGCGCGACATCGATCGCGATCCCGAGACGCGCGTCGCGCTGATCCGCGGCGAAGGCAAGGGCTTCTCGGCGGGGGGCGATCTCGGGCTCGTCGAGGAGATGGCGAACGACTTCGACGTGCGCGCGCGCGTCTGGCGCGAGGCGCGCGATCTCGTGTACAACGTGATCAACTGCGGCAAGCCGATCGTCTCCGCGATGCACGGCCCGGCGGTCGGCGCGGGGCTGGTGGCGGGATTGCTGGCGGATATCTCGATCGCGTCGAAGTCGGCGCGCATCATCGACGGGCACACGCGGCTGGGCGTCGCGGCCGGCGATCACGCGGCGATCGTCTGGCCGCTCCTGTGCGGCATGGCCAAGGCCAAGTACTATCTGCTGCTGTGCGAGCCGGTGAGCGGCGAGGAAGCGGAGCGCATCGGACTGGTGTCGCTCGCGGTGGACGAGAGCGAGCTGATGCCGAAGGCGATCGAAGTGGCGAACCGGCTGGCGCAGGGCTCGCAGACCGCGATCCGCTGGACCAAGTACGCGCTCAACAACTGGCTGCGCTCGGCCGGGCCCACTTTCGATACGTCGCTCGCGCTCGAATTCATGGGCTTCGCCGGTCCCGATGTGCACGAAGGCATGCGCTCGCTGCGCGAGCGGCGCGCGCCGGACTTTCCCGGCGGCGCGCCGTTCTGAGTCTGGGCGTCGAGCGCGAACACACACGCAAAACTAGGAGAGTCGAATGACCGATCATTCTGGCGGAACGCCGCCCTACACGATTCCCGGTTTTCCCGGATTTGGTCAGGCGGACATGATGGGCAAGATGTGGGAACTGATGCGCCTGAATCCGTTCGCCGCCGCGATGCCGGGCGGCGGGCAGGGCGTGGGACCTTCTCTCTCGATGATGTCGGACATGCTCGCGCCGCTCACGAATATCGAGGAACTCGACAAGCGCGTGACCGACATGCGCGCGGTCGAGCAATGGCTGAAGCTCAATCTCAACATGCTGCAGTCGGCGATCCAGGCGCTCGAGGTGCAGCGCGCGACGCTCGCCACCTTGCGTGCGTTCGGCGCGTACGCGCAGACGTCGGTGGAAAGCGCGCAGCAGGCGGCGGAACAGTCGCGCGGCGCGGCTGCCGGCTGGCCGATGGGCGGAGCGTCCGCCGCGAAACCTGAAGCGCGGGCACAGCAAGAGGCCGCGCCTCAGGCTCCCGCCGATGTAGCCGAGCCACAAGACCGGGAACCGGCCGCGCCGCCGCCCGGCTTCGATCCGTCGGGCTGGTGGAATGTGCTGCAGTCGCAGTTCAACCAGCTCGCACATCTGGCGATGCTGCAGCCCGGCATGACGCCGCCGCCCGGCGCGGCGGGCGCGGGCGAGCCGCCGGCTGCGGAAGCGGGCGCGCAGGCGTCGGCTGACGATGAGCAGACGCCGTCGGCCGCAGCGGCGAAGAAGGCGCCGCCGCGGAAAACCCCGCCGAGGAAGAAGCCTGCCTGAGTCCCTGTATTGGACAATTGATCCGACCAAACGAACGGCGACGCATCTTGCGTCGCCGTTTCTTCTTCCGGTGCTGAAGGCTCTTCAGCGATACACGCCTTGCGCCGGCTTGCCTGCATTCATCCCGTAGAACACTTTTTGTCCTGTACGCATCCGAACGCCTCCCAGCGTCGTATCGAAAAAGGCAGCAGGGCGTTTCGACGCAGCCAATCGCTCAAATTCTGTCTATGATGAAAAGTAGACAGTGTTGAACTTTGTCCATGCAGAGGGTCGAAAAGGCAAGCTATTTCGACCTGATCAGAATTGCTTCATCCAATTTGTCCATGACAACTTCGCCACAGCAAGAACTCGTTCCAAAACCGCTCCCGGATGGCGCCGGCCTTCCCGAGCCCATGCCACGGTCCGCAGCAGCCGCCGCGGGCGTGGGCATCGGCATTGGCGCGATCGCGCAGGAGATTGGTCTGACCAAGGACACACTGCGTGTCTGGGAACGCCGCTACGGCTTTCCGCAACCCATGCGGTCGCCGGGCGGCGAGCGGCTCTATCCGCAGGAACAGGTGACCAAGCTGCGGCTCGTCAAGCGTCTGCTCGACGCAGGGCATCGTCCGAGCAAGGTGCTCGGACAGTCGATCGATACCTTGCAGCACCTCGCCGAAAGCTCGGGCATCGGCCAGGATGCGCCCGACGCCGAACTCGATCATCTGATCTCGCTGCTGCGCGCCAGCAAATACGACGACTTCCGTTTTGGCCTGCTCAAGCGCGCCACCCGCGACGGCCTGGAACGCTTCGTACTGGATGTCGTGGCGCCGTTGTCCGCGCGTGTCGGCAATGCGTGGGCCGCCGGGACCTTGCAGGTGTTCCACGAACACCTGTTCAGCGAATCGATCCAGACCACACTGCGCAATCTGATGCGTCCGCTCGCCGAAGCCACGCGCGGGCGCGGCAGCCGTCCGCGCGTGCTGCTCACGACGCTTTCGGGCGAAGGACACGGCCTCGGCATCCTGATGGCCGAGGCGATGTTCGTGCTTTCCGAATGCGAGTGCGTCCAGCTGGGCTTGCAGACGCCGTTGCACGACATCGCGGCCGCGGTCACGGCGCATGACGTGGATATCGTCGCGCTGTCGTTCACGGCGGTGATGCCGGCGCAGTCTGTCGCGAATGGCCTGAACGACTTGCGCAAGCTCTTGCCGCCGAATGTGCGCATCTGGGCGGGAGGCAGCAGTCCTGCGCTGCGCCGCAAGATTCACGACGGCGTGCAGCACGTGGGCGGACTCACGCCCATCGACGAAGTGGTCGCCGAATGGCGAGAGTCCGCCGTGCTATGATCAACGACGCTCGTTCAGGCGAGCGTCGGCACGCAAAGCAGGCCCGGCATGGGCGGACGGTCAGGTCCGCCAGTCTGACCCGCATGATTTAAGCGATTGCGGGCGTATTCAGCCAGCGTCACGTGAACTGTCACATGGATACGCCATACTGCGTCGCCGGCACGCAGGCGCCGGCAGGCTCGACGCCACTTGACCATACCTCAGGCACAGGTTTCGCTCCTCACCCACGGTAGAAGAAGACGTACGACACGCGACATTTGCACGGGGAAGTGCAGTGTTTCAGGCGGGACGCGACGCGTTGCCGCAGCGCAGATCACGGCGCGTCGTTGTCGCTTTTTGTCTTTGGCCGACCGAATCCCGCGTAAAATTGAAAGCTTCGTCGGTTTGCGGCCTGATTTCAGGCACGCGAGAACCGGCAGTCATTACAGATATAACGTCGCATAAGTGGCATCAGGGGTGGACAATGAACACCATGCTTTATCCGGAACTTTATAAATCGCTGGAATCGGTCCGTTGGGACATGGAGAAGGACATTCCATGGGACAGGTTCGATGCGTCCCTGCTGACCGACGAGCAGGCCAAGACCATCAAGATGAACGCGATCACCGAGTGGTCCGCGCTTCCCGCAACCGAGATGTTCCTGCGCGACAACCACAATGACAGCGACTTTTCCGCGTTCATGAGTGTGTGGTTCTTCGAGGAACAGAAGCATTCGCTGGTGCTGATGGAATATCTGCGCCGCTTCAAGCCCGAGTTCGTGCCTAGCGAAGAAGAACTGCACGCGGTGCGCTTCGAGTTCGACCCGGCGCCGCCGCTCGAGACTTTGATGCTGCATTTCTGCGGCGAGATCCGCCTCAACCACTGGTATCGCCGCGCGGCCGAATGGCATACCGAGCCGGTCATCAAGCATATCTACGAAACCATCTCGCGCGACGAAGCGCGTCATGGCGGCGCGTATCTGCGCTACATGAAGAAGGCGCTCATGAATGCGGGCGACACGGCGCGCGCCGCGTTTGCGAAGATCGGCGTCCTGATGGCGTCGGCGCGGCGCACGGAAAAGCCGCTGCATCCCACCAATTTGCACGTCAACCAGGCGCTGTTCCCGCGCGACACCGTGCAATCCCGCCTGCCTGACCCGGACTGGCTCGAACGCTGGCTGGACGACCAGATCCGCTTCGACGACAGCTGGGAACGCAAGGTCGTCGAACGCATCCTGCACAACCTGTCCATTCTGTTCGAGCGTTCGTTCGTTACGGCGCAGGAATTGAATCGCTATCGCAAGGAAGTAGTGCAGCGTCTGCAGGCCAGCACGGGCAGCGGATCGGCTGAACAGCCTGCCTGATTCATCGGCTGCGCGCGCATCGCGTAGTGATTCGTGAACGGCCCGCCGGCACTTGTCGGCGGGCCGTTTTCTTTGGTGCCGCGCACCGTCGCGCACGCTGGCGCACGTCATCCGTGGCCGAGCCGCCGTGGCACAATGCGCGCTTTCAGAAACCCGCAGCGAGTCCCGTCATGTCCGCCATCTTCGAACGCAAGATCACTACGCGCGAGGCGCTCGCCGCGCTGCGCCCAGGCTTGACCGGTCCGGTCGTGTTCACCAACGGCGTGTTCGACATTCTGCATCGCGGCCACGTGACCTATCTCGCCGATGCCAAGGCGCTGGGCGCAACGCTCATCGTCGGGGTGAACAGCGATGCGTCGGTGCGCACGCTCGGCAAGGGCGACGACCGCCCGATCAATCACGAAGACGACCGCATGGCCTTGCTGGCCGCACTGGAAAGCGTGGACTGGGTCGTGAAGTTCGGGGAATCGACGCCGCTCGAATTGATCGGTGCGCTGCGCCCGGACGTGCTCGTGAAAGGCGGCGACTACGACATGGACAAGCTCGCCGAAGCGGCGCTCGTTCGCGGCTGGGGCGGCAAGGCGCTGGCCATCGAGTTCGAGCACGACCGCTCGACCACCGCGCTGCTCAGAAAGGTCCGCGCGCAGTCCTGACGCGCCCCGGTTTCATTGTCCGAGCGGCGTGGACTGCACGTTGGCAGCCGGCGCCGGACCGCCGACGCGCGGCTGGTCGAACGCTTCTTCCGGGTGGATCGGGCGCGTGTTCAGCGCCTCGGGATGCACCTGCTGCAACAGGTGATGCGGCTCGCGCGCGCCCGCGGCGGGCAGCGGCCCCACCATGCCGCGCATCACCGCGAACATCAGAAGGTTGGCGAGTATCAGTAGGGCGATCAGCCAGCGCAGCATTCGTGGGCTCCGTCCGTCGAATCAGCGAATCAGGATGAATGGCGTGCAGCGGCGTCGCGCGCGATGAGCGCGAGACCGGACAGCACGAGTGAATCATGGCGCGTGTAAGGCGCCTCGAGCGCGTCCGCGATTTCGTGCGCCGCGCCGCCGCTCAGTAAGAGACGGACATCGGCGCGCCAGTCTGCTTGCAGGTCGCGCCAGGCACGTTCGATCAGGCTCGCCTGCGCCAGCCGGCAACCGGACGAGAGCGCGGCGGCCGTGTCCGTGGCGAACTGGCTGCGGGTCCGGTCCAGCGCGGCGCGCGCGGCGGCGGCATCGAGGGTGGGCAACTGCGCCGTGTGGCTGCCGAGCGATTCCATCATCAGCGACCAGCCCGGCGCGATCAGCCCGCCGGTGAACATGCCGTCGGCGCGCAGGGCTTCGAGCGTGGTCGCGGTGCCGAAGGTCGCGACCAGCAGATGTTCGCCGGGATAGGCAGCCCGGGCGGCGATCAGGCCGCACCAGCGGTCGCTGCCGAGCCGCGAGGGGTCGGTGTAGCCGTTGCGCACGCCGCATTGCTCGGCCTGCGCCTTGACCACGGTGCGCGGAACGCTGGGCCAGCGCGCGTCGATCAGGCGCTGGATACGGTTCTGCACCGGCAAGCCGGCGACGTTGGAGATCCAGACACCCGACGGCGCGGCGAGCGCGGACCAGGCGTCGAGCGCGGCGTCATCGGTGGCGGTGGAATGGTGCGCGTGCTCGAATGCGCCGTTCGCGAGCGGCGCGCCGTCTGCACTGACGAGCGACCACTTGATGCGGCTGTTGCCGGCATCGATCAGCAAGTACGGCGCATCGCTCACGGACGCTCCCTCGCGAGCCGCAGCGTAAGTTCGCCGGTCGTAACGGTGCGCGGACCTTCGGGCGCGTCGATCAGCAACTGGCCGCTTTCGTCGACGCCCGATGCAATGCCGCGCGTCACTTCCAGACCTTGGTCGAGCAGCGCGACTTCGCGGCCGGCCCAGGCGTGCGCGTCGAGCCAGCGCTGCCGGAACGGCCGGAATCCTTCAGCCTCGAAGCGCGGCAGCGCGGTGTCGAGCGCGTTGAGCAGGGCCGCGAACATTTCGGTCAGGTTCGCGTCGGGCCATGCGCGCGCGAGGGCGGCCGGCGCGGCGCCGGGCGTGGACGACGAGGCCGCCGTGGACGACCGGTTCGCGTCCTCGACCTGGGTGGCGAGTTGTTCGGCGCCGTGCAGGTTCGTGCCGATGCCGATCACGACGGCCGTGGCGCCGGGCGTGTTCCACGCCGTTTCGATCAGAATGCCGGCGAGCTTGCCGTCATCAAGCAGGACGTCGTTGGGCCACTTCAGCGCGGGGCGCGCGGACGGCGTGAGCGGCAGGCGCGAAAGCGCGTCGAGCACGGCGGTGCCGATGGCGAGACTCAGCCCGGAGAGCCCTTCGACCGGCCGCTTCAGCACGCAGCCGACCGACATCAGCAGCGCATTGCCCGGTTCGGCGAACCAGGCGCGGCCGCGCCGCCCGCGTCCGGCGGTCTGCGAATAGGCGACGCGCACGCAGGGCGCCGGCGTGCTGTTGCGGGGCAGGGCGCGCAGTTGCGCCATCAGGTCGGCGTTCGTCGAGCCGGTTTCGTCGACGATATCGATGGTCCAGTCGCGGGCGGGACGCTCGGCGAGCGTCGCAAGCCGTGTGAGGTCGATGCGCCAGGGCGCGTCGGGGGCGAAGGGAGTCGGGTTCATGGTGGCTATTGTAGCCGCGCGCCGCGCGCCGCCACGGCCGGGAACGCTTAGACGAAAGCGATGTTCAATGTCTTGCCGCAGGCCGCCGCATACTTGCGGAGCGTGGCAATGGATGGCGAATGTGTTTCGCTGACCAGCAGGCTTTCGAGGCCCGCGACTGCCCACCCGGTCATGCCCATGCGTTCCCCGATCTGCGCTTGATCGAGACCGGCTTCCCGGCGAGCTTGCAGGAGAGCGTCGCGGACTTCATACCCAGCGTTCGAGATCTGATTTGTGAAGGCAGTCAAATTTCGTTCTCGCGGGGATAACGGATTCGGGCATGCAATACGTTCAGCACGGTGACGCGGTCGCTGACTCGATAAATCACAAGGTAATTCGGGTGGACGACCATTTCACGTGTGTTGGGAACGCGTCCACGGCGATAAATGTAAGGATTCTCTGCCAAGGTGATGACGGCTTCCCTGATCAATCCAACCAGGCTTTCAGCCGCCGCCGGGTCACGCTCTTCGATGTATTCGTAGATTTCCTTGAGCCGCCTGCGTGCGCGCGGCCTCCAGTCAACGAGCATGCCGAGCCTTGCGCTTCGCGGCGATCAATGCGTCCATGTCCGCGAACACCTCGTCGTGCGGAATGGACGGCGCGGCCTCCGCAAGTGAAGCCTCAATCTCCTCGCGGAACCATTTTTGATAGCGTTCGGCGTCCTCGAAGGACTCGAATTCAGAAATACGCGGATCCAGTTTTCCGTCCATGTCATGCACCCTCGAATTGGTGAAGCCATCATAGCGCGACGCCTTGAACGCATGGCAAGCCGAAAACTCCCAGTTTCACGTGCCTTGTGATGGGTGCCCGCAAACCCCCATCCAACCCCCATCCCACGCCCCCAAACCAACCTTCGCTACAATGTCCCTTCACCCTTAACCGCGTCTTACCGCGCCATCGATCCTTGGACTTCGACACGCCGCCGCGCCTGAGAGTGGAAGCCGGTCAGCAGGGCAAGGTGGTCCGGCTCTCGGGTCAGTGGACCGCGCTCGCGCTCGCGCGCGACCGGGCCAAGAGCGGCGTCACGCGGCGGCTGCGGGCCATCGGGCGGGAAGCGATCGGCGAATGGGACCTGCTGGCCATCGAGCGTCTCGATCACGTCGGCGGCCAGGCGCTCTGGCGCATCTGGGGGCGCAAGATGCCCGCCGCCATCGAACTCTCCGACACCCAGCGCGAAATCTTCGAGCGCGTCGCGCTGCTCGACGCCGAGCGCGAGGAGCCCGAACCGGTCCACCGCATCGATCCCGTCACGCGGCTCGGCCAGTTGATCTTCATGTTCTTCGACCACCTGCACGGCGGCCTCGCGATGTTCGGCGCCTTCGTGCTGGACCTGTTCGGTCTCGTGCGCCGTCCGCGCCGCATCCCGTGGACCGAAATCTCCGCCAACATCTACAGCGCCGGCGCCCAGGCGCTGCCGATCACCGCGCTCGTCGCGTTCCTGATCGGCATCGTGCTGAGCTATCTGTCCGCGCAGCAGCTGCGCGCGTTCGGCGCGAACCAGTACATCGTCAATATCCTCGGCCTCTCGGTGATCCGCGAACTCGGGCCGGTGCTCTCGGCCATTCTGGTCGCCGGCCGTTCGGGCTCCGCGATCACCGCGCAGATCGGCGTGATGCGCGTCACCGAGGAGCTCGACGCCATGCAGGTCATGGGCATCCCGCACGGCCTGCGGCTCGTGCTGCCGCGCGTGATCGCGCTCGGCGTCGCGATGCCGCTGCTCGTCATGTGGACCAACATCGTCGCGCTGCTGGGCGGCGCGCTCGCCGCGAAGCTCGTGCTGTCCATCGACATGAATTTCTTCATCCGCTCGCTGCCCTCCGTCGTGCCGATCGCCAATCTGTGGATCGGGCTCGGCAAGGGCGTCGTGTTCGGCATGCTGATTGCGCTGACCGCCTGCCACTTCGGTTTCCGCATCAAGGCGAATTCGCAGAGTCTCGGCGAAGGCACGACCACGTCGGTGGTGACGTCGATCACCGTGGTGATCCTCGCCGACGCCGTGTTCGCCATCCTGTTCCAGAACGTGGGGCTGTAGACGCACATGTCCACGACGCTCGCCACCGCCGTCCGCCATCAGCCGCCGCCCGTCATCGCGGAGCCGGTGATCGAAGTGCGCGACCTGACCAAGCGCTATGGCCGCACGGTCATCCACGAGCATCTGGACCTCGACGTGCGGCGTGGCGAAATCGTCGCGCTGCTGGGCGGCTCGGGTTCGGGCAAGACCACGCTCGTGCGGCAGATGCTCGGGCTCGAAGCGCCGACGTCGGGCACCATCCGCGTGCTCGGCGAAGAGTGGACGCGCATGGACGAAGACACCGCCAAGATGCTGCGCACGCGCTCGGGCATGATGTTCCAGCAGGGCGCGCTGTTCTCGTCGCTGACGGTGTACGACAACATCGCGCAGCCGTTCCGCGAACTCGGCAAGATTCCCGAGGACCTGATCCGCGAATTCGTGATGCTCAAGCTGGAGATGGTCGGGCTGTCGTGCAAGCACGCGACCAAGATGCCTTCGGCGCTGTCGGGCGGCATGGTCAAGCGCGTCGGCATCGCGCGCGCGATCGCGCTCGAGCCGGAACTGCTGTTTCTCGACGAACCCACGGCCGGCCTGGATCCGAAGGCCTCGGACGAGTTCGTCGATCTGATCGCCACGCTGCATCGCGCGCTCGGCCTGACCGTCGTGCTGGTCACGCACGATCTCGATACGATGGTGGCGCTGTCCACCCGCGTCGCCGTGCTGGCGGACAAGCATGTGCTCGTCGCGGCGCCGGTGGAGGAAGCCTGCGCGGTGGATCATCCGTTCATCCGCGAGTATTTTCTCGGGCGGCGCGGCCGCCGCGCGCTGCAGGCGCTGCCGCCGGAGCGCCGCGCGAAGCTGCCCGCGGCGGCGCTCGAGGACGCGCCGATCACCGTCAACAAGTAGCCGCATTACGCATGGACGAAGCCGGCGCCGCCGCGGAGTCAAAGGAACCTGCCGATGGAAAACAAATCACATGCGTTCTGGACCGGGCTGTTCACGATCGCCCTCGTGCTGGCCATCGCGTTCGCCGTGTTCTTCTTCAACGTGGACCGCACGGTGCGCGTGCCGTACGACCTGATCGCGCGCACCAACGTGACCGGCCTCTACACGGATGCCGCCGTGCGTTATCGCGGTCTGGGCGTGGGCAAGGTGCAGTCGATCAGCTTTGACAAGGCCCATCCGGGGCAGATCCGCATCCGCATTCTCGTCGACCAGAATGCGCCGATGACGCACTCGACCTTCGCCACGCTCGGCTTCCAGGGCGTCACGGGCATCGCCTTCGTGCAGCTGGACGACACCGGCAAGGACACGAGCCCGCTGGCGTCGTCGGCGCAGCACATTGCCGAAGTGCCGATGCATCCCGGCCTGTTCGAGCAGTTGCAGCAACGCGGGGACGTCATTCTGAAGCGCTTCGAACGCCTCTCCGAAGACGCCGACAAGTTCCTGTCCGACGACGTCCGCAACCAGTTGATGGCGACCACGAAGAGCCTGCAGGGCGCGGCCGACGGCATCGCGACGCTCGCGAGCCAGGTGCAGCCGGCGACGGCGCAACTGCCGCAGACGCTCAAGCAGCTCGACACCACACTGGCCTCGACCAATCAGCTGGTGCAGAACCTGAATCGCCCGGACGGTCCGCTCGTCACCAATCTGAACAAGGCGGGCAAGGCCGCCGAGGACGCGAGCGCCTCGCTCGCCGACATGAACGAATCGCTGCGTTTCGTCACGGCGCGGGTGGGTTTCGAGGCCTTGCCGCGCTTCTATTCCTTCAGCGACGACGTGAGCGCCGCCGCGCGTTCGGTGGACCGCGCCGCCGATGCCTTCAGCACCAATCCGCGCAGCGTGCTGTTCGGCGCGCCGAAGCAGGCGCCGGGACCGGGCGAAGCGGGGTTCACGTGGCCCGCGCAGCCCGCGCATTGAGTGAGAGAACGACATGCCAGACATCGACACGAAGACCGCCTGGGTGACTCGGCTGTGCATCGGCGCGTGCGCCTGCGTCACGCTGCTGGCGGGCTGCGCCTCGACGCCGGACGCGATGCCGAATGCCCGCTACGACCTGGGCGCGCTGCGGATCAGGAATGCGTCGGCGGGGGCGTTGCCGCTGCCGCCGGTCAAGGTGCTGGCCGTGGCCGCGCCGCGCAATCTCGAAACGGACGCGTTCGCCTATCGCCTGAGTTACGTCGACCCGCAGCGCATCGCCACTTATTCCGACAGCCACTGGACGATGCCGCCCGCGCGCCTGCTGACGCAGCGCCTGCGCGACGCGCTCGCGGCGCACGGTCCAATCCTGTCGGGCGCCGATCCGGTGCGCGCCGTGCCGCTGCTCGAAGTCGAGCTGACCCGCTTCGAACAGGACTTCGACGCGCCGGAGCAGAGCCATGGCGTCGTCGACGTGCGCGCGACGCTCACGCAGCAGGGCCGCGTGGTGGGCCAGCGCAGCTTCAGCGCCAGCGTGCCCGCGAGCAGTGCGAACGCGGCGGGCGGCGCGCAGGCGCTTGCGGCCGCCTCGGACGATGTGATCGCGCAGGTCTCCGCGTGGCTCGCCGCACAACCGCTCGCCGCCGCGCGATGACGCGCGGCGGTCCGCTCTTCCGCCCAGCACGGAGGCATCCGGGCGGCTCATGACGATCAAGCAATGGCAGCGCCGCCCGTCGGCGTTTTCCCGGCAGGCGCTCGCCGCGTATGCGGCGCTCGTCGTGTATGGCTCGCTGTATCCGTTTTCCGGCTGGCGTTCGCTCGGCCTGAGCCCGTTCGCCTATCTCACCGATCCGCTGCCGCAATACCTGACGGTCTTCGACGTCGTCACCAACGTGCTCGGCTACATGCCGCTCGGCGCGCTGATCGTGCTCGCGCTGTATCCGCGCTGGCGCGGCACGCTCGCGGTGGGCGCGGCGCTGGCGGGCGGCACGCTGCTGTCGGGCGCGATGGAAGCCATCCAGACCTATCTGCCGACGCGCGTCGCCTCGAACCTCGATCTCGCGGCCAACGCGTTCGGCGCGCTGCTCGGCGGCGTGCTGGCCGCGCCCGCCACGAGCGCGCTGCTCGACCGCGGCCTGCTGCGGCGCATCCGCTTCACCTGGTTCGAGCGCGACGCGGCCTATGTGATCGGGCTGACGGCGCTGTGGCCGTTCGCGGCGATGTTTCCGGCGCCCTATCTGTTCGGCGGCGGCGATCTGCCGCGCGTGCTGTGGGACACGCTCGATCCGGCGATGCAGGACGCGATCCTCGCGTGGACGCCCGTCGCCTGGGACGTGGAAAGCTGGCCGGACCGGCTCGGCGCGCTGCTGCCCGACGACGCCTGGGAAGCGCTGATCACGTCGAGCAGCCTGTTCGGCGCGCTCGTGCTGGCGACGCTGCTGACGCGCACCCGTGCGCCACGCATGCGCCTGATGCTGGGCCTCGTCGCGCTGACGCTGTTCGCGAAGGCGGGCGCGACCTTCCTGCAGTCGCGCGCCGGCCTCACGTTCGACTGGGCCACCGACGGCGCGCTCGAAGGCGTCGCCATCGCGATGCTGGCCGCGCTGCTCTCGGTGTCGCTGCCGCGCGGCCTGCGCGCGGCGCTCGCCGGGGCGGCGCTGCTGATGTCGCTCGTGCTCGTCAACCTGCTGCCGGTGAATCCGTACTTCGATATCGTCCTCGCCGACTGGCGGCAGGGCCGCTATGTGCATTTCAACGGGCTGGCGCACTGGCTGTCGTGGGTGTGGCCGTACGCGGCGCTCGGCTGGCTCGCGTCGGCGGCGGAGCATGCTTGGCTCGCGCGGCGGCGGGCACAGCGCGGGCGTTGAGCTTGCGTGAAACCGCCCGGAGCGGGCACGAACATCGCTGGCTATAATCGGCCGATACTCTCAGCGTGCCAGACTCATGGATTCCTTCTACAAGTATCACGTGTTCTTCTGCCTGAACCAGCGCGAAGCAGGCGCCGCGCGGCCGAGCTGCGCCAACTGCAACGCGCAGTCCATGCAGGAATATGCCAAGAAGCGCGTCAAGAAACTGGGCCTCGCGGGCGAAGGCCAGGTGCGCATCAACAAGGCGGGCTGCCTCGACCGCTGCGAGCTGGGTCCGGTCGTGGTCGTATATCCGGAAGGCACGTGGTACACGTATGTCGATGAAACCGATATCGACGAAATCGTGGACTCGCATCTGGCCAACGGCAAGATCGTCGAACGCCTGCTGATCGATCAACCGGCATGAACGCGCAAACCGAGAAGTTCCTGATCGACGGACCGGTCGGCAAGATCGAATGCGCGCTCGACCAGCCGGACACGGCGCCGCGGGGCATCGCGCTCGTGGCGCACCCGCATCCGCTGTTCGGCGGCACCATGGACAACAAGGTCGCGCAGACGCTCGCGCGCACCTTCGTGCAGCTCGGCTATACCACCTACCGTTCGAACTTTCGCGGCGTCGGGCAGACGGGCGGCGAGCACGACAACGGCATCGGCGAACAGGACGATTTGCTCGCGCTGATCGACCACATGCGCGCGCAGCCCGGCCAGTCCGACGTGCCGATCGTCCTCGCGGGCTTTTCCTTCGGCACCTTCGTGCTGTCTCATGTGGCAAAGCGTCTGCTCGAAGCGGGCAAGCCGATTGAACGCATGGTGTTCGTCGGCACGGCGGCGAGCCGCTGGGAAGTCGCGCCGGTGCCGGAGAGCACGCTGGTGATCCACGGCGAAGTGGACGACACCGTGCCCATCCAGTCGGTCTACGACTGGGCGCGGCCGCAGGAATTGCCGGTGGTCGTGATCCCCGGCGGCGAGCACTTCTTCCATCGCAAGCTGCATATCCTCAAGCGCGTGATCGTCGACGCCTGGCGCTGATCGTCCTTTCCTGCGATGCACCCGCGAGCCCTGCCGCGCAGGGTTCGAAACACTCGAAAAACGCCGAAGCCGCCCCGGAAAAACGTTAAAACACGCGGCCGGCACGCAGATTCGAAGGAAGACGCAAGCAGCCCGCGCGTATAATGGCGCAGAATTTTTTCGCTGCTCCCGGCCGCACGACGCCTTCCGGCGCGCGTCGCGGCCTTCGGGAACACCGGCTCCCGAGAACCGATTTCGCTTCCGTCTGTCGAACGAGCGCTTTTTGCCGCAGCGCCGCTGCCATGGCCGCTGTCATCGCGAAAGGCCCGACCAACAGCGACGGTCTGCCTGTTCAACCCGTGCTTCGCCGATCATCCGATCCCCGATCGCCATCGTCGCAGCCTGCTTTTTCCGCCGATCGATCCTATGCGCTTTGTCCCTTCCGGTCTGTCTCTTCCGTCTGTCTCCGTTGCCACGAAAGCCGCTCTCGTCCTGCCCGCCGTGCTGGCCGCGGCGAGCGCGTACGCGCAGGTCCCGCCGCCCGATGTGACGGCGAACTCGTGGGTGCTCGTCGACGCCACCAGCAACCAGGTGCTCGCGTCCGGCAATCCCGACGAACGTGTCGAGCCCGCTTCGCTCACGAAGCTGATGACCGCCTACCTCGTCTTCGACGCGCTCAAGGCGAAGAAGATCAACATGGACCAGACCGTCATGCCGAGCGAGGCCGTGCGCCGCGTGAAGACCGACGAGTCGCGCATGTTCATCGAGGCGAACAAGCCGGTCACCGTGCACGATCTCGTGTACGGCATGATCGTGCAGTCGGGCAATGATGCGGCCATCGCGCTGGCGGAACTGGTCGGCGGCAGCGAGAGCAACTTCGTGCAGCTGATGAACGCCACGGCGAAGCGCATCGGCATGACGCACACCAACTATGCCGACGTGAACGGCATGCCGGACGCGCAGCACTACACGACCGCCGGCGACCTCGCGCTGCTGTCGGCGCGCCTGATCCGCGACTTCCCCGAGTACTACAGCATCTTCTCGGTAAAGGACTTCACCTACAACAAGATCAAGCAGCCGAACCGCAACCGCCTGCTGTGGCTCGATCCGACCGTCGACGGCCTGAAGACCGGCCACACGAAGGCCGCCGGCTACTGCCTGATCGCTTCGGCGAAGCGTCCGCTGGCGGGCGTCCCCGATGCGAGCCGCCGTCTGGTGTCGGTGATGATGGGCGAGCCGAAAGAACACAACCGGGTGCAGGACAGCCTGAAGATGCTCAACTACGGCTACACCGCGTATGACGCGCTGCGCCTGTACAAGGCGGATCAGGTGATCGCGTCGCCGCGCGTCTACAAGGGTTCGGCCAACAACGTGCAGGCCGGCGTGACGACGGATCAGTACATCACCGTGCCCAAGGGCCTCGGCGACAAGGTCAAGCCGACCGTCACGCAGGACCAGCTGATCGTCGCGCCGATCAAGAAGGGCCAGCAGATCGGCTCGGTGAAAATGATGGCCGACGGCAAGGAAGTCGCGCAGTTCCCGCTGGTCGCGCTGCAGGACGTGCCGGAAGCCGGCATGGTCGGCCGTCTGTGGGATTCGGCGCTGCTGTGGTGGCAAAAGCGCAAGTAAAGCCGGAACGAACGAGGAGCGGTATCGATGAGCCAGTCTGACGATTTCGATCCGACGGTGTACCTGAACGGCGCATGGGGCCCGCTTTCCGAAGCGCGCATTCCCGTGCTCGACCGGGGTTTCATCTTCGGCGACGGCGTCTATGAAGTCGTGCCGCTCTACGCGCAGGCCGAAGGTCCGCGCCTGCCGTTCAGGCTGAAGCAGCATCTCGCGCGGCTCGAGCGCAGCCTGGGCAAGATCCGCATCGGCAATCCGTTCGACGAAGCGGGCTGGCGCGTGCTGATCGACCGCGTGGTTGCCGAGAATCCGGGCGAGGGCGATGCGCTCGTCTATATCCAGGTGACGCGCGGCGTTGCCAAGCGGCGCGGCCATGCGTTCCCGGCGGGCATCACGCCGACCGTGTTCGTCATGCTCGGCAAGCTCGTGTTCCCGAGCGCGGCCGAACGCGCGCAAGGCGCCGTGGCCGTGACCGCCGAGGACAAGCGCTGGCTGCATTGCGACATCAAGTCGACCTCGCTGCTCGGCAACGTGCTGATGGCGCAGCACGCGGCCGAACACGATGCGCTGGAAACCATCCAGCTGCGCGACGGGCTGCTGACCGAAGGCTCGTCGTCGAACGTGTGGATCGTGAAGCAGGGTGTGCTGCTGGGCGCGCCGCGCGGGCCGCGCATTCTGGAAGGCATCCGCTACAGCCTGATCGAGACGCTGGCGAAGGACGCCGGCATTGCCTTCGAGGAGCGCGACATCAGCGAAGCCGAACTGCGTTCCGCCGATGAAATCATGATCAGCTCCGCGACCAAGGAAGTGATGCCGGTCACGACGCTGGACGGAGCGCGCGTCGGCGACGGCCGTCCCGGTCCGGTCTATGCTGCGTTGTATGAGGCCTACCAGCGGGCCAAGGCGCGCGAATTCGCCGACGAGGCGCCGCGCGCGAAGTGAAGGAGAACATCATGTCCGATACGAAACCAGACTCGAAGCCCCAAGCCACTGATCCCACCGACTCCGCCGCGCACAGCGCCGACGAGCTGTTCGACTTCCCGTGCGACTTCCCGATCAAGGTGATGGGCAAGTCGCATCCCGAGTTCCAGGACACGATCGTCAACGTGCTGAAGCAGTTCGACCAGGACTTCGATGCCTCGCGCGTCGAGACCCGGCCGTCGTCGGGCGGCAATTACACGGGCCTCACCTGCACGGTGAAGGCACAGAATCGCGCCCATCTCGACGACATCTATCGCGCGCTGACCGGCCATCCGATGGTCAAGATAGTGCTTTGAGCTTGCCGGCGGGGGCGTCGCAAACAGCGGGCGTGCGCTCGTAGAGCTGCCTGAACTGCTCGGCCTCGTCGAACACCCAGTTCCTGAATGCCTGCACCCGCGCCGTTTCGAGCAGCGCGGGCGGGCACACGAAGAAATACTTCCACGGGCTCGGTCCGTCCACGTTGAACAGGCGCACGAGCCGTCCCGCGAGAATCTCCTGCATCGACAGCGAACGGCGCACGAGTGCGATGCCCTGACCGTCGATTGCCGCCTGCAGCAGATTCGACGAATCCTCATACAGTACGCCACGCTTCGGCTCCGCGAGGTCGGTGAGCCCGGCCGCGTCGAACCATGGCCGCCACAGTTCTTCATCCGAGCGCAGCAGCGGCAGGCTGGCCAGATCGGCCGGCACGCGCGGCAGGTCGCCGCCGCGGAAGTTCGGCGAGCACGCCGGAAAGAACACTTCGTCCAGCAGTTCCTCCGTGTGGATGCCGGCGTACTTGCCGTAGCCGAAGCGGATCGCGACGTCCACGTCGTCGCGGTTGAAGTCGGTGAGCGCGTTCGTCGACAGCAGTTCGAGGTCGATCTCCGGATGCTTTTCGATGAAGCGGCCCACGCGCGGCGTCAGCCAGCGCGCCGCGAACGACGACAGCATCGACACGATCAGCCGCCGGTCGCGGTCGCCGGAGCGGATGCGGCGGGTGGATTCCGCCAGCGCGAGCAGCGCCGCGCGCACTTCGGCGGCGTACTGCCGGCCGCGATCCGTGAGCCGCACGCGCTTGCCGTCGCGGGCAAACAGCGGTACGCCAAGCTCGGCCTCCAGCGCGCGAATCTGATGACTGACGGCGCCGTGCGTGACGAAGAGGTCGTCGGCGGCGCGGGAAAAACTCTCGTGACGCGCGGCGGTCTCGAAGGCGCGCAGGGCGTTCAACGCAGGAAGCTGTCGCAGGTCCATATGCAGGGTCGCCGGGTCCGTTGTCAAATTGGCTCACATAGCGGTGAAAATTGATCGTTTTGCCTGATGCCTTGCCACGCCTAGGATTGTAGTCATCGAAACGTTCCTTTGGCGGAGTCGGTCATGCGAGAAATTTCAACAAGCGTCACCTTCGAAATCAAGCCCGGCGAAACCGTGCCGATGCGCATTGCCCGCGGCACACGCCTCGCGGTGCAGGGCAACGCCGTCTGGGCGACGCGCAGCAACGACATCGACGACTACTGGCTCGAACCCGGCGACAGCCTGAAGCTGCGCGAACGCGAGCGGCTCTGGCTGTCGGTGGAGGGCACACAGCCGGCGTACGTCGTCTTCACGATCGTGCCGCGTTGCGATGAACGCGCTATCCAGTGGCTGTCGGCAGGCATCGAAAGGCTCGCGCAGCGTTTCCGGTCCGGCTGGCGCACCGTCTGAGCGTGCTGCAACTATTCGGTTTTGTCATCGCAAGCATGCGAATTCACCATCGGCGGGCATGATCCACTTTCGGTAAACTACCGGGATCATGTCCGCCACACCGCTCGCCCTCCCACAAGACACAGCCGACACGTCCGACACCGCCCTCGATGCCGGTGAATGGCCGGTCACGCTGCGCTGGCTGGGGCTCGAATCCTACGATCACAGCTTCGACGCGATGCGCGTGTTCACCGACGCCCGCACGCCCGACACGCCCGACGAAATCTGGCTCGTCGAGCATCCGCCGGTGTTCACGCTCGGCCTCGCAGGCAATCCCGCGCACTTGCTGCTCGCCGACAGCGGCATTCCGCTCGTCAAGGTGGATCGCGGCGGACAGATCACGTATCACGGCCCGGGGCAGGTGGTGGCCTATCTGCTGATCGATCTGCGCCGGCGCAAGCTGATGGTGCGCGAGCTGGTGCGGCGCATCGAGGAAGCCGTGATCGAAACGCTCGCGACGTATAATCTCGCGACCGACCGCAAGGCCGGCGCGCCCGGCATCTATGTGGCGCAGCCCTCCGGACGTCCGGAGGCGCAGGGCGCGAACGGTCGTCTGCACGAACAGCACGCACTGCATGAGGGCGCGAAGATCGCGGCGCTCGGACTCAAGATTCGCAACGGCTGCAGCTACCACGGCGTGAGCCTGAATGTGAACATGGACCTGCAGCCCTTTCTCGCGATCAACCCGTGCGGCTACGCGGGGCTCGAAACGGTCGACATGGCGACGCTCGGCGTCGCGGCCGACTGGCGCGACGTAGCCTTTACGCTGGCCGAACGGCTGGCGCATCAAATCGGCGGCCTCCCCGCATTTGCCGCTGCAACCACCGGATCGACCGAATGACTGACGCAACCGCAAACCTGGCCGGCGACACCGCCGCTGCTTCGGCCTCTCCCGCGCCCTACGACGCCACCGCGAAGCAGAAGGCGCAGGCCAAGACCTCGCGCATTCCGATCAAGGTGATCCCGATCGAGAAGCTCAAGAAGCCGGAATGGATCCGCGTGCGCACAGCGACCGGCAATTCACGCTTCAACGAGATCAAGCAGATCCTGCGCGAACACAACTTGCACACGGTGTGCGAAGAGGCGAGCTGCCCGAACATCGGCGAATGCTTCGGCAAGGGCACCGCGACCTTCATGATCATGGGCGACAAGTGCACGCGCCGCTGCCCGTTCTGCGACGTCGGTCACGGCCGCCCGGATCCGCTCGATGCCGACGAACCGGCGAACCTCGCCCGCACCATCGGCGCGCTGAAGCTGAAGTACGTGGTGATCACGTCGGTGGATCGCGACGATCTGCGCGATGGCGGCGCGGCGCACTTCGTCGAATGCATCCGGCAGGTGCGGGAGCAGTCGCCGGACACGCGCATCGAAATTCTCACGCCGGACTTCCGCGGCCGCCTGGATCGCGCGATCAACATCCTGACCGCCGCGCCGCCCGACGTGATGAACCACAACCTCGAAACCGTGCCGCGCCTGTACAAGGAAGCGCGTCCGGGCTCGGACTATCACCATTCGCTCAAGCTGCTGAAGGACTTCAAGGCGCTGCATCCGGAAGTAGCGACGAAGTCGGGCCTGATGGTCGGACTGGGCGAGACGGAAGAGGAAATCCTCCAGGTGATGCGCGACCTGCGCGCGCACGACGTGGACATGCTGACAATCGGCCAGTATCTGCAACCGTCGGAGCATCACTTGCCGGTGCGCGCATACGTGCATCCGGACACGTTCAAGATGTACGAGGAAGAGGCCTACAAGATGGGCTTCACGCATGCGGCGGTCGGCGCGATGGTGCGGTCGAGCTATCACGCAGATTTGCAGGCGCATGGGGCAGGCGTGGTTTAAGGCTCTTTCTGCGCTTCGGGAGAAACCCACGGGAAACCGTGGGTTTTTTGTTTGTGTGGAGGAAGCCCGGCACGCAACGCATTTGACCGTTGAATCCTGTCCGGATCGCCGGACGCCTTGATTCCGGATTTCCGGAATCCCGGATTCCGCGCACGGCGCATCCAAAAATAAACGATAGAAATCAGCGGCTTATCGAAGAATCAATCCTGGCATCACCCTTGCAATCAGAAAGGCACGGCCCATGAGCCGCCCATAAAAGTCAAGGAGACAAGCCGATGACCCCTCTCGCATCCCAACGTCCCTGAATCCGTCGACGAAGCGGCTAAACGCCCTTGCGGCGCGATTCACCTGGCGCATCCCTCGAAGCATCACCGCGCACGGACGAATCCTCCCGCACGTCACGCTCGCCGCTGGCTGACTTCCCGCCAACTGCTGGTTATTGCCTGGAAACATCGTGAAAAAACCTCTCCATAAAATCCTGTACGTGCAGGTGATCGTGGCCATCATCATCGGCATCGCGCTCGGGCACTTCTATCCCGCGCTCGCCACCGACATGAAGCCGCTCGGCGACGCTTTCATCAAGCTCATCAAGATGGTGATCGGTCCGATCATCTTCTGTACCGTCGTGACCGGCATCGCCGGCATGGAAGACATGAAGAAGGTGGGACGCGTCGGCGGCAAGGCGCTGCTGTACTTCGAAATCGTCTCGACTTTCGCGCTGATCCTCGGCCTCGCCGCGACGCATCTGCTGCGTCCGGGCGTCGGCTTCAACGTCGATCCGGCCACGCTCGACCACAAGGCCGTCGATTCCTTCGCGACCAAGGCGCACGGCCAGAGCACCGTCGACTTCTTCATGCACATCATCCCGGACACGCTGGTCTCGGCGTTCTCGCAAGGTGAAATCCTGCAGATCCTGCTGATCGCGCTGCTGTTCGGCGCGGTGCTGACGCACGTCGGCGAGCGCGGCAAGGTGGTGACGAACTTCATCGAAGGTCTGTCGAGCATTCTGTTCGGCATGGTCGGCATCATCACGAAGCTCGCGCCGATCGGTGCGTTCGGTGCGATGGCGTTCACCATCGGCAAGTACGGCATCGGTTCGCTGCTGCCGATGCTCAAGCTCATCGGCACCTTCTATCTCACCTCGATCGTGTTCGTGGTCTTCGTGCTCGGCGCCATCGCCCGCATGGTCGGCTTCAACATCCTGAAGTTCGTTGCGTACATCAAAGAAGAGATGCTGATCGTGCTCGGCACGTCGTCGTCGGAAGCCGCGCTGCCGCAACTGATGCTCAAGCTCGAAAAGCTCGGCTGCTCGCGTTCGGTGGTGGGACTCGTCGTGCCGACCGGCTACTCGTTCAACCTCGACGGCACCAACATCTACATGACGATGGCCGTGCTGTTCATCGCCCAGGCCACCAACACGGATCTCTCGTGGGGCCAGCAATTGACGCTGCTCGCGGTGACCATGCTGACCTCGAAGGGCGCGAGCGGCGTGACCGGCGCGGGCTTCATCACGCTGGCGGCGACGCTGGCCGTCGTGCCGACCATTCCGCTCGCGGGCATGGTGCTGATTCTCGGCATCGACCGCTTCATGTCGGAGTGCCGCGCGCTGACGAACATCGTCGGCAACGGCGTGGCGACGGTGGTCGTGTCGGCATGGGAAAAGGAGCTCGACCGCAGCAAGCTGAAAGCGGCCTTGTCCCGTGACGTCGACGTGACCGACGTCGAAGAAGCGAAGTCCGTCTAAGCCGGCCCAGGCGCGTCTGGCATTCCAGGCCTCCTTCCTCCGGACGACATCATCATGCAAGCGGCGAAGCCTCACTCCACGAGCGCTTCGCCGCTGTCGTCTGCGGGTCCGGAACTCGCCGGCGCGTATGCCACAATGGTTGATCCTCTTTCGCGGGACTCAGCCCACGTGACGCGCCGCATCCTCGTGTTCTTCGTGCTTTTCGCGGCGCTCATGGCGTGCTGCGCGCTCACGTGGCACGTGGCCTGGCAACGCGGCACCGACGAATTGCGGCTGAATGCGGCCGCGCGCGTCGATCGCACCACCAATACCCTCAAGAGCACGCTCGACCGCTACGAATACCTGCCGTACCTGCTGTCGCGGCATCCGGTCGTGCAGGAGGTGCTCGATCATCCCGATGCGGCGCGCGTCGAACGTGCCGACCGCTATCTCGAAGACCTCAACGCGCGCGCGCACGCCACCGTCACCTATCTGATCCGCGCCAACGGCATCTGCGTGGCCGCCAGCAACTGGCACGGGGCCGACAGTTTCGTCGGCGTGGACTACAACTTCCGGCCGTATTTCATCGATGCGATGAAGGGCGGCGTCGGCCGCTTCTTCGGCATCGGCACCATCTCGACCGAACCCGGCTACTACATCTCGCAGCCGGTGTATCGCGAAGGCACGAAGGACGTCATCGGCGTCGTGGTCGTGAAGCTCAATCTGGAGTGGCTGCAAGGCGCGGATGCCTCGGAGCCGCTCATCGTCACCGACGATCACGGCGTCATCTTTCTTTCGTCGGTGCCGGGCTGGAAGTACCACACGGTGCGGCCGCTGCCGCAGAACGTCGAGGCCTCGGTGTACGCGACGCGCCAGTACGCGCAGCAGGCCATCACGCCGCTGCCGCTCAGCATCGTGAAGACGCTCGAAGGCGGCGCGCAGATCGTGCGCGTGGGCGGAGGCCGCAATGCGCCGGCGTTCCTCGCGACCCATCGTTCGATCGGCGAGCCCGACTGGCAGCTCATCACAATGGCCGCGCTCGATCCCGTCGAAAGCGCCGCGCAGAACGCGGTGATCGTCACGGCGCTCGTGTTCGTCTCGCTATGTCTGCTCGCGTTCTACTGGCGCATGCGGCGCGCGCGCGTGCGCGAGATGATCCGCAGCCGCGGACTGCTGCAGACCGCTTATGCCGAACTGAACCAGCGCGTCGCGGAACGCACGGCGGACCTCTCGCAGGCCAACGCGCAACTGACGAAGGAAGTAGCCGAGCGCACGCGCGCGGAACAGGACCTGCGCGCCGCCCACGACGAGCTTATCCAGGCGAGCAAGCTCGCCGCGCTCGGCCAGATGGCGGCGGGCATCACGCATGAACTGAATCAGCCGCTTGCCGCGTTGCGCAGCTTTTCCGACAACACCCGCGTGCTGATCGAACGGGGCGAGCAGGTGGCGGCACGCGAGAATCTCGAAGCGATCGCCGCGCTGACGGAGCGCATGGGCAACATCACGAACCAGCTCAAGCTGTTCGTGACCAAGGCGCGGCCGAAGAACGCACGCGCCGACGTGGCGCGCGCGCTGCGCAACGTGTTCTCGATGCTGCGTCCGCGCATGAAGCACGTCACGGTCGACATCGCCCCGGAACTCGACGGCGACGGCCCGCCGCTGTTCGTGCGCTGCGAGGACCTGCGGCTGGAGCAGGTGCTGATCAATCTGGTCGGCAACGCGCTGGACGCGGTGGCGTCGTGCGACCGGCCGCGCATCGTCATCGAGCTCGATGCGCGCGCCGAGTCGATCGAACTCACGGTGCGCGACAATGGTCCCGGCATTCCCGCCGACGCCCTGCCGCGCCTCTTCGAGCCGTTCTTCACGACCAAGGAAATGGGCCAGGGGCTGGGCCTCGGCCTGGCGATTTCATCGGCGATCGCGCGCGATTACGGCGGCACGCTGGCCGCGCGCAATCGCGAGGCGCCGATCGTCGCGGACGGTCCCGAGGGCGGCACGCAGGCCGATGCCGATCATTCGCATGGCGCGGAGTTCGTGCTGACGCTGCGGCGCGCGTGAGCGTGCCGCGCAATCTCTAGCTGGAGCAAGACATGACCACCGGTTTGCAGGTGATCTTCATTGAAGACGACGAACTCGTGCGGCGCGCCAGCGTGCAGAGTCTGCAACTCGCGGGCTTCGACGTGACCGGGCACGGCAGCGTCGAGGCTGCGGAGCGCCTGATCGTCGCGAACTTTCCCGGCGTGATCGTCAGCGACATTCGCCTGCCGGGCGCAAGCGGTCTCGACCTGCTCGCGCAATGCCGCGAGCGCGCGCCGGAAGTGCCGGTGATTCTCGTCACCGGTCACGGCGACATTTCGATGGCCGTGCAGGCGATGCGCGATGGCGCCTACGATTTCATCGAGAAGCCATTCGCCTCCGAGCGCCTGATCGAAGCGGTGCGCCGCGCGCTGGAGCGGCGTTCGCTGGTGCTCGAAAACCAGGCGCTGCGGCGCGAGCTGGCGGGACAGAGCCGCATCATCGGGCGCAGTCCGGCGATCGGACAGGTGCGCCAGCTGATCGCGAACATCGCGCCGACGGACGCGTCCGTGCTCATCAACGGCGATACCGGCGCGGGCAAGGAGCTGATCGCGCGCAGCCTGCACGAGATGTCGCCGCGTCGCGACAAGCCCTTCATCGCGGTGAATTGCGGCGCGTTGCCGGAGCAGATGTTCGAGTCGGAGATGTTCGGCTACGAGGCAGGCGCCTTCACGGGCGCGCAGAAGCGGCGTATCGGCAAGCTGGAAGCCGCCTCGGGCGGCACGCTGTTTCTCGACGAAATCGAAAGCATGCCGCTCTCGCTGCAAGTGAAGCTGCTGCGCGTGCTGCAGGACGGCGTGCTGGAGCGGCTCGGCTCGAACCAGCCGGTGCGAGCGAACCTGCGCGTCATCGCGGCGGCGAAGGGCGACATGAACGAACTCGTCGCCGACGGCACGTTCCGGCGCGACTTGCTGTACCGGCTGAACGTCGTGACCATCACGCTGCCGCCGCTCAACGAACGGCGCGAGGACATCGTGCCGCTGTTCGAGCATTTCCTGCTCGATGCCGCCGTGCGCTACGAGCGGCCCGCTCCGCTCATCACGGATCGGCAGCGCGCGGAACTGATGCAGCGCGACTGGCCCGGCAACGTGCGCGAGCTGCGCAACGCGGCGGACCGCATGGTGCTGGGCATTCTCGACGACGGCGGCGCGGCCGCGCTGGAACCGTCGACGCAATCGCTGAAGGAGCGCACCGAGTTGTTCGAACGCGCGGTGATCACGGAAGCGCTGGAGCATTGCGGCGGCGTGGTCGCAGTGGCGGCGGACCGGCTGCAACTCGGCAAGGCGACGCTCTACGAGAAGATCAAGCGGTATGGGATCGTCGTGAAAGGGGAGGCGGCGGAGCGCTGAAATGAAAAACGCCCGCTGGACTTCAGCGGGCGTCGCATGTCAGGCGGTGGCTCTGCTCAGGCTGCGCTGAGCGCCTTGTCGAGCAGTTGATCCAGTTCCGCGAAAGTCGGCTCGCCGACATAGCGCTTGAGGATCTTGCCGTTCTTGTCGATGACGAAGGTGGTCGGCGTCAATTGCACATTGCCGAACTGCTTGGCGACGCTGCCGTCGTCCATCGCCACCTTGAACGGCAGATTGCGCGTCTGCGCGTAGTTGGTCACGTACATCGGCGCGTCGTAGTTCATCGCGACCGCGACGAATTCCAGTCCCCGTCCCTTGAACTTGTTATACGTGTTGATCATGTCGGGCATTTCCTTCATGCAGGTCTCGCAGCTCGTCGCCCAGAAGTTGACGAGATAGACCTTGCCTTTCAGATCGCCCTGAGTGGAAACCTTCTGCCCGGACAGCAGCGTGAAGGTCGCGTCCGGCACCTTCTGCTGGCCGCCGAAGGCGAAATAGCCGGTGCCGGCGATGACGCCCGCGACGAGCGCCATCGCGATATAGCGCAGCGGGCCTTTGGCGCGCCTGGATGAGTCTTGCGTGGCTTGGGACATGTGAACCTCGGATTGCCGGAAACGGCGCCGGAGACAGGCGCGGCCGCACGGGGAAGTGCTGCGTATTCTAGCGCCGTTTTCGGGATGGAGTCGTGACGCGCCGATAGGCCGGGAATCAGCGCGAGATAATGATGGTTTTCACGCACGAGTCTCCACGAGTCTTCCATGAAGCGAGTTTTCCCTCTGTCCGGCAGGTTTTCTCTTTCGAATTTCTGTTATACGAATCTCTTCGCTGCCCGGACGATGCGCGCCGTGGTGTGCGCTTCTGTCGCATGCGGCGCGCTGCTGGCCTGCACGCCGGCCTACGACTGGCGCACCATCATGAACAACGACGATGGCTACGAAGTCACCCTGCCCGCGAAGCCGCGGTCGGACGAACGCAAGATTGAAATTGCCGGCCAGGCCATGACGATGCGCATGCAGACCGCCGAGGCCAACGACGCCGTGTTCGCCGTCGGCACCGTGGTGCTGCCGAGCTCGGATCCTGCGCTGCAGCGCGCCGCGCTGGACTTTCTTCAGGCCGGACTGGCGCGCAACGTGAACGCCCGGCCCGCCACGCGCGACGCGCAAATCGACCTCGCCATGGGCGGACACGTCCCCGGAAGCGAGATCGAAGTGCAGGGCGAGAGCGGGGCCAAGCGCGAGGCGCGGACCATTCACGCCCGTTTCGTGGCGCGCGGCGCCCACGTCTATCAAGTTGCGATCGTCGGGGACAAAATGCCGCCGGCCGAGCAGTCAGATCAGTTCTTTTCGTCGTTCAAGCTGTTTTAGAGGGAACCCTCGAATTCAGCATCCGCTGACATCGGAGGCGGCTTGGTTCCACTTCCGGACCGAAGGTTCCGTCGCAGGTTTGGAAGCTAATCGACGGATTCATATAGGTTTTTCAGACTATCCACAGTGTCTGTGGATAACTATGTGGAAAAGACCGAGCGTTTACGCGCGCATGCCCAATTCATACGGTTTACGTTACTTTGCCCGCGTTCTTGGCAAGTTAAATAATTCAATAAAATCAACACTCTGTGGATTAACGTGCTTTCAGGGGTTTGATCAGGTGAAAATCGGTCCCGGATCGCCCGAATGTGCATAAGTCAAGTCTTGACAAGCATGTTTCTGCCTCGCGAGGCCTGAACCAGAGCGTTTCAGCGGGTTCAGGCCAGCGAAAGGGCGCGCCGGTATTGCACTGCTTCGGCCACATGCGCGGCGTCGGGCCGGTCGGCGCCGGCCAGATCGGCGATCGTCCGCACGACTTTCAACACGCGGTAGTACGCACGGGCCGACCATCCGAACCGTTCGCCGGCCGTGCGAAGCAGCGCTTCGCCGTCGGCGTCGGGGCGGCAGAACGCGTCGGCTTCGCGGCCGCTCAGTTCGCGGTTGGTCTTCCCCTGGCGACGCAACTGGATCTCGCGGGCCGCCGCCACGCGTGCCGCCACCACGGCGCTGGATTCCCCGCGCGTAGTTCTTCGCGCCGACAATTCCGCCGGCGACAGCGCGGGCAGCTCGATCTGAATGTCGATGCGGTCCATCAACGGCCCCGACAGCTTGCGCAGATAGCGCGTGGCGACGTCCGGCGAGCAGCGGCAGCGTCCGCTCGGATCGCCGCGCCAGCCGCAAGGGCAGGGATTCATCGCCGCGATCAGCTGGCATGCGGCGGGAAAGTCGGCCTGCTGGGCGGCGCGCGAGATGGTGATGTGCCCGACTTCGAGGGGCTCGCGCAGGGTTTCGAGCACCTTGCGGTCGAACTCGGGAATTTCATCGAGGAACAGCACACCGAGATGGGCGAGCGTGATCTCGCCCGGCTGCGGCGGATTGCGGCCGCCCACGAGCGCAGCCGAACTGGACGAGTGATGCGGCGCGCGAAACGGCCGTTGCCGCCACTGCTCGGGTGCAAAGCCGATCGAACTGGCGGAAAGAATCGCGGCGGAGGTGAGCGCTTCGTCGTCGCTCATCGGCGGCAGGAGGCCGGGCAGACGGGCGGCGAGCATCGACTTGCCCGCGCCGGGCGGTCCCACCATCAGCAGATGATGTCCGCCGGCCGCGGCCACTTCGAGCGCGCGGCGGGCGGCCGGGTGACCGATGACGTCGGCGAGGTCGGGACCGGGTGCCGCCGTCTGTTCGAGCGATGCCGCCTGCACCGGACGCAGGCGCGCGCCGGGCACGCCGTTCAGGTGCGCGCAAAGCGCGGGCAAGTCAGCGGCGCCGAACACCTCGATGCCCGGCACGAGCGCCGCTTCCGCCGCGCTCGCGAGCGGCACATAGATTTCCGGCACGCGTTCGCCCCGCTCGTGTGCGGACGCATGCTGGCGCGCGGCGCCGCAGACCATGGCGAAGGCGCCGCGCATCGGGCGCAGCGCGCCGGTGAGCGACAGCTCGCCCGCGAACTCGCGGGATTCGAGCGATTCAACGGGAATCTGGCCGCTGGCGGCGAGAATGCCGAGCGCGATCGGCAGGTCGAAGCGGCCCGTCTCCTTCGGGAGATCGGCGGGCGCGAGATTGACGGTGATCCTGCGTACGGGAAAGTCGAAGCCGCAGTTCTGCAGCGCGGCGCGCACGCGCTCGCGGCTTTCGCGGACTTCGAGATCGGGCAGACCGACGATGGAGAACGACGGCAACCCGTTGGCGAGATGGACTTCGACGACGACTTCCGGCGCGCGCCCAGGAGCGGGCGCGCGGCTGCGTACCACGGCAAGCGACATGATTTCACCTGAAACGGCGCGGCACACGCGCCGGCAACACATCTGGGAACTGACGGCTCGCTGGCCGGGATACGCGGATGAGGAGTGAGGAGCCTCAGTCCTGCGCGGTACTGCCTCCACCCCCGCCGGCAAGACGCTGCTCGAGTTGCGCGACGCGCTTCTCGAGTTCTTCCAGCCGCGCGCGCGTGCGCATCAGCACCTGCGTCTGCGTGTCGAATTCCTCGCGGGTCACGAGATCAAGCTTCGAAAAGCCCTGCGACAGCATGGCCTTCATGTTCCGTTCGACGTCCTTGGCCGGCGAATTCTTGAAGAGATCGCTCATCTTCTGCTGCAGATCGTTGAAAACGTCGTTGGGCTGTTTCATCGTTGCTCCCTTCTTTGCACAGAAATAGTGCATTCATTGTTAGGTCAGTGCCCCGAATAATCGAATGGTCGATTTTGGTGCGTGCCGGCTTTCACGCCGCCACGCCTCGGCGCACCTTCAAGGCGCCGCGATTTTAGCGCCGCAGTGCCTCGCGTATCCCGCCCGTGCCCCTTTTTGCGGGACTTCGAGGCCACTCTAGCAATGAACCCACCTCGACGCCAGCAGGCGCGGCGCGCGCTGGCCGTTCGGCCGAGACTTTGCCCTCGCGTTTCGAAAAATCGCGCAAACCCGCATGAACACTCGCATGGCATACGAGTTGCATAACTGGCGCGACCTTTTCGGCACGCTGCTCCCGGCGGCGTGGACCTGCGGACATGGCGGTAACACCCGGCGCATCCCGCTTCAGAAGGCAACGAAGGATCAGCACACCACCTCGAGGGATACATGAAGCTCATTACCGCAATCATCAAGCCGTTCAAGCTGGACGAAGCGCGCGAAGCGCTCTCGGCCATCGGCGTCTCGGGCATCACGGTGACCGAGGTGAAAGGCTTCGGCCGGCAGAAGGGCCACACCGAGCTTTACCGTGGCGCGGAATACGTCGTCGACTTCCTGCCGAAAGTGAAGATCGAGGCCGCCGTGTCGGACGACATCGTCGACCAGGCGATAGAAGCCGTCGAACGCGCCGCGCGCACCGGCAAGATCGGCGACGGCAAGATCTTCGTCACCGCAATCGAACAAGTTATCCGCATCCGCACCGGCGAGACCGGCGCCGACGCGCTCTAAGAAGAAATTGGCGATAAGAGGAACCAGAAGAATGCGTAATTTTTTGATGTCACTGATGGTGGCGGGCGCGCTGATCGGCGCGAATGTCGGCACCGCTCTCGCGCAGGACGCGTCGGCTCCGGCCGCGACCTCGGCTCCCGCGTCGTCGGACACCGCCGCCAGCGCACCGGCTTCCGCCAACACCGCGATGGCCTCGTCGGCTGAAGCGGCCGCGGCGGCTTCCGGCGCCTCGGACGCCGCACCTGCCGCGCCGACCGAACCGTTCATGGTCGATTCGTCGAAGATCAGCGCGGGCGACACCGCGTGGATGCTGACTTCGGTGGCCCTCGTGCTGTTCATGACGATTCCGGGCCTCGCGCTGTTCTACGCCGGCATGGTCCGCAAGAAGAACGTGCTCGCGACCGTGATGCAGAGCTTCGCGATCTGCTGCCTGATCACGATCATCTGGACCGTGGTCGGCTACAGCATCGCGTTCACGCCGGGCGGCTCGTTCCTGGGCGGGTTCTCGCGCGTGTTCCTGCACGGCATGGCCTACATCAAGGGCGACAAGGCAACGACGCTCACCGTGAGCCACCTCGCCTCGACGATTCCGGAGTCGGTCTACTTCGCGTTCCAGCTGACCTTCGCGATCATCACGCCGGCGCTCATCACCGGTGCGTTTGCGGACCGCATGAAGTTCTCGGCGATGCTCGTGTTCATGACGCTGTGGTCGCTGATCGTCTACTCGCCGATCGCCCACATGGTCTGGGAACCGACCGGCTGGCTCGCGTCGGCGGGCGTGCTCGACTTCGCCGGCGGCACCGTGGTCCACATCAACGCCGGTATCGCGGGCCTGATGTGCTGTCTGGTGCTCGGCAAGCGCGTCGGCTACGGCCGCGAAGTGATGGCGCCGCACAACCTGGTGCTGTCGCTGATCGGCGCATCGATGCTGTGGGTGGGCTGGTTCGGCTTCAACGCGGGTTCGGCGGTCGCGGCTGACGGCCGTGCCGGCTTCGCGATGCTCACGACGCAGATCGCCACCGCCTTCGCCGCCTTCGGCTGGATGTTCGCGGAGTGGATTACCAAGGGCAAGCCGTCCGTGCTGGGCATCATCTCGGGCGCGGTTGCCGGCCTGGTGGCGGTGACGCCGGCATCGGGCTTCGTCGGCGTGACGGGCGCGATCGTGATCGGCATCGTGGCCGGCGTGGTCTGCTTCTGGTCGGCCACCTGGCTCAAGCACAAGTTCAACTACGACGACTCGCTCGATGCGTTCGGCGTGCACGGCGTGGGCGGCATCATCGGCGCGTTGCTGACGGGCGTGTTCGCGGTGAAGGACATCGGCGGCTTCGACGGCAGCCTGCTGGTCCAGGCCAAGGGCGTGCTCGTCACGCTGATCTACAGCGGCGTGGTGAGCTTCATCCTGCTGAAGGTCATCGACATGACCATGGGCCTGCGCGTCACCGAAGAACAGGAACGCGAGGGTCTCGACGTTACGTTGCACGGCGAACACGTCGAGTAAGAACGAGGTTTGCCGGACGTCGCGAGAGGGCGTCCGGCCAGCGCGAAGGTATGAGCGCAGCGACTTTGCCCGCCTGTTCCGGCGGGCATTTTTTTGCCTGGAGCGCGCGTCGGGGTTTCGTCCATGGGAGCGGGGCGGATCGTGGCGCATCGGGCCCGGAAGGCCGACGCATCAAGCCCGGGAAACCTTGCCAATTGCCGGTTCATCCCCAATTGGGCAAGGCAATTGCTCTACAATCTTCGCTCCCCTGTATCCGGCCGGCGGGGGCTTGAGCGCCTTTCCGGTCACATGCAAAACGCACTGCGAGTACTACATGGTTCCGCATTTAGTCACGGCGTTGAATGGCCCGCTGCTCGACCTCGAGCGGAAAATCCTCGAGGCCATGCCCGCCATCGAACGGTGGTTCCGGCTCGAATGGCAGGAGCACACGCCGCCGTTTTACTGTTCGGTCGACCTGCGCAACGCGGGGTTCAAGCTCGCGCCCGTCGACACCAACCTGTTCCCCGGCGGCTTCAACAATCTCCCGCAAGAAGTGCTGCCGCTGGCGGTGCAGGCGGCGATGGCGTCGATCGAGAAAATCTGTCCGGACGCGAAGAATCTGCTCGTGATTCCCGAGCGCCACACGCGCAACGCGTTCTATCTGGAGAACGTCGCGCGTCTCGCGCTCATCATGCGTCAGGCCGGGCTCAACATCCGCTTCGGCACGCTCGATGAAAACATTCATGGTCCGGTGACCATCGCGCTCGCGGACGGCCAGAAGATCGTGCTCGAACCGCTCGAACGCACGCCGCGCCGTCTGGGCCTGAAGAATTTCGACCCGTGCTCGATCCTGCTCAACAACGATCTCTCGGCCGGCATCCCGCCCGTGCTGGAGAACCTGCACGAGCAGTACCTGCTGCCGCCGCTGCACGCGGGCTGGGCGGTGCGGCGCAAGTCGACGCACTTTTCCTGCTATGACGACGTCGCGAAGAAGTTCTCGAAGCTGGTCGAGATCGATCCGTGGATGGTGAATCCGTACTTCGCGCACGTGGAAGGCGTGGATTACGAGGCGCGAACCGGCGAGGAAGCGCTCGCCGACGCCATCGACGGCGTGCTCAAGAAGATCGCGAAGAAGTATCGCGAGTACGGCATCAGCGAGAAGCCGTACGTGGTCATCAAGGCGGATGCCGGCACCTACGGCAAGGGCGTGATGACGGTGCACGACGCCAGCGAGGTCGCGGCGCTGACCAAGCGCGAGCGCGTCCGCATGAACGACGCGAAGGAAGGCTTGCAGGTGCATGACGTGATCGTGCAGGAAGGCGTGCACACCTTCGAGCGCGTCGAGAACGCGGTGGCCGAGCCGGTCGTGTACATGATCGACCGCTATGTGGTCGGCGGCTTCTACCGCGTGCACGAATCGCGCGAGCGCGACCAGAACCTCAACGCGCCGGGCATGCATTTCGTGCCGCTCGGCTTCGAGCACACGGCGCTGCCGGACACTCACGCGAAGCCCGGCGCCGCGCCGCCGAACCGCTTCTACATGTATGGCGTGGTGGCGCGGCTGGGGCTCCTGGCCGCATCGGTCGAGCTGGAAAAGACCGACCCGGAAGCCATTCAGGTGTGATCGGGCGGCTTGCGGTAAGCTCGCAGGCCGCGCACCGAACCCGCAAATCGTCATGAACATTCTCTTTATCGCCGACCCGCTCGACCGCTTCAAGATCTACAAGGACACGACCTACGCGATGATGGCCGAAGCCGCGCGGCGCGGCCACGTGCTGTACGCGTGCGAGCCGCAGCATCTCGCGTGGACCGGCACGAAGGTCGAGGCGGGCGTGCGGCGCATTGCGATCGTCGGTGACGAGGCGAACAGTGACCGCTGGCCGTGGTTCGCGGCCGAACAGGCCGAGCATCTCGCGCTCACCCATTTCGATGCGGTGCTGATGCGCAAGGATCCGCCCTTCGACATGGAGTATGTGAACGCCACGTGGCTGCTGGAGATCGCCGAGCGCAACGGCGCGCGCGTCTTCAACAAACCGCAGGCGATTCGCGATCACTCGGAGAAGCTCGCCATCGCGGAATGGCCGCAGTTCGTCACGCCTACTCTGGTCACCCGCGACGCCGCACGGCTACGCGCGTTCCACGCCGAGCATGGCGACGTCATCCTGAAACCGCTCGACGGCATGGGCGGCATGGGCGTGTTCCGCGTGAAGGCGGACGGCATGAATCTCGGGTCGATCGTCGAGATGCTGTCGGAGGACGGCGCGCGCACGGTGATGGCGCAGCGCTTCATTCCCGAGATCAAGGACGGCGACAAGCGCATTCTGGTGATCGGCGGCCAGCCGGTGCCTTACTCGCTCGCGCGCATTCCGCAGGGCAGCGAAGTGCGCGGCAATCTGGCGGCGGGCGGGCTCGGCCGCGCGCAGCCGCTGTCGGCGCGCGATCGCGAAATCGCGGAAACGCTCGGGCCGGTGCTGCAGGAACGCGGCCTGTTGCTCGCGGGTCTGGACGCCATCGGCGACTATCTCACCGAGGTCAACGTCACGAGCCCCACGTGCTTCCGCGAAATCATGGATCAGACGGGCTTCGACGTCGCGGGCATGTTCATCGACGCACTGGAGCGCGCGGTTCACTGAGCGGGATACCGTGGTGGAACGGGTGGGCAGCGGCCAGAAACGAGTCGGGAGAGACTGTTACAATTGGTTCCCCTGCGCTTTAAAGCTGTCTTAAGCCAGCACGCGCAGGGTGATGTAACAGTATCGAAGCAACGGGCGCGTGGATTGCATGCTCGTTGATATTCGCAGTCTTGAGCCCATTTGGGTGATATGGCCGCGCCGCTCGCGCGCTTTCGAGCGAACTCTGACGATTCCGTCTGATTTTTGCTGAGATGGCATTCCTGACATGGCTGGCATTCTGATCATCGCGCACGCACCTTTCGCCACCGCGCTACGCGAGTGTATTGCTCATATCTACGGTGGTTTGCCCGCGCGCATCGGCGTCATCGATGTCACGCCGGACTGCGATCCGGTCGAGGTGCGGGCCTTCGCGCGGTCGGAGATCGATCGTCTGAAGGAAGACAACGGTGCGATCGTGCTGACGGACGTTTTCGGTGCGACGCCGGCGAACATCGCCGCCAGCCTGCACGATTCCGACGTGCGCGTGCTCGCCGGCTGCAACCTGCCGATGCTCGTGCGCGCCGTCTGCTACCGCGCCACGCCGCTCGACACGCTCACTGAAAAGATTCTCCAGGGCGGCTCGAAGGGCATCCAGGAGCTGGACGCATCCACGCCGATGAACCCCTGCGCGCTCGCCGCCAAAGCCGCCGGTTCGCCCGATCCGGCCTGTTCCGCGAGCGCCGATCTCGAGAACGCCAAGGCCGCCGCCAGCCACTGACGCCGCTCACTTTTTCTACCTAGCGTTCGGAGCATCATGCTGCAACAAGAAACAACAATCGTGAACAAGCTGGGTCTCCACGCACGCGCTTCGGCGAAGCTCACGCAACTGGCGGGCAACTTTCAATGTGAGATCTGGATGAGCCGGAACGGCCGCCGGATCAATGCCAAGAGCATCATGGGCGTGATGATGCTGGCGGCGGGGATCGGCAGCACGGTCACCATCGAGACCGAAGGCGCCGACGAAGCCGAAGCCATGCAGGCCATCCTGGCGCTGATCGCCGACAAATTCGGGGAAGGTCAGTAACACGCTTTCACCCGTCATGGAAATATCCGAAAGAAGATCCGAAAAAGCCGCGCACCGTCGCGGCTTTTTTGCATCTGCGCCGTTTGCAGCAACGACGCCACAACCGTGCCGGCCTTGCTGCGACCCGCTGTTCCGGGACTGGACAGCAGTTTCGAATTTATAATGAGCGAGCGGCTGGCGCCCACCGAGGGGCGCTCGAGGGGCTGCGACATCACAACTAGAGGAGGTGCGCGTGTCGTTCACGCTGCATGGAATTCCCGTCTCGCGCGGCATTGCCATCGGACGCGCCTATCTGATCGCGCCGGCGGCGCTCGACGTGGCGCATTACCTGATCGACCCCGATCAGATCGACGCGGAAATCGAACGGTTTCTTGCGGCGCAGGCCGCTGTCGTCGCGGAACTCGCGGAACTGCGCAGCGACCTCGCCGCCGATGCGCCCAGCGAAATGGGCGCCTTCATCGATGTCCATACCATGATCCTGAACGACGCCATGCTCGTGCAGGAAACCATCGACCTCATCCGTACACGCCGCTACAACGTCGAGTGGGCGCTGACCGAACAACTGGATATTCTCGGCGGCTATTTCGACGACATCGAAGACGAATATCTGCGCGAGCGCAAGGCAGACATCGAGCAGGTGGTCGAACGGCTGCTGAAGGCGCTGGCCGGCGCGCCCACCGCTGCTTCGCTGGTCGTGCATACGGCCGCGAGCAACGGTCACAACGAAATGATTGTCGTCGCGCACGATATCGCGCCGGCCGACATGCTCCAGTTCAAGACGCAGGCGTTCAAGGGCTTCGTGACGGATCTCGGCGGGCGCACGTCGCATACGGCGATCGTCGCGCGCAGTCTGGGGATTCCGGCGTCGGTCGGCGTGCAGCAGGCGAGCGTGCTGATCCGTCAGAACGATCTGATCATCGTCGACGGCGACCATGGCATCGTGATCGTCGATCCGGCGCCGATCGTCCTCGAAGAGTATTCCTATCGCCAGAGCGAAAAGCAGCTGGAACAGCGCAAGCTCCAGCGCCTCAAGTTCTCGCCGACCCAGACGCTGTGCGGCACGAAGATCGAGCTGTGCGCGAACATCGAATTGCCGGAGGACGCGAAGGTCGCCGTGGAGGCAGGCGCAATGGGCGTCGGCCTGTTCCGCACCGAGTTCCTCTTCATGAATCACAAGAACCGGCTGCCGGAAGAGGAGGAACAGTTCGAAGCGTACAAGCGCGCGGTCGAGCTGATGAACGGCAAACCCGTGACGATCCGCACGATCGACGTCGGCGCCGACAAGCCGCTCGATTCGATGAGCGGCGGCGACGGCTACGAAACCGCGCCGAACCCGGCGCTCGGCTTGCGTGCAATCCGCTGGAGCCTGTCCGAGCCGCAGATGTTCATGACGCAGCTGCGCGCGATCCTGCGTGCATCGGCGTTCGGCCCGACCAAGATCCTGATTCCGATGCTCGCGCACGCGCAGGAAATCGACCAGACGCTGGACCTGATCCGCGAGGCCAAGCGCCAGCTCGATGACGCGGGCATTGGCTACGACCGTCAGGTGCAGGTCGGCGCGATGATCGAGATTCCCGCTGCGGCCATTGCCGTGCGGCTGTTCCTGAGCCGGCTGGATTTTCTGTCGATCGGCACGAACGATTTGATCCAGTACACGCTCGCGATCGATCGCGCGGACAATGCCGTCGCGCATCTGTACGATCCGCTGCATCCGGCGGTGCTGAACCTGATCGCGTTCACCTTGCGCGAGGCGAAGCGCGCAGGCGTGCCGGTGTCGGTGTGCGGGGAAATGGCCGGCGATCCGTCGACCACGCGGCTGCTGCTCGGACTCGGGCTGACCGAGTTCTCGATGCATCCGAGCCAGTTGCTCGTGGTGAAGCAGGAGATCCTGCGTTCGAACCTGAAGGCGTTCGACAAGCCGGTCGCCGACGTGCTCGCGGCCTACGAGCCCAATGAACTGCTGGCCGCGCTCAACGTGCTGCAGAAGGTCTGAAGTTCTTCAAGCCTTGCGATGCGCGCCGCAGACCGGACAGTCCGGCTGTCGCGCGATCTTCATCGTGTTCCATTCCATGCGCAGCGAGTCGAGCATCATCAGCCGGCCCGCGAGCGTCTCGCCAAAGCCGCCGATCACGCGCAGCGCTTCCGCCGCCTGCATCGCGCCGATGATGCCGACCGTCGGCGCGAACACGCCCATCGTCGAGCAGGCGACTTCCTCGAACGCCTGGTCCGGCGGAAACACACACGCGTAGCAAGGCGAGTCCGGCGAGCGCAGATCGAAGGTGCTGATCTGGCCGTCGAAACGCAGCGCCGCGCCCGACACGAGCGGCACCTTGTGCTCGACGCAGGCCGCGTTGATGGCGTGGCGCGTGGCGAAGTTGTCGCTGCAATCGAGCACGACCGAGGCGCCGGGCACATTGAGCGCGAGCCACGCAGCGTCGGCGCGCGCGTTCACCGCAATGACGTTCACCTCCGGATTGAGCGCGTTCAGCGTCTCACGCGCCGATTCCACCTTGGGCGTTCCGACCGAGCGCGTCATGTGCACGATCTGCCGTTGCAGGTTGGTGAGGTCGACGGTATCGGCATCGACCAGCGTGATCCTGCCGACGCCTGCCGCCGCCAGATACATCGCCGCGGGCGCGCCCAGACCACCCGCGCCGACGATGAGCGCATGCGCATCGAGGAAGCGCTGCTGCGCCTCGATGCCGATCTCATCGACGAGAATATGGCGGGAATAGCGGAGGAGTTGATCGTCGTTCATCGAGCTCGCGCTGTGGAATGCGCTGTGAGTGCCGCGAAGGGACGCCGGTGAGAACGGCGCGCTGGAACCGGATATTTTAAGCGCACCAAAGACGAAGGGCTTCGCGGCGCGATGCCGCGAAGCCCTTCGTGTACGACGCTGACTCGCTTACTTCGACTGCTGCGCGGTCGGCGAAGAGGCAGGCTGCGCACCCGACGCCGGCGCGGAGCCCGGCGTGGCCGGCAGTGCCGGCGGCGCGACGACCGGCGCCGAAGCCGAACGTCCCGGCTTGTTCTGCGCGAGCTTGCGTTCGCTGTACGACTTCGACTCGACCACCGTCTTGCCTTCCAGCTTGTTCAGAGCCTGTTGCAGCATGAAGTCGTCCGAGCTGCCGAACTCGACCGGCTTGCGCTCGCGATCCTTGCGGCGCTGCTCGGGGGTCTTCTTGTCGTTCTGCTCTTCGAGAATGCGCAGTTGCTCGAGACGGTCCGCCTCGCGTTGCTCCTGCTCCTTCTTCTCGTTCGGATCCTGCGTGTTCGCGAGGTGGTTCGAGTAATCCACTTCGCGCGTGACGAGCGCGTCGTCCGGATCGCCGTCCGCGTACTGGTCGACCGGCACGTCAGGACGCACGCCCTGGTTCTGGATCGACTTGCCGCTCGGCGTGTAGTAGTACGCCGTGGTGAGACGCAGCGCGGTGTCCGCGGTCATCGGGCGCACGGTCTGCACCGAGCCCTTGCCGAACGTGGTCTTGCCGACGATCAGCGCGCGGTGATGATCCTGCAGCGCACCCGCGACGATTTCCGACGCCGACGCCGAGTAGGCGTTGGTCAGCACGACCATCGGCACCTTCTTGAAGATTTCCGGCACGTTCTTCAACGGGTCGGAATCGAAGGACGGCAGACGGTAGTTGTCATAGGTGTCGCGGAAGGTCTGCTTCGCGTCCGCGATCTGGCCGTTCGTGGAGACGACCACGGAGTTGTCCGGCAGGAACGCGCCCGCAACGCCGACCGCGCTTTGCAGCAGTCCGCCGCCGTTGTTGCGCAGGTCGAGCACGAGGCCCTTCAGGTTCGGTTGCTGGCGCGCGAGGTCTTGCAGCTTCGCGGCGAGGTCCGGCACCGTGCGTTCCTGGAAGCTCGTAATGCGGATGTAGCCATAACCCGGCTCGGCGATCTTCATCTTCACCGACTGCACGCGGATCACGGCGCGCGTGACGGTGAGCGGGAAGGTGCGGTCGTCGCTCTTGCGGAAGATGGTCAGCGTGACCTTGGTGCCCGGCTCGCCGCGCATCTGCTTGACGGCCTTGTCGAGCGTCATGCCGCGCACCGGCTTGTCGTTGATGCGCGTGATCAGGTCGCCCGGACGGATGCCGGCGCGGAACGCGGGCGTGTCTTCGATCGGCGAGATGACCTTGATGAGCCCGTCTTCCGACGAGATCTCGATGCCCAGCCCGGCGAAGCGGCCCTTGGTCTGTTCCTGGAGTTCCTCGTAGTCGGTCTTGTCGAGGTAGGACGAGTGCGGGTCGAGGCTCGACACCATGCCCTTGATGGCGGCGGTGAGGAGCTTCTTGTCATCGACGGGTTCGACGTATTCGTGCTTGATCTGACCGAAGACTTCGGCGAAGAGCCTCAGTTGGTCGAGCGGCAGAGGCGACGATGCGGCTTGTTGCGCGAAGGCAGAGATCTGCAGGGTTGCCAGTGCGCCGGCAGCAACGCCAACGGCGACCAGGCTGAAGTTTTTCAGGTTCTTTCGCATAGAGGGGGTGCGGTCGGAATCGGATGGGCTGCATCGTGGTGACGGGCCAGTATACCTGCTCGTCTCAAATGGCGACTTAATCGCAACTTAAATGCCCGGGGCTCGCATGCCCACCAGCAGGGGATGAGCCCGGTCATGGACGTTGCTGTCGATGCGGCCCGCGAGGCGTCAGCGGGGCGTCATATGCGGCAAGGGACGCGCCCCCCGAAAGTGCCTCTGCCTGCGCGATGGGCGCGACGCGAGCGACGCGAGCGATAAACGCGACGCGCAGGCCAGTTCGCGAGCGTCCGGCCGAAGCCGGGATGGCCGGCGAGCCCCGTGTGCGTCAGCCCGCCTTGCCCTGCTTGGCGACCGCGGCCTGCGCGGCGGCGATGGCTTCCGGATCGCCCAGGTAGTAATGCTTGATGGGCTTCAGTTCGCTGTCCAGTTCATAGACGAGCGGCACGCCGTTCGGAATGTTCAGCCCGACGATGTCCTGATCCGAAACGTTGTCGAGATACTTGACCAGCGCGCGGATGGAATTGCCGTGCGCCGAGATCACGACCTGCTTGCCCGACTTGATGGCCGGCGCAATGGATTCGTTCCAGATGGGCAGGACGCGCGCGACCGTGTCCTTCAGGCATTCGGTGAGCGGCAGTTGCTCGCGCGGCACCTTGGCGTAGCGCGGATCGTTGAACGACGCGCGCTCGTCCGACGGCTCCAGCGCGGGCGGCGGGGTGTCGTAGCTGCGGCGCCAGACGAGGACCTGATCATCGCCGTACTTCTTCGCGGTCTCGGCCTTGTTGAGGCCCGCGAGCGCGCCGTAGTGGCGTTCGTTCAGGCGCCACGAGTGCACGACCGGGATATACATCTGGTCCATTTCGTCCTGCACGTGCCACAGCGTGCGGATGGCGCGTTTCAGAACCGAGGTGTAGGCAATGTCGAACGCATAGCCTGCTTCCTTCAGCAGCACGCCGGCCTGGCGGGCTTCGCGCTTGCCTTGCTCGGTCAGGTCGACGTCGACCCAGCCGGTAAAGCGGTTTTCCTTGTTCCACGTCGATTCGCCGTGGCGGATGAGCACTAGCTTGTACATGATTTCGGTCGGTCAGTTGGAAAAGCGGGTGCGCCGATCGCACCCCGTCATCCTGCCTGCGCGCGCGTCGCGGCGCCATTGGCCGAATGGCAGAGGCCATCGCGGGAAACGGTTATTTTATAATGCCCCGATTGCCCTCATTTCTGTTTCTCCCTTTTTCACTCAATTTCGGCGGCCCTCGACGTGAAGTTTTTCACTGAATACCAGAACATCGCACTCATCGTCATCGCGCTCGTGTCCGGCGCGCTGCTCCTGTGGCCGGCCATCATGCGGCGCGGCCGGGGCGGCATTTCCGCCGCCGAGGCCACCACGCTGATCAACCGCCGCAACGCCGTCGTGGTGGACCTGCGGCCGGCCGCGGAATTCGCCAACGGCCACCTGCCGTCCGCGCGCAATCTCGAAGTCTCCGAGCTCCAAGCAAAAATTGGCCAGATCGCAAAGAATAAGAGTAATCCGGTCGTGCTCGTCTGCCAGACTGGTCAACAATCGCAACGTGCGAGCCGCAGCGTGTCCGAAGCAGGCTACGCCGAAGTCCATGTCCTGGAAGGCGGCGTCGATGCCTGGCAGAAAGCCGGCATGCCGGTGGTGAAACAAGGAGCAGTGAAGTGAAGAAAGTTGTCATGTACAGCACCGTCGTGTGCCCGTATTGCCAGATGGCCGAACGTCTTCTAAAGTCCCGCGGGGTCGAAGCCATCGAGAAGATCCTGATCGACCGCGAACCCGGCCGCCGCGAGGAAATGATGACGCGCACCGGCCGTCGCACCGTGCCGCAGGTGTATATCGGCGAAACGCACGTCGGCGGCTATGACGACCTTTCCGCGCTCGACCGCAAGGGCGGCCTCGTGCCGCTGCTCGAATCGGCCTGACGCAGCTCGCATTCCGGCGCGCGGTTCATCCTGACACCGCGCGTCCATACCGAATCACCTAGGAAATTACTATGTCCGACGAGAACAACCAGCCGTTTTTCAACATCCAGCGCATCTATCTGAAGGACATGTCGCTCGAGCAGCCGAATTCGCCGGCCATCTTCCTCGAGCAGGAAATGCCCTCGGTGGAAGTCGAAGTCGACGTGAAGGCCGACCGTCTCGCGGAAAGCGTGTTCGAAGTGCTGGTCACGGGCACCGTCACGGCCAAGGTCACGAGCAAGGTGGCGTTCCTGATCGAAGCGAAGCAGGCTGGCATCTTCGACATTCGCAACATTCCGGCTGAACAGATCGATCCGCTCGTCGGCATTGCGTGCCCCACCATCCTGTTCCCGTACCTGCGCTCGAATATCGCCGACGCCATCACGCGCGCCGGTTTCCCCCCCATTCACCTCGCGGAAATCAATTTCCAGGCGCTGTACGAACAACGCATGGCTCAGCTCGCCACCGCGCAGGAAGGCGCGGCGAACGGCGCCACGCATTAAATTCCCGCGACTTCTGCCGACCGGAGCCGGGCAATGAAAGTAGCCGTTCTCGGCGCCGGCGCGTGGGGCACCGCATTGGCGGGCCACCTCGCGGCGCGGCACGACACGACCTTGTGGGCGCGCGACGCCGCGCTCATCGAAACACTCTCCCGCACGCACGAAAACACGCGCTATCTGGCCGGCGTGAGCTTGCCTTCGTCGCTGGCGTTCGAGACGAATCTCGCCGCCGCGCTGCGGCACGCGTGCGCGGATGACGCGCTGTGCGTCGTCGCCGCACCGGTCGCGGGGCTGCGCCAGTTGTGCCGCGCCATGCATCAGGAAGGCATCGTTCCGGCGCATGTGGTGTGGCTCTGCAAGGGCTTCGAGGCCGACACGCAGTGCCTGCCCAATGAAGTCGTCGCGGCCGAACTGCCCGGGCACCGGAGCAACGGCACGCTGTCCGGCCCGAGCTTCGCGCGCGAAGTGGGGCAGGGCCTGCCGGTCGCGCTGACGGTTGCGAGCGCATCGGCGGAACTGGCCGCGCGCACGGTTTCGGCGTTTCATCACGGCGCCATGCGCATCTATACGGGCGACGATGTCATCGGCGTGGAAGTCGGCGGCGCGGTGAAGAACGTGCTCGCCATCGCCACCGGCATCTCAGACGGTCTCGGTCTCGGTTTGAACGCGCGCGCCGCGCTGGTCACGCGCGGGCTGGCCGAGATGTCGCGGCTGGGCGTCGCGCTCGGCGGGCGGGCGGAGACCTTCACGGGCCTGACCGGCCTGGGCGACCTGATCCTTACCGCGACGGGCGACCTGTCGCGCAACCGTACCGTCGGCGTGCAGCTGGCGAGCGGCCGCACGCTCGACGAGATTCTCACCGCGCTCGGCCACGTCGCGGAAGGCGTGCGTTGCGCACGCGCTGTCCTGTCGCTCGCGCAGTCGCGCGGCATCGAGATGCCGATCACGCAGGCGGTATGCCGTGTGCTTTTCGAGCAGATAGCGCCGCGCGATGCCGTGCAGGCGCTGCTCAATCGGGACGCGAAGGCGGAATAGGTCCGCGCAGGAGCGGACAGGCGCGTCTTCAACGTTCCTGAAGTCCCCGAACCGGAGGCGCGCCATGGCCCAGCTCGAAGCCCGAAAGGTCGACATCACGACGCTGCAAGTCGATGCCATCGTCAACGCGGCGAACAAATCGTTGCTGGGCGGCGGCGGTGTCGACGGTGCGATTCATCGCAAGGCGGGGAAGAATCTGCTGCGCGAATGCGAAACGCTCGGCCGCTGTGAAACCGGCGACGCGAAGCTCACCGCAGGCTATGACCTGCCGGCGAAACACGTGATTCACGCTGTCGGGCCGCGCTGGAGCGGCGGCAACAAGAACGAGCCCGAACTGCTTGCAAGCTGTTACCGGCGCGCGCTCGAACTGGCGGCTCAGGCCGGCTGCGAGTCGATCGCGTTCCCGGCCATCAGTTGCGGCATCTATCACTTTCCCGTCGAGCAGGCCGTGCCGATCGCCGTGCGCACAGTCATTCAAACCCTGCCCGCCGCGCCTGGCATCCAGCGCGTGATCTTCGCCTGCTTCCAGGACGACATGCTCGCGCGCTATCAGGCCGAACTCCAGGCCGCACTCCAGTCTCAACCCGACCCTCAGGCGCCGCCTTCGAAACCGGCCTGACGCCAGGCCTCGAACGTCACGATCGCCACCGTATTCGACAGGTTCAGGCTGCGGTTGCCGGGCCGCATCGGCAGGCGCACGCGCTGTTCGTTCGGAAAGCGTTCCAGCAGCTCAGGCGCGAGTCCGCGCGTTTCGGCGCCGAACACGAACCAGTCGCCGGGTCTGAATGCGTGATCGAAGAACGGCGTCGAGCCGCGCGTCGTGAACGCGAACATGCGCGCCGTGTCCGGCGCTTCCTTCCCGATGAACGCGTCCCAACTGGCATGCACGTTCATCTCGGCATACTCGTGATAATCGAGGCCGGCGCGGCGCATCTTGGTGTCGTCGAGCGGGAAGCCGAGCGGCTCGATCAGATGCAGCCGCGCCCCGGTGTTGGCGCACAAGCGGATCACGTTGCCGGTGTTCGGCGGAATTTCGGGTTCGACGAGTACGACGTTGAACATGACAGTCTGAAGATGAAATGAGTTAATCCTGCGGCGTGCGCAACGCCACGAAGTTGGTGACGCGGCGCGCGCCGGCTCGCTTGAGCGTATGGGCGAGCGCGTCGAGCGTTGCGCCCGAGGTCATCACGTCATCCACCACGCCGACGTGCAGGCCGCGCACCGCTCGCGAAATCGAAAACGCCTCGGCAACATTGCGGCGGCGTGTCTCCTGATCGAGCCGCGATTGCGCCGGCGTGTGCCGATTGCGCACCACGAGTGCCGCATCGCTTTGCACGCCCATCAGGCGCCCGAGCGGACGCGCGATCGCCCAAGCCTGGTTATAGCCCCGTTCGACGAGCCGCCTGCGCGACAACGGCACCGCAACGAGCACGTCCGGCCGGGGCAGGCCGCTGTCCTCGAACACGCCATGCAGATGCCGCGCGAACGCCGTGGCCGCCGCGAGCTGGCCACGAAACTTGAGTCCGACGGCCAGCGTATCGAGCGGCGCGCGATAGTCGGCGAGCGCGAGCGTATCGTTGAAGGCTGGCGGTTTGTCGAGGCACGCGCCGCAATGACAACGCGTATCGTCGCTGCTGCGGCGGAGCTGAAACACGGTCAGCGGCAGGGCGCACGTGGCGCAGCGCATCCGCGGCTCGTTCCAGACTTGCGCATCGCATCCCGGGCACAACAGGCTTTGCGACAAATTGCCGCATAGCGCGCACTGTCCCGGCAGCGCGGCCGAGACGAGGCGCTTCAACGTTGTGCCGAGTGCGCGCAGGCGCATGACGCCGCTGGCAGCCGGCGATGGACGAATCGTGTTGGCGTTCAAGGCCGCTTGCCCGGAAAAATGATGGCTCGACCCGGCTGCTTTCCACGCAATCGTTATGCGTTCTGCGGCCTTTATGCCTCGTATCAGCACTTCGCATGGGTCGTTTTCGAGACGACCGAGTATACTTCGCACTCTTCGCAAATAGATCGACATGTCCCCAACCTCCTCCGAAACCAGCCGTCCGGCCTATGATTCGCGCCGTTTGCGCGCGATCTTCGACGACCGCGCCGCTGCCTTCGACGAGGTCGCATTCCTGCCGCGCGAGATCGCGGAACGGATGCGCGAGCGGCTCGACTACATCAAGGTTGCCCCGTTGCGCGTGCTCGACGCGGCATGCGGCATGGGCGCCGATCTACCCGGCCTGCGGGAACGTTTCGCCGAAGCTTCGGTGACAGGCGTCGATCTTTCGTCTGCAATGCTCACACGCGCGCACGCCGCCGAGGCCGCCGATGGCGATGCCGGCGCAGGCTGGCGGCGCTTCCTCCCTGCGACACTCGCCAAGGCGCTCGGCGCGCGCGGTCCGCAACTCGCTCAGGCTGATTTCTCCGAGCTGCCGTTCGCATCGGGCGCCTTCGAATTGCTCTGGTCGAATCTCGCGCTGCACTGGCACGCGCGCCCGGACCTCGTGTTCCCGGAATGGCAGCGCGTGCTGAAGGTCAACGGCCTGCTCATGTTCAGCACCTTCGGCCCCGACACGCTGCGCGAGCTGCGAGCCGCGTATCGCGAAGCCGAGCGCACGCTGGGTCTCGCGCCCGTGCCGCACACGATCGATTTCGTCGACATGCATGATCTCGGCGACATGCTCGTGGAGAGCGGCTTCGAAATTCCGGTGATGGATCAGGAAGTCCTGACCATTACCTACAAGTCCCCTGATTCCTTGCTGGCCGACGTGACGCGCTGGGGCGCGTATCCGTCCGTCCGGGTTTACGCGGCAGGCCGCGCGGATCCGCAAGCGGTGCGCGGCGCGGTGCACCAGGCGCTGGAGGCGCTGCGCCGCGACGACGGCACCATTCCGCTGACCTTCGAGGTGATCTACGGCCACGCATGGAAGGGCGTGCCGCGCACTACGGCTGAAGGACACGGCATCGTGCGGCTCGAGGATATCGGGCGAGGACCGAAAAGGAAGTTGTAGGGAGAAGCGCTGAGCCGTAAATAGGGCTCAGGTTATGTCTGAAATTTGCGTGGAAAAGCTGCGCAAAAAGGTGCGTCAAAAGGGCGCAGAAGCTTGTGGCGCTTGGCTTTCCAGCGTTACGACCCTTGCTTGTGGATGCCCCTCAAGACGCCTATAATGCGTCAGTTTGTCGCCCGGGCTGACACAATTTTGGGCGAAATCCGAGCAAAAGTATGCGATTGCGTGCGGATTGATGGAGGCAGCGATGCAAGCCAGCCAGACGCTGACGGATACCGAGCCGGTCATCAAGGACTGGCTCATGAAGCGCAACTGTTCGGTATCGCCGCGTCAGTTCGTGGGCTTCTATCTGTCGCTTGCGTTGTTTTCGCTGGCAATCGCAACGCCGCTGTTCCTGAATGGCGCCTGGCTGGTGCTGCCGTTCACCGGAATCGAACTGACGGTCACAGGCATTGCGTTCGTGATTTACGCGCGTCATGCGGTGGACTACGAGCGAATCCGGCTGTATCAAAACCGGTTGTTGATCGAGCAGATGAACGCCGAAGAGCTGACGCAGTTCGAGTTCAATCCGCGTTGGGTGCGGGTCGAAGCGGGCGCGACACCGAGGGAACCGCTCACGATCATCTCGCGCGGTCAATCGGTGAAAATCGGACAACACCTTGCACAGCATCGTCGCCAACACTTTGCTGCCGAGCTGCGGGCGTCGCTGAGATGTCTTTGAGATGTCTCCGGGCGCGCCTGCGAAAGGAGCCGGCCGATGCTTGATGCCACGGGGGTCGAGGGTTTGAATGGAAAATTTGGGTAAGGATGCTATGAAAACAATCAAGCGAGCCCTCTCGGGCGTGCTGGCGGCAGGCGCACTGCTTTCCGCCGGCGCAGCCCTGGCGGTCGAAAACAGTCCAGGCGGTCCCGCTGTCAACGAGATCAACTTTCAGCCGCCCGTGACGAAGATCGCCGAGGAGCTCTACGGCCTCCATATCTTCATGCTCATCATCTGCACCGTCATCTTCGTTGGCGTGTTCGGGGTGATGTTTTATTCGATGTTCGTGCATCGCAAGTCGAAGGGCTTCAAGCCCGCCAACTTCCACGAAAGCACCACGGTCGAAATCATCTGGACCATCGCGCCGTTCATCATCGTGATCCTGATGGCGCTGCCCGCCACCAAGGCGGTCGTTGCGATGAAGGACACCTCCAACGCCGACCTCACCGTGAAGGTCACCGGCTATCAGTGGAAGTGGGGCTATGACTACGTGAAGGGTCCGGGCGAAGGCATCAGCTTCCTGTCCACCCTGTCCACGCCGCGCAGCGAGACCAACGGCCAGAAGCCCATCTCCACGCTGTATCTCCAGGAAGTCGACAACCCGCTGGTCGTGCCGGTCGACAAGAAGATCCGCATCATCACCACGGCGAACGACGTCGTGCACTCGTGGTATGTCCCGGCCTTCGGCGTGAAGCAGGACGCGATCCCCGGCTTCGTGCGCGACACCTGGTTCAAGGCGGAGAAGGTCGGCACCTACCGCGGCTTCTGTACGGAACTCTGCGGCAAGGAGCACGCGTACATGCCGGTGGTGGTGGAAGTGCTGTCCACCGACGACTACGCGAAGTGGGTCGACGGCCAGAAGAAGAAAATGGCCGCAGGCCAGGACGATCCGCTCAAGACCTACACGAAGGATGAGCTGATGGCGCGCGGCCAGCAGGTCTACACGTCGAACTGCGCGGTCTGCCACCAGCCGACCGGCAAGGGCGCGGGCCAGTTCCCGGCGCTCGACGGCTCGAAGATCGCCAACGGTTCGATCGCCGAGCATCTGAATCTCGTGCTGCACGGCAAGGGCGCGATGCCTTCGTGGCAGGGCGTGCTGAACGACGTCGAGATCGCTTCGGTCGTGACCTTCGAACGCAATAGCTGGAGCAACCACACCGGCGACGTGCTGCAACCGAAGCAGGTCATCGACGCCAAGGCCGGCAAGATGCCCGAAGGCGGCGGCACGGCAGCGGCGGCATCGGCCTCCGCGCCGGAAGCGGCGAGCGCCGCGCCTGCCGCGGCCGAAGCGAGCGCCCCGGCGGCATCGGGCGCGGAAGCCGGCAGCGCGACGCAGGCCGCCGGCCTGCCCGCCAGCATCTATTTCGAGACGGGCAAGGACACGCTGCCCGCCGACGCGAAAAACGCGGTCGACGCCGCAGCGGCCTACGCCAAGGCGCATCCGGACGCGAAGATCGCGTTGTCCGGCTTCACCGATGCCACCGGCGGCGCCGACCTGAACGCCGACCTCGCCAAGCGCCGCGCGCAAGCCGTGCGCGACGCGCTGAAGGCAGCGGGCGTAGCGGAAGACCGTATCGTGTTGAAGAAACCGGAAACCATCACGGGGGGCGCCGACAACAAGGAAGCCCGTCGCGTTGAAATCAGTCCGGCTGCTTGACGTGCCTGGCGTGCTGTTTTCCTTCGCCGCATCGAACGATGCAACCTGGCAACGGAAAACCACGCGTCATTGCCAAGTGCCCCGAGTATTCGCTTTAGGAGATGATTGTCATGTCTAGCATCGGACACGATGTAGGCGCAGGCCACGACCACGCGCACGATGACCATGCGCACGAGCTGCCGCATGGCTGGCGCCGCTGGCTTTTCGCCACCAACCACAAGGACATCGGTACGCTGTACCTGTTGTTCTCCTTCATCATGTTCCTCTCCGGAGGCGTGATGGCGCTCGGCATCCGTGCCGAGCTGTTCGAGCCGGGCCTGCAGATCATGCGCCCCGAGTTCTTCAATCAGCTGACCACCATGCACGGCCTCATCATGGTGTTCGGCGCGATCATGCCGGCGTTCGTCGGCTTCGCGAACTGGATGGTGCCGCTGCAGATCGGCGCATCGGACATGGCGTTCGCGCGGATGAACAACTTCAGCTTCTGGCTGCTGCCGGCCGCCGCCGTGCTGCTGGTCGGTTCGTTCTTCGCACCGGGCGGCGCGACCGCCGCGGGCTGGACGCTGTACGCGCCGCTCTCCACGCAGATGGGCCCGGGCATGGACTTCGCGATTTTCGCGGTCCACATCATGGGTGCGTCTTCGATCATGGGCGGCATCAACATCGTCGTGACCATCCTCAACATGCGCGCGCCGGGCATGACGCTCATGAAGATGCCGATGTTCGCATGGACCTGGCTGATCACCGCGTACCTGCTGATCGCCGTGATGCCGGTTCTGGCGGGCGCCATCACCATGGTGCTGTTCGATCGTCACTTCGGCACGTCGTTCTTCAACGCGGCAGGCGGCGGCGATCCGGTGATGTACCAGCACATCTTCTGGTTCTTCGGTCACCCCGAGGTGTACATCATGATCTTGCCGGCGTTCGGGATCGTGTCGCAGGTGATCCCGGCGTTCTCGCGCAAGCCGCTGTTCGGCTATAGCTCGATGGTGTACGCAACGGCTTCGATCGCGATCCTGTCGTTCATGGTGTGGGCGCACCACATGTTCGCGACCGGCATGCCGGTGACGGGCCAGCTGTTCTTCATGTACGCGACGATGCTGATCGCCGTGCCGACGGGCGTGAAGGTCTTCAACTGGGTGGCCACCATGTGGCGCGGCGCGCTGTCCTTCGAAACCCCCATGCTGTTCGCGATCGGCTTCCTGTTCGTGTTCACGATGGGCGGCTTCACGGGCCTGATCCTCTCGATGGCTCCGCTCGACATCCAGATGCACGGCACCTACTACGTGGTGGCGCACTTCCACTACGTGCTGGTGGCGGGTTCGCTGTTCGCGCTGTTCTCGGGCTGGTACTACTGGGCGCCGAAGTGGACCGGCTGGATGTACAACGAGATGCGCGGCAAGATCCACTTCTGGGCGTCGATGATCTTCTTCAACATCACGTTCTTCCCGATGCACTTCCTGGGTCTCGCGGGCATGCCGCGCCGCTATGCGGACTACCCGGCGCAGTTCACCGACTTCAACCAGATCGCGACCATCGGCGCATTCGGCTTCGGCTTGGCGCAGGTGTACTTCCTGTTCGCGGTGGCGCTGCCGACGTATCGTGGCGGCGGCGAGCTGGAGAAGGCGAGCGACAAGCCGTGGGATGGCGCGGAAGGCCTCGAATGGACCGTGCCGAGCCCGGCGCCGTTCCATACCTTCGAGCATCCGCCGACGGTCGAGTAATCAGTCTGAATGTTTCGCGGGGCGGCTCTCTCGAGCGCCCCGCGAATCGAGAGCAAGGAAAGCCAAGGAAAGCATGGCCCCGGATCCACAAAAAAGACGCACGCCCGAAGAAATCCGCGCGGGCAACAAGCGGCTCGGAATCATCATGGTGTTGATTGCCGCCGTTTTCTTTGTGGGTATCGTCGTCAGGCAGTACCTGTTGTCACGAGGGTAGGAAAGCCAAGTGTCTGCTCCGCAGGAAAATTCGCATGTCGACCGGTCGTTCAACCGGTCGATGCTCGTCAAGCTGTTCGTCGTGGCCGCGCTGATGTTCGGCTTCGGCTTCGCGCTGGTGCCGATGTACAAGGCCATCTGCGAAGTCACCGGCATCAACAACCTCGTGCAGCGCGACGTCAGCGCGCGCGAGGCGAAGAACACGCAGGTGGATGCGAGCCGCACGGTGTCCATCGAGTTCGATGCGAACGCACGCGGTCCGCTGCAGTTCAAGCCGGAGCAGAACACGCTGGACATCCACCCCGGCGAAGTGATGACGGTGATGTACCAGGTGACCAATCAGCAGGGTCGCACGGTGAAGGCGCAGGCCATCCCGAGCTATGCCCCGAAGCAGGCCACCGAGTATTTCAACAAGATCGAATGTTTCTGCTTCACGCAGCAGACGCTCGGCCCGAACGAAACCAAGCGCCTGCCGGTGGTGTTCGTCGTCGACCCGAAGCTGCCGAAGGACATCAGGACGATCACCCTGTCGTACACGTTCTTCGAGCTGGATGCGCCGAAGACGGTAGAAAAAGGAACCTGAAGCCATGAGCGCGGATTCGCCGAAGGGTGGTTTCCTCAAGCTCATGAAGGCCGTGTTCTGGTCGTTCTTCGGCGTACGCCGGCGCGCGGACCTGGAAAGCGATGCGGCCCAGCTGAACCCGCTGCATCTGATCGCGGCAGGCGTCATCGGCGCGGTGCTGTTCATCGTCGTGTTGCTGCTGATCGTGCGCGCGGTAGTGGGATAGACGGAACGCCGGGACGTGGCCCAGCCATGCGCCCGGCGGGAAAAGAAAATTCAAGCAACTGGATCGAAGTGGAGAATCAACAATGAGCGGTCAAAACGAGAGCCCGTACTATTTCGTGCCGCATCCGTCGCGGCATCCGGTGATGGCTGCAACCGGCCTGCTGATCATGCTGGCGTCTCTGGCATCGTGGGTGAACGGTCATAGCTTCGGGCCTGCGGGCACGTTCATCGGCCTGCTGTTCGTGCTGTTCGTGCTGTGGCACTGGTTCGGCGACGCCATCTCCGAATCCGAAGGCGGCATGTACGGCAAGCGCGTGGATGTGTCGTACCGCTGGAGCATGAGCTGGTTCATCTTCTCGGAAGTCATGTTCTTCGCGGCCTTCTTCGGCGCGCTGTTCTACGCGCGGCAGATCGCGCTGCATGAGCTCGGCAGCCTCGACTACAAGCTGATCTGGCCGGACTTCAGCGCCGTCTGGCCGAACAACGGTCCCGCCGCGCTCGTGCCGCATTTCCGCGCGATGGTGCCGTGGCCCCTGCCGACCATCAACACCGCGCTGCTGCTGTCTTCCGGCGCCACGCTGACGGTGGCTCACCACGCGCTGCGTGAAGACCACCGCAAGAAAGCGATCATCTGGCTGGGCGCCACCGTGCTGCTGGGCCTGATCTTCCTGTTCTGCCAGGGCTACGAATACTTCCACGCGTACAACGAACTGAACCTGACGCTCAATTCCGGCGTGTATGGCTCGACGTTCTTCCTGCTGACCGGCTTCCACGGCTTCCACGTGTTCCTCGGCGGCACGATGCTGGCGGTGGTGATGATCCGTCTGATCCGCGGCCACTTCACGGCGGAGCATCACTTCGCTTTCGAAGGCGCCGCGTGGTACTGGCACTTTGTCGACGTCGTGTGGCTGGGTCTGTACGTCGTCGTCTACTGGCTGTAAGAAGACTGGAGCGGACCGCGCGCTGCGCCGTCCGCGATGCGCGACCGGTGGCAACGCCGGTCGAAGAGAGCATAGAAGCAGTGACCAACACGCCGCCCTCGAAGTCCACAGGGGCGGCGTTGTCGTTTGAAGCGCAGTGAGCAGGACAGGACGAAGGGGCGCGACACTAAGCCTCGCGAGCGAGGGCCCGCAACGGCGTTATCGTCCGATCGGCACGCCCGAGGATTGAATCCAGCCCATCCAATGAGCGAACAGGATGAAGAGGAACAGCGAGATGGACAGTCCGACGCGCGCGGCGAGCGACCAGACCATCCGCTTGGTGCGGCCCTTGTCGGTCATCATGAAGTAGAGCGCCGAGCCCAGGCTGCCGATGATCAGGATGAATGCGATAGCAACGAAGATGTGCATGAAACCAGCCAGCCTTGTTTGCTCGTGGGTCCGGTTGGCGGCACTTCAGGCCATGTCAGGAACCACCTTGAGCAGTATGGAATCGAAACATCCCATTATCTCACTCGACGGATTGTGCCGTGCGCCGCTCAAGCGGATGCCGGCGGTAAGGCTTGCCGCATGAAGATTCGTTTCTGGCCCACGCTGCTCATCCTGATCGTCGTCGCGGTGACGGTGCGGCTGGGCTTCTGGCAGCGCGACCGCGCCCATCAGAAGGAGGCGCTCAATGCGCATATCCTCGCCTTCGAACATGCGCCGGCGCAGACTGTCGGCGTCGAACCGCTGCCGCTGAAGTCGATCGAATTCCATCGCGTCGAGGCGCGCGGGGAGTTCATGCCGGAACGCGTCGTGTATCTGGACAATCGTCCGTATAACGACCAGCCGGGCTTTTATGTCGTGATGCCGCTTAAACTCGAGGACGGCGGCTACGTGCTCGTGAATCGCGGCTGGCTGCCGCGCAACATGGCGGACCGTACGGGCATCGAGGCGTACGACACGCCGAAAGGGGTCGTCGACGTACAGGGCATCGCGCGAGCCAATGCGTCGCAGGCTTTCGAACTGGGTCATGGCGGCTCGGCCGCGCACAAGGAGATCCGCCAGAATCTGGACATCCGCGCGTATGCCGCCGAAACCGGTCTGTCGTTCCAGCCGTTCGTGATCCAGCAGACCAACGACACCGGCGACAAGCTCGTGCGCGACTGGCCCGCGCCGACCTTGGGCGTCGAGCGCAACTATGGCTACATGTTCCAGTGGTGGGGCATGGCGGCAGCGGCGGTCGGCTTCGGCCTGTACGCCGCGCGGCGCGCCGCGAAGAAGGGCACGACACGCGACACGCTCGACGAAGAAGCCGAACACCACGCCTGACAACCGAAGAACCGAGGCACGTTTCATCGATGCAAACACAACGCTCCACCGCCGCCGACACCGATCCCGACAAGAATCCCCGCGCCCGGCAACGCACGGCCAAGCAAGGCTCCTGGATCAGCGGACGCTGGATGCTGGTCTTGCTGGCGCTCGTGTGCGCGGCGCCGGTGATCGCGTCCTATCTGATGTACTACGTGTTCAAGCCGGCGGGCGGCACGTCGAGCTACGGCGCGCTGGTCGAACCGCAACGGCCCATTCCTTCGCAGCTGGTCGTGACGAACGAGCAGGGGCAGAGCGTGCCGCTCAAGTCGCTCGAAGGCAAATGGCTGATGATCACCGTGAATGGCAGCGCGTGCGACGAGCAATGCGTGACGCGCCTCTACTTCATGCGCCAGGTGCGCGTGCTGCAGTCGGGCGAGCGCGAGCGCGTGGTCAACGTCTGGTTGCGCACCGATGACAAGCCGGTCTCCGACGTCATCAAGGCCGCGTATCCGCAACCCGACACGCGCATGCTGGTCGCCGACGAAAAAGCGGTGGCCGCGTGGCTGCCCGTCGATGACGGCACGAAGCTGACGGACCACATCTATCTGGTCGATCCGAACGGCAATCTGATGATGCGTTTCCCGAAGAATCCCGATCCGAAGAAGATCAACGGCGACGTGGCCAAGCTGTTGAAGTGGTCGCGGATCGGTTGATGCGTGCCTGATACTGAAGTGCAAAGGTAAGAGAGCATGTTCCTACTGCAACTGGGGCTGATCGGCGTGTGCATCGCGCTGCTGCCGCTGTCCTATGTGTGGGTCAAGGCCGATGACAGCAAATTCCGCAAGCTCGTCTGGCTCACCACTTTTCTGACGCTCGACCTGATCATGTTCGGCGGCTTCACGCGCCTGACCGATTCGGGCCTCGGCTGTCCCGACTGGCCGGGCTGCTACGGCACGTCGTCGCCGTTCATTGCGCACGCGCAGATCGCCGCTGCGTACCAGGCAATGCCCACCGGTCCCGTCAGCATGATGAAGGCGTGGATCGAGATGCTGCACCGTTACTTCGCGATGGCGATCGGCGTGCTGATCATCGCGCAGACGATCATCGCGTGGACGGCGCGCATCAGGAAGCGGCCGCTGCACGTGTCGCCGTGGTGGCCGACCGGCATCCTCGCGCTGATCCTGCTGCAAGGCGCGTTCGGCGCATGGACGGTCACGCTCAAGCTGCAGCCGGTGATCGTCACCACGCATCTGCTGCTCGGACTGGCGCTGCTCGGCGTGCTCGGCTGGCTGGCCGCGCGCATGACGCCGATTCCGTCGCTCGACACCGCCGCCGCGCGCTGGATGCCCGCCGCGATGTTCGGCTTGCTGTTGCTGATTGTGCAGATCGCGTTGGGCGGCTGGGTCAGTACGAACTACGCGGTGCTCGCGTGTACCGACTTCCCGCTGTGCAACGGCCAATGGATTCCGCCGATGAACTTCGAGCACGGCTTCCATCTGTGGCGCGCGCTCGGCATGACCGGCGACGGCGACGTGATCTCGCAGGACGCGCTGGTCGCGATCCACTGGACGCACCGCACCTTTGCGATCGTCGTGGTGTTGTATCTGCTGTGGCTCGCGAGCCGCCTGCGACGATTCGAATCGCTGCGCAAGCCCGCGAACGGCGTATTGTTCGTGATCGTGATCCAGTTCCTGACCGGCCTCTCGAACATCGTGCTGCAATGGCCGCTGCCCATTGCCGTCGCGCACAACGGCGGCGCCGCGATCCTGTTGCTGCTACTCGTTATGCTAAACTTTCGAATCTCTTCCAGCCGTCCCGGCCGCGCCACGCTTCCCGCGCGCGACGTCGTTTCAGCGTGACTCCACATCATGGACAGCACGACTCTCAACTCCCCCATCGGTAGCCGCGCGGCGCAGTATCTCGCGCTGACCAAGCCGCGCGTTACGCAACTCGCGGTGTTCTGTGCCGTCATCGGCATGTTCCTGTCCACGCCCGGCATGGTGCCGTGGGACAAGCTGATCGGCGGCGCGGTCGGCATCTGGCTGCTGGCAGGCGCGGCCTTCGCCATCAACTGTCTCGTCGAGCAAAAAGTCGATGCCAAGATGCGCCGCACCGCATGGCGTCCGTCCGCGCGCGGCCAGATCACCACGGCGCAGATCCTGTGGTTCTCGGCGGTGCTGGGCGGCATCGGCATGTGGACGCTCTACCGCTTCACCAATCCGCTCACGATGTGGCTCACGCTCGCCACCTTCGTCGGCTATGCGGTCATCTATACGCTGCTGCTCAAGCCGTACACGCCGCAGAACATCGTGATCGGCGGCGCGTCCGGCGCCATGCCGCCCGCGCTCGGCTGGGCCGCGGTGACGGGCGCCGTGCCCGGCGACGCGTGGATTCTCGTGCTGATCATCTTCGTCTGGACGCCGCCGCATTTCTGGGCGCTCGCGCTGTATCGCCGCAAGGACTATGAGAACGCCGGACTGCCCATGCTGCCGGTCACGCATGGCGAGAAGTACACGCTGCTCAACATTTTCCTGTACACGCTGGTGCTGTTCGCCGTCACGCTGATGCCGTACATCTCCGGCATGAGCGGCGTCGTCTATCTGGCGAGTGCGATCGCGCTCGGCGCGGGCTTCATCGGCTATGCGTGGAAGATGTACCGCGACTACTCCGATGCCCTCGCGCGCAGGACCTTCCGCTATTCCATCGTGTATCTGTCGCTGCTGTTCGGCGCGCTGCTCGTCGACCATTACGTGCGCACGGTGATCGGGGCATGATGGCCGGTCTGCGTCGTCTGTTCGCGCTGCTGTTCATCGCGGCGCTGCTTTCCGCCTGCGAGAAAGCGCCCGATTTCAAGAATCTCGACATCACCGGCAACAAGCAGTTCGGCAGCGCCTTCTCGCTGCCCGACACGCACGGCAAGACCCGCACGCTCGGCGATTTCAAGGGCAAGGCCGTCGTGCTGTTCTTCGGCTACACGCATTGCCCCGACGTCTGCCCGACCACGCTCGCCGAACTTTCGCAGGCGCTGCAGCAACTCGGCGACAAGGCGAAGGATGTGCAGGTGCTGATGGTGACCGTCGATCCCGCACGCGATACGCCTGAATTGCTGGGTCAGTACGTCGCGGCCTTCAATCCATCGTTCATCGGCCTGAGGCCTGATAACGACGCGCAACTCGCGCAGGTCGCCAAGGACTTTCGCGTGTACTACGCGAAGTCGGCGGGCAAGACCGCCGACGACTACACGATGGATCACACCGCCGCCAGCTACGTCTTCGACAAGGACGGCAAGCTGCGTCTCTTCGCGCGCGACGGCCAGGGCGTCGAGCCCTGGGTGCACGACCTGAAGCTGCTGATCGACTGAATCTGCAAACGGCCCGCTCGACGGGCCGTTTTCTCATGCGTCGGCTGAAGGCTCCGGCAGGTTCAGCCCGGGCGCAAGCCGCGTGGCCTTGAACTCGGTGATCTCGTAGTGTGCGAGGTTTTGCTGCGTGAACGGGTCCTCGGCGAGGATCGCGTCGAGCCGCTCGCGTTCGATGTTCGACACCAGAATCACGCCGCCCTCGCGCGGCACCTTCGGCCCCGCGATGACGAACACGCCCGCCGCGAAATAACGTTCGAGGAAGAGCCGGTGAGCATCGAGTGCGTCGTCGATTTCGGCCAGCGCGCCGGTATAGCGCAGGTTGATCAGATACATGTCGAGGCTCGCCTCCTGCGAGAGCGCAATGGTGATCTTCTGTCGCGATTCTAGCTGCGTCTCGATGCGCGTGATAAAGACATGAGCAAACGGTATTTCGGTTTGCACCAGCGCTGTGCGAACATCCGTGACCCTGGCGCGTCACTCACCAGCGCCTACCTGCAAGCCACGCATCATCGAAACAAGGAACACCATGCAGCGCAGAAATTTGCTCAAAGCTCTTACCGCTCTTACCGCCCTCACGTCCGCCGCGCTGTTCGCGAGCGTCGCCGCGCGCGCGGATGACAAGGTCATCAAGGTCGGCACCATCAGCGGCCCCGACGCGCAGATCTGGCAAGTCGTGCAGAAGGTGGCGAAGCGCGAAGGGCTGAATGTGAAGGTCATCGAATTTAACGACTACGTGCAGCCGAACGCCGCGCTCGACGCAGGCGATCTCGACGCCAACAGTTTCCAGCACCAGCCTTACCTCGACAGCCAGGTGAAGCAGCGCGGCTACAAGATCATCAGCGCGGGCCTGACCTATATCTCGCCGCTCGGCGTGTATTCGAAGAAGCTGAAGTCGTTGAAGGACTTGCCGCAGGGTGCGAAGGTGGCGGTGCCGAATGATCCGTCGAACGAGAACCGCGCGCTGCTGCTGCTTCAGACGCAGGGCGTGATCAAGTTGAAGGCGGGCGCCGGCACGAACGGCAACAACGCGACCGCGCTCGACGTGGCGGCGAATCCGAAGAAGATCAAGCTGGTCGAACTCGATGCAGCGCAGTTGCCGCGCACGCTCGCCGACGTCGATGCTGCTGTCATCAACACGAACTTCGCGCTTGCTGCGGGACTTCAGCCGACGAAGGACGCGATTGCACTCGAAGACGTGCATAGCCCGTACGCGAACCTGATCGCCGTGCGCGCGCAGGACAAGGACCAGCCGTGGGTGAAGAAACTCGTGGCCGCCTACCAGTCCGACGACGTGCGCCAGTTCCTGAAGAGCGAGTTCAAGGGCTCGATGGTGCCGTCGTTCTGAGGGCGCTCGAAGGCCAGACGCCTTCGCCCGTCATTGCCCGGCAACGGCGTCCTGCGGGACGCCGTTGTGCCTTTCATGCCGTGCCGGTTCATTCGACGAACAACTGCTGCAGTTCACGTTGCCAGATCAGGGTGGTCGAGTCGTCCTGCACGGGCGTGAAGCCGGTGTGCAGGAACAGTCCGCACAGATCTTCCTGCGCTTCCTCGAGACGGCAGATCACCTGTCCATAGCCGGCGCCGTGCGCGAAGTTGGTGGCGGCGGCCAGCATCCGTTCTCCGAGCCCACGACGGCGCGCGCCCGGCTCGACGAACAACATGTCGATGCTCGCCTGCGTGTGCGACGCCTCGGTCAGCATGGCTGCGCCAACACGCGTGCAATTGTCCTGTTCGGCCACCCAGCAGGCGATGCGCGGCGTGTTCGCCTGCATGGCCGTCAGAAAGCGCGCGACCCGTTTCGCGGCGAACGCCTCGTGCTGCAACTTCGGCCGTCCGCCCACGCACAGGTGTGCATGGCGCTCGATCATCCAGCCGAAGTCACCACCGCGCGGACCACGCAGACGCGTCTCGACATCGGGACGCACCGGCGACAGCAGGCGTTCGACATCCGCCATGGCCGCGCACAACTGCTCGATCTCGGCGCACGTGAGCTTCTTCAGCAACGTGGCGGTGTCGCCGGAAACATGCAGGTCGATCTCGTCGACCTTGGCCTTTGCCTCGGGCGTGATGGACAGCAGATGCGCGCGTCCGTCCGCCTCGTTCTTGCGGCGCGCGATCAGTCCGAGCTTCTGGAAGTTGCTGATCAACCGGCTGAGATAGCCGGTGTCCAGTCCGAGATTGCGCGACAGGTCCGCGGCCGTGCTGGCCTTGTGCTGTGCCAGCTCGTGAAGGATGCGAATCTCGGTAAGGGAAAGCGAACTCTTGTGAAGCCGCTCATGGAGCGCGCCGGTATGGCGCGCATAGAAGCGGTTGAAGCGACGCACTGCTTCAACGGCCCGGCTCGGATCTGGATGGCCCATCGCGTAGTCTCTCAAAAATTTTTGATTGAATTTAGTTTTGAATCCGAATTAGCGACAGCATTGTGCCAAGAAGGATTGGTCATGCGAATACGAAAATGCCCGAAAGTTGAATGAATTCAACATTGCAAACCACTTGTAAAAGTGGAATGCCGCTACGGGTAAATCCTGATGTTCGTCAAATTCGAACAAGCGTGAAAAAAATTACATAACTCATTGATTTGCAACAGGGTATATCGCCTTGACAGGGGCATTGCGCAAGCGTTGACTGGTATTATGTTGGTTATATAATGGGCTCCGTTCAAGGTTTTCGGGAGCCCAGATGGGTGACGATTGGCAGGCATTGACGCCGGATGCACGGAGCGCAACGCCGCTCTACCTGCAGCTTGCGTCGCGTCTTGCCAGCGCCATTCATGCGGGCACCTGGAGCGCAGGCGAGGCGTTGCCGGCGGAGCGCACGTTATCGGAAGCAGTGGGCGTCTCGCGCATCACGGCGCGCAAGGCACTGGCGCTGCTGGTCGAGCAAGGCTTGATCCGGCGCGCGCGCGGCGCCGGCAGTTTCATCACGCCGCGTACCGAAGATCCGCTGTCCCGTCTGACCGGCTTCACGCGAAAAATGGAGCAGCGCGGTTTCAAGTCCGATTCCGTCTGGCTGGATCGCAGACTTCGCACAGCGAATCGGGAGGAAACGGTGCGTCTTGGCCTGTCTCCGGGCGCGGCCGTTGCGAGCCTGAAGCGTCTGCGCCGTGCGGACGGCATCGTGATGGCCGTGGAGCAATCCACCCTGCCGGTGGCCGTCGTACCGGATCCGGACGCAGTCGGGCTGTCGCTGTATCGCTATCTGGAGGAGCGCGGACTGTCGGTGGTGCGCGCGCTGCAGCACTTTCGCGCGGTAAATGCGAGCGTGGACATCGCCCGTCTGATGGGTGTCGCGCCGCGCGCCGCGTTGCTCGTGATCACGCGGATCGGCTATTCGGCGGATCAACGCGCAATCGAACTGACGGATACCTATTGCCGCGACGACTACTACGACTTCGTCGCGGAACTGCACCGATGAATGTCCGCTGGCAAAACCAGCAGCAAGCCCCGCATTACCTGCACCACCCGCAGCAAAGAACAGAACGAGAGGACCCAAGGAAGCCGTCCGCCTTTCCATCCGATGGAAGCCTGCTCGCAGCAGCGTGCGGACGACACTGAACCTCATTCAAGCATCGCGTACTTCCAGAGAACTTCATGCTGAAAGGAAACATACTCACGACCGATGGCTGGATCCACGGCTCGGTGCGTTTCGAGAACGGCCGCGTGACGGCGCTCGAAGGGCACATCGTCGATCCGCTCGCGAACGATTCCCCGTACATCCTGCCGGGTTTCATCGACCTGCACGTGCATGGCGGCGGCGGGCGCGACATCATGGAAGGCGGCGACGCCGCCGACACCGTGACGCGCCAGCACGCACAACACGGCACGACGAGCCTGCTCGCCACGACCATGACCGCGCCGCGCGACGAACTCATGCAAGTCGTGGCCGGCCTGGGCGAACAGGCGAAACGGCGCGCAACGGGCGGCGCACGCGTGCTCGGCGTGCATCTCGAAGGGCCGTACATCAACCCGGGCAAGCTGGGCGCGCAACCTGACGCGGCAGCCGTCGCGGTGCGCAGCGAGGTGCTGAAGTACCTCGAACTCGCGCCGATCCGCGTGGTGACGATCGCGCCGGAAATCTCCGGCCACCTCGACATCATTGCCGACATGGCGGCGCGCGGCGTGCGCGTGCAGCTCGGCCATTCGCTCGGCACCTACGACGACGCCGTCAACGCGCTCAAGCACGGCGCCCGCGGTTTCACGCATCTGTTCAACGCCATGTCGCCGCTGCATCACCGCGATCCGGGCATGGTCGGCGCGGCGCTCGCACATGCCGAATACGCCGAGCTCATTCCCGACCTGCTGCACGTGCATCCGGGCGCGATCCGCGCCGCGCTGCGCGCGATCCCGCGCCTGTACGTGGTCACCGACAGCACCTCGGCGGCCGGCATGCCCGACGGCGAATATCGCCTGGGCAGCCAGCACGTGACCAAGTGCATGGGCGGCGTGCGTCTCGCCGACGGCACGCTTGCCGGCAGCACGCTCACCATGGACCAGGCGCTGCGCAATCTCGTCTCGCTGGGCATTCCGCTCGCGGACGTCTCGAATCGCCTGTCGCGCTATCCCGCCGATTACCTCGGACTCGAAGATCGCGGCCGCATCGCGCGCGGCGCATGGGCCGATCTCGTCGTGCTCGACCGGGACCACGCGCTGACTGCCACGTATGTCGAAGGAGAATCCATTGTCGAATATGCTTAACGAAGCGCTGGAAGCCGCGGATGTCGTCGCGGCCCAGCTCGCCGATACCTCGCGCGTCGAAGCGCTCGCCGTGAAACTGGCGGAGCAGCCGCGTCACGTCGCGCTGACCGTGGCGCGCGGCAGTTCGGATCACGCCGCCAGTTATTTCGCAAGCCTGACGATGAGCCGCCTCGGCGTGCCGGTCGCTTCGCTGCCGATGTCGGTCGCCACGCTGCAACAGGCGCCGCTGCGCGTGTCGGGCCAACTGGCCGTCGCGTTCTCGCAATCGGGCAAGAGCCCGGATCTCGTCGGCACGATGCAGGCGTTGCGCAACGCGGGCGCGTTCACGGTCGCGGCCGTCAATGTCGAAGGTTCGCCGCTCGAAAGCGCCTGTGAATACTTCCTGCCCTTGCTCGCGGGTCCTGAACTCTCGGTGGCCGCGACCAAGAGCTATATCGCGATGCTGTCGCTTTCGGCCATCGTGGTCGCTCACGTGCAACGCGACGCCGAACTGCTGAAGGCGCTCGACTCCCTGCCGGACGCCCTGCGCGCCGCGGGCCGTCTCGACTGGACGCGCGCGGTGACGGAGCTGACGAACATCGACCGGATGATCGTGATCGGACGGGGTCTCGGTCTCGCGATCGCCCAGGAAGCCGCGCTCAAGCTCAAGGAGACCTCGGGCATCCAGGCCGAGGCGTTCTCCAGCGCCGAAGTGCGTCATGGTCCGATGGAAATCATCGACCGCGACTATCCGCTGCTCGTGTTCGCGCCGCGCGGGCCTGAACAAGCGGGGCTGATCCAGCTTGCCGCCGACATGCGCGCACGCGGCGCGCGCGTGCTGCTCGCCGCGCCGGACGACGTCGCGGACGCGGAGCTGCCGCTCGTCGCCACGGATCATCCGGCGCTGGATCCGATCGCCGCGATCCTTTCGTTCTACGTGATGGCCGCGGGTCTGGCCGCCGCGCGCGGGCGCAATCCCGACGCGCCGCGCCACCTGAACAAGGTCACCGAAACCCACTGAGTGAGAAAGCCGATGCGCCGTGCCGAGGAGTCCCTGTTGAATCATTCCACCGATAACCCGAGCGATGTCGTGCTGCTCGCGCCGTTCACCGGCCCGATCGTCCCGCTCGCCGACGTGCCGGACCCTGTGTTCGCGCAGGGCATGTTCGGCGACGGCATCGGCATCGATCCGCTCGACAACGTGCTGGCCGCGCCCTGCGACGGCACCGTCACCCATCTCGCGCGCACCCATCACGCCGTGACGTTGCGCACGAAGGAAGGCGCGGAAATTCTCGTGCATATCGGCATCGACACGGTCGAGCTGGGCGGCGAGGGCTTCGCGCCGATGGTCGAGCAGGGCGCCGAGGTGCGCGCCGGCCAGCCGCTGATCGAGTTCAATGCGGATTTCGTTGCGCAACACGCGCCGAGCCTCGTTTCCGTGATCGCGATCGCCAACGGCGACGCGTTCGATGTCATCGAGCGCGCCGGGCGCGGTGTGCTGAAGTCCGGTGCGCGCTTGCTGGTCTTGCGTGCGAAAGCCGGCGAACAGGCCGAGACGGCGCGTTCCGGCGCGCTCGTGATGGAAGAGGCGCGCCGCCGCCTGACGCTGGCGAGCGCGGGCGGTCTGCATGCGCGGCCGGCGGCGCGGGCGCGCGAAGCCGCGCGCGGTTTCGACGCCAAGGTGGAAGTGCGCTACGAAGGCAAGAAGGCGCCGGTGGAGAGCGTGGTCGGCTTGCTCAGCCTCGGTGCGGGCGAAGGCGTGACGGTCGAACTGGTCGGCATCGGCGCGCAGGCGCAGCAGGCCGTGGATGCCGTCGCCGCCGAATTGCTGCGCGAGGCGCATGGCGAAGTCGAGGAATCGCGGGCGCAAACGCGTTCGCCGGCGCCTGCCGCGTCGGCTGCGCGGACGGCCGACGCGGGTCAGCCGCTGCCGCCCAACACGCTCGCGGGCGTGTGCGCCGCGCCGGGCATCGCGGTCGGCAAGCTGGTGCGATGGGACGACCAGGACATCGTGCCGCCGGAACAGGCGAGCGGTTCGTCGGCGGCGGAAAGCCGTGCGCTCGATCGCGCCATCGCCCAGGTCGATGCCGAACTCGGCGAGACCGTGCGCACCGCCTCGCAGCGCGGCGCTGTGGGCGAGGCGGGGATTTTCGCGGTGCATCGCGTGCTGCTGGAAGACCCGACCCTGGTCGATGCCGCGCGCGATCTGATCAGCCTCGGCAAGAGCGCGGGCTTTGCGTGGCGCGAAGCGATCCAGACGCAGATTGCGTTGCTCTCGAACGTGCAGGACGATCTGCTCGCCGAGCGCGCCGCCGATCTGCGCGATATCGCCAAGCGCGTGCTGCGCGCGCTCGGGCTGACCAATACAGCGGCAGCGGAATTGCCGCCGGAAGCCGTGCTCGCGGCAACCGAATTCACCCCGTCCGACCTGGCCTCGCTTGACCGCACGCGCGTCACGGCGCTCGTGATGTCGCGCGGCGGCGCAACTTCGCACGCGGCGATCATCGCGCGGCAGATCGGCATCCCGGCGCTGGTCGCCATCGGCGATGCGCTGCACGCGATTCCGGAAGGCACGCAGGTCGTCGTCGATGCCTCGGCGGGCCGCCTCGAGCATGCGCCCACCGACGTCGATGTCGAACGCGCCCGCGCCGAGCGCGATCGTCTGGCCGGCGTGCGCGAAGCGAACCGCAAGCTGTCGCAAGAGGCGGCTTCGACGAAGGACGGCCGGGCGATCGAAGTCGCCGCCAACATCGCAACGCTCGACGACGCGAAGGCGGCCGTCGAGAACGGCGCCGACGCTGTCGGCCTGCTGCGCACCGAACTGCTGTTCATCCATCGCCAGTCGGCGCCGACGGCGACCGAGCACGCGGAGAGCTACCAGGGCATCGTCGATGCCTTGCAGGGCCGCACGGCCATCATCCGCACGCTGGACGTAGGCGCGGACAAGGAAGTCGATTACCTCACGCTGCCGCCTGAAGAAAATCCGGCGCTGGGCTTGCGCGGCATCCGGCTTGCGCAAGTGCGCCCCGATCTGCTCGATGACCAGTTGCGCGGCCTGCTGGCCGTCAAGCCGGCGAGCGCGGTGCGCATTCTCCTGCCGATGGTCACCGATTCCGGCGAGCTTCAGCGCCTGCGCGCGCGCATCGACGAACTGGCGCGCGAAGCGGGACGCACGGAGCCGGTGGAAGTGGGCGTGATGATCGAGGTGCCGTCGGCGGCGCTGCTCGCCGACCAGCTCGCGAAGTATGCGGACTTCCTCTCCATCGGCACCAACGATCTGACCCAGTACACGCTCGCGATGGACCGCTGCCAGCCCGATCTCGCCGCGCAGTCGGACGGTCTGCATCCGGCCGTCCTGCGCCTCATCAAGACGGCGGTGCAGGGCGCGGAGAAGCACGGCAAGTGGGTCGGCGTGTGCGGCGCGCTCGGCGGCGATCCGGTTGCGGCGCCGTTGCTCGTCGGACTCGGCGTGACCGAACTGTCGGTCGATCCGGTGTCAGTGCCCGGCATCAAGGCGCGCGTGCGCAATCTCGACTATCAGCTTTGCCGTCAGCGCGCCGAGGATTGCCTCGCGCTCGAATCGGCACAGGCAGTAAGAGCGGCAAGCCGCGAAATCTGGCCGCAGGACTGATCGTCCCCTGCGGTCCGTCGCGCGCAAGCCATTTTTGGCCATCCCCGAAGCAGTAACGACAAGACCTATATTTTTGGAGAACCCGATGGACGCCAACCCGTTTGCGAAAATGCAGCGACTAGGTCGCGCGCTGATGCTGCCGATCGCCGTGCTACCGGTGGCCGGCCTGCTTCTGCGGCTCGGCCAGCCCGATGTCTTCAACATCAAGATGATCGCCGACGCCGGCGACGCCATCTTCACGAATCTGCCGCTGCTGTTCGCCATCGGCGTGGCGGTGGGCTTCGCGAAGGACAACAACGGCACGGCGGGCCTGGCCGGTGCGATCGGCTATCTGATCGAGATCGCCGTGATGAAGGACATCAACGACAAGCTCAACATGGGCGTGCTGTCGGGGATCATCGCCGGGATGGTGGCCGGCTATCTGTATAACAAGTACAAGGACATCAAGCTGCCCGAGTACCTCGCGTTCTTCGGCGGCAAGCGCTTCGTGCCGATTGTCACCGGCGTCGCCTGCCTGATACTCGGCATCGTGTTCGGCTATGTCTGGCAGCCGGTGCAGGCGGCCATCGACAGCGCGGGCAACTGGCTCACGACGGCGGGCGCGCTCGGCACCTTCGTGTTCGGCGTGCTGAACCGGATCCTGCTCGTCACGGGCCTGCATCACATCATCAATTCGCTGGCGTGGTTCGTGTTCGGTTCGTTCACGCCGCCCGACGGCGGGGCGATCGTGCACGGCGACCTGCATCGTTTTTTCGCCGGCGACAAGACCGCGGGCGGCTTCATGACCGGCTTCTTCCCGATCATGATGTTCGGCCTGCCGGCCGCGTGCCTCGCGATGTTCCACGAAGCGCCGAAGGACCGCCGTGCCGTGGTGGGCGGCCTGCTGTTCTCGATGGCCCTGACCGCGTTCCTGACCGGCGTGACCGAGCCGATCGAATACAGCTTCATGTTCCTGGCGCCGGTGCTGTACGGCATCCACGCGGTGCTGACGGGACTGTCGCTGGCGATCTGCTCCGCGCTCGGCATCCATCTGGGCTTCACGTTCTCGGCGGGCGCGATCGATTACGTGCTGAACTACGGCCTGTCGCAGCGCGGCTGGCTGGCGCTGGTGATCGGCGTGATCTATTTCGTCATCTACTACGGGCTGTTCCGCTTCTTCATCCGCCGCTTCAACATGGCGACGCCGGGCCGTGAGCCGGCCACGACCGACGCCGAAACCGATGCCACGCAAACCGTGGAAGGCGGCCTGATTCCGCCGCTGCCGGGCACGGTGGCCGCGTCGGCCGCGAGCTCGCGCGCGGCGAAGTACATTGCCGCGCTGGGCGGTGCGTCGAACCTGACGCTCGTCGATGCCTGCACAACGCGCCTGCGTCTCTCGGTCGTCAACTCGGAGAAGGTCTCGGAAGCGCAGTTGAAGGGGATCGGCGCGCGTGGCGTGCTCAAGCGCGGCGCGACCAACGTGCAGGTGATCATCGGGCCGGAAGCGGATCTCATCGCCGATGAAATTCGCGGTGAACTGGAGCATTCGTCGGTCCGCGGCGCGACGCCGGCATCGTCAGCGCCGGCGCAACCGGCGGCGGCTGTTGCGGCATCGGCTGCGGCTACCGCGACGTCTACTTCCAGCGATCAGACGGCCGGCCCGCTCGATCCGGATCCGCTGCGCTGGCTCGCGGTGTTCGGCGGCGCGACCAATGTGGCCTCGCTCGATGCCGTCGCGGCGACGCGCCTGCGTGTCGTCGTGCGCGATCCGTCGTCGGTGGATCGGCAGCGGCTGTCGGCGCTGGATGTGGCATGGGTGTCGGCGGATACGTTCCACATCGTCGTGGGCGCGGCGGCGCAGCGTTATGCCGCGCAGATGGCGACGCGTCTGTCGAACAATGGCGGCGGTGCGGCGCCGCTGCCGGCGTGATGCGGTGATGGACCTGTCGTAACGTAACGGCGCCTGCGGGCGCCGTTACTTTTGCTGCACTCCGGGCACAAAAAGAAAAGGCCGGCCGTCTTGCGACGGCCGGCCTTGCCGTTCCTGCTTAAGGCACAGTCAGGCGTTACGCGTAGTCGTGCAGCGCGGAACGCATCTTCTTCATGGCGCTGGCCTCGATCTGGCGAATGCGCTCCGCCGAGACGCCGAATTCATCGGCCAGTTCGTGCAGCGTCTTGCCGCCCGAGCCGTCGTCCTGCACGTCGAGCCAGCGCGCCTCGATGATGCGGCGGCTGCGCTCATCGAGCGACTCCAGCGCGTCGGCCAGGCCGTCGCTTTGCAGCTTGTCGAACTGGCGCGCGGCGATCACGTTGGTCGGCTCGTTGTGCGAGTCGGCCAGATAGGCGATGGGCGCAAAGGCTTCCTCGCCGTCTTCCACCTGGCCTTCGAGCGCAATGTCGCCGCCCGACAGACGCGTCTCCATCTCCGCGACTTCCTCGCGCTTCACGTTCAGTTCGCTTGCCAGGCCTTCGATTTCGTCCGGCGTGAAAGCCGCATGGCTCGTCTTGTGGCTGCGAAGATTGAAGAACAGCTTGCGCTGCGCCTTCGTGGTCGCGACCTTGACCATGCGCCAGTTGCGCAGGATGTATTCGTGAATCTCGGCTTTGATCCAGTGCATGGCGTACGACACCAGGCGCACGTTTTGCTCTGGATCGAATCGCTTCACGGCTTTCATCAGACCGATGTTGCCTTCCTGGATCAGGTCCGCGTGCGGCAGTCCGTAGCCAAGATAGTTGCGGGCGATCGACACGACCAGCCGCAGGTGCGACAGCACCAGCTGACGCGCTGCGTTCAGGTTGCCCTGTTCGCGGAATTCGGTGGCGTACTGACGTTCCTCTGCTTGCGAGAGCATCGGAATACGGTTCACGGCTTGTATGTAGGAATCGATGTTGCCGATCTGGCCGGTCAGCATCGACGACTGTGCGTACGTCAGCGCGCCTGCCGAAGATGCCTTGGCAGGTGCCGAGCTCAGTACATTCGGAAGGGTCATCGCATTGGACACGCTCATAAGCTCCTTATCAACAATTGCTGGTTGCCTGGGCCTTCTGTTGACTCCGGCCACGGCAAGTCAAGCACGATATTAGCACTCCGGTTCAACGAGTGCTAAGTGTTAGAGGAGAGGGATATGCGGGAGTTCCCACAAATGCTATCGAATTTGCGGGTTTAATAGGACAGCCTGTTGCGGCGTATAAGGTCAGACTTACCGAAGTGGGTGGCAGTGTCGAATCTATTTCCAGTTTTAACCTGTCAGACGAAAGAAAATTCAACGAAAAGTGTAAGGCGTCAGCAAATCCTGCAATTGTTTTAAAACGTCTCTAGAATCCGCCAGACAACTGTCGTCTCGTGAACCCGCCTTTCCTTGGAGCATATGGGGTGCCCATGCATAAAAAAAAGAGTTCCTGGCTGTCCCGTCTGGTTGTTTGCGCCGCGTTTGGCCTGGCCTCGGCCGCCGCGCATGCTGACCGGTTCGGCGTGCAGTTTGCCGGCGGCGTCGCGGATCGCGACATCAAGAAAGCCGATCTCGGCCTGGTCTGGGATCCCGGCCTCACGTGGTGGGAGATCGGCGGCTTCCATTTTACGGTCGTCGGGGAGGGCCACGTGTCGTACTGGCATACCACTGAAGACAACGCCGTGCACCCGAACATCTGGGAATTCGGTCTCACGCCGGTGCTGCGTTTCGTGAAGAGCGCGGGCTACTTCCGGCCGTTCATCGAGGCGGGCGTGGGCGTGCGGCTGCTGTCGCACACGCGCATCACGCAGGACTTCACCGTGTCCAGCGCGTTCCAGTTCGCCGATATGGTCGGCGTCGGCATGATCTTCGGCGAGAAGCAGAACTATCAGGCAGGCTTCCGCTTCCAGCATCTCTCGAACGCCAGTATCAGAGAGCCGAATCCTGGTATAAATTTCAGCCAGCTCTATCTGCAATACAACTTCTGACGAGGCGCCGGCGCAGCGGTTCCTCGACTCAAGAGGACCGACAGATGCCGGCAAAAACCATTGAGGCCATCCGCGGCCTCGAGCGCGACCGCTTCCGGGCCATGGTCGAAGGCGATGGCCCGGCGCTCGACGCGCTGCTGGCCGAGAACGTCTGCTATGTCCACACCAACGGCAAGCGGGAAACGAAGCGCCAGTTCATCGACGCGATCACCGCGGGCCGGCGGCGGTATCGGCAGATCGAGATCCAGTCGCAGGACGTCTTCGCAGCAGGCCGCGACACCTGCCTGGTGTCGGGGCGGGCGCTGATCGAAATGGAATCGAAGAACGGCGCGCTGCTGTTTCCCATCGCCTATACCGCGGTCCACGTCCAGAGCGAAGGGCAGTGGCAGCTGCTGGCGCTGCAGGCGACGCGCGTTGCACTCGAATAGCTGTCGCGCGCCGCCCTCCACCCGGCGTTAAGCCGTCTCCACCGTCTCGTCCTGCCGCTCCACCTGTCCGATACGCTCCGAGCGGTTCACCGCGCTCACGACCGCATCGGCGACCGCCAGCGCCGGATTCGCATGCACCGCGACGCCGAAGCGCGTCTGCCCGTCGCCGACCCGGCAGCCGACGAACGCCGCCGTATCGCCGCCCGCCGTCACGGTCGTTTCGAACCAGTTGACGCTGGCGTCGATGCCGAGCACCGACGCGACCGTCCGCGCCCACGCATCGCCGCTTGCCGCATTCGAGGCACTCGCCGCGCCCGGCACCGTGACGCGCTTGCCGAATACCGACAACGTCGCTGCGTCCACGCGCGACACCGGCCCGCCCGCGTCGAAATACTCGCGCTTGAAGAGTTCGCAGATCGCCTCGCCGCCGATTTCCGCGCCCGAGGCATCGGTGACCTGCTGCACGGCGTGGCTGAATTCGATCTGCACACGGCGCGGCGGCGTGAAACCGAGGCCGCGTTCCAGCAGATAGGTCGCGCCGCCCTTGCCGGACTGGCTGTTCACGCGGATGACGGCGTCGTAGCTGCGGCCGAGATCGGCGGGATCGATCGGCAGATAGGGAATTTCCCAGACGGTGCCCGGCTCGCGCTGCGCGAAGCCCTTGCGGATGGCGTCCTGATGCGAACCCGAAAACGCGGTGAACACGAGGTCGCCGGCGTACGGATGACGCGGATGCACCGGAATCTGGTTGCAACGCTCGACCAGCCGGCGCACGGCGTCGATGTCCGAGAAATCGAGGCCCGGATCGATGCCTTGCGTGTAGAGATTGAGCGCGAGCGTCACGAGATCGACGTTGCCGGTCCGCTCGCCATTGCCGAACAGGCAGCCTTCGACGCGGTCCGCGCCCGCCAGCACCGCGAGTTCCGCGGCGGCGACCGCCGTGCCGCGATCGTTGTGCGGATGCACCGACAACACGATGCTGTCGCGGAAGCCCATGTTGCGGTCCATCCATTCGATCTGGTCGGCGAAGACGTTGGGCGACGCGGCCTCGACCGTGGCGGGCAGGTTGACGATCATCTTGTGATCGGGCGTCGGCCGCCACATCTGCGCGACGGCGTCGCACACTTCGCGCGCGAAGGGCAGCTCGGTCATGCTGAAGGTTTCGGGCGAGTACTGATAGGTCCAGTGCGTGCTGGGCCGGGTGGCCGCGCATTCCTTGATCATGCGCGTGCCTTCGACCGCCAGCGCCTTCACCTCGTCCTTCGACTGATTGAACACGATCTTGCGGAACGACGGCGCGATCGCGTTATAGAGATGCACGATCACCTTGCTCGCGCCTTCGACCGCCTCGAACGTCCGTTCGATGAGTTCGCGCCGTGATTGCACCAGCACTTCGATGGTGACGTCGTCCGGAATGCGCTTTTCGTCGATCAGCTTGCGGACGAAATCGAAATCCGTCTGCGATGCCGAAGGGAACCCCACTTCGATTTCCTTGAATCCGATCTTCACCAGCATCTCGAAGAATTCGAGCTTCGCGGCGATGCTCATAGGCTCGATCAGCGACTGGTTGCCGTCGCGCAGGTCGGTGCTCATCCAGATGGGTGCGCGTTCGATCGTGCGATTGGGCCAGCGGCGGCCATTGAGGCGGACTTGCGGGAACGGGCGGTATTTCTCGGCGGGGCTCGGCATCATGATCGTCGACCTCTTTTCGGACGGTTTGCGTAGCGCCTGCGAGAGCGGCCGGCACCGGCGGCTGGCCGGGCACGGCGGGATGCACGAGAAACCGGGCGGCGCGCGCGTTCGCGGGGATCACCAGCGATGGTGACGCCTGCGACCAACGTGAACGTGCGCGAAGCAGCGTGCATGTGACCCTCGCGTTTCCGTTTCGCGGGATGCGCGAACGAAACACTGACGACTACAGGTGGTGAGAAAGGAACTGCGGGAACGGCGAAAAACGGGCGGAGGACCGGGCGCCTTGCGACGCACGGCGCTACGTCTGGCGACTTACGCTAGACGTAGCGATAGGGGCCGCGCTAGGCGGCCCGAAATAATTCGGAGGGAGGTGTTCGGGGTGAAGCTCATGCGCTCGACTTTAAACCACCGTTGAATACCGTGTCAAATGGCGATCTCGATGAAGCTCGGCCGCTCAGGCGCTCCGGCGCACCACGTCGCTGATCACTTCCACCTGCCGGGCGACCGCCGGCGGCACCGGAATATCGCCGCGCAGCACGCATTCGGTCCAGCGCGCGGTGGTGGCCGCGTCCAGCGCTTCGGGCAGATCCACATGCGGCGCGTGTGCCTGCGAATGCTCCGGGGAAAGCAGCGTTTCGACGCGGCCGTCGTGGAACCAGTCCACCTGCACCTGACGGCGCGTGTCCGCGACGGCCTCGCCTTCCGTGCCGCGCGCCAGCAGCGCGCCGCCCGCCGCGGCTTCCGGATGCGCGGTGAACAGGCCGGTGAGGCTGTCGCGATATTCCGGATGCGTGTAGTTGACGAGTCTCAGCCCCGGCTCCGCGAACGGCTGGAGAATCTTGACGAGCGTATGGGTCGAATTGCGCACGCCCATCCGGCGCCGCAGCGCCAGCAGCCGCGCGAGCTTCGGCGCGAGCACGGTAATGGGCGCGAACGCCAGGCGGCGCGAGGCGAGACTGTCTTCGATTTCGTCATGCGAAGCGGCATGCGCGATGCCGAGCTCGGCGAAGATCTCGGCGCTGGTGATGCGGCCGGGATCGTCGCTGACGCCGTGCACCAGCACGGGCACACCCTCGCGCGCCAGCAAGTGCGACAGCAGCGGCACGAGATTCGGGGTCTTGCGCGCGCCGTTGTAGCTCGGAATGGAAACCGGCCGCGCGTGTTCGCGGCCATCCTGGACGTGCAGCGGCTCGAACGACCGATGCGCGGCCGCCAGCATGGCGTTCAGTTCGGCGGACGTTTCGCCTTTCACGCGATACGCGAGCAGCACGGCGCCGAGTTCGAGCTCGGGCACGCGCTCGTCGAGCATCGCTTCGTAGAGTGCGTAGGTGTCGTCGTGCGAGAGGGCGCGCGCGCCGTTCGGTCCACGGCCGATTTCCTTGATATAGCGTGCGCAGGGGAAGACGGGAAGAGCAGAGTCGGTCATCGGAGAGGGGCGCGGGCCGGGCGCTCACGTGAGTGTTCGGATGCGTCTTTGTGAGCGATGCCGCCGCGCATTTTCAGGGTGCAGGAATAACATTCAGTACCGCATTTGGCGGGCGTACGCAAGTTGCGACGGCCTTCGGTCAGCCGCGCCATTTGTCTGACGGCTTGCTGCCATCCTCTTCCGGCACGCTTCGCGCCAGCGCGCCGAAAGCTCTGAAAGCCGCGCCGCACAAGGCGCACCGGCCTCGCCACGAGTTGCGCGGGCACGTTAAACTCCTTCTTTTCACGCAGCGTGCGGCCGAACCGCGCGTTCAAGCTTTGCCAATCCAGAATCAGCTAAAGGAGAGCGGGATGACTTTTGTGTTTCCTCCGGCGTCGGCCGCGGCCGTGCCCGTCGACGGTTCGAACGAGCAGTTTCCCGTGCGCCGCATCTACTGCGTCGGACGCAACTACGAGGCCCACGCGCGTGAAATGGGTCACGACCCGGATCGCGAGCCGCCGTTCTTCTTCAGCAAGCCGGCCGACGCCGTGCTGAATGTCGCGCCCGGCGCCACCGGCGAGTTTCCGTATCCGTCGCAGACCAAGAACCTGCATTTCGAGATGGAACTGGTCGCGGCGATCGGCAAGCAGGGCAAGGACATTCCCGCCGAACGCGGGCTCGATTACGTCTACGGCTACGCGCTCGGCCTCGACATGACGCGCCGCGACCTGCAAGCCGAAGCCAAGAAGCTCGGCCGTCCGTGGGACACCGCGAAGGGCTTCGACCACTCCGCGCCGATCGGTCCCATTCACCCGGTGTCGAAGGTCGGACACCTGGAAAAGAGCGCGATCTGGCTGACCGTCAACGGCGAGGAAAAGCAGCGCTCGGATATCTCGCAGCTGATCTGGTCGGTGGGCGAGACGGTGGCCTACCTGTCGACGCTGTTCGAGCTGTTCCCCGGCGACCTCATCTTCACCGGCACGCCCGAGGGCGTCGGCGCGGTCGTGAAGGGCGACTTGCTGAAGGGCGGTGTGGACGGCATCGGCGAATTCTCGGTGCGTGTGGTCTGAGCCCGCGGCCATGAAGCTCTACAGCTATTTCCGCAGTTCGGCGGCGTATCGCGTGCGCATCGCGCTGAACCTCAAGGGGCTCGACTACGAGTACGCCGCCATCCACCTGCTGCGCGACGGCGGCGAACAGCTCAAGGCCGACTATCGCGCGGTGAATCCGGACGGCATCGTGCCGGCGCTGGTCGATGGCGACGACACGCTCACGCAGTCGCTCGCGATCATCGAATATCTGGAGGAGACGCATCCGGAGCCGCCGCTGCTGCCGAAGCATCCCGCCGATCGCGCGTTCGTGCGCTCGGTGGCGCTGCAGGTCGCATGCGAAATCCATCCGCTCGACAATCTGCGCGTGCTCAAGTACCTGAAGCACCAGGTCAAGGTGCCCGACGAATCGAAGGATGCGTGGTATCGGCACTGGGTGGAAACCGGCTTCGAATCGTTGGAACAGCGGCTCTCCACGGACCGGCGCGTCGGCGCGCTGACCTTCGGCGACACGCCCACCGTCGCCGATCTCTGCCTCGTGCCGCAGGTGTTCAATGCGCGGCGTTTCGGCATCGACGTGAGCCGTTATCCGACCATCGAGCGCATCGCCGATCACGCAGGCACGCTGGACGCCTTCGCCCGGGCCGCGCCGGCGCAGCAGCCGGACGCGGAATGACGGCGGCGGTTGCGGCCGGAGCGCTGCCGGGTTTCCTGTCGGGCGCGGGACTCGGCGCGAGCCTCATCATGGCAATCGGCGCGCAGAATGCCTTCGTGCTGCGGCAAGGGCTGAAGCGCAGGCATGTCGGCGTCGTCGTGACGATCTGCGCGGCGATCGACGTGCTGCTGATCGCGCTGGGCGTCGGCGGCATGGGCGCGCTCATTTCGCGGGCGCCCGTGCTGCTCGACGTGATCCGCTTGGCGGGCGCGATTTTCGTGTTCCTGTACGGCGTGCGCGCGTTCCTCGCGGCCTGGCGCGGCCCCGGACATCTGCATGCCACGGACGGCGAAACGCAGACGGCGCTCGGCGCGGCGTCGACGGTGCTGGCGCTGTCGCTGCTCAATCCACACGTTTATCTCGACACCGTCGTGCTGCTTGGCGGCATCGGCGCGCAACGCGGCTGGCCCGGCAATGCGTGGTTTGCAGCGGGCGCCATGTGTTCGTCGATTATCTGGTTCACCGCGCTCGGCTATGGCGCGCGCTTGCTGGAGCCATGGTTCGAGAAGGACGTCTCGTGGCGCGTGCTGGATGTGATCGTGGGCTGCGTGATGTGGTGGATCGCGGCGTCGCTGCTTCTGGCACGATGAAAAAAGGGGCGTTCGCAACGAACGCCCTCTCTCTTTCGGCAGGCCCCGCATTCAACCCAGCAATGCGTCCGCGAATTCCTCCGCGCTGAACGGCTGCAGATCCTCGACCTTCTCGCCCACGCCGATGAAATAAACCGGAATGGGCCGCTGCCGTGCGATGGCCGCGATGATGCCGCCCTTCGCCGTGCCATCCAGTTTCGTGACGATCAGGCCGGTGAGGCCGAGTGCGTCGTCGAACGCCTTCACTTGCGCGAGCGCGTTCTGGCCGGTGTTGGCATCGATCACGAGCAGCACTTCGTGCGGCGCATCGGGCATGGCCTTCGCGATCACGCGGCGCACCTTGCGCAGCTCTTCCATCAAGTGCAATTGCGTGGGCAGGCGTCCGGCGGTGTCGGCCATCATGACGTCGATCTTGCGGGCGCGCGCCGCACCGACCGCGTCGAAGATCACCGCGGCGGCATCGCCGCTTTCCTGCGCGATCACGGTCACGTTGTTGCGTTCGCCCCAGACCATCAACTGCTCGCGCGCGGCGGCGCGGAAGGTGTCGCCGGCGGCCAGCAGCACCGACTGGTTGAAGCGCTGCAGATGCTTGGCCAGCTTGCCGATACTCGTCGTCTTGCCGACGCCGTTCACGCCCGCGATCATCATCACCAGCGGCTGTGCGCGGCCGAGCATCAGCGATTTTTCGAGCGGACGCAGCAGGTCGATCAGCAGTTCACGCAGCGCGGCCTTGACCTGCGATGCCTCGGTCAGACGTTCCGAGCGCACTTTCTCGCGCAGCGATTCGAGCAGGAACTCGGTGGCGTCGATGCCGGCATCGGACATCAGCAGCGCGGTCTCGAGTTCTTCGTACAGATCCTCGTCGATCTTCGCGCTGACGAAGATGCCCGTCAGGTTGGAGCTCGTCTTCGACAGGCCGTGACGCAGGCGCGAGAGCCAGGATTTCTTCGCGGCGGGGTCGGCATCGGGCGGCGGGACGATTTCCTCGCTCGCCTGATCCGTTTCCGGGCCGCGCGACCATTGCGACTGCGTGCGGCCTTGCCAGTAGGGTTTTGCGTCCTCGGCGTGCGCTGACGGGACAGGTGCAGGTGCGGGTGCAGGTGCCGGCGTAGGGGCGGGCGCAGGCTCAGCAGGCTCATCCTGTGGCGCTTCTTCCGCCGCGAGCGCTTGCCGTTCGAGTTCGGCGTCGGATACTTCTTCCTCGCCGGACGCCTCGGGCGACAAGTCCTCGGGCGTGTCGAGCGGCTCGTCAGCCGGCTTTTTGAATTTCTTGAAGAAGCTGAACATGGGTGCGTGGCGATGATGCGCGCGTCATCCGTCGGCCTGTCGCGTGCGCCCGCCGGGCGCCTCGCCGGCAAGCCCGCGCGAAGGAATGGAAGCCGCGTATTTTATCAGGCGCGCCGAGCCCTTTCCGGGGCGCAAGCGCACGGTTCGCGGCACCATGGGCCGCTGTGGTAACGTGGGCGCTCGATGCGCACGAAAACCAAACGCAAACAAGCGTAAACAAACGCAAGCCTGACCAAGACTGCGCGCCCGAAATCGAATCCCGTTGCCTCATGCCTCGCTCCCCAGTTCCTCGCTCCGTTCTGCCCAGCCATACGCCTTCGCGCGGCGGCAAACCTCACACCATCCGCATCATCGGCGGCGACTGGAAGCGCACGCCGCTGCCGGTGCTCGATCTCGACGGCCTGCGTCCCACGCCCGACCGTGTGCGCGAGACGCTCTTCAACTGGCTCGGACAGGACATGAGCGGACAGCATTGTCTCGACCTGTTCGCCGGCAGCGGCGCGCTCGGCTTCGAAGCGGCGTCGCGCGGCGCTGCCCGCGTGCTGATGGTCGAGCGCAACGCGAAGGCCGCCGCGCAGATGCGCGCGAACCAGGCGAAGCTCGGCGCGCGCAACATCGAGATCGCTGAAGCCGACGCGCTGCACCTGGCCGCCAGTCTCGCGCCCGGCAGCTTCGACGTCGTCTTCCTGGATCCGCCGTTCGGCGATCAGGCGCTGCTCTTGCGCGCGCTCGAACTGGCGGCGCCGCTCGTCAATGCCGATGGCGCGCTCTACGTCGAATGCGGCGATTCGCTGGATGCGTCGCAGATCGAAGCGCTGGCCGGCTGGTCGGTGGTGCGCGACGGCAAGGCAGGTGCGGTTCGCTATCATTTGCTGCGCCGCCAAAATGAGGAATAATGCGCGTTCCCCAGACTGGCGCAGCCGGTGATGAGGGACGTGAAGCAGAACAGGTCGTCGCAACGACGCGGCCCAAGGTCAATTGGAAGAGGAGAAGCCCATGGTTGTCGCCGTGTATCCGGGAACGTTCGACCCGCTGACTCGCGGGCATGAGGACATCGTCCGGCGCGCATCGAGCATCTTTGATCAGCTCGTCGTGGGCGTGGCGGACAGCCGGGCGAAGAAGCCGTTTTTCTCGCTGCAGGAAAGGCTCGATATCGCGCACGACGTGCTCGGTCACTATCCCAACGTGCAGGTGAGCAGCTTCACCGGTTTGCTTAAGGACTTCGTGCGCAAGAACAACGCGCGCGTCATCGTGCGCGGCCTGCGCGCCGTGTCGGACTTCGAATACGAATTCCAGATGGCCGGCATGAACCGCTATCTGCTGCCCGACGTCGAGACGATGTTCATGACGCCGTCGGATCAGTACCAGTTCATCTCGGGGACGATCGTGCGCGAGATTGCGCAGCTGGGCGGCGATGTCAGCAAGTTCGTGTTCCCGTCGGTGGAAAAGCGGCTGACCGATAAAGTGGTTATCCTGTCTCAGAAGGATTCCGCGGCGCCCTGAAGCGCCGGACCCGCCACCCGGATGACCGGGCGCGCGGGTTTCATGCCGGTGCGAGAACCGGCGCAAGAGAGTGAAGCATGTCTTTGATCATCACCGACGAGTGCATCAACTGCGACGTTTGCGAGCCCGAGTGCCCGAACGACGCCATTTCGATGGGTCCCGAGATCTACGTGATCGACCCGAACAAATGCACGGAGTGTGTCGGCCACTACGACGAGCCGCAGTGCCAGCAGGTCTGTCCCGTCGAATGCATTCCGCGCGATCCGGCGCACGTCGAAACGCCGGAACAGTTGCTCGTCAAATACCGCGCGTTGATGGCGGCGAAGGGCGAATAAGCCCTTCCTCCGCGCTCAGCCGATCACTTCCTTCAAGGCCGCGACCAGCGAATCGCATTCAGCCGGCGTGCCGATCGAGATCCGCAGATGCTGGTCGATGCGCGGCAGCCTGAAGTGACGCACGAAGATCTCCCGAGTCTTGAGCGCGGCGGCGAGCGTCGCGGCGTCGTGCGCGGGATGCTTCGCGAACACGAAATTCGCAGCCGACGGCAGCACATCGAAACCCAGTTCCTGTAGCTGCGCCACGAGCGTTTCACGGCTCGCCACGACCTTCGCGCAACATTGTTCGAACCACGACGGATCTTCGTAGGACGCCTGCGCCGCAACTTGTGCCAGCCGGTCGAGCGGATACGAGTTGAAGCTGTCCTTCACGCGCGTCAGCGCTTCGATCAACCCGGCATCGCCGAATGCGAAGCCCACGCGCATGCCGGCCAGCGAGCGCGCCTTCGACGTCGTCTGCACGACCAGCAGGTTCGGATAGGCGTCAATCAGACTCACGGCCGATTCCGCGCCGAAATCCACATACGCTTCATCGACGATCACCGGCGCGTCCGGATTCGCCTTCAGCAGCACCTCGATCTCGGACAGCGGCAAGGCGCGGCCGGTCGGCGCGTTCGGATTCGGCAGCAGCACGCCGCCGCTCGGCGCACGGTAATCGTCGACATCGATGGCGAAGTCCGCGTTCAGCGGAATCGTCCGGTACTCGACGCCGTACAGCTGCGCATACACCGGATAGAAGCTGTAGGTGATGTCGGGGAAGGCGATCGGCCGCTCATGCTTCAACAGCGCCTGAAACGCATGCGCCAGCACTTCGTCCGAACCATTGCCGACGAACACCTGCTCGACGCGCAGACCATGATGCCGCGCGACGGTTTCACGCAGCGCGCGCGCGGTCGGATCGGGATACTTGCGCAACGACGCGCCGTCCTCGCCGAGTTCGCGGCGAATGGCCTCGAGCACGCGCGGCGACGGCGGATAGGGATTCTCGTTGGTATTCAGCTTGACGGGATGCCCCAGCGCGGGCTGTTCGCCCGGCACATACGGCGTCAGTCGATGAACGATGTCGCTCCAGAAACGGCTCACGATCGGCTCCAGTCAGGGGTTACGGTGCAGGTTCATCATCGCGCGCTCGGTTTCCCCGGCGACGACGAAAGGCATCACGGCGAGCGCGCGCTCGATCGACTGATCGATCACGTCCTGCTCTTCGCGACGCGGCGGCTTCAGCACGAAGTTCGCGACATCGGGCTTGGCGCCCGCGCGCGCGCCTTCGGGAATCAGATCGCGCGGATGCCCGATGCCGATACGCAAGCGCCAGTACTGCTGCGACGACAGATGCGCGGAGATGTCCTTGAGGCCGTTGTGGCCGCCGCTGCCGCCGCCGAGCTTCATCTTGACGGTGCCGGGCGGCAGGTCGAGTTCGTCGTGCGCGACGAGGATTTCATCGGGCAGGATCTTGAAGAACTGCGCGAGCGCGACCACCGATTGCCCCGAACGGTTCATGAAGGTCTGTGGTTCCAGCAGATGCACTTCGTGGCCGTGCAGGCGTCCCTTGCCGTAGAAACCGTGGAAGCGGCGTTCGTCGCGCAGCGTGGCGCCGGCGTCGCGTGCCAGTTGGTCGACGAACCAGAAGCCCGCGTTATGCCGCGTCGCGGTGTATTCGGCGCCCGGATTGCCCAGGCCGACGATCAGCTTGATCATGTCGAATCAGCGCAAGCCCGAAGGCCCGCTTGGTCAGAAGCCAAAAAAAACCCGCCGGGCTTGCGCACCGGCGGGTCACGTCGACCGCCCTTGCGGACGGATCGAGAGGATAGCGATAAAGACGCTTATTCGGCAGCCGGCGTTTCGCCTTGAGCTGCTTCGCCAGACTCTTCCGACACGACGGCAGCCGGAATGGTCGCCGAAGCCACCACCGGGTTTTCTGCGTCGACGGCGATCGTCAGGCTCACGCCCTTCGGCAGCGCGATGTCCTTGGCGTGCATCGTCTGGCCGGCTTCGATCTTGGCCAGATCGATTTCCAGGAACTCAGGCAGGTCTGCCGGCAGGCATTCCACTTCCAGTTCCGTCACGACGTGGCTGATCACCGCGCCCGACAGCTTCACGGCCGGGTTGGTTTCCTGGTTCATGAAGTGCAGCGGCACCTTGGTGTGCAACTTCTTGTTCGCGTCAACGCGTTGGAAGTCCACGTGCAGCACGTACTGCTTGAACGGGTGGTATTGCACGTCGCGCAGGAGAACCTGTTGCGACTTGCCGGCCACTTCCAGTTCCAGGATCGACGAATGGAACACTTCTTTCTTCAGGGCATGCCACAGGGCGTTGTGATCGAGTTCGACCAGTTGAACGTCCGCAGCACCACCGTACACGATACCCGGGGTCTTGCCCGAGTTGCGCAGGCGGCGGCTCGCACCCGTACCTTGCTTGCTACGCTCGAAAGCGACGACTTTCATGTTTGACTCCTCTATCTGCCCGCGACCAGGCAGGGAAACCGGGATCATCGAAAAGGTGTGATCCCACAACAAGCGATGCGAACCTTCGTACGTTCGCACCGATCATGCAAAAAGACGCGAAGCTTGAGGGCTTCGCGTCTTTTCGCCAATTCTGCTTAACCTTCGGCGAACAGCGAGATCACCGAGTCGCCGCGCCGGATGCGGGAGAAGGTCTCCGCGAGCAGGCCTGCGCTCGACAGCGGGCGGATCTTCGCGCACGCCAGGGATTCGGCCGAGAGCGGAATGGTGTCCGTCACGACGAGTTCATCCAGTTCCGACGCCGTGATGCGCGCCGCCGCGCCGCCCGACAGGACCGGGTGGGTGGCGTAGGCGAACACCTGCTTGGCGCCGCGCTGCTTCAGCACTTGCGCGGCCTTGCACAGCGTGCCGGCGGTGTCGACCATGTCGTCCATGATGACGCAGGTACGGCCTTCGACTTCACCGATGATGTTCATCACTTCGGCGACATTCGCCTTCGGACGACGTTTGTCGATGATCGCCAGATCCGTGTTCAACTGCTTCGCGAGCGCACGCGCGCGCACCACACCGCCGACGTCCGGCGACACGACCAGCAGATGGTCATGATTCTGCTTGCGCAGATCGCCGAGCAGCACGGGCGTCGCGTAGATGTTGTCGACGGGGATGTCGAAGAAACCTTGAATCTGGTCGGCGTGAAGGTCCATGGTGATCACGCGATCGACGCCGGCAATTTCCAGCATGTTCGCGACGACCTTCGCCGAGATGGCCACGCGCGCCGAACGCGGACGGCGGTCCTGGCGTGCATAACCAAAGTAGGGGATGGCTGCGGTGATCCGGCCAGCGGATGCGCGCTTGAGCGCATCGACCATGATCATCAGTTCCATCAGATTGTCGTTCGTGGGAGCGCAGGTGGACTGCAGCACGAACACGTCCTTGCCCCGAACGTTTTCCTGAATCTCGACCATGATCTCGCCGTCGGAGAAACGGCTGACCATCGCTTTGCCAAGTGGGATTCCAAGGATTTTGACGACTTCCTGTGCAAGCGCGGGATTGGCGTTGCCAGTAAAAACCATCAGGCCGTCACTGCTCATCGTGCACCTGTCTGCGGCTGGGGGCGAGAGGAAAAACGCGAGAAAAAGAATGGCAGGGGAGGAAGGACTCGAACCCTCGCATGCCGGAATCAAAATCCGGTGCCTTGACCAACTTGGCGACTCCCCTACACTAACTTTGAGCTTCGCCGGGAAGTGTAGGACATGCCCGGCAAAACAAAACCTTATGACGCGAAAGCGAAGAGAGGATGAGAATCCAGACTTGCCGTTACCACACTCTTCCAGCTTGCCGGCAGTTTGACTTGCGCCATTTCTGCTTCGGCTCGGCTGGGGAAAGCGGCAAACACGCTTGCTCCAGATCCGGTCATTCGCGCTGGCGCGAGACTGGAAAACCACTCGAGCACTTGCGCAACTTCCGCGTACTTTCCTGCAACTACAGCTTGCATGTCATTTCGACCGAAGCTGTCTGGCCAGTTAGTGTCTGACCTTTGCTGTGCAAGAAAGTCCATCATTGTGGCGACTTTCGTATCCCGTGTCAAGCTTTTTTCGGAGAAAATCGCCGCGGTTGGGACGTGGACAGCAGGATTCACCACCAGGAAGAAACGTTGCGGCAGTTTTACTGCTTGCAGCGCCTCGCCCACTCCTTCTGCGAATGCATTTTGCCCAAAGACAAAAAACGGCACGTCCGCGCCGAGTTGCAGGCCGAGATTCTGCAGAATCTCACGCGAAAGATCAACACCCCAGAGACGATTCAACGCCAAAAGAGTCGTGGCCGCGTCGGAACTGCCTCCGCCGAGGCCCGCGCCCATCGGCAGGCGCTTGTCGATCTCGATGTCCACGCCATGCTGCACGCCCGTGTGCTGCTGGAGCAGGCGGGCGGCGCGTACCACGAGGTCGTCGGATTCGGCGACGCCCGGCACGTCCGTCTTGCGGCGGATGACGCCGTCATCGCGCCGCGTGAAGTGCAGGCGGTCGCCCCAGTCGAGCAGCTGGAAAACCGTCTGCAACGAGTGATACCCGTCCGGACGGCGTCCCGTGATGTGCAGGAAAAGGTTCAGCTTCGCCGGCGCGGGACAGTCACGGAGCGAATCGTGGGGTGCGGACATGCGGAGTATTCAAACAAGTGCGAAAACGTTACTGGTCGAGCACCAGCTTGATGTCGAGCGGCGGCTCGCTGCGCGAGAGATTCACGCGCTTGACGCCGGTGGCGGGCGCATCGGCATAGGCCAGATAGTCGATCGTCCAGCCGTCCTGCTTGATCTCCTTCGGACGGCCATTGTTGGCTTCGGGATCCAGCGTGGTCTGCGCGCGGGAAGTGGGCGCGGCCGACGGCTGCAGCCAGTAGCGCAGACCTTCCACCGGCAGCCCGAAGCCAAGCGTGTTCTGCATGAGCTGCGACACGTTGTCGGCGCTGGCGGGCTGCCGGTTCGGCAGTTCGAGCGTGGCGAGCGACGGCGACGACGTCACGATCGCCATCGTCTGGCCGAGCGGATTGCGCAGTTGCAGCGTGACGGTGTCGCCGGTTTCCTGCCAGTCGAAGTTGCCATACGCGTTGCGCTGCACGCCGTTCTGGTCGTTGTACTGCACCGAGAACCGGCCGTGGTACTCACGGCTCGTCTGCGTCGAGAGGGACGTGCTGGCGTTGGACGTCGTGGGAAGCCGCGGCTGGAGCGCGCAACCGGACATCGCGAGTACGGTTGCGAGGCCGAGCGCACCGCGTCGAAGGGATGCGCCGGCGAGAAAGTCGAATGCCATCAAAGATCGTTTACCTGGAGTCGTTTGAGCGTTTTGACGAGCGTGTCGTTGTCCGGTTCGAGTTTTTGCGCCTGGCGCCACGTGGCGCGCGCCTCGTCCTGCTGGCCGGACTTCCACTGGACTTCGCCCAGATGCGCGCCGATCTCCGCGTTCGGCTGGATCTTGTACGCGCTCGACAGGATCTTTTCCGCTTCCGCCGCATTGCCCTGACGGAAGCGCGCCCAGCCGAGGCTGTCCATGATGAAGGCGTCATTGGGCGCGAGCGCCACCGCTTTCTCGATCAGCTTCACCGCTTCGTCGAGCCGCTGGTTGCGATCGACCAGCGAGTAACCGAGCGCGTTGTAGGCCTGCGGATTGTTCGGCTGCGTGCGCATCAACGTGCGCAGCTGCGTTTCCATCACGTCGTAGTGGCCGTTCTTCTCGGCGGCCATTGCGTAGTCGTAGATCAGATCGGGATCATCGGGAAAGGCCGCGACAGCCTTCGCGAGGTTCGCTTCCGCTTCCGGATAGCGATGCGCCTCGAACAGAATGGCCGAGTCCGTGCGCGCGAGCAACGCGAGGTCGCGCGGGTCGGAGCTCTGCAGGTTGCCGAGCAGCGCGCGCGCTTCATCGACCTTGCCCTGCTTCGCGAGGATCTGCGCACGCGTGATCTGCGCGGGCAGGTATTGCTGGCTCGTGCGCGGAATGCGGTCGAGCCACTGGCTCGCGACGTCGTCGTTCTTCTGTTCCAGCGCCATCTGCGCCAGATAGATGTACGCCTGTCCCGGGTCCGCGCCGGGCGTGTTCTCCGCAGCCTTCGCGTACTGGTTCAGGTAGTCCTGCGCCTTGTCGAACTGCTTCTTCTGGATGTTGATCAGCGCGAGCGCCATCAGCGGCGTCAGGTCCTTCGCGTCGTTCTTGCGCATGATTTCGAACTGCTTCTGCGCGTCGTCGAGCCGGTCGGCCGACAGATACAGCTGCGCCAGCGCAAGCCGTGCGTCATGCGATTTCGGGTTCTTGTCGACGTACTTCTCGAACGAAGCGATCCCTTCCTGACGTTCCTGCGGACCCATGCGCGCCAGCGTCAGTGCGGCGGGCAGATAGTCCGGCTTGAGCTGCAGCGCCTTTTCGAGCGACGCCTTCGCGCCCGGCTGATCGTCGGCGAGCAGTTGCTGGCGTGCGAGTGCGAGTTGCGCTTCGGGCCGGTCCTGATCGTTGGCGATCAGGTCCTTCAGGACATTCAGACCGCCCACCCGATTCGGCCCGCGCGCCAGCAGCGCCTGCAACGACAACAGCGCTTCGCCGCGCTGCGCGGGCGCCACTTTCGCGAGTTCGCGTTCGAGCGTGGGCTTCGCGTCTTCCGGCTTGCCGGCAACGATCTGCAGCGACGCGCTCAACTGCGAGGCGCGTTCCGAATGCGGTGCGAACTGTTGCCAGAGTTGTGCCGAGGTGAGCGCGTCGTTCGGGCTCTGCGCGGCGATGGCGATCTCGGTCGCGCGCTGCGCGAAACGCGGATCGTGCGTGTCGCGGGCCAGGGCGAGATAGGTCTGGAAGGCGGGCGCGGGCTGACCGCGCTGCAAGGCGACTTCCGCGGCCAGAACCTGGAACACGATCTGGCTGGACATCGATACGTTCGGCAGGTCCTGCGTTTCACTGCCGCTGACCGGCGCGGTGAGCAGCTCGGCGGCGTTCTGCGCGTCGGCCTGGTCGTCGCTGCCTGGAGCGGAGGTTGCGCCTGGAACGGGTGAAGCATTGGGTTCCTGAGCGTGTACGGGCGTGAACGCAAGCGCCGACATCGCAAGCGCGACGGCGCCGGCGATGCGCGACATGGGCATGGCGAACGAATGCGCCAAGCCGGCCTGACGCTTCGCAAACAGCTTCATGACGAACGGGTTCATGGAATTCCAGACGATGTTTCGGTCGATTGTAACGCGGTCGCTAAAATACCGGCACAACGCTCCAGCAAGTCTCACTCCACACAAATGCCCGAACTGCCAGAAGTCGAAGTCACCCGCCGGGGAATCGAACCGTATGTCGCCGGAAGGCGCGTCGAGCATGTCGATGTCCGCACGCCGGCCTTGCGCTGGCCCATCCCGGCGCACCTGCCGAAGACACTCGATCGTCTGAAGATCGAACGGGTCGAGCGGCGCGGCAAGTATCTGTTGTTCGAAACCGTGGAGGGCTGGCTGATCGTTCATCTCGGCATGACCGGCACGTTGCGCGTCCTGCGCCACACGCCGCGTCCGCCTGAGGCCGCGAAGCACGATCACGTCGATATCGTGTTCGACGATTTCATCCTGCGCTTTCGCGATCCGCGCCGTTTCGGCGCGATTCTCTGGCATCCCCGCGCCGATGGCGACGTCTTCGATCACCCGCTGCTCGCGAGTCTCGGCGTCGAGCCGTTCTCGCCGGAGTTCTCGGGCGCGCTGCTGTTCCGGGAGACGCGCGGACGCAAGGTGTCGGTGAAGCAGGCGCTGCTGGCGGGCGGGATCGTCGTGGGCGTGGGCAACATCTACGCATCGGAGAGCCTGTTTCGCGCCGGCATCCGCCCGACGACCGCCGCCGGACGGATCTCGCTCGTGCGCTACGATCTGCTCGCCGACGCGGTGCGCGTGACGCTCGCCGCCGCCATCGAAAAGGGCGGCAGCACGTTGCGCGATTTCGTCGGCAGCAATGGCGAATCGGGCTATTTCCAGCTCGACTACTTCGTCTATGATCGCGCGGGCCTGCCGTGTCACGTCTGCGGCACGCCGATCAGACAGATCGTCCAGGGGCAACGCTCCACCTACTTCTGCCCGCGCTGCCAACGCTGATTCCGATGCTCGCTCTCACCGATTTCTCCACGCGCCTGATCGCGTGGCAACGCATTCACGGCCGCCACGACCTGCCGTGGCAAAACACGCGCGATGCGTATCGCATCTGGCTGTCGGAGATCATGCTGCAGCAGACGCAGGTGTCCACCGTGATCCCGTATTACGCGCGCTTTCTCGAACGGTTTCCTTCGGTGACGGCGCTCGCCGATGCCCCGCTCGACGACGTCATGGCGCTCTGGGCCGGTCTCGGCTACTACTCGCGGGCGCGCAACCTGCATCGTTGCGCGCAGGCCGTCGCGTACGAGCACGGCGGCGCGTTTCCCCAGACGGTGGACGAACTGGCCGAACTGCCGGGCATCGGCCGCTCGACGGCGGCGGCCATTGCGTCGTTTGCGTTCAGCGCGCGCGCGACGATTCTCGATGGCAACGTGAAGCGTGTGCTGGCGCGGGTATTCGGCGTCGAAGGCTTTACAGGCGAAAAGCGCGTCGAAAACGCGCTATGGACGCTTGCCGAATCGCTGTTGCCGGATGCCGCGAAACCGGATGAAGTCACCGCGTACACGCAAGGTCTGATGGATCTCGGCGCGACGCTGTGCGTGCGCGGCAAGCCCGATTGCGCGCGTTGTCCGTTCATGGCGGACTGCGTCGCGAAGGTCGAGGGGCGGCAGCGCGAGTTGCCCGCCGCCCGGCCGAAGAAGACCGTGCCGACGCGCAAGACCTGGATGCTGGTGCTGAAGGACGGCGATTCCGTGCTGCTGGAAAAGCGCCCGCCCACGGGTATCTGGGGCGGCCTGTGGAGCCTGCCCGAAGCGGCCGACGAGACGGCGCTCGCGACGCTTGCGCAGAGCTTCGGCGGCGATGAGTCCTTGCAGCGGCTCGCACCGCTGACCCACACGTTCACTCACTTCAAGCTCGATATCGAGCCGCGTATCGGCGTGGCGCGTGGTGCGCCGCTCGAGGCGATGAACAGCGAAACCGTGTGGGCGCCGCTTGCGCGCATCGATGCGTACGGCGTGCCCGCGCCCGTGCGCAAGCTGCTCGACGCGCTGAGCGGTTCGCTGCTCTGAGGCGAAGCGACGCTTCAGAGCAGCTGATGATGCTGCATGTAGTGATGCACGACATCGATGCGGGCGCCGGCGTCCATCAGTTCCATGAGCTTCTGGCGGGCGCGCATCGGGATCGGCAGGATTTCGGAGAGGCGGTTGGACACCCAGGTGGGATCGTCGAACAGGAAGGGTTCGACGAACGGCAGATTCTGCGGCTCGCGCTCCCGGATCGTATCGATGATGCGCTCCAGCACTTCCGCGCACGCGCCGAACTTGGCCAGCGTTTCCGTGCCCTGCAACGGCTGGTCGTCGCCCAGCAACTGCACGGTGCCGACCAGCAGGTTGCTCGGCTCGACCCGATGATCGATCAGCTTGAAACGCGCCGTGCCGCGCGCCTGCACGAGCAGAAGGCCGAAGGTATCGACATCGCATTCGGCGATCTCGGCCAGACAGCCAATCGGCTCAGGCACCGACGGATCGCCCGGCGAGGCAACTTCATGCCCGCTTTTCAGCAGGCAGACGCCGAACGGCGATTGCTCGCGCAGACAGGCGCGCGCCATGTCCAGGTAGCGGGCCTCGAAGATCTTGAGCGGCAGCAGGCCGCCGGGAAACAGCACGGTGTGAAGCGGAAACAGCGGCAGATCGTCCAGAACCGGATTCGCGGGAATCGAAGACATCGCGTCCCTCCAGGGTGGATCGCCGGCGTGGCGATCAGGTTCGCGCGTGAACCGCGTCGCCATCCACCGGGATGGGCGCGTCACGATGCCGCACGATCACATTGGCCTGGTCGCGAAAACGCGCGGCAAGCGCCTCCGCGATGAACACCGAACGATGCTGTCCGCCCGTGCAGCCGACCGCAACGGTCAGATAGCTGCGATTGTCGTCGCGAAAACGCGGCAGCCATTTGCCGACGAACGCCCCAATGTCCTCGATCATCTCGCCGACCAGCGGCTGCGCCGAGAGGAAGTCGATGATGGGCTTGTCGCGGCCCGTGAAGGGGCGCAGTTCCCGATCGTAGTACGGATTGGGCAGGGTGCGGACATCGAACACGAGATCGGCATCGAGCGGCACGCCGCGCTTGAAGCCGAACGATTCGAACATCAGCGTGAGATCGGCCGCGTCGGTTTCGACGAAGCGCTTGACCCACGCGCGCAGCACGTTCGCGCGCAGATTACTGGTGTCGATCTGATGTCCGTATTCAGCAAGGCCGGCGACGAGTTCACGCTCGCGCTCGATGGCCTCGGCCAGCGAGTTCAGCAAGCCGACATCGGCTTCGCGCATCGGCGGACCGGACAGCGGATGACGCCGGCGTGTTTCGGAAAAGCGCTGGATGAGCGACTGCGTGCTCGCGTTCAGGAACAGCACGCGCAGGTCGTATTCGGCCGAGAGCGTGTGGATGATGCTGGGGACTTCATCGAGCGAAAGGCTGGAGCGCGCGTCGATGGCGACGGCCAGGCGGGTCTGTCCTTCCTTCGCGAGATGGGCGGCAAGTTCGGGCAGAAAACGTGGCGGCAGGTTGTCGACGCAGTAGTAGCCGCCGTCTTCCAGCGCGTTCAAGGCTACGGACTTGCCGGAACCGGAGATGCCGGTAATCAGGATGATACGCATGGGAATCGGCTCGTTCGCTTAATCTTAGCACCTGCTCTTGATTCGAATCCGGACGCGAAATGATCGCTGCGGTCGCTGCAATCCACGTTACGCACATTGCGTACGTTACGCGACCGCCTCAGATCAGCTTGCCGGGAAACTGGCTGTCCGGATCCTGCATGGCGAGCCGCTGACGATCCATGAAGTCGCGCAAGGTATCGATGCCGCGCAGTTGCAGGATCGTGTTGCGCACCGCGGCTTCCACCAGCACAGCAAGGTTGCGGCCTGCTGCCACCTGGATGGTCACTTTGCTGATCGGCAGGCCGAGGACGTCGACGGTCTGGCTCTCCAGCGGCAGGCGCTGGAATTCGCCGTCGGGACGGCGCACCAGCTGCACGATCAGCTTCAGTTTCATCTTCCGGCGCACGGCGGTCTCGCCGAAGATGGTCTTGATGTCGAGCAGGCCCAGGCCGCGCACTTCAAGCAGGTTCTGCAGCAGTGGCGGGCAGCGGCCTTCGACGAAATCCGGGCCGAGCCGCACGAAATCGACGGCGTCATCCGCCACCAGGCCGTGACCGCGGCTGATGAGTTCCAGGCCCAGTTCGCTCTTGCCGAGACCGGAGTCGCCGGTGAGCAGCACGCCCATCCCGAGGATGTCGATGAACACGCCATGCAAGGTCGCGCGCGGCGCAAGGATGCGCGACATGTAGGCGCGCAGGCTGTCGATGACCGCCGCCGCCGACATGCGCGTCGTGAACAGCGGCGTCGACGAGCGCGTGCAGCGCAGGACCAGTTCCGGCGGCGCGCCGACTTCGCCCGCGACGACCAGGAACGGCGGTTCGAGCGCGATCAGTTCGGCCATGTGGCGCGAACGATCTTCGTCGGATTGGCGCTGGTAGTAGTTGATCTCGGCGTCGCCGAGCACCTGGATACGGTTCGGGTGGATCAGGTTCAAATGGCCGACGAGGTCGGCGCTCGACGTCGCGTTCGCTACGGTTTCGCTCGAGAAACCGCGCTCCCAGCCTTCATGCCCTGTGAGCCAGCTGAGCTTCAGAGTGGCGGCGTTGTCGTCGAAAATGCTTTGGGCGTTGATGCTGGACGTATCCATGAGGCCGGAACTCCGTTGGAAGCCGGGAGCAGCCTTCGCTTGACGACGAAGCGGGTTGCTTCGATACGCCGCATGGCGCTGCTTTTGACCGATTGTGCCCCAGAAGCCTGACGTAAGCGAGGCGCGTCCAATGCGGGAGCGGGACGGACGCGAATAGGACGGACGCGCTCTGGACGCGTATCCGCCCGGGTCGTGCGGCTATTACGGTTGCCACTGCGTGAGCACTTGATAGAGCGCCTCACGATTTTCTTCCTTGTGCAGACGCTCGCGCGCGTCGCTGTCGGAGAGCAGTTGCGCGATCTCCGAGAGAATTTCCAGATGCTGCTGGGTGGCCTGTTCGGGCACGAGCAGGAAGATCAGGAGAGAGACCGGCTGGCCGTCGGGGGATTCGAACGCGACGGGTTCGGACAGGCGCACGAACGCGGCGAGCGGCTGCTTGAGTCCCTTGATGCGGCCATGGGGAATGGCGACGCCTTCGCCGAGGCCGGTCGAGCCGAGTCTTTCACGAGCGAAGAGGTTGTCGGTGACGATACTGCGGGCGATACCGTTCTGATTTTCGAAGATCAGGCCCGCTTGCTCGAATACACGTTTCTTGCTGGTAACGGACAGTCCGAGAACGACGTTCTCGATGGGAAGAAATTTGGCTAAACGATTCATGTTGGCAGGCTGATGCGTGGCCTGATAGCTCCTCATCGTGGCTGCTGTCTGAAAGCGCTCACGGCGATGTGAAACGGAAGTGCGCTGACGGCGGTTCCCTGCAGCGTGCCTGTCGTGTGGCCCCGAAAAATTACCGGACCATTATAGAACAGGCCTTACTGCGATGGTGCGCCGCGCAAACGTACGGTTGACGATCCAATGTGCAGTACAAAACACTGAAAATCAATGGCTTGGGCGAATCACGGCCAAAATGCAACAAAAAAGCCGCCAGGCAAGGCGGCTTCTGTTCGATGCAACTCCGTCAGGCGCGTGTCAGAAGATTCGAGGTTTTCCTCCAAATGCACCCGCGCACCCGCCGTGGTTCGGACGGCGGGCCTGCGGTGCATCGGTCAGTCTCACGGCGACGGCGCCTCGATGCTCTGCGGCTCCGCGTGGTACTTCACGGATTCATGCGCGTGGCCCTGGATCTTGTCCTTGTGCTTGATGACCTGGCGGTCGAGCTTGTCGACCATCAGGTCGATTGCCGCGTACATATCAGCGTCACAACTCTCGATGAAAATGTCCTTACCCTTGAGGTGCAGGTTGATTTCAGCCTTTTGCCGCTTGTCCTTTTCCCTATGATTGTCGACCGAGAGGACAACGTTGCCGTCGATAACTTGATCGAAATGACGGAGCACCCTGTCCAGCTTCGTGATCACGTACTCGCGCAACGCAGGCGTCAATTCGAGGTGATGTCCGCTGATCTTCAGATTCATAGTTGCTCTCCAAGCTAGTGGCCGTATGCCACGAAGCTCGTCCGATGCCGGTCGCGGTGCGATCCCTCAGCGCTTCAACTGAACGCGCTTGAAAAACGGGTCGCATCGGCCGGCTCGTGCGCGCATTCGCGGGACGGCCGGTCAACGTCCATCGCAATATGCAATGGACTACAGAGACGGGTCATAGAGACTTGCGCAGATTCACTGCCGGAATTCGGAGCGCTTCGCGGTATTTCGCAACGGTGCGCCGCGCGACGACAAAACCTTGTTCCGCCAGCAATTCGGCGATGCGGCTGTCTGAAAGAGGAGTTTTGGGTTCTTCCGCTCCTATCAGTTGCTTGATGAGGGCCCGGATCGCCGTGGACGATGCCGCGCCTCCTGTGTCAGTCGAGACGTGTGAGCCGAAGAAGTACTTGAACTCGAGCGTCCCGAACGGGGTGAGCATGTATTTCCCGGTGGTCACACGAGAAACCGTCGACTCGTGTAAACCCAGCGTATCAGCAATCTCCCGCAAAACCAAGGGGCGCATGGCGATTTCGCCATGTGCAAAAAAGTTCTTCTGACGCTCGACAATAGCCTGTGCAACACGCAGGATCGTCTCGAATCTTTGCTGAATATTCTTGATCAGCCAGCGCGCTTCCTGCAGCTGTTGCCGCAGCGATCCGCTGCCCGGATCGCCCCGGTTGTTACGCAGGATATTCGCGTACAAATGATTGATGCGCAGCTTCGGCACGATCTCCGGATTCAGTTCGGCCGTCCAGCCGCCGGTGGTCTTCCTGACCAGTATGTCCGGCACCACGTAGTCCGCTTCGCTCTTGCCATACGCCGCGCCGGGAAACGGCTCCAGCGACTTGATCAGCACGTGCGCGTCGCGCAGGGCGTCGTCGCTGGCCTTGAGTTGCTTGCGCAGACGCGTGAAGTCGCGCGCGGCGAGCAGTTCGAGATGGTTCGTGACGATGTCTAGCGCCAGTGTGCGTGTGGGCGACGCATCCAGCCGCAGCAATTGCAGCTTCAGACATTCCGACGCCGACCGCCCGCCGACGCCCGGCGGATCGAAACTCTGCAGCAACGCGAGTGCCGCGCTCAGTTCGTCGACTTCGACTTCGAGTTCGTCCGGCAGATCAGCCTGGATTTCGTCGAGCGATGAAGTCAGATAGCCGTCTTCGTCGAGCGACTCGATCAGGAACGTGATCAACGCCCGATCCCGCTGATTCGCCGAAGTCATGCGCAACTGCGCGGTCAGGTGGTCGCGCAGCGTGGTGGTGGATTCATGGATCTGCAGCGGCGGAAGATCGTCGTCGTCCGAAGCGTTGCTCGCGCGGCCGTAGTCTTCCAGGTTCCACGAGCTCGTATCCGTACCGCCGTCCGAGCCCATGCCGTTGTATTCGTCGACGCCCTGAGGCTCGCTATTTTCCGAGCGTTCGGAGCTGGACGTGCCAGAGGACGAGCCGTTGCTCATCATCGAGTCGCCCGGGGGGCTGGACGACGCGGGCGCCGCGATCAGCGAACCGTCGGCCGCCACCCGCAGCGGGCTGGCGATCCAGTCGTCTTCGTTCTCGAGGAGCGGGTTCTGGGAGATCGCCATGGCGACCTCCTGCTGCAATTCGAGCGTGGACAACTGCAGCAGCCGGATCGACTGCTGCAGTTGCGGTGTCAGCGCAAGATGCTGCGAGAGGCGGAGTTGGAGGCTGGCTTTCATGGCAAGGTTTTCTTCATTGTAGAGAGTTTGCCACGCGCGCGAAACCTCGCGGCGAATCCAGAATGACGCGTGCCGCCCCGAGGGCGGCACGTAAGTTTTGCTGCTTGCGCTTCATGCTGCGCACGTCATGCGGTCACATGCGGAAGTGTTCGCCGAGGTACACGCGCCGCACGTTCTCGTTCTCGATGATCTCGCTCGGCGCACCGGCCGCGAGCACGCTGCCGTCGCTGATGATATACGCGTGATCGCAGATGCCGAGCGTTTCGCGGACGTTATGGTCGGTGATCAGCACGCCGATGTTGCGCTGCTTCAGGAACTTCACGATCTTCTGGATTTCCAGCACGGCGATCGGATCGACGCCCGCGAACGGCTCGTCGAGCAAAATGAAGCTCGGATTGGTTGCGAGCGCGCGCGCGATTTCCACACGCCGGCGTTCGCCGCCCGACAGCGACAGCGCCGGGTTCTCACGCAAATGCGCGATCTGCAGTTCGTCGAGCAGGGCTTCGGCGCGCTGCGAGATGGCGTCCTTGGACAGGCGCTTGCCGGACTCGTCGGTCTGCAGTTCGAGCACCGCACGAATGTTCTGCTCGACCGTGAGCTTGCGGAATACCGATGCTTCCTGAGGCAGATACGACAGGCCAAGATGGGCGCGCTGATGAATGGGCAGCAGGCTGATCGAGTTGCCGTCGAGGTCGATTTCGCCGGCGTCGAGCGGCACCAGGCCGACGATCATATAGAACGAAGTCGTCTTGCCCGCGCCGTTCGGCCCGAGCAGGCCGACCACTTCGCCGCTCTTGACGTCGAGCGAGACGTCCTTCACGACGGTGCGCGAACCGTAGCGCTTCTTCAGATTGCGGACGACGAGCGAGCTCGACTGGCCTTCCGGCTGACGGTGGGGCATGGCGGGCGCGTTCACTGCTGCGGCGTTCCTTGAATGGTGTTCGACGGCGTCAGCGTGGCCGGCGGGCCGTTCAGCGGCGCGGCGCCGCCGGAGCGCGGCGCGAGCATCGCGCGCACGCGGCCGCTCGGATTGCCGGGTCCCGCGACGTCCTTGCCGGCGCTCGCCGTGTAGAAGTCTTTCTGGCCGTCGTAGGTGATGACGCTGCCGTGCACTTCGTCCTGTACGTTCGTCAGGCCTTGCAGGCGGCGCACGGTGGCGCGCGTCGTGAGTTTCGTGAAGTCGTTCTTGCCGTCGTAATCGATGCGCACCGCATTGCCGTCGATGTACTCGTTCACGCCGTCGCGCTTCTGGCGGAAGTACGAGAGATTGTTGCCGGTGGAGGTGCCGGTAGCGTACTGATACCCCTGCGGATCCTGCGTGACCTCGACGCGGTCGGCCTTGATGACGATCGTCCCTTTGGTCGCGACGACGTGGCCGGTGAAGATGTTCTTCTGGTTGAGGTCGTCATACGACATGTTGTCCGCTTCGATGTTGAGCGGCTTGTCCTGGTCGGCCTTTTCCGCATGCGCGGGCGCTGCCGTCAACGCGATGAAGGACGCGAGGGCGGCGCACAGCACGGCTCCCGGAAGTCGCGGGAAGCGCGAGAAGGGGCGCACCATGCGGCGCGCGTGCGTGGCGCGCGCGGAGCCGCCATCAGGACGGGGGAACCTTTCGTTCATGCAGTCACAATTCGGATGGGAGTGCCGGGTCACTTGGAAGCGCCGGAAGCGCCGCCCTTGATGTCCGAGGCGGCGATCGAGCCGCGCACGTTGCCGAAGAGCTTCATTTCCCGGGTCACGTTGTTGTAGTTCATGCCATCGGCTGTCATTACGGACGGGCCGCGCTGAAGTCTAACCGGTTTTTCCGTTTCGATGACATCGTCGTTCACCAGCACGCGAAAATGCTGCGAATCCGCCTGCATCTGCGGATCTCCGTAACCAGCGGCGCGCAGGATGCGGGCATTGTCATAGAGATTGACGACCGAGACGTCGCCGTTCACCGTGCCGCGCTGCGCGGTGGCCGTGACCGTCGGCTTCTGCGGCTGGAACATGCGCAGCGCGGGCAGCGTCAGGTCGCTGATTTCGTCGTCTTCATAGTGAACCATCGACTTCGCCGTCAGACGATATTGCGTCGTGCCGGTGGCGTCGAGTTCGGAGACCGAGAAGTTGTTCGCGAAATAATCGGGTGTATGGCGCTTCGGCTGTTCCGGCGCCTGCGCCGCCGGCGGCAGCGTGGCCTGCAACAGCCAGTACGTGACACCCGCGAGCGCGGCCATCGCGAGGAGCGGCAGCAGCGAGGCGAGTTTTCCTGGGCGCTGCATGACGTCAGCCCCCGAGCGCCGCGGCGAGCAGATCGTCGTAGCGGTGTTGCGCGCGCAGGATGGCGTCGCAGACTTCGCGCACCGCGCCATGGCCGCCGCGCGACTGCGCAACCCAATGCACGCGCTGGATCACGTCCGGATGCGCGTTCGCCGGCGCGGCCGCGAAGCCGCAGCGGCGCATCACCGCGAGATCCGGCCAGTCGTCGCCCATGTAGCCGCAGTCGCCGGCCAGGATCCCGGTCTTCTCGAGCAGTTCAGCCAGCGCGACGGTTTTGTCCGCCACGCCCTGATACAGATGCGTGATGCCCAGTTCCTTCGCGCGCGCCGCGACGATGCCGGACTGGCGTCCCGTGATGATCGCCGTCTGCACGCCGACTGACTGCAGCATCTTCACGCCGTGGCCGTCGAGCGAATTGAACGACTTCATCGTGTCGCCTTCGGCGGTGAAGTAAAGACTGCCGTCAGTGAAGACGCCGTCGACGTCGAACACCATCAGACGGAGGCGGCTGGCGCGCTCGGCGGCGCTTGCGCCGGCCGACGGCATGGAAGACGGCTGCTGCGCCATCAGATCACCTTCTTGGAAAAGAGGTCGTGCATGTTCAGTGCGCCGATCAGCGTCGCATCGGCGTCGACGACCAGCATCTGATTGATGCGATAACGCTCCATCAGTTCCACGGCCTCGACCGCGAGATGATCCGGCGCGATGGTCTGCGGGTGACGGGTCATGACATCGGCGATGCGCAGCGAACGGAAGTCGCCGTCGCGTTGCAGGATGCGGCGCAGGTCGCCGTCCGTGAAGATGCCGTGCACGCGCTGTTCGTCGTCGATCACGGCGGTCATGCCCATGCGCTTGTCGGTGATCTGGAACAACGCGTCCGAAACGGTTGCATCGAGTGAAACCCGCGGCACTTCGTCGCCGGTGCGCATGACGTCGCGCACATAGGTCAGCAGCCGCCGGCCGAGTGCGCCGCCCGGATGCGAGCGCGCGAAGTCCTCGGGGCCGAAGCCGCGCGCGTCGAGCACGGCGACGGCGAGCGCGTCGCCGAGCGCCATGGCAGCGGTGGTGCTGGCGGTGGGCGCGAGATTCATCGGGCACGCTTCCTTGTCGACGCGTGCGTTGAGATGCATGTCCGCCAGTTGCGCGAGACTCGATTCGGGACGGCCGGTGATGGCGATCAGTTTTGCGCCAAGACGCTTGATGAGCGGCAGAATGGCAACGAGTTCTTCCGTTTCGCCGGAGTTCGACAGCGCGATGAAGATGTCGTCGGCGGTGACCATGCCGAGGTCGCCGTGGCTGGCTTCGGCCGGATGCACGAAGAAGGCGGGAGTGCCGGTGCTGGCGAGCGTCGCGGCGAACTTGCGCGCGACATGGCCCGACTTGCCGATGCCCGACACGACCACGCGGCCGCGGCAGCCGAGCAGGACTTCGACCGCGTTGATGAAGTTTTCGTCGAGGAGAGGAGAGAGGCCGCGAACGGCGTCGGCTTCGATCTGAATTACATCGCGAGCCAGCGCCAGCGCCCGGTCGCCATTGATTTTCGCTATCATGCGCGGAGTATAGCAAAGGCGATTCTCTGCCGCGCCGCCCGGCGCGCGGCGCGCCGCCGCCTATCCGCCCCCGCGAGTCCGGCCGTCCCGGGCTCTTCCAAGACGCCGCAGCGCAAGGTCGCACGCGCTGCCGCACACTGCCGAACGAGGACGCTAGACGGATGATTTCTCCGCTTGAAATGACGTTGCTGCTGCTGCTGTGTTCAGTGGCGGGCGTCGTGGTATTTCGCTATTTCAATCTGCCGCCGATGCTCGGCTATCTGACGGTCGGCATCATCGTGGGCCCGCACGCGGCGGGCATCGCGCCGGATACGGACCGCGCGCAGCACCTCGCCGAATTCGGCGTCGTGTTCCTGATGTTCTCCATCGGGCTCGAGTTTTCGTTGTCGAAATTGCGCTCGATGCGGCGCATCGTGTTCGGCCTCGGCGCGAGCCAGGTCGGGGCCACCATTGCGCTGGCCATGATCTTCGGCTGGATCGCGCATTTCTGGATCGAGATGTCGTGGGAGGCGAGCTTCGCGCTGGGCGGCGCGCTGTCGATGTCGTCCACGGCGATCGTCAGCAAGCTGCTCGCCGAGCGGCTCGAACTCGAATCGGAGCACGGCCGCAACATCTTCGGCGTGCTGCTGTTCCAGGATCTGGCCGTGGTGCCGCTGCTCATCATCATCGCGGCGCTCGGCAACGGCAACTCGTCCCAGCTGGCGATGTGGCTGGGCATCGCGGCGGTGAAGATCGTCGTTGCGCTGACGGTGCTGCTGTTCATCGGCCAGAAGTTCATGACGCGCTGGTTCGACCTGGTCGCGCGGCGCCGCTCGCAAGAGCTGTTCATGCTGAACCTCCTGCTGGTGACGCTCGGCGCGGCCTTCATCACGGATAAATTCGGGCTGTCGCTCGCGCTCGGCGCGTTCATCGCCGGGATGCTGATTGCCGAAACGCCGTACCGGCATCAGGTGGAAGAAGACATCAAGCCGTTCCGCGACGTGCTGCTCGGTCTGTTCTTCGTGACCACCGGCATGCTGCTGAACCCGCGCGTGATCTGGGAGCATCCGTTCCTGGTGCTCGGCTTCTTCGTCGTGCCGATCCTGCTCAAGGCCGTGATGATCACGGCGCTGTCGCGCGCCTTCGGCGCGCCGCAGGGCGTCGCGATGCGCACGGGTCTCGGTCTGGCGCAGGCGGGCGAATTCGGCTTCGTTCTGCTGAACCTGATCCTGGATTCGCATCTGGTCGACTCCACCATCCTCCAGGCAATCCTCGCCGCGATGCTGCTGTCCATGCTCGCCGCACCGTTCATCATCCAGAACGCCGACCGCATCGTGCTGCGGCTTTCGTCGACGGAGTGGATGCTGCAGTCGTTGCAGATGACCAAGATCGCGACGCAGAGCCTCAAGCAGAGCGGCCACGTGATCATCTGCGGTTATGGCCGGGCCGGGCAGAATCTCGCGCGCATGCTGGAGCAGGAAGGCATTTCGTACGTGGCGCTTGACCTGGATCCGGACCGTGTGGCGGCGGCCGCGGCGGCGGGCGAATCGGTCGTGTTTGGCGATGCCGGGCGGCGCGAGTCGCTGCTGGCGGCGGGTCTGCATCGTGCTGCGACGGTGGCGATCACGTATGCGAACACGCCGTCGGCGATGCGCGTGCTGCACAACATCCATGAACTCGCGCCGACCTTGCCGGTGATCGTGCGCACCGTCGACGACGCCGATCTCGAGAAGCTCACGGCCGCGGGCGCGACCGAGGTGATTCCGGAGATCGTGGAGGGCAGCCTGATGCTGGCGTCGCACACGCTGGTGCTGATGGGTGTGCCGATGCGGCGCGTGGTGCGGCGCGTCGAGGAAATGCGCGATGCGCGCTACAGCCTGCTGCGCGGCTACTTCCACGGCGCCGACGATGCCGACGACGACGATGGCCACGAGCAGGTCCGGCTACAATCCGTACCGATCGACGCGAACTCGGAGGCCGTCGGCCATTCGCTCGACGATCTGGGGCTGGTCGGCCGCGGAGTCGAGGTGACCGCGATCCGGCGCCACGGCATCCGGGGTGTCGCGCCCGATCCCGAAACCAAGTTGCGCGCCAATGACATCGTCGTGCTGCGCGGCCTGCCCGAAAAGCTGGCACAGGCCGAGGAACGGCTCTCGCGACATCGCCGGGCGGCGTAATTTCCTTTTGCTGTTCCTTTCTGTCACGGGCGAGCGCGGCCTCAAGGCGCGAACACCGGAGAAACCATGTCCATTTCCTCTTCGAACGCCGAGCGCGACGCCGCGCGTTTCATCAAGGAGCGCGTGCGCACCGTCGAGAACTGGCCGCAGGCCGGCGTGCAGTTCCGCGACATCACGCCCGTGCTGCAGGACCGCCGCGCGCTGCGTACGCTGATCGACCTGTTCGTGCAGCGTTACATCGACGAGGACATCAATGTCATTGCCGGCATGGACGCGCGCGGTTTCATCATCGGGCCGATTCTGGCGTACGAGCTGAGCCTCGGCTTCGTGCCGATCCGCAAGCAAGGCAAGCTGCCGTACCGGACGCTGTCGCAGTCGTACGAGCTCGAGTATGGCCGCGCGACCGTCGAGATCCACGAGGACGCCTGCAAGCCGGGCGACCGCGTCGTGATCGTGGACGATCTGGTTGCCACCGGCGGCACGATGATGGCAGGCAAGATCCTGCTCGAACGGCTCGGCGCCGAAGTGGTCGAGGCGGCGGCGATCATCGACCTGCCGGACTTGGGCGGCTCGAAGCTCCTGCGCGACAACGGCGTGCCGCTCTACACCGTGTGCGAGTTCGGGGGCCATTGACATGCCCCACTTCCTGCTGTTTCTCGCGGCGTCGGTGGCGATCACCGTCGCGCCGGGACCGGACAACCTGCAAGTGCTCGCACGCGGCATCTCGCAAGGACGGCTCGCCGGAGTCGTCGCCGCGCTGGGCTTCGCCTGCGGCGTGCTGTTCCACACGACGCTCGCGGCGCTCGGTGTCGCCGCGCTGCTGCGCTCGTCGCCGCTCGCGTTCCAGGCCGTCAAGCTCGCGGGCGCGGCGTATCTCGTGTGGATCGGCATCAAGGCATTGCGCAGCCATGGTCTCGCCAATGCACATGAACGTCCGCGCCAGCCGCTTGCAACCGTCTTCCGCCAGAGCGTGATCGGCAATCTGCTGAATCCGAAGGTCACGCTGTTCTTCATCGTGTTCCTGCCGCAGTTCGTCGATCCGCACGGCGCGCAAAGCGTGATGCTGCAAATGTTCGAACTCGGCGGCGTGTTCATGCTGCAGACGGTGGTCGTGTTCTCGCTGTTCGGCATCGGCGCGGGCCTGATCGGTGCGTGGCTGGCGCGCCGGCCGCGCGTCGGCGTGTGGCTCGACCGCCTCGCCGGCGTGACCTTCATCGCGCTCGGCATTCGCGTCGCGCTGCGCGACTGACCCGCTTATTTCTCGCTCATGACCCTGCCCGCCATCCACGCGGCGCGCCGTTTCGACGCCGCCGCGCACGCTCCATTCCTTATCGGCGATGAACGAGTCGGCTGGATTCGCCATGCCGATGTCGCCGCGCTGCGCCGCTGGCCCGAAGTCTTCCAGTTCGACGCCGCCGCGATACGCCTGCACCCCGCGCTCGCCGATGTGAACGCACGCAGCGCGGCGCTCGGCGCGGTGATCGGCGCGCTGTACGCCGAAGGCAAGATTCCCGGCTGGCGCGACGAAACCTACGCGATCCGCAATGACTTCGACGCCGCGCCGCTCGCGTTCATCGAACGCGCGGCGTCGCGCTTCTTCGGCACGATGACCTACGCGGTGCATCTGAACGGCATCGTAAAATACGCGGACCGCGCGCCGGAACTGTGGATCGCGCGCCGCAGCGACACCAAGGCGACCGATCCCGGCATGCTCGACAACGTCGTCGCGGGCGGCATCGGCTGGGGGCTCGGTCTGATGCCGACGCTCGTGAAGGAATGCTGGGAAGAAGCCGGCATGAGCGCGGAACTCGCCCAGACCGCCAAGCCCGGCCGCACGCTGCACGTGCTGCAATCCCTGCCCGAAGGCACGCAAGCCGAACAGATCTTCGTCTACGACCTCTTTCTGCCGCCCGATTTCGCGCCGCGCAACCAGGACGGCGAAGTCGGCGAACACCGGCTGGCGCGCATCGGCGAAGTCGCGCGCTGGATAGAAGAGGGCGCGTTCACGGTCGATGCCAGTCTCGCCACGCTGGATTGCATGCTGCGCCGCCAGTGGATCGACGAGGACGCGTGCGAGGGCATCGCCGCGCTGTTCGCGCCGCCCGCCGTGGACAGCACTCGGTGAACATCAAGAATCCAATGAACGAGGACAGGTCATGTCGACCGAACATAGCTTTTATCTGAAACTGTCGTGCCCGGATCGCCCGGGGATCGTCCATGCCGTGTCGGGCTTCCTGTTCAATCTCGGCGCCAATATCCTCGATTCCGCGCAGTTCGGCGACAGCCGCACCGGCGAATTCTTCATGCGCGTGCATTTCCAGGAAGTCGGCGGCGATCCGGGCATCGATGCGCTGCGCGCCTCCTTCAGCACGCTCGCCGACGAGTTCGGCATGCGCTGGGAGCTGCACGACGCGTCGGTGAAGCCGCGCGTGGTCATCATGGTGTCGAAGATCGGCCACTGCCTGAACGACCTGCTGTTCCGCTATCGCACCGGCCAGTTGCAGATCGAGATTCCGGCGATCGTCTCCAATCACAAGGATTTCTATCAGCTCGCGGCGAGCTACGACATTCCGTTTCATCACCTGCCGCTGCTGAAGTCGACGCCCGAAGGCAAGGCCGCGCAGGAAAAGCGCGTGCTGGAAATCGTCGAGCAGCACAACACCGATCTCGTCGTGCTCGCGCGCTACATGCAGATTCTTTCGCCCGAACTGTGCGACCAGCTCGCCGGCCGCGCGATCAACATCCATCACTCGTTCCTGCCGAGCTTCAAGGGTGCGAAGCCGTATTACCAGGCCTTCGACCGCGGCGTGAAGCTGATTGGCGCGACCGCGCACTACGTGACGTCGGATCTCGACGAAGGCCCGATCATCGAGCAGGAAGTGGAGCGCGTGGACCACAACATGACGCCGGAGCAACTGACGGCGATCGGCCGCGACGTCGAATGCGTGACGCTCGCGCGCGCGGTGAAATGGCATGCGGAGCATCGCATCCTGCTCAACGGTCACAAGACGGTCGTGTTCCGCTGATTCGGCGGCTGGCTCCAGAAAGCACAACGCCCGCAAGGCATGTCTTGCGGGCGTTGTCTTTTTGGGGCTCGGAGATTACACGAGCCGCAGATAGATCAGTTCGCGCTTGATGTAGCCATAGAAGATCGGCGCGGCGATCACGCCCGGAATGCCGAAGGCGGCTTCCATCGCGAGCATGGCGAGCAGCAGTTCCCACGCGCGCGCCTCGATCTGGCCGCCGATGATGCGCGCATTCAGGAAGTATTCGAGCTTGTGGATCAGGATCAGGAACGCCAGCGACGCCACCGCCGTGCCGAACGACACCGACAGCGAAATCCCGACGATGATCGTGTTCGAGATCAGATTGCCGATCACCGGCAGCAGGCCGACGATGAAGGTGAGCAGGACAAGGGTTTTGGACAGCGGCAGCCGTTCATGAAACAGCGGCAACGCGACCAGCAGATAGAGCGCGGTGAAGACGGCGTTGATCGCCGAGATCTTGATCTGCGCGAACACGATGCGGCGGAAGGCGTCGGAGAAGCGCGACACGCGTGCGACGAGCGCGGTGGACAGCGGCAGCCGATGATGCGTGGTGCGCGGCGCGCTGACCGCGATGATCGCCCCGACGATCATGCCGATCACGATATGCCCGAAGCCGCGCGCCATTTCCTTGCCGCCCTGCTGGAGCATTTCGGCGTGCTTGTGCATCAGCTCGGTGGCCTTGTCCTTCATTTGCCCGGCATCGACCGGAAGATAGTTCGCGAGCCAGTCCGGCACCGAAAGGCGTGCGCTCGACGTGATGCTCATCAACTGGTCGAGGAGTTTTTGCAGGCTCGGGAAATCGTGTTCGAAATGCTGGATGGTGGCCATGGTCGCGCCGGTCAGCGCGCCGACGATGATCGCCGAGATCAGACCGACCGCGATCAGGCGCGCGCCGCGGCTCACGACATGACGCTCGATCACCGGCGCGATCATGTGAACCAGCTGGAACACCAGCATGCCGGCGAGCAGCCCGCCGAGCAGTTGCAGCTTGAGTGTAAAAAACAGTGCCGCGAGCGCCAGCAGATAGCTGCCGATCTCGACCGCCGACAGCTTCGGCAAACTCATGTCGCTTGTCAGCCTGACGTGGCGCGTGGGCAGGTCCCGGACCCGCGCTTCCTCGTTGGCCGCTTCGTTGCGCTTCGCCATGACTGCGTTCCTTATCCCCAGCTGCTTACGACGGTTGTCCGCGCCGCGGCGTGCGCGGCTGATTCGACGGCCTGTTGCGCGAGCGGCGCGGCCCCCGGCGCCGTGGCCCGGGGGCGAAACTCACGCCGCCGATTTGGGCCGTTGCAGCAAAGGTGCCAGGTACCTGCCGGTAAAACTCGCCTTCGACTTCGCGACCTGCTCGGGCGTGCCCTGGGCGATGATCTGCCCGCCGCCCGCGCCGCCTTCCGGACCGAGGTCGATGACCCAGTCGGCGGTTTTGATCACGTCGAGATTATGCTCGATGATGACCACCGTGTTGCCCTGATCTCGCAAGCGGTGGATCACTTCGAGCAGCAGCGCGATGTCATGAAAGTGCAATCCCGTCGTGGGTTCGTCGAGGATATACAGCGTCCGACCGGTGTCGCGCTTGCTCAGTTCCAGCGAAAGCTTGACGCGCTGTGCTTCGCCGCCCGACAGCGTGGTCGCCGACTGCCCCAGCCGGATGTAGCCGAGACCGACATCGAGCAGCGTCTTCAGCTTGCGCGCGACCACCGGCACCGCCTTGAAGAACTCGTGCGCCGCTTCCACCGTCAGGTCCAGCACCTCGTGGATGTTCTTGCCCTTGTACTGGACTTCCAGCGTCTCGCGGTTGTAGCGCTTGCCGTGGCAGACGTCGCAGGGCACGTAGACATCGGGCAGGAAGTGCATTTCCACCTTCAGCACGCCGTCGCCCTGACAGGCTTCGCAGCGTCCGCCCTTGACGTTGAACGAGAAGCGGCCGGGATCGTAGCCGCGTTCCTTGGCCGCCGGCACGCTCGCGAACAGTTCGCGGATCGGCGTGAACAGGCCTGTGTAAGTGGCGGGATTCGAACGCGGCGTGCGGCCGATCGGGGATTGATCGACGGCGATCACCTTGTCGAAATGCTCGAGACCTTCGATTGATTCATACGGCGCCGGCTCCGTCGCCGAGCCGTACAGATGCTGCGCCACCGCATGCTGGAGCGTGTCGTTGATGAGCGTGGACTTGCCCGAGCCCGACACGCCGGTCACGCAGGTCAGGAGACCCACGGGCAGATCCAGCGTCACGCGTTTCAGATTGTTGCCGTGCGCCTCGACGATGCGCAGCCGCCGTTCGTCCGGCACGGCGCGCTCGGCCGGATAGCCGATCGTCCGTTTGCCGGAGAGATACTGGCCGGTGATCGAGTTCGGATCCTTCTGCACCTGGACGGGCGTGCCTTGCGCGACCACCACGCCGCCGTGCACGCCGGCGCCCGGCCCCATGTCGACGACGTAGTCCGCCATGCGGATCATGTCCTCGTCATGCTCGACGACGATCACCGAATTACCGATGTCGCGCAGATGCTTGAGCGTATGGATGAGGCGGTCGTTGTCGCGCTGATGCAGCCCGATGGACGGCTCGTCGAGCACGTACATGACGCCGGTCAGTCCCGAGCCGATCTGCGAGGCCAGCCGGATGCGCTGGGCTTCGCCGCCGGACAGCGTTTCCGCGCTGCGTTCCAGCGACAGGTAATCCAGCCCGACGTTGTTCAGGAACGAAAGCCGCGCGACGATTTCCTTGACCACCTTGTCCGCGATCTCGCCCTTCGCGCCTTCGAGGCGCAGCGTCTGGAAGTAGCCGAGCGTGTCGCGCAGCGGCCAGCCGCTGATTTCGTAGATGCCGCGCGCCTGATCGTCGGCGCCGACCTTCACGAAGCGCGCCTCGCGGCGCAGCCGGGTGCCGTCGCAGGCCGGGCAGGGCTGGTTGTTCTGGTACTTGGCGAGCTCCTCGCGCACGGCGGCCGAATCCGTCTCGCGGTAACGCCGCTCGAGGTTCGGGATGATGCCCTCGAACGCATGCTCGCGCACCGAGGCGCGCCCGCGCTCGTTGATGTACGAGAACGGAATCGACTGCTTGCCCGAGCCGTACAGCAGGATCTTGCGCACCTTTTCGGGCAGATCCTCGAAAGGCGCGTCGATGTCGAACTCGTAGAACGCCGCGAGGCTCTGCAGCATCTGGAAGTAAAACTGGTTGCGCCGGTCCCAGCCCTTCACGGCGCCCGCCGCCAGCGACAGCGACGGATGCGCGACCACCCGCTTCGGATCGAAGAAGGTGATCTGGCCGAGGCCGTCGCATTCGGGGCAGGCGCCCATCGGGTTGTTGAAGGAGAAGAGACGCGGCTCGAGCTCCGGCAGCGAGTACGAGCAGATCGGGCACGCGAACTTCGAGCTGAAGAGCTTTTCCTTCTCGGTGTCCATTTCGAGCGCGATGGCGCGGCCATCGGCGAGGCGCAGCGCCGTCTCGAACGACTCCGCGAGCCGCTGCTTCACGTCCGGCCGCACCTTCAGGCGGTCGATCACCACGTCGATGGTGTGCTTGTCGGTCTTCTTGAGCTTCGGCAGCGAATCGACTTCGTAGATCTTCGCGACGCCTTCGTTCGCGGTGCCGCCGCCGGAGCGGATCCGGAAGCGGATGAAGCCCTGCGCCTGCATTTCCTCGAACAGCTCGACGTGCTCGCCTTTGCGGTCCGCCACGACGGGCGCGAGGATCATCAGCTTGGTTTCCTCGGGCAGCGCGAGCGCGGCGTCGACCATTTGCGACACGCTTTGCGCTTCGAGCGGAATCAGGTGGTCCGGGCAATACGGCGTGCCGACCCGCGCGTAGAGCAGACGCAGGTAATCGTGGATTTCCGTGACCGTGCCGACCGTGGAGCGGGGATTGTGCGACGTTGCCTTCTGTTCGATGGAAATGGCGGGCGAGAGACCTTCGATCAGATCGACGTCCGGCTTTTCCATCAGTTGCAGGAATTGCCGGGCATAGGCCGACAGGCTTTCCACGTAGCGCCGCTGGCCTTCCGCGTAGAGCGTGTCGAACGCAAGCGACGACTTGCCGGACCCGGACAGCCCGGTAATCACGATCAGCTTGTGGCGCGGCAAGTCGAGACTGACATTCTTCAAATTGTGGGTGCGGGCCCCACGAATGCGAATTTCTTCCACGAGTATGTTCCGGGGTTCTTCGAGTGGTCCAGCAGCGGGTTCAGCGTTCTCCGGCGGCCCGGGGCAGGCATGCGGGCAAGCCCGGGAGGGCAAGCTGCGCTGGCGGCGCCGGACGGAAAGGGAGGGGGGCCAAACCTGCTACTATAACGACTTTTGACGGGCGCGGCCCGGGCTCCCGGAGTGGGAAACTCGGGGAAAAGCCGCCGCCGGAAGCCCGCCAGCAGGCCAAGCAGGCCGGCGCGGGGATTTGCCGGACTGCAGCGCTGTTCAGCGCCCGCGACGGCAAGCCAAGCAAGCAATGCGTTCCATATAGTGCCGTTTCAAGCAAGAACAAGGCGGCCGTGCCTGGCTGCGCCCCGGGCCAGACCAGACCCGACCCCTCACCTTTCCGTTCCTGATGTCCAATCCGTCTGCCACGTCCACACGTCTCTCCGCGCCGGAGTTGCGCGCGACCGTGTCGCTCGCCGCCATCTTCGCGCTGCGCATGCTCGGACTCTTCATGATCATGCCGGTGTTTTCGATCTACGCGAAAACCATCCCCGGCGGCGACAACGTGCTGCTCGTCGGCATTGCGCTCGGCGCCTACGGCGTCACCCAGTCGATGCTCTACATCTTCTACGGCTGGGTCTCCGACAAGCTCGGCCGCAAGCCGGTCATCGCCTTCGGGCTGCTGGTGTTCGCGCTCGGCAGCTTCGTCGCGGCGGTGGGGCATTCGATGGCCTGGATTATCGCGGGACGGGTGATCCAGGGCATGGGCGCGGTGTCGTCGGCGGTGATCGCCTTCATTGCGGACCTGACGCATGAAGAGAACCGCACCAAGGCCATGGCGATGGTCGGCGGCAGCATCGGCGTGTCGTTCGCGGTGGCGATCGTCGGCGCGCCGATCGTGTTCCAGTGGGTCGGCATGAGCGGGTTGTTCACGGTGATCGGCGCGCTGTCGATCGTCGCGGTCGGCGTGGTGCTGTGGATCGTGCCCGATCCGCCCGCGCACCCTGTCCACGTCAAGGCGCCGTTCGCGGAAGTGCTGCACAACGTCGAACTGCTGCGCCTGAACTTCGGCGTGCTGGTGCTGCACGCCACGCAGACGGCCCTCTTTCTCGTGGTGCCGCGCATTCTCGAGGCCGGCGGCCTGCCGGTCGCGTCGCACTGGAAAATCTACCTGCCGGTCATGGGGCTCGCCTTCGTCATGATGGTTCCGGCGATCATCGTCGCCGAGAAACGTGGAAAAATGAAAGCCGTCATGCTGAGTGCGATTGGTCTTATCCTGATCGGCCAATTGTTATTGGGCGTGGCTCCGCATACGCTGTGGTCCGTGGCCGCCATTCTGTTCGTGTACTTCCTCGGCTTCAACGTGCTGGAGGCTTCGCAGCCGTCGCTGGTTTCGAAGCTCGCGCCCGGCACGAGGAAGGGCGCGGCAGCGGGCGTGTACAACACGACGCAGTCCATCGGGCTCGCGCTGGGCGGCGTCATCGGCGGCTGGCTGCTGAAGCTGGACGGGCCGAGCGCGGTGTTCTACGCGTGTTCCGCTCTGGTGTGCGCCTGGCTGCTGGTCGCGGCCTGGATGAAACCGCCGCCGCGCCGGAACCAGCAGGCGGCCCGAGCGCAGTGACGTAGCCGAATCAGCGAATTATCGAATCATCGAATCATCGAATCTGGCCGGCGCGCGGCAACCGGATCCGCCTGAAGCGGAATCGCCCGGTGCAGTGCGCGGCCGACAGCAAGCAAGGTATCTACCGGAGAAATCATGGCATCAGTCAACAAGGTCATTCTCGTGGGCAATCTGGGCGCCGACCCCGAAACCCGCTACCTCCCGAGCGGCGACGCCGTGGCCAACATCCGTCTCGCCACGACGGACCGCTACAAGGACAAGGCATCCGGCGAGTTCAAGGAATTGACGGAGTGGCACCGCGTCGCGTTCTTCGGCCGGCTGGCGGAAATCGTCAACGAGTATCTCAAGAAGGGCTCGTCGGTGTATATCGAAGGGCGCATCCGCACGCGCAAGTGGACCGATCAGGCGGGACAGGAGCGCTATTCGACCGAAATCGTCGCCGACCAGATGCAGATGCTCGGCGGACGCGGCGGCGCGGGTGGCGGCGATGACGGCGGCTACAGCCGCAGCGCGCCGGCAGAACGCTCGGGCGGCGGCGGACGTGCGCCTGCGGGCGGCCGCGCGGGCGGTGCCGGCGGCGGCGGCGGCGGCTCGGGCCGTCCGGGCGCGCCGGCCGGCGGCGGCTTCGACGACATGGACGACGACATCCCCTTCTGACATCGCGTCGCCGATCTGCAGAAAACAAACCCCGCCTGGCGCGGGGTTTTTTTTAGCGGCGCTTCGCGTGAGCGGCTAAGCGCCGCGGATACACGCGGTATGGCTGTTACCTGTCGAATTCGCTTGAGAAATGGCAAGCCGCCAGAACACGGATTTTTTTCCTTTTTGCGCCGTCCTCTGAATTTAGGCCTGACTTCTCCCTTTTTTTATCGGGCCGTATTAATCTGTAACTCAGCGACGATGAAGCGACGCACATAACGCCAATATCGGAAAGTAAATCCGGTCAATCGGAATAATCTGATGGTCGTCGGCATACGTGCACTCTATCTTGAAAGCTAACACGCTGTAACTACTGAAGGAACGGACATGTCTGCTTTCAATGCGGCTATTCAGCGCTGTTTGCTGCACAGAGCGGCGGCTAATAATTTTTTTAACAGCAATGACTTCCGATTGATTCCGAAATTCAGGTAAAGCATTGACTTTGATGCATTCTAAAAGCTCGTTCAGACAAGAGCAGTTAATCAGATAAACAGTATGAGGGCCCTTTGAAACTTCGCGTAATGCTGGCCGACGATCATCCCTTCGTCCTAGTCGGGATGAAAGCGTTGCTTGATTCAGACGAGGCAATCGAAGTCGTCGGTCAGGCGAATAACGCGAGCACCTTATTGGCTGAACTCAAGCGTGTCGCATGCGACGTGCTCGTCACCGACTTCGCCATGCCGGAACACGGCGCGGACGCCAAGGATGGGCTTCGTCTCATCCGCACCGTGCGGGACGAGTTTCCGCAAGTCAATGTCGTCGTGCTGACGAGCGTCACGAACGTCGCCATCCTGCGTTCCATTCTGAACGCCGGCGCGATGGGCCTCGTGAACAAGGCCGAGCCTATCGAATACGTGGCGAGCGCCGTGCGTCATGCCAGCGTGGAGCGGCGATACGTGAGCGCGTCGTTCGCGGCGTCGCTGGCTGAGGCGGGAGCCGAAACCGACTTTCCTTCCGAGACTTTGCCGCTTTCGCCGCGGGAAATCGAAGTCGTGCGTTTGTTCGCGCAGGGTCATTCGATCACCGAGATCGCCCGGGAACTCGACCGCGACGTCCGCACGATCAGCAGGCAGAAGCGCGACGCCATGAACAAGCTCGGCGTGCGCAACGATCCCGGCCTGTTCGCCTTCGTGCGCGCACGCGGTTTGAACTGACCGCGCGGCTTTTCCGTTCGGCTCTTCTGTTCGAGCTCTTCCCTGGAGGTTCAGATGCACTATTCCTATCACCATGCTTCGGCATCTGATGCAGGATTTCCGGCGCGTGCGGCGGAGGCGGACGTGCGCGATGCAAGAACGTCGGTCGCGGCGCATCTCGTCGACCAGGCGAAGGTGTTCGCGCACGGCGACCGCATCCGCCTCGCGATTGCGGACGACCATCCGCTCGTCATTCTCGCGGTCGAGCGGCTCGCCGCGCAATTCCCCAACGTGGAGGTGATGAGCCGCAACGCGAATTCCACCCAGCTCGACGAGTCGCTCGCACGAACCCACTGCGACGTGGCGATCGTCGATTTCTACATGCCGGGAGGACGCTTCGGCGAAGGCGTCGAGATGATCCGGCATCTGGCAGAGCGCTATCCCGCGGTGCATCTCGTCGTCCTGTCGCGCAACGGCGACGCGGCGCTCGTCAAGCAGGCGCTGGAAGCCGGCGCGCACGCCTTCCTCAGCAAGGAAGACCGGCTCGATCTCATCTATCTGGCCATCGTGTCGGTGCTGGCCAACGAGATTTATCTCGGGCCCACGATCCGCCGCGTGCTGACGCTTGCCGACACCGAAAAGCAGGCGCGTTTTATCCGGCAGCGCCTGACGAACCGCGAACTCGACGTCATCGAGCGGTATGCGCGCGGTGCGAACATCACCGAGATCGCGCGGGATCTGGAGCGCAGCGTGAAGACAATCAGCGCGCAGAAATGCGCGGCCATGCGCAAGCTGGATCTGGCCTCGGATGCGGCGCTGTTCCGCTTCATCGCGGACAGCGGCCTGATCTGAAGCACGGCACTGAAGCACGGCACTCAAGCAGGGCGCGCCGGGAAACACGCTGTCACCGGGACAGGTGCTCGTCCTCGAGGTGCGCGCCAGAGGTCCTCAGGATATTGCTGGAAGCTATGAGAATCACCACGCCGATCCGCGCGATCGTTGCGGACGACCATCCGGTCGTCGTGAAGGGCGTTCAGGCATTTCTCGAACGGGACGGACGATTCGAGGTCGTCGCGACCGCACAGGACACGCAGGAACTGGCGGAGCGGCTGGACGCGACGCCATGCGACTACGTGCTCTCGGACATCGGCATGCGCGGCATGGCGGGGGAGAGCAGTTCCATCGGCTTTCTGAAACATCTCTTCTGGCGCAAGGCGCGCCCGAAGGTCATCGTGATGACCATGATCTCGCAACCGCGGATGCTCGCGGGACTCATCCAGCTCGGCGTGGACGGCGTGATCGACAAACGGGACGGGCTGCCGTGCCTGAGTCAGGCCATCGCGATGGCCGCAACGGGAAAGCGCTTTCTGTCGCCCGGCATCGAAGCTGCGCTGCGCGGCGTGCCGGTCGCCGCGCCCGCCCGCGCGGGCGTGTTGAGCTGCCGCGAATGGGAAGTCTTCCAGATGGTTGCGCGCGGCCTGCTGGTACACGAAATCGCCACACATTTCGGGCGCAGCCGCAAGACCATCGCGACTCAGAAACGCAGCGGCATGCGCAAGCTGGGGCTCGAATGCGAAGCGGATCTCATCGTATTTTTCCGTCAGGTAGGACTGGTCTGAATTTTGGGTGAGGCATGCACGGCGTAGCCGCACGTCATTTGGGAGGGTTCTGATTCGGTGCACGGCGAAGACCCGTCAGACTAGAAGGGCATCGTTCCGACGCCGCGCCACATCGAGCATCGGCGGGAACAATGCCTGGCCGTGGCGCGAACCAGCCGGCCTGCTTGAGAGAGGATCGAATTGAGAGTGCCGTCAGTGTCGTTTGCCCGTTGTCTGGTGCTCCTGTGTTCATTGACGCCGCTGGCCTGCCATGCCGCGGACACCGGCCTGAGCATCACCGACCTGCGCCTGTTGCCCATGCTCATCGGCGTCGTGGCGGTGTTTTTCGTGACATTGCGTGCGCTCATCCTCTTGCAACGGGAAATGGCGAAGCGAATCGAAACCGAACAGCGGCTCGGCACCCAGCTCAGCTTCCAGCAAACCATGATGGAAGTCGTGCCGTATCCGCTCGTCGTGAAGGACATGGAGAACCGCTACATCGCGGTGAACCGCGCCTTCGAGCAAGCGCTGGGCGTGCGGCGCGGAGACATTCTCGGCCACACCAGCCTCGAAGTCGCGGCGTGGGGACATGAACAAAGCAAGGTGCTGCACGAACTCACCAGCACCACGCTCGCCACGGGCCAGCGTCAGGAACTCGAGGCACAGTTTTGCGACAACCTGAAGAATCCGCGCTGTGGCCTCTTCTGGACGGGCGCGTTCGCAGCGTCGAACGGCGAATGGGCCGGCGTGATCGGCACCATGATCGACATCACGGACATCCGCAACGCCGAAACGCGCGCGCGGCAGACCGAGCGGCGCCTGCATGACGTCACGCGTTCGCTGCCGGCCGTCGTGTTTCAGCTGCGCCGCGCGAGCCGGGGCAAATACAGTCTTCCGTATATTGACGGCGACACGCGGCAGCTGCTCGGTCTGGACGTCGCGGTGCTGGCCGACGAGCCCATCCACGCACTGACCCACGTGCATGCGGAAGACAGTGCGCGTCTGGTCGAGGAGATCGAGATGTCGGCGCGTACGCTCGAACCGCTGCATACCGAGTTCCGGTCCACCGTGCAGGGCGTCACGCGCTGGATTCGCGCCGACCTCGTCGCGCATCGCGAGGAAGACGGCGCGGTGGTATGGAGCGGCTATTGGGCCGATGCCAGCGTCGAGCATGCGCGAGCCGAGGAGCTCGCGCGGGCGCGTGATATCGCCGAAGCCGCCTCGCGCGCCAAGGACGACTTCCTGGCCATGATGAGCCACGAAATCCGCACGCCGATGAACGGCGTGCTGGGGCTCGTCGAGGTGCTGGAAAACACGCCGATGAATTCGGACCAGTCGCAGATGCTCGGCATGATCCAGGATTCGGCGAGCGCGCTGCTGCACATTCTCGACGACCTGCTCGACTACTCGAAGATCGAGGCGGGACGTCTGTCGATCGAAGCCACGCCCATCGACCTGCGCGAGCTCGTGGACAGCGCGGTCGGCCTGCTCGCCACGCGTGCGCATGAGAAAGGCTTGCGGGTGCGCGTGGACGTCGCGCCGGAAGTGGCGGCCATCGTGCGCGGCGACAGCGTGCGGTTGCGGCAGATTCTGTTCAACCTGATGAGCAACGCCATCAAGTTCACGATCAAGGGCGATGTCTCGCTGCATGTGTACACGGTCGAGCAGCGCGAGACGGAGCAGGTGATCGAGCTGTGCGTGAAGGACACCGGCATCGGCATCGCAGCCGAGGCGCAGGAGAGCCTGTTCGAGCCTTTCGTGCAGGCCGAGACCTCCACCACACGACGCTTCGGCGGAACCGGGCTCGGGCTCACCATCTGTAACCGGCTGGTCGAACTGATGGGCGGCACGATGACGCTCAAGAGCGCGGTCGGCGTCGGCACGGCCATGACGGTGCGCCTCAGCATGCCGGTCGACACCCGGCAGTATCAGGTGGGAGGACTGCGCGGCAAGCGCGGGATCGTGGCCATCGACGACGACCGGCTGGCACAGGCGCTCCTCAACTATGGCCAGGCGCTCGGCCTGCAACTGCAACGCCGCGCGCCGGCGGAACTCGTGGCGTCCGGGTTCGAGGCGTGCAGGCACACGGACATCGTCTTCCTCAGCGACGCGCACAGAACGTCCATGCCTCGGGGCGCCTGCGTGATCCACCTCACCGAGAAGCCCAAGCCCACCGGCTATCGCATTCTCGACGACGACATTCGCGTGAGCGTGAATCCCATATCCTGGCACGGGCTCGGCGCGGCATGCGTGGCGGCCTGCACCGGCATGCCGCAAGTCGCCGTGCGCGCCCAGGCGCACGCCGCCCACGCCGTGTTCGGCGGCGTGTCGAAGATGGCGGCGCCGGATCGCGCGGATGCGCTGCGCAGCGGCAAGCTCGTGCTCGTCGCCGAAGATCATCCGGTCAACCAGGAATTGATCCGGCATCAGCTGGCGCTGCTGGGTTTCGCCTGCGACGTCGTGCACGACGGAGTCGAGGCCTTCGCGGCGCTAGCGGACACGCGCTATGGCTTCCTCATCACGGATTGCCACATGCCGAACATGACGGGCTACGAACTGGCGCGCCGGGTGCGGTCGGCTGAGCGCGAGACGGCGCACCGCCTGCCGATCCTCGGCATCACGGCCAGCACCGCCCCCGACGAATTGCGACGCTGTCGCGAAGCGGGCATGGACGATTGCCTCGTGAAACCTACGCGGCTGGCCACGCTGCGTGAGCATCTGAATCGCTGGCGCGTTTCGGCAGCCGTAATCACCGAGACGCAGACGCTCGCACCACCGAGCCGTGGCGTCTCGCTGGAAGACAGGGATGAACTTGATCTTGCCGCCATGGCTCAGGTATGGGGCAGCGAAGTCACCGTGCGGGCGCTGCTCGATGCATTCGCCTCCTCATTCCGCGAGGACCTGCTCGCACTGCGCAAGCTGCTGTTTCACGGCACGCTGGACGAACTGCGTGACTGGCATCATCGGGTCGTCGGCGCCGCCAGTGTGTTGCAGTACCGGCCGCTGCTCGACGCGCTCGAAGTGTTCCGTCGCGAGCTGCCCGCCCAGTCGGCCGAAATCCGGCAACGCGAAGGTCTTGCGCTGATCGAACGATGTGAGCAACTTGTCGAGCGCATTCACACGCAGGGCGCTGCGCTGATCTGAGGGTTCCTCTCTGTACCGGGTACAGGTGACAAAGCCTCAGGAACCGGATGGCTACACTACGTCGCGCTTTTCACCCGATGGTTCATGGCTGCGAAAATAGTCGAGCGCGAAATCGACGAAAGAACGTGTCTTGGCCGAAACGTGACGACGCCCGGGATAAACAATCGACACTTCCTTGTCGGCGTCCTTGATGGTGTAGTCCGGCAACAGGCGCAACAGCGAACCGTCCCGCATGTCCTGCCTGACATGGCTCTCCGGCAACACGGCGATGCCCATGCCGAACAGCGCCGCTTGTCGCAGCATGGTCATGCTGTTCACCGTGTAAGTCGGATCGAGCGCGACACTTTCCACTGCGCCCGAGGGGCCCGAAAACGACCAGGTCGAACCGTGAATGTCCGCCGACGGCGCAAGGAAAGCGTGGCGGCTCAACGCGGCCGGCCGGTCCGGAACGCCGCTCCTGCCCAGATAGGCGGGCGAGGCCACCAGCGTTGCCCCGATCCTGAACAACGGCCGGTTGATCAGCATGCCGCTGTTGACCTGATGCGCGGTGACGATGCCGACATCGAAACCTTCGGCGACGAGATCCACCGGACGATGCAGCAGCGTCAGACGAAGCTTCACGCCTGGAAAGCGGTCGTGAAAATGTCCGAGCATCGGCGTGAGACCGAGCAGCGCGAACGAGGCCGATGCTACGAGCTTGAGCGTGCCCGAAGGATCGGCGGAACTGTTCGTCACCGAAGCCTCGACTCCCTCCACTTGCTCGATGACCGCGCGGCATCCTGCTGCGTAGAGACGGCCGGCCTCGGTCAGGGACACGCTGCGCGTGGTCCGGTTCAACAGGCGCGTATTCAGATGCGATTCCAGTAATGAAACATAACGGGTGACCACGGCATTGGAGAGATCCAGCGCGGCGGCGGCGCGTCCGAACGATTCGGTTTCCGCGACCTTCGAGAAAACGCGCATGGCGTGGAGAAGATTCATGACAGGAAGAACAAGCGGTCGAACGCGGAGCGAATGTCGAATCAACGCGAAACCAGCGCGCTGATTGATTCGGCTCCGCGCTTACCGGCGTGATAAGCGTGCGCGATGTTATGAGCGTGATTCGACACAAGGCAATCGGATCAATCCGAAGCTATAGCGGTGTCGGGATACGACCACGGCGTGGCCACTACGCAGCGAAAGGCCGGTCACTGTCGCATGCGCGCAACTTCAAGACCTCGGACGGTCGTGGCGCTTCAGACAACGCCTTGGATAAGTGCGCGCAACCCAAGGGTTTTCCCATATCGAAAATGGGCTTTTCGAATTATTCGAAAAGCCTTTTGCGATTCCTTTGCCGGCTTCTCAAAAAAAGCGGGCCATAAACTTTGCCGTGCCGAATTTCGGACAGAGGCTAAACGAGCAATGTGTTGATCCGCTCGACAAGCGTTCAGCCGAAGCAACCCATCGGGTCCGCAGGACTCACACAAAGGAATACGCATGAAAAAGAATCTCATCGGAGCGGCCGTGGCGGCCATCGCTGCATCTTTTGCGACGGCGGCGAGCGCGCAAAGCAGCGTCACGCTGTACGGTGTGCTCGACGTGGGCATGACCTTCGTGAACAACGTTGCCACCGGTGCGCCGGCCGGCCAGCCGCAAAAGGGGAGCTTCCGCGGCCTCACCAGCGGCAACCTGCAGGAAAGCCGTTGGGGTTTGCGCGGTTCTGAAGATCTGGGCGGCGGCATGAAGGCCATCTTCACGGTGGAAAGCGGCTTCAGCGTCAACAACGGCCAGACGAACGACAACGGCGCGACCTTCGGCCGCCAGGCATGGGTCGGGATGCAGTCGGGCTTCGGTACGGTCACGTTCGGCAAGCAGTTTGATTCCGTCGTCGACTACCTCGGTCCGCTGAGCGCGGCAGGCACGTGGGGCGGTACGTATTTCGGTCACGTCGGCGGCAACGACAACCTGAACAGCGACTTCAGCATCGCCAACTCCATCAAGTACCAGAGCCTGAACTACGCCGGCCTGTCGTTCAGCGGCCTCTATGGCTTCTCGAACAACGCCAACGGCTTCGCCGACAACCGCGCGTACAGCTTCGGCGCCGGCTACACGAATGGTCCGCTGAAGCTGGGCGCGGCCTACATGCAGGCCAACGGCGTGAACTCCACGACCAATGGCGCAGTGACGGGCGAACAGTTCACCAACACGTTCGGCTTCGGTCCGGCCACCGGTCAGCGTCAGCGTACGTTCGGCGCAGGCGCTGCGTACTCGATCGAGGCCATGACGTTCGGCGGCGTGTGGACGCAAAGCCGTCTGGACAACACGGCGCTGGAAAGCGGTTCGCTCGTGATCAACAACTACGAAGTGAACGGCCGCTATCTGCTGACCCCGGCGCTCGCGCTCGGCGCGGCCTATACGTTCTCGACGGCCAAGGCCAGCGGCTACGGCAAGAGCACGGACACGGTCAAGTACCACCAGTTCGGCGTGCAGCTTGACTACGCGCTGTCGAAGCGCACGGACTTCCACGTCGAAGGCGTGGCGCAGATCGGCTCGGGCGGTGCGGAAGGCTTCTACCCGACCGCGGCAATCGCCAACTACAACAACGCGTTCGGCGCGTCGTCGAGCAGCCGTCAGGTGCTCGTGAACACGGGCATCCGCCATCGCTTCTGATATCCGCACGAAGTGAAGCGGCGCGCCTCGCTGCGAAAGCAGCGCAGCGCATGATCAAAGGGCACCTCCGGGTGCCTTTTGTTTTGCTGTGCGCCGCACCGCGTGGCCACCTGCGCCGTCGAGGGGAATTGCACTACCATGGCATGCACCGGGCGCAGGAGCGAAGACCATCGATGCGCCGCTCGGGTCGCCACCAGGAGCGCAAACATGATTTCGACACGCCGATCCCCTGTCCGCTGGACCGCTGCATGGGCGTTGCTGTTGCTGGCATCGGGTGCGGCCCATGCGGATGCCGTCGCGCTGAAAGCCAACCTGCAACCCTCGAGCGAAGTCCCGCCGCGCGTGAGCAAGGGTCATGGCACGCTCGACGCGACCTTCGACACCGACACGCACGTCCTCGCCTGGACCGCGACCTATGCGGAGCTGTCCGGCCCGGCGACGATGGCGCATTTTCATGGCCCGGCGCCTGTCGGGCAAAACGCCAAGGTGCAGGTGCCGGTCGACAAGAAAGCGCTTGCCAGTCCCATGAAGGGCCAGGCGACGCTCAACGAGCAACAGGTCTCGGACCTGATGTCCGGCCAATGGTACTTCAACATTCACACGCAAGAGAACCCGACCGGGGAGATCCGCGGTCAGGTCATGCCGTCGAACTGAGCGCACGTCGATGAGCTGGCAGCGCGCGCTGGCCTGCTGGGCATTGCGTACGCGTATCCGTCCGCATACCTTGCGGCCTGAACTTGACGTCGAACTGGCTCGCTCTTATGCGTCGCGTCGGGTGTGGACGCCGCGCGTGCCGAAGGGCTGGCGGCTGACGGTCCGCGCGTCCGGTGACGAATGGCTCACGAACGAGGCGCACTCGCCGCGGACCATCCTCTATCTTCACGGCGGCGGTTACTACTTCTGCTCGCCGCGCAGTCATCGTGCGATTACGTTCAGGCTCGCGGCGCAGGCGCGCGCCAGCGTGCTGTCGCTCGATTACCGGCTGGCGCCCGAACATCGCTTTCCCGCTGCCGTGGATGACAGCATCGCGGCGTATCGACGCTTGCTCGAGGAAGGCACGCCCGCACATTCGATCGTCCTCGCCGGCGACTCGGCGGGCGGCGGCCTCGCGCTCGCAACCTTGCTCGCGTTGCGTGACGCCGGCACGCCGCTGCCGGCAGCGGCGGTCCTGTTTTCTCCGTGGACAGACCTGACCTGCGGCGGTGAGTCGATGCGGACGAACGAAGGCCGCGATCCGATGTATCACGCAGCGGTGTTTCCGCGTGTCGCCGCGCAGTATCTCGGCGGCGCCGATGCGCGCCATCCGTATGCGTCGCCGCTGTTCGGCGAATTTGCCGGCCTGCCGCCGTTGCTGATCCAGGTCGGCGACACGGAACTGCTGCTGGACGACTCGACGCGCGTCGCCGAGCGGGCGCGCGCCGCGGGCGTCGCGGTGAAGCTGGATGTCTGGCGCAACGTGCCGCACATCTTCCAGATCTGGGCGCCGTTCATGCCCGAGGCGAGCGCGGCGCTGAAGCGCGCGGCGGCGTTCATCGAAGAGGCAACGGCCTCACGCGAAGCTCATCGGCCGCCCATCACCTCGATGGTCTGATACGCGCGCTCGACGGCCGCGCCACCATAACGGCGTTCCAGCCTGCGCACGGTGAAGTGTCCGTGCGCCATTTGCTGGAAGTGATCGATGAACACGGTATTGACCATGGCGCCGAGCACTGCGCCGATCGCCGGGATCGACTTGGCGGCCACCTGCTCGCTGACCTGCACCGAGAAGCGCGACGCGATGGTCTGCAGGAACTTGAGAAGCGCCGTGGAGCCGTGGCTGCCCAGGCCCTTCGCCGCGATCTCGCTGGTCGCGCGCGAGACCGACTGCGCCAGCGCGCCGCGCACGATGAAGTAGCCGAGATCGGCGTTGTCGTCGCTGGCTTTCGTGCCGCCCATGCCGAGCACCATCAGACATTGCAGTTGCGTCTCGACGCGCTGCAGGTCTTCGCCCTCGCTGCGCGCGATGTCGCAGATCGAGCGGAACATCAGCGTCGTCGTGACCGGCAATTCCACGGGCAGCGCGAACAGGCCGAACGCGCCGCCCGCCGCGCCCGTCGTCGCGACGGCAAGCTTGTGCATCAGGTTGTGCGGCTTGTCGGGCGGCGGCGCCAGCAGCGATCCGGACGGCGCACTCTTGCCGATCGTCCGCAGCGCCAGTTGCAGGCACTTCCGGAGTGCGAGCTGGGTCGCTTCGTCGACTTTTTCCTGCGCGGCCCCCGGCAGCCTTCCGAGCAGCTTCTCGATCGGCGCGCCGACGACGCTCGCCAGTTTCATGGTCAGTGACGGACTCTCCAGCAGCTCCTTGGCGCGGGACAGGGCGGCGAAATCGTCGGTGGAAAGCGGGGAGGTGATGATCGGCGTCGGTTCCATTGCGATATGTTCGGTACGTAGCGTAAGCAGTAGAGTGCCACGCGGATTGGATGATCACAGCGTGCTATGATTCCCGTTCCGTTGACTAGTCAATCGTTGCGCTCACAAAGATGGCCGTACATACCGCCGCGCATCACTCCAGCGGACAGGTTCTGCCCTTCCGCGAATCGCTCATGGCGATGCTGGGCGTCTCTTTCGTCACCATGCTGGTGGCGCTCGATCAAACCGTGGTGGGCACCGCGCTGCCGACCATCGTCGCTGAACTCAAGGGCTTCGACCTCTACGCCTGGGTTGCCACTTCCTACTTGCTGACCTCCGTCATCACGGTGCCGATCTTCGGACGGCTCGGGGACTATTACGGGCGCAAGCCGTTCGTGATTGCATCGATCGTGGTGTTCACGGTCGCCTCGGTGCTGTGCGGGCTCGCCAACAGCATGATGTTCCTGGTGCTCGCGCGCGGCCTGCAGGGGATCGGCGGCGGCATGCTGGTGGGCACCGCGTTCGCCTGCATCGCGGATCTGTTTCCGGACAACGTCGTGCGCCTGCGCTGGCAGGTGCTGATGAGCTCTGCGTTCGGCATCGCCAATGCGGTCGGGCCGTCGCTGGGCGGCTTTCTCACGCAGTACTACGGCTGGCGCTCGGTGTTCTACGTCAACCTGCCGGTGGGCGTGATCTCGCTGTTCTTCGTGTGGCGCTTTCTGCCGCATCTGCGTCACGTCGTCCACAAAGGCAAGATGCGGCTGGACTGGCCCGGTGCGCTGCTGATCGCGGCGTCGCTGGGCGCGCTGCAACTGTTCGTCGAGATGCTGCCCAAGCACGGCTTCGGCGTGGCAACGGCGGGCCTGCTCGTCGTCGCCATCGCGGCGAGCTTTGGCTTGTGGCGCTGGGAAAAGCGCTGCGACTACGCCATCCTGCCGATCGACATGTTCCGCAACCCGGCGCTCGCCGCGCTCTTCACGCTGGCGATCCTCGGCGGCTTCACGATGTTCTCGCTGCTGTTCTACGCGCCGCTGTTGTTCCAGGGCGGCTTCGGCATGTCGCCGAAGGATGCGGGCGTGATGATCACGCCGCTCGTGGTGTTCATCACGATCGGCAGCATCGTGAACGGACGCATCGTGACGCGCCTGAAGAACGCCAACCTGATGCTGTATGCCGGCTTTTCGCTGCTGGCGCTGTCGTGCCTGGGCGTCGTCGTGGCCACGCACAACATGCCGCGTTCGCTGTTGCTGGTGGTCATGCTGCTCGGCGGCCTGGGCCTCGGCTTCGTGATGCCGAACCTCACCGTGTTCGCCCAGCAGACGGCAGGCCGCGCGCATCTCGGTATCGCGACCGCGCTGCTGCAATCGCTGCGCATGATCGGCGGGATGATCGGCACGGCGCTCACCGGGACGCTTGTGAGCCAGCTGTATGCGAGCGGCGTGAACCTCGCGCTCGACAAGGCGCATGCGCTGCGCTGGGCCGGCGATCTCTCGGATCCGCAGATCCTCATCAACCAGGACGGGCAACAGGCGCTGCTCGCGCAACTGAGCGCCGCAGGCCACGACGGCGCGATGCTGCTCGAGTCCGCGCGCGAGTCGCTGGTGGCGGCGATCCACATCGGGCTGGCGCTGGCGGCGCTGATCGCGGTGGTATCGGTATGGCAGTCGCGGCGTGTTCCTCCGGTGCGCCTGAAAGGGCCGCAGGAACCGGTCATCCTCGCCGAATGAGCACGGAAATCACAGCATGAACGAACAAGACCGTATCGCCGTCATCCAGCAGTTCGGACGCACTTATCGGGCATTCATGTCGGCGTTCGAGACGGCCGTCGGTCAGCCGATGCCCCGCTGGCGCATCCTGCTCGCGCTGCACGAGCATGCGGGCGTGCTGTCGCAGAAGAAGCTCGTCGAGCACCTCAAGGTCGATCCCGGCGCGCTGACGCGGCAGTTGAAGACGCTCGAAGGACTCGGCTGGATAATGCGCAGCGTGGACGCGCGCGACAATCGCGTGTCGAATGTCGCGCTGACGGCGCAAGGCCGGGCGATCGCGCAGGAAGGCCTGCCGCGCCGCAACGCGTTCCTGCACGACACGATGGCATCGCTGCCCGACGAGGCCATCGAGGCGTTGTCTAGCGCCTTGCACATGTTCGAGGGACGCATCCAGGACGTGGCGGCCGCCAGTGCATCGCAGGCGGCCGCGCTCGAGGCGAAGGTTTAAAAGAACGTTTCGATCACTTCGGTGACGCGATACTTCGGATCGACGACGAGAATCTGACGCCACTTGTCGAAGGTGAGGCAGGGGTGCGAGATGTCGAACGCGATCATGTCGCCCACTTTCAGATCGTCGCCCGGACGGATGCGCAGATACGCGTGCTGATCCATCAACCCGAAAATTTCCCAGCCTTCTTCAGTCGCGATGTCGCGTGGCGCGTCGTTGCCCGGACGATAGTGCTTCGCCGGTTCCGGCATGCCTGCGTCGAAGGCGGAATCGCGCTTGCCGAGCCCGATGATTGCGCGGTCCGGCTCCGGAATCGACTGCACGTACGCCCACAGTTGCAGCGCCGGCTTCAATCCCTGGCCCATTTTCTTCGCGATCGGATTGCGCGCGAAGATCTCGTTCTGGGCCTTCTTGTAGATGCCGACATCGTGCGTCAGATAGCAGCCCGGACGCAGCACGACTTCGATGGCATCGCTATGGGCCTTGGCGAACTCGTCGGCGACCACGTCGTACCACGCAGAGCCCGCGCCGGAGAGGATCGCCGGCTGGCGCGCGATCTTGCCGTCGGCGATCAGCGCGCGCGTGACATCGACGGCGCCTTTCAGGAACTCGCGCACCCGCGCTTCGTCCTGCAGCACGCCTTCATACAACTCGATGCCCGCCAGTTCGATCGTGCTCGGCCAGCGCGCGATGGCGGCGAGCACGGCGTCGCGCTGGGCGTCGTCACGCACGCCGGTGCGGCCGCCCGGCACGCCGAGCTCGATCAGCACATTGAGCTTCTTGCGCACCGAGCTGAAGAATTCACCGAGCTGATCGACGCCGTCGGCTGAATCCACCAGGCAGAAGAATTCGAAATTCGGATCGGTGAGCAACTCGGCGATCATGCCCATGTTGCGCTTGCCGACCAGCTGGTTCGCCATCAGCACGCGATGCACGCCGCCGCGATACGCCGCGCGCACCTGATGCGCGGTGGCCAGCGTGATGCCCCACGCGCCGGTTTCCAGCTGACGGCGGAAGAGTTGCGGCGCCATCGTGGTCTTGCCGTGCGGCGCGAGCTTGACGCCGTATTCGCCGACGAACGCCTGCATCCACTTCAGGTTGTGCTCGATGCGGTCCGCGTACAGCACGGCGGCAGGCAGGCTGACATCTTCCTCGAGCAGGTTCCATTGCAGGCGCGCCGCGTCCTGCAACTGGATGCCCGTGCCCGGCACCATGCCGAGGCCCTTGCCGAACGGGTCGATCGCGGGGCTTTGATAGTTTGTAACTTTCATGCGCTGCTGCTCCATCGTCCATTTAAATAGATCCGGGCACCGTCTCACGTGCTCCGAGGTTGACGCTAGGATAGTAACCAAAGTAGCATCCGGGATGGAAATGTTATTTAGTAACATCGTCGCGAATCAAATCGTGAGCCGAATCGTGAGTCAAATCGTGAATCAAGTGCGCACGCCATGAACGGCCCGTCTCATTCCATCGGTATCGACATCGTCGCACGCATTGCGGAGCGCGCGCCCGAACTGCGCGACGCGGAACGCAAGGTGGCGGCGCTGATTCTCGACGACATCGTGGCCGCGTCGCGCGCGAGCATTGGCGCGCTGGCGGACAAGGCGGCAGTGAGCGTCGCGACCGTCACGCGGTTCGCGAAGGCTGTGGGCTGCGAGGACGTGCGCGAATTGAAGCTGCGGCTCGCGCAGGCGGCGGGTGTCGGCCAGCGCTTCCTGACGCGCGATGCCGACGCCGTGCCGGCTTCGCTGGCGGCGCGCATCTTCGAGGAAGTGCAGGGCACGCTCGCGCAGAACCAGGGCGCGCTCGCGGCGGCGCCGGTGGCCGAGGCCGCCGATGCGCTTTCCGCCGCCGCGATGATCTACGTGTTCGGCATGGGCGGCGGCTCGACCGCGCTCGCCGATGAAATGCGCTTTCGCCTCGTGCGGCTCGGCCGGCCGGTGGCGTCGTATCAGGACGGACTGCTGCAACGGATGGTGGCGTCGACCTTGTCGAAGGAACACGTCGTGGTCGCGCTCTCGGTGACTGGGCAGACGCCGGAGATGGTCGAAAGCTGCCGGCTCGCGAAGCAGTACGGCGCGCGCGTGATCGCGCTGACCGCGCCGGCGTCGCCGCTCGGCGTGCTGGCCGACTGGCTGATCCCGGTCATCGCGATGGAAAGCGACTTCATCTACAAGCCGTCGTCGTCGCGCTACGCGATGATGATGGCGCTCGACCTGCTCGTCACCGAACTCGCCGTCAAGCAGGCCGACACCAGCCGCGAACTGCTGCGCCGCATGAAACATGCGCTCGACGCGCATCGCGGCGGCGGCGAACGTCAACCCTTGGGAGACTGATGATGGAACAGGCCGATACGCTGATCGTCGGCGCGCGTGTGATCGACGGCACGGGTGCGCCCGCTGTCGCGCGCGATGTCGCGGTGCGCGACGGACGCATTGTCGCGATCACGGCGCCCGGCGGCTTGTCCGGCTGGCGCGCCGACGACACCTTCGATGCCACGGGCAAGGTGCTCGCGCCGGGCTTCATCGATGTCCATACGCACGACGACACCCACGTGATCCGCGCGCCGCAGATGATGCCGAAGATCACTCAGGGCGTGACGACGGTGATCGTCGGCAATTGCGGGATCAGCGCGTCGCCGGTGACGCTGAAGGGCGCGCCGCCCGACCCGATGAACCTCCTCGGCGACGCCGCCGCGTTCCAGTATCCGACCTTTGCCTCCTATGTCGCGGCGGTGAACGGCGCGCGTCCGGCGGTGAACGTCGGTGCGCTGATCGGCCATACGGCGCTGCGCAGCAATCACATGGACCGGCTCGACCGTGCCGCCACCGGCGACGAAATCGCCGGCATGCGCGCGCAGCTGGAAGAGGCGCTGGCGCACGGCGCGCTCGGTCTGTCGAGCGGTCTGGCCTATGGCTCGGCGTTCAGCGCGCCGCCCGAGGAAGTGCAGGCGCTCGCCGAACCGCTGGCGCAAGCGGGCGCGCTCTACACGACCCACATGCGCACCGAGTTCGACGCCATCCTCGATGCAATGGACGAGGCCTATCGCGTCGGCCGCCATGCGCGCGTGCCGGTGGTGATCTCGCATCTGAAGTGCGCGGGGCCGTCGAACTGGGGGCGCAGCACGGAAGTGCTGAAGTCGATCGACACCACGCGCGCGGGGCAGCCGGTGGCGTGCGATTGTTATCCGTACAACCGCAGTTCGTCGACGCTCGATCTCAAGCAGGTCACGGGCGACATCGACATCACGATCACCTGGTCGACGCCGCATCCCGAGATGGCGGGCAAGCTGATCCGCGAAGTGGCCGACGCGTGGCAGGTGACGCAGCAGGAAGCCGCGAAGCGCTTGCAGCCGGCGGGCGCGGTGTATCACAACATGTCGGAAGACGACGTGCGGCGCATCCTCTCGCATCCCGCGACGATGGTCGGTTCGGACGGCTTGCCGAACGATCCGTTGCCGCATCCGCGTCTGTGGGGCGCGTTTCCGCGCGTGCTCGGGCACTACGCGCGCGACACGGCGCTGATGCCGCTCGAGGAAGCGGTGCGCAAGATGACGAGTCTTTCTGCGCGGCGCTTCGGTTTGACCGAGCGCGGTGAAGTGAAGGTGGGCCATCACGCCGATCTGGTCGTGTTCGATCCCGAGCGCGTGCGCGATGCCGCCACTTTTGCGCAGCCGCAGCAGGCGGCGGACGGCATCGACGCGGTGTGGGTGAATGGGGTGCTGACGTATCGCGAGCGGGCCGTGACCGGCGCGCGCGCGGGACATTTCGTTGCGCGCGGCGCGGCATCTAAGCTCGATGCGCGCGGTGCGTTCTAACACTGTTTTTGAATCAAGGAGTGAAGCGATGAAGCGTTATGGCGTGGAAGGCGGCAAGGGACAAGGCGGCGCGCATATGCCGTTCGCACGCGCGGTCGAGGCCGATGGCTGGCTGTTCGTGTCGGGCCAGACGCCGATGGAAAACGGCGAGGTGATCAACGGCGGCATCGTCGAGCAATCGCACAAGGCGATTCAGAACGTGCTCGCGATCCTGCAGGAAGCGGGCTACGGCACGGAGCACGTCGTGCGCTGCGGCGTGTGGCTGGACGATCCGCGCGACTTCGCGTCGTTCAACAAGGTGTTCAAGGAGTATTTCGGCGCGAACCCGCCGGCGCGGGCGTGTGTCGTGTCGTCGATGGTGATCGATTGCAAGGTCGAAGTGGATTGCGTCGCTTATAAGAAGGCGGCTGCGTGAAGTATTCCTGAGTTCGTTTCGCTCGTGCGCGAGCAAAACGCATGCGGTCGTCTAATTAAGACTTTTCTTAGTCGGCCTGCTTCCAGTTAAGCATATTCTTAGTCCGCGCCGCAGATCCGTTCGTAACGGATGGGCGGCGCGAGCCGTTCGACCTTCCTGACGGCTGTGACTCCCGAACAACGCACTCGCATGAGATGTTTAGCCATGCAGATGACGTTGCTCGTCATGTGAAACTGACTGGAGGCAGGAATGAAGCGCAATCTATGGGGTGTTGGGCTGGCGATGCTGACCGCCGGCTCATCGGTTCAAGCGATGGTGATCGACGAGGCCACCTTCACGTATTACGGCGGAAGCACCGCGGACGTACCTAACAGTATCAAGACAGGTAACGACAAACTACGCGCCTTCAGTTACGAGGAGCCGTGGCTCGTTGTCGGAAACCTCGGCTCGTGCACCGCGACGTGGCTGGGCGACAAGGATGGCTGGAGCTATGTGCTGACGGCCGCGCATTGCTTCGGGTATCAAGCGACCGAGACCGCGGTCAACCTGACACTCACATTGCCTGACGGTGTCGTGGCGGCATCGGGGGCCGGCACCGCGTATGTGCCGCAGGAGCGGATCAAGATTCCGCCGGGCATGGGTCGCGCATCCACGGACATCGCCATCCTGAAGCTGCCGTTACGCAAGGCGATGCTCAACGCTGCCGGCAGGCCTGTCGAACGTCCCATTCTGAACGACTCGCTGGACGAGAAGGGACTTGATGTCATTTACGTCGGCTATGGCAGCTGGGGCGTCGGCCTGAACGGCAGCGGCGCCTACCAGCCGGCCAAAGGTGAACGACGGCTCTACGGACGCAGCCGGATCGACTCCATTTTTGAACGCGACTACGGCATGAGCGCGAGTTACCAGCCCGTGGGGCCCTCGGCGTTCTGGGCTCGGTTATCGCCAGGTGACAGCGGATCGGCTTGGTGGCAGATGCGTAACTTGAAGCCGGTCATCATCGCGACGTCCTATGGCATAACCGACACGAACACCATTGGCGCGCGAGTCGCCAAGTACGCAAGCTGGATCAAGTCCATCTACCCCGAGGCGCGCTTCCTGTCCTCCGAGCAGCCGCAAGGTTGCATTGTCAGCGTGGCGAACGGCGCGAGGTATTGCTTGCCCGCCGGTCAGAGCGCGGGCTACTCGCTGCCGTCCTGGATCATCGGACAAGACGTTTATGTCGACGCAGCGCCAGGAACCGCGGTAAAGCTGTCGGACTACGACAACCTCTCCTACGGGCGTGTGGCGAAGTTCGTCGGAAGCGTTGAGAATGCTTCGCTCAAGAAGATCAAAGCGGATAACGGCCAGATGCTCGATTTCTCCCGGCCGAGATCGATGAGCGTGATCGCCGATGCGACGCCGCTCGGTTGCATCGTCAGCTTGACGTCCGGCACCGAGTATTGCCTGCCGGGGGGACAGCGCGCCGGCTATGCGCTGCCGCCCCGGATCTACGGTCAGGAAGTGCAGGTCCAGGCAGCGCCCGGCCTCGCAGTCAAGTTGTCGGACTATGAAAACCTGTCCTACAACCGGGTCGCCACTTTTCCCGGCGTGGTGCAGAACTGGGAACTCAGGGACGTAAAGGCGTGGGACGGTCAGAACCACGATTTCTCGCGGCCTCACTCGATGGAGGTCGTCCAGCAATAACGGGTCTTTCGGGAAGGCGCCGGCGGGGCAGGCTCCCTGCATCGAGGGAGCCTGACGCGTTCATTGCCGCGCCAGCCGCGCATTATCCGGCATCGGCAGATTGAAGTTGGTGCGGAACGGGTTGATATCGAGCCCGCCGCGCCGCGTATAACGCGCATACACCGCGAGCCGTTCCGGCTTGCACTCCCGCATGATGTCCATGAAGATGCGCTCGACGCATTGCTCATGAAACCCCGTATGCCCGCGATAGGACACGATGTAGCGCAACAGGCCCGCGTGATCGATCTGCGAGCCGTAGTAGCGGATCTGCACGCTGCCCCAGTCCGGCTGGCCCGTCACCGGGCAGTTCGATTTCAACAGGTTCGAGAACAGCGTCTCGTCGACGGGCGTCTCACCGTGCGCCGCGCTCAGCAATGACGGATCGGGCGAGTACACGTTGCAATCGAGGTCGAGCCGGTCGAGCGACAGGCCGTCGAACTCTTCCATCACGAGCTTGCCGAAATCCGCGGGCGCGCTGAGCTGCACGGACACCGTCGCGCCGCAGATCGCCGACACGTCGCGCTTGATGGCGGCGCGCACGTCGTCGATGGAATCGAACGGCGTCTGCGCGAACGATCCCAGATACAGCTTGAACGACTTCGATTCCACGATGTTCGGCGCATCCGCCGGCACGAAGAACGTGGCGACCGCAATCTGCGGCTTGCCGTTGCGGTTCAGCCACGAGAGCTCGTAGGCATTCCAGATGTCGGTGCCGAAGAACGGCAGCCGTGCAGGGACGCCGATCGCATCGCGCGCGCGCTTGCGGTCGATCGCGAACAGCAGCGACGCATCGTACTGTTCGGTGTAGTGGACGGGCTTGCCAAGCGGAGATTGATCGGGTGTCATGTGGCGTTCGCTATGCCGCTGAGAACGTGTCCCGTGACCGTGACGTCGCGGGCCGATTCGCAATGGCGAATTTGATCGTCGAAGAAAAAGTCGGGCTCGAATTCCCGCAGGAAGTCGCCCTTGTCGAGGCCGCCCAGGAACATCGCTTCGTCGATCTCGATGTTCCAGGCCATCAGTGTCCGGATCGCGCGCTCGTGTGCAGGCGCCGAGCGGGCAGTGACCAGCGCGGTGCGGATGTGCATCGGCGGGCTGCCGTTCGCGGGCGTCGTGCCTTCGCGCTCGCCTTGCGCGGCAATGCGCTGCAGCTTGTGAAGGGCGGCGAGCAGCGGTTTGAGCGGTCCGCCCGGCAAGGGCGAATCCTTCTTGTCGAGTTCGTGGCCAATGAACGCCGGCAGGCCGCTCTCCTGAAAGACGCGCTCGGCTTCGTCGGAAAAGATCACGGCGTCGCCGTCGAAGGCGATGCGAATCTCATGGGCGTAATGGCTCGCCGCGACGACCGTTTCGGGCAGAACGCCGGCGGCGGGGAAGCCGGCGTCGAGCGCTGCCCGCACATCCTCCGGATTCGCCGACAGAAACAGCGAAGCGCGCAGCGGCCGCAGATAGCGGAACGGCGAGCGCCCGCGCGTGAAGACGCCGCGCTCGATCGCCAGGCCATGCTCCTTGCACGAGCGAAACGCGCGCAGGCCGCTGATGGGATCGCTGCGCGACAGGATCACGACCTCGACACGTTGTTCCTGTGTGTTGAGCGCGAGCAGCTTGCGGATCAGGCTGAATGCGACACCGGGTTTCGCGGGCGTATCGAGCCGCGAGCGTTGCAAGGCTTCGTAACGCGCAAGATCGCCGGTTTCGAAGACGCTGTTCTCTTCTTCGAAATCGAACAGCGCGCGCGACGAAATCGCGACGACGAGCTTGTCTTCGAGCGTGAACGCCATCGTGGTCAGCCGAGGAACAGCCGGTACACCGGATTCGCGCCTTCGTCCCACCACGGATAACCGAGCGTCGCGAGGAAACGCTCGAACTCCGCGTTGTCCGTCTGCGGCACCTGGATGCCGACCAGAATCGAGCTATAGTCCGCGCCCTGGTTACGGTAATGGAACAGGCTGATGTTCCAGTCCGGCGCCATCGACGACAGGAACTTCATCAGCGCGCCCGGCCGCTCCGGAAATTCGAAGCGCAGCAGGCGTTCGTCGCGCGCGAGCGGCGAGCGGCCGCCCACCATGTAGCGGATGTGCTGCTTCGAGAGTTCATCGTGCGACAGGTCCACGGTCGCGAAACCATGTTCGACGAAGGCCGTCATCATCTGCGCCGTTTCCTTGCGCGACTTGATCTGCACGCCGACGAAGATATGCGCGGCTTTTTCATCCGCGATGCGATAGTTGAACTCGGTCACGCTGCGGGTGCCGACCAGTTCGCAGAAGCGCCTGAAACTGCCGCGCTCCTCGGGAATCGTCACGGCGAACACCGCCTCGCGCGCTTCGCCCACTTCCGCGCGTTCCGCGACGAAGCGCATGCGGTCGAAGTTCATGTTCGCGCCCGAGGTCACCGCGATCAGCGTCTTGCCCTCGATGCCTTCGCGCTCCGCATACAGCTTCGCGCCCGCCACTGCCAGCGAGCCCGCCGGTTCGAGCACCGAGCGCGTGTCCTGGAACACGTCCTTGATGGCGGCGCAGAGGGCGTCGGTATCGACGGTGATGATGTCATCGAGCAGTTCCCGGCATAGGCGGAAGGTTTCCTCGCCGACCAGCTTCACCGCGGTGCCGTCCGAGAACAAGCCGACCTCGCTCAACGTGATGCGCTCGCCCGCCTTGACCGACTTCGCCATCGCGCAGGAATCCTCGGTCTGCACGCCGATCACCTTGATCTCCGGACGCACGGCCTTGATGTAGGCCGCCACGCCGGCCGCCAGACCGCCGCCGCCGATCGGGCAGAAGATCGCGTGGATCGGGCCCTGATGCTGGCGCAGGATTTCCATCGCGACGGTGCCTTGCCCGGCGATCACGTCGGGATCGTCGAACGGATGCACGAAGGTCAGGCCGCGTTCTTCCTGAAGCTGCACGGCGCGCGTGTAGGCGTCGCTATAGGATTCGCCCGCCAGCACGATTTCGACCGTCGGGCCGCCATGCGTGCGGATCGCGTCGATCTTCACTTGCGGCGTGGTGGTCGGCACCGCGATCACCGCGCGGCAGCCGAGCCGCGCCGCCGACAGCGCCACGCCCTGCGCATGATTGCCCGCCGAGGCCGTAATCACGCCGCGCGCGAGTTCGTCGGCAGAGAGGTTCGCCATCTTGTTATAGGCGCCGCGAATCTTGAAGGAGAACACCGGCTGGTTGTCCTCGCGCTTCAGGAACACGGCATTGCGCAGGCGCGCCGACAGATTGTTCGCGGGTTCGAGCTCGCTCTCCCGCGCGACGTCGTACACACGCGCGGTCAGCACTTTCTTCAGGTAGTCGGGATGTGTCATGCGGGAAATCGTCACGCGGCACGCATGCGTGCGGGTTTTGAGGGCGAAAGCATCCATGATAGCGCCTGTCGCGCTCGTCGCCGCTCCCCCATATGTTCCGACCGTCCGGACGGTCGTGCAAAAAAGCGTCGAAAATGCCATGAACGCGTCGCGAATGTACTAGCAAAAAGCCCTTCCGCCTGCTAGCGCCCGGCAACGCGCGTCATGATCCTGGGTTAGAATTTCCTTTTACGTATCAGCAATCAGGATCGGCAGATGCACCGGCAGCTTCGGATCGATTTTCTGGCGCATGTCCCCCGCGCGTCGCACGCGGCGGCCGAGCGGCATGCGCGTCACGCGCGATCGTGGCGTTGATCCCGGGCACACCGAAGGCGTCGTGATGACGTCCGCCTCGCAGCACGTTGCGCAGGGCGGTTCCGGCGGCCTTCGCCAAGATAAGTCTCACTCGAAAATTTGCGCCCCCACGCGCATCGTCGGCGTTCCGCTTAGCAGAGCGCCCGCCGGCACACCGAACCGTCGAACATGAACGCACCTCAAGCCTTCGATCCGAACGGCGCCCATGCCGCCTTGGCGCTCGATATCGAACCCCGTCTGCGCGAAATTCCCTATAACTACACGTCGTTTTCCGATCGTGAAATCGTGATGCGGCTTCTGGGCGACGAAGCCTGGGCCGTCCTCGACGAACTCCGCAACGAGCGCCGCACCGGCCGCTCGGCGCGCATGCTTTACGAAGTGCTCGGCGACATCTGGGTCGTGCGCCGCAATCCGTATCTCCAGGACGACCTGCTCGACAACCCGAAGCGCCGCGGCATGCTGGTCGACGCGCTGAATCACCGTCTCGCCGAAATCGAGAAACGCCGCAGCGCGGACCTCTCCGCTCACCACGACGAGGCCGGCAGCCAGGAACGCGCCGGGCGCGTGCAGTTGCTGGTGGCCGCAGCGCGCCGCGCCGTCGACGACTTCGCCGCCGAATTCGCCCGCATGGCCGACCTGCGCCGCCGCGCGTCGCGCGTGCTGGGCCGGCAGACGCAGAAGGACAACATCAAGTTCGACGGCCTGTCGCGCGTCGCGCACGTCACCGACGCCACCGACTGGCGCGTCGAATACCCATTCGTCGTGCTCACGCCGGACACCGAAGCCGAGATCGCGGGCCTCATCAAGGCGTGCTTCGAACTCGGCCTCACGGTCATTCCGCGCGGCGGCGGCACCGGCTACACCGGCGGCGCGATTCCGCTGACGCCGTTCTCGGCCGTCATCAACACGGAAAAGCTCGAACAGCTCGGGCCGGTCGAGATGACCAGCCTGCCGGGCGTCGAGCACAAGGTCGCGACCATCTTCTCGGGCGCGGGCGTCGTCACGCGGCGCGTGACCGAAGCAGCAGAGCAGGCGGGCTTCGTTTTCGCGGTCGATCCCACTTCGCTGGATGCGTCCTGCGTCGGCGGCAACGTGGCGATGAACGCGGGCGGCAAGAAAGCTGTTTTGTGGGGCACGGCGCTGGACAATCTCGCGTGGTGGCGCATGGTCGATCCGGAAGGCAACTGGCTCGAAGTCACGCGCCTGGATCACAACTGCGGCAAGATCCACGACATCGAAGTGGCGCGTTTCCGGCTCGACTGGTTCGACGGCAATCGCGCGCCGGGCGAGAAGCTGATCCGCACCGAGAATCTCGACATCGCCGGCCGCACGTTCCGCAAGGAAGGGCTCGGCAAGGACGTCACCGATAAATTCCTCGCCGGCCTGCCCGGCGTGCAGAAGGAAGGCTGCGACGGCCTCATCACGTCGGCACGCTGGATCCTGCACAAGATGCCCGCGCACACGCGCACCGTCTGCCTTGAATTCTTTGGCCAGGCGCGCGATGCGATTCCGAGCATCGTCGAGATCAAGGACTATCTGTTCGAAACGTCGAAGCAGGGCGGCGCGATCCTCGCCGGCCTCGAGCATCTGGACGAACGCTATCTGCGCGCGGTCGGCTATGCCACCAAGAGCAAGCGCAACGCGTTCCCGAAGATGGTGCTGATCGGCGATATCGTCGGCGACGACGCCGATGCCGTTGCCGCCGCCACGTCGGAAGTCGTGCGCATGGCGAACGGCAAGAGCGGCGAAGGCTTCGTCGCGGTCAACGCCGAGGCGCGCAAGCGCTTCTGGCTCGACCGCTCGCGCACGGCCGCCATCGCCAAGCATACGAACGCGTTCAAGATCAACGAAGACGTCGTGATTCCGCTCAATCGCATGGGCGAGTACACGGACGGCATCGAGCGCATCAATATCGAGCTGTCGATCAAGAACAAGCTGGAACTCGTCAATGCGCTCGAAGCGTTCTTCCGCACCGGCAAGCTGCCGCTCGGCAAGACCGACGACGCCAATGAAATCCCCAGCGCCGAGCTGCTCGAAGACCGCGTGCAGCAGGCGCTGGATCTGCTGAAGCGCGTGCGCGAGCGCTGGACCTTCGTCGGCGAGCACCTCGACATGCCGCTGCGCGAGGCCCAGCACCAGTTGCTTCAGCTCGGCTACGAGGCGCTCGCGGAGAAGTTCGCGGACCGCGTCGACGTGCAGCCGGATGCCAACGTCTTTCACGTCGCGCAGGACCGCACGGTGCGCATCTCGTGGAAGCAGGAGATCCGCGCCGAGTTGCGCCAGATCTTCAACGGCGGCGAATTCAAGCCGATCCTCGACGAAGCGCAGGCCATCCACAAGCAAGTGCTGCGCGGCCGCGTGTTCGTCGCGCTGCACATGCACGCCGGCGACGGCAACGTGCACACCAACATCCCCGTCAACTCCGACAACTACGCGATGCTGCAGGACGCGCATCACGCGGTGGCGCGCATCATGAAGCTGGCGCGTTCGCTCGACGGCGTGATCTCGGGTGAGCACGGCATCGGCATCACGAAGCTGGAGTTTCTGACGGAAGAAGAGATCGGCGATTTCCGCGCCTACAAGCAGCGCGTCGATCCGCATGGCCGCTTCAACAAGGGCAAGCTGTTCGACGGCGCCGACTTGCGCAACGCCTACACGCCGTCGTTCGGGCTGATGGGCTACGAGTCGCTCATCATGCAGCAGTCGGATATCGGCGCGATTTCCGAGTCCATCAAGGACTGCCTGCGCTGCGGCAAGTGCAAGCCGGTCTGCGCGACCCACGTGCCGCGCGCGAACCTGCTCTACAGCCCGCGCAATAAAATTCTCGCCACGTCGCTGCTGGTCGAGGCGTTCCTGTATGAAGAGCAGACGCGCCGCGGTGTCTCGATCAAGCACTGGGACGAGTTCAACGATGTCGCCGATCACTGCACCGTCTGCCACAAGTGCGTCACGCCGTGCCCGGTGAAGATCGACTTCGGCGACGTCACCATGAACATGCGCAACCTGCTGCGCAAGATGGGCAAGAAGAAGTTCAACGCGGGCAATGCGGCGGGCATGTTCTTCCTGAACGCGACCAATCCGCAGACCATCAATCTCGCGCGCACCGCGATGATGGGCGTCGGCTACAAGGCGCAGCGCCTCGGCAACGACGTGCTGAAGAAGTTCGTCAGGAAGCAGACGGCGAAGCCGCCCGCAACCGTCGGCAAGCCGCCGGTCGTCACGCAGGTGATCCACTTCGTCAACAAGAAGATGCCGGGCAACCTGCCGAAGAAGACGGCGCGCGCGTTGCTGGATATCGAGGACAACAAGATCGTCCCGATCATCCGCAATCCGCAGACAACCACCGTCGATTCCGAAGCGGTGTTCTACTTCCCGGGCTGCGGTTCGGAGCGGCTGTTCTCGCAGGTCGGCCTCGCCACGCAGGCCATGCTGTGGGAAGCGGGCGTGCAGACCGTGCTGCCGCCGGGCTATCTGTGCTGCGGCTATCCGCAACGCGGTTCCGGCCAGTTCGACAAGGCCGAGAAGATCGTCACCGACAACCGCGTGCTGTTCCACCGCGTCGCGAATACGCTGAACTATCTCGACATCAAGACCGTGGTGGTGTCGTGCGGCACCTGCTACGACCAGCTCGCGGGCTATGAATTCGAGAAGATCTTCCCGGGCTGCCGGATCATCGACATTCACGAGTTCCTGCTCGAGAAGAACATCAAGCTCGATGGCGTCAGCGGCACGCGCTACATGTATCACGACCCGTGTCACTCGCCGATCAAGACCATGGATCCGGTCAAGCTGGTCAATCAGCTGATGGGTTCCGAGAACGACGGCTACAAGATCGAGAAGAATGACCGTTGCTGCGGCGAGTCGGGCACGCTCGCGGTGACGCGGCCGGACGTCTCCACGCAGGTGCGCTTCCGCAAGGAAGAGGAGATCCGCAAGGGCGCGGCCAAGCTGCGCGGCATTCCGCTCGTCGCGGAAGCGGGCGCGAACGCGATCAACATCGCGAATGCGTCGGCGGGTGCGGCGGGCGCGCAGCCCGGCTCCGTGCTCAAGGCCGGCGACGGCCCGCAGCCGGTCAACGGCGCCGCGCCGCAGGACGTCAAGATCCTGACGAGCTGCCCGTCGTGCCTGCAAGGCCTGTCGCGCTACAACGAGGACGCCAATGTCGAGGCGGACTATATCGTCGTGGAAATCGCGCGCAAGGTGCTCGGCGAGAACTGGATGGAACAGTACGTCGAACGCGCGAACAATGGCGGTATCGAGCGCGTGCTGGTGTAATAGCGACATCGAGGACGATTCGCTAGAGGTTCGAGATGGACTGTGTGTTTTGCCGTGAAGACGGCGGCGAAGTACTGTGGCAGGACGGCGCGTTGCGCGTCGTCCTCGCCGATGAGCCCGACTGGCCCGGCCTGTGCCGCGTGATCTGGGGGGCGCATGTCGCCGAGATGTCGGATTTGCCGGACCCGGATCGCGTGCGCGTGATGGCCGCCGTGAATGGCGTCGAACGCGTGATGCGCCGCGTGCTGGTGCCCGAGAAGATCAATCTCGCGAGCCTCGGCAACCAGGTGCCGCATGTTCACTGGCACGTCATCCCGCGCTTCTCCAACGACTCCCGCTTTCCGCTGCCGATCTGGGCGCCGCGCCAGCGCACCGTGTCCGAATCGCAGCTGTCGAAGCGGCGCGCCCAGGCAACGCTCCTGCGCGAGCAGGTACGCAACGAACTGAACCAGCAGTTTGGTCATCCATAAGACGAGATCATGAGCGGACTCACTTCAACGACGCCGATTCCCACCGGCGTCGTCGTGCATTCGAAATCACACGTGCTGGAACTGCAATACGGCGACGCGTCGTATCGTGTGCCGTTCGAGCTGCTGCGCGTGTATTCGCCGTCGGCGGAAGTGCAGGGCCACGGACCGGGACAGGAAACGCTGCAGACCGGCAAGCGCGAGGTGACGATCATCGGCATCGATCCGGTCGGGCACTACGCGCTGCAACTCAATTTTTCAGACGGCCACAACACCGGCATCTACTCCTGGGACATCCTTCATGATCTCGCGACGCGCCAGGACGAACACTGGCGCGACTATCTGGCGAGACTGGAGGCGGCGGGCGTCGACCGCGACACGCCGATGGCCGTCAAGACCTCCGGCGGCGGTCATTGCCACTGAAATCAGTCGATATACAGCTGCGGCATATCGCCGCGCACCCGGCGCAGCAATTGCGCGGCTTGGAAAGAACAACAGGTGAGGAAAGAGCGCGATGAGCAAGACCCACTTCGGATACGAAACGGTCGACGAGCAGGACAAGGCGAAGAAAGTAGCGGGCGTGTTTCACTCTGTCGCGAGCAACTACGACTTGATGAACGACCTGATGTCCGGCGGACTGCATCGGATCTGGAAGCATTTCACGATCGGGCAGGCGAAGGTGCGGCCGGGCTACAAGGTGCTGGACATCGCGGGCGGGACCGGCGACCTGGCGATGGCGTTTGCGAAGCAGGCCGGCGAGACGGGTGAAGTCTGGCACACGGACATCAACGAATCGATGCTGCGCGTGGGCCGGGATCGCCTGGTGGACAAGGGCGTCATGACGCCCACGCTGCTGTGCGACGCCGAGAAGATTCCGTTCCCGGACAATTATTTCAATGTCATTACAGTTGCCTTCGGTCTTCGTAACATGACCCACAAGGACCGCGCGCTCGCCGAGATGACGCGCGTGCTGAAGCCGGGCGGGCGCTTGCTGGTGCTGGAATTCTCGAAGGTGTGGGATCCGCTCAAAAAGCCGTACGATCTATACAGTTTCAAGATTTTGCCGTGGCTGGGCGAGAAAGTGGCCAAGGACGCGGAGAGTTATCGGTACCTGGCAGAGTCCATCCGGATGCATCCCGACCAGGAAACTTTGAAAACAATGATGGAACAAGCGGGCCTGGATCGAGTCGAATATTACAATTTGTCAGGTGGCGTGGTAGCGTTACACGTCGGGACCAAATTCTAGTGTTCCACTCTTCAAAGGATTCGACATGTCCGATTCGCGCATACCCCAACCCCGGGGTTTCCTGAACGTCTTCTTCAGGAAGGCCGGAATACTGGCGCTCGCTGGCGTTATTGCGGCCGGCGCACTCTTCGCGGAAACGGCGGACGCCAAGCGCATGGGCGGCGGCCGCAGCATGGGCCGTCAGTCGGCCACCGCCACGCAGCAACATCAGGCGACGCCGCCGTCGCAATCCATGCAGCAGGGTCAGGCCGCGCAGGCACAACGGGCGCAACCCGCGCCCGCCACGCCGGCCGCCGCCGCGCAACCGGCGCGCAACCGCTGGCTCGGACCCATCGCCGGTCTGGCGGCGGGCCTCGGCATCGCGGCGCTCCTGTCGCACTTCGGCCTGGGCGAAGCCTTCGCCGGCGCCATGGCGAACATGATCATCATCGCGCTCATCGTGCTCGCCGCGGTCATGCTGTTCCGCTTCATCATGCGCAAGCGTCAGGGCGCCCAGGGCGGCAATACGCCGGCTTACGCCGGTGCAGGCTCGTCCTCGGGTTCGCCGTACGGCGCAAGCGCGCGCACGGGTCTGGACCCGGCGCCGGCGCAAGTGCCGCAGCAATCGGGCGGTTACGGCGCGACGTACATCGAATCGGCGCCGCAGCAGCAAATGGTCAATCCGAACGTGCCGGCGGGCTTCGATACCGAAGCGTTCGTGCGTAACGCAAAGGTCTACTTCGTGCGCCTGCAGGACGCCTGGGATCGCGGCAACACGAACGACATCCGCGAATTCACCACGCCCGAAATGTTCGCGGAAGTGAAGCTCGACGTCGAAGCGCGCGGCAGTGCGCCGAACCGTACCGATGTCGTGCAGCTCAACGCCGACGTCCTCGGCGTGGAAGACCGCCCGCAGGAATATCTGGCGAGCGTGCGCTTCCATGGCCTGATTCGCGAGTCGGAAGGATCGGCGGCCGAGCCGTTCGTCGAGGTTTGGAACCTGTCCAAGCAGAAGTCCGGCAACGAAGGCTGGCTGCTGGCAGGCATCCAGCAGGTCAGCTGAGCGACGCCGCGCGCCGGACGCGGTCAGCGCGTCGCGGCGCGGGTGCCGTCGCCGGAAACCGGCAAGCGTCAGTGTGATCGCCGGTGGCGGCGGTAGAATATGAACCCGCGCGAGAAGCGTCTCGCGCGGGTTTTTTCATCTCACAGCCGATGACGAACGCAGACGAATTCGCCCGTCCCGCAGCAATCCCCGCCTTGAAGACCGCCTCCGGCGCATTCGCGGCCGCCGTGAATCATCTGCTCGTGCGCGAGCCGTGGGCGCTCGAGCGCCTGAAACCCTATGCCGCCAAACGCGTGAAACTGTCGTGCGCGCCGGTTTCCATCGCCCTCATGGTGCAACCGGACGGCCTCTTCGCCGCGACCACCGAAGCCGAAGCCGCCCAGTTCGACGTCACCATCGCCGTGCCGCTCGACGCGCTGCCGGCCTTCGTGCAGGGCGGCCAGGCGGCCGTGATGAAGCATGTCCGGATCGAGGGCGACGCCGAATTCGCCACCACGCTGGCGAAACTTGCCGAACATCTGCGCTGGGATCCGGAGGAAGACCTGGCGCGCGTGATCGGCGACGCGCCCGCGCATCGGCTGGGCATCGTCGCGCGGTCGGTGCAGGAGCAGGCGCAGCGCACCGGACGCAACCTGCTGGACACCTTCAGCGAATTTTTCCTCGACGAACGTCCGCAGCTCGTGCGCCGCAGCGCACTCGCGGCCTTCGACGCCGAGTTGTCGAAAGCGCGCGATGCGCTGGCACGCGTGGAAAAGCGCATCGAAAGAATCGAACGTGCCGGCGTGAACGCAGGCGAACCCAAGCATCCGGCAAGCGGCGCTTCAGCGCGACCCGGCGGCGAGTCAGTGCGCGACTCGCACGAATAACGAGCTGAAGCGAATCCGAACCATGCGTTTTCTGCGTTTTCTCAAGATATTTTTCACGATCGTCCGCTTCGGGCTCGACGAGCTCGTCATGAGCGGCATCAACGATCGTCGCGTGCGCTACCTGATGCGCATCACGACGTTCGGCCGCCGTTTCGACATCGAGCGCGGCATCCGCCTGCGTCTCGCGCTGGAAAGTCTCGGGCCGATTTTCGTGAAGTTCGGCCAGGTGCTCTCGACGCGCCGCGATCTGCTGCCCGTCGACGTCGCCGACGAACTCGCCAAGCTCCAGGATCAGGTGCCGCCGTTCGATTCGGCGGTCGCGGTGGCGATCATCGAGAAGTCGCTCGGCGCGCCCATCGACGAGTTGTTCGACGATTTCGAGCGCGTGCCGGTGGCGAGCGCGTCGATCGCGCAGGTCCATTTCGCCAAGATCAGGAATGGCGAGCACGCGGGCAAGGCGGTGGCGGTGAAGGTGCTGCGGCCGGGCATGTTGCCGGTGATCGATTCGGATCTCGCGTTGCTGCGCGACGTCGCGATCTGGGCCGAACGGCTGTGGCCGGACGGCCGGCGCCTGAAGCCGCGCGAAGTGGTGGCCGAGTTCGACAAATACCTGCACGACGAACTCGACCTGATGCGCGAGGCCGCCAACGGCAGCCAGTTGCGCCGCAACTTCCAGGGCCTCGATCTGCTGCTGGTGCCGGAAATGTACTGGGACCTGTCCGCGCCGACCGTGCTGGTCATGGAGCGTATGGTCGGCGTGCCGATCAGCCAGGTCGAGACGCTGCGCGCGGCGGGCGTGGACATTCCGAAGCTGGCGCGCGAAGGCGTCGAGATTTTCTTCACGCAGGTGTTCCGCGACGGCTTCTTTCACGCCGACATGCATCCGGGCAACATCCAGGTGAGTCTCGATCCGGCGACGTTCGGCCGCTATATCGCGCTGGATTTCGGCATCGTCGGGGCGCTATCGGACTTCGACAAGAATTACCTCGCGCAGAACTTCCTCGCGTTCTTCAAGCGCGATTACCACCGCGTCGCCACGCTGCACCTCGAGTCCGGCTGGGTGCCGCCGAGCACGCGCGTCGAGGAACTGGAGAGCGCGATCCGCGCCGTCTGCGAACCCTATTTCGATCGCGCGCTGAAGGACATCTCGCTCGGCCAGGTGCTGATGCGGCTGTTTTCCACCTCGCGCCGCTTCAACGTCGAAATCCAGCCGCAGCTCGTGCTGCTGCAAAAGACGATGCTGAACGTCGAAGGGCTCGGGCGCTCGCTCGACCCGGAACTCGATCTGTGGAAAACCGCCAAGCCGTATCTGGAACGGTGGATGAACGAGCAGATCGGCTGGCGCGGCTGGTACGAGCGCCTGCAGATGGAGGCGCCGCAGTGGAGCAAGACGATTCCGCAGCTGCCCCGCCTGATCCATCATCTGCTGGCCGAACATCACGACGCGCCCAAGGGCGGCAATGAAGAAACGATGCGCCAGCTGCTGGCCGAGCAGAAGCGCACCAATCGTCTGCTGATGACGCTTCTGGGCGTCGGACTGATCGCGATAGCGGGTGCGGGCATCGTGATCGCGCAAATGTTGTGGCTCGGCCATCCCTGACCGATTCTCCGGCGCACCCTTTTCAGCGAGCCCCCATCATGAGCGATCCGACCCAGCCCGCCGTTCCGGACTTCGAGAACCGCGATCCGAACTCGCCCGGTTTCTGGGACGAGCGTTTCGCCGAGCGCTTCATGCCGTGGGACCAGTCCGGCGTCCCCGAGGCGTTCAAGACTTTCGTCGCGGCGCGGGATGCGCAGAACGTGCTGATTCCGGGCTGCGGCAGCGCTTATGAAGTGCTGTATCTTGCGGAACGCGGCTGGCCGGTCCGGGCGATCGATTTCGCACCGGGCGCGGTCGACGCCGCGCGCAAGCAACTCGGCGCGCACGCGGCGGTGGTGGAACAGGCGGACTTCTTCGCGTATCAGCCGCCATTTGCCATCGACTGGATGTACGAGCGCGCCTTTCTCTGCGCCTTGCCGCGCGATCGCTGGCGGGATTACGCCGAACGGATGGCAGCGCTGCTGACGCCGGGTGCGCTGCTCGCCGGCTTCTTCTTCATTGGCGCGACGCCCAAAGGGCCGCCGTTCGGCATCGAGCGCGGCGATCTGGATGCGCTGCTCTCGCCGCACTTCGAGCTGATCGAGGAGCGCGAGGTCGGCGACTCTATTCCTGTCTTCGCGGGCCGCGAACGCTGGATGACCTGGCGGCGTTCCTGATCCTCGCCCCTTGAATTCACCGTAACGGCCCAGACCTATCAGGCGCTTCACGTCGCGTCCCGGGTTCCTGAAAATCGCGGGGCAATATTGGTTTGCGGCTATAATTCAAGGCTTTGGTGCGACACGCACGCTCGTGTCCGGGCAGTCCCAACGTAAGGGACATCGACTAGCGGTCCGATGCAACGTCTGTTCGAGTTCATCGGCTGCGATAGGCATGGTGTAGAGCATCTCGATGGGGCGCGAGTCCCGGGAAGCAACTGCTCAAGATCATTGTGCCTAATTGACGTAGTAGATGTGCGCCTTTTAGGGCACACCTTGTAGCGAAGTTGATAGCTGATCGAACTCGCTCGGCTACATGTTGCATTGCCCTGGTTACCATCAGGTCCCGCCCCGTCAGCGGCTTCATCTCCGCCGACCGGGCGGAGTGACGTTTGCAATACCTGAGCCTCCAGCTCAGGCGTCGCTAGAGGATACGAGCGCAAGCTCGGTGTGTCATTGTTCGGCTCGCCGGCATCATCGGCGGGAAAGTGAACCTGTTGTACGACCAACAGTAGCCTAGGAGGACATGCGCCACTGGTAACGGTGGAGTGTGAAGCTCTTCCAACAATAGGTCCCATGTTTGTCGTGGCGGTCGGTGGTCGTGAGACCACCAGCTGGAGACTCCTAGCAGCGAGGGGGTCAAGACTTTAGGCTGACTGATACGGTTAACGAATGTGAACTGCTGATAAACCCCGTAAGAATTGCGGTGCCAAAGCTGCTGTCAGGCATCAACCAAAAGGTGTGCGGTCGGTTACCCCGCTCAAAGCTCGGGTTACGTCGTCGTGAGACCGTCGGGGGAGAGGCAGAACCTAAGTCAGTCGTGTGACATGCCGGGAACGTGGTAAGCCCGTATGGTCGCCCCAGCACACCGTGGGCAGGCGGACCGCAAGGGACGCTGTTGATTGTGCGGGTATAGGAGGACGGAAAAAGCGAATGGTGTCCTGTAATGGGACGCATAGGGGTTGAAACATCACCTCACGCGAAAGCGGGCAGACTTCCGTCTGGTCTACCGTCGCAAGACGGCTGACTACCCTCTAGCAAATAGTGATTGCTGGCGACTTTCGAGTCGTCAGTGTTGGCTTTAACCCCCTTGCGGGAGCAAAACGCTCCCGCAAGGGGTGTGTTGCTCAACGCTTGGGATTCACTTCTTAGCGGGAGAGCAGCATGAGAGTATCTAGTCGGAAGACTGGGTCTGCGCTTTCACACGCGCCGGACACTTGGCACGCCGTTGATTGGCGTCGGGTTGAACGGAACGTGAGAGGGATGCAGATTCGAATTGCGAAGGCGACGCGGGAATGCGACTGGCGCAGGGTGAAGACCCTGCAACGGATGCTGACTCGCACGTTGTCTGCAAAGCTGTATGCAGTACGACGTGTTACGCAGAACCAGGGTGCGCGAACGGCTGGAGTCGATCGCGAACTGTGGGATTCGCCTGAGAGCCGATGGAAAGCTGTCGGCAGGTTGAAGCGGCGTGGGTACAAGCCTCTGCCTTTACGGAGAGTTTTTATCCCCAAGGCCAATGGAAAGGAGCGCCCTCTGGGCATCCCGACCATGCGGGACAGGGCGATGCAAGCCCTGTACCTGCTGGCTCTGGAACCAGTGGCAGAATCGACGAGCGACCCGAACTCCTATGGTTTTCGGATTAATCGCTCGACGGCAGATGCCATGTCTCAGATTTTCGTCACTATGTCCCAGAAGAGTTCGGCTCCATGGGCGCTTGAGGCGGACATCAAGGGATGCTTCGACTGGATCAACCATGACTGGCTGCTTGCCAATGTCCCGATGGACAAGGGCGTCCTTCAGAAATGGTTGAAGGCTGGCCTGATTTACGACGGTCAGCTACAGGCGACAACGGCCGGTACGCCGCAGGGAGGTATCATCTCCCCGACGCTGGCAAACGTGACGCTGAACGGGTTGGAACGTGAACTGATCACGCACCTCGGTGCGAAGTTCGGGATCGTGAAAGCCAAGAGGCTGAAAGTGAATGTGGTGCGGTACGCGGATGATTTCGTGATCACTGGCGACTCGAAGGAGGTGCTGGAAAGCGAGGTCAGGCCTTGGGTGGAAACATTCCTCGCTGTTCGGGGGCTGCAACTGTCAGAGGCCAAAACGCGGATCACCCACATTGACGAAGGCTTCGATTTCCTTGGGTGGAATTTCCGGAAGTACTCGGGAAAGCTGCTCATCAAGCCGAGCAAGAAGAACGTGCAGACGTTCTACCGCAAGGTGGCGGATACGATCAGCGGCAATAAGACGGTAAAGCAGGTGGATCTGATCCGACTGCTGAACCCGATGCTACGGGGTTGGGCACAATATCACAGCCCTGTAGTAGCCAAGCAGGCGTACACCCGTATGGAGTACCTGATATTTGGGCGACTCTGGCGGTGGTCAAAGAGGCGGCACCCGCAAAAGAACACCGCATGGGTGAGGGAGAAATATTTCCACCCCATCGGAAATCGGAGTGGTGTGTTTGCCTGTCCCATCGTGACGCCGGACGGTAGTCAGGGAATGCTTGAGCTGTACCAACTCAGCGGTACGACGATCAAGCGTCACCAAAAGATCAAGGGTGATTTCGATCCCTTTGATCCGAAGTGGGAACAGTACGGCGAACAGTTGCGGCAGGAGCGCATGTGGAACTCGATGCGCTACCGGAAACAATGGGCGACGCTGTATATGTCGCAGGGCGGCTTATGTGCGCACTGCGGTTGTGCTCTCACGGACGAGACTGGTTGGCACGACCATCATCTGGAATATCGGATGCATGGCGGCACAGACTCTCTGTCCAACCGGGTACTTCTCCACCCTGTCTGTCACCAGCAGGTGCACATTCACGGTCTTGCTGTAACTAAGCCGGTCTTGCCTTAAGAGTAAGGCTTTGTAATTTTGTAGGCTCGAGCTGTATGCGGGGAAACTCGCACGTACAGTTCCTAGGGGGCCCCTCTTCCGCAAGGAAGGGGGGCTACCCTACCAAGCGTCGAAAGATCATTGTAGGAACAGTGCCATGCCGATTTACGCCTACCGCTGCGCAGACTGCGGCCACGAAAAAGATGTGTTGCGCAAACTGAGCGATCCGCCGCTCACGCAATGTCCCGCGTGCGGAAAGGAATCGTTTTCGAAGCAAGTGACCGCCGCCGGTTTCCAGCTGAAGGGCTCAGGCTGGTACGTCACTGATTTCCGCGGCGGAAACAGCAACGGCAATGGCAACAACGGCAAGGCCGGCAACGCCGAATCGAACGCCGCGAATGCGAACGGATCGGATGCTGCGGCGTCGAAAGCGGAAGGCGGCACGGTATCCGGCGGCGGCACGACGGCTCCGGCGAGCGCCGCTCCGGCATCGGAAGCGGCCAAGCCCGCGGCGGGCACGTCCGCTTCGTCGGGCAGCGCCGCCTGAGGACGCTACCTGAGGACGCTGTCTGCACTTCCCGAGCGCCCCGAACGGCCCGAACCTGATGGGCCTTGCAATGACCTCGCCGAGCGCGCTCCATCGGGCGCGGCTCGCCCGCCAAGCCGAATCTCCCCTGTTTTCGAGAGCCGGCGCAGCCTTCGCCCCGTGTAAATGACGACGAAAAAGACTACGCTGAAATCCGTGTTCCTCACCGGCCTCCTGGTGCTGGTCCCGCTCGCCATTACGCTCTGGGTGCTGGGCCTCGTCATCGGCACCATGGACCAGACGCTGTTGCTGCTGCCGCAGGCCTGGCAGCCGGAACGCATCGTCGGGTTCCATTTGCCGGGCGTGGGCGCGGTGCTGACGCTGGCCTTTATCTTCATCGTCGGGCTGCTGACACAGAACTTTGTCGGGCAGAAGCTCGTCGGATGGTGGGACGCGGTCCTGCGGCACATTCCCGTAGTCGGCCCGCTGTACACGAGCGTGAAGCAGGTGTCGGACACGCTGCTGTCGTCGAGCGGCAATGCCTTCCGCAAGGCGCTGCTGATCGAGTATCCGCGCAAGGGCTCGTACACCATCGGGTTTCTCACCGGGATTCCGGGCGGCGACGTGCTGAATCATCTCGATGAAGAACACGTGAGCGTCTATGTCCCGACCACGCCGAACCCGACATCCGGCTTCTTCCTGATGATGCCGAAAAGCGAGGTCGTCGAACTGGACATGACCGTCGACGCCGCACTGAAATACATCGTCTCGATGGGCGTGGTGGCCCCCGCGCCCAGCGCGCCGGCGCAAGTAGCGCCTGCCCGCCGCCCCACCGAGCCGCCGATGTAATGCCGGCGCGCGCGCCCCGTGAGTCCGCCGAGCGAAAGAGCGAGACCCGAACGCGCGAGCCGTTGATCAACGAACAACGAAAGACACAACATCATGTCGATGCGATCTGAATACTGCGGTCTGGTGACCGAGGCCCGCCTGGGGCAAACCGTCTCGCTGTGCGGCTGGGTGCATCGCCGTCGCGATCACGGCGGCGTTATCTTCATCGACTTGCGCGATCGCGAAGGGCTCGTCCAGGTCGTCTGCGACCCGGACCGCGCCGACATGTTCAAGGTCGCCGAAGGCGTGCGCAACGAGTTCTGCGTGCAGGTCAAGGGCGTCGTGCGCAACCGTCCCGAGGGCACGGTCAACGCGAACCTGACGAGCGGCAAGATCGAAGTGCTGTGTCATGAACTGACGGTGCTGAACGCGTCGGTGACGCCGCCGTTCCAGCTCGATGACGACAATTTGTCGGAAACCACGCGCCTCACGCATCGCGTGCTCGACCTGCGCCGCCCGCAGATGCAGAAGAACCTGCGCCTGCGCTATCGCGTCGCGATGGAAGTGCGCAAGTATCTCGACGAGCAAGGCTTCATCGACATCGAAACGCCGATGCTCACCAAGAGCACGCCGGAAGGCGCACGCGACTACCTGGTGCCGTCGCGCGTGAACGCGGGCCAGTTCTTCGCGCTGCCGCAGTCGCCGCAGCTGTTCAAGCAGCTGCTGATGGTCGCGAACTTCGACCGTTACTACCAGATCACCAAGTGCTTCCGCGACGAAGACCTGCGCGCGGACCGTCAGCCGGAATTCACGCAGATCGATTGCGAAACGTCGTTTCTTTCGGAACAGGAAATCCGCGATCTGTTCGAGAACATGATCCGCCACGTCTTCAAGGAGACGATGGACGTCGCGCTACCGGAGCAGTTCCCGGTGATGCTGTATTCGGAAGCGATGCGCCGCTTCGGCTCGGACAAGCCCGACCTGCGCGTGAAGCTCGAATTCGCCGACCTCACGGATGCCGTGAAGGACGTGGATTTCAAGGTGTTCAGCATGCCGGCCAACTCGAAGGACGGCCGCGTCGCGGCGCTGCGCGTGCCGAAGGGCGGCGAGCTGTCGCGTGGCGATATCGACGGTTACACGGAGTTCGTGCGCATCTACGGCGCGAAGGGTCTCGCGTGGATCAAGGTCAACGACACGACGCGCGGCCGCGACGGCCTGCAAAGCCCGATCGTCAAGAACCTGCATGACGCGGCGCTGGCCGCCATCATGGAGCGCACCGGTGCGCAGGACGGCGACATCATTTTCTTCGCGGCGGATCGCGCGAAGGTCGTGAACGACAGCCTGGGCGCGCTGCGCCTGAAGATCGGCCATTCGGAATTCGGCCGCACGACGGGCCTGCTCGAAACCGGCTGGAAGCCGCTGTGGGTCATCGACTTCCCGATGTTCGAATACGACGAGGAAGAGAACCGCTACGTGGCCGCGCATCACCCGTTCACGAGCCCGAAGGACGAGCATCTCGAGTATCTGGAAACGGATCCGGGCCGCTGCCTCGCGAAGGCCTACGACATGGTGCTGAACGGCTGGGAAATCGGCGGCGGTTCGGTGCGGATCTTCCAGGAAGACGTGCAGAGCAAGGTGTTCCGCGCGCTGAAGATCAGCGCCGAGGAAGCGCGCCTGAAGTTCGGCTTCCTGCTCGACGCGCTGCAGTACGGCGCGCCGCCGCATGGCGGTATCGCGTTTGGTCTGGATCGTGTGGTCACGCTGATGTCCGGCGCCGATTCGATCCGCGACACCATCGCCTTCCCGAAGACGCAGCGCGCGCAGGATTTGCTCACGCAGGCGCCGAGCGAAGTCGACGAGCGCCAGCTGCGCGAGTTGCACATCCGTCTGCGTTAGCCGGAGCAGAAGACGCACTAAGCACGACAGTAAGCACGGCACCAAGCACGTGACTTTGTCGGTGTGATGAAAAAGGCGCTCAATGCGCCTTTTTCGCTTTTTGCGTTACAGTCTTTGGGCCAAAGACAAAACAGAGCAACACGCGTTCACACCGACATGCAGAAGCCGCCCAAAATCCCCGAATCCGTGTTGGTCGTCATTCATACACCGGAGCTCGATGTGCTCGTCATCGAGCGCGCGGATCACAAGGGTTTCTGGCAATCGGTGACGGGCTCGAAGGACCGCATCGACGAGCCGATCGCGGAGACCGCCACGCGCGAAGTGGCGGAAGAGACGGGCATCGTGATCGGTGGAAGTCTCGTGCCGGAGCAGGCGCTGCTCGACTGGCATCACAGCATCCAGTACGACATCTATCCGCAGTGGCGGCATCGCTACGCGGAAGGTGTCGTGCGCAACACCGAGCATCAGTTCAGCCTGCTCGTGCCGCATTGTCTCGAAGTGATCATCGCCCCGCGCGAACACACCGCGCACCGCTGGCTGCCGTTGCGCGAGGCCGCCGACGCCTGCTTCTCGTGGTCGAACCGGGAAGCGATCCTGCAATTGCCCGAACGCCTCGCGGCGCATAACCGATGATCGGCATGCGTCCCACGCGCAGTTTCAAGCGGCTGCGCCAGGCCATGTTCTCCGGCCGTCGCCCGCCGCGCTTCTGCTTTACCGCCGGCAACCACGTGCGCATCTTCAAGGGCGGCGTGCAGTTCTTTCCGGCGCTGATCGAACGGATCGATGCGGCGCGCCAGTCGGTCTCGCTCGAAACCTACATCTTCGCCAACGACGACATGGGCCGCGCCGTGTCCGACGCGCTCATTCGCGCCGCGGATCGCGGCGTCAAGGTGCGCGTGATTACGGACGGCATCGGCACCGAAAGCAAGCTGCCGATGTTCACGCTGTGGCAGGAACGGAGCGTCGAGCATCGCATCTACAACCCGCATCTGCTGTTCGGGCCGCAGGGCTGGTCGCGCACGCATCGCAAGCTCGCGCTGATCGACGACACCTACGCGTATTGCGGCGGCATCAACATCGTCGACGATTACGACCAGAACGGCACGCAACTGGAACGTCCGCGCTGGGACTTCGCGATGGAAGCGCAAGGTCCCGTGGTGAAGGACGTGCGCGAGGCGTTCGAGACGCAATGGCAGCGCATCCGGCTCGGCGTGAAGCCGCCGCAAAAGGAAACGCCGCCGGGCTGCGAACCCGAGGCGCAGCCGACCCGCTGGAGCGCGAAACGCGCGATGGTGGCGCGCCGGCGGGCGCGTCTCGGCGAAATCCACGCGGTGGACCGGCCGTGCGTGGCGTTCGTCGCGCGCGACAACCTGCTGAACCGGCGCGCGATCGAAAAGGCTTATTTGCGCGCCATTGCCCACGCCGAACGCGAAGTGTTGCTTGCGAATCCTTATTTCATGCCGGGCCGCCGGCTGCGCCGCGCGCTCGTGTATGCGGCCAGGCGCGGCGTGCGCGTGTCGCTGGTGATCGGGCGCAAGGAGTTCGTCGCGCTGGATTACGCGACGCCGTTTCTCTACGGCAATCTGCTGAAGCACGGCGTGCGGATCGCGGAATACGAGAAGACCATGCTCCACGGCAAGGTGGCCGTCGTCGATGCAGACTGGGCGACCATCGGCTCATCGAACCTCGATGCGCTCTCGCTCGTGCTCAACAACGAAGCCAACATGGTCCTCGTCAATCATCCTGAAATTGCCGGATTGCACGATGCCATTCTGAAAGCCTTCGATGAAGGCCGGCGCATCGACGAAAAGCATTATGTGGCGCGTCCCGTTACGGAGCGGGTGCTTAATTGGTTTGCGTATAACACGTATCGTCTGATGATGAAGGTCATCACCATTGGGCAGTACGATTAATCTGCCATTTCGCAACGATTGCGCAAGAATAACCATTTTAGAAACGCGCACGTGGCTCCCACGAACTGGGAAGTCGGGCAGTCACTTACAGGCAGTCCGTATTTAAAACGCGACAATGTGCGCGGGCAATGTTGAGACTTATCCTAAAGACATTGTTCGACTATTTTTAGATACGCGTTTCTAAAAAATTGCTTGTTTCACCTTGGTCCGGCCATAATAATAGAACGGCCGTTCGATTTCACGGGTCACATAAGAACGGTAGGGACATCATGCGAAAAGGCGAACAGACGCGGGCCGCGATTCTCGACGCAGCGCTGGACTTGGCAAGTCGGGACGGTCTGGAAGGGCTGACCATCGGCCTTCTGGCCGAGCGGATGCAGATGAGCAAGAGCGGTGTGTTTGCGCATTTCGGGTCGCGCGAGGATTTGCAGGTGGAGGTGGTGCGCGAGTACCACCGGCGCTTCGAGGACGAAGTGTTCTTTCCGAGCCTGCGCGAAGCACGCGGCCTGCCGCGCTTGCGCGCGATGATGAATCGCTGGATGGAGAAGCGCATCCAGGAAGTGACCACGGGTTGTATCTATATCAGCGGAGCGGTCGAGTACGACGACCGCGCCGCGAGCGCAGTGCGCGAGCAACTGGTGCACAGCGTGAGCATGTGGCGCGAGGCGTTGTTGCGCGCGATCCGCCAGTCGAAGGACGAGGGGCATCTGAAAGCGGAGACGGATCCGCAGCTGATGCTTTTCGAGCTGTACAGCTTTACGCTCGGCCTGCATCACGACGCGCGCTTCCTGCATCTTCCGGAAGCCGTGCAACTGACGCGGGACGCGCTGGAAAAGACGATCGTCTCGTATCAGTTGCCGCGTACGGCCGTCGAAACCGGCGTGCCGCCGGTCGCGAACAGGACGGTCAATCTGACTTCGCAACATACCGACACGCGTTAGCGGCGCCGCTCAAAAGAGACAGGCTGGAGGCACAGGCTGGAGCGGTGAGGCGGCGCGCAACGAGAAGCCTGGAAACCTGGAGAGACTCATGGGACAGTACGCCGCCCCCCTTCGCGACATGCAATTCGTGCTGCACGAGGTGCTGAACGTCGAAGCCGAACTGAAAAGCATGCCCAGCCATGCGGACCTCGACGCCGACACCATCAACCAGGTGCTCGAGGAAGCCGGCAAGTTCTGCTCGGAAGTGGTGTTTCCGCTCAACCAGAGCGGCGATCGCGAAGGCTGCACCTACGAGGGCGACGGCGTCGTGAAGACGCCGTCAGGTTTCAAGGAAGCCTACCGGCAGTATGTGGAAGCCGGCTGGCCGGCACTGGGTTGCGATCCCGAGTACGGCGGCCAAGGTCTTCCCGCGTTCGTCAATAACGCGCTCTACGAGATGCTCAACTCCGCTAACCAGGCCTGGACGATGTACCCCGGCCTGTCGCACGGCGCGTACGAATGCCTGCACGCGCACGGCACGCCGGAGCAGAAATCGGTGTATCTGGCGAAGCTCGTCTCGGGCGTATGGACCGGCACGATGTGCCTGACCGAACCGCAATGCGGAACGGACCTCGGCATTCTGCGCACGAAGGCCGAACCGAATGCCGACGGCTCCTACGCCCTCACCGGCACGAAGATCTTCATTTCGAGTGGCGAGCACGACATGGCCGAGAACATCGTCCATCTGGTGCTGGCGCGTCTGCCGGGCGCGCCGACGGGCACCAAGGGCATCTCGCTCTTCATCGTGCCGAAGTTCGTGCCGGACGCGCACGGCGCGCCGGGCGCACGCAACGGCATCAAGTGCGGCTCGATCGAGCACAAGATGGGCATTCACGGCAACGCGACCTGCGTGATGAATCTCGACGGCGCGCAGGGCTGGCTCGTCGGCGAAGAAAACAAAGGCTTGAACGCGATGTTCGTGATGATGAATGCCGCGCGCCTGGGTGTCGGCATGCAAGGGCTGGGTCTCACTGAAGTCGCGTATCAGAACTCGCTCGTGTACGCGAAGGAGCGCCTGCAAATGCGCTCGCTGACCGGACCGAAGGCGCCGGACAAGCCCGCCGATCCGATCATCGTGCATCCCGACGTGCGCCGCATGCTGCTCACGCAAAAGGCCTATGCCGAAGCAGGCCGCGCGTTCAGCTACTGGGCGGCACTGAACATCGACAAGGAACTCTCCCATTCGGACGAAGCCGTGCGCCGCGAGGCCGCGGATTTCGTCGCGCTGCTGACGCCGGTCATCAAGGCCTTCCTGACCGACAACGCCTTCGAAGGCACCAACATGGGCATGCAGATCTACGGCGGCCACGGCTTCATTTCCGAGTGGGGCATGGAGCAGTACGTGCGCGACGCGCGCATCAACATGATCTACGAGGGCACGAATTCGATCCAGGCGCTGGACCTGCTGGGCCGCAAGATCTTGGGCGACATGGGCGCGAAGCTCAAGCGCTTCGGCAAGCTGGTGGCGGACTTCGTCGAGCAGGAAGGCGTGAAGCCGGAGATGCAGGAGTTCATCAACCCGCTCGCGGATATCGGCGAGAAGGTACAGAAGCTGACGATGGAAATCGGCATGAAGGCGATGCAGAACCCCGACGAAGTGGGCGCGGCCGCGGTGCCGTATCTGCGCACGGTCGGCCATCTGGTGTTCTCGTACTTCTGGGCGCGCATGGCGCGCGTCGCGCTGGACAACGCCGCATCGGGCGATGCTTTCTACAAGGCCAAGCTCGCCACCGCGCGTTTCTATTTCGCCAAACTGCTGCCGGAAACGGCTTCGACCATCCGCGCCGCGCGCGCCGGCGCCAAGCCGATGATGGACTACGACGAAGCGCTGTTCTGAGCGAGCCTCACGCACGCCGCGAGATCCATGATGGAACGCGGCGTGCGCCACGCCTTTCATTTCGAAGCAAACCCGTAATCCCGGAGGCTTACCCGTGAGCACCCTCAACATTCGCAAAGTCGCCGTGCTCGGCGCGGGCGTGATGGGCGCGCAGATTGCCGCGCACCTGATCAACGCGCGCGTGCCCGTCCTGCTCTTCGATCTTCCCGCGAAGGAAGGCCCGAAGAACGGCATTGCGCTGAAGGCCATCGAGAACCTGAAGAAGCTGTCGCCCGCGCCGTTCGGCATCAAGGAAGACGCGCACTACATCGAGCCGGCGAATTACGACGACGACATCGCGAAGCTCGCTGAATGCGATCTCGTGATCGAGGCGATTGCCGAGCGCATGGACTGGAAGCACGATCTCTACAAGAAGGTGTCGCCGCACATCGCGCCGCACGCGATCTTCGCGAGCAACACCTCGGGCCTGTCGATCACGGCGCTGTCGGAAGGCTTTTCGGATGAGCTGAAGGCGCGCTTCTGCGGCGTGCATTTCTTCAATCCGCCGCGCTATATGCATCTGGTCGAACTGATCCCGACCGCGGCGACGCAACCGGTCATCCTCGACCAGCTCGAAACCTTCCTGACGAGCGTGATCGGCAAGGGCGTGGTGCGCGCGAAGGACACGCCGAATTTCATCGCGAACCGCGTCGGCGTGTTTTCGATTCTCGCGGTGATCGCGGAAGCGGAGAAGTTCGGCCTGCGTTTCGACGAAGTCGACGACCTCACTGGCGCGCGCCTGGGCCGCGCCAAGTCGGCGACCTTCCGCACGGCGGATGTCGTCGGGCTCGACACCATGGCGCACGTCATCAAGACGATGCAGGACAACCTGCCGGACGACCCGTTCTTCTCCGTCTACAAGACGCCGCCCGTGCTGGAAGCGCTGGTCAGGAACAGCGCGTTGGGCCAGAAGACGGGCGCGGGTTTCTATCGCAAGGAAGGCAAGTCGATCAAGGTGCTCGATCCGAAGACGGCGCAATACGTCGAGGGCGGCGCAAAGGCCGACGAGCTGATCGGCCGCATTCTCAAGCGTCCGCCCGCCGAGCGCTTCAAGCTGCTGCGCGAGACCGACAACAAACAGGCGCAATTCCTGTGGGCGATCTTCCGCGACGTATTCCACTACATCGCGGTGCATCTGGAATCGATCGCGGACAACGCGCGCGACGTCGATCTCGCCATCCGCTGGGGCTTCGGCTGGAACCAGGGGCCGTTCGAGAGCTGGCAGGCAGCGGGCTGGCAACAGGTCGCGCGCTGGGTGCAGGAAGACATCGACGCAGGCAAGGCGCTCTCGAACGCGCCGCTGCCGGCGTGGGTGCTCGACGGTCCCGTCGCGGAAAAGGGCGTGCATTCGGACGAAGGATCGTGGTCGCCCGCCGAACGCCGCTTCGTGCCGCGCTCGACGCTGCCGGTCTACGGCAAGCAGGTGTTCCGCGCGCCGCTGGTCGGCGAGACGGGCGCCGATCCGAAGACCTACGGCAAGACGCTGTTCGAGACCGAAAGCGTGCGCGCATGGCTCGACAGCGAGCAGGGCGACATCGTGATCGTCTCGTTCAAGACGAAGATGAACACGATCGGGCCGGGTGTCATCGACGGCCTTACGCAAGCCATCGAACTCGCCGAGAAGGACTATCGCGGCGTGGTGATCTGGCAGCCGACCTCGCTGCAACTCGGCACGCCGGGCGGCCCGTTCTCGGCGGGCGCGAATCTTGAAGAGGCGATGCCCGCGTTCATGATGGGCGGCGCCAAGGGCATCGAGCCGTTCGTCGCGAAGTTCCAGCAAGGCATGCTGCGCGTGAAGTACGCGAACGTGCCGGTCGTGGCGGCGGTGTCCGGCCTCGCGCTGGGCGGCGGCTGCGAGCTGCTGTTGCAGTCGGCGAAACGCGTGGCGCACGTCGAAAGCTATATCGGGCTGGTTGAAGTGGGCGTCGGCCTGGTGCCGGCGGGCGGTGGCCTGAAGGAAGCGGCCTTGCGCGCGGCGGAAGCGGCGGCCGCCGTCAATGCCACCAGCGATCTGCTCAAGTTCCTGCAGAAGCCGTTCGAGAACGCGGCGATGGCGAAAGTCTCGTCCTCCGCCTTCGATGCCCGCGCGATGGGTTATCTGAAACCCACCGACACCATCGTCTTCAACGTCCACGAACTGCTCGACATCGCGAAGAAGGAAGCGCGCGCGTTGAGCGATGCCGGCTACCGGCCGCCGCTGCGCGTGAAGCCGGTGCCGGTGGCGGGCCGCTCGGCGATCGCGACGATCAAGGCGTCGCTCGTCAACATGCGCGACGGCCGCTTCATCAGCGACCACGACTATCTGATCGCGAGCCGCATCGCGGAAGCGGTGTGCGGCGGGGAAGTGGAGGCGGGCAGTCTCGTCGACGAGGAATGGCTCCTCGCGCTGGAGCGCCGCGCCTTCGTCGAGCTGCTCGGCACGCAGAAGACGCAGGAGCGGATCATGGGCATGTTGCAGACCGGCAAGCCGGTCCGCAACTGACGCGCGCGACATAGCGACATACAGGAGCTGCACACAATGAGCAAACAACTGCAAGACGCATACATCGTCGCCGCGAGCCGCACGCCGATCGGCAAGGCGCCGCGCGGCGTGTTCAGGAACACGCGCCCGGACGAGCTGCTGGTCCACGCGATCAGGAACGCCGTCGCGCAAGCGCCCGGACTCGACACCAGCGTGATCGAGGACGCCATCATCGGTTGCGCGATTCCCGAGGCCGAGCAGGGCCTCAACGTGGCGCGCATGGGCGCATTGCTGGCGGGCCTGCCGAATACGGTCGGCGGCGTCACGGTGAACCGCTTCTGCGCGTCCGGCCTGACGGCGCTCGCGATGGCGGCCGACCGCATCCGTGTCGGCGAGGCCGATGCGATGATCGCGGGCGGTTGCGAATCGATGAGCATGGTGCCGATGATGGGCAACAAGCCTTCGCTGTCGCCGCATATCTTCGAGCGCAATGAGGACGTCGGCATTGCGTACGGCATGGGCCTGACGGCGGAGAAGGTCGCGGAGCGCTGGAAGGTGAGCCGCGAGGCGCAGGACGCGTTCGCGGCGGAATCGCATCGGCGCGCGCTGGCCGCGCAACAGGCAGGCGAATTCGCCGACGAGATCGCCGCCTATACGCTCAACGAACGCTTTCCGGATCTCGCCTCGGGCCAGGTGCGCATCAACGCGCGCGAGATCGCTCTCGACGAAGGTCCGCGCGCCGAGACCTCGGTGGAAGGACTCGGCAAGCTGCGCCCCGCGTTCGCCAATAAAGGCTCGGTCACGGCGGGCAACAGTTCGCAGACGTCGGACGGCGCGGGCGCGTTGATCGTCGTGTCGGAGAAGATCCTGAAGCAGTTCAACCTGACGCCGCTGGCGCGCTTCGTCAGCTTCGCCGTGCGCGGCGTGCCGCCGGAGATCATGGGCATCGGGCCGAAGGAAGCGATTCCGGCCGCGCTGAAGGCCGCGGGCCTGAAGCAGGACGATCTCGACTGGATCGAACTGAACGAAGCCTTCGCGGCGCAGGCGCTGGCGGTGATCGGCGATCTCGGTCTCGACACTGCGAAGGTCAATCCGCTCGGCGGCGCGATCGCGCTGGGCCATCCGCTCGGCGCGACCGGCGCGATTCGTGCGGCGACCGTCGTGCACGGCCTGCGCCGGCGCAAGCTGAAGTACGGCATGGTGACGATGTGCGTCGGCACCGGCATGGGCGCGGCGGGGATCATCGAACGGCTTTGATGCGAACGGTGCGCGAGCCGGCGTTCTGCAACGGCTCGCGCACGGTACACGCACGGTACAAGGAGGCAGCGCATGGAGATTCAGATCGAACGCGCGGACGGCGTGTTGAGCATCGTGCTCAATCGTCCGGACAAGAAGAACGCGATCACCGCGCCGATGTATCAGGAAATGGCCGACGGCCTGTACGAAGCCGAGATGGACCCGACCGTGCGCGCGGCGCTGATTCGCGCGAACGGCGGCGTCTTCAGCGCGGGCAACGATCTCGACGACTTTCTGAACGATCCGCCCAAGGGGCTCGACGCGCCCGTGTTCCAGTTCCTGCGGCGCCTAAGCGGCTTCCCGAAGCCGCTCGTTGCGGCGGTGGGCGGCACGGCGGTGGGCATCGGCACGACGATGCTGCTGCATTGCGACCTCGTCTACGCCAGTCCGGACGCGAAGTTCTCGCTGCCGTTCGCGCAGCTCGGCTTGTGTCCGGAAGCGGCGTCGAGCCTGCTGTTGCCGCGCGTGGCGGGCTATCAGCGCGCGGCGGAAAAGCTGCTGCTGGGCGAGGCGTTCGACGTGAACGAGGCGATCGCCATGGGCTTCGTGAACGGCGCGCTCGATGCCGCGCAACTCGATTCCTATGCCTTCGACAAGGCGCGGCGGCTCGCACTGCTGCCGGCGTCGTCGCTGCGTGTGACCAAGTCGCTGATGAAGGGCGCGCAGTCCGGTGAAGTGGTCGCGCGCATGGCGGACGAAGCCGCGCACTTCGCTCGCATGCTGGCTGCGCCCGAGGCACGCGAGGCGTTCCAGGCGTTCTTCGAGAAGCGCAAGCCGGACTTCAGCAAGTTCGAGTGAGCCGCTTTACTCGACGTCGTATTCGACGAAGCTGTTTTCGCGCGCGAAGCTGACGAGCCGCAAGCCCGCCTGCTTCGCGATGGCGATGGCCAGTGAAGTGGGCGCGGAGATGGTCGCGATCATCGGCACGCCGACGCGCGCCGACTTGCGCACGAGCTCGTAGCTCGCGCGGCTCGACAGGAACACGAAGCCTTGGGTCGTGTCCTGCCGTTGCAGGACCAGATGGCCGATGAGCTTGTCGAGCGCGTTGTGACGGCCGACGTCCTCGAACGCGCAGCGGATCGCGCCCGTTTCATCGCACCAAGCGGCCGCGTGCAGGCCGCCTGTCAGCTTCGACAGCACCTGATGCTTGGACAGGTCGCGGGCCGCGCGTTCGATGGCATCCGGCGCGAGACGCGCGAGAAAACCGGTGTCGGGCACGCGTTCGGGCTGCAGATCCAGCAACTCGATGCTCTCGATCCCGCACACGCCGCAGCCGGTCCGGCCGGCCATGGCGCGGCGCTTGTCCTTCAGCGCCATGAACGACTGCTGGACGACTTGCAGCTGCACTTCGGCATGCGGCAGCACGTCGCTGTGATCGTGAAACGTGACTTCGATGTCGTGGATGTCGCTGCCGCGTTCGATGATGCCCTCGGTCAGCGAGAAGCCCACGGCGAACGCTTCGAGATCGCGCGGCGTACACATCATGACCGCGTGCGAGATGCCGTTGTACACCAGCGCGACCGGCCATTCCTGGCCGACCTGATCGGCCGCCACCGAGCTTGCGCCCGCGCGATGCCGGCGCACCGGACGCTCGACGAAGCCGGGTTGATCGTCGGTTTCGAGTTGACTCACTTTTACTGCTCCTGACCGCTTCTTCGAGTAAAGTCGGGTATGCGACTTGCTGCTTCACTGTGCTGTGCGCGCCTTTTAACATGCGCCCAGCGGCTCGTTTGCAACGGTTCCAGCCAGATCCAAGGCCCTACAATAACTTAAGGCGGCACTGCGCGTCGCGCACGCCCTCAATCCAACGAGGCTTGTTATGGGACTTTATGACGCCGCGCGACTCTTTGGATTCGAAGTCGAATCTTCGGAGAATCTGCGCTTCATTCCGCTTGCCGTGCGCTTCAATCTCGATCGCTTCGGCATGCGCATCACGCTCGATGAGTGGCAGCGGCTTCCGTATGACGATCGCGTGCTGCTTGCGCGCTTTCCCATCGAAGACGAAGCCGAAGTCGAGAAGAACTTCGACCTCGCGCTCGAAGAGATGATGAAGACGCATGCGAACACCGCGCCCGAGAAGATCGAGCGCGATCCGGATCCGGTCTGGGCTCACGCCGATGCCGTGCCCGAGACCGTCATCCGGCAAAGCAGCCTGTGCGGCGTGAGCGCGCCGAGCCTGTCGCACTGGGGCAAGCTCGACGGCTTCCAGCGCTACGCGCTGGCGAAACTCTCGCGCAACACGGACAAGGTCAATCACGATTTCCTGCCGGCCATGCGCGAGTTCGGCCTCGTGGAATGACGATCCATGCTCGCAAACGTTTTGCTTGCGCATTGATCATATTATTCGACAACAAGCCCTAAATACGGGGCCGTTGCTGTCGATATTGGGCGTTATCCAATAGTCGCGATGTGAGCGTTTCTCACAAAGCGAAACCGCGTGGGTGCGTCTCTTCGAGGCGCGTCCGACGCGCACCAAAGGGATACGCCCGCCGCATGACTCGTTTCCTCTCCAGGGGTTTGCTCGTCAACATCGCCGTGGTGCTGGCCGCGCTCGGCGCAAACGCTTTCGTCGCCTGCGAGCGCATTGGCGGACTGCGCGAAAGCGATGCGCACACCCTGCGCTCGATGAGCCTCATGCGCGATCTGGGCGCCTATCGCAGCACGCTCGGCGAGGCGCTGCCCGAACTCAGCCGCTTCGAAGCCACCGGCGTGGCCGAGACCGAAGCACGGCACCTGGAGCGCGAAGCCCACCTCGATGCCCTCGAAAGCGGACTGCGCGCGCAGATCTCGATGGCGCCTGGCATGAGCGGCGCGTTCGAGGCGCTGGCCACGCGCGCTTCCGTGTTGCGGCGCGACGCCAATCAGGCGTTCGAACACGCCCGTCACGCGCCTCCCGACGCTTCCCGTGCCTGGGCCGACGCCGCCTTCGTGACGCTCGGCGAAGACCAGCAGGCCGTGGATGAAGAACTCTCGGCGGTGCGCACGAGAATCGACAACGCGACCATCGCGGCGCTCGACGAATCCGCGCAGGCGTCCAGCGGCGCGATGCTGCTGCTGATCTTCACGATGCTCGCCGGCAGCGCAGTGCTCATCTATCTGTTCGCCAGCAACGAGCGCCAGTCGCGCGAGAAGCTCGGCATCGAGCGGGCGCGGCAGCGCAGCAACGAGCGCTTTCGCAGCATGTTCGAGGCGCATCCGGTGCCGATGTGGATCGTCGATCGCGAGACCATGCGTTTCATCGCGGTGAATCCCGCGGCACTCGCCCACTTCGGCTTCGATGAACCGGCGTTCCTCGGCATGACGCTGCGCGACCTGCATCACGCCGACGACTTCGACAGCTTCGCCGCCCGGCTCGCGCGCAGTGCGGGCGAGACCGGCGAGCGGGCGAATGCGGGACAGGCGTCGGCGGGGGTGTGGCGCTATCGGCGCAAGGATGGTTCGATCGTCGCCGCCGATGTCTCGCATCACTCGCTCGTGTATTCGAACCGGCCGGGCATCTTCATGCTGGCCAACGACGTGACCGACCGCATCAACGCGGAAGCCGAGGCGCGCCGTTCGAACGAGATGCTCGAAGCCGTCATCGACAACATTCCGCAGCGCGTGTTCTGGAAGGATCGCGACCTGCGCTATCTCGGCTGCAACAACGCGTTCGCGCGCGATGCGGGTCTCGCCTACAACGAGCAGGTCATCGGCAAGACGGATTACGAACTGCCGTGGGGCGCGCTCGCGGATCTCGTGCGCGCCGACGACGAAGAAGTCATCGTCACGACGGTGCCCAAGATGCACTTCGAGCGCGACATCGTGATCGGCGAGCAACTTCGTACGCTCGTCACCAGCAAGCTGCCGCTGCTCGACGGCGAAGGACAGACCATCGGCGTGCTCGGCTCGTATCACGACGTCACCGACCACAAGCGCGCCGAACTGGCGCTGCGCCTGCAAAGCCGCGCGCTCGACGCCAGCGTCAACGCCATCCTGATCACGGGCGTGGTGGATGGCGCGAATGTCATCGAGTATGCGAATCCGGCGTTCAAGCGCATCACCGGCTATGACCCGAGCGAGGTCATCGGCCAGGACTGCCGTTTCCTGCATGGTCCGGACGGCGAGCAGGAAGGCCTCACCGCGATCCGCCGCGCGCTCGATGTCAACCTCGAAGCGAGCGTCGTGGTGCGCAACTATCGCAAGGACGGCGCGCTGTTCTGGAACCAGCTGTTCGTCGCGCCCGTGCCGAATGCGCAAGGACTGACGACGCATCACATCGGCATCATCAACGACGTGACCGACCTGATGCGCTATCAGGAAGAGCTCGAATACCAGGCGAACTACGACACGCTCACGCGCCTGCCGAACCGCAACCTGCTGAAGGACCGCCTGCAGCACGCGATCGAAGCGGCGCGGCGGCGCGAGACCAAGATCGCGGTCGTGTTCATGGACCTCGACGGCTTCAAGAACGTCAACGACAGCCTGGGCCACAGCGTCGGCGACCGCCTGCTCGCGGTGATCGCGGAGCGGCTGGCACGCACGGCGCGCACCAGCGACACGGTGGCGCGCCATGGCGGCGACGAGTTCGTGATCGTGCTGCCCGACCTGACGGACGAAGCCGGCCTGATCGCGTGGATGGAGCGTACGCGCGCGGCCATCTCGGAGCCGGTGTGGATCGACGACACCGAGCTGTACGTGGGCTGCAGCATGGGCGCGAGTCTCTATCCGCAGGACGGCGACGACGCCGAGACCGTGATGAAGAAGGCCGACCTCGCGATGTACCGCGCGAAGGACATGGGCCGCAACACCTATCAGTTCTATCAGCCGGAGATGAATGCGAGCGTCGGCGCGCGCATGAATCTCGAACGCCGTCTGCGGCGTGCGCTGCGCGACGGCGAGTTCCTGCTGCACTATCAGCCGCAGGTGGACATGACGACGCGGCAGATTGTCGGCATCGAGGCGCTCGTGCGCTGGCACGACCCGGAACAGGGGTTGGTGTCGCCGGCGTCGTTCATCCCGGTCGCGGAAGAGAGCGGCCTGATCGGGCCGCTGTCGGAGTGGGTGCTGCGCGAGGCGTGCCGTCAGAACAAGGCCTGGCAGGACGCCGGCTTGCCGGCCGCGCGGGTGTCGGTGAATCTGTCGGCGCGTCATTTCCAGCAACGCGACATCGCGCGGCTGGTCACCTCCGTGCTGGATGAAACCGGACTGGAGCCGCGCTATCTCGAACTCGAACTCACCGAAAGCGCGATCATGCGCAACGCCGAGGAAGCGATCACGATGCTGTCCGAGCTATCCGCGCTCGGGATCGGCATTGCCATCGACGACTTCGGCACCGGCTATTCGAGCCTGTCCTATCTGAAGCGCTTCCCGGTGCACCGGCTGAAGATCGACCGCTCGTTCGTCGCGGACATCGGCGCGTCGAGCGACGATGAGACCATCACTTCGGCGATCATCGCGCTCGCGCATTCGCTGGAGTTGCAGGTGATCGCGGAAGGCGTCGAAACCTCCGCGCAACACGAATTCCTGCGCGCTCGCGACTGCGACGAAATGCAGGGCTTCTTCTTCTCGCGCCCGATGCCGCACGAGGCGATTCCGGGCCTGCTGCAACAGGGCGTGCTGCCGAACTGAGGCGTGTCAGTCGAGCGGCGGCAGGACGCGCGGACGGCGGTCGCGGTCGGTGGCGACGTAGGTGAGGGTCGCTTCCGTCACCTTGACGACCTCTTCGGCGAGGCTCATGCGCTGCGCATAGACCTCGACCGACACGGTGACCGACGTGTTGCCGGTCTTCACGATGTCGGCATAGAAGCTCAGCAGGTCGCCGACGAATACCGGATGCTTGAAGAGGAACGAATTCACCGCCACGGTCGCGACGCGTCCGTTGGCGCGGCGGCTCGCGGGAATCGAGCCGGCGATGTCCACCTGCGCCATGATCCAGCCGCCGAAGACGTCGCCGTGGACGTTGGCGTCGGCGGGCTGCGGCACGACGCGCAGCGCAACCTGCTTCTGGGGAAGATTCGATTGGTCGGTCATGGCAGGTTTCCGGTTGGCGAGAGAGGAGCGGGCGGCCGGCGCAAGCGGCCCCTTGGGCCTTCTGCGACAATGCCGTTAGATGGATGCGCTTCCGGCCGCGCGGCAACATGCAGCGGCGCCGGGCGCTTGCCATAAATTGTACGGGAAAGCCTGCGCGAGACCGGCTCCCGTTCCGCCGACTGATGCGTTACCCGGCGCCGCATTCCGGCTGGAAGCGGCGCGCTTGCCCCACGATACTCATGCGCCGCACGTCCAACCGAGAGCCCGGGCCCGTGCCCCAGGGCCCGCGCAACGACTGGCAGACGATCCGTTCGCTGCTGCCTTATCTCACCACGTACAAATGGCGCGTCGCGTTCGCGCTGACCTGCCTGATCGGCGCGAAGGTCGCGAACCTGGGCGTGCCGATCGTGATGAAGAAGATCGTCGATGGCCTGTCTTCCGTGCAGCATCTGACCGCGCTCGGCCGCGCGACGGATGCGCCGGGGATCGTGCTGATCGGCGGCATCGGGCTGCTGGTGGTCGCTTATGCGGCTGCGCGGCTCTCTACCTCGCTGTTCACCGAACTGCGCGAACTGCTGTTCGCCAAGGTCACCGAAAGCGCCGTGCGGCAACTCGCGCTGCGCGTGTTCCGGCATCTGCATTCGCTGTCCCTGCGCTTTCACCTGGAGCGGCAGACGGGCGGCATGTCGCGCGACATCGAACGGGGCACGCGCGGCATCCAGCAACTCGTGTCCTATTCGCTGTACAGCATCCTGCCGACGCTCGTCGAAGTCGGCCTCGTGCTGGCGTTCTTCGTGACCAAGTACGAAGCGTATTACGCGATCGTCACGGGGATCGCGCTGGTGACGTACATCGTCTTCACCGTGAAGGTGACCGAGTGGCGCACGCATTACCGCCGCACGATGAACGATCTCGATTCGAAGGCGAATTCGCGCGCGATCGATTCGCTGCTCAACTACGAGACCGTCAAGTACTTCGGCAACGAAGAATGGGAAACGCGCCGCTACGACGAGAATCTGCAGCGCTATCGCGCGGCCGCGATCAAGTCGCAGCGCTCGCTGTCGATGCTCAACTTCGGCCAGCAGACGATCATCGGCGTCGGGCTCGTGTTCATCCTGTGGCGCGCGACGCAGGGCGTGGTGGCCGGCCGTCTGACTCTCGGCGATCTCGTGCTGATCAACACCTTCATGTTGCAGCTCTATATACCGCTCAATTTCCTGGGCGTCGTGTATCGCGAGCTCAAGCAGGCGCTGACCGACATGGACCGCATGTTCACGCTGCTCGGTGCGGGCCGCGAAGTGCCCGACGCGCCGGATGCGCAAGCGCTCGCGGTGCGCGGCGGCGAAGTGCGCTTCGAGCACGTGAGCTTCGCCTATGAACGCAAGCGGACCATCCTGCATGACGTCGATTTCACGATTGCCGCCGGCACGACGACCGCGGTAGTCGGGCACAGCGGCTCGGGGAAGTCGACGCTCGGACGCCTGCTGTTCCGCTTCTACGATCTCGAGCGCGAGCAGGGCGGCGCCATCCGCATCGACGGACAGGACATTCGCGACGTCACGCAGGATTCGCTGCGAGCGGCGATCGGCATCGTGCCGCAGGACACCGTGCTGTTCAATGACTCGATCTCTTACAACATCGCCTATGGACGTCCTTCCGCGAGCCGCGACGAAGTGATCGCGGCGGCGCGTGCGGCGCATATCCACGATTTCATCGAGGCCTTGCCGGCGGGTTACGACACGCCGGTCGGCGAACGCGGGCTGAAGCTCTCAGGCGGCGAGAAACAGCGCGTCGCCATTGCGCGCACGCTGCTCAAGAACCCGCCGATCCTGATCTTCGATGAAGCCACGTCCGCGCTCGATTCGAAGTCCGAGCGCGCCATCCAGCGCGAACTGGATTCGATTGCGCGGGAGCGGACCACGCTGATCATTGCGCATCGGCTGTCGACGGTCGTGCATGCGCAGCAGATCATCGTGATGGATCACGGGCGCATCGTGGAACGCGGCACGTTCGCCGAGTTGCTCGATGCGGGTGGTCTGTTCGCGCAGATGTGGGCGTTGCAGCAGCAGAAGACAGGAGAAGCGGCGGCGGATCAGCGCGATGCGGTCAGGATCTGAAGACGAAAAATTGCAATAATCGCGCTCGGGATGAACGGTCAGTCATCTATAGTCAGCGTTGCATCATTCAGGTATTCCCGCTGCCTGGCGGGAGCACGAAAAGGATCAACGCGATGGCTTCGGTCGACAGCAAATTCGATTTCAAACTGGATAACCTCCACACGGAGTTCGGCCTGGTCTCCTTGCTTACGCTGCTTGCGTTCGCCGTCATCACGCTCTACCCGTATGTGCGCATCGTCCGGCGCGCGGGATTCTCGGGTTGGTGGGTGCTCTTCGGTTTCGTTCCTGTGCTGAACCTGATCATGCTCTGGGTGTTTGCCTGCTCGAAATGGCCGGCAATCGGCAGGGAACAGCGGGCCTGAGTCGCCGCCGCAGTGCAGGTGTATCGCTAAAATGCGTGTTTTGCCGCCACAGGCGCATTGCGCGCCCGACGAAGCATGGAACTCAAATGGCTCGAAGACTTCGTTTCGCTCGCGGAGACGCGCAGCTTCAGCCGCTCCGCTGAATTACGGCATATCACGCAACCCGCCTTCTCACGCCGCATCCAGGCGCTCGAAGCGTGGCTCGGCACCGAACTGATCGACCGGTCCGTCTATCCGACGCGCCTCACGCAAGCCGGCCAGGTCTTCTACGAGCAGGCGCTCGCGATGCTCTCGCAGTTCCACGAGGCGCGAACGCTGTTGCGCGGGCAGGGCGGCGTGCCGGCGGCGACCATCGAGTTCGCCGTGCCGCATACCTTGTCGCTGACCTATTTTCCGCGCTGGCTGGAGCATATCGAAGCGCGGCTCGGGCGTATCCGCACCCGCCTGCGCGCGCTCAACGTGCACGACGCGGTGCTGTCGCTGGTGGAAGGCGGCTGCGATCTGGTGATGGGCTACCACCATCCGAGCCATCCGGTCGCGCTCGATCCCGCGCGCTACGACATGCTCACGCTCGGCACCGAACCGATCAGCCCGTTCTCGGCAGTGACGAAAGGCGGCCGCGCGCGCTTCACGCTGCCGGCGTCCGCCGAGTCGCCGGTGCCGTATCTGTCGTACACGCCGAACGCGTACCTCGGCCGCATGACCGAGACGATCATCGCGACCTCGCCGGTACGCCTGTATCTCGACAAGGTCTATGAAACCGACATGGCCGAGGGACTCAAGGCGATGGCGATCGCGGGCCACGGCATCGCCTTTCTGCCGCACAGCGCCGTGGAGGATGCGGTGGAAGAGGGCCGCCTCATCCGTCTCGACCGGGGCACGCGCGGCATGCCGGCCGGCCAGTTTACGCTGACCATGGACATCCGGCTGTATCGCGACAAGCTGGCGTCGGTGGGTGAGGAACCGCGCCAGGCATTGATGCGCGCGCTGTGGGACGCGGTCAACGAGGAGCTGCTCAAGGCGGCTGAAACCGCTGCCACGTAAGGCTTTCGAACGTTATGCACAAAACGCATGACGGGATAAAAATCCGGCATTGGATTTGCAGAGGCCGTTTTTCGACAATGGCTGCATTCCTTCACCGCTGGAGCATCAATGTCTTCGTCGAACGCGCAAACGCCGGACGCCAAACATGCCATCCCGTCGTACCTCAATGCCGATGATCTCGGTCCTTGGGGAAACTATCTGAAGCAGGTCGATCGCGTCGCTCCCTATCTCGGTTCTCTCTCCCGCTGGCTCGAAACCCTCAAGCGTCCCAAGCGCATCCTCGTCGTCGACTGCCCGATCGAACTCGATAACGGCACCGTCGCGCACTTCGAAGGCTATCGCGTGCAACACAACACGTCGCGCGGTCCGGGCAAGGGCGGCGTGCGTTACCACCAGGACGTGACGCTCTCGGAAGTCATGGCGCTGTCCGCGTGGATGTCGGTGAAGAATGCCGCCGTGAACGTGCCGTACGGCGGCGCGAAAGGCGGCATCCGCGTGGATCCGCGCACGCTGTCGCGCGGCGAGCTCGAACGGCTGACGCGCCGCTACACCAGCGAGATCGGCATCATCATCGGGCCGAACACGGACATCCCCGCGCCCGACGTCAACACCAACGAGCAGATCATGGCGTGGATGATGGACACCTACTCCATGAACCAGGGGCAGACGGCCACCGGCGTCGTCACCGGCAAGCCGATCTCGCTCGGCGGCTCGCTCGGCCGCCGGGAAGCCACCGGACGCGGCGTGTTCGTGGTCGGCAGCGAAGCGGCGCGGCGCATCGGCATGGAGATCGCAGGCGCGCGCATCGCGGTGCAGGGCTTCGGCAATGTCGGCGGCATCGCGGCGAAGCTGTTCCAGGAAGCGGGCGCGCGCGTGATCGCCGTGCAGGATCACACCGGCACGCTGCATAACTCGAAGGGCATCGATACCGTCGCGCTGCTCGAGCACGTCGCGCAGAACGGCGGCGTAGGCGGCTTCGCGGGCGCGGACCCGGTGCAGGCCGACGAATTCTGGATGATCGAGAGCGACATCCTGATCCCGGCGGCCCTCGAAAACCAGATCACCGAGAAGAACGCCGGCAAGATCCGCACGAAGATCGTGGTGGAAGGCGCGAACGGCCCCACGACCACCGCGGCGGACGACATCCTGACCGACAAGGGCGTCCTCGTGATCCCCGACGTGATCGCCAACGCGGGCGGCGTGACCGTGTCGTACTTCGAGTGGGTGCAGGACTTCTCGAGCTTCTTCTGGACCGAGGACGAGATCAACCAGCGGCTGGAGCGCGTGATGCGCGAGGCCTTCGCCGGCGTGTGGCAGGTGGCGAGCGAGCATCAGGTGTCGGTGCGCACGGCGGCGTTCATCGTCGCGTGCTCGCGGATCCTCCAGGCGCGCGAGATGCGCGGCCTGTATCCCTGATCCGCTACGCGATCCACCCGTGAGCGGTCCGCAGGAGGCGGACCAACGCTTCGCTCACTGATTCATGCGTGCGACATTCGACGGAATGCCGCACGCATTTGCATGAAAACTACAGGCGGGCGCGGCAGATGTAACACGCCATGCGTTAGTCAAAAAACGCCAGTAATATGCGCCGGCACAATCGGGCGGCCATCCGTCTTAAAAATAAGACAGCGTGGGTTAACAATCATTCTTTCAGAATAATTACCCTGCTAAACTTGGCCCGGTTTTTCGCCACAGGAGATCGAACACATGAAGATTAAAAAGGCTGCGCTGCTGGTTGCCGCGCTCGGTTTCATCGCAACGGGCGCCTACGCGCAAGACGCCGGCACGCTGAAGAAGATCAAGGACACGGGTGTCATCTCGCTGGGGCATCGCGAATCGTCCATTCCGTTCTCGTACTACGACGACAAGCAACAGGTCGTCGGCTATTCCCACGAATTCGCACTGAAGGTGGTCGAAGCCGTCAAGACGAAGCTCGGCATGTCCGACCTGAAGGTCAAGCTGACGCCGATCACCTCGCAGAACCGCATTCCGCTCGTGCAGAACGGCACGGTGGACATCGAGTGCGGCTCGACCACGAACAACGCCGAACGCCAGCAGCAAGTGGCCTTCTCGAACACGATCTTCGTGATCGGCACGCGTCTCATGACCAAGAAGGATTCGGGCGTGAAGGACTGGGCCGACCTGAAGGGCAAGACTGTCGTGACGACCGCCGGCACCACGTCCGAACGCCTGCTTCGCAAGATGAACCAGGACAAGAACATGGGCATGAACATCATCAGCGCGAAGGATCACGGCGAGTCGTTCCTGACGCTGTCGACCGGCCGCGCGGTGGCCTTCATGATGGACGATGCGCTGCTCGCCGGCGAACGCGCCAAGTCGAACAACCCGGGCGATTTCGTGATCGTCGGTGCGCCGCAATCGCATGAAGCGTACGGCTGCATGATCCGCAAGAACGATCCGGAGTTCAAGAAGGTCGTGGACGATGCGATCGCCAAGGTCGAAACCTCGGGCGACGCCGACAAGATCTACAAGAAGTGGTTCGAAAGCCCGATCCCGCCGAAGGGCCTCAACCTCAACTTCCCGGAAAGTGATGACATCAAGGCTCTCTACAAGAGCCCGAATGACAAGGCAATCGACTAAACGGTTCGAGTTTTGAGCGAACGAGACGGAAGGAGCTTGCTTCTTCCGTTTCTTTTTGGAGTGAGTCCATGTCTTATCACTGGAACTGGGGCGTTCTGCTCAGCCCCGTTTCGACCGGCGAGCCCACGACCTATCTCGGCTGGCTGATCTCCGGCTTCTGGGTGACGATCACCGTGTCGCTCGCCGCCTGGGTGATCGCGCTGGTGGTCGGCTCGCTGTTCGGCATTCTGCGCACGGTCCCGAACCGCACGCTGGCGGCCATCGGCACTGTTTATGTCGCGATCTTCCGCAATATCCCGCTGATCGTGCAGTTCTTCGTCTGGTATCTCGTGATTCCGGAGCTGCTGCCCGTGTCCTGGGGCAACTGGTTCAAGCAACTGCCGCCATCGGCGCAGTTCTTTTCATCGTCGATCATCTGTCTCGGGCTCTTCACCGGCGCGCGCGTGTGCGAACAGGTGCGCTCGGGCATCAACGCGTTGCCGCGCGGCCAGCGCAACGCAGGCCTCGCGATGGGCTTCACCGAATGGCAGACCTACCGCTACGTGCTGATGCCGGTCGCGTACCGCATCATCGTGCCGCCGCTCACGTCGGAATTCCTCAACGTGTTCAAGAACTCGGCGGTAGCCTCGACCATCGGTCTGCTCGATCTCTCCGCGCAGGCGCGCCAGCTCGTCGACTACACGGCGCAGACGTATGAGTCGTTCATCGCGGTGACGATCGCCTACATGCTCATCAACCTGATCGTGATGCAGCTGATGCGCTGGCTCGAAGCCAGAACACGCCTGCCCGGCTACATCGGAGGCAAGTAATGCATTACAACTGGAGTGACATCCTCGCGTCCTGGCCGACGCTGATGACCGGCGCGAAGATCACGCTGCAGATCACGGTGCTGGCCATCGTGATCGGGATCATCTGGGGCACGGTGCTCGCGCTGTTCCGGCTCTCGGGCGTGAAACCGCTGCAATGGTTCGCGAGCGCCTACGTCACGCTGTTCCGCTCGATCCCGCTCGTGATGGTGCTGCTGTGGTTCTTCCTGATCGTGCCGCAGTTGCTGCAGAACGTGCTCGGATTGTCGGCGGACATCGACATCCGCCTCGCCTCGGCGATGGTCGCGTTCTCGCTGTTCGAAGCCGCGTACTATTCGGAAATCATCCGCGCCGGCATTCAGGCCGTGCCGCGCGGCCAGGTGAACGCCGCGTTCGCGCTCGGCATGACCTACGGCCAGGCCATGAAGCTGGTGGTGCTGCCGCAGGCCTTCCGCGCGATGGTGCCGCTGCTGCTCACCCAGGCCATCGTTTTGTTCCAGGATACGTCGCTCGTGTACGTCATCAGTCTCGCGGACTTCTTCCGCACGGCGACGAACATCGGGGACCGCGACGGCACGTCCGTCGAAATGATCCTGTTCGCGGGCGCCTGCTACTTCGTGATTTGCGTGGTGGCGTCGGCCCTCGTCAAAAGTCTTCAGAAAAAGGTCGCAAGATGATCTCTATCAAGAATGTTTCCAAGTGGTACGGGCAGTTTCAGGTGCTGACGGACTGCACGACCGAAGTGAAGAAGGGCGAAGTGGTCGTGGTGTGCGGTCCGTCGGGCTCGGGCAAGTCGACGCTCATCAAGACGGTGAACGGTCTCGAACCGTTCCAGAAGGGCGAGATCACGATCAACGGCCAGTCGCTCACCGACAAGAAGACCAATCTGTCGAAGCTGCGCTCGAAGGTCGGCATGGTGTTCCAGCATTTCGAGCTGTTCCCGCACCTGACCATCACGCAGAACCTGACGCTTGCACAGGTCAAGGTGCTCGGCCGCTCGAACGAGGAAGCGACGCAGAAGGGGCTCAAGCTGCTGGATCGCGTGGGTCTGCGCGCGCATGCCGACAAGTTCCCGGGCCAGCTGTCGGGCGGTCAGCAGCAGCGCGTGGCGATTGCACGTGCGCTGTCGATGGACCCGATCGCGATGCTCTTCGACGAACCCACTTCCGCGCTGGATCCGGAGATGATCAACGAAGTGCTCGACGTGATGGTCGAACTCGCGCAGGAAGGCATGACCATGATGTGCGTGACGCACGAAATGGGCTTTGCGAAGAAGGTGGCGAACCGCGTGATCTTCATGGATCGCGGGCTGATCGTCGAGGACGACCAGAAGGAAGCGTTCTTCGCGAATCCGAAGTCGGACCGCGCGAAGGACTTCCTCGCGAAGATCCTGCATTGAGCTTGATTGCGTGATGCGGAATGAGAACGGCGCTTTCGAAGCGCCGTTTTTTTAACTCACTCGATTCCGAGTTCCGATTCGACCGTGGCCGTGCTGCGCATGGCCTCGATCTGCAGCGCTGAGCCGACGCAGGCTTTCGCAAGCGGCTCGGCGGCCTTTCTGGCGACTTCCTCCGGCACCGGCACGTTCACCGTGCGCGCCAGCGCGCCGCACTGGAACATCGCGAGATCGCCGGGGGCGAAGCGGGTCCAGATTTCGTCGTCGGTGAGCGGCGACGTGGCGATCACCGCCACGCGATCTTCCGGCGTCGTGTACTTGGCGAAGTCGATGGACATGTCGGCGTCGATCAGATGCGCCGTCGAGAACGGCCAGCTGCGCACCAGATAGTACAAATGGGTGGAGCAGTGCGAGAACAGCGCCTGGCCGTTCGACATCAGGAAGTTGAACACGCCGTATTGCGTGATGTCGCGCGTGAGTTCGGCCAGGGCGTCGAACAGTTCGTCGAGCGGCGGCTGCGAGCAGGGGAACTGGCGGCGCAGGCCTTGCAGCAGCGCGCAGAAAGCGAGTTCGCTATCCGTGGTGCCGACCGGCTGATAGACGCCGGTGAGTTCCGGTGCATGGCCTTTCAGGTCGCCGTTGTGCGCGAAGATCCAGTGGCGGCCCCACAGTTCGCGCATGAACGGATGGCAGTTCTCCAGCAGTATGTGCCCTTGCGTCGCCTTGCGGATGTGGGCGATGGTGTTCTTTGACTTGATCGGGTAGCGCTTGACCATGTCCGCCAGTGGCGAACTGGCCGAGGACTGATGGTCGATGAACAGCCGGCAGGCCTTGTCCTCGAAGAATGCGATGCCCCAGCCGTCGGCGTGATGATCGGTTACGCCGCCGCGCGCTGCAAACCCGGTGAACGAGAACGTCACGTCCGTGGGTTCGGCGCAATTCATTCCGAGAAGTTGGCACATGTCGCTGAGGCAGGCGGGCGGTCGCCCTGAACGGGTTGTTACAATACGTCCGACAAGCATATCACCGAGGCAAGCGCGAAAAAATCGCCCAACCGCTCATAACAGCGCGCGTTGTGCAATTTCCACGGCGGATTTTTCCTGCGCTCGCGTGGCTTGCGCCATTCCAACGTTCCCCGTCATCTCGCCATGTCCGCTACCTCTTCCTCGCCTCAGTCGCTCACCCTCGCGCGCCCCGACGACTGGCACCTGCACGTGCGCGACGGCGCCACCCTCGCGGCCGTGCTTCCGCACACGGCGCGGCAGTTCGGCCGCGCGATCATCATGCCGAACCTCAAGCCGCCGGTCACCACGACCGAGCTGGCCGCCGCTTACCGCGAACGCATCCTGGCGGCGCTGCCGAAAGACGGCGCCGGTGCGCGTTTCGAGCCGCTGATGACGCTCTATCTCACCGACAACACGCCGCCCGACGAAATCCATCGCGCGAAGGCGAGCGGCTTCGTGCATGGCGTGAAGCTGTATCCGGCGGGCGCGACCACGAACTCCGACGCGGGCGTCACGAGTCTCGCGAAGTGCGCAAAGACGATCGAGGCGATGCAGGAAACCGGCATGCCGCTGCTGATCCACGGCGAAGTCACCGATGGCGACATCGACGTGTTCGATCGCGAGAAGGTGTTCATCGACCGGGTGATGACGCCGCTGCGCCGCGATTTTCCGGCGCTCAAGGTGGTGTTCGAACACATCACGACGAAGGACGCCGCGGACTATGTGCGCGAGGCCGAGGGGCCCATCGGAGCAACCATCACTGCGCATCACCTGCTCTATAACCGCAATATCATGCTGGTCGGCGGGATGCGGCCGCATTACTTCTGCCTGCCGGTGCTCAAGCGCGAGACGCATCGCGTCGCGCTGGTCGAGGCGGCGACGTCGGGCAATCCGCGCTTCTTCCTTGGCACGGACAGCGCGCCGCATCCTAAAGGACTGAAGGAGCATGCCTGCGGCTGCGCGGGCTGCTACACGGCGCTGCACGCGCTGGAACTGTATGCCGAGAGCTTCGACAAGGCCGGCGCACTCGACAAACTCGAAGGTTTTGCGAGCTTCCACGGCGCGGACTTCTACGGCCTGCCGCACAGCACGGAAACCGTGACGCTGGAACGCGGTACGTGGACGCTGCCCGCGGAATTCACCGCCGGTGATGCGACCATCGTGCCGTTGCGCGGCGGCGAGACCATCGGCTGGCGCTTCGCGGACGCAAGCTGAAGCGTCGGTTGTGAGCGCCGGTTTCGCCGACATCGACTGGACGCGGCCGTGGCTCGCGTCCAACGAGCCGCGCGGCAGGCGCTGGCAGGCCGCGGCGCTTGCCGGCCATGCCGACTATCTCGCGGTGCTGAACGCGGACGCATTGAACGCTCCGCACGTAACGGGACGCGGCGCACGGCTCGCGTTCATCGGGCAGGACGCCTTGCCGGCGGGCGCGTCCTACGAAGGTCACATTGCCGAGACCGGCTGCGTGCCCACGCGCCACAACCTGCACGATTTCTTCAACGCGTCGATGTGGTTCGCGTATCCGCGCATCAAGGCGGCGCTCAACGCGCGCCAGGCGGAGCAGATCGCGGCGCTCGGCATCGGGCCCACGCGCGGCGCCGTGCGGGATGCGCTGACGCTCTTCGACGAAAACGCCGTCTTCTTCATCTCCGCCGATGCCGCGCTCACCGATGCCCTGCGCGCCTTCGACTGGCGCGCGCTGTTCGTCGCCGGGCGCGCGGCATGGGGCACGCGTTGCGAGGCGCGCATCTTCGGCCATGCGTTACTGGAGAAGCTCGTCGCGCCGTACAAGGCGTGTACGGGGCATGCGTGGATCGTCGAGGTTCCGGCGCGCTACTTCTCCCTCGACGATGACGGCCGTCGCGCGCTCATCGACGAAAGCGTCGCGGCGCGACTTGCCTCCGGGCCGTTCGATAGCCGCGCCTTTGCGCCGCTGCCGGTGCTGGGTGTGCCGGGCTGGTGCGAGGCGAATGCGGACGCCGCGTTCTACGACGATTCCACGGTGTTCCGGCCGGGCCGCCGGACGATCCGGCGCTAGCCGGATGTTAGAATCGATGCCGCAAAGCGGGCCAGGCAATCGCGGCCTCGACGGTTTCGATCGAAGAGGGCGAGGAAAGTCCGGACTCCACAGGGCAGGGTGATGGCTAACGGCCATCCGTGGCAACACGCGGAACAGGGCAACAGAAAGCAAACCGCCGATGGCTTCGGGCGCGAGTCCGGAGATCAGGTAAGGGTGAAACGGTGCGGTAAGAGCGCACCGCGGACGTCGCGAGGCGTTCCGGCACGGTAACCTCCACCCGGAGCAATTCCAAATAGGCAGGCAAGCATCTTCGCGATGCAGGACGGGGCCCCCGTTCGTCTGCGGGTAGGAAGCTTGAGCGCGTCAGCAATGGCGCGTCTAGAGGAATGATTGCCACGTGCGCCGGTTTCGGCCGGTGCGTGCACAGAATCCGGCTTATCGGCCCGCTTTGTCGTCATTCAAAAGGAAAGAGCCGGCGTCTCGCGACGTCGGCTCTTTTTGTTTGCGCTTGGCCGATCCGGCTGGGACTACGCTTCGACGATGTCGAACGAATGCGTCAGTTCCGTGCCGCTCTTCGCCAGCATGATCGACGCCGAGCAGTACTTGTCGTGCGACAGGTTGATGGCACGCTCGACCGTCGCCGGGTTCAGGTTCTTGCCGGTCACGGTGAAGTGGAAGTGGATCTTCGTGAAGACCTTCGGATCTTCGCTGGCACGGTCGGCCTTGAGAGTGACGGAGCAGTCCTGGATTTCCTGGCGGCTCTTTTTGAGGATCATCACCACGTCATAGGCGGTACAGCCGCCGGTGCCGAGCAGCACCATTTCCATTGGCCGCGGCGCGAGGTTGCGGCCGCCGCCTTCCGGCGCGCCGTCCATGTTCACGAGGTGGCCGCTGCCCGTTTCGGCGGCGAAGGCCATGCCGTCCTGTCCCATCCAGCTCACTTTGCATTCCATGCTCAGGCTCCAGCTGCTCAACACTTCGTTACAGAGGGATTCATTGTAGCCGGTCACGGCGATCGCCCTGCAGGCGGCTTACGCACATTTCCGGGTTGACGGGCAGGAAAGGGCGCTAATGGACACGGAGCGCCCATGAAAAAAACAAGTCGAGGACAAGCTCTAGACGTGAAGAATGGCGATTTTTCGCGCAGGGAAAAGACTCAAGATATTGATTTAAAAGAGAAATTCAGGAATGACGCAATCAAGTTATTCATTTCGAATAATGAAATGAAATTTCATGATGCAAATCTGCTTGCTTCGCAGCATGAGCGTGCCTATACTCGGTTTTGTCTCCTCCACCTCCTCCTTTGGTGGATTAAGCCCGAGCCTCAGTTGCCCGGGCTTTTTTTCGTCCCTCGATTCCGCAGCACCTCTGCTTCTTCAGCCCTTTTGCGAGCGACGCGCGTCCTTGTCAAGACCGCCCCTTTGACGCAGCGCCTGATTTCCCTATATAATTCAAAGTTCTCTTCGCCACACGCCCGCGGAGAGAGGCTTGTGAGAGCCTGCAGGCGTCGTGGGAAGGCATCAACGTTCCGCGAACGCACCCAATAAGCAGGGCCGAACAACGCAAAGTTCAAGGGCAATTCAATTTTTGGATCGATCATGAAGACGTTTTCCGCAAAAGCCGAAGAGGTGAAGCGCGAATGGTACGTGATTGACGCGACGGATAAGGTTCTCGGCCGTGTCGCCAGCGAAGTGGCACGCCGTCTTCGCGGCAAGCATAAGCCTGAGTTCACCCCGCACGTCGACACTGGTGATTTCATCATCATCGTCAATGCCGGCAAGTTGAAGGTCACCGGCAACAAGACCACGGACAAGAAGTACTATCGTCACTCGGGCTACCCGGGCGGCATCTACGAAACGACGTTCGGCAAGATGCAAGAGCGCTTCCCGGGCCGTGCGCTCGAGAAGGCCGTCAAGGGCATGCTTCCGAAGGGTCCGCTCGGCTACGCGATGATCAAGAAGCTGAAGGTCTACGCCGAAGCAACGCATCCGCATACGGCTCAACAGCCTAAAGCGCTCGAGATCTAAGGGGAGCCCACATGATCGGTAACTGGAACTACGGTACGGGCCGCCGCAAGAGCGCCGTCGCTCGCGTCTTCATCAAGTCGGGCAAGGGCGAGATCATCGTCAATGGCAAGCCCATCGCCGACTACTTCTCGCGTGAAACGTCGCTGATGATCGTGCGTCAGCCGCTCGAACTCACGAACCACGGCACCACGTTCGACATCAAGGTCAACGTGAACGGCGGCGGTGAAACGGGTCAAGCCGGTGCGGTTCGCCACGGCATCACCCGCGCGCTGATGGACTACGACGCAACGCTCAAGTCGCAACTGTCGAACGCTGGCTTCGTCACCCGTGACGCGCGTGAAGTGGAACGTAAGAAGGTCGGTTTCCACAAGGCACGTCGCCGGAAGCAATTCTCGAAGCGTTAAGCGCTCGGAGTTTCCGGGTTTCGCATCGGGGGCCGGTTTTCGGCCTTGCTGCGAAGCTGCTGCAAAGGCCGCCCGCACCGCTGTGCCGGCGGCTTTTTCTTTTTGTGGCGCATGTCAGGGCAGGCCGTCGAAATTTCAACCAGCCCATTGATTTCATGGGCTTTCGGCACGATATCGAGATCAGCCCTACAATAGCGGTTAGAAGCTTAATTGGAGAGTTCGAATGAGCGCTGTCAGCGACACCCCCACGACCGAAATGCCGTTGCCATTCGTCTTCACCGACGCAGCGGCGGACAAGGTCAAGCAATTGATCGACGAAGAAGGCAATCCGGACCTGAAACTGCGCGTGTTCGTGCAGGGCGGCGGATGCTCCGGTTTCCAGTACGGTTTCACGTTCGATGAAACCGTGAACGAAGACGACACCGTGACGGAAAAGGGTGGCGTGCAGCTGCTGATCGACTCGATGAGCTATCAGTATCTGGTCGGCGCGGAGATCGACTACAAGGACGATATCAACGGCGCGCAGTTCGTCATCAAGAACCCGAACGCCTCGACCACCTGCGGTTGCGGATCGTCGTTCTCGGTCTGAGCGCACAGAACCGTGCATGAAAAAACGGAGCCTGCGGGCTCCGTTTTTTTTGTTTCGATGCCGCCGTCAGTGCGGATAGATCGCGCCAAGAACCCGCTCACCCGCCGCACCCGTCACCGCCGGAAGATTGCCCGGCTCACGCGCGACGCAGCGCATCGCGAGCCAGGCGAAGGCCAGCGCCTCCACCTGCTGCGGCGGCACGCCGAGCGCCTCGGTCGTCATGACGGGTACGCCGTTCACGCCGCCGTCCTCCAGCGCCTGCTGCAGCATCTTCAGCAAGACCGGATTGCGCGCGCCGCCGCCGCAGACATAAACCGCGCGGCTGTCCGATGCATGCCGGGCAATCTCGCGGGCAACCGTTGTTGCGGTGAGCGCAGTGAGGGTCGCCTGGACATCGGCGGGCGAGAGTTGCGCGAACGCGCCGAGCTTCGCGTCCATCCACGCGGGATTGAACAGGTCGCGTCCGGTGCTCTTGGGCGGCTGGAGATCGAAGAACGGTTCGTCGAGGAGCGCGTTCAGCAACGCCGGATTCACCTGCCCCTGCGCCGCGAATTGTCCGCCTTCGTCGTAGGGCTTTTGCAGGTGACGCAGCGTCCATTCGTCGATCAGCGCATTTGCCGGCCCGCAATCGAAGCCGCGCACTTCCCCGCTAGCCGCGAGGATCGTGATATTGCTGATGCCGCCCAGGTTGCACACCACCCGCGTTTCGTTTCTCGCGCCGAACACCGTCGCGTGAAAGGCGGGCACGAGTGGCGCACCCTGGCCGCCGGCGGCGACATCGCGGCTGCGGAAATCCGCGACGACATCGATGCTGGTCATCTCCGCCAGCAACGCCGGGTTGTTGATCTGCCGCGTGTAACCCTTCTCCGGCCGATGCCGCACCGTCTGCCCATGCACGCCAATGGCGCGCACCTTCGCCGCTGAAAACCCGCTCATGCTCTGCAGTTCGTGGCAGCACACGGCATAGCGTGTCGCGAGCGCGTTGGCGGCGAGGGCTTCGCGCTCGATCTCGTTCTCGCCAGGCGCTTGCAACGCGAAGAGTGCGTCCCGCAAGCCTTTCGAAAACGACACGTGTGCCTCGCCGAGCACGACCGGCGGCTTGCCGGCGGCGAACTGCACGGCCACGCCGTCGACGCCGTCCATGCTGGTGCCGGACATCAAGCCGAAGTACACGCCATCTGCCTTGCCGGTTTCGATTGCTTCGGCTTTCTTTCCCACGCTGCTCTCCTCGTCGATGCGATGCCGCCGGATTCCTCGATTCAGCGGCGATTATCCGGGTTACGGACCGAATCGTTAAGATGCGTCTGAAACGATCTGTCTCGTGCGGCACATTCGCGTTGCGTCTGGACGTGCGCAGGCCGCCCCCGAACGGTGCAAATCCATACGAAACGGCACGAATAGCCGCCTGATCGCGTAAAATTGCCGGCTTGAAGCATTCAATGCGCGCGATTCCGTCATTCGCCGCGCGCGCCGCGGCCCGACGCGGCGACCCATCCGGCCAGCCCGGACCGCGGCCAAGGCGCGCACGAGCCGCCGCCAACGCCAGCCATCGAACCTTTTGACTTCACAAGCCGCAAGCATGACCACAGACTCCAACGCTTCCTCCGCGCCTGCCGCCCAGAGCTTTCCGATTACCGACGAAGTGAAGAGCGCGCTCGCCATCGCGAAGCGTGGCTGCGACGAACTGCTGCTCGAAGACGAATTCGCGCAGAAGCTCGCGAGGAGCGCCGCGACGGGCAAGCCGCTGCGCATCAAGCTCGGCCTCGATCCGACGGCGCCGGACATCCACATCGGCCATACGGTCGTGCTGAACAAGATGCGCCAGCTGCAGGATCTCGGCCATCAGGTGATCTTTCTGATCGGCGATTTCACTTCGCTGATCGGCGATCCGTCCGGCCGCAACGCCACGCGTCCGCCGCTCACGCGCGAACAGATCGAGACCAACGCGAAGACCTATTTCGAACAGGCGGCGCTCGTCCTGGACCGCGACAAGACCGAGATCCGCTACAACAGCGAATGGTCGATGCCGCTCGGCGCCGACGGCATGATCAAGCTGGCCTCGCGCTACACGGTCGCGCGCATTCTGGAGCGCGAAGACTTCACCAGGCGTTTCCAGGGCGGCGTGCCCATCTCGATCCACGAATTCCTCTACCCGCTGATGCAGGGCTACGACTCCGTCGCGCTGAACGCGGATCTCGAACTCGGCGGCACGGACCAGAAATTCAACTTGCTCGTTGGCCGTGAACTGCAGAAGCAGTATGGCCAGGAACAGCAGTGCATCCTGACCATGCCGCTGCTCGAAGGTCTCGACGGCGTCGAGAAGATGTCGAAGTCGAAGAACAACTACATCGGCATCAGCGAGAAGCCCACCGACATGTTCGGCAAGCTGATGAGCATCTCGGACGTGCTGATGTGGCGTTACTTCGAGCTGCTGTCGTTCCGGCCGATGAGCGAGATCGAAGGCTACAAGCGCGAAGCCGAGGGCGGACGCAATCCGCGCGACTTCAAGGTGATGCTGGCGCAGGAAATCGTCGCGCGCTTCCATTCGCAGGCGGATGCCGAGCGTGCGCTCGACGACTTCAACCATCGCGCGAAGGGCGGCGTGCCGGACGACATCCCGAGCATCACGCTCGCGGGCGCACCGCTTGCCATTGGCCAACTGCTCAAGCAGGCGGGCCTCGTGCCGTCGACCAGCGAAGCTTTGCGCAATATCGAGCAGGGCGGCGTGAAGATCGACGGTACGACTGTCTCCGACAAGGCCGTGAAGATCGAAGCGGGCGAGTTCATCGTGCAGGTGGGCAAGCGCCGCTTTGCGCGCGTCACGCTGACCGCCTGAGCCGATGATCGCGCTGATCCAGCGGGTCCGGCGCGCCGACGTGCGCGTGAACGAACGCGTGACGGGCGCGATCGAAGCGGGCCTGCTAGCGCTGGTCTGCGCCGAGCGCGGCGACAACGAAGCCGCCGCGGACAAACTCCTCGCGAAAATGCTGGCGTATCGCGTGTTCAGCGATGCCGCCGGCAAGATGAATCTGCCCGTCTCCAACATGGATGGCGCGGGGCGTGCGGGCGGCGTGTTGCTGGTGTCGCAATTCACGCTGGCCGCCGATACCTCGAGCGGCCTGCGCCCGAGTTTCACGCCGGCCGCGCCTCCGGACGAAGGCAAGCGGCTCTTCGACTACTTCGTGACGCAGGCGCGCGCGAAGCATCCGATCGTCGAGACGGGCGAGTTCGGCGCCGAGATGCAGGTGTCGCTCGTCAACGACGGTCCGGTCACCTTCTGGCTGCAAGTGCGGCCCTGATATCAGGAAGCCTATGACGACGCAGGTCCTCTTCATTCGACACGGCGAAACCGACTGGAATCGCCTCAAACGCATTCAGGGACACGTCGATATTCCGCTGTCGGCGCACGGTGTGCAGCAGGCGGAGCAGTTGGGCGCGCGGCTTGCCCGTGAAGGGCGACTCGATGCCGTGTATTCGAGCGATCTGCAACGCGCGCGCCAGACCGCGCAGCCTTTTGCCGATGCACTCGGACTCGAGATTCGTTTGTCGGAAGGACTGCGCGAGCGTTTCTTCGGCGCGTTCCAGGCGCACGACAGCGACGAGATCAACGAGAAATTCCCCGCCGAATATATCGAATGGCAGACGCGCGATCCGGGCTTCTCGCCGCCCGGCGACGGCGAATCGCAGCGTGTGTTCTATCACCGCGTGGTGCATGCGATGGAGCCGATCGTGGCCGCGCATGCCGGCGGCCGGATTGCGGTGGTCGCGCACGGCGGCGTGCTGGACTGCATCTACCGGTTCGCGATGAAACTGCCGTTGCAGGAGCCGCGCAACTGGCCGCTGCTTAATTGCAGCATCAACATCGTGGATTACAGCGCGGACGGCGCTACCGTGGTTTCGTGGGGTGACGTCGCGCATCTTTCCACCGATACCGACGACGACAACCTCCGCAAACGCGCCTAGCCGTTATTGGCGTCCCACATGTCGCGCACCGGACCGGCGTCGGGCGCGACGAGCCCGAAGTGGCGATACGTGAGCATCGTGGCCACGCGTCCGCGCGGCGTGCGCTGCAGGAAGCCCTGCTGGATCAGATAAGGCTCCAGCACGTCCTCGATGGTGTCGCGTTCTTCGCCGATGGCCGCCGCCAGGTTGTCCACCCCGACCGGACCGCCGTCGAACTTGTGCAGGATTGCTTCAAGCAGCTTGCGGTCCATCAGGTCGAAGCCGACCGGATCGACGTCGAGCATTTTCAGGGCTTTGTCGGCGACGTCGGCGGTGATCATGCCGTCCGCTTTCACTTCGGCGTAATCGCGCACGCGCCGCAGCAGGCGGTTGGCAATCCGCGGCGTGCCGCGCGAACGCTTGGCGATTTCGAGCGCGCCTTCATTGACGATATCCGCCTTCAGCAGCGACGCCGAGCGCGCGACGATACGCGCCAGCTCGTTCGCGTTATAGAACTCCAGCCGCGACACGATGCCGAAACGGTCGCGCAACGGATTCGTCAGCATGCCCGCGCGCGTAGTTGCGCCGACCAGCGTGAACGGCTGCAAATCCAGCTTCACGCTGCGCGCGGCCGGACCTTCGCCGATCATGATGTCGATCTGGTAATCCTCCAGCGCCGGATACAGGATTTCCTCGACGACCGGCGAGAGCCGGTGGATTTCGTCGATGAACAGCACGTCGTTGGCTTCGAGATTGGTGAGCAACGCCGCGAGGTCGCCCGCGCGCTCCAGCACCGGCCCCGAGGTCTGCCGCAGATTCACGCCCATTTCCCGCGCGATGATGTGCGCAAGCGTGGTCTTCCCGAGGCCCGGCGGCCCGAACAACAGCACGTGATCGAGCGCTTCGGAACGCCGCTTGGCGGCTTCGATGAAGATTTCGAGCTGCCCGCGCGCCTTCTCCTGCCCGATGTATTCGTCCAGCTTGTGCGGGCGCAAAGCGCGCTCGAACGCTTCCTCGTTGGGCGAGACGGGCGAGGCCGAGATGACGCGTTCGGCGGCGAGTTTGTCGGTTTCGATCATGGTCCGATTGTACAGCGAGCTTTTGCGCGGCGAAGCTGGCCGGATGGCCTAGGAAGAATCCCGCTTTACGCCTTCGACAACGCCTTCAACGCCAGCTTGATGCCTTCCGACACACCCGTTCCGGCCGGCACGTTCTTGATGGCGGCGAGCGCTTCCTTCTCGGAATAACCGAGCGCGAGCAGTGCATTGAGAATGTCCGACGCGTGATCCGACTGCGAAGCGGCGCTCGCCATCGCGCCGAGATCGGCGCCGAGCTTGCCTTTCAGTTCGAGCAGCAGGCGCTCGGCAGTCTTCTTGCCGATGCCCGGCACGCGCGTCAGGCGCGCGGCGTCCTGGGTCGTCACGGTCTGCGAGAGTTCGTGCACGCTCATGCCGGACAGCACGGCCAGCGCCATGCGTGCGCCAATGCCGCTGATCTTCAGCAATTCACGGAAAGTGGAGCGCTCCTGCGCCGTGAGAAAGCCGTACAGCAGATGCGCGTCTTCACGGACGATCATCTGCGTGAGCAGCACGACCTTGTCGCCGGTGTTCGGCAGGTTGTAGAACGTGCTCATCGGCACGTCGATTTCATAGCCGACGCCATTGCAGTCGACGAGCAGATGCGGCGGATTTTTTTCCAGCAGAACGCCGGCGATGCGACCGATCATGGATATCTATGCGTGTGAGGTGTTCTAGCCAATTTCTAGCCAATAAGCCGCCCGCGACGGACACGGAGGCCTTTCTTCGCGAGCCCCGGCGCAATCTCGCCCAGCGTCGCGAGCCCGCCGCCGCCGTGCGCGTGACAGATGGCCATGCCGAGCGCGTCGGCGGCGTCGGTGCTCGGCACGCCCGTGAGGCTCAACAGGCGCACGACCATCTGCTGCATTTGTTCCTTGGTCGCGCGGCCGTAGCCGACCACGGCCTGTTTCAGTTGCAACGCGGTGTATTCGGCGACCGGCACGCCGCCTGCCACCAGCCCGCAGATCGCGGCGCCGCGCGCCTGACCCAGCAGCAGCGTGGATTGCGGATTGACGTTGACGAAGACCTTCTCGACGGCCGCCTGATCCGGATTGTGCTGCGCGATGAGCGTCGAGATGCCGCTGAAAATGGTGTTCAGGCGCGAGGGCAGGTCGGCATCGGCGGTCTTGATGACGCCGCTCGTCACGTAGCTGAGCGTATGTCCGTGCTTCTCGATGATGCCGAAGCCGGTCACGCGCAAGCCGGGGTCGATGCCTAGGATTCTCATTCGTTCGCGATGCGGGTCGTCGACCGGGTAGTCGATATCAAAAAGGCCTGTTTGCGCCGTGTGGTGCGCAAACAGGCCCATCTTAATGGAAGCGTCCGGATTTAATGGCGGAAATGACGCGTGCCGGTGAGGATCATCGCAATATTGTGCTCGTCGGCGGCGGCGATCACTTCGTCGTCGCGCATCGAGCCGCCCGGCTGGATCACGCAGGTTGCGCCCGCATTCACGACCACGTCGAGGCCGTCGCGGAACGGGAAGAACGCATCCGACGCCACGGCCGAGCCGTTCAGCGTCAGGCCGGCGTTCTGCGCCTTGATGCCCGCGATGCGCGCCGAGTCCACGCGGCTCATCTGGCCCGCGCCGACGCCCATGGTCATGCCGTTCGCGCAGAATACGATGGCGTTCGACTTGACGAACTTCGCGACGCGCCACGCAAACATCAGGTCGTCCATTTCCTTCGGTGTCGGGTGGCGCTTCGTCACCACGCGCAGTTCATGCGGCTGCACGTTCTTCGCGTCCAGTGACTGCACCAGCAGACCGCCGCCGACACGCTTCAGATCGAACGTGTTGTGACCGTCGCCGAGCGCGATCTGCAACAGGCGCACGTTCTGTTTCGCGGCGAACACCGCGCGCGCCGCGTCGCTGAACGACGGCGCGATCAGCACTTCGACGAACTGCTTCGCGACTGCCTGGGCCGCCGCTTCGTCGACTTCGCGATTGAACGCGATGATGCCGCCGAACGCCGAGGTCGGATCCGTCTGGAACGCCTTCGCGTACGCTTCGTTCGCGTCCGCGCCGAGCGCCACGCCGCACGGGTTCGCGTGCTTGATGATCACGCAGGCGGGCGCGTCGAAGGTCTTCACGCATTCCCACGCCGCGTCCGAATCCGCGATGTTGTTGTACGACAGTTCCTTGCCCTGCAACTGCGTGTAGTTGGCGAGCGCGCCGGCCGGAACCGACAGATCGCGGTAGAACGCGGCGCTCTGGTGCGGGTTTTCGCCGTAGCGCAGGTCCTGCACCTTCTCGAATGCGAGGTTGAACGTGGCCGGATACGTGTTGCGGCTCGAATGCTTCAGCTCTTCGGTCAGGCTCGTCAGGTAGTTCGTGATGGCGCCGTCATACTGCGCGGTGTGCGCGAACACCTTGGTGGCCAGACGGAAGTTGGTCGTGTAGCCGACCGTGTTGCCGTTCGCGCGCATTTCCTCGAGCACGGTGTCGTAGTCGGCCGGGTCGACTACGACAGTCACGTCGCGATGATTCTTCGCCGCCGAGCGCAGCATGGTCGGCCCGCCGATGTCGATGTTCTCGATCGCGTCTTCCAGCGAGCACTCTTCCTTCGACACCGTCTGCACGAACGGATACAGGTTCACGACCAGCAGGTCGATGGTCGGAATCTCGTGCTGCTCCAGCGCGGCCATGTGCTCGGGCAGGTCGCGGCGGGCGAGGATGCCGCCGTGCACTTTCGGATGCAGCGTCTTCACGCGTCCGTCGAGCATTTCCGGGAAACCGGTGTAGTCGGCGACCTCGGTGACGGGCAGGCCCGCGTCGGCGAGCAGTTTCGCCGTGCCGCCGGTCGAGAGGAGCTTGACGCCGAGCGCCGACAGCGATTTCGCGAAATCGACGATGCCGGATTTGTCGGAGACGGAAAGGAGCGCTTGCTTGATCATGATGAACACTGAAACCGAGAAAAAAGAACCAGGCCGGACCGAGGCGGCGCCTCGGTCCGAAGAATCAAATCAATCCGTGCTGCTGCAGCTTTTTGCGGAGCGTGTTGCGGTTAATGCCGAGATATTCAGCCGCGAGCGACTGGTTTCCCCCGGCCTGCTCGAGCACCACTTCCAGCATCGGTTTTTCCACGCACGAGATCACCATGTCGTAGACGTCGTGCGGATTGGAGCCGTCCAGGTCCTGAAAATAGTTGTCGAGGCTCTGGCGGACGCATTGTTCGATGTTATGTCTGCTCATGCGGCAATCAGTCGGTCTGTCGTGTTGTTGAGCCCGCCGCACGATTCTTCTTCGGCTGCGCCGTCCGCTTCCCCGGCCTCGTCCACATAGACGAGACGGTCGGACAACGCCTTTTGTGCGTCGAAGAATTCGTTGACTGCGAGCAATTGTTCTTTGGTCGTGTCCAGCGTATTCATCCGGTGCCGGAAGGTGTTGGCGCCGGAAAGGCCGCGAGTGTACCAGCCGATATGCTTGCGCGCCGTCCGAACGCCCGTGAATTCCCCATAAAAGGCGTAGTGATCTTCGAGGTGCTCGTTCATCACCTGCTGGATCTCGATGATGCGCGGCGGCGGCATGTGCTCGCCGGTCTTCAGGAAATGTTCGATTTCGCGAAACAGCCACGGGCGGCCTTGCGCGGCGCGACCGATCATGATGGCGTCGGCGCCAGTGAGGGCGAGCACGTCGCGGGCTTTTTGGGGCGTGGCGATGTCGCCGTTCGCGACCACCGGGATCTTCACCGCGGCCTTCACGGCGGCGATGGTTTCATATTCCGCATCGCCCTTGTAGAGATCGGCGCGGGTGCGGCCGTGCACGGTGAGCATGGCGATGCCCGCGTCCTGCGCAATTCGTGCAATGGTCAGCGCGTTCTTGTTGTCGCGATTCCAGCCGGTGCGGATCTTGAGCGTGACGGGCACGGCGTCGGGCCCCACGCCGACCGCCTGCACGACGGCTTCCACGATGCGCGCGACCAGCGGTTCGTTCTGCAGCAGCGCGGACCCCGCGGCCACGTTGCAGACCTTCTTGGCCGGGCAGCCCATGTTGATGTCGATGATCTGCGCGCCGTTCGCGACATTGTGTCGCGCGGCTTCGGCGAGGATCTGGGGATCAGCGCCGGCGATCTGTACGGAGATGGGTTCGACCTCGCCCGCGTGATTGGCGCGGCGCATGGTCTTTTCGCTTTTCCACAACTGCGCGTTCGACGCGACCATCTCCGACACCGCATAGCCCGCGCCCATGCGCTTGCAGAGCTGACGGAACGGGCGGTCGGTGACGCCTGCCATCGGGGCGACGAACAGGTTGTTGCGCAGAACGTGTGAACCAATGGTGGGCATGAAGGCTCGGGCATCCGCATGGCAGAGTCCGGCCGATGGCGGCCGCAAACGCGTCTGGCGGAGGCAATGTCACAGAAGGGGAAACGCGTATTTTAACGCGAAGCGCGTGCTGAATTTAAGGGCAATCGCGTGCAAGTCATTAAATCTTCTATGAAAGAACGCGCGTTCATAGAGGATAAGTCGATCGCATGACGCAAGCGATTGCCTTTGGACGGGCTAGCGGCGCTGACCGAACATCATCTGGCGGGCGAGCGCAGTTTTTACCGGCGGCAGGAATTCGAGCGCGGTGAGCGCGAGCCCGCGCATGGCCGCGAGCGGCGCGAAGTCGGACGTGAAGAGGCGCGCGAGGGTGTCGGTGGCGCCGATGGTCAGGCGCCGGTCGAGCGCGCGGCGCTGCGCGAAGCGGGCGAGGGCGAGCGGGCGCGGGCCGTCGGCGGAAAGCGCGTCGGTGAGCGCGAGCGCGTCGCGCAGGCCGAGATTCAGCCCTTGCCCGGCGACCGGATGCAGTGTCTGCGCGGCATTGCCGATGGCGACGGTGCGCTGGTCGACCAGCACCTCCAGCGCCGAGAGACCGAGCGGAAACGCGGCACGGCTCGCGATGCGCGTGAACCGGCCCATGCGCGTACCGAAGGCCGCGCCGAGTTCCGTGAGAAAGCTGGCTTCGTCGATTTGCATGCGGCGCGCGGCTTCCTCGGGCGTGCAGCACCAGACCAGCGAGTAGTCTGCGTGGCGCGGGCCGCCACACGGCAGCAACGCGATGGGGCCTTCGTTCGTGAAACGTTCCCACGCGACGTTCGGGCGCGGATCCGACACGCTTACCGTCCCGACGATGGCTGTCTGACCATAGTCGCGCGCGCGACGCTCGCCGGGCGTGCTGATTTCGCTCGTCTTCTCGGTCTTCTCGTTCTTCTGGTAAAGCCCGCCTTCGGCGTTGACCAGCACTTTCACGCGGATCGCGCGTTCGCCGTCCGCCGTTTGCAGCGGCAGGGTGATGCCGTCGTTGTCCTGGAGCGGCGCGAGCGCGGCGGTGTCGGTGAGCCAGTGAACGGGCGTGGCGCGCACGGCGGCTGCCAGCGCGCTGACCAGCGAACCGTAGCGCACCACGTAACCGAGTTCGGGGAGCGCGTGCTCGTCATGCTCGATCAGCGTGCGGCCGAAATGCCCGCGCTGCGACACGTGAATGCGGCGGATGGACGTGGCATCGCCGGGGAAGCCGAGCGGCTGGAGCATGACGCGGCTGCCGTGCGACAGCGCGAGCGAGCGCGGATCCTGTACGGCGGCTTCGGGCGTGCGTGCGTCGATCAGCGCGATCGACAGCCGCGAGGTTGCGCTGCGCCGCGCGAGCCAGCCCGCGAGCGCAAGCCCGACCGGCCCCGCGCCGACGATGGCGATGTCGTAGTCGAAATGCGGTGTGACGGCTTGAATGTCGCTCATGGCCGATCCGGGTCAGGATGCGCGCATCAGCGCTTCGATTTCATCGGCGGCGACCGGCACTTCGCGCGTGATCAGCTCGCAGCCGGTGTCCGTCAGGATGGCGTCGTCCTCGATGCGGATGCCGATGTCCCAGTAGCGCTCGGGCACGTCGCCGGACGCGCGCACGTAGAGTCCCGGCTCGATCGTGAGCGCCATGCCGGGCACCAGCGTGCGCCAGGGCCGCGCGCCTTGTTCGTCGAGCGGACCGCCGGCCTCGCGATACTCGCCCGCGTCATGCACGTCCATGCCGATCCAGTGCCCCGTGCGATGCATGTAGAAGGGCGCATAGGCGCGCTGGGCGAGGACGTCGTCGAGTGAGCCGACCTTCGTCTTGTCGAGAATGCCGGTGTCGAGCAGCCCTTGCGACAGGACCTTGAGCGCGGCCTGATGCGGTGCGTCGAAACTTGCGCCGGGACGCGTGGCCTCGACGGCGGCGGCTTGCGCGGCGAGCACGATGTCATAGAGCTCGCGCTGCGCCGGCGTGAAGCGGCCGCCGGCGGGAAAGGTGCGCGTGATGTCGGACGCGTAGCCGTCGAGTTCGCAGGCTGCGTCGATCAGGATGAGATCGCCCTCGCGCGCGATGGCGTTGCCCGCCGGGTAATGCAGCACGCAGGCGTTCGCGCCCGCCGCGACGATCGAGCCATACGCCGGCGCCTGGGCGCCATGGCGGCGGAACGTGTAGAGCAGTTCGGCTTCGATCTCAAATTCACGCATGCCGGGACGGCACGCTTGCATGGCGCGGCGATGCGCTTCAGCGGAGATGGACGCGGCGCGGCGCATGATGCCGATTTCATGCTCGTCCTTGACGAGGCGCATTTCGTCGAGCAGCGGCAACAGATGGTGCACGGTTGCCGGGGCGCGCACGCCGCTGCGGCCCTGCGCGCGGACTGCCGCGAGCCAGCCGCGCACTTGCGCGTCCAGTTCCGCCGAGGTGCCGAGCGCGTAATGCAGCGCGGGTGAGTCCGCGATCAGGCGCGGCATCTCGTCGTCCAGCGCGGCGACCGGCAGCGCGGCGTCCAGGCCGAACGCGTCAAGCGCGCCTTCGGGGCCGAAGCGGAAGCCTTCCCAGGTTTCCCGCTCGGCGTTCTTCTCGCGGCAGAACAGGATGGATGCGGGCTCGCCGTCCTGCGCGTCCGCGTCGAGCACGAGGACTGCCTCGGGTTCGTTGAAGCCCGTCAGATAGTAGAAGTAGCTGTCGTGACGGAACGGGTAGTCCGTGTCGCGATTGCGCATGACTTCCGGCGCCGTGGGCAGGATGGCGATGCCGCCACCTTGCGCGCGCAATGCCGCGAGCACGCGCTCGCGACGGGCGCGATACACGCCGACGGCAATGGGCTGGACGAGTTCGGTGAGAGAGTTCATGCGCCGATTGTAGCGCCGGCTTCGCGCCGGCGTGACTCGGCCATTCGGCCTATTGCGCCGTCGCGAGGCCGCGGGGCATGCTTACTCGTCAGCGGGACGATTGCGCACGCTTCCGGCAATCAGGTCGAAGCGGAACAGGCGGCATTCGAGCGCGCCGTTGAAGAGCGGCGTCTTGGTGGATTCGCGCAGGCGCAGCAGGCCGGGCAGCTTGCGGTCGGACGTGAGCACATAGGCGCGCCAGCCGGGGAAGCGCTGCTTGAGCGCGTTGCCGAAGTTGATGAAGAACTCGGTGTCCGCGGGATCCGGCTGGGCGCGTGCGAAGGCGTCTTCCTCGTCGCGGCGGCTGCGCGGCGTCTCGCGAATCTCGCCGCGCGGACCGCGGCCGCGCACTTCGATACGCTCGCCGTACGGCGGGTTGGCGAGCAGGATGCCGGGGGCATCGGTGGGCGGCACCATGTTGCGGGCATCCACCTGCTTGAGCGACAGGTTGGAGACGCCCGCGCGGCTCAGGTTGGCGCGCGCCTTCTCGAGCATGTCGCCGGAGATGTCGCTGCCGAAAATGTTCAGCTCGTTCTGTGATGCGCGCGCGGCGCGGCGTTGTTCGGTCGCGGCCTGCTTGAGCTTCTGCCACATGCCCGGATGGAAGGGCTTGAGCTTCTCGAAGCCGAAGCGCCGCTCGCTGCCCGGCGCAATGCCGAGCGCGGTTTGCGCCGCTTCGGCGAGGAACGTGCCGCTGCCGCACATCGGATCGAAGAGCGGTGTGCCCGGCGTCCAGCCGGTCAGGCGCAGGATGCCCGCCGCGAGGTTTTCACGCAGCGGCGCCGCGCCCTTGTCGAGCCGCCAGCCGCGTTTGAAGAGCGGCTCGCCCGAGGTGTCGAGATACAGCGTGCATTCGTTCAGCGTGAGGAACGCGAACACGCGCACGTCCGGCTGCGCGGTGTCGATGCTGGGGCGCGCGCCCGCCACGTCGCGCAGGCGGTCGCAAACGGCGTCCTTCACGCGCAGCGTGGTGAATTCGAGGCTTTTCACCGGCGACTTGATGGCGGTGAGATCGACACGCATGGTCTGGCTCGGCGTGAACCAGTTCTCCCAACGCTGCCGGTGCGTCAGTTCGTAGATGTCATGTTCGTTGCGATACGGGCCTTGCGCGACCTTCAGCAGCACGCGGCTGGCAATGCGCGAATGCAGATTCGCGGCCATGCCGGCAACCCAGCCGCCGCGGAAATGCACGCCGCCCGGCACCTGGGCGCCGACGGTCAGCGCGCCGCCGCCCGAGAGCGGCGCAGCGGACACATGCCGTTCCCCGATCTCCGTGAGTTCGGCGGCAAGCGGTGCTTCAAGACCACGCGGGCAGGGGACGAACCAGTCGAAGAGAGGGGAGGACATGAGGGCAGCGTATCGATCATTCAAACCGCGCATTGTACGCTGGCCGTCTTGCAATTCGGACTAAGTGACTTGTGGGGCGGGTGCGCGGAGGGATATTGTCGGGATCGCTTGGGGGCGGGGATTTGTCGAACTCAACCGAAGAGAGTAGTTATGCGAAGACAGCAGTCAACCCGAATTGAACCATGCTCATTGTCACTTTCTACATTGAAGCAGTCAGCTTGTTGGCCGTTGAGAGGGACGTCCACTTGAACAAGCATGAACTCGAGCTCCAGCGGCTCACGCTCAGTTCAGTGAACCTCCGGGAGTGGTTAGGTTTGGCGAGACATATCATCACCGTGATCGGCCTGATTTGGTGCGCGCGCCTGATGTTCGCCGGGATTGAGAACATTTCCACGGCCAATCCCGAGTCGCTGAAGGCGCTTGCTCGCGTCGTGGAACACATGCATCTCGGCAGCCTGATGGGTTACCTGGTTGCTGCCATGACCGGAGTCGGCTGGTTTGTCGAACGCACCGGCAAGAAACGAGCAATCCGCAAGCTTGGCGAGAGTCGGCGGCAACTGGAATGTGATGATCCCTGCCGCTCAAGCAGCGGGTTGACGGCAACGGGCGAGACGCCCATTCGATAGAAAGGTGATGACAATGCAGATGTTCCTGCTTGGATTGGGCTTGCTGCTGTTCATGAGCGTGTGGCACTACGCGTTGCGGAGGAGCATTCTCGATCATTACCGGGACCAGCTTTTCGACTTGCGCGACGAACTGCGCGAAACGTACTTGCTGCGCGGCTGGGACCTGAACAGTCCGCTGTACGCGCGGCTGCGCCGACTCGCCAACGGCTACCTGCGGTCTACCGAGGCGTTTTCGTTGATCCCGTTTCTGTATCTGGAGATCCGGATTCGAGCCAACCCCCCACTGTTCAGCGCAATGAGAACCGGCCTCGAGCAGCAGTTGGATGTTGAGGACGAGGCGCTCAAGGGGTTCGTCGTCGATTACCGCAGGCGTGCGTTCGACATCATGTTGAGGTACATGATCAATGGCTCGCTTCTCATGGTCTTGATCTACTCCGTGATGGTGTACCTCACGACGATCCGTACATTGCTTCGCTCACTTCACAAGGGCGCGTTCCAATGGGCGAGGCGGACAGTCGCCGAATGGTTCTTCACGAAAGATCTGGTCGAGGAGCATTCGTATCGCCTGGGCACGCAGCAGCGCGTCGAAGGTACGTACAAGCCCGCATCCTGATTGCTCGTGCGCCCTGCTCCAACAAAAAGGGCCCGCATTCCGCGGGCCCCCCGTCACGACTCCGGCATGCATCCTCATCCGGCAGTGGACATCACTCCACCGCCTTCATCATGTCTTCCACCACCTTCTTCGCGTCCCCAAACACCATCATCGTCTTGTCCATATAGAACAGCTCGTTATCGAGGCCGGCATAACCCGCCGCCATCGAGCGCTTGTTCACGATGATCGTCCGCGCCTTGTACGCTTCGAGAATCGGCATCCCTGCGATCACGGATTTCGGATCGGTCTTCGCGGCCGGATTCACCACGTCGTTTGCCCCCAGCACCAGCACCACGTCCGTCTGACCGAACTCGCTGTTGATGTCCTCCATCTCGTGGACCATCTCGTAAGGCACCTCGGCTTCCGCCAGCAGCACGTTCATGTGCCCCGGCATGCGTCCGGCCACCGGGTGAATCGCATAGCGCACGTCGATACCCTTCTCGACCAGCTTGTCCGTCAGTTCCTTCAACGCATGCTGTGCGCGCGCCACGGCCAGACCGTAACCCGGCACGATCACCACGCTCTCGGCGTTGCCGAGCATGAACGCGGCGTCATCGGCGGAACCGGATTTCACCGGCCGCTGCTCCTGCGCTCCGCCTGCCGCAGCGCCGCCCGCTTCGCCGCCGAAGCCGCCCAGAATCACGTTGAAGAAGGAGCGGTTCATCGCGCGGCACATGATGTACGACAGGATCGCGCCCGACGATCCCACCAGCGAGCCCGCGATGATCAGCATCGGATTGTTCAGCGAGAAGCCGATGCCCGCCGCCGCCCAGCCCGAGTACGAGTTGAGCATCGACACCACCACCGGCATGTCCGCGCCGCCGATCGGGATGATGATCAGCACGCCCAGCGCGAACGCGATGAGCGTCATGATGATGAACGGCAGCCACGATTCGGTGAGCATGAAGATCACGCCGAAGCCGATCATCGCGATGGCCAGCAGCAGGTTGATCAGATGCTGCCCCGAGTACACCACCGGCGCGCCCTGGAACAGCCGGAACTTGTACTTGCCCGAAAGCTTGCCGAACGCGATGACCGAACCCGAGAACGTGATCGCGCCCACGAACGTGCCAATGAACAATTCGACGCGATTGCCATACGGAATCGGCTCGCCGAGCGGCGCGAGGCCGAACGCGGCGGGCTCGGCGACGACGCCGTAGGCAATGCACACCGCCGCCAGACCGATCAGCGAGTGCATGGCTGCGACGAGCTCGGGCATCTTCGTCATCTCGACCTTCGCCGCGATGTACGCGCCCGCGCCGCCGCCCACGATCAGCGCGACGAACAGCAGCGACAGGCCCAGCGCGAGATTCGCTTCGAGGAAGGCGGCCTGTTTCACGATCAGCGCGAGCGTCGTGAGAATGGCGATCGCCATGCCCGCCATGCCGAACGTGTTGCCGATGCGCGCGGTCTTCGGGTTGGACAAGCCTTTCAGCGCCTGGATGAAGCACACCGAGGCGACGAGATACAGGAGGGTGACGACGTTCATGCTCATTTACGCGCCCTCCTTGTGCGTGATCTTCTTCGGCTCCTTCTTCTTGAACATTTCGAGCATTCGCCGCGTGACGAGGAAGCCGCCGAACACGTTCACCGCCGCGAGCAGCACCGCCAGCGTGCCGAAGAACTTGCCGGCCACGCCGACCGTCAGGCCCACCGCGAGCATCGCGCCGACGATGACGATCGCCGAGATCGCGTTGGTCACGGCCATCAGCGGCGTATGCAGCGCGGGCGTGACGTTCCACACCACGTGGTAGCCCACGTAGATGGCCAGCACGAAGATGATGAGATTGATCACCGTGTGATTGATGACGTCCATGTTCGTCTCCGTGTCAGGCCGGGGCGCGGGCGGGCTGACCATCGCGGCACTGGAGCGTGGCCGCGACGATGTCGTCCGCGAGGTCGATGTTGAGCGTGCCTTCCTTGGTCAGGATCAGCTTCAGGAAGTCGAGAAGATTGCGGGCGTAGAGCGCGGAGGCATCGGCGGCGACCATCGACGCGAGGTTCGTATGGCCGACGATATGGACGCCGTGTTTCATCACCACCTGATCGACTTCGGTGAGCGGGCAGTTGCCGCCTTTGCGGCCTTCGAACTCGGGGCCGCGTCCGGCGGCGAGATCGACGATCACCGAACCCGGCTTCATGTGCTTGACCGTTTCGACGGACAGCAACGTCGGCGCGGGACGGCCCGGGATCAGCGCCGTCGAGATGACGATGTCCGCCGCCTTGGCGCGCTCGTGCACCTGCGCCGACTGCCGCGCGAGCCAGCTCGGCGGCATCGGGCGCGCATAGCCGCCGACGCCCACCGCCGCCTCGCGTTCCTCATCGGTTTCGATCGGCACGTCGACGAACTTCGCGCCCAGCGATTCGATCTGCTCCTTCACGGCCGGCCGCACGTCCGACGCCTCCACGACCGCGCCTAGCCGCTTGGCCGTCGCGATGGCCTGCAGGCCCGCGACGCCCGCGCCCAGCACGAGCACGCGCGCGGCTTTCACGGTGCCGGCGGCGGTCATCAGCATCGGCATGAAGCGCTGGTAGTACTGGCAGGCCATCAGCACGGCCTTGTACCCGGCGATGTTCGCCTGCGATGACAGCACGTCGAGACTCTGCGCGCGCGTCGTGCGCGGCGCGGCTTCGAGCGCGAACGCCGTCACGCCCGCCGACGCGAGCCGCGCGGTGTTGTCGGTATTGAAGGGATCGAGCATGCCGATGAGCACGGCGCCCGGTTTCAGCATCGCCAGCTCGCTTTCGGACGGCGACTGAACCTTGAGGACGATCTCGGCGGAAAAGGCGGCGGCGGCATCGACGAGATCGGCGCCTGCCTGGGCGAAGGCGTCGTCGATATAGCTCGCCTGCAAGCCCGCGCCGCTCTGCACCGAGATCCGGTGCCCCTGTGTGACGAGCTTCTTGACCGTTTCGGGCGTGGCGGCGACGCGCGCCTCGTTCGCCCGCGTTTCAGCGGGTACTCCGATATGCATCTTCGAATCCTCCTGTCTTTGTGCCGTCTCTTGCCCGTGGGCAGGGCTGGAACGACCAAGGCCGAGTCTTGTTTCAAATGCTGGAATGGACGGCTCTCGCCACTGTAACCGAAGAACGCCCGCGCAAATATCCGATCCGGCACTTGTTACTGATTATGGTCATCAGCGCTTACCCTTAGGCGTTCAGGGCCGTCTGCCAGGCGCGGCAGGCGTAATCGATCGCGTGACGGTAAAATAACGGACCATGAAATCAGACACTTGGGCGCCTCACGTGACGGTGGCGGCGATCGTCGAGCGCGACGGACGCTTTCTCGTCATCGAGGAGCACACGTCGGCAGGGCTGCGAATCAACCAACCGGCCGGTCATCTCGAAGCGGGCGAAACGCTCGTTCAGGCGGTCATCCGCGAAACCTTCGAGGAAACCGCGCATCGCTTCGAACCCGAGGCGCTGGTCGGCGCGTACATGACGCACTTCCAGCGGCCCGACGGCGACGTCACGTATCTGCGCTTCACGTTCTGCGGCAAGTCGGCGGGCGAAGAGGCCGGACGCGCGCTCGACGAAGGCATCGTGCGCGCCATGTGGCTCACCGCCGACGAGTTGCGCGCGTCCGCCGGGCGGCATCGCACGCCGATCGTTCTGACGTGTCTCGAGGATTACCTGTCCGGGCGGCGCGTGCCGCTCGATTTCATTCATACGCATTCGGTCGCGCCGGCGCTGCGGGCTTGACGCCTTTCGCAGCGGCGCCAGATTCAGAACCGCCCCGGGCGGTGCACTTCCCGCACGTCTTCGGCGCTGTGCGGGTCAACGCGGTATCCCTATGAGCAAGCAAAGAGTCGTGGTGGGCATGTCGGGCGGCGTGGATTCGTCGGTGACGGCGTGGCTGTTGAAGGAACAAGGCTACGAGGTGGTCGGCCTCTTCATGAAGAACTGGGAAGACGACGACGACGGCGAATACTGTTCGACGCGGCAGGACTGGATCGACGTGGTGTCGGTCGCGGATCTGATCGGCATCGACGTCGAAGCGGTCAACTTCGCCGCCGAGTACAAGGACCGCGTGTTCGCGGAGTTCCTGCGCGAGTATTCGGCGGGCCGCACGCCCAATCCCGACGTGCTGTGCAACGCCGAGATCAAGTTCAAGGCGTTCCTCGACCACGCGATGTCGCTCGGCGCGGAGTCCATCGCGACCGGTCACTACGCGCGCGTGCGCGAACGCGACGGCTTGTTCCAGCTGCTCAAGGCCACGGATTCGACCAAGGACCAGTCGTACTTCCTGCATCGGCTGAATCAGGCGCAGCTGTCGAAGACGCTGTTTCCGCTCGGCGAGATCCCGAAGACCCAGGTGCGCGAGATCGCGGCCCGGATCGGTCTGCCGAACGCCAAGAAGAAGGACTCGACCGGCATCTGCTTCATCGGCGAACGGCCGTTCCGCGACTTCCTGAACCGCTATCTGCCGACCAAGCCGGGCCCGATGAAGACGGCCGAAGGCAAGCTTGTCGGCGAACATATCGGGCTTGCGTTCTATACGCTCGGTCAGCGCAAGGGCATCGGCATCGGCGGCGCGAAGGACGGCAGCGGCGAGCCGTGGTTCGTCGCCGGCAAAGATGTGGCGAGCAACACGCTGTACGTCGTGCAGGGCCACGACCATCCGTGGCTGCTGTCGCCGGCGCTGGTCGCGGGCAACACGAGCTGGGTCGCCGGCTTCGCGCCGGACGAAGGCGTGGCGTGCGGCGCCAAGACGCGCTACCGGCAGCAGGACGCCGCATGTCATTTCTCACGCGCCGACGACGGACGCTTCGAGCTCCGTTTCGACGACGCGCAATGGGCCGTCACGCCGGGCCAGTCGGCCGTGCTCTATCAGGACGACGTCTGCCTGGGCGGCGGCATCATCGAACAGGCATCGATGGGGCATGAACCATCACAGACGGCTGCCGTTGCTGCGGGTGCGCGCTAGGCTTTCCAGCTGCGCTGTGATCGCAAGCCCTGACTCCGGTCAGGGCTTTTTATTTCAAAAATTGACACTTCACCGCGTTACGTTTCAGAAAAAACTTTTTTTGATACAAGTGCTTGACCGTCTATCTAGCGATAGATAAGTTAAACGGGTCGCTGGCCAGGCCAAACCTCAAATGGACAAGAACACCGTACGCGAAGCGCTTCTGGAACACGCTCAGACTCTGCTGATGACGCGCGGCTATAACGCGTTCAGTTATCGCGATCTGGCGGAATTGGTCGGCGTGAAGACGTCGAGCATTCACTACTACTTCCCGGCGAAGGAAGATCTCGCGCTCGAAGCGGTGAACGCCTATAGCGCGGACCTGATGTCGTCGGTGTACGCCATCGACAGCTCCGCGCCCGCCGACAAGAAGCTCGACCGCTACGCCAAGGTGTTCGGGCGGATCCTCGGCGGCGGCAATCAGATTTGCCTGTGCGGCATGCTGGCGGCGGATATCGAATCATTGCCGGACAAGGTGCGGCAGGCGGTACAGGCGTACTTCAAGGCGAACGAGAACTGGCTGGCGAAAGTGCTGGCCGAGGGTGAGGCGCAGGACACGCTCGATGCCGGTGGAAAACCCGAGGCCGCCGCGCGGACGCTTTACGCCGCGTTCCAGGGAAGCTTGCTGGCAAGCCGTCTGTTCCAGGTACGGGCGCGTCTGGAGGAGATCGCCGATTCGGTACGGCGGTAGATAAGCCTGTGGATAACCCTGTGAAAAACACAGGAATCGGGCGCTGATTGTCTATCTTTGGATAGATAGATTTTGGCGGGCCGGAACACGCCGGCGGTCTTCCGAAACGGCCTGACGGGATTCACGCGCAATTCATGCGAAATTCGTGCGTATTTTGTCGTCATCCGGCATGCCGATACGTCGAAGGTCTGTCTCACCTGTCGGCTTGAGAAAGCTTACGTCTATCTAGTAGTAGATTTAAATTGAAACGCCCCGCGCTGCATCTTCATGCAGGCGGAGGTGAACGGGTCAGACCGGCACCGTGTCGATGAACGACTGCCGCTGCGACAAACGCGCGTAGTACTTGTCGAGACTCGGATGGGCGTCGCGCCAGTTCAGATCGGGCAAGCGCAGGTCGAGATAGCCGAGGGCGCAGCCGCACGCGATATCAGCCAGCGTGAAGCGATTCGCCGAACACCACTGCTTGGAACCCAGACCGCGCGACATCGCGCGCAAGCCGTCGTCCACCTTGTGCCGCTGCCGCGCGATCCACGCTTCGCTGCGATGCTCTTCCTCGCGCAACACGCCTTCGAGGCGGATCAGCACGGTGGCGTCGAGCATGCCGTCGGCGAGGGCTTCCCAGCAACGCACTTCGGTGCGCTCACGACGCTCCTGCGGGAGCAGTTTGCCGACGGGCGTCAGGGTGTCGACGAATTCGCAGATCACACGGGAATCGAACACGGCATCGCCGTCGTCGAGAAGCAGGCAGGGCACCTTGCCGAGCGGATTGAAGTCGTGGATTTTTGTGCCGGCTGCCCAGACATCTTCGAGAACCAGTTCGCAATCGATCTTTTTCTCTGCCATGACGATTCGTACCTTGCGGACGAACGGGCTGGTGTGCGAACCGATTAGTTTCATCATCTTGTCTTCGCGTGGCTGCGTGTTTCGGGCGACGATGATCTTAACCGGGCGACCCCGCGCCCCATGCCAGATTCGGCGCGCGTGTCGTCTGTCGACAACACGGCGCGCCGGGGCTCACGACGCGCTGGCCGTGGCCGGCGCGCCCGACGACGGACAGGGCGACAGCGGCGCCTTCGCGGGCCGGGCGACGACAGCGGACTTGCCTTTCGCCGCAACGCCCGATGCCGCCGATGCAGCCGATGCACCCGTAGCAGCCGGCGCATCAGGCGGCAGCGAAGCCACGCTGCGCATGCCGGCCGAGATGGCCGAAGCCAGTTCGTCGACGGCCTTGCGATGTCCGTCCACCAGCGCGTCGTAGCCTGAGCCCACGGGTTCCTGCGCAACGGTCCGGCACGTCAGCACGTTCGACGACCCCGCGGCGCGCACGCTCCAGACCGCGTCGAGTACGGCGCGCTCGCCGGGCCACGACTCGAAGCGCTGCACGTTGACCTTCACGCGATACACCGGCACCGACTCCGGATGCGGCGTGTTGTAGACGTCGATGGCGCCGAGCTGCTGGGTGAGATCGGCGGACAGCGCACGGCGCACTTCATCGGACGGCAGCGAGGACCAGCGATCCTGTTCCAACACCTGGACCTGCGCCGGGCTCGTCTGCACGACCAGCTGGTTGCGCGTGACCTGCTGCGGCATGTCGACGGGCGCGAGTTCGAAATAGAACGCGACGGGCGACGAAGGCACGGGCCGCGCCTCGCCGCCGGCGAGCGTATAGAAACGGCTCGTCGGCGAGGCGCAGGCGGCGAGCATGCCGGCCGCGCCCAGAGTCAACATCAACGGGCCGAACTTCATGGTTTGTCTCCCGATTTACCGCGCAACAGCGATTCCGGATGGCGTTCCAGATAATCCGCGAGCGCATTGAGCGATTGAAGCGTGCGCGTGAGTTCCTGCATGGCCTGGCGCGTGTCCGATTGAATCGGCGAATCGGATTGCAGCGTGGCCTGCGCCGCGCTGAAGGTCTTCTTCGCTTCGTCGAGCGTGCCGCGCATGTCTGGCAGGACTTCCTTGTCGAGCTTGTCGAACAGCGCGTTGGCGTTCTTCAGCGAGCCGTTCAGATTGTTGCCGATCTGGTCGAACGGAATCTTGTCGATCTTGCGCGCGATGTCGGCAATCTGCAGTTGCAACTCGTCAAGCGTGTTCGGCACGGTTGGCAGCTCGATCGGATCGTTGCTGGCGGACACCTGCGCCGGCGGCGCCTTCGGGAAGAAGTCGAGCGCGACGTACAGCTGGCTCGTCAGCAGGTTGCCGGTGCGCAACTGGCCGCGCAGGCCGCGCTTAACGAGCAGTTCCAGCATGTCCTGGCTCGCCGACGATCCCTGTTCCGGCAGCGCCTGCTTGGCGCGCTTGCCGAGCCGGTCCGGATACAGGTCGATGGTCACCGGCATCATGAACGCATGCGTCTTCTGATCGTATTGCACGCCGATGCCCGTGACCTGGCCCAGCACGATGCCACGGAAATCGACCGGTGCGCCCACCGCGAGACCGCGCAGCGACTGATTGAAGTTCATCACGACATGCACGGCTTGCCCGTCCGGATCGCGCATGGCGTCGGACTGGTCGGAGGCGAGGCGGAAGGTGGCGTTGTTCTGCGCCTGCGGCCCGGACTGCTGGTTGGCCGGCGTCTGGAAGGCGATGCCGCCGAGCACGACCGTCGCGAGCGATTGCGTGTTGAGCGTGAAGCCGCTCGAATCGAGGCGCAGATCCACGCCGCTCGCATGCCACCAGCGCGAATTCGTGCCGACATACTGGTCGTACGGCGCGTTGACGAACACCTGCAAGGTGACGCCGGTGCCGTCCTTGTCGAGCGAGAACGCCGCGACCTGACCCACCTGCACGCGCCGGTAGTAGACCGGGGAACCGATGTCGAGCGAGCCGAGCGATTCGCCGTGCAGCGTGAAGGTGTGGCCCTTCTGGTCGCCGGTGACGGCGGGCGGCGTCTCCAGGCCGACGAAATAGCTCTGGTCTTCAGTGGACTTGCCCGCATCGACGCCGATGAACGCGCCGGACAGCAAGGTGGACAAGCCGGTCACGCCGCTCGCGGCCACCCGCGGACGGACGATCCAGAAGCGCGTGTCCTTCACGGCGAAATCGGTGGCTTCCTTGGTGAGCTGCACGTCGACGAGCACGCGCGAATGATCCTTCGACAACGTGATGCCTTTGACCGTGCCGATATCCACGTCCTTGAACTTCACCTTGGTCTTGCCGGTTTCCAGGCCTTCGGCGCTAGCGAAGCTGATGGTGACCGTCGGTCCGCGGCTCGACACCGTCTTGACGACCAGGATCACGCCGATCAGCGCCGCGACGAGCGGAATCACCCAGACGAGCGAGGGCAGCCAGCGGCTGCGCGGCTCGATCACGGGCTCCGGAAGGTTCGGCGGCAGGCCGCCGCCTTTACTGGCACCTGCGCTGCCACCTGCGCTGCCACCTGCGTTGCTACCTGCGCCGGCGCCGGTGTCGGCGGGCGGCGCGGGCTGCTTCGGGTCGTTCGGACCTTGGGCACTAGTCATGTTTCTTTCCTGACGGTTCGATGTTGTCCCACATGAGGCGCGGGTCGAATTGCATGGACGCGATCATCGTCAGCACGACGACCGACGCGAACGCGAGCGCGCCCGGTCCCGGCGTGATGACGGCGAGCGACTTGAAGCGCACCAGCGCGATGGTGAGGGTGATGACGAAGACATCGAGCATCGACCAGCGCCCGATGCCCTCGACGATGCGGAACAGGGTGGTGCGCTGCCGCGGCCGCCAGGTGGAACGGCGCTGCACGCTGATGACGAGGAAGCTGAGGGTCGCGAGCTTGAGCATCGGCACGAGAATGCTGGCGATGAAAATCACCGCCGCCAGCGGATAGTCACCGTCGTTCCAGAAGAGCGCGACGCCGCTCATGATGGTGTCGTCCTGCGAGCCGAGGATCGACGACGTGTGCATGATCGGAAACAGGTTCGCCGGAATATAGAGGATCGCGGCGCTGATGAGCAGCGCCCACGTACGTGCGATGCTGTCCGGATGACGCCGGTGCACGACGGCGTCGCAGCGGGTGCAGCGCTGTTTCTCGATGGTGTGCGCGAGCGGCTGCACGAGTCCGCAGGCGTGGCACGCCACGACCTGCGCGCGCGATGCCGTGGTGTAGTGGATGGCGGGCGGATCGGGTTGATCGGGTTGCGCGGGCTGACCGGCTGCCTGCTCGATGGCGTCGCTCATGATTTCTGCCTGTTGGTGGGCACGGGCCTGGCTTGACGCCGGCGCCTGGCCGGGCGCGGTTCGAGGCGGCTCGCGATGGCCCACAGCGCGCGCGGGTCGAAGCTCACCACCACGGCGAACATCAGTGTCAGTGCGCCGAAAGCGAACAGCGCGGCTTCGGGAATCACGCGCGCGATGCTCACCATTTTCACGAGCGTAACGAGGACGCCGAGCATGAACACTTCGATCATCCCCCACGGCCGCACGAACTGAATGCCGCGCAGCACCGTGTTGAAGCCCGGCGGAATATACCCCGAGCGCAGCGGCAGCAGCACGTAGAGCAGCGCGAGCAGTTCGCACAGCGGGAACAGGACGGTGGAGCAGAAGACCAGCACCGCCATGATCTCCATCTGCTCGCTCCATAGCGCAACGATCGCGCCGATCAGCGTGGTTTCCGACGTCAGCCCGTTGGCCTCCAGCTCGACGATGGGAAAGCCCTGCGCGATCAGGAACGTGACCAGCGCCGCGAGCGTCATCGCGCAGACCTTGTCGAGGTTCGACGAAATGCTGCGATAAAGCAACGAGCCACAGCGCGGACATTTCGCCGACGCATGCTGGGGCAGGTCACATTTTCGGGAGAGCGCGTCGCATTCGTGACACGCGATCAGGTCGTCCGGTTGATTGGCATTCATGGTCGAAGCCCGAGCCGTGTCGAGCGGAATTGGCGGGCGTTGCGGGGACCGCGGGGACCGGCTCCGGTGGAGCATAGCAAGCAGCGGGCCAGCGCAAAAGCAATCAGCATGGTATCAAATGGCGCCTCGATGGCGGATGAAGCAGGACGCTTCTTCACATCCGGGAATGAATCGGCCGGTTCATCCGTTAAGTCTCCGAGGCGACATCGAGCCCGGAATGCACGGCGGTTGATGCCGCGAGGTTGCGCAGACATCGACCGTTGCATGCATGGAATAGTTCGTTGCACGGGTGGAGCGGAGCCTCGCCCAGGCACCCTTCGACCGGGCGCAAACCCGCGTGGAATATGACTTTCGGCTATCCTGCACGGACTTTTGGCAGGCGCTGGCGGTTGAGCGGCGTTGAGGTAGCATGGCGGCCTTGAGTCCCCTCATTGCATGTCCTTGCATGAAGGCGGGCCGTTACCGCGTCATGCCGTTACACACAGCACTCTCTGGATGAAAGCACTATGGAAAGTACCGCACACGTCGCGGCAGCCGCGCCGCAACCGCGTTACAGCGCCACGGCGATCGGCCTGCACTGGATCATTGCGTTGCTGATCGTGGGCGGTTTCTACCTCGGCTGGATCATGACGGACATCCCCGGATTCACGCCGACCAAGCTCAAGTATTTCTCGTGGCACAAGTGGATCGGCGTGACGGTGTTCGCGCTCGCCGTGCTGCGCCTGCTGTGGCGCGTGACGCATCCGGCGCCGCCGCTGCCCGGCGGCATGCCGCGCTGGCAGAAGGGCGCGGCGCATCTCGGACACCTCGCGCTGTATGTGCTGATGCTCGTGATCCCGGCCTCCGGCTATCTGTACAGCTCGGCGGCGGGCCTGCAGGTCGTGTATCTCGGCGTGCTGCCGCTGCCGACCATCATCGGTCCGGACAAGGCGCTGAAGGTCACGCTGCGCCTCGTGCACATCGCGCTGAACTACACGCTGCTGTTCTTCGTCGTCATGCACGTGCTGGCTGCGCTGAAGCATCATTTCGTCGATCGCGACGGCCTGCTTGGCCGCATGCTGCCGTTCCTGCGCTGAGCGCGCATTGTTTCCTCGCCGTTGGCAGGGCGTTTCCCGGCGGCTGATTGTTATCGCGGTCTTTTGATTTCCAATACCGGTTTTGTTCCGGAACCGTCGTTCGCAAGGATGGTTCAGGTTCGTACCGTCTGAACAGGGCACACATGAAAGTGAAACTGAATCGCTGGATGATGGCAACGGGCGCCGCGTTCGCGCTGGTCGCGGCGGCGCATGCGCAGGTCGACCTGGGCAAGAGCTCGGTGGTGGCGACGTCGAAGCAGATGAACGTGCCCACCGACGGCAAGTTCAACAAGTTCAGCGCGCAGATCGCCTTCGATCCGGCGAAGCCCACGGCGGGCACCGCGAACATCACGATCGACACCGGCAGCTACGACCTCGGCGACGACGACTACAACAAGCAGGTGCGCGGCGCCGAATGGTTCGACGCCGGCAAGTATCCGACCGCGACCTTCGTGTCGAGCGCGATCGCGCCGGCCGGCGGCAACAAGTACAACGTGACCGGCAAGATCACGATCAAGGGCAAGTCGCAGACGGTCACCGTCCCGGTCACGGTCACGCAGCAGGGCGCGACCGAAACCTTCGACGGCGCGCTGCCGATCAAGCGCACCCAGTTCGATATCGGCACGGGTGAGTGGAAGGATACGTCGATCGTGGCGGACGACGTCGTCATCAAGTTTCATATCGTCGCCGCGAAGAAGTAAGCGGCGCGTCAACCTTTTTGCACACGCTTTGTGTATCTAGTCAGGAGAAGAACTTGAAAAAGCTTTCGATCATCGCTGCGGGCGCGCTCGCACTCGGCACGCTCGGCATGTCCTTCGGCGCGCTGGCCGCCGACACCTACAAGCTCGACCCGAACCACACCTATCCGAGCTTCGAGGCCGACCACTTCGGCGGCGTGTCGACGTGGCGCGGCAAGTTCAACAAGAGCAGCGGCGAAGTGACGCTCGACCGTGCGGCGAAGACCGGCACGGTGAACGTGACGATCGACATCGCGTCGGTCGACACCGGCAACGACAAGCTCAACGAGCATCTGCAGAAGGCGGAGTTCTTCGACGCGTCGAAGTATCCGACGGCGGAGTACAAGGGCACGTCGATGAAGTTCGACGGCGATGCGCCGAGCGAAGTGATGGGCACGCTGACGATGCACGGCGTCACCAAGCCGCTGAACCTGAAGGTCGAGCACTTCAAGTGCTTCGTGAACCCGATGATGAAGAAGGAAGTGTGCGGCGTGGAAGCGACGGCGACGTTCGATCGCGGCGACTTCGGCATGGACTACGGCAAGTCGTATGGCTTCAGCCTGAAGACGGTCCTGCATATCCAGGCGGAAGGCGTGAAGCAGTAAGCGTTTCAGCGCTCCAAGGCAAAGCGGCCGGTCTGTGAAGACCGGCCGCTTTTCATTGCGCCTTCGGAAGGGGCGAGGCTCAGACCTGAGCGCCCGCGTTCGGGTCGTTCGGATCGTACTTGTCCTTCTTGTCCTTCACGAGATCCTCGCGCTTCACGCCGAACCACATGGCGAGCGCCGCGGCCACGAACACCGACGAATAGATACCGAACAGGATACCCACGGTCAGTGCCAGCGCGAAGTAATGCAGCGTCGGGCCGCCGAAGAAGAACATCGACAGCACCATCATTTCCGTACAGCCGTGGGTAATGATGGTTCGCGACATGGTGCTGGTGATCGCGTGATCGATCACTTCCATGACGGTCATCTTGCGCTGCTTGCGGAAGGTTTCGCGGATCCGGTCGAAGATGACGACGGATTCGTTCACCGAATAGCCGAGCACCGCGAGAATCGCCGCCAGCACCGAGAGCGAGAACTCCCACTGGAAGAACGCGAAGAAGCCGAGGATGATCACCACGTCGTGCAGGTTGGCGATGACGCCCGCCACCGCGTACTTCCACTCGAAGCGGAACGACAGGTAGATCACGATGCCGACCACCACGCACGCCAGCGCGAGCAGGCCGTTGGTGACGAGTTCCTTGCCCACCTGCGGACCGACGAACTCGACGCGCTGCAAGCTCACCTGCGGGTTGTCGGCCTTGAGCGCGCTCATCACCTGGTCGCTCTGCTGCGCCGAGGTAAGGCCCTGCTTGATCGGCAGGCGGATCAGCACGTCGCGCGAGGTGCCGAAGTTCTGCACCTGGGCGTCGGCATAGCCGAGCTTGGTCATGGTCGCGCGCACCGGTTCGGGCGACACGGCCTGCGGATACTGTACCTCGACGACCGTCCCGCCGGTGAACTCCACCGACAGATGCAGCCCGCGATGCACGAGGAAAAATACGGCCGCGAGGAAGGTCACGAGCGAAATCACGTTGAAGATCAACGCGCGCTCCATGAACGGAATATCGCGACGGATGCGGAAGAATTCCATGATCTAGCTCTCCGGGTTCAGCGGGACTGGCCCGGTTTCTGTTGATCGACGCCCGGCCCCGAACGGCGGCGCACCGTCGGCTTGCCGCTGCGTGCCTGAGCCTGGGCCTGAGGTTGAGCCTGAGCCGGCGCACGCGGCGCGGCGGTCTTGGTCTTGCCCTTGGCCGTCTTGACTATTTCGTCGACCGGCGAGTCGTCGCCGCGCTGGGCCGCCAGATAGGCCGCCGCAGCGGCTTCGGCGTTGCCGCCGTCCGGACGCCACACTTGGCCGATCGCCAGCGACTTCAGCTTCTTCTTGCCGCCGTACCACAGGTTCACGAGGCCGCGCGAGAAGAACACGGCCGAGAACATCGACGTCAGGATGCCGATACAGTGCACGACCGCGAAGCCGCGCACCGGACCCGAGCCGAACGCGAGCAGCGCCAGGCCGGCAATCAGCGTGGTGACGTTCGAGTCGAGAATCGTCGCCCAGGCGTGCTTGAAGCCTTCCTGGATCGCGGTCTGCGGCGGCGCGCCGTTGCGCAGTTCCTCGCGGATCCGTTCGTTGATGAGCACGTTCGCGTCGATTGCCATACCGAGCGCCAGCGCGATAGCGGCGATGCCCGGCAAGGTCAGCGTGGCTTGCAGCAGCGACAGGATGGCGACCAGCAGCAGCAGGTTGACCGACAGCGACAGCATCGAGAACAGGCCGAACAGCAGGTAGTACGCGATCATGAAGACGGCGATCGCGGCGAAACCGTACTGCACCGAGTCGAAGCCCTTCTTGATGTTGTCCGCGCCGAGGCTCGGGCCGACGGTGCGTTCCTCGATGATGTCCATCGGCGCCGCGAGCGAGCCCGCGCGCAGCAGCAGCGCGAGATCGGCGGCGGCTTGCGGCGTGGGCTGGCCGGTAATCTGGAAGCGGTCGCCCAGTTCCGACTGGATGGTCGCGACCGTCAGCACTTCGCCCTTGCCCTTCTCGAACAGCACCATGGCCATCGGCTTGCCGATGTTGTCGCGCGATACCGCCGACACCGCGCGGCCGCCGGCCGAATCCAGACGAATATTGACGGACGGGCGCTGATGTTCGTCGAAGCCCGCGGAGGCGTCGATGATGCGGTCGCCGGTGAAGATCACCTGCTTGCGCAGCAGCACGTTGCGGTCGCCCTGCTTGAAGGCTTCGTCGCCGGGCGGGACCGGATCGTTCAGGCCGATGTAGGTATTGACCGGGTCGGCCAGGCGCGCTTCGAGCGTCGCCGTACGGCCGATGATGTCCTTCGCCTTCGCCGTGTCCTGCACGCCCGGCAGCTCGACCACGATACGGTCCGAGCCCTGCTGCTGGATCACCGGCTCGGCGACGCCCAGTTCGTTGACGCGGTTATGCAGCGTCGTGATGTTCTGCTTGAGCGCACCGTCCTCGACGGTTCGCTGTGTCGCCGCCGAGAACGTGCCGACCACCTGATAGCCGTCGCCGCCCTGGCGCGTGCTCCATTGGAGTTCGTTGACGCCGGTCTGGAGCAGGGTGCGCGCGTTGTCGGCGGCGCTCTGGTCCGAGAAATTCACGACGACCGATTGCCCGACGCGGTTCACGCCGCCGTCGCGGACGTTGCGGTCGCGCAGGTAGGTGCGGGCGTCGGCGGCGTCGGAATCGAGCTTCTTGTTGAGCGCGCCGGCCATGTCCACTTGCAGCAGGAAGTGGACGCCGCCGCGCAGGTCGAGACCGAGATACATCGGCAACGCGTGCAGGGCCGTCAGCCAGCGCGGCGAGGCGCTCTGCAGGTTCAGCGCGACGATGTACTGAGGATCGCTCGGGTCGCTGTTGAGCGCGTGGCTCAGCAGGTCCTTCACGCGCAATTGCGTGTCGGTGTCCTTCAGGCGCACGCGAATGTTCGCGTTCAGCTGGGAGTTGTCGAACGTGACTTCATCGGCGGTGACGTGGTTCGCGGCGAGCGCGCTCTCGACGTTCGCGAGCGTGGCGGAGTCGAGCTTGACCGTGGCCTTGCCGCTCGATACCTGCACGGCCGGCGCTTCGCCGAAGAAGTTGGGGAGCGTGTACACGAGGCCGATGACGAGCGCCATCAGCATCACGACATACTTCCAGAGGGGATAACGATTCATGGGGATGGCCGACCGTCAAGTTGGCTTCGGGGAGAGGGCGTCCGGCGGTGTGCGCGGAAGGGCGTCGGGGGAATCCGACGCCCGGCGGCGAGGCCGCGCCGGACGCGGCGGAACAGGTGGCCTTACAGCGACTTGATCGTGCCCTTCGGGAGGATGGTGGTCACGGATGCCTTCTGGATGGTGATTTCCGTGCCTTCGGCGATTTCCACGCCCACGTATGCGTCCGTCACCTTCGTGATCTTGCCGACGATGCCGCCGTTCGTCACCACTTCATCGCCCTTGGCCATGGCGGCGAGCATGTTGCGATGCTCCTTCTGACGCTTCATCTGCGGGCGGATCATGATGAAGTACAGCACCGCGAACATCAGGATGAGCGGCAGGAAGCTCATCAGGCTCGATTCCGCGCTGCTCGCGGTGGTGCCTTGTGCAAAGGCATTGGAAATGAACGACACGTTGGTCTCTCCGTTATGACGCAAAAAAAGCGTTCGATGAATACGTTCGATAATCTCGAATGAAATTAGCCGGCTATTCTACCACCCGCATTTGTCGCGAGACTTCAGGAATGCGCTTTGTCTTCAAGCTGTTATCCGGCGATGAAGAGGCGATTTCCTTGGCCTTCGCGGCATAAACCGCAAGCAATAGCAAGCAGATTGTAATGCTTGGGCGTGCGTTTCCGGTCCGGGTCAATCCACGCCGCGCGCGCGATTCTCCGCGAAAGTCTTGCGGAACGCCTCGAACGTATGGTTTTCGATCGATTCGCGCACTTCGCCCATCAATTCAAGGTAGTAGTGCAGGTTGTGGATCGTATTGAGTTGCGCGCCCAGAATCTCGCCCACGCGATGTAGGTGATGCAGGTAGCCGCGCGTGAAATTGCGGCAGGTGTAGCAGCCGCAGCTTTCGTCGAGCGGTTTCATCGAATTCTTGTGGCTCGCGTTCTTGATCTTGAGATCGCCGAAGCGCGTGAACAGCCATCCGTTGCGCGCGTTGCGGGTGGGCATCACGCAATCGAACATGTCGACGCCGGCCGCCACGCCCGCCACCAGGTCTTCCGGCGTGCCGACGCCCATCAGGTAGTGCGGCTTCTCGGCCGGCAGCTTCGGGCCGATATGGTTCAGCACGCGCATCATGTCTTCCTTCGGCTCGCCCACCGACAGCCCGCCGATCGCGAGCCCATGGAAGCCGATCTCGGACAGTCCCGCGAGCGACTCGTCGCGCAGGTCCTCGAACATGCCGCCCTGCACGATGCCGAACAGCGCATTCGGATTGCCGAGCCGGTTGAATTCGTCGATCGAGCGTTTGGCCCAGCGCATCGACATGCGCATGGAATCGGCGGCGTCCTGGTGCGAGGTCGGCACGCCCTGGGTGGCGTAGGGCGTGCATTCGTCGAACTGCATGACGATGTCCGAGTTCAGCACCTTCTGGATCTGCATCGACACTTCGGGCGACAGGAACAGCTTGTCGCCGTTGATCGGCGACGCGAAGGTGACGCCGTCCTCGGTGATCTTGCGCAGGTCGCCGAGCGAAAACACCTGGAAGCCGCCCGAGTCCGTCAGGATCGGGCGATTCCAGCCCATGAAGCGGTGCAGGCCGCCGTGCGCGCCGATCACTTCCAGCCCCGGCCGCAGCCAGAGGTGAAAGGTGTTGCCGAGGATGATCTGCGCGCGGATCTCTTCGAGCTCGCGCGGCTGAATGGCCTTGACGGTGCCGTAGGTGCCGACCGGCATGAAGATCGGCGTTTCGACCACGCCGTGATTCAGCGTGAGACGGCCGCGGCGCGCCTGGCCGTCGGTGGTGAGCAATTCGAACTTGAGCCCGTTCTCGGGCGGGGTGGCGTGACCTTCGGTCATCGATGAGACTCCGCTGCAACCGGAAAACAGTCCGGCGCAAAGTGTGGTTGAGGAATTCAGTCTTGCCGCGTCAGCAGCATCGCGTCGCCGTAGCTGAAGAAGCGGTAGCGCTGCTCGATCGCGTGACGGTACGCGTCGCGGATCGTGTCCATCCCGGCAAACGCCGAGACGAGCATCATCAGCGTCGACTTCGGCAGGTGGAAGTTCGTCACGAGCCGGTCGACCACGCGGAAGGCGTAGCCCGGCGTGATGAAGATATCCGTTTCTGCCTGGGTGGCCGCGAGCGGGCGGCCGGCCTCGGCGGCGTCGCGGGCGGCGGCTTCGAGCGCGCGCATGGAGGTCGTGCCGACCGCGATCACGCGGTTGCCGCGCGCCTTGACGGCCGCGATCCGGTCCACGAGCGTCTGCGGCAGGTCGTACCACTCGCTGTGCATCGTGTGCTCGGCGATATTTTCCACGCGCACCGGCTGGAACGTGCCCGCGCCGACGTGCAGCGTGAGCGTCGCGCGCTCGACGCCGCGTGCGTCCAGCCCGGCAAACAGCGCTTCGTCGAAGTGCAGACCCGCGGTCGGCGCGGCCACGGCGCCCGGATTGGCCGCGTAGACGGTCTGGTAGCGGGTTTCGTCGTAGGCGTCGGCGTCGTGCTCGATGTACGGCGGCAGCGGCAGACGGCCGTATTGCTCGATGAGCGTCAGGCAATCGGCGGGGAAATGCAGCGTGTAGAACGGCTCGACACGCTCGCCCACGGTGACGTCGAACGCGTCCGCCAGGCGGATCGTGCTGCCTTCCGGCGGGCTCTTGCTGGCCCGGATCTGCGCCAGCGCCGTCGTTGCGCCCGTCAGCCGTTCGACCAGCACCTCGACGCGGCCGCCGCTGGCCTTCTGGCCGAAGAAGCGCGCCTTGAGCACTTTGGTATCGTTGAAGACGAGCAGGTCGCCGGCGTCGAGCAGGGCCGGCAGTTCGGCGAAACGGCGGTCGGTGAAACGGGCGGGCGCGGCGTGGTTGTCCACCTCGAGCAGACGGCTCGCACTGCGCTCGGTGAGCGCGCTCTGCGCGATCAGCTCGGGCGGCAGATTAAAATCGAAATCGGAAAGCGTGAACATGGGCGTGAAGAAAGGCACGAACGCGGCAAAAGCGCGCCGAACAAACCTCATATTGTACTTGCGAAGAGATTAGATGCCCTTGTCCGACCGCCGCGTCACCTCGACCGATCCGCTGTCCGTGGAGGACGGCGAAGCGCCGCGCGCCGTCGCGCCCGCGCGCAAGCGGGCCAAGGCGGAGCCGAAGGCCAAGGCCGACGAGAAGCCGAAGACCATCGTCAAGACCGCGGACAAGCTCGCCAAGCTCGGCCTGAAGTCCGACATTGACCTCGTGCTGCACCTGCCGATGCGCTACGAGGACGAAACCTCGCTCACGCCCGTCGGCGAACTCATTCCTGGCGACAACGCGCAGACCGAAGGCGTCGTGTTCGACAACGAGATCGCCTACCGTCCGCGCCGCCAGTTGCTCGTGAAGATCCACGATGACGCCGGCGACGAACTCACGCTGCGCTTCCTCAACTTCTACGGCTCGCAGGTCAAGCAGATGGCCATCGGCGTGCGCCTGCGGGTGCGCGGCGACGTGCGCGGCGGCTTCTTCGGCATGGAGATGGTGCATCCCACGGTGCGCCCGGTGGATGAAGACACGCCGCTGCCGCAGGCGCTGACGCCAGTGTATCCGTCGACGGCGGGCATCTCGCAGGGTTACTTGCGCAAGGCCATCGATTCCGCGCTCGGGCGCGTGTCGCTGCCGGAACTGCTGCCGGAGCCGATCGCGCGCGCGCATCTCGCGCCGCTCAACGTGCCCGGGCTGCTCGATGCCGTGAAGACGCTGCATCACCCGCGCGCGGATTCCGACGAGACCGCGCTGATCGACGGCACGCATCCCGCCTGGACCCGCATCAAGTTCGAGGAACTGCTCGCGCAGCAGCTTTCGCTCAAGCGCGCGCACGAGGAACGCCGCCGCCGCTCCGCGCCCGCCATGCCGCGCCGCGCGCCTGCCGACGAAGCGTCGCTCGTCACGCGCCTGTTGCAGGCGCTGCCGTTCGCGTTGACCGGCGCGCAGCAGCGCGTGGTCGCGGAAATCGCCACGGAGCTGACCCTGCCGCATCCGATGCAGCGTCTCCTGCAGGGCGATGTCGGCAGCGGCAAGACGATCGTCGCGGCGCTCGCGGCGGCGCAGGCCATCGACGCCGGGTATCAGGCCGCGCTCATGGCGCCCACCGAAATCCTCGCGGAGCAGCACGCGCGCAAGCTGCGCGGCTGGCTGGAGCCGCTCGGCGTGTCGGTCGCGTGGCTCGCCGGCAGTCTCAAGGCGAAGGACAAGCGCGCCGCGCTCGAAGCAGCGGCGCTCGGCACGGCGCAACTGGTGATCGGCACGCACGCGATCATCCAGGACGCGGTGGAATTCGCGCGGCTCGGACTCGTGATCGTCGACGAACAGCATCGCTTCGGCGTGGCGCAGCGGCTCGCATTGCGCGCCAAGGCGCAGAACGCAGCCGACGGCGCGCGCGACTTCCAGCCGCACCAGCTGATGATGTCCGCCACGCCGATCCCGCGCACGCTCGCGATGACCTATTACGCGGACCTCGACGTCTCGACCATCGACGAACTGCCGCCCGGCCGCACGCCGATCCTGACCAAGATCGTGTCCGATGGCCGCCGCGACGAGATCATCGGCCGGGTGCGCGAGGCAGCGCTGACCGGACGGCAGGTGTACTGGGTCTGTCCGCTGATCGAGGAAAGCGAGACCTTGCAGTTGCAGACGGCCGTCGAAACCTTCGAGACGCTGGTGGCCGCGCTGCCGGAACTGCGCGTGGGACTCGTGCATGGCAGGCTCGCGCCCGCCGAGAAAGCAGCGGTCATGGACGCGTTCGCGCGCAACGAAGTGCAGTTGCTGGTCGCGACGACGGTGATCGAAGTGGGCGTCGACGTGCCGAACGCCTCGCTGATGGTGATCGAACACGCCGAGCGCTTCGGGCTGGCGCAGTTGCATCAGCTGCGCGGGCGCGTCGGGCGGGGCAGCACCGCGTCCGTGTGCGTGCTGATGTACGCCAATCCGCTGTCGCAGACCGCCCGCGCGCGCCTCGCGACGATGCGCGAAACCACCGACGGCTTCGAGATCGCACGGCGCGATCTCGAGATTCGCGGGCCGGGCGAGTTCCTCGGCGCGCGGCAGTCGGGCGAGGCGATGCTGCGCTTCGCGAGCCTGGAGAACGACGGCTGGCTGATCGAGCCCGCCCGCCAGGCCGCCGACGCGATGCTCGCCACGTTCCCCGATGCCGTCACGCGCCATCTCGCCCGCTGGCTCGGCGTGCGCGAACAGTATCTGAAGGCGTGATTTATAAGACATGAACGTGAACTCGCCGGCGTCATGTCGGTCCCTATTTGGCCGCATCGGAGCGGCGAACCGGCAAAGGTTGTCGAATCGGCGCCGGCAGGTGTATAACTCAAACCTATTGAATCAATGTCTTCCATTGGCCCCCAATGACGCTCACTGAACTGAAGTACATCGTCGCGGTCGCGCGCGAACGGCATTTTGGCCGCGCGGCGGAGGCGTGCTTCGTCAGCCAGCCGACGCTGTCGGTGGCAATCAAGAAGCTCGAAGACGAACTGAATGTGCAGATCTTCGAGCGCGGCACGAGCGAAGTCAGCGTGACGCCCATCGGCGAGCAGATCGTGACGCAGGCGCAGCGCGTGCTCGAACAGACGCTCGCCATCAAGGAAATCGCCAAGCAGGGCAAGGATCCGCTGGTCGGGCCGCTGCGGCTCGGCGTGATCTACACCATCGGGCCGTATCTGCTGCCGACGCTGGTCAAGCAGATGATCAAGGCGGTCCCGCAAATGCCGCTGATGCTCCAGGAAAACTACACGCTCAAGCTGATCGAGCTCCTGAAGCAGGGCGAAATCGATGTCGCGATCATGGCGCTGCCGTTCCCCGAAACCGGGCTCATGGTGCGCGCGCTGTACGACGAGCCGTTCGTCGTCGCGATGCCGTCCGGTCACGCGTGGGAGAACCGCGCGAAGATTGATGCCGACGATCTCAAGCAGGAAACCATGCTGCTGCTCGGCAGCGGACATTGTTTCCGCGATCACGTGCTCGGCGTGTGTCCGGAGCTGATGCGCTTTTCGCAGAACGCCGACGGCATCCAGAAGACCTTCGAGGGTTCGTCGCTGGAAACCATCCGCCATATGGTGGCGAGCGGCGTGGGCATCACGGTGCTGCCGCGCATGTCGGTGAGCGAGGTCAAGCCGCACGCGCCGGGCATCGACTCGGGGCTGCTGAGCTACGTGCCCTTCGACGAACCCGTGCCCGACCGCCGCGTCGTGCTGGCCTGGCGCAAGAGTTTCACGCGGCTGCCGGCCATCGACGCCATTTCCGACGCCATCGCGCAATGCGACCTGCCGGGCGTGAGAAAGCTGGACATGCCGGTGGCGGTCAACTAGGCCGCACACGCCTGCTGCATCTGACGCGCCGCGTTCCGAAAGGGACGCGGCGCGTTGTCATTTGGGCGGCCGCACTGCGCCTCACTGCACCTATCAGATAGATAAAATTAATCAAATTATAAAAATCGATAGCATTAGTTAAGCTCCTTCCATCGGTCCCCAACAACGGTGGACGCCCGAACCGGAGAAAGTCGATGACCCGCCCATTCACCTTCACCGCGCGCTTCGAGACCTGGCGTCGCGTTGCGGTCAGCGTACTCGCCGACTTCGCCCGCGCCGCAGCCTGAGTCAAAGCCTGAGTCAGAGCCCGGCCGACCGATCCCATTCGAACCACAACAAGGAACACCACGATGACGACCCAACGACTCACGACCGCCGCAGGCGCGCCCGTCGGCGACAACCAGAATGCGCAGACCGCCGGCCCGCGCGGTCCGGTGACACTGCAGGACTTCTGGCTCGTCGAGAAGCTCGCGCACTTCGACCGCGAAGTGATTCCCGAGCGCCGCGTGCATGCGAAGGGTTCGGGCGCGTTCGGCACGTTCCGCGTGACGCACGACATTTCGCGCTATACGAAGGCCAAAGTGTTCTCGGAAGTCGGCAAGGAAACGCCGGTCTTCATGCGCTTCTCGACCGTTGCCGGCGAACGCGGCGCGGCGGACGCCGAGCGCGACGTGCGCGGCTTCTCGATCAAGTTCTACACCGAGGAAGGCAACTGGGACGTGGTCGGCAACAACACGCCGGTGTTCTTCATCCGCGATCCGCTCAAGTTCCCCGACTTCATCCATACGCAGAAGCGCGACCCGTACACCAACATGCGCAGCAACGTGGCCGCGTGGGACTTCTGGTCGCGTCATCCGGAGTCGCTGCATCAGGTGACGATCCTCATGAGCGACCGCGGCATTCCGAAGAACTATCGGCAGATGCATGGCTTCGGTTCGCACACGTTCTCGTTCATCAACGCAGACGGCGAGCGCTTCTACGTCAAGTTCCACTTCAAGTCGCAGCAGCCGATCGAGAACTACACCGACGCGCAAGCCGCGGCCGTGATCGCGCAGGATCGCGAGAGCGCGCAGCGCGATCTGGTGCAGAGCATCGATGAAGGCCAATTCCCGCGCTGGAATTTCCGCATCCAGGTGATGACGGAAGAGCAGGCGGCCGAATCGCGGATGAATCCGTTCGACATTACCAAGGTCTGGCCGCACAAGGACTATCCGCTGATCGATGTCGGCACGCTCGAGTTGAACCGCAACGCGCAGAACTACTTCGCGGACGTTGAGCAGGCGGCCTTCACGCCGGCCAATGTGGTGCCGGGCATCGGCTTTTCGCCTGACCGGCTGTTGCAGGGGCGCTTGTTCTCGTACGGCGATGCGCAGCGTTATCGCCTCGGCATCAATCATCACCAGGTGCCGGTGAATGCGCCGCGCGCGCCGGTTGGCCAGTCGTTTCACCGCGATGGCGCGATGCGCACCGACGGCAACCTCGGCGGCCGCGTGAACTACGAGCCGAACCGCTACGGCGAATTCGCGCAGGATGCGGCAGCGAACGAGCCGCCGCTCGCGGGCGGCACGGTGTACCGCTACGACCATCGGGAGGACGACGATTACTACAGCCAGCCGGCGGCGCTGTTCGCCCTCTTCGATGACGCGCAGCGCGAACGCTTCTTCGGCAACATCGCGCGGCACATTCATGGCGTGCCGAACGATATCGTCGCGCGGCAGATCGAGCATTTCCGCCGTATCAATCCGGCGTACGCGGAAGGTGTCGTCGCCGCGCTGGCGCAACTTGGCCAGACCCTCGATGTGACGGACGAAGCCGCTGTCTGACAGCGGTAGTTAGCAATACCGGGAGAACTCATCATGTCTCAAGCGTTGAACCATATCGCCCAGGCGGTCGATCACATCGAAGCCGTCAGCGTGAACGCCTCGCGCGGCGTGCGTGTCGCGCTGGCGTTCGGGATGGTCGCGGCGGCGTATGGCGTCGTCGTGGCAAGTGGGATTGCCGCAGCATGAGAAGGCGGGAAGCGCATCACGCGTCATGAAGCGCTCCCCATTTCTACGCTAAACTGTCGAGCGCTCGCGACGCCGGGTATTCAGGCCGATGCCCGGTGTCCGCACCGTTCGAACCACGCTCTCACGGAGTCATCATGGCGAAGAAAGGCACTGCACCTGCCGTCAACATCGGCATCAGCGACAAGGACCGCAAGAAGATTGCCGACGGCCTGTCCCGTCTGCTGGCCGATACGTACACGCTGTACCTGAAGACCCATAACTTCCACTGGAACGTCACGGGTCCGATGTTCAACACGCTGCACCTGATGTTCGAGACGCAATACAACGAACTCGCGCTGGCCGTCGATTCGATCGCGGAACGCATCCGTGCGCTGGGCGTGCATGCGCCGGGCAGCTACAAGGACTTCGCGAAGCTGTCGTCGATTCCGGAAGCGGACGGCGTGCCGGCTGCGGAAGAGATGATCCGCCAGCTGGTGGAAGGCCAGGAAGCGGTGGTGCGCACGGCGCGCGAAATCTTCCCGGCGACGGAAGCCGCCAACGACGAGCCGACCGCCGACCTGCTCACGCAACGCATGCAGACGCACGAAAAGACCGCGTGGATGCTGCGCGCGATGCTCGCCTGAGCGTCGAAGCACGCTGCGACGTCACGCTTCAACATCACGCTTCGACATCACGCAAACCCCGCTCTCATGCGGGGTTTGTGCTTTTGGATGGGTTCGAACGCGCTGCTCTAAAATAGCCGCATCGCGTTTGCCGTCTCTCCTGTCCCGACTTCCGCCATGTTCGCCCGACTTCCGCTCTTCATGCGCCTCGTGCGCCTCGACAAGCCCATCGGCAGCCTGCTGCTGCTGTGGCCGACGCTCAACGCGCTGTGGATTGCGTCGGACGGCCGGCCGCAGCCGATGCTCCTCGTCATCTTCATCGTCGGCACGATCCTGATGCGCTCGGCGGGCTGCGCGATCAACGACTATGCCGACCGCGACTTCGACCGCCACGTGAAGCGCACTGCCGAGCGTCCCATCACCTCGGGCAAGGTCAAGGCGTGGGAAGCGGTGGCGCTGGCGGCGGCGCTCGCGCTCGTCGCTTTCCTGCTGATCCTGCCGCTCAACACGCTCACCAAGGAACTGTCGGTGTTCGCGCTGTTCGTCGCGGGCAGCTATCCGTTCACCAAGCGGTTCTTCGCGATTCCGCAGGCGTATCTCGGCATCGCGTTCGGCTTCGGCATTCCGATGGCCTTCGCCGCCGTGCAGAACCATGTGCCGATGCTCGCGTGGATCATGCTCGCCGCCAACGTGTTCTGGTCGGTGGCCTACGACACCGAATACGCGATGGTCGATCGCGACGACGACATCAAGATCGGCATCCGCACCTCCGCGCTCACCTTCGGCCGCTTCGACGTGACCGCTGTCATGCTGTGCTATGCCGCCACGCTGGCGATCTATGTGGGCATCGGCGTGGCGCTCGGCTTCGGCTGGCTCTACTGGCTCGGCTGGCTGGCGGCGGCGGCCTGCGCCGTCTATCACTATGGCCTGATCCGAAACCGCGAGCGCATGGCGTGCTTCGCGGCGTTCAAGCATAACAACTGGCTCGGCGGGATGTTGTTCGCGGGCATCGCGCTGCATTACGCGATGACGTAAAAGAAAAAACGGCAGCCTCGGCTGCCGTTGTCATATCGGGCGGATTGAACGGTAACGCCTCAGGCCGCGCCCAGTTCGTCGCCCATTTCCTTCGCACGCGCCTCGGCCGCCAGCGCGCCGCGCACGATCGCTTCATTCACGCCTTGCGCGTCGAACGACGCGAGCGCCGCCGCCGTCGTGCCGCCCTTCGAGGTCACGCGTTCGCGCAACACGCTCGCGGGTTCCCCCGATTGCGCCGCCAATTGCGCCGCGCCCGTGAAGGTGGCGACGGCGAGCGCGCGGCCTTGTTCATCGTCGAGGCCGAGACGGCGCGCCGCTTCCTGCATCGCCTCGATGAAATAGAACACGTAGGCCGGGCCGCTGCCCGAGATCGCGGTGACGGCGTCGAGCTGCGCTTCGTCGTCGAACCAGACGGCCGTGCCGACCGCTTCGAGCACCTGCGACGCCAGCGCCTTCGCGGCCTCGCTCACGCCCGGCAGCGCGGCGAGACCCGTGACGCCCATGCCGATCAGCGCGGGCGTGTTCGGCATCGTGCGCACGATCTGCGTGTAGCCGTTGAGCCAGCGCGACAGGTCCGTCGCCCGGATGCCCGCGGCGATGCTGATGACGGTCTGCTTCGACAGATGCGGCGCGAGCGCTTCGCCCACGCTCTTGAGGACTTGCGGTTTCACGGCGAGCACGATGGCGTCGAAGCCGGCGAGCTGCCCGTCGATGGCGGCGCCGGTCGCCACGCCGAACTGCTTCGCGGTGCGCGCGCGGGCTTCGTCGTTGATGTCGATGGCGAAGATGTCGGCGGGCGCCGTGCCGCGCTTGATGAGTCCGCCGATGAGCGCCGCGGCCATGTTGCCGCCGCCGATGAATGCGATTTTCATGATGAGAAGAGAGTCAGTGAGAGGTGGTGCGCCTGCCGAAGATCGCGGTGCCGATGCGCACCAGGGTCGCGCCTTCGAGCACGGCGGCTTCGAGATCGGCGGACATGCCCATCGAGAGCGTGTCGAGCGTGAGGCCGTCGGCGCGCAAGGCGGCCATCAGCTCGCGCAAACGCGCGAGCGGCCGGCGTTGTGCGTCGAGTGTTTCCGCGGCTTCGGGAATCGCCATCAGGCCGCGCAGCCGCAGGCCGGGCAGCGCCGCGACCGCATGCGCGAGCGCGGCGGCCTCGTGCGGCTCGACGCCGCTTTTCGAGGCCTCGCCGCTGACGTTCACCTGGATGCAGACATTGAGCGCGGCCGAGCCTTCGGGACGTTGCGCGGAGAGCCGTTCGGCGATCTTCAGCCGGTCGATGGAATGCACCCAGTCGAACTGCTCGGCGACCACGCGGGTCTTGTTCGATTGCAGCGGCCCGATGAAATGCCATTCGATGTCGCGGCGTAAATCCGCGAGTTCGGCGATCTTGCCGGTGCCTTCCTGCACGTAGTTCTCGCCGAAGGCGCGCTGGCCGGCTTCGAAGGCGGCGCGCACGTCGGCGGCGGGAAAGGTCTTGGTGACGGCGAGCAGCGCGACCGACGAGGCATCGCGCGATGCGTCATGCGCGGCCTGGGCGATGCGCTGCCGGACTTCTTCGAGATGGTGGGCGATGGACATGCTTTGAAACGGCCTTTGTCAGGCTCGATGTTTGATCCGTCATTATACGAACGCCTTATCCGTAGATCAGGTGCTCCACCAGCTGGATCCAGTGCGTAACGGGCGTGGACGTGCCGCTCTGCAGATGCGCAATGCAGCCGACATTCGCCGACACGATCAGCTGCGGCTCGAGTTTCTCGAGCCGGTCGAGCTTCTGGTTGCGCAGCGTATAGGAGAGCTTCGGCTGCAGCACCGAGTAGGTTCCCGCCGATCCGCAGCACAGATGAGCGTCGGCGGGCAGGCGCACGTCGAGGCCGAGCGAGGTCAGCAATTGCTCGACATGCCCGCGGATCTGCTGGCCGTGCTGCAGCGTGCAGGGCGGATGAAACGCCACCGTATGCACGCTGCGCCGCCGCGCCAGCGCGACGAGCTCTTCCTCGTAGATCGGCAGGATCTCGGCCAGGTCGCGCGTCATGTCGACGATACGCCGCGCCTTCTCCGCGTATTTCGGATCATGGCGCAGCAGGTGCGCATATTCCTTCACCGTCGCGCCGCAGCCGGAGGCATTCATGATGATCGCCTCGACGCCGTCTTCCACGTACGGCCACCACGCATCGATGTTGTTGCGCACGTCGTCGAGCGCGTCGTCGTTGTAGCCCAGATGCAGGCGAATCGCGCCGCAGCAGCCCGCGTCCGGCGCGGTCACGATCTCGATGCCGAGCGCATCGAACACGCGCGCCGTGGCCGTGTTCACGTTCGGCATCATCGCGGGCTGCACGCAGCCGGACAGCATCAGCATCTTGCGTTCGTGCTTGCGCGTGGGCGCGGCGAGCGGCCGTTCGGGCACCGGAATCTTCGCGCGCAGCGAGCGCGGCAGCAGGCTGCGGAACTGCTGGCCCAGCTTCATGGCCGGCGTGAACAGCGTGCTGTTGGGCAGGAAACTCGCGAGCAGGCGCCGTTGCAGGCGGCTCCGCAGCGGCCGTTCGACCTTCTGCTCCACCACCTTGCGGCCGATCTCGACCAGCCGTCCGTACTGCACGCCCGAAGGGCAGGTGCTTTCGCAGTTGCGGCACGTGAGGCAGCGGTCCAGATGCAGCTGCGTGCTGCGCGTGACCGGCGCGCCTTCGAACATCTGCTTCATCAGGTAGATGCGTCCGCGCGGTCCGTCGAGTTCGTCGCCGAGCAGTTGATAGGTCGGGCAGGTCGCCGTGCAGAAGCCGCAATGCACGCACTTGCGCAGGATGGCGTCGGCTTCGTCGCCGTCAGCGGTGCCGCGGATGAATTCGGCGAGATTCGTTTGCATCGTTCAGTTCCGGTTCGGCCAGCGATGCGTCTAGAAATCGGGATACAGCCGCGCGCGATTGAAGATGCGCGCCGGATCGAAGGCCGCCTTCAGCCCGCGATGAATCTTCATCAGCGGCGCGGGCAGCGGCGTGAACACACCGGCATTGCGGTCATAAGCGGAGCCCGCGCGGAAGATCGTGGCGTGGCCGCCGGCCTGCTTGGCGCTGATGCGTACGGTCTGCGGATCGGTGTCGGTGATCCACCAGCGCTGCGCGCCGCCCCATTCCATCAGCTGTGCGCCCGGCAGATGCAGCGGCTCCGCGATCGACGGCAACGCGAGCCGCCACAGCGCCGAGCGCGGCTCGATCACCGCGAAGAACGGATCCGTCTGCTCGCGCATGCCGATCCAGAAGCGGTCTGCTTCGACCGCGTCGACCACTTCGCCGCCGAGCGCGGTGCGTGCGGTCTTCACGGCCGCTTCCGCGCCGGCGAGACGCAGCGCGAGCGTGCCGTCGCGCCATGCGCTGCCGCAGATCGGCAGCGCATGGCCGCCCCATTCGTTGAGCTTGCGCACGCCGTCGGTGGCGTGCATGTCGAACTTGAGCGTGGCTTCGGCAACGGGACGCGGCAGCACCTTGATCGAGAGTTCGAGGATCAGGCCGAGCGTGCCGAGCGAACCGGCGAGAAGCCGCGCGACGTCGTAGCCCGCGACGTTCTTGACCACCTGGCCGCCGAAGCGCAGCGCCTGGCCGTGGCCGTTCATCACGACGGCGCCCAGCACGAAGTCGCGCGGTGCGCCGGTCCAGGCGCGGCGCGGGCCGGCGAGTCCCGCGGCGATGCAGCCGCCGAGCGTTGCATTGCGGCCGAAGTGAGGTGGTTCGAACGGCAGCATCTGGCCGTGTTCGCGCAGCGCCGTTTCGATCTCGACGAGCGGCGTCCCGGCGCGCGCGGTGATGACGAGTTCAGCCGGATCGTAGGCGATGATGCCGCGGTACGCGCGTGAGTCGAGGATCTCTCCCTGGAGCGTCTGGCCGTACCAGTCCTTCGTGCCGCCGCCGCGGATGCGCAGCGGCGTGCCGTTGCCGGTGGCCCGGGCGATCCGTTCCGACCAGCCGGCGACGATGTCGTCCTGTTCCATGAGTGTTCCGTCTGAGCGTCGATGTCGTGATTCGACTTGTCTGATTCAGCGTGCTGACTTCTGACGGCTGTCCGATCGATTGTACCGGCCGCTTAACGCCGCCGCACTCGGAGAAACATGGATAGCGGAACGCGCGCCGCACACGCGGCGCGCGGGAAAGGGCATGCCGGCGCTTCAGAAGCGCTCGAGTTCGGGATGCGGCAGCAGGCCGCCTCGGACGTGCATCTTGCCGTACTCGGCGCAGCGCGTACGCGTCGGGATGCCCTTGTCGGGATTGAGCAGGCCGGGCGGGTCGAAGGCGCGCTTCACGGCGAAGAAAGCGTCGCGCTCTTCCGGCGAGAACTGCACGCACATCGAATTGATCTTCTCGATGCCCACGCCGTGTTCGCCCGTCACCGTGCCGCCCAGCTCGACGCAGCATTCGAGAATGTCGGAGCCGAAGGCCTCGGCGCGATGCCATTCGTCGAGGTCGTTGCCGTTGAAGAGAATCAGCGGATGCATGTTGCCGTCGCCGGCATGGAACACGTTGATGCAGCGCAGCGCGTACTTCTTCTCCATCTCCTCGATGCGTCTCAGCAAGGGGCCGATGGAGCGGCGCGGCACCGTGCCGTCCATGCAGTAGTAGTCGGGCGAGATGCGGCCCGCGGCCGGGAACGCGTTCTTGCGGCCCGACCAGAACTTGAGCCGTTCGGCTTCGGAGCGCGAGATCTGGATGCGCGAGGCGCCGTGTTCGCGCAGCACGGCCGTCATGCGGACGATTTCCTCGGCGACTTCGTCGTGCGTGCCGTCGGACTCGCACAGCAGGATGGCGGCGGCGTCGAGGTCGTAGCCCGCGTTGACGAACTGCTCGACGGCGCGCGTCGCGGGTTTGTCCATCATTTCGAGGCCGGCCGGGATGATGCCGGCGGCGATGATCGCCGCGACCGCATCGCCGCCTTTCACGACATCGTCGAAGCTGGCCATGATCACCTGCGCGGTCTGCGGCTTCGGAATCAGCTTGACCGTGATCTCGGTGACGATCGCGAACATGCCTTCGCTGCCGATCAGCACCGCGAGCAGATCGAGGCCCGGCGCGTCTGGCCCGAGCGAGCCGAACTCGACGACATCGCCGTCCATGGTCACGGCGCGCACACGCAGCACGTTATGCACGGTCAGGCCGTACTTCAGGCAATGCACGCCGCCGGAATTCTCGGACACGTTGCCGCCGATGGTGCAGGCGATCTGCGACGACGGATCTGGCGCGTAGTAGAGCCCGTAAGGCGCGGCGGCTTCGGAGATGGCGAGGTTGCGCACGCCCGGCTGGACCGTGGCGGTGCGCGCATACGGATCCACTTCGACGATCTTGCGAAAGCGCGCCAGCGACAACACGATGCCGTGGCGAATGGGCATGGCGCCGCCGGAGAGGCCGGTGCCCGCGCCGCGCGGCACGATGGGAATGGCGAGGCGGTTGCAGATCTGCACCACGCGCTGCACCTGCGCTTCGGTTTCCGGCAGCGCGACGGCGAGCGGCAGGCGCCGGTAGGCGGCGAGACCGTCGCATTCGTACGCGGCGGTGTCTTCGTCGCGAAACAGCAGGCAATGCGTGGGAAGCACGGCCATCAGCGCCTGCACCACTTCACGCTGACGCACGGCGAGTTGGTCTTCGGTCAGTTCAGGCGCGTCTTCGTGTGACAGTTCCGGCACTACGTGCCCGGGCTTGAGCTCGTCGGGGGCGTTCATGTCTCCTCCTTGTGATGCCTGGTGATGCCTTGCGATGCCTGCGCTGTGAGTGCGCTTTCGTGCGCGCCGTTCTGCGTGCGCTCAGGTCATCCGTGCATCTTGCGCGACTTCGTCAGCCTTCGAAAGTGAAGATTTTCCCCGGATTCATCAGGTTTTTGGGATCGAGCGCCTGTTTGATCGCACGCATCACGCCGATCGCATCCGCGCCGTGCTCTTCCAGCATGAAGCCCATCTTGTGCAGCCCGACGCCGTGTTCGCCGGTGCAGGTGCCAGCCATATTCAGCGCGCGGCTGACGATCCGGTGGTTGATGCGCTCGGCTTCCTCCAGTTCTTCGGGCTTGTCCGGGTCGAGCAGCATGGCGACGTGGAAGTTGCCGTCGCCGACGTGGCCGACGATCGGGCACGGCAAGGTCGAGGCGATCAGGTCCTGTTCGGTTTCGTCGACGCATTCGGCGAGACGCGAAATGGGCACGCAGACGTCGGTGGTGACGGCGCGGCAGCCCGGCTTGAGCTGCAGCATCGCGAAGTAGGCGCTGTGGCGGGCGTTCCAGAGGCGGCTGCGGTCCTCGGGACGGGTTGCCCATTCGAAGTCTTCGCCGCCATGTTCCGCGACGATGTCCTGCACGGTGCGCGCCTGTTCCTGCACGCCGGATTCGGTGCCGTGGAACTCGAAGAACAGCATCGGGGCTTCGCGCAGGGTCAGGTTCGAGTGTCGGTTGATGGCGCGCACGGCGAGCGTGTCGACGAATTCGACGCGGGCAATCGGCACGCCCATCTGGATGGTCTCGATGACGGCGCGCACGGCATTGCCGATCGACGGAAACGCGCACACGGCGGCGGAGATGGCTTCGGGCTGCGGATAGAGCCGCACGGTGATTTCGGTGATCACGCCGAGCGTGCCTTCCGAGCCGACGAAAAGCCGCGTGAGGTCGTATCCTGCAGACGATTTGCGGGCGCGCGTGCCGGTCTTGACGACGCGGCCGTCCGCGGTGACGACCGTGAGGCCGAGGACGTTCTCGCGCATCGTGCCGTAGCGGACGGCGTTGGTGCCGGAGGCGCGCGTCGCGGTCATGCCGCCGATGCTGGCGTCCGCGCCGGGATCGATCGGAAAGAACAGGCCGGTGTCGCGCAGCGCTTCGTTCAGCTGCTTGCGCGAGATGCCCGGCTGGACCGTGACGGTGAGGTCTTCGGCATTGATGGAGACGACCTGGTTCATCTCGGACAGGTCGATGCTGACGCCGCCCTGGACCGCGAGCAGATGACCTTCGAGCGACGAGCCGTTGCCGTAGGGAATGACCGGCACATCGTGCTGCGCGCAGAGTTTGACGATGGCCTGCACTTCCTCGGTGCTGCGCGCGAAGACGACGGCGTCGGGGAGTTGCGGATCGAACGGCGATTCGTCGCGGCCGTGATGTTCGCGCACGGCCTGGGCGATGGAGACGCGTTCGGCAAATTGCTGTTGCAGGGCTTCGAGCAGCGCGGCGGGGAAGGGGCGCTTCTGGAAGACGTGGGGTTCGTTCGGATGGTTCACGGGCGGGGTCTCCGGGCGGCGCGAGTTGTCGTGCGGTGGGTTCGGTGTGTCTCCGGCGCGCTGGGTACGGACGTTGCGTTTTTCGCTTTTTCGCTCGACGGTCCGATGCGGCCGACAGGGCTCGGCGTGGATGGCCGTGCTTTTCGTGTGCGGCCATGCGCCCTGTTTGTTTCATTTTACGCTTTTGGGGCGCGGCTCGACGGGGCGGATTGGAGGTCCGGGCGCGCGTTCTTGCGTGCCTATAATGGGCCGGCAGGTTTCTTGAGGCTTCGGGAGCAGATGATGGGAAATCGTTTGAGCAAGATCGCGACGCGCACCGGTGACGACGGCACCACGGGTCTGGGCGATGGCCGCCGCGTGTCGAAGGACGATGCGCGCATTGCGGCGATCGGCGACGTCGATGAACTGAATTCGACGCTCGGCGTCCTGCTGTGCGAGCCGATGCCCACCGACGTACGCGACGCGCTGACGCGGATCCAGAACGATTTGTTCGATCTGGGCGGTGAGCTGTCGATTCCGGGGCATTCGATGATCGAGGAGGCGCATCTGGCGCAACTCGATGCGTGGCTCGCCGAGTACAACGCGACGCTGCCGCCGTTGAAGGAATTCATTCTGCCGGGCGGATCGCGCGCGGCGGCGGTGGCGCATGTCGCGCGGACGGTGTGCCGGCGGGCGGAACGGGCGATCGTGGCGTTGGGACGGGTGGAAAGCGCGGGCGTGAATGACGCGCCGAGACGGTATGTGAACCGGTTGTCGGATTTGTTGTTCGTGCTGGCGCGGGTGTTGAATCGGGTGGATGGCGGGACGGATGTGTTGTGGAAGAGGGAGGCGAAGGAATAGCCGTCTGCTCCACGCGGGCCAACGTCCATGAGCGCTCATGACGTCGACCCGCGCTCACTCCTTAATTCCCCCCACCCCGCGCCACCCGGCGCAGCTTGACCGACTCCGCCAGCCCTTCGAGCACCCCAACACTCTCGTCCCACCCGATGCACGCATCGGTGACGCTCTGCCCGTAGGTCAGCTCGCACCCTTCCTTCAGGTCCTGCCTTCCGGCGACCAGATGCGATTCCACCATCACGCCGACAATCCGTTCATCGCCCGCAGCCAGCTGACGCCCGATGTCCGCGCACACCGGAATCTGGTTCTCATGCTTCTTCGAGCTGTTCGCGTGGCTCGCGTCGATCATCAGACGCGCCGCCAGACCCGCTCGGCCGATGTCGCTGCAGGCGGCATCGACGCTCGCCGCGTCGTAGTTCGGCGTCTTGCCGCCGCGCAGAATGATGTGGCAGTCCTCGTTGCCGGCGGTGGAGACGATCGCCGAATGGCCGCCCTTCGTCACCGACAGGAAATGGTGCGGCTGTGACGCCGCCTTGATCGCATCGACGGCGATCTTCACATTGCCATCCGTGCCGTTCTTGAAGCCGACCGGGCAGGACAGCCCCGAAGCCAGCTCGCGATGCACTTGCGATTCCGTGGTCCGCGCGCCGATCGCGCCCCAGGAAATCAGGTCCGCGATGTACTGCGGGCTGATCATGTCGAGGTATTCCGTGCCGGCGGGCAGCCCGAGCTCGTTGATGTGCATCAGCAGCTCGCGCGCGGCGCGCAGGCCGTCATTGATCTTGAAGCTGTTGTCCATGTACGGGTCGTTGATGAGCCCCTTCCAGCCCACCGTCGTGCGCGGTTTCTCGAAGTACACGCGCATGACGATTTCCAGCTCGCCCTCGAAGCGCTTGCGCTGCTCGATGAGGCGTCCGGCGTACTCGATCGCCGCCTTCGGATCATGAATGGAACACGGCCCGATGATGACGATCAACCGGTCATCCATGCCGTGGAGAATGCGGTGCATCGACTGCCGCGCGTTGTAGATGAGTTCGGAAACCGGTTCGGCGCAGGGGAATTCGCGGATCAGATGCGCGGGCGGGGTCAGCTCTTTCAACTCGCGGATGCGGACGTCATCGGTATTGTGCGGGGGCATTTCGTTTCTCCAACAGGACAGTTCCAGCGCTATTCGGCACGGCGGCAAGGCGAAAAAAAACCGCCAGACTCGCTGGCGGTTTTCGGGAATTTGGTTTGTTCAACCGGTACTCACCCCTCTCCATCCGCCAGCGGCTTGAGATGCCAAAAGAAATAAAAATAAAACTTGGCGGACATGGCGGAATCAGTACGGGCGAAAAAGTAGTGTCTGCGTTTATAACCTCTGGCACGCGAGGCTGGCAAGCCCGCGCGGGGAAGAACGCGGAAAATCCGCATCGTTTTCAGTCAAGGCGCATGTTTCGAGCCCAGACGACGCGGAAATCCCGCACGTTCTTCGCATAATCAGACGGTGCCGCCGACGGTCATCTTCTCGATGCGCAGCGTCGGCTGGCCGACGCCCACCGGCACGCTCTGGCCTTCCTTGCCGCACACGCCGACGCCGCTGTCGAGCGACATGTCGTTGCCGATCATCGTCACGTACTTGAGCGATTCCGGGCCGCTGCCGATCAGCGTCGCACCCTTCACCGGATACGTGACCTTGCCGTTCTCGATCATGTACGCCTCGGAGGCCGAGAACACGAACTTGCCGTTGGTGATGTCGACCTGGCCGCCGCCGAAGTTCACCGCGTACAGGCCGTTTTTCACGGACCCGATGATCTCCTGCGGATCCTTGTCGCCGTTGAGCATGTAGGTGTTGGTCATGCGCGGCATCGGCAGCGCGGCGTAGGATTCGCGGCGCGCATTGCCGGTCACCGGCATCTTCATCAGGCGCGCGTTGAGCGAGTCCTGGATGTAGCCCTTGAGAATGCCGTCCTCGATCAGCGTCGTGCACTGGGTCGGATTGCCTTCGTCGTCGATGTTGAGCGAGCCGCGGCGGTTCGGCAGCGTGCCGTCGTCGACCACGGTGACGCCCTTCGCCGCGACCTGTTCGCCAATCCGTCCCGCAAACGCCGACGAACCCTTGCGGTTGAAGTCGCCCTCCAGGCCATGGCCGATCGCCTCGTGCAGCAGCACGCCGGGCCAGCCCGGCCCGAGCACGACGGTCATCGCGCCGGCCGGAGCGGGGCGCGCTTCCAGGTTCACGAGCGCGGCATGCACGGCGTCATCGACGTATTTCTGCAGGACGGCGTCGGTGAAATAGCCGTAGTCGAAGCGTCCGCCGCCGCCGCCCGTGCCGATCTCGCGGCGGCCGTTCTGTTCGGCGATCACGGTCACCGAGACGCGCACCAGCGGGCGCACATCGGCGGCGAGCGCGCCGTCGCTGCGCGCGACCAGCACGACGTCGTATTCGCCGGCCATGCCCGCCATCACCTGCGTGATGCGCGGGTCCTTGCTGCGCGCCATCTGCTCGACGCGCTCCAGCAGCTTGACCTTGGCGTGCGCCTCGAGCGAGTGCAGGGGATCGGCGGGCAGGTACAGATCGCGGCCGGAGACGCCCGTCAGCGCGCTGGCCGACTTGATCTTGTGCTTGCCGCCGCCGGCTTTCGCGATCGCGCGGGTCGCGATGGCCGCCTGGCGGATGGAGTCGGCCGAGAGATCGTCGGAGTAGGCGAAGGCGGTGCGTTCACCGGAGACGGCGCGCACGCCGACGCCCTGATCGATGCTGAAACTGCCGGATTTGACGATGCCTTCCTCCAGGCTCCACGCTTCGCTGCGCGTGGACTGGAAATAGAGGTCGGCGTAATCGATGCGATGCTCGAAGATTTCCGCGAGCGTGCGGGTGATCAGCCCTTCGTCGAGGCCGTACGGCGTGAGCAAAACGTCTTTTGCCGTGACCAGGTTGCGAATGCCGGGTTCGATGATGTTCATGCGGTGCCTGTTCGGTGCCTGTTGCGTCGGTGACGACGCGTTCGGTGATAATTCAGACGAATCAAAGACTATTCTAAGGTCTGATTCTGTCAGTTCATGTGCGGGGAGAAACCCGCATCTTTAAGTCTTCTACGCGACTTCTACGCAAGCACGCGGTGCCGGTACGCCGGCAGACTCTGTCGCACGGCGGCGATGCGCTGCACATCAATGCCGCCGAGCACGACACCCGGCCCTTCGTCCTTCACGTCGACGATCTCGCCCCACGGATCGATCAGCATGCTGTGACCCCAGGTGCGGCGGCCGTTCTCGTGCGTGCCGCCTTGCGCCGCGGCCAGCACGTAGCACTGGTTTTCGACGGCGCGCGCCTTCAGCAGCGTTTCCCAGTGCGCCTTGCCGGTGGTCCAGGTGAAGGCCGAGGGCACGACCATCAGCGCGCAGTCGCCGAGTTCCCGGTACAGCTCCGGAAAGCGCAGGTCGTAGCACACCGACAAGCCGACGCGTCCGAACGGCGCCTCGAACGTGCGCACTTCGCTGCCGGGACAGATGGTGCGCGCTTCGTCGAACGATTCCTCGCCCTTCTCGAAATTGAACAGATGAATCTTGTCATAGCGCGCGACCTGCTTGCCGTGCGGATCGAAGACGAGCGTCGTGTTGAGCACGCGCTCCGCTTCCGGCGATTGCAGCGGCAACGTCCCGCCGATGATCCACACACGATGCTCGCGGGCCGAGTCGGCCAGAAACTGCTGGATGGGACCGCTGCCGGGCTGCTCGCGGATCGCGAGCTTGTCCGTGTCCTTGAAGCCCATGAAGCAGAAATACTCGGGCAGGAGAACCAGTTGCGCGCCACGGCGGACGGCTTCTGCGATGAGTTGACCGGCGGCGGCCAGATTGCGCTCGCGGTCCGGCGTGCTGACCATCTGCAGCGCGGCGACCTGGAACGGGGCCGCGCCTTCGCTCGATGTTTCGCTCATGTCCTTGGGTGCGCTGAAGGAAAAAGGGGACGAATTGAAGGGGGCGAATTCAGCGCCGCCGTGACCGGCGCACGTCCGTGTTGTTACTGGACGGCGCTCGGCGCGACGGCGGCCGCGGGTGTTTCGATCTTACCCTGATCGCCCTTGAGTCGCTGGACGACCGGTTTAGTCCAGGAACCGGTGATGGCGTAGTCGACGGCGAAGGCCTTGCGGATCGACGCCGACAGCGCGATGTCTGCTGCCAGCACGCCGAGGCCCAGCAGCGGGTTGATGACCGCGGCGGGAATCGCGGCTACGCCCGCGCCGACGGTCGGGATCACCTTCAGGTGCAGGTCCTGCGTCTGCTTGGGCAGATCGACGAGACCTTGCATCTGCACGCGCGCGGGCGACGTGACCATCAGGAAGTCGTCCGTGCGGCCGATCCCGTCGGCGATGCGCGCGTTGCCCGTGATCTTCTCGAACGGCAGCCCCTTGCCGACGACGTCCTCGAAATGCAGGGTCAGCAGGTTCGCGAGGCTGCGCAGGCTGAAGATGCCGAGCCATTTCGCCGCGCCCGGCGCGCGCAGGATCTGGCCGTGATGCAGATCCACGGCGAGCTTGCCTTCGAGCGTGGCCGGATCGGGCGTGGTCGGGCCGCCGTTCCAGGCCGCCTCGCCGGAAACGGTGCCGTTGCCCGCGTTCACCACATGCGGCGCGCCAAAGCGGTCGACCAGCTGGCCGCCGTTCCTGACGTCGAGACGGAAGTCGAGCGACGTGCGGCGCGCGAGGCCGTCGTCGGTGTCGTAGGGCAGGGTGTCGGGCGGCACGGCCTGCGCGGTCGGTGTCATGGTGCCCGGCAGCGTGCGCCAGGTCGCGCGTGCGGTGAGGGTGGCGTCCGGGTTGTCGAGTTCGAGCTTGTCGAGCGTCCAGATCGGTTCGTCAGCCACGACTTCGTTGTGTGCATCCACTTCGAGCCGCCCGAGGCTGTGACCGCGGAACACCAGTTCGTTGACGATGAGATCGATCGTCGGCATGTTGCGCGGCGGCTTGCGGATCACCCGGCCGACGAGATCGTTCTCGGTCTTCTCCGGAATCACGACCTTGGCGAAGCGCGCCTGCAAGGTGCCGGGGCTCGCCTTCGTAGCGCCGGGCGTCCAGGCGAGATAGCCCGATACCTGGTTCGACGCCACGTTCGCCTGCCACTTGCGATCCGTCTCGCTTGCGCCGATCACGACGTTTTCCCATTTCCGGTCGAGCAGCCTGAGCGTCGTGAAGTGGATGGCGGCGCGCGTCGGAATGAACTGCCGTACGTTTTCGCTCATGGGCGGACGCGGCGCGTCGGGTTCCGCATTGGCGGCGGCCGCGCTTGCCGGCGTCGCCGCGCTGATTTCGGCAAAGGTCTTGCGCCAGGCATCGGCGTCGAGTTCGTCGAGATCCACGACGGCGCTCACGCCCTCGGCCGGCAGATCGGCAGGCTTGTTCACGGCGATCGCGCCGCGCGCCACCTTCAGCTGCGCGCGCATGTTCATCGGTTGCGCGGCGTTCTGCGGATCGATCTTCACCTGCGCGCGGCCGATCTGCTGCAGCACGTAGTGCGCGTGCACCGGCCCGAGGGTGAATTCGGCGTCGTGCAGGTCGGACGGTCCGCCCGGCGTCGGCTCGAAGCTGAACGAGAACGGCATCGGCGTGCCTTGCGCCTTGCCGAACGGCGCCGGCAGATCGATCGAGAGGCCCGCGAGATCCGAACTCGCCTGCACGTTCGGCAGCGCGTTCTTCGTGCCGCGCACGTGCATTTCGTAGGGCGCGCTGCCGTTGATGCGCTTCATGAACTGCACTACCTGCGGGCTGATGTGCGTGTTCAGCCGTTCCGCTGCGTCCGCGCCGAGACGGCCGTTCACGTCGATCGCATAACTGCCGTCCGGCTGCACGCCGCCTTTCGCGCGCACGTCGCCGCCGAGCAGTTCCGCGGTCAGTCCATCGAGCCTGACGGTCTTCGCGCCGAAGTCGGCGCGCCCGCGCAGATGCGTGAGCGGCGGCAGCTTGCCGTAGGCCACTTCGTTGTCGGCGAAGGTGAGGGAACCCTTGTAGTCGGTCTTGAGCGGCGGCTGCGGCGCGGGCGGACGGTAGCGCGGAATGCCGAGCGTCAGGTCGAGCAGGGCGTCGCCCTTTGCGGCGATATTGCGCGTGCGGTGCTTCGCCATCAGGCCGAGCGAGCTGTCGTCCACGTACTGGAGCATGTCGGCGAGCGGGCCGCGCGCTTTCCCGTCGATCCACAATCTGGTCTCGCGATTGCCGGTGTCGTCGATACGCCCGATCACCTTCGACACCTTCACGCCACGGTAATGGCCGTGGTCGATGTCGAAGCCGAGCTTGTTCTGCGCGAGCGTAAAGGTGCCGTCGATGCCCTCGAACGCCGGCCAGAAATTCGGCAGGCCGTTGGCCATCGTGCGCGGCGGGAACGGCGTGGGATCGAACTTGCCGCCGGTGAAGGGCGCGTTGATGCGGAACACGCCGTCGTTCGGGAACTTGGCGTACGGGAAGCGCGTGAGGTCGCCATGCACTTCGATCGTGCCGTTCTTCGCGGTGCCCGCTTGCAGCGCGTGGCCGAGATACACGCGCACGCGCTCGTTCAGGCTGGTCGGCAGATAGCGCACCAGCCGCGTGACCTTCAGGTGCGCGACCTTCGCCTTCAGGTCCAGATTGCCGCGCCCGTGCCCCTGGTTCCAGTAGTCGGCGGTGGCTTCGGCTTCGGCGTCGGCGTTGCGGATGCGCAGCGTATCGACATGAATCTTGAAGGCGCGGCGCTGCTCGCCGGGCGCGATGGCGTTGGCGACGCTCCAGTTCGCCTTGCCCTGCAGCGTGTCGAACGTGAGGCGCGGGTCGTCGAAGGCGCCGGGAATGATGATCGCCGCGTTCTTCGTGTCGAGAGTGATACGGCCTTCCTTCTCGTTGGCGTCGACCGTGCCCCACAGGTTCTCGACACCCGGAATGCCCGCGCGCGGATGGTTGTTCACCGTGAGGCCCGGCGGCGGTTCCTGGGCCTGCACGCTGAGTCCCTGGAGATCGCCCTTGAAGGCGTAGTGCAGCAGCGGGGCGTCGCCCTTCTTGTGCTGCTGGGCGGCTTCTTCCTCGGTTTTCGGCGCGGCCCGTTCTGTGTAGATCGTGTAGTTCGATACCTGGCCGCGCGGATTGAAGCGCACCAGCTCGTGGAGGACCTTCGCCGGCACCGGCAGCGCGCGCACGAATTCCGCGAGGATGCCGATGTCGACGGTATCGCCCGTCAGCCGCAACAGCTGTCCCTTGCCGACGCTCGCAGGCCGGTAGGTGGCCGTGAGCAGACGCGACACCAACAGGCGCGACACCGGCGTGTTGTCGTCGAGCGGCATCTGGCCGAGTTCGGCGTGCAGGTTGCGCAGTTCGAGCGTGTAGGCGGTGTCGTCCTTGGCGACCGTCCAGCCGAAGCGGGCGATCGGCAGGTCGAGGCGCGGCTGCGTGGGGTGCACGCGCAAGCTGATGTTCGAGCCGGTCAGTTCGCCGGTCGCGTTCTGCAACTGACCGCCCGCGAAGTTGAGCCAGATCTCGTTGTTGATCTGGCCGCCGAACATCTGGAAGGGCAGCTTCACATAGCGCGCGAGCATCGGCAGATCGACCGGCCCGGTGGACGCGTACAGCCGGCCGGTCCAGTTCGCGGGCGCGCCCATCGCGGAGAACGGCTGATGGCGGAAGTCGGCGCGCAGGTCGAGCGGCCCGTGCAGCACGTCGCCGTCGGCGGGCGCCTGGAGCGCGGCGCGATGGCGCGTGCCCTGGTTGAGGATCACGAATTGCAGGCGCTTGAACGCGATCTCGGGCGCCGCGCGCTGCGCATCGCGCCAGCGCAGCGTGCCGTCGCGCAGAAGGATGCGGTCCTGGCCGAGCAGCCAGGTCGTGAACGCGTTCGAGCCGGTGCGGTGCGTGGGAAGCGGCACGCCCGCGACGCTCAGCGCGCCGTCCGGATTGCGCGCGATGATCACGTCCGGTCCGTCGACGATCAGGTCGGCGAGCTTGGGCCGCAGCCGCACCAGCGAACTCCACGCGATGCTCGCGCTGGCGTGCGGCACGGCGAGTCCGGGCGAGCCGTCGGCGGCGTCGATGCGCAGGTTGTCGATGTCGAGTGTCGGCGAGAGCCCTGACCAGCGTGCGGAAATGCGCCCGATATGCAGCTGCGCGTGGATCTTCGACGAGACCATCTGCTCGATGCGCGGCCGGAACGAATCGACCTGCGGCAGCACGATGTAACGCAAGCCGATGTAGAGGGCCGCGACCGCGAAATAGAGCACCGCCGCGAGGACCAGAACGATTCTGAAGACGCGTGAAAGCACGCGCTCGGCGTTGCCGCTGGGCTGGGCTTGTCCAACTTCGTTCGGGTCGACGGATCGTCTGCTGTCGGACATGCTGCGGCTAATCGGCGATATGGTAGTTTTGCGTGTTTGACGCTGAAATGTAACACGGGCATGGTGTTGACCGCCGCCGTCCGTGCGCTCGTGAAAGCGCGCAGAGCCGCGCCCGGCAAGACTCTGACGGCAGTGCGCGGGGTCCGGGACATTTCAGAAAGTAATGAGCAGAAGCAATGAGCGAACCCAACCTTTCATGACCGACGCCACTCTCCTCAGTTCCGACTATTCCAACTATGCAGCGCGCGCCTATGCCGCGCGTCCCGAACTGGCGTCCAGCGTGGCGGAGTGGAAGCAGGCGCCCGTCACGCGGCAATGGATCGAAGCGCGGCTCGATGCGCACTGCGCGCCGCGCGCTGCACACGGCACGCTCGACGAAGCCGCGCTCAAGACCGCGCTGCGGCGCGTGCGGACGGAAGTGTTCTGCACGGTGATGGAACGCGATCTGGCGGGCGCGGCGGATGTTGCCGAAGTCACCGGCGCCATGACCGATCTCGCTGAAGTGACGGTGCAGCGCGCGCTCGCCGTGCTCACGGCGGATCTCGAAGCGCTGTTCGGCGAGCCGCGCGGACCGGAAGGCGAGCGGCTGACGCTCGGCGTGGTCGGCATGGGCAAGCTCGGCGGGCGCGAACTGAACGCGTCGTCGGACATCGATTTGATCTTCGTCTATGAGGAAGACGGCGAGACCGCCGGCGGCACGCGCGCGGCGCTCACCACGCAGGAATTCTTCACACGGCTCGGCCGGCGGCTGATCGGCGCGCTCGCGGAAATCACCGCGGACGGCTATGTGTTTCGCGTGGACATGCGGCTGCGTCCCAACGGCGACTCCGGACCGCTCGTGTGCAGCCTCGGCATGCTCGAGGAATATTTCTACGTGCAGGGCCGGGAATGGGAACGCTATGCGTGGATCAAGGGACGGCTCGTCTCGGAGACGCAGAGCGAATCGGGACAGCGCCTCGTCCGGCAGCTCGAAGCCATCGCGACGCCGTTCATCTATCGCCGCTATCTCGACTACGGCGTGATCGCGGCGATCCGCGCGCTGCATCAGCAGATCCGCCAGGAAGCGCGGCGCCGCGCCTCGATGCGTCCCGACAAGGCCGACGACATCAAGCTCGGTCGCGGCGGCATCCGCGAGATCGAGTTCAGTGCGCAGGTGTTCCAGTTGATTCGCGGCGGACAGGCAGCGGACTTCCGCATTCGTCCGACGCTGGCCGTGCTCGAACGCGCCGAGGCGCATGCGCTGCTCGCGCCGGCCGTGTGCGAGGCGTTGTCGGAGGCGTATCTGTTTCTGCGCACGGTCGAGCATCGGCTGCAATATCGCAACGATGCGCAGACGCACGCGATGCCCGTCGACGATGACGAACGCGCGCGCCTCGCGGCCTCGCTCGGCTTCGCGGATTACGCGGCGTTGATGGAAAAGCTCGATGCGCATCGCGAGTTCGTCGAACAGCAATTCGACGCGATCTTCGCCGACAAGGTGAGCGGCCAGGGCGGCTGCGGCGTGTCGGACGATTCGGCGGCGTCGTGGATCTGGAGCAGCGCGCTTGCCGACGATTCCGCACAGGAAGAACTCGGCGCGCGGCTCGTCGAACTGGGTTTCGCGGACCCGGCGCCGGTGCTCTCGCGCCTGACCGCCGTGTGGAATTCGAGCCGCTACGCCAGCCTGCCGCCGCAGAGCCGCGAACGTTTCGACATCGTCGCGCAGCGGGCGCTCGAAGCCGTGCAGTCGATCGATGCCGTCCGCCGCGCCGATACCATCGCGCGCCTGTTCGACCTGCTCGAAGGCATCGGGCGGCGCGGCGCCTATCTGGCGCTGCTGACCGAGTATCCGGCGGCGCTGGAGCGCGTGCTGTCGGTGCTGTCCGGCTCGCGCTGGGCGGCGGGCTATCTGATCCGTCATCCGCAACTGCTCGATGAATTGCTCGACGACGAAGCCATCGCGAGCCCGTTCGACTGGACGCAGTTCAAGCGCTCGCTGACGGCCCGGCTGCAGGCGGCCGAGGACGCCGAGCATCAGATGGATCTGCTGCGCCACGCGCATCAGGCCGAAGTGTTCCGGATCCTGCTGATCGACCTCGCGGGGCGTCTGACGGTGGAGCACGTGAGCGACCGTCTGTCCGAACTTGCCGACGCCGTGCTCGACGTCACCGTGCAGACCGTCTGGCAGCAATTCCCGAAGCGGCATCGCGAGACGCCGCTGTTCTCGGTCATCGCCTACGGCAAGCTCGGCGGCAAGGAACTGGGCTATGCATCGGACCTGGATCTCATCTTCCTGTATGACGATCCGCATGACGCCGCGTCCGAGATCTACGCGATGTTCACCCGCCGCCTGATCACCTGGCTCACGTCGGCGACCGGCGCGGGCACGCTGTTCGATGTCGATCTGCGGCTGCGTCCGAACGGCGAATCCGGCCTGCTCGTGACCGACCTGGACACCTTCCGCCGCTATCAGATCCGCGAAGGCGACGCCGCCAATACGGCTTGGGTCTGGGAGCATCAGGCGCTGTCGCGCGCGCGTTTCAGCGCGGGCGATGAGGGCATCGGCGCGCAGTTCGAGGCGATCCGCGCGGACGTGATGGTGACGGAGCGCGATGCGGCGGCGCTGGCGCGCGAGATTGCGTCGATGCGTCAGCGTGTCGCCGACGGCCATCCGAACCGGAGCGCGCTGTTCGACCTGAAGCACGATCGCGGCGGCATGGTGGATATCGAGTTCGTCGTGCAGTACTGGGTGTTGCTGCATGCGCGCGAGCATCGCGAGTTCGTGCGCAACGCGGGCAACATCTCGCTGCTCAGGATTGCCGCGCAGAGCGGCCTCATTTCTCCCGACGAAGCGGACACGATCGGCGCCATCTACCGACACTATCGCAAGCTGCAGCACCGGATGCGGCTCGATGGCATGGAAAAGGCGCGCGTGGCGCCCGACGAAGTGCAGGGCGAGCGCGAGGCGGTGACGGCGTTGTGGGAACGGGTGTTTGCCGTGGCTTCCTGACTTGGCTTCCTGAGTCAATGTTCTGAAGGCGCGGCTTCGGAGCCGCGCCGTTTGCTCAGGCCGCGAGCATTTCCTTGGCGTGCTTGCGGGTGGTCGCGGTGATTTCCAGGCCGCCGAGCATGCGCGCCACTTCCTCGATGCGCTTCGGCTTGTCCAGCGGCGTGACCGTGCTGACGGTGCCGCCGGCGTCGTCGGAGGCCTTGGCGACCTGGAAATGCTGGTCGCCGCGTGCCGCGACTTGCGGCAGGTGCGTGACGCACAGCACCTGACGATGCTGTCCGAGCTGATGCAGCAGACGCCCGACCACTTCCGCCACGCCTCCGCCGATACCGGTGTCCACTTCGTCGAAGATCAGCGTGGGCGTCGGGCTCGCGGTGCTGGCAATGACGGCCAGCGCGAGACTGATACGCGCCAGTTCGCCGCCTGACGCGACCTTCGCGAGCGGCCTGAGCGCGACGCCCGCATGACCCGCGACGCGGAACTCGATCTGCTCCAGACCGTTGGCGCCGCCTTCCGCGAGCGGAACGAGCGCCACCTCGAAGCTGCCGCCTGCCATCGACAGTTCCTGCATGCCTTCGGTGACCGCCTTCGACAGGTTCTTCGCCGCCTTCGTGCGCGCCTTCGACAAGCCCTTCGCCTGTTCGAGATAGACGCCGCGAGCCTTTTCGGCGGCGGCGGCGAGCGCGTCGAGGTCGCCGGCGGCGTCCAGTTCGGCCAGCTGGCGGCGGCGTGCCTCGTGCTCTTCAGGCAGATTCTCCGGCTGAAGACGGAACTTGCGCGCGGTGGAGTGCAGCTGATCCATGCGCCGGTCCACTTGCGCCAGCCGGTCGGGATCGAGTTCGAGCCGCTGCGCGTAGTGCGACAGCGAATACGCCGCCTCCTGCAACTGGATCTCGGCCGGTTCGAGCGACGCGAGCACGTCGTTCAGCGCCGGATCGATATCCGCGAGGCCGCGCAGCTTCGACGTGATGGCGCCGAGCTGCGAGATCATCGCCTCGTCGGACTCGGACAGCGCGCCGAGTGCGCCCTGCACGCCGTCGATGAGACTCGCCGAATGCGACAGCCGATGCTGTTCAGCGCTCACTTCTTCCCATTCGCCCGGCTGCGGCGCGAGCTTGTCGAATTCGCTCAACTGCCACGCGAGGCGCTCGCGTTCCAGCTGCAGCTCGCGATCGCGGCTCTGCGCGCTTTCCAGCGCCTGCTGGGCCTCGCGCCAGGCGCGCCACGCGCGATTCACCGCGCCGGCGGTGTCCAGCAACTGCGCGTGGGTGTCGAAGAGTTCGCGCTGCGCGTCGGGACGCATCAGCAACTGATGCGCGTGCTGGCCGTGGATATCGACCAGCATTTCGCCCACTTCACGCAGCTGCGCGAGCGTCGCCGGCGTGCCGTTGATGAACGCGCGCGAGCGGCCATTCGAGTCGATCACCCGTCGCAACATCACGGTGTCGGCGCCTGCTTCGCCGAGCGCGTGCTCCTCCAGCCAGGTCAAGACCAGTGCATGCGTGGAGAATTCGGCGGTGATGTCGGCGCGCGGCTGGCCGGTGCGCACGACGCCCGCGTCGCCGCGCGCGCCGAGCGTGAGCGCGAGGGCGTCGATGAGGATGGATTTGCCGGCGCCGGTTTCGCCCGAAAAGACCGTGAAGCCGGAGTCGAACTCGATGTCGAGCGCGGCGACGATGACGAAGTCTCGAATGGAGAGGTGTCGGAGCATGGATGCTTCGCGGAAGAGGGTCGGGCGAATCGGATCAGAGAGGGGAGGTGTCCTGCGACGGATGCTCGTTCCAGTGCAGCTTCTTGCGCAGCGTCGCGTAGGTGCTGTAGCCGACCGGATGCAGCACCGGCACCGTATGCTTCGAGCGGCGGACCTCGATGGCGTCGTTGAGCTCGACGGCGGTGAAGGACTGCATGTCGAAATTCACGTTCACGTCCCGCCCGCCGATGATCTGGATGGTGACCTTGGAGTCGTCGGGCAGCACGATCGGACGGTTCGACAGCGAATGCGGCGCGATCGGCACGAGCACGAAGCCTTGCAGCTGCGGATGCAGGATCGGTCCCGCCGACGACAGCGCGTAGGCCGTCGAGCCGGTGGGCGTGGCGACGATCAGCCCGTCCGAACGCTGGTTGTACATGAAGTGCCCGTCCACCGAGACGCGCAACTCGGCCATGCCGGAAAAGCCGCTGCGATTCACCACGACGTCATTGAAGGCGAGCGCGTGATAGATGGGCTTGTCGTTGCGCACGATGCGCGCTTCGAGCAGGGTGCGTTCCTCGCGCTCGAACTGCCCGGCGAGCATTTGCGGGATGATCTCGCTCATTTCCTTGAGCGGAATGTCCGTGATGAAGCCGAGGCGCCCGTGATTCACGCCGATGAGCGGCGTCCTGTACGGCGCGAGCTGCCGGCCGATGCCGAGCATGGTGCCGTCGCCGCCGAGCACGATGGCGACGTCCGCGCGGGCGCCCATCTCGGCGATGGAGAGCGCCGGGAACTCCGTCACGCCGACCTCCTTCGCGGTGCCCGCCTCGAACACGACTTCGAAGCCTTGCTGCGCGAGGACATCGGCGAGCGCTCGCAGCGGCGGCTCGATGCCTGGCGTATTGGGGCGCCCGACGAGGGCGACCGTCTTGAATTGACCGATTTCCATGCCGGCATTACACCATAGTCAGTGAGCGAAAAGAACCGTGGGTCCTGCGCCGCAAGCGCTCGCACGGGCCGGCGACGAGTGTGCGCGACAGGTGCGCGAGCAAGCCCATTGTTTCTCGCTAGAATGGAGCGGACGTTGAACGCGATGCACTGCGCCGCTCATGGAACGCCAACCCGCTGCCATTTCCTGACCCGTGAGCCCGACCCGTGAGCCGCGGCGCGCCGCCACCCGACTCGTTGAGCTAAAATCCGGCCATGCTAGACCCACGTGCACAAACCCTCCTCAAGACGCTGATCGAGCGCTACATCGCCGAAGGTCAGCCGGTCGGTTCGCGCACGTTATCACGGCACTCCGGCCTGGAGCTGAGCCCCGCAACAATCCGCAATGTGATGTCGGACCTCGAGGACCTGGGCCTCGTGGCGAGTCCGCATACCTCGGCGGGACGCATTCCGACGCCGCGCGGCTACCGCCTGTTCGTCGACACGATGCTGACTGTGGAAGCGCCGCAAGACGAAGCGATGACAACCGCGGTGAAGACCCGCTTGCAGGGCGAGGAACCGCAAAAGATTGTCGCGGCCGCGGCGAGCGTGCTGTCCAGCCTGTCTTCGTTCGCGGGTGTCGTGCTGACGCCGCGCCGCAGCCACATGTTCAAGCAGATCGAGTTCATGCGGCTGTCGGACAAACGCATTCTGCTCATCATCGTGACGCCCGAGGGCGACGTGCAGAATCGCATGATGGCGACCCAGCGCGATTACTCGCCGTCCCAGCTCACCGAAGCCTCCAACTACATCAACGCGCATTTCGCGGGCCTGTCCTTCGACGAGGTGCGCCGCCGCCTGCGCGAGGAAATCGACCAGCTGCGCGGCGACATGACCACGCTGATGCAGGCCGCCGTGGTGGCGACCACCACCGAGACGGACCCGATGGACACCGTGCTCATTTCCGGCGAGCGCAACCTGCTGGAAGTGGCCGACCTCTCCTCCGACATGGCGCGGCTGCGCAAGCTCTTCGACCTGTTCGACCAGAAGACCTCGCTGCTGCAACTGCTCGATGTGTCCAGCCACGCGCAGGGCGTGCAGATCTTCATTGGCGGCGAATCGAACCTGGTGCCCATCGAGGAAATGAGCGTGGTCACCGCGCCGTACGAAGTGAACGGGAAAATCGTGGGCACGCTCGGCGTGATCGGCCCGACGCGCATGGCCTACAACCGCGTGATCCCGATCGTGGATATCACCGCGCGGCTGCTCTCGATGTCGCTCAGTCATCAGTGACGTCCTCAGTGACGTCCTCGTTGCGCTCATCTTGACGGGTGTCGACGGGCGGCGCCACTCGGCCATTCGGCCGATGATGCGGCCGAAAGCGCGCCGCTATAATGGTCCTCACCTTTTAGCCACCGCCTCCGGCCCGCCTGCCCTATGCGTTTCGACCTCGAGTTGCCCTCGCAGCCCAGCGCTTCTCATCGCGTCGCGGTGCTGCTGATCAATCTCGGCACGCCGGACGCGCCCACGCCGCGGGCCGTGCGCAAGTATCTGGCGCAGTTCCTGTCGGACCCGCGCGTGGTGGAGATTCCGTCGCTGGTCTGGCAAATCATCCTGCGCCTGTTGATCCTGCCGCTGCGCGGGCGCGCCTCGGCCCGCAAGTACGCGCAGGTGTGGATGCCGGAAGGCTCGCCGCTGCGCGTGCATACCGAGAAGCAGGTGGAAGGATTGCGGCGGCTGTTCGCGGCGAACGACTATCGCGTGATCGTGGACTATGCAATGCGCTACGGCACGCCCGGCATCGGCGCCATGCTGAATCAGCTCAAGCTCGAAGGCGCGGAGCGCATCCTGCTTCTGCCCATGTATCCGCAGTATTCGTCCTCCACCACGGCCACCGCCTTCGACGACGCCTTTACCGCCCTGAAGCGCGTGCGCAACCAGCCCGAGATCCGCACGGTGCGCCATTACGCGGATCATCCCGCGTATATCGCCGCGCTCGCCGAGCAGGTGCGCGACTACTGGCGGCATCACGGCGCGCCGGATTTCGCGGCCGGCGACAAACTGGTGCTGAGCTTCCACGGCGTGCCCAAGCGCACCATGGACCTCGGCGATCCGTATCACGACCAGTGCCAGCAGACCGGCTCGCTGCTCACCGCCGCGCTCGGGCTCACGCCGGTCGAGTGCCGCGTGACCTTCCAGTCGCGCTTCGGCCGCGCGGAGTGGCTGCAGCCCTACACCGCGCCCACGCTCGCGGAACTGGGTGCGGGCGGCGTGACGCGCGTCGACGTGTTTTGCCCCGGTTTCACGGCGGATTGTCTGGAGACCATCGAGGAAATCGGTATCGAGGTGCGCGACGAGTTCCTGAAGGCCGGCGGCAAGCACTTTCACCGGATTCCCTGCCTGAACGCGTCGCCTGCGTGGATCAAGGGCATCGGCGAAATCGCGGCGCAGCATCTGCAAGGCTGGCCCGTGCAGGCCCCGCAGCCGCTCAGCGCGGTTGCGTGAATCCGGCTTCAACCAGCATGCAGCGATGAACTACAAGATATCGACGGAACCCGGCGCGCGCCTGCGCATCGACAAATGGCTGTGGGCGGCACGCTTCTTCAAGACGCGTTCGCTCGCGAGCGACGCGGTGGAGAAGGGCCGCGTGAAGATCGGCGGCGCGGGCGTGAAGCCGTCGAAGGAAGTGCGCGTGGGCGATCTCGTCGAGATCGATATCGAGCGCATTGTCTGGCAGGTCGAGGTGCTGGGCGTGTGCGACGTGCGCGGTCCGGCCAGCGTGGCGCAGACGCTTTATGCCGAGACAGAGGACGGACGCGCGCAGCGCATGGCCGAAGCCGAACGGCGCCGGACCTTCCGCGAGCCGGCCGCCCAGTTGCAGGGCAGGCCGACCAAGCGCGACCGGCGCGTCATCGACAAACTTTCTGGTTCGGATTGAAGTAGCGTTCCATGGTGGCGTGAACGCCGCCGTATTCGGTGGTGCGGTCGGTGACCGCGCCTGACATGCAGATGGTGGTTGTGCCCGCGACGAGTACCAGGGCGACCACCGCGATAGCAAAGGTCAGTTTCATGGTACCCCCGGTAATGGGTTTCCCCGGCCGCGAGGCACATGCAGGCGTATGCGGGCGCATGCAGGCACTACGGGGCAGGGTCAGGAAACGGGCAAAGGCTGAAGCGGGTTTGAAGCATTCGTAGGATTAGGGTTAACGTGCGTCCTGCGGGTGCTTCTCTGGAGTGTAGGAGACCGAGGGCTTTCCCTCAATCTCATTCTGCGCGGTGCGGCAAAACGCGCGTTACCACTCGTTTCAGGCGTCAGCGCTTCGTCTGCGCGCTGAAATTCGTCCGAAAAGTTCGTTGCGGCGGCTTGAAAATCCCCCTGACGCCCCAACTTCCGCGGCTAGTGCAGAAAACAGCGCCAATGCGCCGTTTTCTCATCCGATTCAACTCACAGCAATACACATTCAGCGACATGGAAAACACGCAAGAGAATTCAGCGAGCCAGAACCCCACGCCCGCCGACGAAACCGCGCGCCAGGCCGCCGATGCCACTCCTGGCCAGCCCGCAGCCGAAACGGCGCAGTCCGCACAGCCCAACGCAGCGTCTGCCGCGCAGCCCGCGCCGGACGCGGCCGATGCCGCGCTCGCCGAGGCGCAGGCCACCATCGTCGCGCTGAAAGAAGACTTTCTGCGCGCGAAGGCGGAGACGGAAAACGTCCGCCGCCGCAGCCAGGAAGATGTGTCGAAGGCGCATAAATTCGCGATCGAAAGCTTCGCGGAGAACCTGCTGCCGGTGCTGGACAGCCTGGAAGCCGCGCTGGCCGACCAGTCGAGCGATCTCGCCAAGGTGCGCGAGGGCGTCGAACTGACGCTCAAGCAGCTCACGGGCGCGCTCGAAAAGGGCCGCGTCGTGGCGTTGAATCCGGTCGGCGAGAAGTTCGATCCGCATCGTCATCAGGCCATTTCGATGGTGCCCGCCGAGCAGGATGCCAACACGGTCGTGTCGGTGCTGCAGAAGGGTTATGTGATCGCCGACCGCGTGCTGCGTCCGGCGCTCGTGACCGTCGCGGCCCCGAAGTAAGGCGCGCTCACGTTACGCATGAGTTACGCATGAGTCGCGCCTGAGCGATCCGGCCGGCGCGGCGGCGCGGGCTGGACGGTGCGTCCGTCCAGTTGCCGCGCAAGCCGCAAGCCGCCGGCCGCTTCGCAAAAAAACTATAGACCGCATCGGTTTCAGGGTCTTGAAATCGAAACTGGCGCACTTATCTTGCGTACAGGTATGAATTTTGGGCGTTCGGCCCGGTAAATCGGCGAATGAGCCGGCGACAGCCGCCGGCATCAGGCGATCCAACTGGCCGCCGCAACGCCACTGCGATCAAAGCTAGGAGAGGATAAAAAATGGGCAAAATCATTGGCATCGACCTCGGCACCACGAATTCGTGCGTGGCGCTGATGGAAGGCAATCAGGTCAAGGTCATCGAGAACTCGGAAGGCGCGCGCACCACGCCGTCGATCATCGCGTATCTCGACGACAACGAAATTCTCGTCGGCGCGCCGGCGAAACGTCAGTCGGTCACCAATCCGCGCAACACGCTGTACGCGGTCAAGCGCCTGATCGGCCGCCGTTTCGAAGAGAAGGAAGTGCAGAAGGACATCAACCTGATGCCCTACAAGATCGTCAAGCACGACAACGGCGACGCATGGGTCGAAGCGCACGGCAAGAATCTCGCGCCATCGCAGGTGTCCGCGGAAGTGCTGCGCAAGATGAAGAAGACCGCTGAAGACTACCTCGGCGAGCCGGTGACGGAAGCCGTCATCACGGTTCCGGCGTACTTCAACGACAGCCAGCGTCAGGCTACCAAGGACGCGGGCCGCATCGCCGGCCTGGAAGTCAAGCGCATCATCAACGAACCGACGGCAGCCGCGCTCGCCTTCGGTCTCGACAAGGCCGAAAAGGGCGACCGCAAGATCGCCGTGTTCGACCTGGGCGGCGGCACGTTCGACATCTCCATCATCGAAATCGCGGACGTGGACGGCGAGAAGCAGTTCGAAGTGCTCTCCACCAACGGCGACACGTTCCTCGGCGGTGAAGACTTCGACCAGCGCATCATCGACTACATCATCGGCGAGTTCAAGAAAGAGCAGGGCGTCGACCTCTCGAAGGACGTGCTCGCGCTGCAACGCCTGAAGGAAGCGGCTGAAAAGGCCAAGATCGAACTGTCGTCCACGGCGCAGACCGACATCAACCTGCCGTACATCACGGCAGACGCGTCGGGTCCGAAGCACTTGAACCTCAAGTTCACCCGCGCCAAGCTCGAAGCGCTCGTCGAAGAGCTGATCGAGCGCACGATCGAACCGTGCCGCATTGCCATCAAGGATGCGGGCGTGAAGGTCGGCGAAATCGACGACGTGATCCTGGTCGGCGGCATGACGCGCATGCCGAAGGTGCAGGAAAAGGTGAAGGAGTTCTTCGGCAAGGATCCGCGCCGTGACGTGAACCCGGACGAAGCCGTGGCGGTTGGCGCTGCGATTCAAGGCCAGGTGCTGTCGGGCGACCGCAAGGACGTGCTGCTGCTCGACGTCACGCCGCTTTCGCTGGGCATCGAAACGCTCGGCGGCGTCATGACGAAGATGATCAACAAGAACACCACGATCCCGACGAAGCACGCGCAAGTGTATTCGACGGCGGATGACAACCAGGGCGCCGTGACCATCAAGGTGTTCCAGGGCGAGCGTGAAATGGCCGCGGGCAACAAGCTGCTCGGCGAATTCAATCTCGAAGGCATTCCGCCGGCGCCGCGCGGCACGCCGCAGATCGAAGTGACCTTCGACATCGACGCGAACGGCATCCTGCACGTCGGCGCGAAGGACAAGGCAACCGGCAAGGAAAACAAGATCACCATCAAGGCGAACTCGGGCCTGACGGACGCTGAAATCGACAAGATGGTGAAGGACGCCGAAGCCAACGCCGACGAAGACCGCAAGCTGCGCGAACTGGCCGACGTCCGCAACCAGGGCGACGCTCTGGTCCACAGCACGAAGAAGGCCGTTGCCGAATACGGCGACAAGGTGGACGCGTCGGAGAAGGAAAAGATCGAAGCCGCGTTGAAGGACCTTGAAGACGCGCTGAAGGACAGCGCAAGCGACAAGGCCGCGCTCGAGGCGAAGGTCGAGGCGCTGGCTACGGCATCGCAGAAGCTCGGCGAAAAGATGTACGCCGACATGCAGGCGCAGCAAGGCGCCGCGGGTGCGGCAGCCGGAGCGGCGGGTGCAGCGGGCGCGTCGGCGGATGCGGGCGCGAGCCAGCAGCACGACGACGTCGTCGACGCCGACTTCAAGGAAGTCAAGAAGGACTAAGCCGCAAGGGCGCGTGGATGGCAACGTCCCGCGCCCGCGGTGGTTTGACCGGGACGCGGGACGCGTCTGACGTGTAACGCGCCTGGCGGGCCTTGCGGCTCCCCGGGCACGTTGTTTTTTCAGCGTGTCATGCTCGAGGGCCTTATTCGGCGCGTTCGGGCACGGCGCGAAAGTTTCAAAGCGCGGGCCTTGGCGGTCCGGGCATCTGACAGGAACTGCCGCTTCAGCGCGGCGGCATTGAACCGATATGGCGAAACGGGATTACTACGAGGTTCTGGGCGTCGCGAAAAACGCGAGCGACGACGAGATCAAGAAGGCATATCGCAAGCTCGCGATGAAGTATCACCCTGACCGCAATCCGGACAACAAGAAGTCGGAAGAGAGTTTCAAGGAGGTCAAAGAGGCCTACGAAATGCTCTCCGACCAGCAGAAGCGCGCCGCCTATGACCAGTACGGCCATGCGGGCGTGGATCCGAACATGGCGGGCGCGGGTGCGCAGGGCTTCGGCGGCTTCGCGGATGCCTTCGGCGACATCTTCGGCGACATCTTCGGTCAGGCCGCGGGCGGCGGCGCAGGCGGCGCCCGTGGGCGCGGCGGCCCGCAGGTGTATCGCGGCGCGGACTTGCGCTACAGCATGGAAATCACGCTGGAGCAGGCGGCGCACGGCTACGACACGCAGATCCGCGTGCCGAGCTGGGCCAACTGCAACGTCTGCCACGGCTCGGGCGCGAAGCCGGGCACCAAGCCCGAAACCTGCCCGACCTGTCATGGCCAGGGCCAGGTGCGCATGTCGCAGGGCTTTTTCAGCATCCAGCAGACGTGCCCGAAGTGCCACGGCACCGGCACGTATGTCCCCGAGCCGTGCACGAACTGTCACGGCCAGGGCAAGGTGAAGGAAACCAAGACGCTGGAAGTGAAGATTCCGGCGGGCATCGACGACGGCATGCGCATCCGTTCGGCAGGCAACGGCGAACCGGGCATCAACGGCGGGCCGAGCGGCGACCTGTATGTGGAAATCCACATCAAGCAGCACTCGGTGTTCGAGCGCGACGGCGACGACCTCCATTGCCAGATGCCCATTCCGTTCACCACGGCGGCATTGGGCGGCGAGATCGAAGTGCCTACACTGGCCGGACGCGCCAGCTTCACGGTGCCGGAAGGCACGCAGTCGGGCAAGACGTTCCGTCTGCGCGGCAAGGGCATCAAGGGTTTGCGTTCAAGCATTGCGGGCGATCTCTACGTGCACGTGCAGGTGGAAACGCCGGTCAAGCTCACGGACCAGCAACGCGATCTGCTGCGGCAGTTCGAGAAGTCGCTGGTGGAAGGCGGCGCGCGGCATAGCCCGCAAAGCAAGAGCTGGTTCGACCGTGTGAAGAGCTTCTTTGACTGATGCGATCGACGGACGCGCGAGCACTGTCATGAAGACTGAGGAGCGCAGCGCGGTATTCGCGCTGCTCGATGATCACGGCTCGACCGCCCAACGGCGGTCGAGCCGTTTATACACGAATTTAGCGCACGAACGCACGTGTGTGGACCCGCTTGCGCTTGACACGGTGTGCGGCGAAATCGAACGGGATCTGCAAGCGGGACTGCATGCGGTGGTCGTTGCGGATTACGAGTTCGGTCGCGATCTGCAATTCAAACGCAGCGACCGTAGCGAAGATCACGCCTTGCGGGTGTTGATGTTCCGCACCTGCCAGCCTCTTTCGCGCGATGAAGCGAGCGCGTGGCTCGCGTCGCAGGACGCCGGGAGCGCGCAGCCTTCGGTAGCGGGCATCGCGGACATCGAGCCGAGCGTCACGCGCGCCGAGTTCGATAGCGCCGTCGCCGCCGTGCAGCAGGCCTTGCGCGAAGGCGAGTCCTATCAGATCAACTACACGTTTCGCCTGAATTTCGACGTATTCGGTTCGCCGCTCGCGCTGTACCGGCGTCTGCGCGAGCGCCAGGCCGTGCACTATGGCGCGTTGATCGCGCTGCCGGACGGCAGATCGGTGGTGTCGTGTTCGCCGGAACTGTTCTTCGAGAAACGGGGCGACCAGCTGCGCACGCGGCCGATGAAAGGCACCGCGCCGCGCGACACCCCTCCGGACGCACTCAGCAACGACCCGAAGAATCGCGCCGAGAACGTGATGATCGTCGACTTGCTGCGCAACGACATGTCGCGCGTCGCGGTCACGGGTTCGGTGCACGTGCCGGCCTTGTTTTCCGTCGAGCCCTATGGGTCCCTGTGGCAGATGACCTCGACCATCGAGGCCCGCGCGATTCCCGGCACGAGCTTCGCCGGCCTGATGCGCGCGCTGTTTCCATGCGGCTCGATCACCGGGGCGCCGAAGTATCGGACGATGCAGTTGATCGACGAAATCGAGACTTCGCCGCGCGGCCTCTACACCGGCGCGATCGGCTGGCTCGATGCCAACGGCGACTGCCGTCTGTCGGTCGCGATCCGTACGCTCGTCGTCGATGCCGCAGAGCGGCGCGGCGTGCTGGGCATCGGCGCGGGCATCGTGCTCGACAGCGTCGCCGCGGACGAACACCGGGAGTGCCTGTTGAAAGCCCATTTCCTCACCGGCGCGGATCCGGGTTTCGAACTCTTCGAAACGACGTACGCGACCCGCGTCGATGGCATCCGTCATTACGCCCGGCATATCGCGCGCTTGCAACGCAGTGCGGCCAGCCTGGGTTTCCCGTTCGACGAGGCCGCACTGACCGCGCATGTCGCGCAGCACTGCGCCGGCTTCGATGAGAACACGCCGTACCGCTTGCGAATCGCACTCGACAAGAGCGGGCAGTTCGCGCTCACGAGCGCGCCGCTCGGCAGCCTTCCTGAACCCGGCGTCGCCGTGCTGCTTGCGTCGGAGCGTGGCTTTGCGCCGCGCGCGTCGGCCGATCCGCTGTTGCGCCACAAGACCACGCACCGGGCCGACTACGACCGCGCGTGGAAGGCCGCCGAAGCGGAAGGCGCGTTCGACATGCTGTTCTGCAACGAACGCGGCGAGCTGACCGAAGGCGGCCGGACCAGCGTGTTCGCGCGGTTCGATGGCGAGTGGTGGACGCCGCCCATCCATGCAGGCGTCCTGCCGGGCGTGATGCGCGCGGTGTTGATGGAAGAACTCGGCGCGGTTGAACGCACGCTGAAGCCAGCGGACCTGGACCGCGCCGAAGCGCTGCTCGTGAGTAACGCGCTGCGCGGCGCGTTAGAGGCGACGCTCAAACACTGACGCCGCCCCCTCACAGCAAGAGGATCACCACTCGGCCACGCTGCCATCCGCATGACGCCACACGGGGTTGCGCCAGCGATGGCCGACCTTTGCCATCTCGCGCACCTTCTCCTCGTTCACCTCGATCCCGAGGCCCGGTCCCTGCGGAATCGACACCATGCCGTCTTCGTACTTGAAGACTTCAGGATTCTTGATGTAGTCGAGCAGGTCGTTGCCCTTGTTGTAGTGAATGCCGAGGCTCTGTTCCTGAATGAACGCGTTGTAGCTGACGGCGTCGATCTGCAGGCAGGTCGCGAGCGCGATCGGCCCGAGCGGACAATGAAGCGCGAGTGCGACATCGTAGGCTTCGGCCATCGTCGCGATCTTGCGGCATTCGCTGAGACCGCCCGCGTGCGACGCGTCCGGCTGGATGATGTCCACGTAACCGCCGGCCAGGATGTGCTTGAAGTCCCAGCGCGAATAGAGCCGCTCGCCGAGCGCGATCGGCGTGCTGGTCTGGCTGACGATGTCGCGCAGCGCCTCGACGTTCTCCGACAGCACCGGCTCCTCGATGAACATCAGCTTGTACGGGTCGAGCTCCTTCGCGAGCACCTTGGCCATCGGCTTGTGCACGCGGCCGTGAAAGTCCACGCCGATGCCCACGTTCGGACCCACCGCCTCGCGCACGGCGCGCACGTTGTCGATCACGCCCTGCACCTTGTCGAAGGTGTCGATGATCTGCAGTTCTTCCGAGCCATTCATCTTCACGGCCTTGAAGCCGCGTTCGACCACGGCGCGCGCGTTGTTCGCGACGTCGCTCGGACGATCGCCGCCGATCCACGAGTACACCTTGATCCGGTCGCGCACCTGGCCGCCGAGCAGCGCATGCACCGGCACGCCGTGAAACTTGCCCAGAATGTCCCACAGCGCCTGATCGACGCCCGCGATCGCGCTCATGCCAATCGGCCCGCCGCGATAGAAGCCCGAGCGATACATCACCTGCCACAGGTCCTCGATATGACGCGGATCCTTGCCCACCAGATAGTCCGACAGTTCGTCGACGGCGGCGGCCACCGTATGCGCGCGGCCTTCGACGACGGGTTCACCCCAGCCGGTGATGCCTTCGTCGGTTTCGATCTTGAGGAAGCACCAGCGCGGCGGAACGATGAAGGTCTCGAGTTTCGTGATTTTCATAGAGCGTCTCCAGGGGGATTCCGCATGGTAGCAAAAAGCGTGTGAGTGAGCATATTAATAGTATTATTCAGAGACAGCGCAAATCTGTTGGCACATCAGACAAATACCGGATAATCCTGCCAGAACTCAATCGGAGGCCATCATTCATCGAGATCTGCATGGCCGCGTCGCCCATGAACTGGGGTTGGCGATTCTGCGCGGCGATATCGCGCCCGGGGCAGCCTTGCCGCGCGAGGCGGAATTGATGGAGCGCTTCGACGTCAGCCGCACGGTGCTGCGCGAGGCCTTGCGCACGCTGACATCGAAAGGGCTGGTCGAGTCGCGGCCCAAGGTGGGCACGCGCGTGCGGGCAAGACATGCGTGGAACCTGCTCGATACCGACATGCTCGACTGGTATTCGCGCGTGGCGCCGCCGCTCCAGTTCGCGCTCAAGCTGCAGGAAATGCGCGAGATGATCGAGCCGTACGCGGCCGCGCTCGCCGCCGACAACCACGACGACGACACCCTCGCGTGTCTCTCGCGCGCGCACCAGGCCATGGCCGACGCGCAGAACATGGACGAGTGGGTTCGTGCCGACCTCGAATTTCACCTGTGCGTGCTGGCGGCATGCAGCAACGAGTTGCTGATTCCGCTCGGCGCGCTGATCGAGCGGACCCTCGAAGGTCAGCTGCGGCTCAACGCGAAACGGGCGGATGTGTACAACGCGTCGCTCGCGGAACATACCGCCGTGTTCGATGCGATCGTCGCCCGCGATGCCGCCGCCGCCCGCCGCGCAATGGCGGATCTGCTCGGCGTGACGCGCGGACGGATCGAGGCCTGAGCGCGCTCAGAAGGTATTGAGCGGAAGCTTGAGATAGGTCGTGCCGTTGCCAGAAGGATCCGGGAATCGGCCGGCGCGAATGTTGACCTGAATCGCGGGAATGAAGAGCGTCGGCATGCCGAGCGTCGCGTCGCGGGCCTCGCGCATCGCGACGAACTCCGCCTCGCTCTTGCCGCCGCCCACATGAATATTGCGTTCGCGCTGCTCGCGCACGGTCGCCTGCCAATGGGCGGCGCGTGATTCGGGCGGATAGTCGTGGCAGACGAATAGCGGCGTGTCGGGCGGCAGCGCCAGCAGGCGTCCGATCGAGCCATACAGCGTGCGCGCGTCGCCGCCCGGGAAATCGCAGCGCGCGGTGCCGGCGTCCGGCATGAAGAGCGTATCGCCGACGAATACCGAATCGCCGATCCGGTACGCCATGTCGGCGGGGGTATGGCCGGGCACGAAGAGCGCATCGGCGGCCAGCTCGCCGATGGCGAAGCGCTCGCCGTCACTGAACAGATGGTCGAACTGGGAGCCGTCGAGCCGGAAGGCGGGCTCGAGATCGAAGATCTTCCTGAACACGTGCTGCACGGTCCGGATGGATTCGCCGATGCCGATCTTCCCGCCGAGCCGCCGCTTCAGATACGGCGCGGCCGACAGATGATCGGCGTGCGCATGGGTTTCGAGAATCCACTCGACGGCGAGCCGCTGCGCACGCACGAAAGCGATGACGGCATCGGCGGAGCGGGTCGAGGTGCGGGCGGCCTTCGGGTCGTAGTCGAGCACGGAATCGATGATCGCCGCCGCGGAACCGGGCCGCTCGAACACCACATAGGTCATGGTGCCTGTGGCGTCGTCGTGGAAGGGCTGAATGATCGGTTGCATGACGATGCTCCCTGTTCCCTTGCATGGCGTTTCATTGCCCGCATATATACGGTTCTGCCGATGCTGACAGACCCATTGGGCGGGTTTGCCGGGATCGGGATAAAGTGTAACCCTTTGCGCCGTCGCCGCTCATCGCGTCATTTGTCGCGTCACGTGTCGCGCAAGCAGAAGCTTCTTCGAGAAACCAAATGCCGCACGTCCCGACCTCGCTTGCAACGTCGTGGGGCGCGTGGGCCGTCTTCGTCAGCGTCCTCGCGACGCAACTCGGCGTGCCGGTCCCCGCCGCGCCGATGCTCATCCTGGCTGGCACGCTCGTCGCCTCCGGCGCGGCGTCGTTCTGGCAAATGCTGCTGGCCGCGGTGCTCGCGGTGCTGATCGCCGATTCCCTGTGGTTCGCCGCCGGCCGTCTGTATGGCCGGCGCTTCCTCAACTCGCTGGTGCGCTTCTCCCTGTCGATCGACTCGACGCTGCGCACCGCGCGCCGCTGGTTCGAGCGCTTCGGCGTGCCGCTGCTCGCGGTGTCGAAGTTCGTGCCGGGGCTCGGGCTCGTGTCCGCGCCGCTGCTCGGCACCACGCAGATCGAAATCCGCGTGTTCGTGCTGTGGGATCTGATCGGCGCGACCGCGTGGGCGAGTTTCTGGATGCTCGGCGGCGCGGCGCTGCAGGAGCAGATCGGCCGGCTCATCCTGCTGGTGCGCGCCAACGGCACGACGGTCATCGACATCCTGGCGATGTTCGCGCTCGGCTTCCTGCTGTATCGCTGGATCCGGCGCGTGCAGTTCCGTCAGTGGCTCGAGAAGTATCACATCACGCCCGGCCAGCTCGACGAGATGATGCGCTCCGCCATACCGCCCGTTATCTACGACGCGCGTCCGCCGGAAGTGCGTCGCAAGGAGCCGTACCGGATCGCCGGGGCCGTCGCGCTGGATCTGGATTCACCGGACCGCGTCGATCAGCTCTATGCGGAGCACGAGGTGGTCGTGTACTGCGTGTGTCCGAACGAGGCGACGGCGAAGGTCATCGCCCGGCAGTTGCGCGACAAGGGCTTCCGGCATGTGCGGCCCTTGAAGGGCGGGCTGGACGCGTGGGAGAAACACGGCTATCCCGTCGAGCCGATCCCCGCCGAACACCTGCACCTGCCCGCCGATCGCGACGATATCGATCACGACATGGTGACGATCCGCGCTACCGCGCCGGAGTGAGCCGGCGCTTCGTCAGGTGCGGCGCCGCGGCGTCCGGTTCACCAGCGCGATGCCGGCGAGCACCATCGCGGCGGCGGTCATGAACCGCACGCTGACGTGCTCGCCCAGCAGCAGCACGGCAAAGCCGACGCCGAAGATCGGCGTGAGAAAAGAGAACACGGACAAGCGCGACGCCAGATAGCGTGTCAGCAGCCAGAACCAGGTCAGATAGCTGATGAACGAGACGATCACCGCCTGGTACGCGAGACTCGCGAGGGCGAGCGGCGACACCTCGTTCACCTGCGTCTGTCCCGCGCCCACCGCCAGCGCAAGCAACAGTACCGCCGACACCGCCAACTGATAGAACAGCGTCTTGCTCGCGCTCGCATGCGACAGCGAGGACGCGCGAATCAGCACCGTCGTCGCGGCCCACAGGATGCCGCCGAGCACGCCGAGCGCATCGCCCGCGACGCCTTGCATGACGGACGCGCCCTGCGGATGACCGTGCAGGAAGCCGTCCGCGAACGCGAGCGCAATGCCGCAAAACGCCAGGACGATGCCGCTCCACTGGGCGCGCGCAAGCTTCTCGCCCGCCACGAACCAGTGCAGGCCGAGCGCGGTGAAGCACGGCGCGATGTACAGGAACACGGCCATGCGCGTGGCATTGGTGAGGCTCAGGCCGAAGAAGATGCAGACGAACTCGCCGCCGAACAACAGCCCGGCGAGCAGGCCGGCGGTCAGGGTGTCATCGCGCGTGAAGATCGGCACGCCGCGCGTGCGGGTCCAGATCCACAGCAGCAGGGTGCCGATCAGCGAACGGATGCCGGCCTGCAACAGCGGCGGAATCGACGCGTTCGCTTCCTTGATCGCGACTTGCTGGAAACCCCACGCGCCGCACAGCGCGATCATCGTGATGACGGCGGTGACGTCCAGCGGGCGACGCGCGGTGAAGGAAGGGGTGCTCATCGGCGGGTTTGGTGGCGTAGGTGCATACGGCCGGCGCGAAACGCGCATCGGTCATGCACTGATTTGGAGCGTCGATTGTGCCAGCGAACGGGCAAGACAACGGAAAGGCCGGGACGTGCCCGTGGAGATTGGGCGCGGAAGGCGCGTCGCAGCGAACGTGCGGCGCGTGGGGTCATGCCTGCATCAGGAATGCTTTTCGATCAGTTCGACCTTGTAGCCGTCCGGATCTTCGACGAACGCAATCACGGTTGTGCCGCCCTTCACGGGACCGGCTTCGCGCGTGACCTTGCCGCCTGCCTGGCGGATGCGCTCGCAGGCATCGGCGGCGCTGTCGACTTCCAGCGCGATATGGCCATACGCCGTGCCCATGTCGTACTTCTCGGTGCCCCAGTTGTAGGTGAGTTCGAGCACGCTGTTCTCGCTTTCGGGACCGTAGCCGACGAAGGCGAGCGTGTACTTGTACTCGGTGTTTTCGCTTTGACGCAGCACGTGCATGCCGAGAATGCGCGTGTAGAAATCGATCGAACGCTGCAGGTCGCCGACGCGCAGCATCGTGTGAAGGAGTCGCATGATGGGGTTCCTGTTGTGGGGGAGATGCCCGCGCGGCGCGATTTGTAGCGATTGTGTCCGGGCGGGGCCCGGTGCGCCTGCGGCGGGGATGCGGATGAAATTGTACCGTCGGCGCCGCGGCCTTGCCGGAGCCCTCAGAGCGCCGGCAGCAGGTCCGGCGGATGATGCTTGAGCGTGTGCCGCGCTTCGCGGAACTCCGGGAAGATCGACTCGACCGTCTGCCAGAAACGCGGGCTATGGTTCATCTCGCGCAGATGCGCGAGTTCGTGCGCGACCACGTAGTCGATGATCGACAGCGGAAAATGAATCAGCCGCCAGTTGAGGCGGATCTTGCCGTCGCTCGAACAACTGCCCCAGCGCGTCGCCGCCGAGGACAGCGCATACGCGCGATACTCGACGCCAAGCTTCGCCGCATACACCACGAGCCGTTCCCCGAAGATGCGCTTCGCTTCCGATTGCAGCCAGCCCTGCACGCGATCCTTGATCTGCTGAGCATCCGCGTTCGCGGGCAGCGGCAGCGAGAGCAGGCTCGTCGCGTCATCGAAGGACAGCGACGCGGCCGCACCGAGCGCCACGCGGATGGTCTTGCCGAGATAAGGAAACTGCGCGCCGTCCTTCCATTCGATACGCGGCAGCGCACGCTGCTCGACCCGTGTCTGCCATTCGGTGAGCTTGTTGACGATCCAGGTTTGCTTGTCGAGGATCGCGGTTTCGATATCGGCGATCGTCACCCAGCGCGGCGCCGTGATGGCGAGACCGGTGCCGTCGATGCAGAAGCCGATCGTGCGCCGCGACGAGCGCTTCAGCCGGTAATCGAGCGTGCCTGCCTTCAGCGTGATGCGGCGCAGACGCACGCCTTCGGGCAGCGGCGCGGGCGGTGCGCTTGGTGTGAGGACGGGCGCCGGTTCGGCATGCGGAATGTCGCCGCGCAGCGGCGCGGGACCGCTGGCGGGCGGCGCGCCGGAATAGGCGGGCGCATGCTCGAACGGGAGATCGAGTTGCAGGGTATCGAGCGCGACGGCGGGACGCTGCCGCGATGGGGGCTTCTGCATCGGTTCGGCTTTGCGCTCGCGGCGCAGGAATGACGAGAAGAACGAATAGGGCACGCCGCGGCTCGACCTGATGCCCGGCCGCTCAGCGGCCTGCGCCCGCGGCGCCGGCTCGACCCGGCGGTGCGTACGGCGCGGTGTAGGCGTGCGGATCGATGCGGCGCATTTCAGTTTCGATCCAGCTTTCGACACGCACGTTGACTTCTTCGGGCGTGAGACCGGCGGTGTCGATAGGCTTGCCAATCGACACCGTGACTATACCCGGATATTTGATGAACGAATGGCGCGGCCAGACCCGTCCGGCGTTATGCGCGATCGGCACGACCGGTGCGCCCGTCGCCACCGCGAAGCGCGCGCCGCCGGTCTTGTACTTGCCCTGGCTGCCCGTGCGTATGCGCGTGCCTTCGGGAAACATGATGACCCACGCGCCTTCGTCCATGCGCGCACGGCCCTGGCGCGTCACCGACGTGAAGGCGTCGCGGCCCTGCTTGCGATCGATATGCACCATCTTCAACAGTCCCAGCGCCCAGCCGAAGAACGGCACATAAAGCAGTTCGCGCTTGAAGACGTAGCAGAGCGGGCGCGGCATCAGCGCGGGGAACGCGAGCGTCTCCCACGCGGACTGATGCTTCGAGAGCAGCACGGCCGGACCGGCTGGCAGATTCTCCATGCCTTCGATCGTATAGCGGATACCAATCAGATGACGCAGCACGACGATGGTCGACTTGCACCATCCGGCGGCCATCCAGTAACGGCGGTCAGCGCGCATGAACGGAAACGCGATGAAACAGGCGGTCGCGTACGGCACCGTGTACACGATGAAATAGATCAACAGCAACAACGAACGGATGAAGCGCATGGAGTCTCTGTAATACGAACGGCGGGTCAGTCGTGATGCCGTGCAATCAGGTCGAGCGCAAACGCGCGCAGGTCCTTGTGAACGACGGTGCCTTCCGGCAGATTGCCTTCCTTGAGGGTTTTCTCGCCCTTGCCGGTCAGCACGAGATGCACGGGAAAGCCGAGCGTCTCGCCGGCCTGGAGATCGCGCAGCGAATCGCCGACGAGCGGCGTGTCTTCCGGATCGATCTCGAACCGGTCGATGATCTGCTGCAGCATGCCGGGCTTCGGCTTGCGGCAGTCGCACTGGTCTTCGGCGGTATGCGGGCAGAAGAACACGGCGTCGATCCGGCCGCCTACGGCCGCTGCGGCGCGGTTCATCTTCTGATGCATCGCGTTGAGCGCGGCCATGTCGAACAGGCCGCGTCCGATGCCCGACTGGTTCGAGGCGATGGCCACGCGATACCCCGCCTGGTTCAGCCGCGCGATGGCTTCAAGACTGCCGGGAATGGCGACCCATTCGTCCGGCGACTTGATGTACGCGTCGGAATCGACGTTGATGACGCCGTCGCGATCCAGCACCACCAGTTTCTTGTTCACGCCCATGGTGCGTCCTTTTTACTCTCTTCAGGCCGCGAGCTTGGAGATGTCCGCGACGCAGTTCATCTGCTGATGCAGCGCATGGAGCAACGCCAGGCGATTGTTGCGCAAAGCCGGATCTTCCGCGTTCACCATGACGTCGTTGAAGAAGGTGTCCACCGCTTCGCGCAGCGCGGCGAGCGCTGTCAGCGCTTCGGTGTAGTTGCGCGCGGCGAGCGTGCTCTGGACGCGCGGCGTCACTTGTTCGATCTGCGCGTACAGATTCTTTTCCGCCGCTTCGACCAGCAGCGCCGGGTTCACCGCGCCAGGCGCGCCCTGTTCCGACTTCTTCAGGATGTTCGAGATGCGCTTGTTGGCCGCGGCAAGCGCTGCGGCTTCCGGCAGCGCGGCGAACTCGCGCACGGCGTCGAGGCGTGCGACGATGTCGTCGAGACGCGTCGGGTTCAGGCTCAGCACCGCTTCGATGTCGTTGGCTTCGAAACCGCGTTCGCGCAGCAGGCCGCGCAGACGGTCGAGGAAGAACGCGTACACGGCTTCCTGCGAATCCGCGACGTGCGGCATGTTCGCGAACTGGCGCTGCGCGGCGGCGACGAGTTCGCGCAGGTCGACGGGCAGCTTCTTCTCGAGCAGGATGCGCAGCACGCCCAGCGCGTGACGGCGCAACGCGAACGGATCCTTCTCGCCGGTTGGCGCGAGACCGATGCCCCAGATGCCGACGATCGTCTCCAGCTTGTCCGCGAGCGCGACCGCGGCGCCCACGCCGGTGGACGGCGTGTCGTCGCCGGAGAAACGCGGCTGATAGTGCTCGGAGCACGCGAGCGCGACTTCTTCCGGCTCGCCGTCGTGGCGCGCGTAGTACGTGCCCATCGTGCCCTGCAGTTCCGGAAACTCGCCGACCATGTCGGTCAGCAGGTCGGCCTTCGCGAGCCGCGCGGCGCGGCGCGTCAGCGCGGCATCGACGCCGACCATCGGCGCGATCTCGCCGGCCAGCGACTCGAGGCGCTCGACGCGTTGCAAGGTGGAACCGAGCTTGTTGTGATAGACGACGTTCGCCAGCAGCGGCACGCGGTCTTCGAGACGTTTCTTCTTGTCCTGCGTGAAGAAGAACTTCGCGTCGGCGAGACGCGGACGCACGACGCGCTCATTCCCTTCGACGATCTCGCCCGGCGTCTTCGTATCGATGTTCGACACGATCAGGAAGCGCGAGCGCAGGCGGCCATTCTGGTCGGTGAGCGCGAAGTACTTCTGGTTCGTCTGCATCGTGAGGATCAGGCATTCCTGCGGCACTTGCAGGAACTCCTCGTCGAAGCGGCATTCGTAGACCACCGGCCATTCGACCAGCGCGTTCACTTCGTCGAGCAGTGCTTCGGGCATCACGACGCGGTCTTCACCCGCGAACGCCTGCAACTGCGTGCGGATGGATTCGCGGCGGTCGTCGAAGTTCGCGACCACGCGGCCCTTCGTGCGCAGTGTCTCGGCGTAGTCGTCGGCGTGCGTGATGGCCACCAGGCCTTCCGACATGAAGCGATGCCCGAGCGTCGTGTCGCCGGCATCGATGCCCAGCGCGCTGACCGGCACCGCCTCGCGGCCGTGCAGCGCGATCAGGCGCTGCACCGGACGCACGAACTGCACGCTGGTGCCGTCCGGGCGCTGATAGGTCATGAGCTTCGGAATCGGCAGCTTGCCGAGGGTTTCGTCGAGCGCGGCCTGCAGGCCTTCGCTCAGGGTCGCGCCGGGTGCGGCGTAACGCAGGAAGAAGGCTTCAGCCTTGCCGTCCTGCGCGCGTTCGAGATCGGCGAGCGGGAAGTCGGGGAAGCCGAGCGCCGCCAGCTTCTTCGCGAGCGGCGGCGTGGGATTGCCTTCCTTGTCGAGCGCGACCGTCACGGGCAGCACTTTCTCGCGCACCTGTTTTTCCGGCGCGACATCGCGCACGTTGCGGATCAGCACCGCGAGACGACGCGGCGTCGCGTATTTCTCGAACTCAGGCGTGCCGTCGATCAGATCGCGCGCGGCGAGACGCTCCACGATGCCATCGGCGAAAGCGGTGCCGAGACGCGCGAGCGCTTTCGGCGGAAGTTCCTCGGTCAGCAGTTCGACGAGCAGGGAAGCGTGATTGGATTGCGTCATTGTTCTGTCGAGCCTCGTCAAACCTGTTCGTTGTTGCTGCGTTCGCCCGGCGGCGTGCTTTCCGGCTTGAGCGGCGGCGTCCAGGCGGGACGCTGCGCTTCCTGTTCGTCGGTGACGAGGTCGCGGTCGCCCTTCACCGGATTGCCGAGCATCGGGAAGCCGAGCGCCTCGCGCGACTCGTAGTAAGCCTGGGCGACGAGACGCGACAGCGCGCGAATCCGGCCGATATACGCCGCGCGTTCCGTCACAGAAATCGCGCCGCGCGCGTCGAGCAGATTGAAGGTGTGGCCGGCCTTCAGCACGAGTTCGTACGCCGGCAGCGCGAGCTTCGCCTCGATCATCTTCTTCGCTTCTTCCTCGTAGCTCTTGAAGAAGGTGAAGAGCAGATCGACGTTCGCGTGCTCGAAGTTATAGGTGGACTGTTCGACTTCGTTCTGGTGATACACGTCGCCGTAAGTCAGGCGGCGCAGCACCTTGCCGCTCGGGCCGTCTTCTTCCCACTCGGTCCAGACCAGGTCGTACACGTTCTCGACCTTCTGCAGATACATCGCGAGACGTTCGAGACCGTAGGTGATTTCGCCCAGCACCGGCTTGCAGTCGATGCCGCCCGCCTGCTGGAAATACGTGAACTGCGTCACTTCCATGCCGTTGAGCCACACTTCCCAGCCGAGGCCCCAGGCGCCGAGCGTCGGGTTTTCCCAGTCATCCTCGACGAAGCGCACGTCGTTCTGCTTCAGGTCGAAGCCGAGCGCTTCGAGCGAGCCGAGGTACAGATCGAGGATGTCTTCCGGCGCCGGCTTGAGCACGACCTGATACTGGTAGTAGTGCTGCAGGCGGTTGGGGTTCTCGCCGTAGCGGCCGTCCTTCGGGCGGCGCGAGGGCTGGACATAGGCGGCACGCCATGGTTCGGGACCGATCGCGCGCAGGAACGTGTGGACGTGCGAGGTGCCCGCGCCGACTTCCATGTCGATCGGCTGGAGCAGCGCGCAACCCTTCTCGTTCCAGTAGGACTGCAGCGTCAGAATGATTTGCTGGAAAGTGAGCATGATTGCCTTGTGCGGGGCGCGGCCATCGTCGTGAAGACGCGATTCAGTGAACCGGCCGAAGCGCTAAAACATTGAATTTTATCCGAACGGGGAACGGGTGCGGCTTTTTGGCCGGCCCGTGTCCCGGGGAAGCAAGTGTGCAGGCCACGTGGTGCGGCCTTCGGGCGGGCGCGTGCGGGGGTGCGCGTTCGGGGGTGCGCGTTCGGGGATGCGTTAAGGACGCCTGCGGCTCGGCGCGAACGCGAAGCCGAATGCGAGCAGGATCAGCGAGACGGCGATCACCGTCATGTTGCCGCTCGTCACGTAGGGCGTGCTGCCGGAGGTGCCTTGCACGGTCGTTTCGAGCACGCCGGTGGTGAAGACCGGCAGCTTCGACACGATATCGCCATTGGCCGCGATCGCCGCCGTCATGCCGGTGTTGGTGGCGCGCAGCATCGGCCGGCCGGTTTCGATCGAGCGCATGCGGGCAATCTGCAAATGCTGGTCGAGCGCGATGGTGTTGCCGAACCACGCGAGGTTCGTCGAGTTCACGAGAATGCCCGCGGGCGTTTCCTGTTCGCGGATGGTGCGCGCGATTTCCTCGCCGAAGATGTCCTCGTAGCAGATGTCGACGGCGACCGGCTGGTTGTGCACGATGAAGGCCTTCTGCGCGATCGGGCCGCGCGCGAGATCGCCGAGCGGGATGCCCATCAGGCGCACGAACCAGTGGAAGCCGTAGGGCACGAATTCGCCGAAGGGCACGAGGTGATGCTTGTCGTAGCGATAGACGCCGTTCACGCGCGGCGTGACGCCGAACAGGCTGTTGGTGTAGTCGGTCGCGCGGCCGTCGGGCAGGATCGTGACGCCGATCGCGCCGAACAGGATCGACGAGTTGGTGGTGTCGGCGAAATTGCGGATGGCCACGGCGAAGTCCTGCGGAATCTGCACCGACAGCACCGGCAGCGCGGTTTCCGGCGTGACGATCAGATCGGCGGGCTTCTCGGTGATGAGACGCTTGTAGAGCGCGAGCGATTCATCGACGCCGGCCTGCTCGAACTTCATTTCCTGCTTCACGTTGCCTTGCAGCAGACGCACGGTGAGCGGCGCGTTGGCGGGCGTGGTCCATTGCACGAGCGACAGCAGCATGCCCGCCGCCAGCAGCGCGACGGCCACGACCGCCGGGATCAGCGCACGCGCGCCCAGACCCGTGCGGCGCCAGTGATGAATGGCCTGCACGGCCAGCGCGGCAAACAGCGCGAGCACCCATCCGACGCCATACACGCCGACGACCGAGCCGAAGCCCTTCAGCGGACCATCGACCTGCGCATAGCCGCTCGCGAGCCACGGGAAGCCGGTGAACACGAGGCCGCGCAGCCATTCGCCCAGCGCCCAGGCGCTCGCGAAGGCGAACGCGCCGTGCCAGGTCGGCGCATGGCGTGGCGAGGCGTCGATGTCGCGCGCGGTGGCGGCGTCTTCATCGCCGAAGCGGGCCCGGCCCGCGACCAGCGACCAGACCACGCTCGACAGCGCCGGATACACGGCGAGATACAGCGAGAACAGCGCGACGGCTGCCGCAGCGAGCGGCGCGGCCATGCCGCCATAGACGTGCATGCTGACGTACAGCCACCACACGCCCGTGACGAAGTTGCCGAAGCCGAACGCCCAGCCGGTCATGGCTGCGCTGCGCCAGCCGCGGGTGCGCGTGAGCCACGCGAAGAACAGCGCGAAGATGACGAGTTCGAGCCAGCCGCCATGCGGCGTCGGCGCGAACGAGAGCGTGTTCGCCGCGCCGAGCACGGCGGCGGCGAAGTAATGCCAGAAGGGCAGGGCGCGCGGCGCTTCGGCGGCTGCCGGCGTCACGGATGCGTTGCGCTTGCGGGACAGGAGGCGGGACGATGAATCGGCCATTGATGACGGTCGAGATGAAACGGAGGCGGGGTCACGGATGAGAGTAGGCGCGGCGTGGCGTACTGCGATGCCGCGCCGTTCGCGCTGCGATCGCGGCGATCGCGGCGATCAATCGCGCAGTTCGTCTTCGTCGTCGCCCGCGTGATGATGCTGCTGCGTGAGATTCGGCACGCGCCGCACGAGCAGGACGTGAATTTGCCGCGCGTCGCCGCGCAGGATCTCGAAGGCGAAGTCGTCGATGCGCACCTTTTCGCCACGATGCGGCACGCGTCCGAAACGATGCGTGACGAGACCGCCGATGGTGTCGACTTCGTCATCGGAGAAATCGGAGCCGAAGGCCTCGTTGAACTGCTCGATGCCGGTGAGCGCGCGCACGCGATGGCGGCCGTCGGGCGTGGCGATGATGTTGCCGGCTTCTTCGTCGAAGTCGTATTCGTCCTCGATGTCGCCGACGATCTGCTCCAGCACGTCCTCGATGGTGATGAGGCCCGCGACGCCGCCGTACTCGTCGACGACGAGCGCGATGTGGTTGCGGTTCACGCGGAAGTCGTGCAGCAGCACGTTCAGGCGTTTCGATTCGGGGATGAAGACGGCGGGGCGCAGCATGCCGCGCACGTCGAATTCCTCTTCGGCGTAATAGCGCAGCAGGTCTTTCGCGAGCAGCACGCCGATGACGTTGTCGCGATTGCCTTCGTAGACCGGATAGCGCGAGTGCGCTTTTTCGAGCACGAAGGGAATGAATTCGGCGGGCGTGTCCGCGATATTGATGGCGTCCATCTGCGCACGCGGAATCATGATGTCGCGCGCGCAGAGATCGGAGACCTGGAAGACGCCTTCGATCATCGAGAGCGAATCGGCGTCGAGCAGGTTGCGCTCGTGCGCGTCCTGCAGCACTTCGAGAAGTTCGTCGCGCGACTCGGGTTCGTGCGAGATGAAATCGGTCAGGCGTTCGAGAAGCGAGCGCTTTTCCGGCGGTTTGTCGGTATGGCGTCGACTGGGATAGGGTTCGTTCATAGTGAAGCGCCCAGGCGTTCCCGGGCGCAATTTAGCGGAAAGTTAAGCATACACCAAGGTAAAACGCCGGCCGGTCGGCGCGGCGTGTGCAATGGAAACCATGCTAGCGGAAAAATATGCGACGAGTGTGTCCGGTGTCCGGCGCTGGCCGAATGGCACGCGAAAGTGACCCTTCATACGTAAAACCGCAAGCGACGCGGATGTCATCCGGCGCCCTGTTGGGACCGGCAGCGTTTCAGCAAGGCTTCGAGCGCGCGGTCCGGCATGCCGCTCTCCCGCAGCGCCTCGACGGTCCGGCTCACGTAGTCGAGCGTCGTGCCGTAGCGCCCGCTGGCGCAGCCGAGCACGGTGCGCACCACGGGATCGGGAAGCTTGCCGGTGTAGGAGCTGGCCTCGCGCCGCATCACGAAGGCGAGGGCCTCGACGCGCCGTCCGTCGGCGAACGTGCAGGGCAACCACGCCGGCCGGTACGAACCCATCGCCATTTCGCGGCGCCACAGGACTTCGAGGTGCTCGGCGGCGTCGGCGCCCGCGAGCCGGAACGCCATGCCGGAGCACGATCCGCCACGGTCGAGCGCGAGCACGAGGCCCGGCTGCTCCGGCGTGCCGCGGTTCACGCGCGACCACAGATACAGCCCGCGATGGTAGCCGTGCACGCGGGCGCGCACCGCTTCGAGCGTCGGCAGGCCGGGGTTCCAGATCAGCGAGCCATAGCCGAACAGCCACAGGTCGGAACGTCCGTCCCAGCCCGCGAGCGCCGCTTCGCGCGACGCGGCGAGTTGCGCATCGGTCCAGAGCGCCGAGTCTCCGAGCATGGGCGGATAGTTAGCGTCCGCGTCAGCGGCGACGACGGGCGTGGCGGGCGGGAATTGCGCGGGATCGGGTGTCTTGTCGTTCACGTTGCGTGAGAGGGCGTCGGACCGGCTTCAGGTCAGCGGCACGTAAGGATCGGGAAAACCCAGAGACTGCATGATATCCGTCTCGATCGATTCCATCTCCTGCGCCTCGCTTTCGTCCTCGTGGTCGTAGCCCTGCGCATGCAATGTGCCGTGGACGATCAGATGCGCGTAGTGCGCGGCGAGCGGCTTGCCCTGCTCGGCGGCCTCGCGCTCGACGACCGGACAGCACAGGATCAGATCGCCCGTCACCGGATCGTCTTCCGATTCCGCGTAGGCGAAGGTCAGCACGTTGGTGGCGTAATCCTTCTGCCGGTACGTGCGATTGAGCTCGCGCCCTTCTTCTTCACCGACGAAGCGCACGGTGAGTTCGGCGTCCGCGAACAACGCGGCCTTGATCCAGCGCGCGACCGTCGCACGCGGCAGCACGGCCTTGTGCGACGGATACGCCTTGGCGGCGGGGAACTGCATCGACAGGGTGAGGCGCGGACTCATTCAGGCCGGTTCGCGTGTTGTGCCTGACGGGCCGCTTCGGCGAGCGCGGCGTCCTTCTGCGACTGCGCGTCGTACGCCTCGACGATGCGCGCGACCAGCGGATGCCGCACCACGTCCGCCGAGGTGAAATGCGTGATGGCGATGCCGCGCACTTCCGACAGCACATGCTGCGCCTCGATCAGCCCGCTCTTGTGGCCGCGCGGCAGATCGACCTGCGTGGTGTCGCCGGTGACGACCGCCTTCGAGCCGAAGCCGATCCGCGTCAGGAACATCTTCATCTGTTCGGGCGTGGTGTTCTGCGCCTCGTCGAGAATGATGAACGCGTGATTCAGCGTGCGGCCGCGCATGTAGGCGAGCGGCGCGATCTCGATCATCTGGCGCTCGAACATCTTCGCGGTCTTGTCGAAGCCGAGCAGGTCGTAGAGCGCGTCATACAGCGGGCGCAGATACGGATCCACCTTTTGCGCGAGATCGCCCGGCAGGAAGCCGAGCCGCTCGCCTGCCTCGACCGCCGGCCGCGTCAGCACGATGCGCTTGACCTGGTCGCGTTCGAGCGCGTCGACCGCGCAGGCCACCGCGAGATAGGTCTTGCCGGTGCCCGCCGGACCGATGCCGAAGGTCACGTCGTGCGACAGGATCTGCTTCAGATAGTCGCGCTGCGCGGGCGTGCGGCCGCGCAGGTCGGCGCGGCGCGTATAGAGCTTTGGGCCGTGGTCTTCGTCGTCGCCGAGATCGAGCGTGGCGCTGGGTTCGTCGAACGGATGATCCAGGTCGCCGCGAAAACGCGGATCCGCTTCGCCTTCCTCGCCGCCGGCCGTGCGCGCGTCCTTCGCGCGCCGCGTGGCGTGACGCGCCTCGACCAGCGCGAGCTGGATGTCATCGACGGAAATTGGATCGCGCGCGCGGTTGTAGAAGTTTTCGAGCGCCGCGAGCGCGACCTTGGCGCCGCGTCCGCGAATCGAAATTTTGTGGCCGCGGCGGGACAGCGTGACGTCGAGCGCCTGCTCGATCTGCCGCAGGTTTTCGTCGAGCGGGCCGCAGAGGTTGGCGAGCCGCGCGTTGTCCTCGCGCGGGGCAGTGAATTCCAGATGCTGCGTGGGAGCGTTCTTCAAAGTGAACCAGGTGTCCTTTATTAAGCCATCCCGTGAGCCAGCGCGCGCGAGTCCGCCACCATCACCAGTTCGCCGCGCAACGAGTGCGGGTACGCGTGCACGATCTTCACGTCGATCATCTGGCCGATCAGCCGGGCATGCGTCTCCACCGGCGCCGGGAAGTTGACGACGCGATTGTTCTCGGTGCGGCCCGCGAGTTCGTTCGGATCCTTGCGCGCCGGGCGTTCGACGAGAATCCGCTCGATCTTGCCGACCATCGACGCGCTGATGCGCTGCACGTTTTCCTCGATGGTCGCCTGCAGATGTTGCAGGCGTTTGAGCTTGACCTCGCGCGGCGTGTCGTCGTGCAGGTTCGCGGCGGGCGTGCCGGGACGCGGGCTGTAGATGAACGAAAAGCTCGTGTCGTAGCGCATCTCGTCGACGAGCGCCATCATCCTGTCAAAGTCGTCCTCGGTCTCGCCGGGGAAGCCGACGATGAAGTCGGTGGACAGCGACAGGTCCGGACGGATCGCGCGCAGCTTGCGGATGACCGACTTGTATTCGAGTACGGTGTAGCCGCGTTTCATCGCCATCAGGATGCGGTCCGAGCCGTGCTGCACAGGCAGATGCAGGTGCGAGACGAGCTTCGGCACCTTCGCGTAGGTGTCGATGAGGCGCTGCGTGAATTCCTTCGGATGCGACGTGGTGTAGCGAATGCGTTCGATGCCGGGCACGTCGGCCACGTACTCGATCAGCGTCGCGAAGTCGGCGATCTCGTCCGAGCCGAGCGTCAGCGCGCCGCGGTAAGCGTTCACGTTCTGGCCGAGCAGCGTGACTTCGCGCACGCCCTGGTCGGCCAGGCCGGCGACTTCGGTGAGGACGTCGTCGAGCGGGCGGGAGACTTCCTCGCCGCGCGTGTACGGCACGACGCAGTAGCTGCAATATTTCGAGCAGCCTTCCATGATCGACACGAACGCGCTCGGTCCGTCGACCCGGGCGGGCGGCAGATGGTCGAACTTCTCGATTTCCGGGAACGTGATGTCGACCTGGGCGCGGCCCGTGGCGCGGCGCTGATCGATCATGGCGGGCAGGCGGTGCAGCGTCTGCGGGCCGAATACGAGATCGACGTACGGCGCGCGCGCGACGATCGACGCGCCTTCCTGGCTCGCGACACAGCCGCCGACGCCGATCAGCAGGTTGGGATTGGCTTCCTTGAGCTCGCGGACGCGGCCGAGATCGGAGAAGACTTTCTCCTGGGCCTTTTCGCGCACCGAGCAGGTGTTGAACAGAATGACGTCCGCGTCTTCGGGCGTGTCCGTCTTGACGAGTCCTTCCGCTGCGCCGAGCACGTCGACCATCTTGTCGGAGTCGTACTCGTTCATCTGGCAGCCAAAGGTCTTTACATAAACTTTCTTGGTCATGAATCGTCGCCGGTCACAGTGGTTGATCTGGGGGCGCTGGTTAGGAGTTGAAAGAGGACTTCGCGGATCTTTTTAATTCGCGTGGCTTTTCTGTTCCGATCTGCCCGCTTTTTACCGCATTTGAGGGCGATATTATAGCGCCGCGGGCCCATCCCGACCTTCCACGGCCCGACGCGGCGGAAAGGCGAGATCGCCGAGCAGCGCGGCGGTGGTTTCGTCGAAGCGCGCCACCAGGAAATCCAGCACCGCCCGCACGCGCGGCGCCATGTAGCGGTTCGCGTGAAACAGCGCGTGCACGGGCGCCTCGTGCGTGCACCAGTCGGGCAGCACCATGCGCAGCCTGCCGGCGCGGACGTCGGCGGCGATGTCCCAGATCGATTTGTGCGCGATGCCATGTCCCGCCAGCGCCCACGCGTGGACCAGCGCGCCGTCGTTGGCTTCCCAGGAATTGGCGACCGGCATCGAAAACGTGTAGCGCTCCTCGCCGCGCGTGAAGTCGAGTTCGCTGAGCGGCCCGTTCGACGTGACGACCACCACGAATTCGTGACCGACCAGCCCGGCCGGCGTGAGCGGCGTGCCGCGCCGCGCCAGATACTCCGGCGCGGCGCACAGCACGCGGCGGTTCGGCGCCAGCACGCGGGCCGCGAGGCCGCTGTCGGGCGGGGCGCCGAAGCGGATCGCGAGGTCGATGTCCTCGTGCAGCAGGTTCGACACCGAATCCGACAGCGTCAACGCAAAGCTGACCTCGGGGTGCAGCGCGCGGAATGCGTCGAGCCAGCCGCGCAGCATGTTGCGCCCGAAATCCGACGTCGCCGAGATGCGCACCTTGCCGCGCACGACGTTCTGGCCTGCCTGCAAGGCGGCTTCGCCGTCGTCGATGGCCTGCAACGCGATCCGGCAATGTTGCAGATAGACGCGCCCTTCGTCGGTGAGGCGTAACTGGCGCGTGGTGCGCTCGAACAGCCGCGCCTGCAAGGCCTTCTCCAGCTTGATCAACCGCGCGCTCGCCGCCGCCGGCGACAGTCCGAGCTTGCGGCCCGCTGCGGACAGGCTTCCGGCCGTTGCCGTTTCCACGAACAGGCGCATGTCGCCCAGCCGATCCATCGCCATTTTCAAATTCCATTTGAGAATGATTCAAAGACTAGCCCAATTCTCAAACGCATGCGCGAACCGGAGAATGCGCCTTTCTGTGGTCACGGAGGTTCGGATCATGCAGATGGATCACGTCACGATCGTCGCGCCGCATTGCGATGCGTTGATGCGCTTCTTCGTCGATATCGCCGGAATGGAGGTCGGAGCGCGGCCGCCGTTCGGCGTCGGCGGCTACTGGCTGTATCTCGGCGGGCGGCCGGTGGTCCATCTGGTCGCGGCGGGCATCGATGCGCCCGCGCAGCGGCCAAGCACAGCGCGCATCGACCACGTTGCATTGCGGATCGATGACGCCGACGAGTGGCGCTCGCTGCTGAAGCGTCTGGACTGCCACGGCTATGCCTATCAGCTCGCCGACGTTCCGCTGTCCCGCGAACGGCAACTGTTCGTGCGCCTGGCGCCGGCCGTCGTCGTGGAATTCGTGACCACTCAATCCTGAACCGGAGCCATCATGCCCCTGCCTCTTCTTGCGCTGGCCATCAGCGCTTTCGCCATCGGCACGACGGAATTCGTCATCATGGGCCTGCTGCCCAACGTCGCGCACGATCTCTCGGTGTCGATTCCATCAGCCGGCCTGCTCGTCACCGGCTATGCGCTCGGCGTCGCGGTCGGTGCGCCGCTGCTCGCCGTGCTGACGGCGCGCATGCCGCGCAAGCTCGCCTTGCAGTTGCTGATGGCCGTGTTCATCGTCGGCAACGTGTTGTGCGCAGTCGCGCCGGGTTACGGCCTGCTGATGATCGCGCGCGTCGTCACCTCGTTCGCGCACGGCTCGTTCTTCGGAATCGGGGCGGTGGTGGCGGCATCGCTCGTGTCGGCCGAGAAGCGCGCGAGCGCGATTGCGCTGATGTTCACCGGCCTCACGCTCGCCAACGTGCTGGGCGTGCCGTTCGGCACCTTCGTCGGCCAGGAACTGGGCTGGCGCGCGACGTTCTGGATTGTCGCGGGGCTGGGCGTGCTGTCCGCGCTGGGCGTGACGCTGCTGGTGCCGAACCGTCACGACGCCGCGCCGAGCGGTCTGGGCCGAGAAGTGCGCGTGCTGCGCGATCCGCAAGTGTGGCTGGCGCTGACGATGACGGTGCTCGGTTTCGGCGGCGTGTTCATCGTGTTCACCTATATCGCGCCGACCCTCGAACAGGTGGGCGGCTTCTCGCCGCGCGCGGTCACGCTGATCCTGGTGCTGTTCGGCGTGGGCCTGACGATCGGCAATACGATCGGCGGCCGGCTCGCCGATCGCGCGCTGATGCGCTCGCTGATGGGCATTCTGTTCGCGCTGGCCATCGTGATGGCGGTGTTCGCGAAGACGAGTCATAGCCAGACGGGCGCGATCCTGACGATCTTCGTGTGGGGCATCGCGGCGTTCGCGACGGTGCCGCCCTTGCAGACGCGCGTCGTGGAGAAGGCGAAGGACGCGCCGAACCTGGCTTCGACGCTGAACATCGGCGCGTTCAACGTGGGCAATGCCGGCGGCGCGTGGCTGGGCGGCGCGGTGCTGACGCATGGCCACGGTCTCGATGCGCTGCCGTGGGCCGCCGCCGTGGTCGCGCTCGCCGCGCTTGGGGTCACGTGGTTCGCGGCGCGTCTGGATGCGCCGCGGCGTGCTGCGGATCGTTCCGATCGTTCTGACATAAACGCTGCCGACGCCTGCTGAACGCTTATCATGTTGGCTCAACGTAATTCGAGCCAACATGATCGATCATCTCATCTGCGATTGCGACGGCGTGCTCGTCGATAGCGAAATCATCGCGGATCGCGTGATGCTGGACGTGCTCACCGAGACGTTCCCCGGCATCGACTTCAAACCGGTCGTCAAGACGGCCTTCGGTCAGCAGACTTCCCGTTTCCTGGCGCAGCTCGAAAGTCGGTTCGGCATCCTGATGCCGCCCGGTTTCGTCGATACGATCGAAGCGCGGGTGGCCGTGGAACTCGCACGATCGGTCGGTCCTATCGCGGGCGTGCGTGCGGCGCTCGAAGGCTGCGGGCTGCCGGTCGCGGTGGTGTCGAACAGCCGCCTCGAGCGTGTGCGCGCTTCCGTGCGCCGCGCGGGGCTGGAGGAGATCGTCGGGACTCGGGTGTTCAGCGCCCAGCAGGTCGAGCGGCCGAAGCCCTATCCGGATGTCTATCTGCTGGCGGCACGTACGCTCGATGTCGATCCGGCGCGCTGTCTCGTCGTGGAGGACAGCGTGGCCGGTCTGACCGCGGCACGCGCGGCGGGCATGAAGACCATTGCGTTCGTGGGCGCGAGTCATATTCCTTCCGGATATGCGCAAGTGCTGCGCGAGACAGGCATCACGCGGATCATGGAGCATATGGACGAACTGCCCGAGTTGGTTGCCGCCGGGGTGCGTGGGGATTTTGGGGACGTGCTTTCCTGATTGGTTGGGGGTTTGCGGATTGCGGCCGGCAGCGAGCGCGCGGCCGGGCGGCCGGGAGCGGCGCGCGGCGCGTGACATCCACCGGTTCTCACGCGAATTGAACTCACCCGTCCGCCCAAGCCTTGGCCGCCCCGACCGCCCGTTGCCAGCCCGCGAGACGCGAGGCGACTTCCTCAGCCGGCATGGAGGGCGTGAAGCGCCGTTCGAGTTGCCATTGCGCCCTGAGTTCGCCGACATCCTTCCAGTACCCGACAGCCAGCCCCGCAAGATACGCCGCGCCAAGCGCTGTGGTTTCGACGATGCGTGGCCGCGCGACCTCCACGCCAAGCAGATCGGCCTGGAACTGCATCAGCAGGTCATTGGCGCATGCGCCGCCATCGACACGCAGCTCTGCGATGCGCAGGCCCGAGTCCGCTTCCATGGCTTTCAGGACGTCGACGGATTGATAGGCGATGGCGTCGAGCGCTGCGCGTGCAATGTGGCTCGCGGACGTGCCGCGCGTCACGCCGAACAACGTGCCGCGTGCGCGCGGCGTCCAGTGCGGCGCACCGAGCCCGGCAAAGGCCGGCACGAGATACACGCCGTCGCTGTGCGGCACCTGACGGGCGAGCGTCTCGATCTCGCGTGCATGGCGGATGAGACCCAGGCCGTCGCGCAGCCATTGCACGACGGCGCCGGCAATGAAGATGCTGCCTTCAAGCGCGTAGTTGACCTGGTCGCCGATCTGCCACGCAATGGTGGTCACGAGGTTGTTGCGCGATTCGATTGGCTGTTCGCCGGTGTTCATGACGAGAAAGCAGCCTGTGCCGTAAGTGTTCTTGACCATGCCTGACTCTGTACACATCTGGCCGAACAGCGCGGCATGCTGGTCGCCCGCCATCGACGCAAGTGGCAGATCCTGCGCGAACACGGTGCCGCGCGTGGCGCCGTACACCTCCGATGAACTGCGGACTTCGGGCAACATGCTGCGCGGGATCTCGAGCGCGTCGAGCAGTTCGTCGTCCCAGCGCCGTTCGTGAATGTTGAAGAGCATCGTGCGCGAGGCATTCGTGATGTCGGTGACATGCAAGCCTCCGCGCGTGAAATTCCACATCAGCCAGCTGTCCACGGTGCCGAAGGCGAGGCGCCCCTGGCGCGCCTTGTCTTGCGCGCCCTCTACGTTGTCCAGGATCCAGCGGATCTTCGTGGCCGAGAAATACGAATCGATGGGCAGGCCGGTCTTGGCGCGCACCATGGCTTCGAGACCACGATTCTTGAGTTCGTCGCAGAACGACGCCGTGCGCCGGTCCTGCCAGACGATTGCGTTGTAGAGCGGCGTACCGGTCTCGCGATCCCAGACGATGGTGGTCTCGCGCTGGTTCGTGATGCCCACGGCGGCAATCGACGACGCGCTCACGCCCGCGCGCGTGACGGCTTCAGCGGCCACGCCGGCCTGCGTGGACCAGATTTCGCGTGGGTCATGCTCCACCCAGCCCGACTGCGGATAAATCTGCTGAAACTCCTTCTGCGCGACCGCAACGATGTTGCCGCGGCGGTCGAACAGCATGGCGCGCGAACTGGTGGTTCCCTGGTCGAGCGCGAGAATGGTCTGATCCTGCATGGTCATCTCCGGGTTCGGGCGTACATCGTGCCTTGAATGTCGTCCGGGCAAATCTAACGGAGCCGGCCGGCGCGGACAACTCGGCCGAACGGCATAGGACGCGCGGACATTCCGGAGAGAAAGTCGCAAACGGCCCGATGCCTATGCCATTTGGCCGAGTGGCGCGCCGGTGCGCTTGGGCCGATACTGGCGTCAGTCAATCGGAAAGGGGTGAGGGCAATGCGAGTGCGGGTAGCTTCGGGGGTGCTGGGCGTGGCGTTGCTGGCGGGGTGCGTGAGCACGCCAAATCTCGATGGATCGCTGGGCGCGCCGTCGTTCAGCGCGCTGCAGGACATGTGCGGGGCCGCACCGGGTGACTACGGCGCGGACGCTCAGTCAGTGTACTCGGCGTTCTTCGACGCCTACGTGGCCGAGCGTCGTGGCGGCCTTTCCAGGGAACGCTTCTGCGCGTTCCAAACGGGCATCGGAGAGCGCTACCGGGCGTGGAAGGCCAATCCCGGGCCGGAATCACAAAGTGCGTGGGCGACTTTCTTCCTGGATCAGCGCGCTCGCGCATTGAGCTGGCGCGCCGCCGTCGATCCGACCTTGCGCGCCGGATGACGCGCCGGAAGCCTCGGGAATTTCTGAAAGGGGAACATGAAACGGACGCGGCTGCAGACCGCGTCCGGAGTCCTGCCGCGCGTGCTACGAGTAGCGCTTGAAAGCCTTGACGGTGGAGTCGCCGGTTGCGGTGAGACGCCATTGTTGGCGTCCCGAGGCGAGGCTTTCGAGTTGAACGAGTTGGCGTTCCAGCAGGGCGTCGAGTTCCTGACGCTCCATGTCCACCTGATTGGGTGCTTCCTGAACCAGTAGCAGCGTGGCAAATTCGTGCGGACTCAGCATTGTGTTCTCCATGACGACCGAACGGCACAAGCAGCCGGCCTTGTAAGCCGGATCTTTTTGCTTCGAAACGTTGTACGGGGAAACTGAACAAGCGCCGGAACGCGCTGTGGTTGTGCGGCGGGTTCCGGGAATTGGGATTGTAGGCAAGGGTCTGACGAGTGCCAAACTCGCAATGAAAATTTTGGCTTTGACTTTTGTTCTCGTCGGAAGCGGTCCTTTGCCGAGGGGAATTTGAAGAATCTACTTGAAGTTCTTGTCGCATCGCACCATGGATAGAGGCTCACAAACAAACTTGCCAGGGATTAAGTGCACAATGCAAACTTACCCCTTTGTATGACTCCCCACGCCCTTTCGCTCAACACGGAAGCGCAGGTATTTCGGATTCGACTCAATGACTCGCTTCAACTGGCAAAACCCTTATCCCACACCGCGTCTGCCGGTGTTCGCCCGCAATATCGTGTCCACTTCGCATCCGCTTGCCGCGCAGGCCGGCCTGCGCATGTTGTGGAAAGGCGGTAACGCAGTCGATGCCGCCATCGCGGCGGCGGCGGCCATCACCGTGGTGGAGCCCGTTTCGTGCGGCCTGGGCGGAGACGCGTTCGCACTGGTCTGGGACGGCGCGAAGCTGCACGGCCTCAATGCGTCGGGCGTTTCGCCGGCGGCATGGAACCTCGACTATTTCCGCCGCAAGTACGGCGAGGACAACGGCCTGGCACGGCAGCCGAAGCGCGGCTGGGATGCGGTCACGGTGCCGGGCGTCATCGCCGGATGGGAAGCGCTGCATGCGAAGTTCGGCACCTTGCCATTCGCGGATTTGATGGAGCCTGCGATCGAAATCGCCGAACGCGGTCATGCCGTGGCGAGCGTCGTGGCCTACAAGTGGGCGGCGGCCGTGCCCGAACTCAGGAATCAGCCCGGCTTCGCGGATGTCTTCATGCCGCATGGCCGCGCTCCGGAAGTGAGCGAACTCGTGCGCTTTCCCGGTCACGCGAAGACGCTGCGCATGCTCGCCGAACAAGGCCCGCGTGCGTACTACGAAGGCGAGATCGCCGAGCGCATCGCCGCGTTCGCGCGTGAAGGTGAAGCGGCGCTGACTCTGGAGGATCTCCGCAACTATCGCGCGGACTGGGTCGAGCCGATCAGCAAGGACTATCGCGGCTACACGGTCCACGAGATCCCGCCGAACGGACAAGGCATCGCGGCGCTGATCGCGCTCGGGATTCTCGACAAGTTCGATGTCCGCGCATTGAGTGTCGACGGCATCGAGTCGCAGCACTTGCAGATCGAGGCGATGAAACTGGCCTTCGCGGACGTCTATCGTTACGTGGCGGATCCGCGAGCAATGGAAGTGACGCCGGAACAGATGCTCGACGACGCCTATCTCACCGAGCGCGCCAAACTCATCGATCCGTCACGCGTAAGGCATTTCGACGCCGGCATGCCGAAGTCAGGCGGCACCATCTACATGTCGGTGGCCGATGAAGGCGGGATGATGGTCAGCTTCATCCAGTCGAATTACATGGGCTTCGGGTCGGGCGTCGTGGTGCCCGGCATGGGCATCTCGTTGCAGAACCGTGGCTGCGGTTTCTCGATGGACCCGAAGTCGGCGAATGTTGTCGCGGGTGGAAAGCGCCCGTTCCATACGATCATTCCCGCGTTCCTCACGCAACAGGTCGAAGGCCGGCAGGAAGCCGTCATGAGCTTCGGCGTCATGGGCGGCGACATGCAGCCGCAAGGGCATCTGCAATCCATCGTACGCATGCTCGACTACGGCCAGCAGCCGCAGGCCGCATGCGATGCGCCGCGCTGGAAGGTCAATCACGACTTCACGATCGACATCGAGTCCACGCTGGACGTTGGCACGGCGCGCGCGCTCGAAGGGCTCGGGCATCGGATCAAGTCGGTGGACGATCCGTACATGGATTTCGGTTCCGGGCAATACATCTGGAAGCTTGATAGAAACGATCCGGAACGCGGTTATGTTGCGGCTAGCGATAGTCGACGTGACGGACTCGCCGCCGGTTTCTAAGCAGTAAGGAAGCCGCATCGTTGCGGTTTCCACATTTGGCGGAACGCCGCTCTCATGCGGCGGCGGTCCTGTGCACCAAGCCCCGCATGGCTGTGCGCGGGCTCACGGCTGCCAGCCTCCAGACACGCGCCCCGCATCGACATTTCCATTACGCGCGCCGGCACGTTTCATGCTGCATAGCAGCGATGCGCGTCGGCATTCGAGTCGTGGAAATTCTGCACATATGGAACCGATGCAGCCACGCGCGAGTCTGTCCCCCATGCCTGCAAACTCGCGGCAGGGCGGCTAAGATGCAAAACAAGCTGCTAACACATGAAGTTGAAGATGCCATGACGCAGCCGGTCATGGCATCGCCTGAAAACCTCGGCCGTCCCTTATTGGCCGAAGGCGCGTTCAGTCCAGCCAGGAGCGCGATACATGCACACTGAAACGAGCCACGTCATGCCGTGGCGCATCGAAGACATCGATCTGTCCCGGATCGACCTTCAAAAGGCGCAATCCAACGAGCATCTTCTCTTGCTGCTGTGCGCCTGCTCGTTCATCGAGAGCGGCACGGATCTCTACACGAGCAACCTCAGCAAGTACTTTCACGACGATCCTGAGATCTCCGCCTGGCTCAACACCGAATGGGAGCCCGAGGAGATGCAGCATGGCAGGGCGCTCAAGACCTACATCAATTACGTCTGGCCGGAATTCGACTGGGACACGGCGTTCAAGAGCTTCTTCGACGAATATTCGCTGACCTGCTCTTACGAAGCTTTCGAAAAAAAGCGCGCGCTGGAAATGGTGGCGCGCTGTGTCGTCGAAACCGGCACGGCCACACTTTATCGTGCCATCAACGATTGCTCGGACGAACCGGTGTTGAAGGAGATCACCGACAACATCCGCACCGACGAAGTGCGCCACTACAAGCACTTTTTCCGCTTCTTCAAGAAGTGGAACAAGATCGAGGGTAATGGCCGCATCGCGGTGCTCGGTGCGTTGATTCGGCGTGTCGCCGAACTGAAAAGCGAGGATTCCGAAATCGCGCTGCGGCACGTGTTCGCCGTCCGCTATCCGGAGCACGCACAGGATTCGAACTACAACCGGGAACTCTCCGCGCGGGTGAACGCGCTGGTGAGGCGCAACCTGTCGGCGGATCAGGCCATCAAGATGCTGCTCAAGCCGCTGGACCTGCCCGCACGCATCCAGCCCGGCGTTCACTACCCGCTTTCCAAGATGACGCAGTTATTCTTCCGCTAGACCGCAACGCAACCCATGATGCCGGCTCCAAGCCGGCATTTCCTTATGTCATCCACCTCATCGAAACCCGCTCTGTCGGCGCATGCCTTGTTCGACGCCTGGCCGCCGGCCTTGCGCGCGTGCTTCGACGGCACGCATGTCACGGCGGCCGATCGTCTCACGGCGTCGCTGTGTGTAGCCGATGCCGATGCCCGCTGCGTGCGGACCGCGCTGCTGAGCACCGGCGAACTGTTTGCTCCCGACGAGCGCACGCTCGCGTTCGCGTTATGGCCGTCGTCGCGTACGGCGCGGGCCATCGCTGGCAGCGGACGCGCGACGCTGACCTTCGTGTTCGACGAAGCGTTCCATCAGGTTCATCTGGAAGTGCGGCACGTGCCGCTCGACGACGTGCCCCTCGCGTGTTTCGTCGGGACGATCGAAAGCGGCGAAACGGAGCGCGTGCCTTATGCGCGACTCACGCATGGCATTGCATTCGAACTCGAGGAAGAGGCCACGGTGCTCGCGCGCTGGTGCGAGCAGATCGAGTGGCTGAAGCGGGCGGCGAGCACCGCCGCGTGAAGAAGGGCTGACCCGGGAGCCCGGGCCAGCAAAAGCGCAAGAGCCTTAGCGGCTGCGATCGCCCGAACGCTGCGGATCGCGGCGGCCGCCGAGCAACGCGCCCGGATTGCCGCCGGGCTTGCGCCGGTTGTCGGCGTGGCCGGCTGTTGCCGTTGCCGATTCGGCACGACGCGGCGCCGAACCGTTGCCCGTGTTCGGCTTGGCAGCGGGCTTGCCGTTGCCGTGGTTGCGTCCGTCGCGCGCGGGTTGGCCGCCGTTGGCGCCATTGGCCGGCCGCGCCGCACGCGGCGCTTCACCGCCCGGACGGCCTCCGTCGCGACGAGGCTGCTCGGCCGGACTGCGCCGCGCTTCGCTCTTCGGACGGGCTTCGCCACGCGGCGCCTGCCCCTGCCGGCCCTGACCCTGGCCTTGACCTTGTCCCTGACCGCGCCCGCCGCCTTGGCTGCGGCGCTGGATCGGCTCGGGCTTCGCATTCGGATCCGGCTCGAAGCCGGGAATCACTTCCTGCGGAATAGGCCGCTTGATCAGGCGTTCGATATCGCGCAGGAGCTGATGCTCGTCGACACACACCAGCGACACCGCCTCGCCATCCGCGCCCGCGCGTCCGGTGCGGCCGATGCGGTGCACATAGTCTTCCGGCACGTTCGGCAGATCGAAATTGACGACGTGCGGCAGTTGATCGATATCGATGCCTCGCGCCGCGATATCGGTCGCGACCAGCACCTGCAGCGTCTGGTCCTTGAACTCCGCGAGCGCGCGCGTGCGGGCCGACTGGCTCTTGTTGCCGTGAATGGCGAGCGCGCTGATGCCGTCCTTGCCGAGCTGCTCGGCAAGCCGGTTGGCGCCGTGCTTCGTGCGCGTGAACACCAGCACCTGGAACCAGTTGTGCGTGCGGATCAGGTGCGTGAGCATCTCGCGCTTGCGATCACGATCGACCGGATGGATCTTCTGCTCGACCGTTTCAGCCGTCGTATTGCGGCGCGCCACTTCGATGAGCGCGGGCGAGGCGAGCAGACTGTCGGCGAGGGCCTTGATTTCGTCGGAGAAGGTGGCCGAGAACAGCAGGTTCTGGCGCTTCGCCGGCAGGCGCGCCAGCACGCGCTTGATGTCGTGGATGAAACCCATGTCGAGCATGCGATCGGCTTCGTCGAGCACGAGGATCTCGAGCTGCGAAACATCGATCGTCTTCTGCTGCATGTGATCGAGCAGCCGTCCCGGCGTCGCGACGACGATGTCCACGCCGCGGCGCAGCGCGTCGATCTGCGGATTGATGCCGACGCCGCCGAACATCACGGTCGAGCGCAGTTTCAGATATTTGCCGTAGGCACGCACGCTTTCCTCGACCTGCGCCGCGAGTTCGCGCGTCGGCGTGAGGATCAGCGCGCGCACCGGGCGCTTGGTGCCGCCCGCGGCCGGCGCGAGTTGCGACAGACGTTGCAGGATCGGCAGCGTGAAGCCGGCGGTCTTGCCCGTGCCGGTCTGGGCGCCCGCGAGCAGGTCGCCGCCCTTCAGGACGGCGGGAATCGCCTGGAGCTGAATGGGAGTGGGGCTGGAGTAGCCGAGTTCGTTGACGGCGCGAAGCAGGGGTTCGGACAGGCCGAGTGAATCAAAAGACATAGATGGACATTCACTTCGTTGTGTCGAACGGCGCGCATGCGAATCGAGGCTGCGGCGAACCGGAGTCCGGCCAGCAGAGCGCATGCGTGACGCTCGGAGAAATCGGGCGGCGGGCCGATTGGCGGTCAATGACTGCCCGGCAATACCGCAAGGGTCGACGTGCTATCAAGACACGTCATCTGGCGCTAAGTTGCATCGACGATAGTGCGATGCCGCGGCATCCGTCCCGCCGGAGCTCACGCGACATAGCGCGCGACGCTCACGAACTGGCACAGGCTGCCTGCCAGCACGAACAGATGCCAGATGCCATGTCCGTGCCGGATGCGCTCGTCGTTGATGAAAAACCAGATGCCGGCGGTGTAGACCAGACCGCCCGCCACCAGCCACGCGAGTCCCGCGGGCGGCAGCGCCGTCACGAGCGGATGAACGGCTACGAGCGCGAGCCAGCCCATCAGCACATAGAGCACCATCGAGACACTGCGGGTTCGGCGCCCGAGCGTCAGTTCCTGCGTGATGCCGAACACCGCGAGGCCCCAGCTCACGCCGAACAGCGACCAGCCCCACGGCCCACGCAAGGTGACCAGCGTATAGGGCGTATAGCTGCCGGCGATCAGCAGGTAGATCGCCGAGTGATCGCACTTCTGGAGTATGGCCTTGACGCGCGGCGTGCGCGCCCAGTGATACAGCGTGGAGATGACGTACAGCGCGCAGAGCATCGCACCGTATATCGCAAAGCTCACGACCTTGTAGGCATCGCCTTCGAGCGCACCGAGCGTGACCAGCGTCGCCAGGCCCGCCACCGACAGCAAGGCGCCAATCAGATGGCTGATGCTGTTGAAACGCTCACCGACATGCATAGGAAATCCACGCGACAGGGCCGCACACGCGGCAAACACAAAACGGCCCAGCCAAAAGACAAGGGGCGCGGCCCCAACTACGAAGGCTGCGCCCCATGGCGTATTGTACGCTGTCTCGGCGGATGACCGCCGGACATGTCAGTCGAACATCAGTCCAGCGGCGCCGAACGCAGGTTGCTGACCTGTTGCGGCGACACCGGCGTACCGTGGTTGCCCCACGACATACGGATGTACGTCACGACCGAAGCCACTTCCGTATCCGACAGCGCCTGTGCGAAAGGCGGCATGCCGTGCGGCATCGGGTTGCCTTCCGTACTCGGCGGATAGCCGCCGTTGAGCGTCATGCGGATCGGGTTGACGGCCGACGGCATCTGGATGGACTGGTTGTTGGCGAGCGGCGGGTAAGCCGGCGGCTTGCCGAGACCGTTCTCCGCGTGGCACTTCGCGCAGTTCTCGGTGTACACCTTCTTGCCCAGCGTCAGCAGTTCGCCGCCGAACTTCTCGGAGGTCTCGAGCTGCATGACTTCCGGCGCTTCCTTCTTCTGCGGGATCGACTTGAGGTAGGTCGAGATCGCGTTGATGTCGCCGTCGGTCATGTACTGCAGGCTGTTGTGGACCACTTCGGCCATCGGGCCGAACACCGCGCCGCGCTGCGACACGCCGGTCTTCAGCAGGTCGTTGATGTCCTTCAGGTCCCAGTCGCCGAGGCCGGCTTCCTTGTTCGACGTCAGCGACGGCGCATACCAGTTCTGCAGCGGGATCAGGCCGCCGGCGAAGGCCGCCGAGCTGACCGGGCCGCCCATCGCGTTGATCGAGGTGTGGCACATGCCGCAGTGGCCAAGGCCTTCGACCAGGTACGCGCCGCGGTTCCATTCGACCGACTTGGTGGGATCCGGCTTGTACTCGCCTTCCGAGAAGAACAGCGTGCGCCAGCCGATCAGCAGGTTGCGGTTGTTGAACGGGAAGCGCAGTTCGTGCGGACGGCTCGGCTCATTGACCGGCGCAACCGAGCGCAGGTACGCGTAGATCGCGTCCGAATCGGCGCGCGTGACCTTCGTGTAGCTCGTGAACGGGAAGCCCGGGTAGAGCAGGCTGCCGTCCTTCGAACGGCCCGTGTGCATCGCGCGGTAGAAATCGTCCGACGTCCACTTGCCGATGCCGTATTGATCGTCCGGCGTGATGTTCGGCGTGAACATGGTGCCGAACGGCGTGGCCATCGGCAGGCCGCCGCCGAACTGCTTGCCGCCGCGCACCGTATGGCAGGCGATACAGTCGCCGGCGCGGGCCAGATACTCGCCTTGCTTGATGAGGGCGGCTTTGTCGGCCGGCGTCGCCGCGACGGCGCCGCCCGAATGCAGGTTGTCGCCGCCCGACCAGAGGACGGCGCCGGCTGCGACGGCTGCCACCACGACAGCCGAGGAAAGTGCGAACAGGGACTTGCGTTTCATTGTGTTGTCGCTCCAGACGCCTTATTGCGGTTCGCTGCCGCAGGTGAGCGGCATCTTCAACGAGCCAGCGGGCGCGGGCACCGGGTTGGCGGGTGCTTGTTGCGTGGAGAGCCAGGCGGCGACGGCAGTGACGTCGTCGTCCGTCAGGCGCGAGGCGATCTGCTGCATGCAGTCAGGAGCCTTCGCGTGACGCGTGCCCGACTTCCATGCGCCGACCTGCGCGCTGATGTAATCCGAATGCAGGCCGACGAGACCCGGAATGGCCGGCTGCATGCCGGTCAGACCCTTGCCGTGGCAGGCCGCGCACGCGGGAATGTTCTTCGAGGGGTCGCCGTTCAGCACGATCTGCTGGCCGCGCGCGAGCGTGCTGCTCGACACGTTCGACTTGGCAGGCGGCGGATACGGAGGACGCTGGTTCGAGAAATACGTGGCGATCTGATGAAGGTAGTCGTCCGAGAGATACGTGACGAGGTAGTTCATCGGCGGATACTTGCGCCGGCCTTCGCGGAAATTCTGGAGCTGGTTGTACAGATAGTCGGCAGGCTTGCCGGCCAGACGCGGGAAGTAGTCGTTGTCCGTGCCTTCGCCGTGAACGCCGTGGCACGCGGTGCAGCCTTGCACGCGCGCGGCCATGCTGTCGGTCGCCGGCTGATTGGCCGTCTGGGCTTGCGCTTGTGCGCCAAAAACGCCGGCGCTGCTAATGAGAGCCAAGGCAAGCAGCGGACGGAAGATGCGTCTTGAAAACACGCGACACTCCATGAAATTCGGGGACCTGCCGAGCTTCGTGCGGCTCGGTGCGAAGGTGGCGAACCACGGCCACGCAGGGGACTGACAGTGGCGACAGGTGGCGGACCACGGCCACAGCGGCTCGACGAGCCTCTGATGCGACGCGGCATTCTATCATCGATGCATGATGATGACTATTTGACACAATCGCGCCGTGAGTCCGGTTGCAGCGCATTCGCGACAATTTGCCGCGCAGCAGCGAACGGCTCAAAACGCGGGCCTTGTCATTCGACAAAGACTCGACTCGGAAGCACGCTTCAGCCCATACGATCAATGCAGTTTCGGAAGTGCATGGGCAAATTGCAAGGCGTTTTGCAGGCAATCGATGCTGTGCCGCACCGTGATCTGTCCGATCGGGTTCGTCGGCTTGGTTTAGACTCGCCCCGGTTTCTCTCCGCGATCACCCATTCGGCCATGCGCCTCGCCTCTGCTCTTACCCTCGCATCCAACCCCGCACGATGAGTGACGATTTCCTCTGGTTCGCGCAGACCGCTTTCGCGGCGGCAGCGAATATTGCCTTCGCCTGCGCGCTGGGCGCCCTGATGTTCCGCGTCTGGCTGTCCCGCGAACAGGCCTTTGCGCCGCTGTCGCCGGCGCTCGCCGGCTGGCGGCGAGCCGCGCGCCTCCGGGCCGGCGCAGCGAGCGTGCTCGTGCTGTGCGGCTTCGCGTCGCTCTGGCTGGAAGCGGTGGCGATGAGCGGCGCGCCGCTTCTCGAGGCCGGCGCCTCGCTGTGGCCCGTGGCCACGGGCACGCATGCGGGTATCGGCGGATCGGTCAGTCTGGCGGGCAGCGTGCTGTTGTGCCTTGCCGCCGTGTCGGACCGGCCGGCATCGGCCGCTCGGACGAGACTGGCTGCGTGCGCGGTGCTGATCGTGGCGGCGGGCAAGTCGGCGGTCGGACATGCAGCCGACGCCGGCGCATTCTCCGCGGCCGAAGCCGTGCAGGCGCTGCATCTGCTCGCAACGGCTGGATGGGGCGGCGTGGTCATCGCGGGCGCGTGGGTGTTGCCGGCGCTGGATACGTCGACGGCGCGCGCAACGCTGATCCGCCTTACGGCGCGCATGTCACGCGCGGCGATGGTCGCGGTGGCGCTGGTCATCGCGACGGGCGCGTTCAACGCGTGGCGCGGCACCGGCGGCTCGCCGGGCGTGCTGATGTCGAGCGTCTGGGGTCACGCGCTGCTCGTCAAACTCGGCTTGATCGCGGCGGCGCTGCTGCTCGGCGCGCTGAACCGCTGGTCGGGATTGCCGCGCTTGCAACGCAGCGCGGCGACAGCGGATGCGCACACGGTCATCAACGTCCTGCGCCTCGAAGCATTGCTGATGGCCGGCGTGTTCGTGGCCGCGGCCGTGCTGTCTCACAGCGTGCCGGGCGCGTCGCTCGCTGGATGAGCGGCGGACCGAGCCTATTCGTACCCGAGCCGGTGACTGACGATCGGCGCACAGAACAGCGCCACCGCGCAGCCGATGACCTTCCCCTGCAATTCGACGAAGGCCTGGTGCGAGTCGCTATAAAAGATGACTTCGAGCAGTTGCGGCAAGCAGAACACCGCCGCCGCGCCGATGAAACAGCGCGTCACCCGCGTGATGCGCCATCCGCGCTGGGCGCCGATGCCCGCCGCCACCACGCGCGCCACCCCGAGCGCGACGAGTGAACCGACTGCCAGCTGGGCCCGAACGTACTCGTCGGGAAGAACTTGCCACATGATCGTTCTCGCTGTTTTTTAGTGACTGTTGTCGAGCGTAGCCGCAAGAAGCTCGCCAGTATGTACGAGAAAACGCAATTCGTGGGCAGGATATGCGGGGCCGGAGCGTGCGGCCCGCAGCGCGTCAGAAGGTGTGTTCCGGACCGGGGAAGCTGCCGTCCTTGACCGCGCGGACGTAGGCCTCGACGCCGGCGAAGATGTTCGGCTGGCCCTGCATGAAATCCTTGACGAAGCGCGGACGCTTGCCGTGGAAGATGCCGAGCATGTCGTGCAGCACGAGCACCTGTCCGGAACAGTCGATCCCCGCGCCGATGCCGATCGTCGGAATGGCAAGGCCCTGCGTCACGTCACGGGCGAGCAAGGTGGGCACGGCTTCGATCACGAGCAGTTGCGCGCCCGCTTCCTGGAGCGCGAGGGCGTCGCGCTTCATGCGTTCGGCCGCGGCGTCCGATTTGCCCTGCACCTTGAAGCCGCCGAACGCATGCACCGATTGCGGCGTCAGGCCAACATGCCCGCACACCGGAATCGACCGTTCGACGAGAAAGCGCACCGTTTCCGCGAGCCACTCGCCGCCTTCGATCTTCACCATCTGCGCGCCCGCGCGCATCAGCTTGACGGCGTGCCCGTAGGCTTCTTCCTTCGAGCCGATCGTGCCGAACGGCATGTCGGCGACGATCAGCGCGCTCTTGTTGCCGCGCGTCACCGAGGCCGTGTGATAGGCGATGTCGTCCACCGTCACCGGCAGCGTCGTGCCGTGACCTTGCAGCACGTTGCCGAGCGAGTCGCCGATCAGCAGCACATCGACGCCCGCGCGGTCGAGCAGCGCGGCGAAGCTCGCGTCGTAGCAGGTCAGCATCGCGATGCGTTCGCCTGCCTCGCGCATGGCCTGGAGCTTGGGGACGGTGATCGTCGAGCGATTCGATTCCTGCAGGTACGTCATGATGGTTTCACTGGAGAGAAGAAAGGGCGCCGTTGCGTCGGCACGCCGTCATGCGCTCACGCCGACACGCCTTTGACAAAGAATTCCTTGCGCCCGCGCATGCTGTCGATGCGTTCCAGAAGCAAGGCGAGATCTTCATCCGACGCGAGCGGATTCAGATGTTCCGCGTTCACGGTGAGCAGCGGCGTCGCGTCGTAGTGATAGAAGAACTCGTTGTAGGCGTCGCACAGCGCGCGCAGATAGGCGTCGGAGATCTGCAGTTCCATCGGCAGCGCGCGCTTCTGAATGCGCGAGAACAGCACTTCGGGACTGGCCTGCAGATAGATGACGAGATCGGGCGCGGGACCGCTGGCGTGCAGACGGCCCGCGATGTCCTTGTACAGCTGGAACTCCTCGTCGCTCAGCGTGAGGCGCGCGAACAGTTCGCTCTTCTGCGTGACGAAGTCGGCCATCAGCGGCGTACCGCTCGCGACGATGTCGGCGGCCTCCGCAGCCTGCGCCGTGCGCTGCAACGCGAAGCTCAGTTGCGTGGCGAGCGCATGGCGCGTCGTGTCGCGATAGAAGCGTTCGAGAAACGGATTGTCCTGCGGACGCTCGAACAGCGTGCGCATCGACCAGCGTTCGGCGAGCAGCGTCGCGAGCGTGGTCTTGCCGACGCCGATCGGCCCTTCGATCGCTATGTAGCGATGCGGCGGCTTGAGTTGCGGCGCGGTGACGGTCAGAGGCGGGACGCTCATCGGCAATCGGTCTTGTTGGAGGCGGCGGGATTCGCGCCGCGTGCGGGTGAGCCGGCCATGCACTGGCAGGCGGCGACTTTCTCGATGCGCTGCTCGACGACGGCCGCCATGAAGGCATCCGCGCGGCCGCGCTGCGGCAGGATGAGATCGGGTTCGAGTTCGATGAGCGGCACCAGCACGAAGGCGCGCTCGGTCATGCGCGGATGCGGCACGACGAGATCCGGCTCGTCGATGCTCGATGCGCCGTACAGCAGGATGTCGAGATCGAGCGTGCGCGGCGCATTGCGATACGGCCGCTCGCGTCCGAACTGTTCTTCGATGCCGTGGCACAGACGCAGCAGCGCACGGGCGGGCAGGCTGGTCTCGAGCTTGACGACGCAATTGAAGTAGTCGTCGCCGGTGGCGTCGATGGGCGCAGTCCGGTAGAGGCTCGACTTCGCGAGCACGGTGATCGTGTGCTGCTGGGCGAGACACACGACGGCGTCTTTCAGGGTCTGGCGCGCATCGCCGAGATTCGCTCCCAGGCCCAGATAAGCAATCGTCATGGCAGAAGTCCTACGCGTGGGTCTCAGCAAAAGCAGAAGCGGACAAGCGACACACTCAGGCGATGTCGCTCTGCGCTACTTTAACCAAAACCTGCGTCATGCGTTGTCCGCGTCTTCGCGCCTGCTTGCGTTGTCCGGTGCGGGGCCGTCAACACTGCCTGAATTCATTTCGGTTTGCGGACCGGCTGCGGCGGCATCGCCCGAACGGCGCTTCGCGTTGCTGCGGCGGCGCCGCTTCTTCGGGCCGCTGCTTTCCTTGCCGCCTTGCGTGAGTAAGCCTTCACGTGCAACGTGATCGCTCTCGATGAAGTCGGTCCACCATTGACCGATCTCCGCATCGAGCTCGCCCGATTCGCAACGCAGCAGCAGGAAATCATACCCCGCCCGGAAGCGCGGGTGTTCCAGCAGCTTCAGCGCACTGCGGCCGCGTTTTTCCAGCCGGTGCTGAAGACCCCAGATCTCGCGCATGTCGGACGAGAAACGCTTGTGGATCGCGAGCTTCTCGGTCTGCATGTCGAGCACGTCGTCCATCGCGCGATGCAGCGCCGGCACCGGATACTCGCCGTTCGCCGTGTATTGCTGCCAGCGGGTCTGCACGTCGTGCCACAACAGCGTGGCGAACAGGAAGCCCGGCGACACCGGCTTGCCCGCGCGCACGCGTTCGTCGGTGCTGGTGAGCGCGAGCGTGACGAACTTCTCGCCGTGCGGCTGTTCGAGCACCACGTCGAGCAGGGGCAGCACGCCATGATGCAGACCTTCCTGGCGCAGCCGCGTGAGACACGCGAGCGCATGACCGGACAGCAGCAGCTTGAGCATTTCATCGAACAGACGCGCGGCCGGCACGTTGTTCATCAGGTCGGCGAGTTCCTTGATCGGCGCGCGCGTGGCTTCGTCAATCTCGAAACCGAGCTTCGCCGCGAAGCGCACCACGCGCAGCATGCGCACCGGGTCCTCGCGATAGCGCGTGGCCGGGTCGCCGATCATGCGCAGCAGGCGCGCGCGGATGTCGGCCATGCCGTCGTGATAGTCCAGCACGGTCTGCGTGGCCGGATCGTAGTACATCGCGTTGATGGTGAAGTCGCGGCGCGTGGCGTCCTCGTGCTGCTCGCCCCAGACGTTGTCGCGCAGCACGCGGCCGCTCGCATCCACCGCATGCGTGCGGCTGTCGAGTTCGCCGCGCTTCAGGCGGCGCGGCGGTTCGGCCGCGGGCTCGGGCGGCGCGTCCATCAGCGCGCGGAAGGTCGAGGTCTCGATGATGTCCTGGCCGAACTGCACGTGCACGATCTGAAAGCGCCGGCCGATGATGCGCGCGCGGCGGAACAGCTTCTGCACCTGGTCGGGGGTCGCGTCGGTGGCGACGTCGAAATCCTTGGGCGCGACGCCCAGCAACAGGTCGCGCACCGCGCCGCCGACGATGAACGCGCGATGCCCCGCATGCTGCAGGCCGTCGGTGACGCGCACGGCGTTCTTCGAGATCAGCGACGGATCGATGCCGTGGATCTCAGAAGACAGGATGACGGGCACGCTCGGATCGCGCCGGGGCGGCGCGGCGGCTTTCTTGCGCGGGCGTCTGCTGGCGGGGCGGGCAGGGCGGGCGTCGGGCGAAGCTGTCGGCGTGTCGTTGGGCGCGGTCCCGATGGATTCGGCGCTTTCTTGCCCGAACAGCTTGCGGATGAGTTTTTTAATCACGTGTGTCGAAGAGATTCAGAATGCGCCAGCCTCGGGCTTGCGCATGCGCGCGCAGGGTGTCGTCGGGATTGGTGGCGACGGGGTCGGTGACGCGCTCGAGGAGCGGGATGTCGTTATGCGAGTCGCTGTAGAAGAAGCTGTGCTTGAAGTCGTCGAGCGTCTTGCCGAGCGTGGCGAGCCACTGCTCCACGCGCACGATCTTGCCCTCGCGATAGCTCGGCGTGCCGGTGGGCTTGCCGGTCAGCGCGCCGTGCGGATGATCGTCGACGGTTTCGACTTCGCAGGCGATCAGCGTTTCGATGCCGAAGGCCTCGGCGATCGGCGCGGTGATGAACGCGTTGGTCGCGGTGACGAGACAGCAGAGGTCGCCGTTGTCCTGATGCTCGCGCACCAGCGTGACGGCGGACGGCACGATGCGCGGGTTGATCACTTCCTGCATGAACTGCGCGTGCCAGTCGGTGAGCTGCGCGCGCGAATATTTCGCGAGCGGCGCGAGCATGGCATGCAGATAAGCGTTGATGTCGAGCACGCCCGCCTTGTAGTCGGCGTAGAAGGCATCGTTCTGGCGCGCGAAGGAATCCGCGTCGACGATGCCCAGCTTCACCATGAAGCGGCCCCATTCGTGGTCGCTGTCGGTGGGGATGAGCGTGTGGTCGAGATCAAAGAGGGCGAGGTTCATGGGTGCGCATTTTACTTGAAGCGGGTCGGATCGTTGTCCGGGGCGGCGGGCGGCGTATCCGGACCGGACGACTCGCCGGGCAGGTCGGCCGGCGCGCCGCGTCCGCCCTGTTGCAGCATGGCGCGCAGCAGCGGACGCGTCACCGCGCGTTTCTGCTCGAGCGAGAAGCGGTCGAGTTCGTCGAGCAGCGCCATCAGGCTCGGCATGTCGCGGCGGAAATGCGTGAGCAGGTAGCCCGGCACGTCGTCCGCCAGCACGATGCCGCGCTCGCGCGCCGCGTGCTTCAGCACGGCGGCCTTGGCATCGTCGGAAAGCGGCTGGAGATGGAACACGAGACCCCAGCCGAGCCGCGTGCGCAGGTCTTCGCGCACCATGAGCGCGAGCGGCGCGTCGTTGCCGGTGGCGACCAGCGCGCTCACCGGATGCGCGCGCACTTCGTTGAACAGGTTGAAGAGCGCGATTTGCTGGGCCGGCGAAAGGAGATCGCAATCGTCGACGGCGTAGAGCGTCACGCGCGGATCGAAGTTGAACGCATTGAGGGCGCTTTGCGGGCTCAGGTAGCGCGCGTGGCCGCTGGCTTCGTGGATCAGCGCCTGCAGCAAGTGACTGCGGCCGCTGCCCGGCTCGCCCCAGATATAGAACGTGCGGTCGGCGACCGGTCCGGCCGCGAGTGCGCCTTCGAGTTCGCGCAGCCGCGAAATCAGTTCGTGATTGCCGGCGGCGAAAAAGTTGGCGAAGGTGGCGGGCGGCGGCGTGCCGAGATCGAGCGTCAGTTGGCGTTGCACGGGAATCGGAGTCGTCGGGCCTGGGGTCGGGCAGGTTTCGAAACGTGCGGCCAGGCCGCGCGGGTGCGCGACGCGGGCAAGCGGCGCCGTTGCCGCAGCGATGCTCGCGCGTGGCAACAGCGTGAGAATCGGTCGGCGGGTCATCATCGGGTAAAATCGCATTTTACCGACCTTCTCGCACCTTCCCCATGAATCAGCCGAAATCCACCCCGGAAACCCAAGGTTTGTCTTACCGCGACGCGGGCGTGGACATCGACGCCGGCGACGCGCTCGTCGACCGCATCAAGCCGTTTGCCAAGAAGACGTTGCGTGACGGCGTGCTGGGCGGCATCGGCGGATTCGGGGCGCTCTTCGAAGTGCCGAAGAAGTACAAGGAGCCGGTGCTCGTGTCGGGCACGGACGGCGTCGGCACCAAGCTGCGTCTCGCGTTCACGCTGAACCGCCACGACACCGTGGGCCAGGATCTCGTCGCGATGAGCGTCAACGACATCCTCGTGCAAGGCGCCGAGCCGCTGTTCTTCCTGGATTACTTCGCCTGCGGCAAGCTGGATGTGGATACGGCCGCGGACGTCGTGAAGGGCATCGCGCAGGGTTGCGAACTGGCGGGTTGCGCGCTGATCGGCGGCGAGACGGCGGAAATGCCGGGCATGTATCCCGACGGCGAATACGACCTCGCGGGTTTCGCGGTGGGCGCGGTCGAGAAGAGCAAGATCATCGACGGCAGCACGATCAAGCCGGGCGATGTCGTGCTGGGGCTGGCGTCGAGCGGCATCCATTCGAACGGCTTTTCGCTGGTGCGCAAGATCATCGAGCGCGCGAATCCGGACCTGAACGCCGACTTCGACGGCCGCACGCTCGCTGACGCGCTGATGGCGCCCACGCGCATCTACGTGAAGCCGCTGCTGCACGCGATGCAGAGCATCACGGTGAAGGGCATGGCGCACATCACCGGCGGCGGCTTGGTTGAGAACATTCCGCGCGTGCTGCGCGACGGGCTGACGGCGGAACTGGATCACCGCGCGTGGCCGTTGCCGCCGCTGTTCGCGTGGCTGCAGAAGCATGGCGGCGTCGCGGATGCGGAAATGCATCGGGTGTTCAACTGCGGTATCGGCATGGCGGTCATCGTCGCGGCGGAAGACGCGGAAGCGGCCATCGGTCTGTTGTCGGGCGCGGGCGAGCAGGTCTGGAAGATCGGCGTCGTGCGCGAGAGCCAGGCGGGAGAGGCGCAGACGGTGGTGGTTTGAGGCTGGGCTGTTCAGTCTGAATGAGAGAAACCCTCGCGGTGTGCGAGGGTTTTTTGTTTGTGCAGCTAGATTCCCGCCGCCCGCTCCAACGCCTCCATCGCCCTTTCCGTCGCCTCCCCCGCGCAACAATCCACGACGACGCGCTCCGGCATCCCGCGCAGCCAGGTCAACTGCCGCTTGCACAGTTGACGCGTCGCGAACACGCCCTTGTCGCGCATCTCGTCGTAGGGCGTCGCGCCATCGAGGTATTCCCAAGCCTGCCGATACCCGACGCAGCGCATCGACGGCATCGACAGATCGAGATCGCCGCGCGCGCGCAGGCGCTTCACTTCGTCGATGAAACCGTGCGCCAGCATCGCATCGAAGCGCGCCGCGATGCGCGCGTGCAGCACCGTCCGGTCCGACGGCTCCAGCGCCACCGGCACGAAGCGCCAGCGCATGTCCTGCTCGACCACGCGCGGCGCTGCGAGCAACGCGGACATCGGCTGGCCGGTCAGCATGTGAATTTCGAGCGCGCGCTGGATGCGCTGTGAATCGTTCGGCGCGAGCCGCGCGGCCGTGTCCGGATCGAGCGCTGTGAGACGTGCGTGCAGCGCGGGCCAGCCGTCGCGTGCGGCGTCGGCATCGAGCGCGGCGCGCACTGCGGGATCGGCGCCCGGCAGATCGTTGAGGCCCTGCGTCAGCGCCTTGAAGTAGAGCATCGTGCCGCCGACCAGCAACGGCAGCCTGCCGCGCGCGACGATCTCCTCGACGAGCCGCAGCGTATCCGCGCGAAACTGCGCGGCGGAGTACGACTCGGCCGGATCGATGATGTCGATCAGATGATGCGGCGCCGCCGCGCGCTCTTCGACGCTCGGCTTTGCCGTGCCGATATCCATCTCGCGATACACCAGCGCCGAATCCACACTGATGATCTCGACCGGATGCCGCGCCGCGAACGCGAGCGCGGCGGCGGTCTTGCCGGACGCCGTCGGTCCGAGCAGACAGGCTACGGGCAGGGCGGCAGCGCTCATTGTCCGCGCATGAAGAGGCGGTCGAGATCCGCGAGCGTCAGCTGGAACCAGGTCGGCCGCCCGTGATTGCACTGATCCGCGCGCTCCGTCGCTTCCATCTGGCGCAGCAGTGCGTTCATTTCGTCGAGCGTCAGGCGTCGGTTCGCCCGCACCGCGTTGTGGCACGCAAGCGTGCCGAGCAGCTCGTGCTGGCGTTCGGTCAACACGCGCGAGCCGCCGTAGGCATGCAGGTCGGCGAGCACGGCGCGCGCGAGCGCCTGCAGATCGGCGTCCTTCAGCAGCGCGGGCACGGCGCGGATCGCGATGGAAGTCGGCGAGAGCACCGCGAGATCGAAGCCGAGCGCATCGAGCGTCTCTTTCTCTTCCTCGACGATGCCGATTTCCACCGGTTCTGCCGTCATCGACACCGGAATCAACAGCGGCTGCACCGCGATGGTGTGATCGGCGAGGGCATGCTTGAACTGTTCGTAGAGAATGCGTTCGTGGGCCGCGTGCATGTCGACGAGGACGAGCCCGCGCGCGTTCTGCGCCAGCACATAGATGCCGTGAATCTGCCCGACCGCGAAGCCGAGCGGCTGGTCGTCGGCATGCGTGGAAGCGGCGGGTCCATAGGCGGGCGTAGCGCTGTCGCTGGCCCAGACGGGCGCTTGCGCGGAGGTCGGGTAGGGCGTGTCACGGGTCTCCGGCGGCGTCGTTGTGCTCGAGGTGCCCGCATCCTTGCGCCCGAACAGCGCGTCGTACAGCGCCAGCGGCTGCGCGACCGGCAGCGTGCCCTGCGTCATGCGCGACTGGCGCAGCCAGTTCGTGCCGTTCTCGCTGGTGCCGCTGGTTCCGCCCGTACCCCGCGCGGCGAGCGGATCGCTGCCGGCGAACGGCTTCGCGCTGAACGACGCCGGACCGGTCGCCTGCAATTGCGCGGCGTGTCCGCCCGAGGTCGTTTCCGGCGATGCGCCCGCGTGCCGCGCCAACGCCCGCTGCACGGCATGGAACACGTACTGGTGAATCGAGCGTGAATCGCGGAAGCGCACCTCGATCTTCGACGGATGCACGTTCACATCGACCGATTCGGGCGGCAGATCGAGAAACAGCACGTAGGCCGGGTAACGGTTGCCGTGCAGCACGTCTTCGTAGGCGGCGCGCACTGCGTGGGTCAGCAGCTTGTCGCGCACGAAACGGCCGTTGACGAAGAAGTATTGCTGGTCGGCGCGGCCGCGGCTGGCGGTGGGCAGGCCCGCGCAGCCGTAGACGGCGAGCGGTCCGGCGCGTTCGTTGAGCGGCAGGTGCGCGGTTTCGAAGACCTCACCCAGGATCTTCGCGACGCGCGTCTGCGGATCGGTGGCGTTCCAGTGTTCGACGGCGCGGCCGTTGTGCATCACCGAGATCGCGACGTCCGGGCGCGCCAGCGCAGTGCGGCGGATCACGTCGAGGCAATGGCCGAGTTCGGTCTGTTCGCTTTTCAGAAACTTGCGGCGCGCGGGCGTGTTGAAATACAGCTCGCGCACTTCCATGGTCGTGCCGGTCGTGCCCGCCGCGGGCGACAGCACGCCCGTCTGGGCATCGATGCGGGTGGCGTGCGGACAGGCGTCGGTGCGGCTCGTGATGAACAACTCGGCCACCGATGCAATCGACGCAATCGCTTCGCCGCGAAACCCGAGCGTGGCCACGGCTTCGAGGTCGGCGAGCGAGCGGATCTTGCTGGTCGCATGGCGCAGCAGCGCGAGCGGCAGCTCGCCGGGCGGCATGCCGCAGCCGTCATCGGCTACGACGATGCGCTTGACGCCGCCTTCGTCGAGCGTGATGCGCAGCGTCCGGGCGCCGGCATCGAGGGCGTTTTCGAGCAGTTCCTTGACCACCGACGCCGGCCGCTCCACCACTTCGCCCGCGGCGATCTGGCTGATGAGCTGGTCGGGCAGCGGCGCGATGCCGCGCGAACGGCGCGGAGCATCCGCGGTCAAAGCGGCGGCGGAGGGTTCGTTGAGGTCGGCCATGGCGAAATTATAGCGATTCGCCCGCGGCCGCCCCGGCGCGGACCGTTTCGCCCAGGCGCCCCTGGACGTGTCCCACTGCGTGCTTTTTAACTGACGCGACGCGGCACTTCGGTATCATGGCGCGACTCCCTTTTCTGACCCCCGGATGCGCCGCTCGCCGCGGCCGCTGGACTTCTTTCGAGGAACGCTTTTGGACACGCTGCTGCAATTCCTGGGACTCATCCTGCACATCGACAAGTCGCTGGGGGTCTTCATCCAGAGCTACGGCGCCTGGGTCTACGCGGTGTTGTTCCTGATCGTATTCTGCGAGACCGGGCTTGTCGTATTCCCGTTCCTGCCGGGCGATTCGCTGCTGTTCATCGGCGGCGCGTTCGCCGCGTCCCACGAGATGAATCTGCTGGCGCTGATCGCGCTGCTGCTGATCGCCGCCGTCACCGGCAACACGCTGAACTACTGGATCGGCCGCGCCATCGGGCCGAAGGTCTTCGACACCAATATCCCTGTGCTTGAACGCTTCCTCGACCGCGCCGCGCTGCAGAAGACGCACAACTTCTACGAGCGTCACGGCGGCAAGACCATCGTCATTGCGCGTTTCGTGCCGGTGGTGCGGACTTTTGCGCCGTTCGTCGCGGGCGTCTCCGGCATGAGCCACGCGCGCTTCCAGTTGTTCAACGTGCTGGGCGCGCTGTTCTGGGTGCTGCTCCTCGTATTGCTCGGCTATTTCTTCGGCAACATCCCGTTCATCAAGCAGTATCTGAATGTGATCGTGCTGGTGGGGATCGGCGCGGCGATCGTGCCGGTGTTGCTCGGCGCATTGTGGAAAATGAGCCGGCGTAACTCCAAGGCCTGAGGGCCCGGCAAGCGCTCACGGAGCCGGACGATGCGTATCGTTTGGCTCATTTGAACGAATTCGCTCCGCCAATGTTTTATGCTGGCGAAGTTTGTGCTGTTCCAGCAATCGGGATCCGCGCGGCGCAGGCAGGATGAGCGGCGCACGGCAGGAAGCCGCGTGCCGACGCGGACGCATAGTCAGAAAAGATCAAGACGAAAAGCATGAGAAAGCAGGTGGTGATGCACATGGAAGCGTTCGGAATGCAGGCGGCACGGGGATCGGACACACAGCGTTCGATCATGAGAACGCTGCTCGCAGCGGGGATGGCGGCCGGTCTGGCCGCGTGTTCGTCGACGCCGCGCACGCCGGCGCCGATCGTCGAAAGTTCGGTGAGCAGTGCGCCGCCGGTCGTGCAGAGCCCGTCTGCGGGCGTGACGACCGCGCCAGCCGTGCCGCTCGCGGCGCCCGCCGCCGCGCCGGTCGCGTCGACTGCGCCGGTTGGAGCGGGTTTCTATCGGGTCCTGCCGGGCGACACGCTCTATGGCATCTCGCGCACCTTCAAGCAGCAACCCGCCGATCTGATCGCGTGGAACCATCTGCCCGAGAGCAAGCAGGTCAACATCGGACAGGTGTTGCGCGTCGCGCCGCCGGGTTCGACCGGCGCGGCTTCGGCAACTGCGTCTTCATCGACGGCGAAGTCGGCGCAACCGCCGCTCCTGTCGACGCCCGACAAGTCAGCGGCCGCGAAGCCTGCCCAGGCTCCGGCCCCGGCCACGGAACACGCGAGCACCAGCAGCGCGCCCGTGGGCAAGGGCACCTTCGCGTGGCCCGCGCACGGCGATGTCGTCCGCAAGTTCGGGGCGAGCGGCAACAAGGGTATCGACATCGAAGGCAAGGTCGGTCAGCCGGTCAAGGCCGCGGCGGCCGGCAAGGTCGTGTATGCGGGCAGCGGCTTGCGCTCGTATGGCCGCATGATCATCGTCAAGCACGGCAACGACTATCTCACCGCCTACGCCTACAACGAGAAGCTGCTTGTGAAGGAAGGCGATACCGTCAAGCAGGGCGCGACGATCGCCGACATGGGAACGGGCCCGAGCGGCACGCCGGCGCTGCACTTCGAAGTGAGAAAGGCGGGCGCCGCCATCGATCCGATGCCGTTGCTGGGCTCGGCCGGCGGCTGATTCCGCGCGTGGACACGCGGGCGAGGGGAGCGGAGATGAGAAAGATCGTGTGCAGCGTGTTGGTCGCGGTATCGGCTGCGGCGCTGCTGTCGGGCTGCGATCAGCAATCTGGCGAGGATGCAGTGAACAAGCTCAAGGCGTTCTTCAATGCGGTGAAGCCGGACACGCTGCTGCTCAAGAACCTGCAGCCGGGCGTGACGACCGAGGCGCAGATCCGCGACCAGATGGGCGAGCCCGAGACCGAGCGGAATTTCACCGACGGCAGCAAGCGCCTCGAATATCCGCGCGGTCCCGCTGGCACGAATACCTATATGGTCGACCTCGATGCCAACGGCCGCTTCGTATCCGTCACGCAGGTCCTGACGGCCGCGAACTTCGCGAAGGTCCGTCCCGGCATGACCATGGACGAAGCCCGCAGGCTGCTGGGCAAGCCGACGACCATCGCCGAGTATCCGCTCAAGAAGGAACGCGTGTGGAGCTGGCACTGGCTGGAGGACGGCGTGAACCAGGACGCGATGTTCAATGCGCACTTCGGCACGGACGGCACGGTGGTGACGACCTCGCGCTCCGAGTCGATCCGCGGCGGTCAGCACTGACCACTCCCTTGCACGCCATGGCACGCCCGGACAAGCGCAACGCGTATCGTCAGCCGATGGCGGCAGCGGCGCGCTATCGGGAACGCGCGGCGAGCGGCGAAAACCCGGATGCCTCCGTGCTGTGGACATGCGCGTGTGGACATGCGTGGGATGCATCGGCCGAATCGGCGCAGAACGTGCGGTGCATGAACTGCGCATTGCAGCGTCGCGATGCAGCGACGCGACGCCTGCGCGACATGGCGCAGGCACGCGGCGGCGTGCTGCTCTCGCCGGGCTATGTCGACGACGCCACGCCGCTTCAATGGCAGTGCGCGTTCGGTCATGTGTGGAGCGCCCGCGCGGAGCTTGCGCCGCGTCTCTGGTGCGCGGAGTGCGCGCGGCGGGTCTTTTCGCGATATCGCTGAATTCTTTTGGTCGTTCAGCGTTGGACTTGAGCGTGACAGCAAAAGAAAAAGCCGGCGTGAGCCGGCTTTTGAACATCGTGTTGTCGGAGCGTCGGCTTGTTTGCCTGCGACTCACAGGGCCGTTGTCAAAAGCATGCGCGTGTTGTTGTTGTGATCCGGCTTGTGCGCGTTGCTTCCATCAACGAACCGTTCGAGTGCCGCCCATCCTGTTTCTCGGTCTCTCAGCGCGCCGTACTGCTTCCCCCCGTGCGCTAAGGACAAGTATCGTGAGCGTTCATTCGTCTGACTGTACGGTCGCAAACATTTGTTCCGGTTGCTGCCTGTTTTCCGGGAAAGTACGGATGTCATGTGTTGCGAACACGCCACCGTTCTTTTTCCATCACGCAGGTTGAGCGCGTCTGACACCTGAACGCATGCTCGCCGCGAGCAGCGATTGCGTGACCATCCGGGCTTCCGCCTGGGCGATGTGCTCGAGCGTCGCTTCCTCCAGTTGCTGACCGAAGAGCGCGAGCGCGGTGCAGAGTTGAGCGTGGGCGTCGGCATCGAGGATCCACGCGCCTTCGGTGGAGTGTCGCGTATCGACCGCGACGAGCGCTTCGTGCGCGACCGTGATGGCGTCGGCGCAATCGGCTGCGTGGCCGAGCTGACACAGTTCCTCGGCGACCAGAAGGTGACGGCACAGCGTCATGAAGAGCGTCTGCGAGCCGTGGCCGCGATCGAACGCATCGAGTGCGGCATAGCACTGCAACAGCATGCCGTCGATCATCGGCTCGCGCGACGCGCGGCTGTACGTCAGCGAACGGAGCAACGGCGACATGGCCGGACGGCTGGGTTTCATGCTGGTCGATTTCTTCTTCACAGAAGCACTCCCGATAGGGTTTCTCGCGTGGGCCGACGCGCTGCGCGACGCCGGGACGCGGGTTGCGCGGATGCATCCGACATGGAATGCATCTTCGCACCGGAAAATTAGGCTTGTCTTAAGCGTTGAGTCTTTTGTCTCAGGCGGGCGTCAAGGTCTCGCCCGACACGTGCACCTTCTGGCCGACGGCCACGCCCGGCGCGGCGTCGTAGTTGAAGCTGCGCACATTGCCGTCGTTCATGCGGACCTGCACCTGATAGGTGGTGGTCTTGTGGACGACGTGCTCGATCTGGTTGCCCGCGAGGCCTCCGCCGATCGCGCCGAGAATCGTCGCCGCCGTGCGGCCGCGGCCATTGCCGATCTGCGTGCCCGCCAGGCCGCCGACCACCGCGCCGCCGATCGCGCCGATGCCCGTCGTCGGCTGCGCGGTCTGCACGGCGTGGACGGCGGTTACTTGGCCGGCGTACGGGTCGTAGGCGGGGACGGGATTTTGTGCAGGCTGGACCGTCTCGCGGACCGGTTCGACGGCGCGCGCGGGGTTCACGTGATGTCCGCGTACTGCGCGCGGCAGGGGGGTGTTTTTCTGGCTCGCCGACGGCGCGGGTGACGATGCCGCTTTGGCCACCTGCGTGTCGACGAGCGGCGAGGCGGTGACCGTGTTGGCCGTTGCTTTCGACGACGGCAGCAGCCCGGTCATCGCCGCGATGCCGGTGCCGCACGCAAGGATCACCGACACGGCCGCAGCCGCGACCAGCGGATGAATGCGCGACGCTTTCGTCGGGACGTCGGACGGGATCTGGGGAAGGGCGTTCATGGCGGTGACTCCGGTTGTCGGCATGCGAAGCGCGGGTGCCTGTCTGCCATAAACGCGATGCGACGCGCGCGGTGGACGCGAGAGGTGTGACATTTGTAAGCAAACTTCGTGGGGATGCCTTTGCGATCGCTTCATTCGTTGGTTCGTATCAGCGTGCGAGAATCGAGCGCGGCAGTGATGTGCGCCAACTGGAACGACTGACACCGAACTTCAAAACATGTCAAAGCACGAAGAAGACGAGTTTGAGATTTACGAGAACCCCGTGTACGTCCGGGTCATGCCTGAGTACGCGTCGAACGGCATTTGGCATTTCGATGGCATGCACATGGATCCGGAAGAACTTCCGGTGTCAGATGATCTGAAGGCGCGGCTTGCGCAGTGGGCCGACTGGTACAACATCAACGATGATTTCAAGCCGCCGGAGGAGCGTCAGAACCGGTTGGATTGGGGAAAGTTCAGTGCTGAGGGTTTGCAGATTGCTCAGGCGATCAAGCGTGAACTGTTGCACTGGACAGTCGTCTGGAGCGATGAGGAAAGACGCATTGCGCTTGGCCATATCGACGGTGAAACACCACCGCGCGCCTCGTTTGAATTTGAGGTGATGTCGGATGGAGCGCTCGTTCCGATATCCGAATCTAAGAAGATCGGGTAGACGGCTGCATTCGAGTGCTTGTTGCCCGCCTAAGAAGTCAACCGTGGCGTGCAGCACCCGAAACCGGCAAGCTGCCTTGTCTCGCGGTTTGTCGACCCGGCAAAAACAAAAAAGCCGCTGTCCTTTCGGAACAGCGGCTTCTTCTTGAAGCTGGTGGCGAATCAGGGATTCGAACCCCGGACCTGCGGATTATGATTCCGTCGCTCTAACCGACTGAGCTAATTCGCCGAAAGACGAGATTATGCAGAGGGCCGTTCGGGCTGTCAAGCCTTTCCCTGCGATTTATTAAAACAGCCCGACCCGGCCTCCTCAATCCTCGTGATACACGTTCGACTTGCGCGTGTCCTTCACGAACAGCATGCCGATCACGAACGTCGCCAGCGCAATCACGATCGGATACCACAGCCCCGAGTAGATGTCGCCCTTGGCCGCGACGATCGCGAAGGCCGTCGCCGGCAGGAAGCCGCCGAACCAGCCATTGCCGATGTGATACGGCAGCGACATCGACGTATAGCGGATCCGCGCCGGGAACATCTCGACCAGCATCGCCGCGATCGGCCCATACACCATCGTCACGAAGATCACGAGGATGGTCAGGACCACGATCGCCATCGGCCAGTTGATCAGCGCCGGATCGGCCTTCGCCGGATAGCCCGCGCTCTTCAGCGTGCCGGCGAGCGTCTTGTCGAACGCGGCGCCCTGGGCCTTGGCGTCGGCGCCCTTGCCGTCATAGGTGTTGACGACCGTTTCGCCCACCTTGATCTGCGCCAGCGTGCCGGCCGGCGCCGCCACGTTCTCATAGTTCAGGCCGGCCTTTGACAGCGCGCCCTTCGCGATATCGCACGACGACGTGAACTTCGACGTGCCCACCGGATTGAACTGGAACGAGCACTCGTCCGGATTGGCGATCACGACGATCGGCGACTTGAGCGTCGCGGCCTCGAGCGTCGGATTCGTGTAGTGGGCGAGCGCCTTGAACAGCGGGAAGAACGAGAGCGCGGCGATCAGGCAGCCGGCCATGATGATCGGCTTGCGTCCGATGCGGTCCGACAGCGACCCGAAGAACACGAAGAACGGCGTGCCGATCAGCAGCGCCACCGCAACCATGATGTTCGCGCTGGTGCCGTCCACCTTGAGCGTCTGGGTGAGGAAGAACAGCGAATAGAACTGGCCCGTGTACCACACGACCGCCTGGCCCGCCGTCAGACCGAACAGCGCCAGCAGCACGATCTTCAGGTTCTTCCACTCGCCGAATGCTTCGGTGAGCGGCGCTTTCGAGGTCTTGCCTTCGGCCTTGATGCGCTCGAACACCGGCGATTCATGCAGCTTCATTCGGATCCACACCGAAATGGCAAGCAACAGGATCGACACGAGGAACGGGATGCGCCACGCCCATGCGCCGAACTGTTCCTCACCGACCGCCGTGCGCACCGCGAGAATCACGATCAGCGAGATGAACAGGCCGAGCGTCGCCGTGGTCTGGATCCACGCCGTCCACGCGCCGCGCTTGTTCGAGGGCGCGTGCTCCGCCACATAGGTGGCCGCGCCGCCGTACTCGCCGCCGAGCGCGAGGCCCTGCAACAGACGCATCGCAATGAAGATGACCGGCGCCGCGATGCCAATGGTCGCGTAACCCGGCAGGAAGCCGATCAGGAACGTCGACAGGCCCATGATCACGATCGTCACGAGGAACGTGTACTTGCGTCCGACCATGTCGCCGAGCCGCCCGAACACGATCGCGCCGAACGGGCGCACCGCGAAGCCCGCCGCGAAGCCGAGCAGGGTGAAGATGAAGCCGGCTGTCGGGTTCACGCCCGAGAAGAAGGTCTTGCTGATGTAGACGGCGAGCGAACCCGCCAGATAGAAGTCGTACCACTCGAACACCGTCCCGAGCGACGAAGCGAAGATGACCTTCTTTTCCTCTGCCGTCATCGGTGCGTGCGAAACGCGCCCTTCAACCGTAGCCATGTACCGCCTCCTGTCCTGATTTGATTTTTCGAATACGTCGGTCCGCGACTGGGCGGCTCCGGTGCAACGATTATTGGAACGAAAACTTACGGCGTTCTGACGCGCGGCGTCAGGCCTTCAGAGGTGCTTTTGCTGGCTGAACACAGCGATTTGACGGGATCGTGGTGCAAACGATCGTTTAATTTCGGGCAACGTCGGGCTTCGAGCGCCCGAGCAAGGAAGACTCGATCCTGACGCTCAGGGTTTGTCCCGGGCAGGATAAACCCGCTGGAGACTGACTCGCACCAGGGTTCCGGCCAACCTGGGACTGTCCTGATACACGTGATCTTCGATCGCGAGCGTGCCGCCATGCATCGTCGCGATCTCCTTGACGATCGCCAGTCCCAGCCCGCTGCCGTCGCCTTCGCGCCCGAGAATCCGGTAGAAGCGCTCCACCACGCGCTCGCGTTCCGCCGCCGGAATGCCCAGCCCCGAGTCCTCTACTTCGAGATGCACGAGATCGAGGTCGTCCTCGTCCGCCCTCACGCGCACGGTAATGCGTCCGCCCGCGGGCGTGTAGCGGATCGCGTTGTCGATCAGGTTCGAGAGCATCTCCCGCAGCATCACGACATTGCCTTCCACCTCCACCGGATGAGGCGGCTCCTCGTAGCCCAAGTCCATGCCCTTGGCGAGCGCGGGCTGCACCCAGTCGCGCACCGCGAGCCGCGCGAGCGCCGTCAGCTCGATGCGCGCAAAGATCCCGCCCGCCGCGCGATTCTCCGCGCGCGCCAGCGCCAGAAGTTGCGTGACGAGGCGGGCGGCATGTTCGGAGCTCGTCGCGATCTGTTCCAGCGAGCGCTGCACTTCCGCCGGCACCTCCTGGCGCATCGCGAACTCGGCCTGCATGCGCAAGCCCGCGAGCGGCGTCTTCATCTGATGCGCGGCATCGGCGATGAAACGCTTCTGGAACTCCATGTTCTGTTCGAGCCGCGTGAGCAGATCGTTGAACGAGGCGACCAGCGGCGCGATCTCGGGCGGGGCGCGGTCCGCTTCCAGCGGAGAGAGATCGTCCGGACGGCGCGCCCGGATGTTCGATTGCAGCGCATGCAGCGGCGCAAGCCCGCGCGACAGTCCGAACCACACCAGGATGATCGCGAGCGGCAGGATCACGAACTGCGGCAGGATCACGCCCTTGATGATGTCGTTGGCGAGCTGGCTGCGCTTGTCCAGCGTCTCGGCGACCTGCACCAGCACCGGCTGAGTGCTCGCCGGATCGCGTCCGGGCGCGAGTCCGGGCAGATCCACCGTCGTGTACGCAACGCGGATGTCGTTGCCGCGCAGCACGTCGTCGCGGAATTCGACGATGCCGGGCTGCGGCCGGTCATCGTCGTGCGGCAGCGGCATGTCGCGGTCGCCGCCGACGAGCTCGCCGCGCGTGCCGAGCACCTGGAAGAACACGCTGTCGACGTTGTCGGCGCGCAGGAAATCGCGGGTGGCGTCGGGCAGGCGCAACTCCGCGACGCCGTTGACCGGCTGGATCTGCCGCGCCAGCACGTAGGCGTCGGCTTCGAGCGCGCGATCGAAGGGCCCGTTGGCGATCGATTTGGCGACGAGATACGTGACCGCGATGCTCATCGGCCAGAGCAGCAGCAGCGGGGCCAGCATCCAGTCGAGAATCTCGCCGAAGAGCGAGCGCGGATGCGCGTGCGCATCGGGCTCGAGCTCGTCGGGCGGCGCGAACGGGTTGGCGTAGCGCGCGTCGCGCTGGGTGTCGGAGTCGGCGGAGGCTTCAGCGGATGGCTTCGGCGCGCGCGATTCGGTGGAAGCCGACGACGCCATGCCGCCTACTTGTAGTGATGGCTGGCGGGCATCGGATCGGCCGGCGGCTGCGGGCCCGCGCCGTTCGGCGACGCGCCCGCTTTCTCCAGCGTGTAACCGAGTCCGCGTACCGTGATGATCTTCGCGCCGCTCGGCTCGATCTTCTTGCGCAGCCTGTGCACGTAGACCTCGATGGCGTTGTTGCTCACTTCCTCGCCCCACTCGCACAGATGATTGACGAGCTGTTCCTTCGACACGAGCCGGCCGCTTCGCTGCAGCAGCACTTCGAGCACGCCGAGCTCGCGCGCGGACAGGTCGATGACCTGCTCGCCGATCGTCGCGATGCGCCCGACCTGATCGAAGCTCAACGCGCCATGCTTCACGACCGTCGGGCCGCCGCCCGCGCCGCGCCGCGTCAGCGCGCGCACGCGCGCTTCGAGCTCGTTGAGCGCGAACGGCTTGGCCATATAGTCATCCGCGCCGAGGTCGAGTCCCTTGACGCGTTCGTCGACGCTGTCGGCGGCGGTGAGGATCAGCACGGGCATCTGCGAATTGCGTGCGCGCAGGCGGCGCAGCACCTCCAGGCCGGGCATCAGCGGCAGGCCGAGATCGAGGATCAGGAGGTCGAAAGTCTGGAGCGAAAGGGCGGTATCCGCCTCGACGCCATGCTTCACATGATCAACGGCATAGCCCGATTGGCGGAGTGATCGGACGAGACCGTCCGCGAGTATGCTGTCGTCTTCGGCAATGAGGATTCGCATCGTCGTGTGCGCCTTGGTACGCCCGCATGCGCGGCGAAGCGCAGCGGCATTGCCGGCACCGAATGTCGCCCGGCGCGGCGGTCTCCAGGTGTGTCGCGGTTCTTGCGCAGGGTGTGCGACTCGCGTGGCGCGGAAAAAAAGCAGCGCCGCGTTGTTACCCGCTTGCAAAAACTACTGTTTTTTTATACAGTCTCTGCGTGCGTGTGAAAAGGCCTTTCGAGAAGCTCGTTCGAGCAGCGGAAATGCCCGTGAACACTGCCTCAGACGCCGTTCATCATAGCAAAGGACGATTCATGGAAGAAAGCAAGAAAGGCCCGGCTGGAATGACTGCGGAGAAGAGCAAGGCCCTGGCCGCCGCGCTCTCGCAGATCGAAAAGCAATTCGGCAAAGGGTCGATCATGCGGCTCGGCGCAGGTGAGGCGGTCGAAGACATTCAGGTGGTGTCCACCGGTTCGCTCGGTCTGGACATCGCGCTCGGCGTCGGCGGTTTGCCGCGCGGCCGTGTGGTGGAAATCTACGGTCCGGAATCATCGGGCAAGACCACGCTCACGCTGCAGGTAGTTGCCGAAATGCAGAAGCTCGGCGGCACGGCGGCCTTCATCGACGCGGAACACGCGCTCGACGTTCAGTACGCAGGCAAGCTCGGCGTGAACGTGCCGGAACTGCTGATCTCGCAGCCGGACACGGGCGAGCAGGCACTCGAAATCGCGGACGCACTGGTGCGCTCCGGTTCCATCGACATGATCGTCATCGACTCCGTGGCGGCCCTCGTGCCGAAGGCGGAAATCGAAGGCGAAATGGGCGATTCGCTGCCGGGTTTGCAGGCGCGTCTGATGTCGCAGGCGCTGCGCAAGCTGACCGGCACCATCAAGCGCACGAACTGCCTGGTCATCTTCATCAACCAGATCCGCATGAAGATCGGCGTGATGTTCGGCAACCCGGAAACCACCACCGGCGGCAATGCGCTCAAGTTCTACTCGTCCGTGCGCCTGGATATCCGCCGCATTGGCTCGATCAAGAAGAACGACGAAGTCATCGGCAATGAAACGCGCGTCAAGGTCGTGAAGAACAAGGTCGCGCCGCCGTTCCGCGAAGCCATCTTCGACATCCTGTACGGTGAAGGCATCTCGCGTCAGGGCGAAATCATCGACCTGGGCGTGCAGGCCAAGCTGGTCGACAAGGCCGGCGCCTGGTACAGCTATAACGGCGAGCGGATCGGTCAGGGCAAGGACAACGCGCGTGAATTCCTGCGCGAGAATCCGGACATCGCACGCGAGATCGAGAACAAGATCCGTGAATCGCTGGGCGTGGCTGCGCTGGGTGAAGTGGTCGCCGTCAAGGCCGAAGTGGCCGACGACGAATAAGCGTCGAGCCTGAAGGACGATGCTCAGGCGCCGGCCCGGTTCGAAGACGGCTTCGAAGGCTGATTCGGAGGCTGGTTCGGAGCCCGGTCTGGCGGATGAGGCAACCGAGGAAGGTTGCGCATCCGTCGATCGCTACGAAAGAAGCAGCGAACGGCGCGGAGTCTCGCCCAAGAGCACATTCCCACGCGGTGACAAAAAACGCGCCGACGCGAAAAGGTCTTTCGCGTCGGCGCGTCGCGTTTCCGGGGCAAGCATGGGCGGTCGGTCGGACGAGCCAGCTTCGGGATCGGACATCTCGAACGCATCCCAAGCTCAATCCGATCCAACCGACGCAACCCCCCGTTCAACGCGTCTCGCACACGCTCGCGCGCTGCTGAAGCAGGCGACCGAGCAGCCCCCGGCACAGCGCGCCAAACGCACGCCCGCTCCCGTCGAGCCGCCGTCCGCGTCCGCACCCCGGCTCGCTCAGCCCGCGCCTCCCTCCTTCACAGACCCCTTCGAAGACGCCGACCCGTTCGAGCCATTCGAGCAATGCGCGCCGGCCGAAGCACCATCGGCTGCGGCGGAAGACGCCGTGTTTACCCGCACGAGCCAGCGCACTCGCAAGACTTCGGTTGCCGAAGCGAACGACCCAAGGCGTCCGAAGCGCTCGTTGAAAGGGCGTGCGCTCGCGGCGCTGTCGCGTCGCGAGTACAGCCGGGCCGAGTTGTCGCGAAAGTTGAGTCCGTATGTCAGCGAAACCGATTCCCTCGACACCGTGCTGGACGACCTGGAGCGCGACGGCTGGCTGTCGAACGAACGCTTCGTGGAAAGCGTCGTGCATCGGCGGGCCGCGCGCATGGGCGGCAGCCGGATCATCAACGAACTGAAGCGCCATGCGGTCGGCGAGTCGCTCATCAGCGAGACCGCCGACAAGCTCGCGCAAACCGAGACCGACCGCGCCCGCGCCGTCTGGGAGAAGAAGTACGGCACCTTGCCGGACACGCCCGCCGAACGCGCCCGGCAAGCGCGCTTCCTGGCGGCGCGGGGTTTCTCCGGCGGCACGATCGGCAAGATCCTGAAGGGCGGCGACGAGGACTGGAGCGAAGAGATCGTCGACGACTGAGCACGCCGCTCGAACCCGCATCGCGCCACACGGCGCACACGCATGCACCCGTGCTCGGGGCATGTCCGGCTGGAAATACCCAATATGCTAAAATCGCACGGTTTTCTCCGTACCGGCTCACTTCCAGCATGCCTCTTTCGCCTCCCGCTCCCCGACACTTGCGCCATCGACGCGCAATTCGGCTGGAAGCCTTCGAGCGCGAAGACGGTCTGTGGGATATCGAAGCCTGTCTGACCGATGAGAAGCCGCGCGACTTCACCCTCGCGACGGGCGTCCGGCCGCTCGGCCTGCCGATCCATGAACTCTGGCTGCGCATCACCATCGACCGCAATTGCACCATCGTCGGCGCCGAAGCATCGTCCGACTGGTCGCCCTATGGCGGTCTGTGCGCCGAGTCCAACACGGCCTACCGCAAGCTCATCGGCCTCAACCTCCTGCAGGATTTCCGCCGCGAAGCCAATCAGGTGCTGCGCGGCACAGCCGGCTGCACGCATCTCACGGAACTGTGCGGCGTGCTGCCGACCGCGGCCGTCCAGGCCTTCGCGGGCGACGTCTGGAAGATCGAGAACGGCAACCCCTTCAAGCGGTCCGACGCCAACGCGTCCGGCGGCAGCGCGCCCGAAGAGCCGCCGTTCCAGCTCGGCCGCTGTCACGCGTTGCGCTTCGACGGCCCCGCGGTCAAGGAACACTACCCGCGCTGGTTCGGGTACGCGCCGGCAGAAAAAGAACCCACGGTCGCCACGCATGATGCAAGCGCGCAAACCAGCGAGCAAGCGGACCCGAAAGACAGGCGGGAGACATAGTTCGCCTCGTGCAGCGCACGCGCTCACGCGGTCGCAAGGCATTCAAACAAGAATCGAAGAATCAGCGGTTCAAACACTAAGAAGTTCACTCCAACTCTCAGACTGAAGGAATCACGCATGAAGATTCACGAGTACCAGGGTAAGGAAATCCTGCGGAAATTCGGCGTCGCGGTCCCGCGCGGCACACCCGTGTTCTCGGTGGATGATGCGGTCAAGGCCGCGGAAGAGCTGGGCGGCCCGGTTTGGGTCGTCAAGGCGCAGATCCACGCTGGCGGCCGCGGCAAGGGCGGCGGCGTGAAGGTCGCGAAGTCGATCGAGCAGGTCCGCGAATACGCGAACCAGATCCTCGGCATGCAGCTCGTCACGCACCAGACCGGCCCGGAAGGCCAGAAGGTGAACCGCCTGCTGATCGAAGAAGGCGCGGACATCAAGAAGGAACTGTACGTCGGCCTCGTGCTGGATCGCGTGACGCAGAAGGTCGTCGTGATGGCGTCGAGCGAAGGCGGTATGGACATCGAGGAAGTCGCGGAAAAGACGCCGGAACTGCTGCACAAGTTCGCCGTCGAGCCGTCGACCGGCCTGCAGGACAAGGACGCGGACGACCTGGCCCGCAAGATCGGCATTCCGGACGCATCGATCCCGCAAGCGCGCGCGATCCTGCAAGGCCTGTACAAGGCATTCTTCGAAACCGACGCATCGCTCGCGGAAATCAACCCGCTGATCGTGACCGGCGACGGCAAGGTCATCGCGCTCGACGCCAAGTTCAACTTCGACGCGAACGCGCTGTTCCGTCATCCGGAAATCGTCGCGTACCGCGATCTGGACGAAGAAGATCCGGCTGAAGTCGAAGCGTCGAAGTTCGACCTCGCGTACATCTCGCTCGACGGCAACATCGGCTGTCTGGTGAACGGCGCGGGCTTGGCGATGGCCACGATGGACACCATCAAGCTGTTCGGCGGCGAGCCGGCCAACTTCCTCGACGTCGGCGGCGGCGCCACGACCGAGAAGGTCACGGAAGCCTTCAAGCTGATGCTGAAGAACCCGAACCTGAAGGCGATCCTCGTGAACATCTTCGGCGGCATCATGCGCTGCGACGTGATCGCGGAAGGCGTGATGGCGGCCTCGAAGGCGGTGGACCTGAAGGTGCCGCTGGTCGTGCGCATGAAGGGCACGAACGAGGACCTCGGCAAGAAGATGCTGGCGGACTCGGGCCTGCCGATCATCTCGGCCGACAGCATGGAAGAAGCTGCGCAGAAGGTCGTCGCGGCGGCCGAAGGCAAGTAAGCGCACGCGCTGCCTGCCTTAGAAGAGCGTTCCACCAGATACGAATGGCGGCGCGGGGCTCGAGCCTTGGCGACGCCAAACGAACAGAGGTCACTACATGTCGATTCTGATCAACAAAGACACGAAGGTCATCACGCAGGGCATCACCGGCAAGACCGGTCAGTTCCATACGCGCGCCTGCCGCGAATACGCGAACGGCCGTGAAGCCTACGTCGCGGGTGTGAACCCGAAGCGCGCGGGCGAGGATTTCGAAGGCATCCCCATCTATGCGTCCGTCAAGGAAGCAAAGTCCGAAACCGGCGCCACGGTTTCGGTGATCTACGTGCCGCCCGCGGGCGCTGCCGCGGCGATCTGGGAAGCCGTCGAAGCCGATCTCGATCTCGCGATCTGCATCACGGAAGGCATTCCGGTTCGCGACATGCTCGAAATCAAGGACCGCATGCGCCGCGAAAACCGCAAGACGCTGCTGCTCGGACCGAACTGCCCCGGCACGATCACGCCGGACGAGCTGAAGATCGGCATCATGCCGGGTCACATCCACAAGAAGGGCCGCATCGGCGTGGTGTCGCGCTCGGGCACGCTGACGTATGAAGCAGTCGGTCAGCTGACGGCGCTGGGTCTTGGCCAGTCGTCGGCGGTCGGTATCGGCGGCGATCCGATCAACGGTCTGAAGCACATCGACGTGATGAAGATGTTCAACGACGATCCGGATACGGACGCCGTCATCATGATCGGCGAGATCGGCGGTCCGGACGAAGCCAATGCGGCTTACTGGATCAAGGACAACATGAAGAAGCCGGTGGTCGGCTTCATCGCGGGCGTCACGGCGCCCCCGGGCAAGCGCATGGGCCACGCAGGCGCGCTGATCTCGGGCGGTGCGGACACGGCGGACGCCAAGCTCGAAATCATGGACGCGTGCGGCATCAAGGTCACGAAGAACCCGTCGGAAATGGGCCGTCTGCTGAAGTCGGTCATCTAAGACCGATGCGGACAAACTACGCGAGGGTTTGGTACTCTTACTGATTCCTTTCGTATGAGCCGATACCAAGCGAGGGAGCGTTGCTTCCTCGCTTTTTTTTCGGCCTTTGTTTTCGCTTTCGCTTTCGCTCCGCACCATGCTCGAATTCTTCTCCACGCTTCACTGGGGTGCCGTCGTCCAGATCATCGTGATCGACATCCTCCTCGGCGGCGACAACGCCGTCGTCATCGCGCTGGCGTGCCGCAATCTGCCCGACCGGCAGCGCACGCGCGGCATCGTGCTCGGCACGCTCGGCGCCATCATCCTGCGCGTCGTGCTGATCGCCTTCGCGGTGCTGCTGCTGGACATTCCCTTTCTCAAGTTCGTGGGCGGGCTGCTGCTGCTGTGGATCGGTATCAAGTTGCTGCAGCCGGATCACGACGAGCACGAAATCAACGCATCCGATCGCCTCTGGGCCGCGGTGAAGACCATCATCGTCGCGGATGCCGTGATGAGCCTCGACAACGTGATCGCCATCGCGGGCGCGGCGGAGGCGGCGGATCCGCGCCACCGGCTGACGCTGGTGATCTTCGGGCTGGTCGTCAGCATCCCGCTGATCGTGTGGGGCAGCACGCTGGTGCTGAAGCTGATCGACCGTTTTCCGATGGTCGTGCTGCTCGGCGCGGGGCTGCTCGGCTGGATCGCGGGCGGCCTGATCATCGACGATCCCTTCATCGACCGCTGGCCCGCGCTCAACACCGATTTCGCGACCTATGCGGCGCGCGTGGCGGGCGCGGTGCTAGTGGTGGCACTGGGATGGCTGCTCAAGCGCCGCGCGCTCGAAGCGGGGAGACGCGCGGCCGGCTGAGGCCTGGTTGGACCTAGGCCATCCGGCTGACTGTCGCCTGAGGCGTGCTCTGAATACGATCGAAGTGTCCTGTCCGCATTGCGCGGCAGGGCGCTTTTTTCGTTTTTCCGGGAGCTGAGATGACAACGTTGGTGCTGGGTGTGATGCACGCGCCGCGCGAGGCGCGCGTGTGGTGGTTGGGACGGGCAAGGGACATGCTGGTGCGGGGCTTCACGCTCATCGAGCTGATGATCGTGCTGGCCATCGTGGGCGTGGTCGCGGCCTATGCGATTCCTGCCTATCAGGATTATCTGGCGCGCAGCCGGGTGGGCGAGGGCATCGCGCTGGCGGCATCGGCGCGGCTGGCGGTGGCCGAGAACGCGGCCAGCGGGGCGGATTTCGCGGGCGGCTACGCGTCGCCGCCGGGTACGCGCAATGTCGAATCCATTCACGTCGATAGCGACACGGGGCAGATCACGATCTCGTATTCGACCCGCGTCGCGCCGGCGGGCTCGAACACGCTCGTGCTGGTGCCGTCCACGCCGGACAACGCCGAGACTCCCACCGCACGCGTGACGCTCAGTCGCGGCGTGGTGCAGGCGGGCTCGGTCACGTGGGAATGCTTTGCGGCGGCGAAGACTGTCTCGTCCTTGCCGGCGCCGGGCTCGGGGCCGTTGCCGGTCGATCCGGCCACCTTGCCGGCCAATCTTGCGCCGCCAGAGTGCCGCGCGTGAGGGGCCTATGAGTCGGGCGGCGCGAAGCGGGACACCGCAGTAAAGAGAGCAGCGAAGCGCGGCGGCAGCATTTACGGGGCCGCCGCGCCCTGCGGGTCGTTTTTGCGGCAAAGGCGGGGTTTTCGTCGTAAATCCGTTCGTTCGACGGACAGCGGGGACAAAGTTTTGTATAGTGCGCCGGTTCCCGACGTTCCCAGTCCCTCATGCCTTCCCAATTCGCGCGTTACCTTTGTTTTGCGGTCCTGTGTCTGGCGTTGACGATCCCTTTCGCCGTCGTCAACCACACGTATCCGATCCCGACTTTCTACGCCGAATACAGTGCGCTCGCGCTCTACCTGGCGCTCGGCGCAACCGTGGCGCTGCTGGTGCGCGTGGCGGAGCCGAAGGTGTCGTTCGCCTCGCCCGTCGTCGCGTTGATGCCGCTTGCCTTCGGCGTGCTGCTGGTCGCCCAGACGGTGCTGCTGCCAATCGCACAGCCCTCCATGAACTGGCTGGGCGGCGCCTATCTGCTGGCGTCGTTCGTCGCCGTGCATACGGGCTTCGGGCTGGTGCGCGCGGGGCTCGGCGAGAAGGCGCTGCGCGTGGGCGCGGCGGCGCTGATGCTCGGCGGACTGTTTGCGGTGTTCTGCCAAGCCGTGCAGCTGCTGCATCTCGAGGTGAAGTTCACGCCCTTCGTGGTGGCCTACAACGTCATGATCGAGCGGCGTCCGTTCGGCAACATGGCGCAGGCGAATCACCTGGCCACGGTCATTGCCTTCGCCATGGCGGGCGCGCTGTTCTTCGTGCAGACGCGTCGGCTGCCGCTCGTGGTGTGGGTGGCGGTGTCGGTGGTGTACTCGCTCGGACTGGCCTTGACGGTGTCGCGCGGGCCGTGGCTGCAGACGGCGGTGATCGTCGTCGGCGGCTTGTGGATGGCGTGGGTGCAGGGAAGGCCGCGCGCGTCGGACGGCTTCGACGGACCGGGCAAGCGCGACCTGCGCGCGTGGCTCGTGCCGCTGCTGCTCGCCGTCGTGTTCTTCGCGGTCAATGCGGCGGTGCGCTGGGCCAATACCCGCTACGACTTCGGTCTTGCGCAGTCGGCGGCGGAACGCATGCAGGACGCCAACCAGATCGCGCCGCGTCTTGCGTTGTGGAAGTACGGCTGGACGATGTTCAGGACGCATCCGCTGCTGGGCGTCGGCTGGGGGGAATTTCCGCGCTATCAGTTTGAGATTGTCCGCGAGCTCGGCGGCGTCGAGATTGCCAACAATGCGCACGACATTTTCATCGACCTGCTTGCGAAGACGGGTGTGCTCGGCGTGGCGATACTCGTCGCGGGCGTCGTGTTCTGGTTGATTCGCGTGCTGCGGGCGCCGCATACGCCGGCGCGGATTTTCGGGCTGTCGCTGCTCGGCGTGCTGATGATGCATGCGCTCGTCGAATATCCGCAGCAGTACATGTTCTTCCTGATGCCGGCGATGCTCGTCATCGGCCTGCTGGACACGCGGCCGTTACGGCTCGTCGCGCGGCCGGTGTCGTACGGCGTGTATGTCGTGCTGGTGCTGGGCGGGCTGGCCGCGCTGTATCCGACACTGCGCGACTACAACCGCGCCGAGGTGCTGTACTACGGGTCGCGGCCGGCGGAGCAATATCGTGACGCGCCGTCGTTCCTGTTCACGGCGTGGGGCGAGTATGGGGCGGCGACGCTCTTGCCCATCAACGCGCAGAACGTGCAGGCGAAGCTTGCGGCGCATCGTAAGGCAATCGCGCTGTTGCCGGGCGAGACGGTGTTGCGCCGCTATGCGGTGCTTCAGGCGCTCGCCGGACAGAAGACCGAGGCGCTCGATACGATGGCCCGTCTCAAGATCTTCGCGACCGAGCTGCACGACTGGCCCAAGCAACTGGCGGCGGTGTATGGATTGATCGATGAGGCGGGCACGCCGCTTACCGCGTTCAAGGCGGATCTGGTCAGGCTATACGGGGTGCCGAAGGACGAGCCGGCCTCGGCGGACGGGGATGATGAGGATGGTGATTGAGCGTTTCACGGGCCGAGGCGACGAAGGGCGGCTTTTCACCGTAAAGCGATCGAAATCAGTATAAAGCGTATGAAAATTTCAATTTATGCGTCAATGAGTTAATGAAATTCGATATTTCGATCTAAAGGTCCGATTCGGGTTAATCTAGGCGATTGGAGCATTTCGCGATCGCCTGGAAGCCGGGACGAATCAGCGAGAGCGCCTTCGTACAAGCCTCACGGTCGGACGTGGCACATGGAATCCGAGTCCAACCGGACCGGATGATTGACATCGCGCCGCCTGTCGGGTGTGGACATTCCACACGGACCTCTTCATGGCGCCTATTCAAGACCGCTTTCGTCGTGACTTTCTTCGGCGCCTGCTCGAAGTGGGCGGCGCGCTTTCACTGTGGGGGTGCGGGCACACGAGTCCCGCCGACTCCCTCAGAGGCGGGGGCGGGCAGTATGACTACATTGTCGTCGGCACGGGCTCGGCCGGTTCGGTACTGATTCGCCGAATCGTCGACGCGGGCTTTAGCGTGCTTGCATTGGAGGCCGGTCCAACGGATGCGCTGCCCGCCATCCATGACCCGTCGCTCGTCACGCAGTTGTATGGCAGCACAGTGGACTGGAGTTTCGAGACCACGCAGCAGGTGTTCTCGGCCGATCAACGGATCGGCTGGTCGAGGGGCAAGACGTTCGGCGGCAGCAGTTCGATCAACGGCATGATGTACGTGCGTGGCTTACCCGCGGACTTCGACCATTGGGCCAGCGAGGGCGCGACGGGATGGGCGTGGCGTGACGTGGAGCCCTATTTCCGCAGGATGGAGAATTTCAGGCTCGACGATCCCTCAGGCGTCCACGGGCATGATGGACCCTTGCAGATTGGACGTCCTGCCATGACCGCCCTCGCGCAGGATTTCGTGTCGGCGGCGGCGGCTTCGGGAATGCCCGCTCCCGCGGATTACAACGACGGCACGGACAACACGGGTGCAAGCCTGTCACAGCTGACCATCCTTCCCGATGGTCAACGTGCGAGCGCCTGGACGTGCTACGTCGCTCCGCTGCTGCCGTGTCCGAAGCTCACGGTTCTGACGAACGCGCGCGTGTTGGATCTGGAGATGCAGGGTGCGCGGGTGCTCGGTGTGCGTTTCACGTGCCGTGGCGAGACCTTCGTCGCATATGCGGGCCGGGAGACGTTGTTGTGCGCCGGATCCATCATGACACCCGCAGTGTTGCTGCATTCGGGTATCGGGGCGCGACCTCATCTGGAAACGCACGGTATCCGCACAGTGGTCGATCTGCCTGGCGTGGGTGAAAATCTTCACGATCAACTGACGTGCTGGACCGTATGGCAGACGGCTCGGAAAAATACGCCGTCCGTGACCACGGGAATGGAGGCAACGGTTTTTTTCAAGAGCGCGCCGTCACAGGAAGGACCAGACGGCCAGGTTCTTCTCTCCACGAACACCTTTCCGATCGACGGCTATCCCTCGGTGACGCAGGGATTCACGCTCGTTCCCACTGTGTTGGCGCCAAAGAGCCGTGGCAGTGTGCGCCTTGCGAGCGCCGATCCTCTCGCCTATCCGCTGATGAACCCGAATGCCTGCGCCGATCCCTACGACGTCGAAGTCGTAGCACGCTATGCGCTGCAGGTCCGGGAAGTGATGCGCCAGCCGGAATTCGAGTCGTGGCATGCCGTGGAAGTCGCACCGGGACCATCAGTGACGACTCAGGCGGAAATGGAAAGCTTCGTCAAGAAGACCGGGACGACGGCCGCGCATCAAGTCGGCACGGCCAGAATGGGCAACGACGCGTTATCGGTCGTGGATCCGGAACTCCGGGTGCACGGCGTAAGCGGGCTGCGTGTGGTGGATGCCTCAGTGATGCCGGTCGTGACGAGCGGCAATACCAACGCGCCGACAATCATGATCGCGGAACGCGCGGCGGATCTGATCCTGAAGGGCGCGTGAGCGTATTGCCGTTCGCTTACGCCGCCACCCAATCCCCCGACTTCCCCCCATGCTTCTCCATGACCCGCACGTTGTTGATGGTCATGCCGCGATCGACCGCCTTGCACATGTCATAAATCGTCAGCAATCCGACCTGCACGGCGGTCAGCGCTTCCATCTCGACCCCGGTGCGCCCGACCGTCTCCACGCGCACTTCGCAATGCACGCCGGGCAGCGTCTCGTCGATCGAAAAATCCACCGCAACCCGCGTGAGCGCGAGCGGATGGCATAGCGGAATGAGATCGGCGGTGCGCTTGGCGCCCTGGATCGCCGCAATGCGCGCGACGCCCAGCACATCGCCTTTCTTCGCGCGCCCTTCGCGAATCAGCGTGAGCGTGGCATCGAGCATCACAATCGAACCGCGCGCAACCGCGACACGGCGCGTCTCGTCCTTTGCGCCGACATCGACCATGTGCGCCTCGCCGGCGGCATCGAAATGGGTGAGTCCGGACATGGCGTCTCCTTCGAAATGGGCGCCTATCATAACAGCGTGAAGACGCGCGGTTCCCGGCCCGCGGACCCCGTTTGCATCAACACTCATGCAGCAGGCAGGCCGCAAATCCGGCCGCCGCGCGCCCTACACTTGATACGATAAGCCCGTTCCCTTTTTCCAGCCGGCCGCCGGTTCCGCATCGCCTTCGCGTCATGCCTTCGACACGTCCGAGCCGCGTGCTCGTCTTCCTGCTGTGCGTAGTCCTCGCCGCGCCGCCCGCCGTGCTGGCGCAATCCGCCACGCCCATCAGAAGCGCGAACACCGCCAACACTACGAACACGATCGGCGGCACCGGGACGCTGGCTGCGTCGCAACTCCGTTCGGCGCAGGAAGGCAGCAACCCCGGCGACGTACCCGGCAACGTCGCGGAAGGCGTCTTCGGCGTCTATGGCGGCGCGGAAAGCCGCTTCGCCAATCGGCCGGGCACGATGTCCGGCCTGCGCGCACCGCTCTCGTCGGTGCAATTGCCCGATCTCGGCGACGGCTCCGGCGGCTCGCTGACGCCGCAAGCCGAACGCCGCGTCGGCGAACGGGCGATGCGCGAAGTACGCGCCGATCCCGACTATCTCGACGACTGGCTGATCCGCGACTACCTCGATTCCGTCTCCTCCAAACTGTCCGCCGCGGCCGCGACGCAGTATCTCGGCGGCTATCGGCCGGACTTCGACCTGTTTGCCGTACGCGACGCCCAGATCAATGCGTTTTCGATGCCCGGCGGTTTCATCGGCGTGAATACGGGGCTGATCGCGGCGACCCAGACCGAATCGGAACTGGCGTCGGTCATCGGTCATGAAATGGGGCACGTGCTCCAGCGGCACATCGCGCGCATGCTCGGCGCACAGGAAAAGAACAGCTACACCGCGCTCGCCGGCATGCTGGCCGGGCTGCTCGCGGGCCTGCTCGCGCACAGCGGCGATCTCGGCATGGGGCTCGCGATGGGCGGCCAGGCGCTGGCCGTCGACAACCAGTTGCGCTTCTCGCGCGCAGCCGAGCACGAGGCCGATCGCGTCGGCTTCCAGATGCTGGCGGCGGCAGGCTACGATCCGTATGCGATGGCCGCGTTCTTCGAACGTCTCGACCGCTCGACGATGGCCGACAACGGCGTGCCGCCCTATGTGCGCACCCACCCGCTCACCACCGAGCGCATCGCCGACATGGAAGGCCGCGCGCGCCGCGTGCCGTACCGGCAGCCGCGCCAGTCCGCCGAGTATGCGTTCGTGCGTGCCCGCGCCCGCGTGCTGCAAGTGAATTTCGCAAGCGACTATCGCGAGGTGGCGAGCCGCCTGAAGGCCGAAATCGACGATCAGACCGCGCTCAATCCCGCCGCGAACTGGTATGGCATTGCGCTGGCGCAAACCCTGACCGGCGATTACGCCGCCGCCGACGAAGCGCTCGCCCGCGCGCGCAAGCTCTTCGAGGGGGAGGAAGCGAGCAGCGCGGCGGCGTCGGCGCAGGTTCGGCAGGAGAACGCGAAGGGGACGGGCACGGCGGCATCGGGCGTCAGGCCTGCGCCGCCGCCACCGCGTACCGCAACCGCCGCCGATGCGAGCCCGTCGCTGCGCAACGCGGATTCGCTGACGACCGCGACACCGCTCGACCGCACGCACGCGTCGCTCGATCTCGGCCGCGTGGCCGCTCAGCCGAAGCCTGCGTCCGTGCCTCAGGCGCGGTCCGTCGGCGATATCGCGCTGGCGCCGGTGCGTATCGAAGGCGGCGCCGCGCCCCCACCGAAAACGCCGGCCGCTCCGGCGCCCGTTCGCAGTTCGCCGAGCCTGGACGTGCTCGCCGCCGACATCGCACGGCGCGCCGGCCGGCTGGACGATGCCATCCGGCTGGCGGCGAACGCAAGAAAGCGCTGGCCCGAGTCGCACGCCGCGCTGGATGTGGAATTGCAATCACTGCTGGCCGCGCACCGCTATGGCGAAGCGCAGACGCTCGCGCGCCAGGAAACCCGCGCGGAGCCGACGCGCCCCGACTGGTGGCTCTATCTCGCGCAGGCGAGCAAGGGGCTCGACGACCCGTTGCAACAGCATCAGGCCATGGCGGAAAAGCTCGCGCTGGACGGCGCGTGGCCGTCCGCGATTCGTCAGCTGAAGGAGGCGCGCGACGTGAAGAACGCCAGCTTCTACGATCTGTCCGCCATCTCGGCGCGTCTGCATGACTTCGAGGCGCGCTACAAGGAAGAGCGCGAACAGGAGAAGAACGGCTAGTCAGCCCGCCGCCGCGGCCCGCGCCGCCGGACTCGTCACGAAGCCGAAGCGTTCCGCGACCTGTGCGCGTGCAATCGGGCTGACGGGGAGATCAGCGCCGGCGCGCCAGTGGAACACGCCGCTCGCGCCGGCTTCATCGAGCGATGCGTGGTTCGCGAAGAGTTCGAGATCATGGTCGTGCAGCGCCGCGATGCGCGCGGGCGTGGCGTCGTCCGAGAACAGGATGTTGCCTTCGTCATCGAGCCACACGCGCGCCGGCTCGAAGTCGGCGCCGGCCTGATCCGTCAGGCGCAGGCGCCCGTCCACGTCCAGCAGACGCACGATCCACGGCGTATAGCCCAGCTCGACATACACCCGCTGCGGCCCGTTCTGGAAGAACCACTGACCATCGGCGTCGCATTCGTAGTTGCGGTTGATGAAGCCGAGCAGCGCGTCGTGGCGGATCGGCGTGCCGGGTTCTCCGGCGGCTTGCGCGGCGTCGTCGCGCATGCGCCACTGGCCGCGCCGGTCCAGCATCAGCCAGCCCGTGCAATGCGGAACGTTGGGCCATTTGGCGAGTGCCTGCCTGACGATGTCATCCATGATCGGTCACGAAACGAATTGCTCCAGATAGCCGAACACGCGCAGCGACAGCCAGTCGATGCGGCCCGGAAACGGCCCGGTCATGAAGCCGACGTGCCCGCCATGATTCGGCTGATCGAGCGTGACGCACGCCGAGACTTCCGCTTGCGACGGCAGCGCGAATTCCGGCAGGAACGGGTCGTTGCGCGCGTTCAGCAGCAAGGCGGGCACGTCCACATGCTTCAGATGGGCGCGGACCGTCGCCGTCGACCAGTAGTGGTTGGTGTCGCGGAAGCCGTGCACCGGCGCCGTGACCACGTTGTCGAACTCGTACAGCGTACGGGCGGCGAGCACGGCCTCGCGGTCGTACAGCCCGGGATACTGGCCGAGCTTCGCGAGCGCCTTCTTCTTCAGCGACTTGAGGAAGCTGCGCGTGTACACCATGCCGAAACCGCTCGAGATCGCTTCGCCGCCCGCGTGCACGTCGAGCGGCGCGGAGATGGCCGCCGCCGCGCGGATGATCGACGCGTCGCTGCCGCGTTCGCACAGCCAGTGCAGCAGCACGTTGCCGCCGAGCGACACCCCCGCCGCGACGATCGGCCCGCGATGCCGCTGCGCGAGCCGCCGCAGGATCCAGTCGGCCTCGGCGCCGTCGGCGAGGTGATAGAAGCGCGGCAGCAGGTTCAACGGCCCGCTGCAGCTGCGGAAATGCGGCACCACGCCGTGCCAGCCGCGCGCCTGGGCGGCGGCCATCATCGTGCGGGCGTAGTGGGAGTCGGAATTGCCTTCGAGGCCGTGGAACAGCACGAAGAGCGGGGCGGTCGCGGCGGGTGCGGAGGCCGGGTCGTGCGCGAGAAAGTCGAGGTCGATGAAATCGCCGTCCGGCGTGTCCCAGCGTTCGCGCCGGTACTGCACGGCGGGTTTGCGGCCGAACAGCGCGGGCACGATGGTCTGCGCATGGCTCGTCGGCAGCCAGCGCGGCGCGCTGTAGAGCCAGTCCGCCGCGCCCGGCGTGAGCGCCCGTGCGGCATCGCGCAGTGCCATCGCAGGCGCCTTGTCCACGAACGACGAATCGTGTGTCAACAACGGATCGCGCTTCATGGCCCCTCCCCGACAAACGTCTTGTTCAGCGCTTCATTTTTCTTAATGCAGCGGTCCCTGACCGTGCCGCAGCCTGGCCGCGTACTGTCCCGCTGTTTCCATCGGCATGGCGCTCGCGTGGATGTGCGCGATGCGCCATTCGCCGCGCTCGTGAACCATCACGTAGGTCGCGTAGACCATGCGCGGCACGCCATTCGACGCCGCCGCCGGCTGATGCGCCTCCGCAATCGCGTAGACGACCGTGCCGAGGCTGTCGTACACGCGGATGTCGAGCGGCTCGATGGTCACCGGCTGCGCTTCGAACTGCTTGCCGAGACCCGCGCGGATGCTCTCCAGCCCGTGCAGATGCGTCCCGTCCGGGCACACACACGTGGCGAATTCCTCGTCGAGCCACAACGACATGACCGCGTCGATGCTGTTGTCCGCGACGGCCTGATAGTAAGCATTGAGAGTATCGGCGGCGGCTTCGAAGAGGCGGGCGAAACGTGGCATGGCTCGTGGGTCTCTGGCATTCGATGCGGGCGCCGTCCGTGTTGCCGTGCTGCCGCGGGTAGCGGCAGGGCGGCGCGCTGCATCGGTCATTGGTCAAAGCATGCCCCCGTTCGGAGACATTCGCGTGTCCGCGCCCGCACACACACGGCGGCTAACCGCCGAAACCGCCGTTATGGGGGATCTCAGCGATGCGCGAGCAGCATGCCGCGCAAGTCGCCGAAAACCTGTTCGGCGGTGAGTTCGCGAAGGCAGTTCAGATGGCCGAGCGGACACTCGCGGGCAAAGCACGGACTGCATTCAAGATGCAGCCATTGTACCTTTGCGAGATCGGACAAGGGCGGCGTATGGCGCGGGTCGGTCGAGCCGTAGACCGCGACCAGCGGCCGTCGCGACGCCGCCGCGACGTGCATCAGGCCGGAATCGTTGGTGACGACCGCGCTCGCCCGCGAAATCAGCGCGCAGGCCTCGCCGAGCGAGGTCTGGCCGCACAGGTTGCGCACGTTGGGCGCGCGGTCCGCGATGGCCTGCGCGATCGGCGCATCCTTCTTCGAGCCCAGCGCGACGATGCGGGCATACGGGAACGACTGCGCGATGAACTGCGCGAGCGAGGCAAAGTGCTCGGGCGGCCAGCGCTTGGCCGTGCCGTACTCGGCGCCCGGGCAGAACACGACGAGCGGCGTGCGCGTATCCAGATTGAAGCGCGCCGAGACGCGCGCGGCTTCGTTCGGATCGGCTTCGAGGCGCGGCACCGGCAGCGTCTGCGCGTCGGGGCGGGCGGCGGCCTCGGGCTGCGCGAAGCGGTCGACGAACGGCAGCTTCGCGCCGGGCGCGTAGGCGAGCGCCGCGTAATGCGCGGTCATTGGCGGGCGCTCGGTCTTGGGCGGATTCGCGTGCCGCACGTTCAGCAGGCCGTAGCGGCTCTCGCCCTTGTAGCCGATGCGCAGGTTGATGCCCGCCATCCACGGAATCAGCGCGGACTTCACGGAGTTGGGCAGCACGTAGGCGGCGTCGTAGCCGACGTCGCGCAGGTCGCTCGCCAGTTGCCAGCGGCGCAGCAGCTGCAGCTTGCCGTGCGCCAGGTCAGTGGCGTAGACGTCGCGGATCTCGGGCATGCGCTCGAGCACAGGCGCGACCCACGTCGGCGCGACGGCATCGATCGCGATGCGTGGATGCAGCTTTCGCAGGAGCGTGAAAAGCGGCTGCGCCATCAATGCGTCACCGATCCAGTTCGGTGCTATAACCAGCGCGCGGCGCATCTGTCTTTATCCGATCTCAAAAAAGAAACGCGGCCCGTCGTCTTGGGGCGGGTCGTCGGGTGTCGTGGGTTGCGTGGGAGCGCGGGCATGTGCCCGCGCGGAGGCTGTCGAAGGCGTCAGTGGCCGCCCTTGATCACTTCGCCGTCTTTCAGCTTGTAGCGCGTGCCGCAGTAGGGGCAGCGTGCTTCGCCGTGCGTCACGTCGATGAACACGCGCGGGTGCGTGCTCCAGCGCTGCATTTTCGGGTTCGGGCAGAAAGCGGGCAGATCCTTGGCGGTCAGTTCCACCAGCGGCATTTCCTTCAGGTCGCTCATTGCTATCTCGTGTCAGGTGTCGTGCGTTGCGTTGCGTTTGCGTTTGCGTTGCGTCTGCGGGCCGGGGCCGGGAGTACACGGCGGACGCGCGCCCGCCGTTTCGGTGAAAGCCTCGCTCAGACCTTCGAGAGCCAGCTCGCGTACTTCTCGTTCTTGCCGCCGACCACGTCGAAGAAGGCGCTTTGCAGCTTCTCGGTGATCGGGCCGCGCTTGCCGGCGCCGATGGTGCGGTTGTCCAGTTCGCGGATCGGCGTCACTTCGGCGGCCGTGCCGGTGAAGAAGGCTTCGTCGCAGGTGTAGACCTCGTCGCGCGTGATGCGCTTCTCGATCACCGGAATGCCGAAGTCGCGCGCCAGCGTGATGACCGTGTCGCGCGTGATGCCGTCCAGGCACGAGGCCAGGTCGGGCGTATAGATCTTGCCGTTGTTCACGAGGAAGAAGTTCTCGCCCGAGCCTTCCGAGACGTAGCCGTCGACGTCGAGCAGCAGCGCTTCGTCATAACCGTCCGTGACGGCTTCCTGGTTGGCGAGGATCGAGTTCACGTACCAGCCGGAGGCCTTGGCGCGCACCATCGACACGTTGACGTGATGGCGCGTGAACGACGACGTTTTCACGCGAATGCCCTTGGCCAGGCCGTCTTCGCCGAGATACGCGCCCCACGGCCACGCCGCGATGGCTACATGGATGGTGTTGCCCTTGGCCGAGACGCCGAGTTTTTCCGAGCCGACCCAGATGATCGGGCGCAGGTAGCACGACTCCAGGTTGTTTTCCTTGACGACTTCGAGCTGCGCGGCTTCGAGCGTGGCCTGGTCGAACGGCACGTCCATCTGGAAGATCTTGGCCGAGTTGAGCAGGCGCTTCGTGTGTTCCTTCAGGCGGAAAATGGCGGTGCCTTGCGCGGTCTTGTACGCGCGCACGCCTTCGAATACGCCCATGCCGTAGTGCAACGTATGGGTCAGCACGTGGATCTTGGCATCACGCCAGTCGATCAGCTTGCCATCCATCCAGATCTTGCCGTCGCGGTCGGCCATTGACATACGGTTCTCCTAGCTCTCGTTCAAGTGGGGTCGGGCAGGCCGCCCGGCGGTGAGGGACGGCGCTCGTGCGCGGGTTTGCGTGCGGGTTTTCGTGCGATTCCTGCCGCGCCGAGCGGGACATGCCGGCGGAGGAACGCGCGCCCGAGGCGCAAAGGCGGCGAAAGAGCGTCATTTTAGCGTCTTTTCGCAACGAAACCGATCTGGGCGCGCCTTTCACGACGCTATAATTTGCCTTTCGCCGCGGCTTGCCCGGCTCGTCGATCGCCGCAGCCGAACCGCGCGGTCGAAAACCTCCGGCGGCTTGTCCGGGCCCGCGCCTGCAACCCGAGCCCCGGGATTCGAGGCCCGCCGTCCGGCTTTTCCTCCAGGCCTTGCCCCGATCCATGTTCGACCGGCTGTCCGACACCAATCGCCGCGCCTTCTTCGAGGGCATGCGCACGTTCTCTCCCGCCGTCCTGGCAACGCTCTCCTGGGGCCTCGTGACCGGCATCGCAATGACCAAGTCCGTCCTGACGGTGCCCCAGGCGCTCGGCATGACCGTGATGGTGTACGCGGGCTCCTCGCAACTGGCCGTGCTGCCGCTCTTCGCCGCGAAGCTGCCGCTCTGGACCATTCTGCTGACCGCCGGGATGGTCAATCTGCGTTTCGTGATCTTCAGCGCCGGGCTCGCGCCGCATTTCGCCTATCTGCCGCTGAAGCGCCGCCTGATGCTCGGCTATTTCAACGGCGACATCGTCTACCTGATGTTTTCGAAGCGTAACTTCGCGACCGGCTGGCAGCCCGGCAAGGAAGCATTCTTCTGGGGGCTGGTCGCGTGCAGCTGGGGTTCCTGGCAGATTTCCTCGGTGCTGGGCATCCTGCTGGCGAGCCTGATTCCCGACAACTGGGGCCTGGAACTGGCCGGCACGCTGGCACTGCTGCCGCTGATCGTCTCGGCGATCGCCACGCGCTCGACCTTCGCGGCGGTGGCCGTGGCGAGCGTGGTGGCGCTGCTGTCGTTCGACCTGCCGTACCGGCTGGGCCTGCCGCTGGCGGTGTTCGCCGCGCTGATCGCCGGGACGTTGGCGGACCTGATCGCCGACCGCGCGCGCCCGAAAGCGCCGGAAACGTCAAACGCCCCGCAAGCCTCGACCGCCCCGAAAGCCGACCCCGCGAGGACCGTCCGATGAGCGCGCTGCAAATCTGGCTGGCGATCATCGCGATGTGCATCGTCACCGCGCTGACGCGCACGCTGTTCCTGATCGGCGGCGAGCGCATGGTGCTGCCGCCCGCCGTGCAGCGCGCGCTGCGCTACGCGCCGGCCGCGGCGCTGACCGGCGTGGTCGTGCCGGATCTGCTGGAAACGTCCACGGGCATCTCGCTGGCGCTGTCGAACCATGCGCTGTGGGCGTCGGTGGCCGCGCTCGCGTATTACCTGTGGCGGCGCGGCATGATGGGCACGATCGCCGTCGGCATGCTCGTGTTCACGCTGCTGCGGCTCGTCGCCTGAGGCGAAGAGGCCCCGCCAAATACGGGTCATCATCGATTGCCAGCTAAAAGCATTCAGGGTGATCGGTTAAAATGTGCGTCTTTTCCGAGTGAGCGAGGTCGAAAGTGTGTCCGGCAGTCACCCCGCTACGGTTGTCCACCTCGTCGCGCACGCTTCGGCCGCACCGGCTGCCGTGTCCGCATGACGGCGGCCCGCGCCGGATGCCCCTGTCCGACTCCTTCCTCCCGTCCATGGTCCGCGCCTCCGCTTTCGACGCGCGGCCCTCGCCGCCAGCCTGATCCGCGCGCGAGCCGTCCTGCCCGGCGGCCCGTGCGCGGCGACTCCACGAACCGGCCGGTTTCCCCACCGGTCTTCTCGCCCGAACCGCTTCTCTACCTACGTTGACTCCCATGACGAAAGTACTGCGTTTCACCGATCTGATCGCCGAAGGCAAAGTCTCCGGCAAGCGTGTCTTTATCCGCGCGGATCTCAACGTGCCGCAAGACGATGCCGGCAACATCACCGAAGATACGCGCGTGCGTGCGTCGGTCCCGGCGATCCGCGCGGCGCTCGACGCCGGCGCGGCCGTGATGGTCACCTCGCACCTCGGCCGTCCGACGGAAGGCCAGTTCAAGCCTGAAGATTCGCTGGCGCCGGTCGCGCAGCGCCTGTCGGAACTGCTGGGCGCGGACGTGCCGCTCGTCGCCGACTGGGTCGACGGCGTGCAGGTGCAACCCGGCCAGGTCGTGCTGCTGGAAAACTGCCGCTGCAACAAGGGCGAGAAAAAGAACGACGACGGCCTCGCGCAGAAGATGGCGAAGCTCTGCGACGTCTACGTCAACGACGCCTTCGGCACCGCGCACCGCGCCGAAGCCACCACGCACGGCATCGCGAAGTACGCGGCCGTGGCGTGCGCCGGTCCGCTGCTGGCCGCAGAACTCGACGCGCTCGGCCGCGCGCTCGGCAACCCGAAGCGCCCGCTCGTGGCGATCGTCGCCGGCTCGAAGGTCTCGACCAAGCTCACCATCCTGAAGTCGCTGGCGGAGAAGGTGGACCAGCTGATCGTCGGCGGCGGCATCGCCAACACGTTCATGGTCGCGTCCGGCCTCAACATCGGCAAGTCGCTCGCGGAGAAGGATCTCGTCGGCGAGGCGAAGGACATCATCGAGCAGGCGCGCACGCGCGGCGCCTCGGTGCCGATTCCGAGCGACGTCGTCACCGCGAAGGAATTCGCGCCCACCGCGAAGGCGGAAACCAAGCCGGTCGCCGCCGTCACCGACGATGACATGATCCTCGACATCGGTCCGGACACGGCCAAGGCGCTCGCGGCCCAGCTGGAAACGGCAGGCACGATCGTCTGGAACGGCCCGGTCGGCGTGTTCGAGTTCGACCAGTTCGGCAACGGCACGAAGACGCTCGCGCAGGCGATCGCCAGTTCGTCGGCGTTCTCGATCGCGGGCGGCGGCGACACGCTCGCGGCCATCGCGAAGTACGACATCGCCGACAAGGTGAGCTACATCTCGACGGGCGGCGGCGCCTTCCTTGAATTCCTGGAAGGCAAGACGCTGCCGGCGGTCGAAGTGCTCGAATCGCGCGCCGGAGCCTGAGGCGTTGGCGGCCCGCAATAGTCCGGCGAAGGCAGCAAAGAAGGGCGCGCAGGAAGCCGGCGGCGCGCAGGCAGAGGTACATGAAGCGGGCGGCGCCATCGACGCCGCCGCGGAGGCCGCCCAGGTCATCGCCGAAGCGGCCCGGCCGGAGCAGGCGGAAGCCGGCGGGGAGGGCGTCATTCCCGCGACACCGCCGGTCATCATCGGCGGCATGCCCGCCCATGCATTGAAGGACATCGACAAAGCGACGCCGGCACGAACCGGCGCGCGCGCGCAACCGGTGAGCAACACCTCATCGCAAGCGCAACGTGCTCGCAGCCTCAACACAGGCGTTCCTACAGAGACGAGGAAAGACATGCATCGCGCCACCAAGATTGTTGCCACCATCGGTCCGGCCTCGACGAGCCCGGACATCCTCCTGCAAATGCTGCAGGCCGGCCTCGACGTCGTTCGTTTCAACTTCTCCCACGGCACCGCCGACGACCATCGCCAGCGCGCCGAGATCGTGCGCGAAGCGGCGCGCCAGGTCGGCCGCGAAGTCGCGATCATGGCGGACCTGCAAGGCCCGAAGATCCGCGTCGGCAAGTTCGAGAACGGCAAGACCATGCTCGTCGCGGGCGAGCCGTTCATCCTCGACGCCAATTGCCCGCTCGGCAGCAATGAGCGCGTGGGCCTCGACTACAAGGACCTGCCGCGCGACCTGCGCGCCGGCGACACGCTGCTGCTCAACGACGGCCTGATCGTGCTCGACGTGACGCGCGTGATCGGCGAGGAAGTGCACACGGTCGTGAAAGTAGGCGGCGAGCTGTCCAACAACAAGGGCATCAACCGCCAGGGCGGCGGCCTCACGGCGCCCGCGTTGACCGAGAAGGACATGGAGGACATCAAGACGGCGATGTCGCTCGGCGCGGACTTCGTCGCGGTGTCGTTCCCGAAGAACGCGACCGACATGGAAATGGCCCGCCAGCTCGCGAACATCGCGGGCGCGCCCTACGGCATCAAGCCGAAGATGATCGCGAAGATCGAGCGCGCCGAGGCCATCCCGGCGCTGCAGGGCATTCTCGACGCGTCCGACGGCATCATGGTCGCGCGCGGCGATCTGGCGGTGGAAGTCGGCAACGCGGCCGTGCCGGCGCTGCAGAAGCGCATGATCCGCATGGCGCGCGAGTCGAACAAGCTCGTGATCACCGCCACGCAGATGATGGAGTCGATGATCCACGCGCCCGTGCCGACGCGCGCCGAAGTGTCCGACGTGGCGAACGCCGTGCTCGACGGCACCGACGCCGTGATGCTGTCCGCCGAAACCGCGGCGGGCAAGTATCCGGTGACGACCATCGAGACGATGGCGGCCGTGTGTATCGAGGCGGAGAAGTCGGAGGAGTCGCAGCTGGACCGCGATTTCCTGGACCGCACGTTCACGCGCATCGACCAGTCCATCGCGATGGGCGCGCTGTTCACCGCGTTCCACCTGGGCGCGAAGGCGGTCGTGGCGCTGACCGAATCCGGCTCCACAGCGCTGTGGATGTCGCGTCACTGGACCCATGTGCCGATCTTCGCGCTGACGCCGCGCGTGTCCAGCGAACGCACGATGGCGCTGTACCGCAACGTGACCTCGCTGCACATCGACACCAACATGGACCGCGACGCTGCGCTCAATCAGGCGCTGGAAGTGGTGGTGTCGAAGGGCTATGCGGCGCGCGGCGACATGGTCGTGCTGACGGTGGGCGAGCCGATGGGTGCGGCGGGCGGCACCAACACGCTGAAGATCGTGCGCGTGGGCGATCACATCTAGGCAACAAACGCAGGTATCAAGCGCAGGACGACGGAGGCGAAGGTTGCCTCCGTCAGTCGTTCAAAAAACCGAAAAACCGCCTGGAGAGCGGAATCGTGCGCGCTAAAGAATTCGTTTCACCTTTGGAGTCTCACCACAATGCCTCTCGTATCAATGCGTCAACTGCTGGATCACGCAGCCGAAAACGGCTACGGACTCCCGGCGTTCAACGTCAACAATCTGGAGCAGGTCCAGGCCATCATGGCGGCCGCCAGCGAAGTGAATGCGCCCGTCATCATGCAGGCGTCGGCCGGCGCGCGGAAGTATGCGGGCGAAGCCTTCCTGCGCCATCTGATCGAAGCGGCCGTCGAGTCGTATCCGCAGATTCCGGTCGTGATGCACCAGGATCACGGCCAGTCGCCGGCGGTGTGCATGGCCGCGATCCGCTCCGGCTTCACCAGCGTCATGATGGACGGCTCGCTCGAAGCCGACGGCAAGAGCGTCGCGTCCTATGAGTACAACGTCGCGGTGTCGAAGCAGGTCGTGGACTTCTCGCACGCGATCGGCGTCACCGTCGAAGCCGAGCTGGGCGTGCTGGGCTCGCTCGAAACCATGAAGGGCGACAAGGAAGACGGCCACGGCGCCGAAGGCACGATGACGCGCGAGCAGCTGCTCACCGACGTCGAGCAGGCCGCCGACTTCGTCAAGCAGACCCAGTGCGATGCGCTGGCGATCGCCATCGGCACGTCGCACGGCGCGTACAAGTTCTCCAAGAAGCCGACGGGCGACATTCTGGCCATCGACCGCATCAAGGAAATCCATCAGCGCATCCCGAACACGCACCTGGTGATGCACGGTTCGTCGTCGGTGCCGCAGGAACTGCTCGCGCAGATCCGCGAATTCGGCGGCGACATGAAGGAAACCTATGGCGTGCCGGTCGAGGAAATCCAGGAAGGCATCAAGCACGGCGTGCGCAAGGTGAACATCGACACCGACCTGCGTCTCGCGATCACCGGCGCGATCCGCCGCTTCCTGATCGAGAATCCGTCGAAATTCGACCCGCGCGACTATCTGAAGCCGGCCCGCGAGGCGACCAAGGAGATTGTCCGCCAGCGCTACATGCAGTTCGGCTGCGAAGGCATGGCGGGCAGGATCAAGCCGGTGCCGCTCGAGAAGATCGCCGAGAAGTACAAGTCCGGCGAGCTCGCGCAGATCGTCAACGCAGATCGTCAAATGAAGGCGAATTGAGCGCCCGCTGAGCGTCGCGGTCTTTGTAAAGTAAAATCAACGGGTTCCGGCGACGGGACCCGTTCGCTTTGCCCCGCCGTCCCGGCTTCCGGCCCGCCCTGGTCCGGGGCGGCAGCCCACCTTTCCAGCACTCTTCGGTACACGACGATGTCCACGCTATACGAATCCACGATCAAATCGCTGCCGCTGCTCGGCCGCGGCAAGGTCCGCGACAACTACGCCGTCGGTCAGGACAAGCTCCTGATCGTCACGACCGACCGCCTTTCCGCATTCGACGTCGTGATGGGCGAGCCGATCCCGAACAAGGGCCGCGTGCTGAACACGATGGCCGATTTCTGGTTCGACAAGCTCGGCCATATCGTGCCGAACCACAACACGGGCATCGACCCCGCGAGCGTCGTGACGGCGGACGAAGCCGCCCAGCTCGAAGGCCGCGCGGTCGTGGTGAAGCGCCTGGAGCCGATTCTCGTCGAGGCGGTGGTGCGCGGCTATCTCGCCGGCAGCGGCTGGAAGGACTATCAGGCGACGGGCGCGGTGTGCGGCGTCGAACTGCCGCCGGGCCTGCAGAACGCGCAGAAGCTGCCCGAGCCTATCTTCACGCCGGCGGCCAAGGCCGAGATGGGGCATCACGACGAAAACATCACCTACGACGAGATGGAACGGCGCATCGGCACGGAGCTGTCGGCAACTATCCGGCGCATCTCCATCCAGCTGTACCAGGAAGCGGCGGAATACGCGGCGACGCGCGGCATCATCATCGCGGACACCAAGTTCGAGTTCGGCCTCGACAACAAGGGCGAACTGTTCCTGATGGACGAAGTGCTGACCGCCGACTCGTCGCGCTTCTGGCCCGCCGACGGCTATCAGGTCGGCACCAATCCGCCGTCCTTCGACAAGCAATTCGTGCGCGACTGGCTCGAAACCCAGCCGTGGAAGAAGGAACCGCCCGCGCCGAAGCTGCCGGACGACGTGATCGCGAAGACCTCCGAGAAGTATCAGGAAGCGTTGCAGCGCCTGACCGGCCAGACGCTCTCCTGAGGTCGGCGGGAACAGGTCGAGTTTGACTGGCGCCGCTTGCCGGAATCCTCAGGCGGCGGCGCATGCATTTCAAGGGAAACGGAATGAGCGAAGTACAGACCGGCGCGCATGTGCATGACGCGCCGCTCGTCGGTGTGTTGATGGGTTCCAGTTCCGACTGGGACGTGATGAAGCACGCCGTGGCAATCCTGCAGGAATTCGGCGTGCCCTACGAGGCGAAGGTGGTGTCCGCGCATCGCATGCCGGACGAGATGTTCGTCTACGCGGAGCAGGCGCGCGAGCGCGGCCTGCGCGCGATCATCGCGGGTGCGGGCGGCGCGGCGCATCTGCCGGGCATGCTGGCCGCCAAGACCACGCTGCCGGTGCTGGGCGTGCCGGTGGCGAGCAAGTATCTGAAGGGCGTGGACTCGCTGCACTCGATCGTGCAGATGCCCAAGGGCGTGCCGGTCGCGACCTTCGCCATCGGCGAGGCGGGCGCGGCGAACGCAGCGCTGTTCGCGGTTTCGCTCCTGAGCGCCACGGACGCGAAATTCGCCGATGCGCTTGCGGCATTCCGCGTGAAGCAGAATCAGGCGGCGCGGGACATGGCGCTGCCGCCGCTGTAAGGACTGCGCGCGCGGCCCGCGTGTCGAAAACGGGCCGCGCTCCCACTTATCATCCCGACGACGCTTTCCTGAACCGCTCGCCAGCCCCCCCAGCCCCCACGATGAACCCACATAACTCCCCGATCTCCCCCATCCTGCCGGGCGCCTGGCTCGGCATGGTGGGCGGCGGCCAGCTCGGCCGCATGTTCTGCTTCGCCGCGCAGTCGATGGGCTATCGCGTTGCCGTCCTCGATCCGGACGCGACGAGCCCCGCCGGCGCCGTCGCGGACCGTCACATCCGCGCCGCCTACGACGACCCGACCGCGCTCACCGAGCTCGGCCGCCTGTGCGCGGCGGTCTCGACGGAATTCGAGAACGTGCCGTCCGCGAGCCTCGAATTTCTCGCGTCCCGCACCTTCGTCAGCCCGGCCGCGAGCTGCGTGGCGATCGCGCAGGATCGCGTGGCGGAAAAGCGCTTCATCGCGCAGGCGGGCGTGCCGGTGGCGCCGCACGTGGTGATCGAATCGACTGAAGCACTCGCCGCGCTGGCCGACGAGCAACTCGCCGCCGTGCTGCCCGGCATCCTCAAGACGGCGCGCTTGGGCTACGACGGCAAGGGGCAGGTGAACGTGCGCAACGTGCAGGAAGTGCGCGAGGCGCATGCGTCGCTGGCGGGCGTGCCGTGCGTGCTGGAAAAGCGCATGCCGCTCAAGTACGAGGTGTCCGTGCTGATCGCGCGCGGCGGCGACGGCAAGTCGGCCGTGTTCCCGCTCGCGCAGAACGTGCACGTCAACGGCATTCTCGCGAAGACGGTCGTGCCCGCGCCCGATGCGTCCGACGCGCTGGTCGCGCAGGCGCAGGATGCGGCGCTGACCATCGCGGCGAAGCTCGGCTATGTGGGCGTGCTGTGCGTCGAGTTCTTCGTGCTGGAAGACGGCTCGCTGATCGCCAATGAAATGGCGCCGCGTCCGCACAATTCCGGGCACTACACGGTCGATGCCTGCGCGACGAGCCAGTTCGAGCAGCAGGTCCGCGCGATGACCGGCATGCCGCTCGGCGACACGCGCCAGCATTCGCCGGCCGCGATGCTGAACCTGCTCGGCGACATCTGGTTCGACGGCGACAAGTCGCGTCCGCCGGCCTGGACCGAGGTCGCGGCGATGCCGGCGGCGCGGCTGCATCTGTACGGCAAGGAAGAGGCGCGACGCGGCCGCAAGATGGGGCACATCAACTTCACGGCGGCGACCCTCGAGGAAGCGCGCACGGCGGCGCGCGACTGCGCGCGCATGCTGCACATTCCGCTCGACTGAGCTTCACCGAAGCAGCAGGCCATGACCCTCCATTTCCCGAGCGCCGCGCAGATCGACGAGGCGGCCGCCTTGCTCGATGTCGGCGAGCTCGTCGCGTTCCCGACCGAAACGGTCTATGGCCTCGGCGGCGACGCCGAGAATCCGGACGCCATCGCGCGCATCTATGCGGCGAAGGGCCGTCCGGCGAATCATCCGGTGATCGTGCATCTGGCGCCCGAGGCCGATCCCGGCTACTGGGTGCGCGAGCTTCCCGCCGATGCCCGCAAGCTCATCGATGCATTCTGGCCCGGCCCGTTGACGCTGATCCTCAAGCGCGCAGCGCATATTCCGGCTGCGGTGAGCGGCGGACAGGATTCGGTGGGCGTGCGGTGTCCGTCGCATCCGGTGGCGCAGCAGCTGCTGTCGGCGTTTCATAGGCGGCGTCTCGGCACCGGGCGGCAGGGCGGCGTGGCGGGGCCGTCGGCGAACCGCTTCGGACACGTCAGCCCGACCACCGCGCAGCACGTGCGCGACGAGTTCGGCGGCGCGGTGCATGTGGTCGACGGCGGTGCGGCGGATGTCGGCATCGAATCGACGATTCTGGATCTGTCGCGCGGCTTTGCGGCGTTGTTGCGTCCGGGGCACGTCAGTCCGCAACAGATCGCGGACGTGCTGGGCGTGGCGCCGCGCCTGCCCGACGGTTCGGACGCCACGGCGCCGCGCGCATCCGGCACGCTGAAGGCGCATTACGCGCCGCGCACGCCGCTCGCGCTGTTGCCGTTCGCGGCGCTCGCGCCCTTGCTCGCCGCGCAGGACCGGTCGAGCGGCAGGAAGATCGCACTGGTGGCGCGGGCGTCGAGCGCGGGCGAGTGGGCCCATGCGCCGAACGTGCACTTCGTCGCCGCGCCCGAGGATCCGCAAAGCTATGCGCGCGATCTGTACGGCCTGCTGCGCGCGCTCGATCGGGCGAACGTGGAACGGATCCTGATCGAGAAGCTGCCTGAATCGATGGAATGGATCGCGGTCAACGACCGGCTGGGCCGGGCGGCGGCGGCCTTCGAAGCGGACGCCTGACCTGATTCGAAACTTCAAAACAAAACCGCCCGGTCGAGATCGACCGGGCGGTTTGTATTTGAGCGTGGCCTCGCGGCGGGCTTACTTCCCGAGTCCCGATGCCGCGATCGTCTGCTCGGCCTGTTGCGCATAGAGCGCGTGCAGGTGCGTGGTCGGATGCACGGTGTCGGCGTACATATAGGTCTGGTCCGCGCCGGCCTCGGTCTGCACCTGCGGCGAGCAGAACAGCGAAGTCGCGAAGTCCTGCGGGTCGGGCTCGCCGTATTTCGCGGCGGCCGCGGCCATGGCCTGCAGGTTGCACGCCGTGCCCGTGTTCGACACCTTGAAGCCGAGTTGCTGATAGTTCGCGGTGATTTGCGCGAGCTTCGGCGGCACGTCCAGATAGATGACCTTCGACTTGATCTGCAGCCCTTGCAGCGTCAGGTCGAGCGCGTTGTTGAAGCCCTGCGATGCCGCGGTGAGCGCGCCGCGCGTGACGGCGTCGCTCAGGGCGCCCTGCGGCGTCGTACCGATATCCGGCACGTTCGATACCAGCACGTGGGTCGCACCGTGACTCAGGATCGACGCGACGATACCGCCCAGCTGCTGCGCGGCCAGTCCGATCGCGGCGAAGGCGTCGGCCTGGCTGATCGCCCCGGCCTTGAGCGCCTGCAGATTGTAGAGGATGTCGTTGGCGCCGCCGTTGACGATGACGAGCTGGTTCGCATTGAAGCTGCCATGCGCGGCCAGGTAGTTCTGCACCTGTGCCGAGACCGGCACGGTCAGCGCGCCGGCGTAGCTGTTCGGGTCGGTGGCGTGGCCGATGCCCATCGCGTTCGTGACGCGCGAGCCGCCTTGCGCGTAGCCCAGGCCGGTCTGATTCACCGGCGCGACGCCGAAGCCGCCGGTCATGGCCGGGGTCAGCGTGCCGCCGTAGTACTGCGCGACGTTCTGGACCCAGACCTGGCCCGGATTCGTCGTGAAGCGTCCGCCGCCGAAATTGGCCGCCGCGACCGGCGCGTAGGTGCCGACGTCCGACAGGCTGTCGCCGAACGACACCACCTGCAGCTTGACGCCGCCCGCGGGCGTGGAGTTGTTGTCGTCACCGCCGCCGCCGCACGCGGCGAGTACGGCAATCGCGGCGCAGGCCGTCGCGGTCTGGGTCAGGCGCGTCAGGGCGGCGCGCATCGAGCGTTGCTTCTTCATGGACCTCGTCTCCGTCTTCTGGTGTTTATAGTTCGATCGCGGCGTTCGGGCTTTCTTTCCGGCCCTTTCGCCCCGCCTCGCTACCGCGAGTTTAAGTGATGCAGCGTATCCGGCCCAGGCTGCCGAACGCCGTGCCCGACAGCGTACACGCCGCACGCATTGTTCCGGACTCGACTTCGTAGAAGAAATCTTCGGTCGTCGGTACCTTGGCCGTGCCTGCGCGCCGCGTGCCCGGCAGCCTTCAGTCCACGACGCCCGCCTTGCGCGCGCCTTCGTAGACCCATTCGAGCAGCGCATCATGCGCGGCGCGTGCGGCCTCGGCGCGCGGATCGTTGATGAAGCTCACGACCACATAGCTCTCGCCGTTCTCCGCGCCGACATAGCCCGCGATGGCGCGCACGTCGCGCAGCGTGCCGGTCTTGATGTGGGCATTGCCGAGCGCGCCCGCGTTGGTGAGGCGGTTGCGCATCGTGCCGTCGACGCCTGCAATCGGCAGCGATTCGATATACACCTGCGCCACCGGGCTCGCATTCGCGGCCAGCAGCAGGTCGGCGAGCGAGGCCGCGCTGATGTGCTCGTCGCGCGACAGACCCGAGCCGTTGTCGAGCACGAGGCCGTTCATCGGCAGGGCGCTGCGGCGCAGGAACGCCTGGATGGCCTGGGAGGATTTAGCGGTGGTCGCGGGCGGCTTGAGCTGCGCCGCGCCGATCGTCAGGAACAGGTTGCGCGCCATCACGTTGTTGCTGAACTTGTTGATGTCGCGCACCACGTCCGACAGCACCGGACTGCGATGCGTGCCGACCAGCCGCGCGCTGGACGGCGTCGGACCTTCGCGCGTCGTGCCCTGGAAGGTGCCGCCCGCCTGCTTCCACAACGCGAGGAAGCCGCCCGCGAAGAAGGTCGAGTGATCGAGCGCCGCGACGTTGACGGTGCGCGGGCCGCAGCGCAGCGGATAGTCGCCGACGAACGACGCCTGCACGAAGCCGCCCTGCACCTGCGCCACCGAAGGCGACGCCGCCTGCAGCGAACCGACGCACGCGCCGCGCGTGACGCGCAGTTCGTTGTCGATCTGCAATTGCGCGAGCTGCGGCAGCACGTCGATGGCCACCTGTCCGTCCGTGCCCGGCGTGAGCGTGAAGGACAGCGACTTGAACGCGTACAGCAGCGGATCCGGGCCGACGTTGTAGGGCGCGGAATCCTCGTTGTCGAAGGCGGGCAGGTCGCGCGTGGAGACGTCGAAGTAACGCTTGTCGAGCACCAGCGCGCCGTCGATGCCGTTAATACCGCTCTTGCGGATCTGCTCGACGAGATCGATCAGTTCCTCCGGCACGAGCTTCGGGTCGCCCGTGCCCTGGATATACAGATTGCCGTGCAGCACGCCTTGCGCATCGAGTTCGCCGTCGGCGTAGGCGGTGGTCTTCCAGCGGTAGTCGGGGCCCAGGATCGACAGGCCCGAAAAGGTCGTGACGAGCTTCATCGTGGAGGCGGGCAGCATCGGCTCGTTCGCGTTGATCGCCACGAGCGGCACCGGCGCGCCGACCCGCTGCACGACGACGCTCATCGACGACAGCGGCACATGCGCCCGTGCGAGCGCGGTCATCACCGAGGCGGGCAGCGGGCCGGCGGGCACGCTGATCTTCGCTGTGCGTCCGGCCTTTGCCTGCTTCGACGATGCGGCGCTCTTCGCGCTCCTGCCACCCTTCGCCGCCCGTTCCGGCGCATGCGCCTGGGCTTCGGCTTTGGTGCCGCCGCGTGCATAGGCGTCGGGCATCGCGCCGAGGGCCACGGCGCCGGCCATGACAGCGAGAGTGAACGGGGCAAGACGGCGGTACACGGAGCGGAAAGCGAGCGGCATGGACGAACGGTCGATTCGAAGCGGGTTGGCGGGCAGCGGCTATTGTAGACAAGCTGGCTTGCGAAAATCATACGAATGGGCTTGAGAGGCGGCGCGTTGCGGCATGCGCGCGACATGGGGCAACGCCGGGCCGCAGCGCATGCATGACGCGCCGTTAAGACCCGCTTAAGCCTGCGCCGGAGCCGCGCGGCTACAATGAACCGCGGCCGAGAGGACCGCTCCACGTAACCACCGATAGACATGTGCCATGCGAATCCTGCTTGTCGAAGATGACCGGATGATCGCCGAAGGCGTGCGCAAGGCGCTGCGCGCGGACGGCTTCGCAGTCGACTGGGTGCAGGACGGCGAGGCCGCGCTCACGGCGGTCGCGGGCGAGCCCTACGACCTGATGCTGCTCGACCTCGGCCTGCCCCGGCGCGACGGCCTCGACGTGCTGAAGACCTTGCGCGCGCGCGGCAACGGCTTGCCGGTGCTGGTCGTGACGGCGCGCGACGCCATCGCGGACCGCGTCAAGGGGCTCGACGCCGGTGCGGACGACTACCTCGTCAAGCCGTTCGATCTCGACGAACTCGGCGCCCGCATGCGCGCGCTGATCCGGCGTCACGCAGGCCGCGGCGAGTCGCTCGTGCGGCACGGCGAGCTGGCGCTCGATCCCGTCGGCCACCAGGTGACGCTTGCGGGCAATCCGGTGGCGCTGTCGGCGCGCGAGTTCGCGCTGCTCGAAGCCTTGATGGCGCGTCCGGGCGCAGTGCTCTCCAAGAGCCAGCTCGAGGAAAAGATCTACGGCTGGGGCGAGGAGATCGGCAGCAATACGGTCGAGGTGTACATCCACTCGCTGCGCAAGAAGCTCGGCGCCGATCTGATCCGCAACGTGCGCGGCCTGGGCTACATGGTCGCGAAGGACGCCTGATGCGGTCGATCCGCCGCACGCTGCTCATCTGGCTGCTCGCGCTGGTGATTTTCGGCGTCGGTTTCGCGGGCTGGCTGATCTACCGGCAGGCGCTCGCCGAAGCCAACGAACTCTTCGATTACCAGCTGCAGCAGATCGCGGCGGCATTGCCGTCGGAGCCGTTTTCGTCGGTGCTCAGTTCACGCAGCGAAAGCGACGAAGGCGTCGTGATCCAGATCTGGAATCGCAATGGCGTGCTGATGTACTACTCGCATCCGCGCGTCCCGCTCGCCCCGCATGCCGAACTCGGCTTTTCCACCGAAACCACGCCGCGCGGCGAATGGCGCGTGTACAGCGCCATCGTCGGCGACAACGTGGTGCAGCTCGCGCAGCCGCTGTCGATCCGCAACCGCGTCGCGGCCGGCGTCGCCTGGCGCACGTTGTGGCCGCTGGTGCTGCTGTTGCCGCTGCTGGGCGTCGCGATCTGGGTCATCGTCGGACGCGGGCTCGCGCCGTTGCGACGCGTGACGCACGCGCTCGACACGCGTCATCCCGAAGCGCTCGATCCGCTCTCCGACCGGCGTCTGCCACAGGAAGTGCGGCCGGTCGTGCGTGCGCTCAATGCGCTGCTGTCGCGGTTGTCAGCGGCGCTGGACACCCAGAAGGCCTTCGTCGCCGACGCCGCGCACGAGTTGCGCACGCCGCTCGCGGCGGTGCAGATCCAGGCGCAGCTGGTCGGGCGCGCCCAGGACGATGACGCGCGGCGCGAGGCGCTCGCGGACCTGAACGAAGGCATTGCGCGCGCGACGCGGCTCGCCGAGCAACTGCTCGCGCTGGCGCGGTCGGAGCCGGACGGCCAGGGCGCGGGCGTGACGGTCGACCTGTGCGCGCTGCTGGAAGGCTGCGTGCGCGGTTATGTGCTGGTGGCGCAGGAGCGCGGCGTCGATCTGGGCATCGAGGCGAGCGAACCGGCGAGCGTCGAGGGCAACCCGGACGCGCTGCGCGTGATGTTCAACAATCTCATCGACAACGCGACCAAGTACACGCCGCGCGGCGGCCGCGTGGATGTCTGCCTGAAGGTGCGGGATGGGCGGCCGCTGGTCGAGATCTCGGATACCGGACCAGGCATCCCTCAAGAAGAACGAGAACGGGTGTTCGACCGCTTTTATCGCGTCGGCGAAGGCGCGGACCGGGCGCGCACCGATGTGGCGGGCAGCGGGCTGGGCCTGGCGATCGTTCGCAGGATCGCCGCGCAGCACGGCACGCGCGTGGAACTCGGGGAATCGCAGGCCGGCGGGTTGAAGGTATCGATCCGGTTCTGAGTTTCGGCTTGACCGGGTCTGCTGGACGGCGATTCTCATTGCTGACCAGCAGTGGGCGTGCTTTATCTTCTGACCGTCAGCGCTTGAATGGTTTCTTTTGGCAGCATTTGTGAATGCTGCTTCCATCAGAGAAAGACGAATTTCATATCTCACCGGCGATTTTGAGACTTTACTCATACGCCGCCGGCATCCCGATTCTTAGAATTTCATAAGCGGCAATCGACGGATTCCTAAAGATCTATCCGAGATCCACCGGAATTCCTGACACCACTCCCGTCTGTTCCAGAGAAGGTCGTCCGACGAGTGATCGGCGTGGGCGAGCGCGCGCTCGTCTGACTGCCCGGCTTCATTTCGAATCTTCCCTCTGTTTCGACATTGCGCGTGTCGCCGATTCATGCCGTCGAGGCGCCCCGGGAAAAACCGGGGTGTAAATACAAAAAAGAACCTGGGAAAAGAAATGAATTCGAAGTTTGGAGCGTGGTGGGACGGCATCTTCCGGGATGCCGTGCGGGCATGTGTGGATACGCGTGGCGAGGACAAACCGGGGCGCGTCAGGCGGGTCACGTGTGGAGCGGGGGCGGTGACGTTCCTGCTGTCTGGAAGCGCGTGGGCGGATATCTGTGCAAACAACGGACTGGCCAACTTCAACTACACGCCTGGAGGTGTTCTGTCGAACTGCTTGCTCTGGGGAAGTGGGGATATTCTCGGCGACCAGCCTGCCGTCGGCACGTGGACCGCGATCGGGAGCGGCGGCACGCAGATCGTCGTCTCGACGACGCAGAACAAGCTGGCGTTCTCGCCGACCTCGAGATATATGGCCACGATGAGCGAGAGCGCGAACGGCGGGGTCCTGCTGTCGGGTATCGGGGCGGGTGTGAGCGCGCGGGATGCCGTCAACGTCGGTCAGGTCAGTCCGGTAGTGGCCGTGCTCGGAGGCGGGGCTTCACTCAGTGCGACGACAGGCGCCATCACGCTGCCTTCCTATGCGCTCGTCAGCGCCAACCTGATTGCCGGCACAAGCGGCGCGGCGGGCGACATCGGCACGGGTTTCCTCAAGGTCGATGCGGCGCTGGGCGCCCTCAACACGTCCGTGGCGAACAACACGACTTCCGTCGCCAACATCACCAATCAGCTCAACGCCGGTGGCGTGGGACTGGTGCAGCTGGACGGGGCGCTGGGCACCGTGACGGTGGCCAAGGACTCTGCGGGCACGACGGTCGACATTTCGGGCATCCCGGGCACGCGGACGCTGACGGGCTTGACCAACGGGTTGGTGAGTGGCGCGAGCACGCAGGCCGTGAACGGGTCGCAGTTGTTCTCGCTGTCAGGTTCGGCGGCCGCGGCGCTTGGTGGCGGCGCGACGGTGGCCATCGATGGGACGATCGTGCCGCCTACGTTCACGGTGGGTGGTCTTTCGGTCAACAGCGTGGGCGCGGCTCTCTCGAACATCGACGCACGCACGACCCAGAACCTGGTGGACATCGACGACATCAGCGCGCAGATCAACATCGGTGCGACTGGGCTGGTGCGGCAGGATCCGCTGACGCGCAATATCACTGTTGCTAGCGCCTCTGATGGTGCGACGGTTGATTTCAGGGGTCTGGCGGGCGCGCGGACGTTGGTGGGTCTGGCCGATGGCGCGGTGAACGGTGGAAGCACGGAAGCAGTGAATGGTTCGCAGCTTTTTGCGGTTTCTGCCTCTGCCGCAGCGGCACTCGGCGGCGGTTCATCCGTGGACGCGAATGGATTGGTCACGATGCCGACCTACACGCTCAACGGTCAATCCGTGCAAGGCGTTGAGGCGGCATTCACGAACCTCGACGGACGCACGACGCAGAACACCACCGATATCAGCACGATCAACACGCAGATCAGCAGCGGCACAATCGGGCTGGTTCAGCAGGACGTCGTCTCGCGGGTCATCACGGTGGCGAAAGACACTGATGGTGCGGCGGTCGATTTCACCGGTACGGGAGGTGGACGCACGCTGACAGGTGTGGCGAACGGTGCGGTGAACGGCGCGAGCAATGACGCCGTGAATGGCTCTCAGCTTTTTGCAGTTTCTGCCTCGGCGGCGGCGGCGCTGGGTGGTGGATCGTCCGTGGATGCGAACGGTCTGGTGACGGTGCCCACCTATACGCTCAACGGACAATCCGTGCAGGGTGTTGAGGCGGGGTTCTCGAACATCGACGGCCGCACCACGCAAAACACCGGCGACATCACGAACAACACGGCTGCGATCAACGACATCACGAATCAGATCAACAACGGCACGGTGGGCCTGGTTCAACAAGACCCGGCGACACGCACGATCACGGTTGGCAAGGATGCGGACGGTTCAGCGGTCGATTTCACGGGTACCGGAGTTGCGCGCACGCTGACAGGTGTGGCGAACGGTGCGGTGAACGGCGTGAGCAATGAAGCCGTGAATGGGTCGCAACTCTTTGCGGTTTCGGCCTCGGCCGCAGCCGCATTGGGTGGCGGTTCGTCCGTAGACATGAACGGTCTGGTCACGATGCCCACCTACACGCTCAACGGTCAACCCGTGCAAGGCGTTGAGGCGGCATTCACGAACCTCGACGGACGCACGACGCAAAACTCCACGGATATCAGCACGATCAACACGCAGCTGAGCAGCGGCACGATCGGACTGGTGCAGCAGGACGCCATCTCGCGCGCCATTACGGTGGCGAAAGATACTGACGGTGCATCGGTCGATTTCACGGGTACGGGAGGTGCGCGCACGCTGACGGGTGTGGCGAACGGCTCGGTGAGCAGCGGAAGCGCGGAAGCCGTGAATGGTGCGCAACTTTTTGCCGTTTCAGCATCGGCGGCGGCAGCGCTGGGCGGCGGTTCATCCGTAGACGCAAACGGTCTAGTCACGGCGCCGACGTACACGCTCGACGGTCAATCCGTGCAGGGTGTGGAAGCAGCATTCACAAACCTCGACGGCCGCACTACGCAAAACACCGGCGACATCACGAACAACACGGCTGCGATCAACGACATCACAAATCAGATCAACAACGGCACGGTGGGCCTGGTTCAACAAGACCCGGCGACTCGCACGATTACGGTTGCCAAGGACACGGATGGTTCAGCGGTCGATTTCGCGGGTACTGGAGGTGCGCGCACGCTGACGGGGGTGGCGAACGGTGCAGTGAACAGCGTGAGCAGTGAAGCCGTGAACGGCTCGCAGCTCTTTGCCTCTGCAAATTCGGCTGCTTCCGCGTTGGGCGGCGGTTCATCCGTAGACGCGAACGGCCTGGTCACGATGCCCACCTACACGCTCAACGGTCAACCGGTGCAAGGCGTGGAGGCGGCATTCACGAACCTCGACGGGCGCACGACGCAAAACACCACGGACATCAGCACGATCAACGCGCAGCTCAGCAGCGGCACAATCGGACTGGTGCAGCAGGACGCCGTCTCGCGCGTCATCACGGTGGGGAAAGACACCGATGGTGCGGCGGTCGATTTCACTGGATCGGCAGGTGTGCGCACGCTGACGGGTGTGTCGAACGGTGCGGTGAACAGCGTGAGCAATGACGCCGTGAACGGGTCGCAGCTTTTTGCAACTGCGAATTCGGCTGCTTCCGCGTTGGGCGGCGGTTCGTCCGTGGATGGCAACGGGCTGGTGACGATGCCGGCTTATTCACTCGACGGTCAACCTGTGCAAGGGGTAGAGGCGGCATTCACGAACCTTGACGGGCGCACGACGCAAAACACGACGGACATCAGCACGATCAACACGCAGCTCAGTGACGGGACAATTGGACTGGTTCAGCAGGGCGTCGCTTCGCGCGCCATCACGGTGGCGAAGAACACCGATGGTGCGGTGGTTGATTTCACGGGTACGGCAGGTGTGCGCACGCTGACGGGTGTGGCGAACGGTGCGGTGAACAGCCTGAGCAATGAAGCTGTGAACGGCTCGCAGCTCTTTGCCTCTGCAAATTCGGCTGCTTCCGCATTGGGCGGCGGTTCATCCGTAGACGCAAACGGCCTGGTCACAATGCCCACCTACACCCTCAACGGTCAATCCGTGCAAGGTGTGGAAGCAGCATTCACGAACCTCGACGGGCGCACCACGCAAAACACCGGCGACATCACGAACAACACGGCCGCGATCAACAGCATCACGAACCAGATCAATAACGGCACGGTGGGGCTGGTTCAACAAGACCCAGCGACTCGCACGATCACGGTTGCCAAGGCCACGGACGGCTCGACGGTCGATTTCACGGGTACGGCAGGTGCGCGCACGCTGATGGGCGTGGCCAACGGCTCGGTGAACGGCGGAAGCACGGAAGCCGTGAACGGCTCGCAGCTGTTCGCAACAGCAAGTTCGGCTGCCGCAGCACTAGGCGGCGGCGCAGCGGTAGACGGAAACGGCCAGCTCATCGCTCCCACCTACACCCTCAACGGTCAATCCGTGCAAGGCGTGGAGGCGGCGTTCTCGAACCTCGACGGACGCACGACACAAAACACCGCGGACATCAGCACGATCAACACGCAGATCAGCAACGGCACGATCGGACTGGTGCAGCAGGACGCCGTCTCGCGCGTCATCACGGTGGCGAAAAGCACCGATGGCACGGTAGTCGATTTCACGGGTACGGCAGGCCCGCGCACGCTGATCGGCGTAGCCAACGGCGCGGTGAGCCCAACGAGCAACCAAGCCGTGAACGGTTCGCAACTCCACGGACTTGCTAATTCCACGGCCATGGCGTTGGGCGGCGGTTCATCCGTAGATGCGAACGGCCAGGTCACGTCGCCGACCTACACACTCAGCGGCCAATCCGTGCAAGGCGTAGAGGCCGCATTCACGAACCTCGACGGCCGCACCTCGCAAAACGCGTCGAACATTTCGAATCTGCAATTGAACGTCGCGAACAACACCGCCGCCATCGAGAAAAACACGACCGATATCGCCGACATCACCACTCAGATCAATAGCGGCACCGTCGGTCTGGTCCAGCAGGATCCGGTTTCGCGCAAGATCACGGTGGCGCAGAACGCCAACGGCACGGTCGTCGACGTGACAGGCAGCGAGGGCACGCGCACGGTCACGGGCGTGTCGGCGGCCACGCTCTCCGCGGACAGCACGGACGCCGTGAACGGCTCCCAGCTGTGGACGACGAACCAGCAAATCGCCGATATCACGTCGCGAGTGCAGAACTTCTCGGCCGGCGGCAGCACGGTGATCGCTGCGCAGACCAACGCAACGCCCGCCGTCGCCAGCGGCACGAATTCCACTGCAATCGGCAACGGCGCCAATGCTTCCGGCAACAACGCGGTCGCACTGGGCAGTGGTTCGGTTGCGGATCAGGACAACACCGTGTCGATCGGCGCGAAGGGTAGCGAACGCCGTCTGACCAACGTGGCGCCCGGCGTGAACGGGACCGATGCCGTCAACATGAACCAGTTGGGCGCGGTGCAGAACAGCGTCAACACCGTGGCGCGTCAGGCTTTCGCCGGCGTCGCCGCCGCGATGGCCATGCCGAACCTGACGCCGAGCGCGCCAGGCAAGACCGTCGTCGCAGTGGGCGTGGGCAACTACAAGGGCTACACGGCAGTCGGACTTGGCGGCACGTATCGTTCGGGAAACAATCGCTGGCTCGTGAACGGCGCCGCGTCGATCACACCGCACGGCGACACCGGCGTACGGGGGCAGGTGGGCTACGAGTTCTGAGCATCGTTGCATGAAACAGTCGGCTGTAATCAAGCAGTAAAGCAGTTCGAAGCAAACAGTCGGCGGTGCGAAGGACGGCAGCCTTGACGGGCTGCCGTCCGAACCTTTCCTGATGCAATCCCAAGCCGAAGCAAACCACGCCCAGCCCCTCATGAACTTTAAGAAAGCTTTAAGCGACACCCCGTAATCTTGCTCCATCGAAATAGCGCGCTCCAGAAGAGCGCATCCCTCGTCAGGAGCACACGATGAACGCAAAGATCCTCACCCGTAGCGCCGTTGCAGCGGCAGTTGCCGTCGCCTTGTCAGCGGGCTATGTGGCCGGCCATAACAACGTGCCTGCTCCGCAGGTGATTTCGCCGGCTTCCGCGGCCATGATGCCCGCCGAAGCCGCCGCCAAGACCGGCATTCCCGACTTCTCGGGTCTCGTGGAGACTTATGGCCCCGCCGTCGTGAACATCAGCGCCAAGCATGTCGTGAAGCAGACGTCCAACCGTCGCAACATGAACCAGGTGCCGATGGATCCCGACGATCCTTTCTATCAATTCTTCAAGCGCTTCGGCGGCGTGCCCGGCATGGGCGGCGGCGATGGCGGCCCCAGCGCCGATCGTCCGAGCGAAGGACTGGGCTCGGGCTTCATCGTGTCGAGCGACGGCTACATCCTGACGAACGCACACGTCGTCGACAACGCCAACATCGTCACCGTCAAGCTCACGGACAAGCGCGAGTACCGCGCGAAAGTCATCGGCGCGGACAAGCAATCCGATGTCGCCGTGCTGAAGATCGACGCGAAGAATCTTCCCACCGTCAAGATCGGCGATCCGAACGGCAGCAAGGTCGGCCAGTGGGTCGTGGCGATCGGCTCGCCGTACGGATTCGACAACACCGTGACCTCGGGCATCATCAGCGCCAAGTCGCGCGCATTGCCCAACGAGAACTACACGCCGTTCATCCAGACCGACGTGCCGGTGAACCCGGGCAACTCGGGCGGACCGCTCTTTAATCTGCAGGGCGAAGTCATCGGCATCAACTCGATGATCTACTCGCAGACCGGCGGCTTCCAGGGCCTTTCGTTCGCGATCCCGATCAACGAAGCCATCAAGGTGAAGGACGCGCTCATCAAGACGGGTCACGTCGATCGCGGCCGGCTCGGCGTAACGGTGCAGGGCATGAACCAGACCCTGGCCAACTCGTTCGGCATGAAGTCGCCGCAAGGCGCGCTGGTGAGCTCGGTGGAACCGGGCGGCCCGGCCGCGAAGGGCGGCCTGCAACCGGGCGACGTGATCACCGCGCTGAACGGCGTGGCCGTCTCGGATTCCACGTCGCTGCCGTCGCAGGTCGCGGGACTCGCGCCGGGCACGTCCGCGAAGGTCACGGTGTGGCGCGACAAGGGATCGAAGGACCTGAGCGTCACCATCGGCGCGTTGAAGGACGCCAAGACCGCCAGCGCGGACACCAAGGGCGACGACGACGCCGGCGCGCAGGATGCCCGTCTGGGCGTCGCGGTGCGGCCGCTCACGCCGGACGAAAAGCAAAGCGATTCGCTCGCGCGTGGCCTGCTCGTGCAGCAGTCGAACGGCGCGGCAGCCAATGCGGGCATTCAGGCCGGCGACGTGATCCTGGCCGTCAACGGCCAGCCGGTGACGTCGGTGCAGCAGTTGAAGACCATGGTGTCGCACGCCGGCGACAGCATTGCGCTCCTGATCCAGCGCGACAACGCGCAGATCTTCGTCCCGGTCGATCTTGGCTGAACCCGTGCTCCGGCATCGTGTCCGCGCCGCGGGCACGATGCATGCTCACCTGTTCCCCGGTGCCCTATCGCGTAAGTGCAAGGTTCTACCGGTGTGAAACCGGCGCATCGGGCGTGACGTCGCCATGACACCAAGGCAGTCTTTGGGCGTCGCGACATCGACAACAAGGAGCAAGACATGACGAGCAAAATCACGGGCAAACTGACCGCCGCGCTGCTCACGGCGGCCTTGGGCGCAGGCATGACCGGCGGCGTCTGGGCGCAAACCGCGGGCGCAACGACAGGCGGCACCACGGCCGATCAATCGAGCGCCGGCAATACCAACGGCGGCGGACTGCCGCAAGTCGAGCAACAGGGCGACGTGTCCTATACGTCGGGCGGCGTCGGGCTCGACGAATCGCACGCGTTGATCCGCGAGCAGGCGCACTGGCCGCTGTCGCTGCGCTTTACCGGACCGACCGCCGATTACCTTTCGGGCGTGCGCGTGCGCATCGTCGGCGGGAAGGGCGGCGAAGTGCTGAACACCGAATCGATGGGCCCTTACATGCTCGTGAAACTGCCGCCGGGCAGCTATACGGTGTACGCGAAGTACAAGGATCAGGAAAAGAAGCAGTCTGTCAGCGTGGCGGGCCCGGGCAAGGCCAAGGCGGCCTTCCACTGGAGCATTCAGTAAGCGATCAGGTCAGCTGCCCAGGGTAGCCGCAGGAGACAGCCGCGCCGTCGAAAAAGCGCGCCACCCGGCCCGGGCAGTTTGTCCCATAATGAAGTCACGAGCGTCGGTCAGCAGGCGGGCGCTCGTGGCTTTTTCGTTTTCGGACGCCACGCAGGAGGCGCATCACGATGGGCACGGAACTGAACGACGCACATGACGCGGCGCACCGCGTCGAGATCACGCCGAACAGCCGGCGCTGTCGCGTGATCCATCAGGGCGTCACGTACGCCGATACGCACGCTTCTTTCACCCTCCACGAAAGCGGCACCGACAAGGTGCATTATTTCCCGCGCGCCGACGTGAACATGGCGCGGCTGGAGCGCTCGATTCACACGACGCATTGCCCGTTCAAGGGCGAGGCCACGCACTATCATCTGCTGACAGAAGACGGTCCGGTCGAAAACGCCGCCTGGAGTTTCGAGGCGCCGCTCGACGCCGCCGCGAAGATCAAGGGGTATCTCGCGTTCTATCACGGACGTGTCGATCGTATCGACGAAACGTCCTAGGCGGGCATCCGTACAGACAGCTTTCCATCCACTCGGCGATAACGGACGCATGCGTTTCCCGGCCCGGAGGCTTGCATGGAAGTCACCGATGCGTTTCGCGTTCCGCTCGACCCGGATCACGTCCGGGAAGCGCTGGGCGATCTCGCGCTGGTCCGCGCCAGTCTCGACAATTGCGAATCCTTCACGCGCACCCCGGGCGGCGAGTACGCGCTGACGCTGATCGTGCCGCTCGGCGCGTTGCGCGCGCGTTACGAGATTCGCGCGCACCTGGCCGGCCGCACGCGTGAGGCGGCTCACGAGGAAGGCGCGCCCACCGGCGGCAACGAAGACGCGGGCGCCGGCTACGCGCGCACGCTGAGCTTCAAGGCGCGCGGGGAGGGCGTGGGCTCGCTGCGCGGACAGATCGCGGTGACGCTGAATCCGGAGGACGAGGGCAGGTCGACCTGGATCGAATACACGGTCTGGGCGACGATTTCGGGTCCGCTCGCGGGCCTGCCGCCGCGGCAGATCGAGAATGCGCTGCGCGAAGGCGCCGACGATTTTTTCGCCGAATTCTGCGAAGTGGTGCGGGCGAAGCACGGCTTTCCATCGCTGCGCGCGGCGGACGGCGACACGCCGCGACGCCACGTGTTCTTGCGCCCGGGCGCGATGTCGACGGTATTGTCGCGACGTCCCGGCGCGACCCGCGGCATCGGCGCCGATCCGCACGCAAGCGGCGTGTTGCGGCATCGTCTGCATGGGCAGGCGTTCGGGCAGCGCGAGCGCGACCATTCGCATGATCCGCATCCGCTCGGCCTTCCGGCCTGGGCCTGGGCGGCGATGCTCGTGTGCGTCGCGCTGTTTGCGTTCGTTGCGCAGTACGTCGGGCTGCAGTAAGGCAGGCGGCATGAGCGCCGATCGGGCGCATCTGCGACAATGCGCCGGTCCAACCCGCGCTTATCCGCCGAGGAGCCGAACATGCCACGCCGCGCCCTGATCGTCATCGACGTGCAGAACGAGTACGTCACCGGCAATCTGCCGATCGAATATCCCGATGTGAACGTGTCGCTCGCCAACATCGGCCGGGCGATGGATGCCGCCGAAAAGCACGGCGTGCCCGTCGTCGTCGTGCAGAATTTTGCGCCTGCGAGCGCGCCGATCTTCGCGCGCGGTTCCGCGCTGGCCGAGTTGCACGAGACGGTGGCGTCGCGGCCGCGCGCACATTACGTGGAGAAGTCGCTGCCGAGCGCATTCGCCGGCACCGATCTCGCCGACTGGCTGAGCGCCCACGAGATCGACACGCTCGTGATCGCGGGCTACATGACCCACAATTGCGACGATTCCACCGTCAAGCACGCCGTGCATGCCGGCCTGGCCGTGGAGTTTCTCGCCGACGCCACCGGCGCTGTGCCCTATGAAAATCGCGCGGGACGGGCGAGCGCGGAGGAGATCCATCGGGTCTTCACGGTGGTGATGCAGTCGCGCTTCGCCGCCGTGCTCGATACCGCCGAGTGGATCGCCGCGCTGGAATCCGGCGAGCCGCCCGCGCGCGACAACATTTACGCGTCGAACCAGCGGGCGCGCGGCCTGACGTGATGTGACGTGATGTGATGCGACCTCAGGCGCCAGCCGGCAGCAGCAGGGCCGCGCTGGAGCGCAGGGCGTCGAAGCTGGCGTCGATGAGCGCTTCGGCATCGCGCTCCGGATCGACGAGGTCGGGCAGCATCAGCGAGTCGTGCAGGATGCCCGTGAAGAGGCAGTGCAGCATGGTCGTGGCGCGGCGGGTGTCGAGCCGGGCGGGCAACTGCTGCTTGTCGACGGCATTGCGCAGCGCCCGCTCGATCCGCTCCATGCCGTCGCGCATGTTGTTCTGATGGCGCTCGCGCACCGGCCCCATCTCCTCGACGAATTCACACTTCATGAACAGGATGTCGAAGACGCGGCGGCGCTGTGCGTCCGTCGTGATGTTGTGCATGCACCAGACGAACAAGGCTCGCAGACGCGCGAGCGGATCTTCTTCCTTGCCGTCCAGCGTGGCTTCGATGAGTTCGTCGAGCGGCAGCAGACTGCGGTCGAACATGGCGTTGAAGAGGTCGCCCTTGTTGGCGAAGTGCCAGTAGATCGCGCCGCGCGTGACGCCCGCCGCCTGCGCGATGTCCGCGAGCGTCGTACGCGACACGCCTTTTTCGTAGAAGACCCGCTCGGCCGCGTCCAGAACGCGATTGCGCGTGGCCTGCGCTTCTTCCTTGGTTCGTCTGACCATATCGTCCGGTCCGTGGACCGTGTGCTCCTGATGCTGCCATGAAAGCCGCGCACGAAACGCGGCGATGTCGAAGGTTTGTCGTACGTAATCGATTCCCCGAGCGGATCTTTCTCACGGCTTATCGGGACAAACACGTACAGTTTTTTACATTCATTCGTGAATGTATATACAATACCACCCGTCGACCGATAGCCCAAGTAGCAGACCGCGAGTAGTATCCGAACCTAGCTTTCATTTCGATTGCCGTTCTGGCCGTCCATGGCCTCGAGGCGGCGCTCCACGAGCGTCGCGCACGGAATTGTGAAAGCCCGGCCGCTGGCCGGCGGTTGCGCTCACTGGTCTCACTGGTTGGTTATTGGTCAGCGTCTTGCGACGCTCGTGCGCGGCATTGCCCGGGGAAGGCCGCCGCGCACCCACTTCACTCTCAGTCTTAGACAGAGGTCGCTCCATGCGTGTCGAACGGGTACCACTCCGCTTAATCACCGCCGCGACGGCTGCCATGTTCCTGGCGGCGTGCGGGCAAAAACAGTCAGCCCCTCCTCCGCAGACGCCGGAAGTCGGCATCGTCACCGTCCAGCCGACGAGCGTGCCGGTCGTCGCCGATCTGCCGGGCCGCACCAGCGCTTTCCTGGTCGCGCAAGTACGCGCGCGGGTCGACGGCATCGTGCTGCGCCGTGAATTCACCGAAGGCTCGGACGTCAAGGCCGGCCAGCGTCTCTACAAGATCGATCCGGCGCCTTACATCGCCGCGCTGAACAACGCCAAGGCAACGCTTGCGAAGGCGCAGGCGAACGTCGCGACGCAGAACGCGCTGGTGCAGCGCTACAAGGTGCTGGTCGCGGCCAATGCGGTGTCGAAGCAGGATTACGACAACGCCGTGGCGACCCAAGGCCAGGCCGTCGCGGACGTCGCGGCGGGCAAGGCGGCCGTCGATACCGCGCAGATCAACCTGGGCTACACCGACGTGCTCTCGCCGATCTCCGGCCGCACCGGCCTGTCGCAGGTGACGCCGGGCGCGTACGTGCAGGCGAGCGCCGCGACGCTGCTCACGACCGTGCAGCAGCTCGATCCGATCTACGTCGATCTGACGCAGTCGAGCGTCGAGGGTCTCAAGCTGCGCAGGCAGATCCAGGAAGGGCGTCTGCAGACCGAAGGCATCCACGCCGCGAAGGTCACGCTGGTGCTCGAGGACGGCCGCAACTACACCGAGCAGGGCAAGCTGCAGTTCTCCGACGTGAGCGTCGACCAGAGCACCGGTTCGGTCACGATCCGCGCGATCTTCCAGAACAAGGACCGCGTGCTGCTGCCGGGCATGTTCGTGCGCGCACGCATTCAGGAAGGCATGAACGACCACGCGCTGGTCGTGCCGCAGATCGGCATCACGCATGACCAGAAGGGCACGCCGACTGCGCTCGTCGTCAACAAGGACGACAAGGTCGAACTGCGCCAGCTCGTCACCGGCGGCACCAGCGGCAACAACTGGGTGGTCGACAGCGGCCTGAACCCGGGCGACCGCGTGATCGTGAACGGCGTCGAGAAGGCCAAGCCCGGCATGCAGGTGAAGCCGGTCGCCGCCAAGTTCCCGTACCCGGCATCCGGTGCGCAGGCCGCGTCGGCGCCGGCGGCGTCGGATGCACAAGGCGCACAGGGCACGCAGGGCGCGTCGGCTCCGGCAAACGGCAGCGGCGCACAGCCGGCTCCGGCCTCGGCCGCCTCCGCTGCGTCAGGCGCGCAATAAAAGGGAGCCTGTTACATGGCAAAGTTTTTTATCGATCGACCTATCTTCGCGTGGGTGATCGCGATCATCCTGATGCTGGCGGGGATGGCCTCGATCTTCACGCTGCCGGTCGCACAGTACCCGACCATCGCGCCGCCCGCGATCCAGATCAGCGCGTCGTATCCGGGCGCATCGGCGAGCACGGTGGAAAACACCGTGACGCAGGTGATCGAGCAGCAGATGACCGGCCTCGACCACTTGCTGTATCTGTCGTCGACTTCCGATGACTCGGGCACCGCCACCGTCACGCTGACCTTCGCGGCGGGCACCAACCCCGACATCGCGCAGGTGCAGGTGCAGAACAAGCTGCAGCTCGCGACGCCGCTCCTGCCGCAGGTCGTGCAGCAGCTCGGCACGAAGGTCACGAAGTCGAGTTCTTCGTTCCTGCTGGTGCTCGCCTTCGTGTCCGAAGACGGCAGCATGAACAAGTACGACCTCGCGAACTACGTGGCGTCGAACATCGCGGATCCGCTCTCGCGTCTCGACGGCGTCGGCACCACCACGCTGTTCGGCTCGCAGTACGCGATGCGCGTCTGGCTCGATGCAACCAAGCTCACGAACTACGCGCTCACGCCGGTGGACGTGAAGAACGCGATCACCAACCAGAACGTGCAGGTGGCGGCGGGCGGGCTCGGCGGCACGCCGGCGGTGCCGGGGCAGATGCTGCAGGCGACCATCACGGAAGCCACGCTGCTGCGCACGCCCGAGCAGTTCGGCGACATCCTGCTGAAGGTGAACCAGGACGGCTCGCAGGTGCGCCTGAAGGATGTGTCGCACATCGAGCTCGGCGGCGAAAACTACAACTTCGACACCAAGTACAACGGTCAGCCGACAGCGGGCTTCGGTATCCAGCTCGCCACCGGCGCGAACGCGCTGGCCACGGCGAAGGCAGTCCGGACGAAGGTCGACGAGCTGTCGAAGTACTTCCCGCACGGTCTCGTCGTCAAGTACCCGTATGACACGACGCCGTTCGTGCGCCTGTCGATCGAAGAAGTGGTCAAGACGCTGATCGAAGGTATCGTGCTGGTGTTCCTCGTGATGTATCTGTTCCTGCAGAACCTGCGGGCCACGATCATCCCGACCATCGCGGTGCCGGTGGTGCTGCTCGGCACCTTCGCGATCATGTCGGCGGTGGGCTTCTCCATCAACGTGCTGTCGATGTTCGGCCTCGTGCTCGCCATCGGTCTGCTGGTGGACGATGCGATCGTGGTGGTGGAGAACGTCGAGCGGGTGATGTCCGAGGAGCACCTGTCTCCACGCGAGGCTACCCGCAAGGCGATGGACCAGATCACCGGCGCGCTGATCGGCGTGGCGCTGGTGCTGTCGGCGGTGTTCGTGCCGGTGGCGTTCTCGGGCGGCTCGGTGGGCGCGATCTACCGGCAGTTCTCGCTGACGATCGTGGCTGCGATGGTGCTGTCCGTGATGGTCGCGCTGGTGCTGACGCCGGCGCTGTGCGCGACGATCCTGAAGCCGCATCCGGAAGGGCACACGGGCGAGAAGAAGGGTTTCTTCGGCTGGTTCAACCGCAACTTCAACAAGAGCCAGGACAAGTATCACAAGGGCGTGCAGCACGTGATCCGGCGCTCGGGCCGCTGGCTGATCATCTATCTCGTGGTGATCGTCGCGGTGGGCATGCTGTTCCTGCGTCTGCCGAAGTCGTTCCTGCCCGATGAAGACCAGGGCACGATGTTCGTGCTCGTGCAGGCGCCGGCCGGCTCCACGCAGGAGTACACGGCGCACGTGCTGAAGGACGTGCAGGACTATCTGCTGAACGACGAGAAACCGATCGTCGAGTCGGTGTTCACGGTGAACGGCTTCTCGTTCGCGGGCCGCGGCCAGAACTCCGGCCTCGTGTTCGTGCGGATGAAGGACTACGCGGACCGTCAGCACAGCGACCAGAAGGTGCAGGCGCTGGTCGGGCGGATGTTCATGCACTTCGCGCCCTACAAGGACGCAATGATCTTCCCGGTCAATCCGCCTTCGATTCCGGAACTCGGCACGGCAGCGGGCTTCGACTTCGAGCTGCAGGATCGCGCGGGCCTGGGGCACGCGAAGCTGATGGAAGCGCGCAACATGCTGCTCGGCATGGCGGCGAAGGACCCGATGCTCGCGCAGGTGCGTCCGAACGGCCTGAACGACACGCCGCAGTTCAAGGTGAACGTCGATCGCGAGAAGGCCAACGCGCTGGGCGTGGCGGTGACGGATATCGATCAGACTTTCTCGATTGCCTGGGCGTCGCAGTACGTGAACAACTTCCTCGACGTCGACAACCGGATCAAGAAGGTCTACGTGCAGGGCGATGCCCAGTTCCGCATGACGCCGGACGACCTGAACAAGTGGTACGTGCGCAATGCCTCCGGAACCATGGTGCCGTTCGGCGCGTTCGGGACCGGCGAATGGATCTACGGTTCGCCGAAGCTCGAGCGTTACAACGGTATCTCGGCGATGGAAATCCAGGGCGCGGCTGCGGCGGGCAAATCGACCGGCCAGGCCATGACGGCGATGGAAGCGATCGCGGCGAAGCTGCCGGCGGGTATCGGCTACGAATGGACGGGCCTGTCGTATCAGGAACGCCAGTCGGGTTCGCAGGCGCCGATCCTGTACGGCATCTCGATCCTCGTCGTGTTCCTGTGTCTCGCGGCGCTGTATGAAAGCTGGTCGATCCCGTTCTCGGTCATCATGGTGGTGCCGCTGGGCGTGCTCGGCGCGCTGCTCGCCGCAACGCTGCGCGGGCTGGAGAACGACGTGTTCTTCCAGGTCGGCCTGTTGACGACGGTGGGTCTGTCGGCGAAGAACGCGATTCTGATCGTGGAATTCGCGCGGGAGCTGCGCATGCAGGGCATGTCGACCGTGGAAGCGGCGATGGAAGCGGCACGGCTGCGGCTGCGCCCGATCCTGATGACCTCGCTCGCGTTCATTCTCGGCGTGATGCCGCTCGCGATCAGCAACGGCGCGGGTTCGGCGAGCCAGCACGCGATCGGCACGGGCGTGATCGGCGGGATGCTGACCGCGACCTTCCTTGCCATCTTCATGATCCCGATGTTCTTCGTCGTGATCTCGAAGTTCAGCAAGAGCAAGGATGTGGCCTCGCCGGGCACGTCGGGTGGTTTCGATGGTCCGCATGGCGGCTCGCACGGCCCGGATGCATCGAATAAGGAAGGACATTGAGATGCTTAAACATTCCTTGATCGCGGCCGCCGTGGCGCTGTTCGCCGCCGGCTGCACCATGGCGCCGAAATACGAGCGCCCGGCCGCGCCGGTCACGCAGGAGTTCCCGCAGGGCGGCGTCTACGCGACCCAGCCCGACGCGAACTCCACGGCGAGCAACGGCCGCACGGCCAACGGCCAGAGCGCGCCGGAGATCGGCTGGCGCGACTTCTTCGCCGACGCGCGCCTGCAGCAGATCGTCGCGCTCGCGCTGAAGAACAACCGTGACCTGCGCGTGTCGGTGCTGAACGTGCAGGCTGCGCAGGCGCAATACCGCATCACGCGCGCGGGCCTGTTCCCGACGCTCGATGCAGTCGGCACGCAAAGCAAGCAGCGCACGCCGCGGGATCTGTCGTTCTTCAATCAGACGATCTCGAACACCTACAGCGTGGGCCTGAACGCGTCGTGGGAAATCGACTTCTTCGGCCGCGTGCAGAGCCTGAAGGACCAGGCGCTGGCGCAGTATCTGTCGACGGCGGAATCGCGCAAGGCGGCGGAGATCTCGCTGGTGTCGTCGGTGGCGGACCAGTATCTGACGATGCTCGCCTACGACGATCAGCTCGTCGTCACGCAGAACACGCTGAAGACGGCGCAGGAGTCGTATCGCATCACGAAGCTGCAGTTCGACAACGGCACGGGCTCGGAACTCGACCTGCGTCAGTCGGAAGGCGTCGTGCAGCAGGCGCAGGCGAATCTGCAGGCCCAGGCGCGTCTGCGCGCCCAGGCCGAGAACGCGCTCGTGCTGCTGGTCGGCGAACCGCTGCCGGAAGGCCTGCCGAAGGGCATGCCGCTCGACACGCAGAACCTGCTCTCGGACATCCCGGCGGGCTTGCCGTCGGATCTGCTGACGCGCCGTCCGGATATCGCGGCCGCCGAGCAGTCGCTGCTCGCGGCGAACGCGAACATCGGCGCCGCGCGCGCGGCGTTCTTCCCGAAGGTGTCGCTGACGGGCAGTTTCGGCACCCTGTCGCCGAGCCTCGGCGGGTTGTTCAAGCCGGGCTCCGCCGCATGGTCGTTCGCGCCGACGATCGATCTGCCGATCTTCGAAGGCGGTCAGAACGTGGCGAACCTGGATCTGGCGAACATCCAGAAGCGGGTGGAAATCGCGAACTACGAGAAGGCGATCCAGACCGCCTTCCGCGAAGTGGCGGACGGTCTGGCGGCGCGCGGCACCTACGACGAGCAGATCAAGTCGCTCGAACGTTTCGTGCAGTCGCAAAGCCGCCGGCTGGAGTTGTCCGACCTGCGTTACCGCAACGGCGTGGACAGCTACCTGACGGTGCTGACGGCGCAAACCGACCTGTACTCGGCGCAGCAGCTGCTGATTACGGCGCGCCTGAATCGCCTGACCAACCTCGTCGATCTGTATCAGTATCTCGGCGGCGGCTGGATCGAGCATTCCGGCGATGCCCCGCGTCCCGCGGACGCGCCCGTGGACTACGGTTCGCAGAGCGCGCCGCAGCCGGCCTCGGCGCCGGCGGGCTGACGCCTTCCGTTCCGCCCGATGCAATGAAGCCCGGCCTTGTGCCGGGTTTTTTTTCGCCCGTCGCAGCCCGGCGATGACGGGATTTTGTTGAAATTCAACAAGCAAAGACAAACGTTCACGGATCTGCCCGATGATCGGGCGGACTGAATTCGCGCGCTCACTATAATCAATTGCTTGCCGCAGCAACGACTGCGTCAGTCTCTGTGGCCTGTCCGTGGGGTCGTCCGGCGTGTGTTGAGCGCCAGTCGAAACAACGCGTCCGGCCGTATCGAAACGCTGAAATCCCGCGATGCGAGCAAGCAAAAAGATTAGTCATCCCGAAATAATCCGATTCGCTTTCCGACACGACGCGCGGCGCCTTGCACGGCGCCCTTCCAGCGCGCGGTCCAGTCCGAAGCGCCAGTGATTCCCACCATCGGGGCTGCCTGAGCGGCCCTCGCATCGCACCTTGCACAGCGTGCGCGCGGCCATCGTGTCCGGCGCGCGTGGCTGCGCACGCGCGGTTGCCCTGCGTCATTTCAATTTCAGTCATCAAAGAGGTTCGCGTTCCATGCGTCTCACACGGATTCCATACCGCTTCATCGGTGTCGCGACGGTCGCCATGCTGACCGCCGCCTGCGGGGAAAAGCGTCCCGCGATGACGCCGCACACGCCGGAAGTCGGCGTCGTCACGCTGGCGCCCGTCACGGTGCCCGTCTCGACCGAACTGACCGGGCGCACCAGCGCCTTCCTCGACGCCCAGGTGCGGGCGCGCGTCGACGGCATCGTGCTGCGCCGCGAGTTCACCGAAGGCAGCGTCGTCAAGGCGGGGCAGCGTCTGTACAAGATCGATCCGGCGCCGTACATCGTGCAGTTGAACAACGCCCGGGCATCCCTCGCGAAGGCGCGCGCCAATCTCGACTCGACCACTGCGCAGGCCACGCGCTACAAGGTGCTGGTTGCCTCGAACGCGGTCAGCCGGCAGGACTACGACAACGCCGTCGCTGCGCAGTCGCAGGCCGCGGCGGATGTCGCGTCGGCACGGGCCGCGATCGACGCCGCGCAGATCAACCTCGGCTATACCGATGTCGTCGCGCCCGTCACGGGCCAGGCCGGCATCTCGCAGGTCACGCCGGGCGCCTATGTGCAGGCCGCGCAGGCCACGCTGATGGTGACGGTCCAGCAACTCGATCCCATGTATGTGGACCTGACCCAGTCGAGCATCGACGGTCTCAGGCTGCGCCGGCAGATCCAGGAAGGGCGGCTCGCCACCCATGGTCCTAACGCGGCCAAGGTGAGCTTGATCCTGGAAGACGGCCGCGTGTATCCCGAGCCGGGCAAGCTGCAATTCAGCGACGTCACCGTGGACCCGTCCACCGGTTCCGTGACCGTGCGCGCGATGTTCGACAACAAAGACCGCGTGCTGCTGCCGGGCATGTTCGTGCGCGCGCGCATCGAGGAAGGCGTGAATCCGAACGCGCTGGTCGTGCCCGTGCAGGGCGTGTCGCATGACCAGAAGGGCGGGGCGCAGGCGATGGTTGTCGGCCGCGACGACAAGGTCGCGCTGCGTCCGCTCGTCACCGGCGGCACCTACGGACAGAACTGGATCGTCGACAGCGGGCTGCAGCCGGGCGAGCGCGTGATCGTCGAGGGCATCGACAAGGTGCGTCCCGGCATGACGGTGAAGACGCAGCCGGCGCATCTGCCGGGCGCGTCCGCCGCAGCACCGGTTGCCGCTTCCGGCGGTTCCGGCGCCGGTGGTGCGTAAGGACGGGAGACACGCGCCATGGCCAATTTCTTCATCGATCGCCCGATTTTTGCGTGGGTGATCTCCATCATCCTGATGCTGGCGGGCGCGGCGTCGGTCGCGACCTTGCCGGTCGCGCAGTATCCGACGATCGCACCGCCCGCCATCCAGATTTCTGCCACCTATCCGGGCGCCTCGGCCCAGACCGTCGAGAACACGGTGACGCAGGTGATCGAGCAGCAGATGAGCGGGCTCGACCATCTGCTGTACCTGTCCTCCACCTCCGACGACAGCGGCACCGCCACCGTCACGCTGACCTTCGCCGCCGGCACCAATGCCGACATCGCGCAGGTGCAGGTGCAGAACCGCCTGCAACTCGCCACGCCGAACCTGCCGCAGGTCGTGCAGCAGCTGGGCACCAGCGTGTCGAAGTCGAGCAGCAGCTTCCTGCTGGTGCTCGCGTTCGTGTCGAAGGACGGCAGCATGAGCCGCGAGGATCTCGCGAACTACGTGGCGTCGAACGTGCAGGATCCGGTGAGCCGTCTGAACGGCGTCGGCACGGTGACGCTGTTCGGCACGCAGTACGCGATGCGCATCTGGCTCGACCCGAACAAGCTGACGCAGTACAACCTCACGCCGGTCGATGTGCAGAACGCGCTGCAGACGCAGAACGTGCAGGTCGCGGCGGGGCAGCTGGGCGGCACGCCCGCCGTGCCCGGCCAGGCGATGCAGGCGACCATCACGGAAGCCACGCTGCTGCGCACGCCCGAGCAGTTCGGCAACGTGCTGCTGAAGGTGAACCAGGACGGCTCGCAGGTGCGCATCAAGGACGTCGCGCGCGTGGGCCTGGGCGGTGAGAACTACATCTTCGAGACGCGCTACAACGGCAAGCCGGCCGCCGGCTTCGGCATCCAGCTCGCGACCGGCGCGAACGCGCTGGCCACCGCCAACGCCGTGCGCGCGAAGATCGACGAACTCTCGAAGTTCTTCCCGCCGGGGCTCGTCGTCGAGTATCCGTACGACATGACGCCGTTCGTCAGGCAGTCCATCAGCGAAGTGGTGAAGACGCTGTTCGAGGCCATCGTGCTGGTGTTCCTCGTGATGTACCTGTTCCTGCAGAACCTGCGCGCCACGCTGATCCCCACGCTCGCCGTGCCGGTGGTGCTGCTCGGCACCTTCGCGATCATGTCGGCGGCGGGGTTCTCGATCAACACGCTGTCGATGTTCGGCATGGTGCTCGCCATCGGCCTGCTGGTGGATGACGCGATCGTCGTGGTGGAGAACGTCGAGCGGGTGATGACCGAGGAAGGGCTCGGACCGAAGGAGGCCACGCGCCGCGCGATGAGCCAGATTACCGGCGCGCTGGTCGGCGTGGCGCTGGTGCTGGCGGCGGTGTTCGTGCCGGTGGCGTTCTCGGGCGGCTCGGTGGGCGCCATCTACCGGCAGTTCTCGCTGACGATCGTGGCCTCCATGGGCCTCTCCGTGCTCACGGCGATGATCCTCACGCCGGCGCTGTGCGCCACGCTCCTGAAGCCGCTGCCGCCGGGACACGGACCGAAGACCACCGGTTTCTTCGGCTGGTTCAATCGGGTCTTTGCACGCAGCCAGGAGAAGTATCACGACGGCGTGTATCAGGTGATTCGCCGCTCGGGCCGCTTCATGATCGTCTATCTGGTGATCATCGCAGCGGTCGCGCTGCTGTTCGCGCGCCTGCCGAAAGCCTTCCTGCCCGACGAGGACCAGGGAATGATATTCGTGCTCGTCGCAACGCCGGCCGGCTCCACGCAGGAACTGACGCAGCGCGCGCTCGACGACGTCTCGGGCTATCTGCTCAAGCAGGAAGGCGCGATCGTCGAATCGGCCTTCACCGTGAACGGCTACAGCTTCGCGGGCCGCGGCCAGAATGCGGGCCTCGTGTTCGTGCGCCTGAAGGACTTCGCCAAGCGCACCGGCGCGAAGGAGAAGGTGCAGGCGCTGGTCGGCCGGACCTTCGGGCACTTCGCGGGCTACAAGAATGCGTTGGTGTTCCCGGTGAATCCGCCGTCCATTCCTGAACTCGGCACGGCGTCGGGCTTCGACTTCGAGTTGCAGGATCGCGCGGGTCTCGGTCACGAAAAGCTGATGCAGGCGCGCGCGATGTTGCTCGGCATGGCGGCGAAGGATCCGTCGCTGGCGCAGGTGCGTCCGAACGGCCTCAACGACACCGCGCAGTTCCGCGTCAACATCGACCGCCAGAAGGCGCTTTCGCAGGGCGTGGATCCGTCGGCGATCGACCAGACCTTCTCGATTGCGTGGGCGTCGAAGTACGTCAATAACTTCCTCGATACCGACAGCCGCATCAAGAAGGTCTACCTGCAAGGCGATGCGCCGTTCCGCATGGCGCCGGAAAACATCGACAGCTGGTACGTGCGCAATGCGTCGGGCGCGATGGTGCCGTTCTCGTCGTTTGCAACCGGCAGCTGGAGCTACGGCTCGCCGAAGCTCGAGCGCTACAACGGCCGCTCGTCGATCGAAATCCAGGGCGTTGCCGCGCCGGGCAAATCCACCGGGCAGGCCATGACCGCCATGGAAGCGCTCGCGGCCAAGCTGCCGGCGGGCATCGGCTTCGAATGGACCGGGCTGTCCTATCAGCAGATCCAGTCGGGCTCGCAGGCGCCGGTCCTGTACGGCATCTCGATCCTCGTCGTGTTCCTGTGTCTCGCGGCGCTGTACGAGAGCTGGTCGGTGCCGTTCGCCGTGATCATGGTCGTGCCGCTCGGCGTGATCGGCGCGTTGTTCGCCGTGTCGCTGCGCGGTCTGGAAAACGACGTGTTCTTCCAGGTCGGCCTGTTGACCACGGTGGGGCTGTCGGCGAAGAACGCCATTTTGATCGTGGAATTCGCGCGCGACCTGCAGCTCACCCAGAAGATGGGTCCGGTCGAAGCGGCGATGGAAGCAGCGCGGCTGCGTCTGCGGCCCATCCTGATGACCTCGCTGGCGTTCATTCTGGGCACGCTGCCGCTCGCCATCAGCAACGGCGCGGGCTCGGGCAGCCAGCACGCGATCGGCACGGGCGTGATCGGCGGCATGCTCACCGCGACCTTCCTCGCCATTTTCATGGTGCCGATGTTCTTCGTCGTCGTGCGTTCGCGCTTCGGCGGCGACAAGGAGGACCCGCAAGCCGCGCTCGCGCACTACGACCAGAAGCGCCGCGCGGAAGCCGGCAAGGAGGCACACTGACATGCTGAGACTGACCTTGATTGCCGCGGCCATCGCGTGGCTTGCCGGTGGCTGCACGCTCGCGCCCAAGTACGCGCAGCCGGCGTCGCCGGTGCCCGCGGGCTATCCCGCCGATGGCGTCTATGCGGCGCAAGCGGCACAAAACGCGTCCGCTACGCCCGCAGCCGATGTCGGCTGGCGCGATTTCTTCGTCGATGCCCGCTTGCAGCAACTCATCGACATCGCCTTGCGCAACAACCGCGACTTGCGCGTCGCGGTGCTGAACGTGCAGGCGGCGCAGGCGCAATACCGCATCGCGCGCGCCGGGCTGCTGCCGTCGGTGAGCGCGCAGGGCGGACAGACGAAACAGCGCACGCCGCGGGATCTCGCGTTCGCCAACCAGACGATCCAGAACAGCTACTCCGTGGGTCTGAACGCGTCGTGGGAAATCGACCTGTTCGGCCGTGTGCAGAGCCTGAAGGACCAGGCGCTCGCCACCTACTTCGCGACCGCCTATGCACGCAAGGCGGCCGAGATTTCGCTGGTCGGGCAGGTCGCCACGCAATACCTGCAAGTGCTACAAGCCGACGATCTCCTCGCCGTCACGCGCCAGACACTGAAAAGCGCGGGCGATTCGTTCGGCATCGTCAAGCTGCAGTTCGACAACGGCACGGCGTCGGAGCTGGACCTGAGCCAGTCGCAAACCGTGATGGAAACCGCAGCGGCCAATCTGCAGGCGCAGGAACGCGCGCGGGCCCAGGCGGTGAACGCGCTCGCGCTGCTGCTCGGCGAACCCGTGCCGGACGATCTTCCGGAAGGCCAGCCGCTCGCCCGCCAGCCGATGCTCACCGACTTGCCGGCGGGACTGCCGTCGGACTTGCTGCTGCGCCGTCCGGACATCATGGAGGCGGAGCAGAACCTGATCGCCGCCAATGCGAACATCGGCGCGGCACGCGCGGCGTTCTTTCCGAGCATTTCGCTGACCGGCAGCTTCGGTACGCTGAGCCCGTCGCTCGGCGGGCTGTTCAAGCCGGGCTCGGCGGCGTGGAGCTTCGCGCCGACCATCACCCTGCCGATCTTCTCGGGCGGCCAGAACGTCGCGAACCTTGACCTGGCGAACGTCAGCAAGCGGATCGAGGTGGCGCGCTACGAGAAAACCATCCAGTCGGCGTTTCGCGACGTCGCCGATGGTCTGGCCGCGCGCGGCACCTTCGATCAGCAGATCGCGGCGCTCGAGCGCGATACGGCTGCGCAGCAGCGTCGTCTGGATCTTTCGACGCTGCGCTACCGGCAAGGTGTCGATGGCTATCTGAACGTGCTGACGGCACAGCAGGATCTCTATGCCGCACAGCAGACGCTCGTTTCCGCGCGCACGCAGCGGCTGGCGAATCTGGTGAGCCTGTATCAGGCGCTCGGCGGCGGGTGGATCGAGAAGACTGGGGACGCGCCGCGTCCGGCGGACGCGAGTTCGTGATGTGCGCAGGCGCCGTAAGGGCGCTTGCCACTTAAACGCTGCGGCTCACGCGAGCACAAAAAAAACGCCGCAACTTTCGTCGCGGCGCTCAACGCAAGCACTTCCGGGAACTACTCCATCATCAATGCGCGTCGCCCGCGTGGGCCGCGCCATCGAAATCGTGCGCGGCTTCGCGGATCTCGCGACGCGCCTCGCGTTCCTTGCGCACGCCGTTGAACACGATGTTCAAAATCACCGCCGTCACCGAGGCCAGCAGAATGCCGCTGTGGAGGATCGGTTCGAGCGCGTGCGGCAGCTGGGTGAAGAACTTCGGCGCGACCACCGGCACCATGCCCATGCCCACGCTGACCGCGACGATGAACAAGTTGTGATGATTGGTCGAGAAGTCCACGCGCGACAGCGTCTTGATGCCGTTTGCCGCGACCATGCCGAACATCACGATGCCCGCGCCGCCCAGCACGAACGGCGGCACTGACGCCACGACCTGCGCCATCTTCGGGAACAGGCCGAGCACGACGAGAATGACGCCGCCGGTCGCGCAGACGAAACGGCTCTTCACGCCGGTCACGCCGATCAAGCCGACGTTCTGCGAAAACGACGTATGCGGGAACGAGTTGAAGATGCCGCCGATCAGCGTGCCGAGGCCATCGACGCGCAGTCCGCGCACCAGCGACTTCTGATCGACGGGACGCTCGACCAGATCGCCGACCGCGAGGAACATGCCGGTCGATTCGATGAACGTGACGAACATGACGATGACCATCGTCGCGACGGAGAGCGGATCGAAATGCGGCAGGCCGAAGTGAAACGGCAGCACGATGCCGACCCACGGCGCATGCGCCACGCCGTCCATGTTGACGCGGCCGAGCAGCGCGGCGATGACGAAGCCCGCGACGATCCCGAGCAGCACCGAGATATTGGCGATGAAGCCGCGCGCGAACTTGTTGATGAGCAGGATCAGCGAGAGCACGACGAGCGAGAGCAGCAGGAACACCGGGTTGCCGTAGTCGGGATTGCCGACGCCGCCCGCCGCCCAGTTGATGCCGACGCCCATCAGCGAGAGCCCGATCACCGCGATGACCGTGCCCACCACGACCGGCGGGAAGAAGCGCAGCAGCTTGCCGATCATCGGCGCGAGCAGGATGCCGATCACGCCGGCCGCGATGGTCGAGCCGAAGACATCGAGAATGCCGAGCGAGGGATTCGTGCCGATGGCGACCATCGGGCCGACCGCGGCGAAGGTGCAGCCCATGATGACCGGCAGGCGGATGCCGAAGATCCACAGGCCGAGCGTCTGGATCAGCGTCGCGACGCCGCAGGAGAACAGGTCAGCGCTGATGAGGAACGCGACCTGATCCTTCGGCAAGCCCATTGCGGCGCCGAGGATCAGCGGCACCGCGACCGCGCCGGCGTACATGACGAGCACGTGCTGGATGCCGAGGGTCAGCAACTGACCGGCAGGTAGCCGCTCGTCGCACGGATGCACGGACGGGTTCACCGAACTTGATGCCATGTCTCTCTCCTTTATTGCCTTCTAACAAGAATGGCCTCCACGTTAAGTGCATCAAAATGCATGAACAAGACCACGCGGCGCTATACGTCGCGTTCGCCCGCCGATATGGATCGGGCGCGGCGGCGCGGGCGCAAACGTGCGCAGGTCCCGGCTACAAGGGGTTTGACGTATTGCAAGGGAAATTCGTCGGGTCGTGCAAGGCGGACTTCCTGCGGTGCTCGTTATGATGTGCATTAGCCCGTGCGTATAGTCGATTTTTGGCGCGGGTCGCGCGGCGCAGGGGTAAACCCCCGTTTTGCGCGTTTTCCCTAAGGCCTTTTTTCGCTCCGCCATCCCATGGTTTTTCCTGGAATCGATGCCCTTTACCTCGCCGGTTTGTCGCTCGACGAATGCTTCCTGCGCGTCCTCGATCCGGCCACGCGGTCCGACGGCGGGTTCACGGTTCGCCGCGAGAGCGCTTAAACTTGCGTACCCTCGAAGCCGATGCAACGCGCGCCGCGCATCATGAAGCGCCGCTTCATATGAGCGGCGCATGATGCCCGCCATCGTCCAGCTCACTCCGGAATCCGCCATGCCCGCACCTTCGCCGTCCCATCCCGACTTCCGTTCGCGCGCCTTCCTGCTGGACCACGTGCTGCGCACGATGACCTTCTATCACCCGCACTGCATGGACCCGGCGGGCGGCTTCTTCCACTACTACAAGAACGACGGCACGATCTACGACCGCACCTCGCGGCATCTGGTGTCGAGCACGCGCTTCGTCTTCAACTACGCGATGGCGTACAAGCACTGGGGCATGGACGAATATCGCGGCGGCGTGGTGCATGGCATCGACTATCTGCGCGAGTTTCACCGCAATCCGCAGACGGGCGGCTATGCGTGGACGCTCAACGGCCGCGAGGTGACGGACGCGACCAACCATTGCTACGGACTGGCGTTCGTCATGCTCGCGTATGCGAAGGCGGTCGAGGCCGGCGTCGACGAGGCGCGCGCCTATCTCGACGAAACCTGGGATCTGATGGAAGCCCGCTTCTGGGACGCGCCGCACGGTCTCTACAAGGACGAGGCGAGCGCGGACTGGCAGGTGTCGGACTATCGCGGCCAGAACGCCAACATGCACACCTGCGAGGCGCTGCTCGCGGCGTTCGAGGCCACCGGCGCCGAGCGCTATCTCGACCGCGCCGCGCTGCTCGCCGACAACATGGTGAACCGTCAGGCGGCGCTCGCGGGCGGGCTCGTGTGGGAGCACTACAAGCCGGACTGGTCCGTCGACTGGGACTACAACAAGGGCGACCGCAGCAACATCTTCCGGCCGTGGGGTTTCCAGCCGGGACACCAGACCGAATGGGCGAAGCTGCTGCTGATCCTCGACCGGCATCGTCCGGAAGCATGGCATGCCACGCGCGCGCGTGAACTGTTCGACCGGGCGCTGGAACGCTCGTGGGATCACGAGCACGGCGGCATGGTCTATGGCTTCGACCCCGAAGGCCAGTTCTACGACGAGGACAAGTATTTCTGGGTGCAGGCGGAATCGCTCGCGGCGGCGGCGCTGCTCGCGGAGCACGCGCGCAACGCGGGCGACACGACGCTCGCCGCGCGCTACTGGAACGATTACGACCGCCTGTGGGCCTATTCCTGGGAGCATTTCGTCGATCACAAGTGGGGCGCGTGGTATCGCATCCTGACGCGCGACAACCGCCAGTACAGCGACGAAAAGAGTCCCGCCGGCAAGACCGACTATCACACGATGGGCGCATGCTACGAAGTCTTGAACGTCGTGCGCTGAACCGAATCCGCCATCAAAACCGAGGAGCTGAACGATGAAGACGAAAGCCGCAATCGCATGGGAAGCAGGCAAGCCGCTGACGATCGAAGAGGTCGATCTCGAAGGTCCGCGCGCCGGTGAGGTGCTGATCGAAGTCAAGGCGACCGGCATCTGCCACACCGACTACTACACGCTGTCGGGCGCCGACCCGGAGGGCATTTTCCCGGCGATCCTCGGGCACGAGGGCGCGGGCGTCGTGGTCGATACCGGTCCCGGCGTCGGCACGTTGAGAAAGGGCGATCACGTCATTCCCCTCTACACGCCGGAATGCCGCGAGTGCAAGTTCTGCCTGTCGCGCAAGACCAATCTCTGCCAGAAGATCCGCGCCACGCAGGGCAAGGGCCTGATGCCCGATGCCACTTCGCGTTTCTCGCTCGACGGCAAGCCGCTGTTCCACTACATGGGTACGTCGACGTTCTCGAACTACATCGTCGTGCCGGAGATCGCGGTCGCGAAGGTGCGTGAAGACGCGCCGTTCGACAAGATCTGCTACATCGGCTGTGGCGTGACCACGGGCGTCGGCGCGGTGGTGTATTCGGCGAAGGTCGAGGCGGGCGCGAACGTCGTCGTGTTCGGGCTGGGCGGCATCGGACTGAACGTGATCCAGGGCGCGAAGATGGTCGGCGCGGACAAGATCATCGGCGTCGATATCAATCCGGGCCGCATCGAGCTGGCGAAGAAGTTCGGCATGACCCACTTCATCAACCCGAAGGAAGTGGAGAACGTCGTCGATCACATCGTGCAGCTGACCGACGGCGGCGCGGACTATTCGTTCGAATGCGTCGGCAACACGACGCTGATGCGCCAGGCGCTCGAATGCACGCACAAGGGCTGGGGCCAGTCGTTCATCATCGGCGTGGCGGCGGCCGGCCAGGAAATCAGCACGCGGCCGTTCCAGCTGGTCACGGGCCGCGAGTGGAAAGGCTCGGCGTTCGGCGGCGCACGCGGGCGCACCGACGTGCCGAAGATCGTCGACTGGTACATGGAAGGCAAGATCAATATCGACGACCTGATCACGCACCATCTCAAGCTCGACCAGATCAACGACGGTTTCGACCTGATGAAGAAGGGCGAGTCGATCCGCTCGGTCGTGGTCTACTGAACCCGGAGGCCTTCATGCTGGAACTCGTGGAAGAGCACCGCTGTTTCGATGGCGTGCAGCGTATCTACAAGCACGACGCCCAAAGCATCGGCCTGCCGATGCGCTTCTCGGTCTTTCTGCCGAAAGAGGCAGCGTCGGGCAAGGTGCCGGCGTTGTTCTACCTCGCCGGCCTGACCTGCACCGAAGAAACCTTTCCGATCAAGGCGGGCGCGCAGCGTTACGCGGCGGAGCACGGCATTGCGCTGATCGCGCCGGATACGTCGCCGCGCGGCGCCGACATTCCCGGCGAGAAGGACGCGTGGGATTTCGGCGCGGGCGCGGGCTTCTATGTCGATGCGACGCGCGAGCCGTGGTCGAAGCACTATCGGATGGACTCGTATGTGACGCAGGAACTGCGCGAGACGGTGATCGCGGAACTGCCGGTGCGCGAGGACCGCATCGGCATCTTCGGCCATTCGATGGGCGGGCACGGCGCGCTCGTGCTGGCGTTGCGCAATCCGGACATCTATCGCAGCGTGTCGGCGTTCGCGCCCATCGCGGCGCCTTCGCAGTGTCCGTGGGGCGTGAAGGCGTTTTCCGGCTACCTCGGCGACGATCGCGAGGCGTGGAAGCAGTACGACGCGAGCGAGCTCATCAAGGGCGATGCGGCGGCACGCTTCGAGGGCGGCATCCTGATCGATCAGGGGCTCGCGGATCAGTTCCTTGCCGAACAGCTGCATCCCGACGTGTTCGAGCGCAATGCGCGTGAAGCCGGACACACGGTGAACGTCCGGCGGCACGAAGGCTACGATCACGGCTACTTCTTCATCTCGACCTTGGTGGGCGAGCATGTCGCGCATCATGCGCGGGTGTTGTGCAAGTGAGTTTGCAGGACGGCGCCGGCGCGAGAACTCAGTCGCCGCGCCGTCCGATCAGACTCGCGCCATAGACGACGGCGGCGAGCATGGTGATCCAGAAGCTCGTCGGCCAGTCGGTGTAGTAGGCGAGCGTCAGCCCGATCCACGCCTGCCCGAGCGCGAACGCGGCGGCCAGCAACAGCCCTGACGACAGCCGCGTCGTGACGTTCTGCGCGGCGGCGGCCGGCCCGACCATCAGCGCGAACACCAGCAGCACACCCACGATCTGCGTACACGCCGCCACGGCCAGCGCAGTGATGGCGAGAAACAGCACCGACACGAGCCGCAGCGACACGCCCTTGGCCTCGGCCAGTTCCGGCTGCAGCGACGCGAACATCAGCGGCCGCATGATGAACGCCAGCGCCGCGAGACTCACCAGCGCGAGACCGAGCAGCACGATCAGCGTGTCGTGACTGACGCCGAGCACGTTGCCGAACAAAAGCGCGGTGGCCTGGGTGGCATAGGCGGTGAAGAAGTGCAGGAACAGCAGGCCGAAGCCCAGCGACAGCGACAGAATCACGCCGATCGCCACGTCGCGGCCCGAGAGCTTTTCGCCGAGCGCGCCCATGCCGATGCCCGCCGCGAGCGTGAAGCCGACCATGCCCCAGAGCGGCGGCATGCCGATCAGCACCGCGCCGGTCGCGCCGGTGAAGCCGACGTGCGAAAGCGCGTGGCCCGCGAAGGTCTGCCCGCGCATCACCAGAAAATAGCCGACGATGCCCGCCAGCACCGCGACGATTCCCGACGCCGCGAATGCATTCACCATGAAGTCGTATTCAAACATTGTGCGTGTGGCTTCCCTTCTTGCCCTGAGCGCCGGCGTGCTCATGATGATGCGCGTGGCCATGCCCGTGCCCGTGGTCATGATCGTGCGCGTGTTCGCCGTCTTCCTCGTGGGCGTGATCGAGCTTGTCGATCTCGACATCGCCCGACATCACGAAGATGCGCCCGTTCACGCGCATCACGTCGATCGGCGAGCCGTACAGCCGTGACAGCACCGGCTTCGAGATGACCTCGTCGACGGTGCCGAGCGCCGCGCGGCCGCTGCCGAGATAGAGCACGCGGTCGAGCGAGTTCAGCAGCGGATTGAGTTCGTGCGCCGAAAACAGCACCGTGATGTTCAGTTCGCGCTGCACGCGCCGCACCAGTTCCACCACGCCGGTCTGATGTCGCGGATCCAGGCTGATGAGCGGCTCGTCGAGCAGCAGGAGACGCGGATTGCCGAGCAGGCATTGCGCGAGCAGCAGGCGTTGCCGCTCGCCGCCCGACAGTTCCGACAGCGGCCGCGACGCGAGCTGCCGCGCGCCGACGAGCTCGAGCACGCGCTCGACTTCGGCACGCACGCGCGCATCGCGATGCGGCAGGCCCCAGCGATGCCCGTCCGCGGCCATCGCGACGAAATCGCGGCCCAGCACGCGGCGGTTGGCGAGACCGCTGCGGATCTGCGGCATATAGCCGATCGACGCATTGCCTCGCGCCACGGCCTCGCCGTTGACGCGGATCGCACCGCTCTTCAAAGGCACGAGGCCGAGCAGTGCGCGCATCAACGTGGTCTTGCCCGCGCCATTCGGTCCGAGCACGCCGATGAACTCGCCGTTGTGGACCGTGAAGCTCGCGTCGTTCAGGATCTCGCGACCGCCGAGTTCCAGCGTGACGCGTTCGACTTCGAGCGCGGGTCGTGCTGCATTCATCGTTGCCATCCTTGCAGCGCGCCCGCGAGTGCGTCGAGCTGCGACTGCATCCATTGCTGGTAGGTCCTCTTCGCCGGCCGCGGTTCCGTCACGCTGATGCTCGGCACGTGCGCGTCCTTCGCGACGCCCAGCAGGCGCTTCGTCAGCGCGCCGGTGGCCTGGCTGTTGTAGATCAGCACGTGCACGCGGCGCTCGCGCAAGTCCTTCTCGAAGGCGGCGATATCGGCGGGGCTCGGTTCGGTCTCGTTCATCGACGCCATCTGGAAGCGCAGGTTGCGCATTTCGAAGCCGATGGCATCCGCCATGTAGCCGAACACCGGTTCCGTCGCCGTCACGGGCACGCCCTTGTAGTGCGCCTTCAGTTGCGCGACGCTGGCGTCAATCGGCTTCAGCGAGTCGAGGAAGGTTGCGAGACGGGCGTCGTAGTCGCTCTTGTGCGACGGATCGGCGCTCACGAGATAGGCGCTCACCGCGCGCGCGACGACCGGCATGGTCGCCGGGTCATACCAGAGGTGCGGATTGTCGCCGGCCTTCTTGCCGACCAGCTTCGCCGCGACGATCACCGTGCGCTTGTCGTTGCTCTTCGATGCCGCAAGCAGCTTATCCATCCACGGATCGTAGTCCGCGCCGTTGTACACGACGAGCGACGCGTGCTGCAACGCGCGCGCGGTTTTCGGGCTGGCCTCGAACAGATGCGGGTCTTCGTCCGGATTGCTGAGGATGCTCGTCACCTGCACGTAGTCGCCGCCGAGCTGGCGGATCACGTCGCCGTAGAAGTTCTCGGCCGCGACGACCGGCACGCGCGCCGCCTGCGCGGAAGCGGTACTGCAAAAGCCGAGCGCGAGCGCGAAGCAGGTCAGGACGTGCGCGAATTTCATCGATTTCCTTGTGTGGTGGCGGTCAGAGCTGGGATGGGTGTCGTTGCTGGCGGGCGCTTCAGGCGCCGTGCGGGCGATGCTGCGCCCGATGTTTCTTCTGGCAGTCGGCGCACAGGCCGCTCAGCTCGACGACCTGGTGATGCACCTTGAAGCCATGCGCGGGCGGACTCGCGGACAGCGACGACGCGAGTTCGCGGCCCTGGATTTCGAGCGTCGCGCCGCATTCGTCGCAGATCAGAAACTGGCTTTCGTGCGGCTTGCCCGCATCGCAGCAGGCGACAAACGCGTTCTTCGATTCGATGCGATGCACGAAACCGTTCTCGACCAGGAATTCGAGCGCCCGATACACGGTCGTGGGCGGCACGCGCGAGCCGCGCTGGGGCTGCATGGCGTCGATGAGATCGTAGGCGCCGATCGGCTTGTGCGCCTGAAGGACGAGTTCGTACACATGGCGGCGCAGCGGCGTCAGCGCGACGCCGCGCTCGGTGGCCAGCACCTCGGCACGCGCGAGCTTGGTTTCGACGGAATCGGTCATGACATTCGGGCCACGCGGAGCGTGAACCAGGCAAGGGGTGAATGCGGGGGCGGACCAGCCGCTCGCAATGCAATCCGGCGATGATATAACGTATCAACGGAAGATGCACGCGGGGTCATGGGCGACCGTGCTCCGCGGCCCTTCGCCGTCAACGTTTCGACAGATATCCGGCGAGTGCGTCGTGCATGATGGCGTAGATGAGCGGGTCGTTCGTCACGCGGATACGGCCCACATGCACGACTTTTCCCGCGACGGTCGTCACGCCGCGAACGAACTGGCAATCGTCATAGCAGGTCAGGGTTCCGCCGCTCGCGCCGTCCTGATAGCGGACCGACGGCGTCCTGCCGGTCCGGTTGCCCAGATACCAGACGAGCACGCGCCGTTCGGCCGCGCCTTCGCCGGCGGACATGCGGGCGTATTCGAACGCGTCGCCCTGGCGTCCGATGTAGTAGTGAGCTTGCGCGGCGTCGTCCGCGCTTCGGGCATCCGCGCCCAGCAGGGCGAGCGCGGCGGCCAGCCAGTGATACATCGATCCGGGTGCGCGCATGGCGTTCTTCTGAGACATGCGTCAGACGCGCGAACCCGCGCGCTGCGCCGTGCCGGACTTCCCGGACAGTGCGGCGGCGTCGAGGTCGATTTCCTGAGCGGCCGCGAACTCGGCCATCGAGCGCCATTCGGGCATGCCCTTCGGCGAGCCGAACGTCAGATCGTCGTCCTGCGGTACGTGGTCGGGGTCGGGCGGTGCGGTGAAACTGCGCTTGCGCCGGGCGACCGCCACCAGGGTCTTCGCTCCGGACGGCGACACACGGAAGACCCGGATCCACGCGGGACGCTCGCCGAGCGCGGTCAGATCGCTGGCTTCCTCGTCGGCGGGCGCGGCAACACGCGCCCAGCCGATGACGACGATCTGCGTCGTGCGGCCAGTCGGGTCAAGCCGTTCCTGACGCTGCACGCGCCCGCCCAGCAACTGGAAGCGCGCGACCGGAATGTGCGAACGGGCAGGGAAGTATTCGGCAATGACCCAGTTGCCGCCGGAAGAGACGATCGGGACATCCCTGCGGCGCTCGTAGCGATAGATGTCCGTCAGACGATGCAGCACGGTTTGCGGAACGTGCGCGCGCGGAAACGAATAGCGGGCGGGCTTGAAGTCGTCGGTTTCGGATCGGACTGAGTTGTGCGCGTTCATGTCGAGCTTCAGGCGCATGGGCTGAAGCTGGATCGACAGCAGCGTGCCGTCCGCGACACGCGCCACGTAGGGTGGATTGGAGGACTCGACCCACCGGCCGGGCGCCGTTGCATGCAGCGGCGATGAAAGGCTCAGGAAGACACCGACGACGATGGCACCGAAACTCGATAACAGCGATTTCATGTTCTGGTCAGGCAAGTGGGGCGAGCGGGCGTCGCTCGGCGCGGTAGTGGAAAAACGTCATTGAGATTCGGGGCAGCGGTTTCGCATCGCGTGCTTGATTTCCTCGATACCGCCGTCGCCCGCCCGGCAGAACCACGCCTGGGCGGCGCAGTAGTTGGTGGGCGTGCCGATGCCCTGGGCATGCATGAAGCCGACGAGCAACGCTGCCTCAGGATCGCCGTTCCGCGCAAGCTGCGAGAGTGAGCGAAAAGCGTCCTGCACTTCGCCATGGCCGGATTCGTTCAGCAGCGCCCGGGTGCTTTCCATGAATGGCGAGGGCGTCGGCGACGCCTGCGACGCGTTCGATCCATACGGAAGGCGTGCGTCGATGGCGCTTCGAACATCCGGCCAGGTCGCGACGGCACGCAGGAACTTGCCTTCCGATGCGCAGGGAGCCGCTGCCTGCGAAAGCGCCGCGTTCGCGGTCCCTGTCGCGAGGAGACACAGGCCGCACAGGATCGCGTACGGTGTCATGCGCATGGACGCACCAGCAGTTGCCGATGGGTCGCGCGGGCGGCGGGCAGGCACGCGGTCAGCGCCTGCATCAGGTTTTGCGCGATGATGCCCTTGGTGTGCGCGAACGCGGCCGGCGCGTGATCCGCCAGCCGGCGGGCCCAATGCAGGGCCATGGGCATCAGTTCGTGTTCGCGCACCGCGAAGTTGATCAGACTGTGTTCGAGCGCGGTGATGGCGCCGAACTCCTTGCAGCCATAGACCATTTCCGACACCACACCATGCGGCACGAAGTGCCGCAACATCGCCGCGCCGACGGCACAGCTCACGCCCTGCGCGAGTTCGGGCTCGGAAAAACGCGCGCCGTAGGCCGCGATGCGGATATCGCACAGCAGCGCGAGTTGCAGGCCTTGTCCTTTCACCTGACCGTCGATGGCGGCGATCACCGGCTTCGGAAACCTCAGGATGGCGTGATACAGCGCCATGATGCTGTCGAGCCAGACATCGACGTCCGACTCGCTGTTCAGGTTCGACACTTCTTGCGCATCGCCGCCGCCGCAAAACGCGCCGCCCGTGGGACCGGAGAGGATCAACGCGGCCACTTCCGGATCGGCCGCAGCCGCTTCCAGCGTGACGATGATGCGCTGCCGCGCCGCCGTATCGAGAACGTTGGCCGGTGTCGTGCCGTGCAGTGTCAACTGCACGATGCCCGAACGCGAGTCATCCAGCGGAACCAGGCGCTGCGTCATGTCGATTGTGCCGAGTGTTTCCATGCGTCCTCTGAACAGGTGAGCCAGAAAGCGCCACGCGCCGGCCGATCATCGATTGGCCGGGGCATGGCGCGAAGTGCGGCAAAAGTCGTGTGAAGAGGCGTGCCAATCAGCCCAGACCGATATCGCGCACCGGCCCGGATGCACCTGTCTCCGCCGTCTGTCCGCGCCAGAGCACGCGTTCGATGGCGGGATCGTTGAACTCCTCGCGCTCGTGAATGCTGCGGCGATTGTCGGTAATGAGCAGGTCGCCGCGGCGCCAGTGATGCGTATAGGTGTAGCGCGGGTTCTTGAAGAACTGCGAAAGCTCGGTGTAGAACTTCTTCGTCTCGTGAGGCGTGAAGCCGACGATGCGCGGTTCCCAGCTGGCGGGCTGTCCCTCGTCGAACGGGAAGTAGAGCAGCATCTTCCTGACCCAGCCGAGATCCGTGAAGACCGGCACCTTGAACCAGCCTTCGGGCGAGACGTCGACGTAATAGCCGCGCTCCGTCACCCGTACTTCAAAGGTTTCTTCCTCCAGCACGTTGCGCAGATGGAGCGGCAGTTCCTCGCACGCGAGAACGTGGTCGGTGACCAGCGTGGCGCCGCGGAACCGCATGTTCTCGATGCGCGCGCCGTACAGGAACACGAGGTCGACCTGACTCAGCAGCAGGCCGCCGTCCGCATGAAACGGCAGTTGACCGCGGCCCGTGACGATCTTGCGCTGATCGCCGTCGAGTTCCAGCGTGTCCCGATAACCGTAGCCGACCTTTTCCCGCTCGTTCACATACGCGACGATGTTGCCGTAGCGTGCATACAGGTTCAGGAAGTCCTGTCGTTCGAAGTCGAGATCGCGGACGAGCACGAAGCCCTTCTCCATCAGGATCGACTTGATGTCTTCCGGGTCGGCCGCAAGGAACGCCTCGCGGTTGAGGATTGCTCCGAAACCGGACGCCAGCACCGATTCCCTTTCGTAAAGCCGTACGCGTGTATCCATTCAATGCTCCATGCTGATGACAAACAACGGGAAGTTTTTTAAGCCGGTGCGGCGAGGAATCCGGCACTAGGTGGTGTAGTGGCTGTTCAGTTCGACATAGGCCGGCGACAGGTCGCAGCCCCATGCCTCGGCACGGCCGTGTCCGGCTGCCAGATCGACGCGGATATCGATGCGCTCCGCCGCCGCCATCGTTCCGCGCAACGCCGAGAGCGTGGCTTCGTCGATGACGGCGGGATACACGCACGTACCGCAGATCGATATGCGGGTGCGCTGCGGATCAATCTGGTACTTGCGGTCGCACTTGCCGATGGCCATCGCGACGCGGCCCCAGTTCGGATCCGCGCCGTGGATGGCCGTCTTGACGAGCGGCGAATTGGCGATGGATTTCGCGACGGCGCGCGCGACGGCATCCGACTCGGCATGCTCGACGGTCGTCGTGAACACCTTGGTCACGCCTTCGCCGTCGCGCAGCACCAGCATGGCCAGGTGCGAGGCGACGTCCAGCAGCGCGTCGGCGAAGGCATTCGTCTCGACAGGCCCGGCAAGCCCGCTCGAAAAGGCGACGCAACTGTCGCTCGTGGAAGTGTCGGAGTCGATCGTGATGCAGTTGAACGTGCGGTCCGCCACCTGGGTCAGCATCGACTGGAGGGCGGGCTGGGGGATGCGCGCGTCGGTGAAGAAGTAGACGAGCAGCGTGGCCATGTCCGGCTCGATCATGCCGACGCCCTTCGCGATGCCCACCAGCACGCTCTTGCCCACACGCATCGCGACGGCCTTGCGCGTGGTGTCGGTGGTCATGATCGCTTCGGCGAAGGACAGGAAGTCGGGTGGCCGGGACAGACGTTCGCGCGTCTGCGCGAGACAGGCGCCGATCCGCTCGACGGGCAGCCGCTTGCCGATCACGCCGGTCGCCGCCGTCTGGATGTCATCGCGCGGGATGGAAAGCTGCTGTGACAGCGTCTCCAGCAAGAGATCGAGATCCGCCTCGCCCTGGACGCCGGTCGCGACGTTCGCGTTCTTGGAGATGACCAGCAACGCGCGGGCGCTGCCCTTCGCCAGTTGCGTGCGGGACGCCCGCACGGCCGCGCCGGCAAAGTGACTGCGCGTATAGACGCCGGCCACGGCGCACGGCGCGTCGGCATGCACGACGGCGATGTCGCGCGTGTGATTCCGTATGCCGGCGCTCGCGACGAAGGTCGCGAAGCCCTGCGGAACCGGTGAGCGGGCATCCAGCGGACGCGAGAGAAAGGCGCCGGGTTTCATCGCGTGGCTCATCGCGTGGCGGCTCCGGCGTGTTCGTCGCCCAGCACGCGGGCAAAGTGCGCATGAGGACTGCGCGCGGCGAAGGCGGCGCGATGCACGCGCCGGGACGCTTCCGCCGATTGCTCCAGCACCTCCCGCATGCCGGCGACGATGGTGGCCTTGGTCGCGCGATACGGCACTTGCGGATAGCTCGCGAGCGTCTCCGCGCGGACGATGGCGTCATGCAGCAGCGCGTCGGGCCGCGAGAGGCGGTTGACGATCCGGTAGTCCGCGGCCTGTTCGGCGGGAATCGGCTCGCAGGCGAAGACGATGTCCTGCATCGCCGCATGGCCGATGGCATGCCGCAGAATGGCGACGCCCATCGAGCAGCCGATGCCATGACGCAGTTCGGGCATGCGGAACTCCGCCGTGGTCGCGGCCTGACGCCAGTCGAACATCAGCGCGAACTGGAAGCCCATGCCGATGGCGTAGCCGTCGATGGCCGCCACCGTGGGTTTCTCGACGCTCAGCACGCTCAGGTACAGGTCCGTGACGCGATCGATCCAGTCGTCGACATCCGAGCCGCCCTTGAGCAGGCGCACTTCGTTGAAGTCGCCGCCGGCGCTGAACGAGCGGTCCTCGCCGCCGGTCACGACCACCGCGCCGACCTTCGGATCGCGGTCGGCGCGGGCGAGCGCGGCCTTGACGCCGTCTTCGAGTTCCGCGCTGAACGGGTTGTTGCGATTGGCGTGCCGCAACGTGATGACGCGGATGCTGCCTTCGTCTGCTTCGGAAACTGCTGCCATGCCTGTCCTCCTTCGCTTCCTTGCGGTTCCTTGAGCTTCGTTGAAGTAACTCGCGTCACGGCGCATGCCTCAAAGCGCGTCTTCTCCGCTGAGCAAGGCGCGATAACGGCGATAGGTGTAGCGGGTCTTGCCGACGTAGTCGCCGGTATCGACGCCGATATGCGACGCGTAGATCTGATTGACCGACGAGCCCTCGTGAATGCCGATCTTCTTGCGCCACACGATCTCGTCCGGCAGCAGCGCGTGCTCCGCGGCGCACTCGCGCAACATCACCTTGACTTCGTCGGCCGCGACCTTCATGTCGGGCGCGAGGTTCAGTGCGAACGCGACAAGCCGCGGCGTCCAGAACGGGTGATGCACGTCCAGCCCGAAGCGATTCGCTCCGAACGGCGAGAACTCGCCGGTCCAGCGCGTGCGATAGATCTGCCGCCAGAGTTCGGGGTTCGCGTCGGCGGCTGCGCTGCCCGGTTTCAGGACGCCGCCGAACAGCAGGTCGGAGCCATAGCCGGTGATGACGCGTCCGCCGATGCCCTCGAGCGTTCGATAGAGGCACAGCAGGCTGGCCTGGATCTCGGCGGACAGGCCGTCGAAGATCTCGTTGTAGTAGATGGCCTCGTGCGCGCCGCGCAGGATCTCCTGGTCCGTGAAGGTCTGTTCGCTGTGCGTGGTCCGGACGTGGCGCGAGACGATGCGGGCGAACGGAAATTCGTTGCTGGTCCCGGTGCCGATCGCGAGGGTCCTGACGTCGTCGCGGTGGCGCGCCGCGATGGCGGTGACCATGCTCGAATCGAGCCCGCCCGATAGCGGAATGGACAGCGGCCCGGAACAGCGCGACAGCGACCGGATGGAGTCCGACAGCAGGGAATAGGTCAGTTCGCGGGCGTGCTCGCGGCGCAAGCGCTGCGGCGCGGCCAGCCGATGGCCCAGATAGCTGACGGAGTGCATGACAGGATGCTCGCGGCCGTCAGACCCGAACGAATACGCCGAACCCGGCCGCAGGCGTGCGCCGTTGCGCAGCGGCAGGAACGTGTCTGCGCGGTTGTCATGAGCGAGCACGTCATCCTCGGGGAGGAAGTCCAGTTCATCGCGCCGGCAACGCGCGACGTTCTTCAGTTCCGAGGTCAGCCAGAACGCGCCGCGTCCGCTCACCGCATGCACCGGCTGCAGGCCGTGGGCGTCGGTCTTCACCGCCAGCGTTCCGCGCGAGCCGAAGGTCAGGAAGGTGTACGGCCCTTCGACCATGGCGAAGAGGGCGTCTCCGTACGTCTTGTGCAGGGTGTGCAGGACCGCGGCGTCGTTCGCGGTGAGCGCCTCGGCGGTAATCGTGGCGGCGAGCACGCGCAGTTCGTCGATGTTCGTGACGGTTCCGATCAGCACATGCGTCTGGTGGCGTTCCACGTGCGAGAGCGCCGCGAACGACTCGGCACGCCATGTCTTCAGCCAGAGTTGCCAGCCTGCAATCTCGAAGCATTCGCCTTCGCCTTGCAGATTCGCGAGAGAAGGTGAAGGCTTGCGCCCTGAATGAGGTACCGCGATGAATGAGAAGGTCATGAACGGCCGCTAAAAAAAGGCGTGATGTCCGCCGCGATTGATTGATGATCGATGGAAAACGGCTGCGCCGAAAAGCACGGGTGGCGAGCACCTTGTCCGTAAAAATTAAATCACGAGCCAATCCCGATTTCTCGTTATGTGTTCGTAAAGTTTTGTTTTTAGACAAGCGAATTCACTGCTGAAAATCGCGATTAATTTGCCTTAACTAAATCTTGTCAGGATTTAACTGCTGTTAATGCATTCGGCCGCGATAACGACTGCAAGCTGTCAGCTATAAATTCTTGACGAGGAAAACCGATAACGAGAAACCAGTGCTGTGAAAGTCGTAGGCGCCATCGGTGAAATTGACGTAATAGAGCGTGCCCGGAATCTCCGCGGCGGTGGCGCTCCAGAAATTCGCGCCCTCGCCGAAATCCGAGGCGGCGACGGCGGGGAAGACCTTGGCGTCGATCTTCGGGCCGCTGCAGGTCCTTCGTCTCAAACCGCCCAGCTCTTCGGCCGTCGGCAGGCGCCAGCCCGGTCCGGTTCGTTTCGCGGCTTTCTTCGCTTCGTCATGGCTCAAGCCCAACGGATCTCCGGTACAGCGTCCGTTGCGCTGATTCCATTCCATACCCACGGCACAACGCTTCCAGACCAGCCGTTTTGCGGAATCCGTTGCTTCACTTGCATTGATCGTCCATGAACTGTCGGTTGTCTGAACGCAGGTTGCGGAAGTTAAAATCGAATGGAGCGCCAGCGGAAGTGTCGTGAACACTAATCCGATATTTCGTTTCATGCTTCTGGATAATGTCATTGTCTTATGATTGAAGTTGCTGCCGTTGATTAAGTGATCGAGAAGATTGTTTGCCGTATCCTGGCAAAAGACTGCTAATGGGAAGCCAAGTCGGCGCCTTGAGTTAAGACTTAATCCAGGCAAACCAGCCTAAGCGACATCGACGTGATTTTGAAAGCCTCCAAGCGTCACAAATCAACAACGCTTGGCCGCATGCGCGAAGCAAAAACAGTCCGTACAGGAACGTGTGTTGCTCCTCTCGCGCCATGCCAGATGGGGTTTCCCCGAGGAAGACGACTGATTGCGCGTCGCAGCATCGAAACCTGTGCCGATGCCTTGACACGATCCCGCGCAGCGCCGATCATTCGATCAAACTAAGAGCAATTGCTCACTCGTGGAGCGTTCGCTCACCCGCGTGAGTGCGGCGGAAGAAATCGGAGACATCTGTGAGACTGAGAGACAAGGTCGCGATCATCACAGGCGCCGGCGGTGGCATCGGCGAGGCGGTCGCGCGGCGCTATCTGGAAGAAGGCGCGCAGGTCGTCGTCGTCGACGTGCGGGACGAGAACGAACTCGCCCGGCGCTTCACGGAAGACGCCACGCGCGTGCTCGCGCTCAAGGCCGACGTCACGCGCCGCGAGGACATCGCGCAGATCGTCGGGCGCACGGTGGAGCGCTTCGGCGGCATCGACATTCTCTTCAACAACGCGGCGCTGTTCGACATGCGCCCGCTGCTCGACGAATCCTGGGACATCTACGACCGCCTCTTCGCGGTCAACGTCAAGGGCATGTTCTTCCTGATGCAGGCCGTCGCCCAGCGCATGGTCGAACAGGGCCGGGGCGGCAAGATCATCAACATGTCATCGCAGGCCGGACGGCGCGGCGAGGCGCTCGTGTCGCATTACTGCGCGACCAAGGCGGCGGTGATCAGCTACACGCAATCGGCGGCGCTCGCGCTCGCAAAAGAGCGCATCAACGTGAACGGCATCGCGCCGGGCGTCGTCGATACCCCGATGTGGAAGGACGTCGACGCGCTGTTTGCGCGCTACGAAAACCGGCCGATCGGCGAGAAGAAGCGGCTCGTCGGCGAGGAAGTGCCGCTCGGGCGCATGGGCCTGCCCGCCGACCTGACGGGCGCGGCGCTGTTCCTGGCCTCGGCGGATGCGGACTACATCACGGCGCAGACGCTCAACGTCGATGGCGGCAACTGGATGAGTTGACGCGGCGCGGCGCGTTGCATGCGGCTTGAAGCACAGGAAGCACCGTCTATAGTGAAACGGCGTCACAGCAGACACGAAGCGCGGCACACGCAACAGCACACCCGATAGCACCCGCAACGGTAAACGCAACGAAAAAAACGCAACGACAAACGCGCGATTCCGGTCGCACACCTTCAAAAGCAGTCAGCGGCAACCACGGCGCCCGCGGTCATTGCAGCGCGACCCTCCACGGCGTCCGTGCCAACAAAAAGGAGACGAACCTCATGAAACGCACCCAACGCATCGTTCGAGTCCAACCGCGCGCGCGCCGCGCACCGTTCGCGAGCGGGGCGCTGTCGGCGGCGCTGGCTGCCGCCGCGCTCGTGCCGCTGTCGGCGCATGCCGCGACCATCACGATCGCGACGCTCAACAATCCGGACATCATCGAGTTGAAGAAGCTCTCGCCGGCGTTCGAGAAAGCCAATCCCGACATCAAGCTGAACTGGGTGATCCTCGAGGAAAACGTGCTGCGCCAGCGCGCCACGACCGACATCACGACCAACAGCGGCCAGTTCGACGTGGTGACCATCGGCACCTACGAGGCACCGCAATGGGGCAAGCGCGGCTGGCTCTCGCCGATGACGAACCTGCCCGCCAACTACGATCTCGACGATGTCGTGAAGACGGCCCGCGACGGCCTCTCCTACAACGGCACGCTGTTCGCGCTGCCGTTCTACGTCGAAAGCTCGATGACGTATTACCGCAAGGACCTGTTCCAGGCCGCCGGCCTCAAGATGCCGGACCAGCCGACCTACGACCAGATCAAGCAGTTCGCCGACAAGCTCACCGACAAGTCGAAGGGCCAGTACGGCATCTGCCTGCGCGGCAAGGCGGGCTGGGGCGAGAACATGGCCTTCGTGTCTACGGTGGTGAACACTTACGGCGGCGAGTGGTTCAACGAGAAGTGGCAGGCGCAGCTCGATACCCCGGAATGGAAAAAGGCGGTCGGGTTCTACGCGGACCTGCTGAAGAGCGACGGTCCTCCGGGAGCCAGCTCGAACGGCTTCAACGAGAACCTCACGCTGATGTCGTCGGGCAAGTGCGCGATGTGGATCGACGCCACGGTCGCCGCCGGCATGCTCTACAACAAGGCGCAGTCGCAGGTGTCGGACAAGATCGGCTTCGCGGCGGCGCCGATTGCCGTCACGCCGAAGGGTTCGCACTGGCTGTGGTCGTGGTCGCTCGCCATTCCGAAGACCTCGAAGCAGCAGGACGCCGCGAAGAAGTTCGCCGCGTGGGCGACGTCGAAGGAATACATCGAGATGGTCGGCAAGGATGAAGGCTGGGCCTCGGTGCCGCCGGGCACGCGCAAGTCCACCTACGCACGGCCCGAGTACAAGCAGGCCGCGCCGTTCGGCGACTTCGTGCTGAAGGCGATCGAAACCGCCGATCCGAACGACGCGACGCTGCACAAGGTGCCTTACACCGGCATCCAGTTCGTCGGCATTCCGGAGTTCCAGTCGTTCGGCACGGTGGTCGGCCAGTCGATTGCAGGCGTGGTCGCGGGCCAGACGAGCGTCGATGCCGCGCTGAAGGCCGGCAACGCCGCCGCCGATCGCGCGGTGAAGCAGGCCGGGTATCAGAAGTAAGAGAAGCACGCTGCATGCGGTAACGCGCTTCATCCATCGCGGTACACGGGCCGTCCCGTCACGGGGCGGTCCGCCGGCGTCAATCATCGAGAGGTGACACGATGAGTCAACTGAATCCCCCCATCACCGATCATCATCTGGAGGAGTCCGCCGCCGAGCGCGACAAGCGGCGCGCGAAGTCGGTGCGCTGGCTGATCTCGCCGTCCACCGGATTGCTGTTCCTCTGGATGGCCATCCCGCTCGCGATGACGATCTGGTTTTCGTTCTCGCGCTACAACCTGCTGAATCCCGACGTCAAGGGCTTCGCCGGCCTCGACAACTTCGAGTTCCTGGTCACCGATCCGGCGTTCGGCCCGTCCATCGCCCACACGCTCACGCTGATCATCTCGACGCTCGTCATCACCGTGGTGGGCGGCGTGCTGCTCGCGGTGCTGTTCGACCGCAAGTTCTGGGGGCAGGGCATTGCCCGGCTGCTGGTGATCGCGCCGTTCTTCGTGATGCCGACCGTTTCGGCGCTGATCTGGAAGAACATGATCCTGCATCCGGTGTACGGCCTGATCGCGGGACTGATGCGCTCGCTGGGCATGCAGCCGATCGACTGGTTTGCCGAATATCCGCTCTTCGCGGTGATCGTGATCGTCTCGTGGCAATGGCTGCCGTTCGCTTTCCTGATCCTCTTCACGGCGATCCAGTCGCTCGACCAGGAACAGAAGGAAGCGGCGCGCATCGACGGCGCGGGTCCGTTCGCGATGTTCTTCTTCATCACGCTGCCGCACCTGAAACGGGCGATTGCCGTCGTCGTGATGATGGAAACCATTTTCCTGCTGTCGATCTTCGCGGAAATCTACACGACCACGGGCGGCGGCCCCGGCACCGCGACGACCAACCTGTCCTACCTGATCTACGCACTCGGCCTGCAGCAGTTCGACGTCGGCCTGGCATCGGCGGGCGGCATCCTCGCGGTCATTCTCGCCAACATCGTTGCGTTCTTCCTCGTGAGAATGCTCGCGAAGAACCTCAAGGGGGAGTACGAGTCATGAGCACACCCGTCCGCACTCAAGCCATGAGCGGCGCGCCGCGCACGTCCGCGCTGGAGCATGTGAAGAACGTCGTGCCCGGCATCGTGGCGTGGATCGCGTCGATCCTGCTGTTCTTCCCGATCTTCTGGATGACGATCACGGCGTTCAAGACCGAGCAGCAGGCGTATTCGTCGTCGCTGTTCTTCACGCCGACGCTGGACAGCTTCCGCGAAGTGTTCGCGCGCAGCAATTACTTCGGCTTCGCGTGGAATTCGGTGCTGATCTCGGTCGGCGTCACGGTGATCTGCCTGCTGCTCGCCGTGCCCTGCGCCTACGCGATGGCCTTCTTCCCGACCAAGAAGACGCAGAAAGTCCTGCTGTGGATGCTCTCGACCAAGATGATGCCGTCGGTCGGCGTGCTCGTGCCCATCTACCTGCTGTGGAAGAACACGGGCCTGCTCGACACGGTGTCCGGCCTCATCATCGTCTACACGCTGATCAACCTGCCGATCGCCGTCTGGATGGCCTACACGTACTTCAACGAAGTGCCGAAGGACATTCTCGAAGCGGGCCGCATCGACGGCGCGTCGACCTGGCAGGAAATCGTCTTCCTGCTGATGCCGATGTCGCTGCCGGGCCTGGCCTCGACGGGCCTGCTGCTCATTATCCTGTCGTGGAACGAGGCGTTCTGGAGCATCAACCTGTCGAGCTCGAACGCGGCGCCGCTCACGGTGTTCATCGCGTCGTATTCGAGTCCGGAAGGGCTGTTCTGGGCCAAGCTCTCGGCGGCCTCGCTGCTGGCGGTCGCGCCGATCCTGATCGTCGGCTGGCTGTCGCAGAAGCAACTGGTGCGCGGTCTCACCTTTGGCGCGGTGAAGTGAGGGCGCGCTCGTGAATCTCACACCCTCCAACGAAGCCAATCTCGACGATCGCCTGCTGATCTGCGATTGCGACGGCGTGCTCATCGACAGCGAGGCGGTCGCCGCGCGCATGCTCGTCACCGAGCTGCAGGCGCTGTGGCCGGGCGTCAATGTCGAGCCGGTCGTGATGCCGCTGCTCGGGCTGCGCATCGAGGCGGTGCTCGCGAGCGCCGCCGACACGGTGGGCCGCACGCTGACGCACGATCAGGTGGTCACGATCCGGCGCGCGGTCGAGGCGGCGGCGATCCAGGCGCCCACGGTGCCGGGCATCGCCGAGGCGCTCGCGGCCGTGCCGTTCATGAAGGCCTGCGCGAGCAACAGCTTCTCGACCTATGTCGATGCGGTGCTGCAACGCACCGGCCTCGTGCGCTTCTTCGGCGCGCGGCGCTTCTGCGCGGACATGGTCGAGAACCCGAAGCCCGCGCCCGATGTGTATCTCGCGGCGGCCCGCGCGATGCGCATCGATCCGCTGCGCTGCCTGGTGGTCGAGGACAGCGTGACGGGCGTGACGGCGGCGCGCGCGGCGGGCATGCCGGTGCTGGGTTTCATCGGCGGCGGACATGCGACGGAAGGACAGATTGGCGCGCTCCAGCAAGCGGGCGCACACGTGGTATTCGACGACATGACGCGCTTGCCGGCGCTCGTGGCGCAATGGCTGCAAGACGCGTCGTTCGACATGGGAGACACACATCATGGCTAGCCTGACCCTGCGCAACATCAGCAAGCGTTATGAAGAAACCGAGGTGATGCGCAACATCAACCTCGACATCAACGACGGCGAGTTCGTCGTGTTCGTGGGCCCGTCGGGCTGCGGCAAGTCCACCCTGATGCGCATGATCGCCGGGCTGGAGGACATCAGCGGCGGCGAGCTGATGATCGACAACACGCGCGTCAACGAACTCGCGCCCGCCAAGCGCGGCATCGCGATGGTGTTCCAGTCGTATGCGCTCTATCCGCACATGACGCTGTACGACAACATGGCGTTCGGCCTCAAGCTGGCCGGCGAGAAGAAGCCGGCCATCGACGCCGCCGTGAAGAACGCCGCGAAGATCCTGCACATCGACCATCTGCTCGATCGCAAGCCGAAGGCGCTCTCGGGCGGCCAGCGGCAGCGCGTCGCCATCGGCCGCGCCATTACGCGCAAGCCGAAGGTGTTCCTGTTCGACGAACCGCTGTCGAACCTGGACGCCGCGCTGCGCGTGAAGATGCGGCTCGAGTTCGCGCGCCTGCACGACGACCTCAAAACGACGATGATCTACGTGACGCACGATCAGGTCGAGGCGATGACGCTCGCCGACAAGATCGTCGTGCTGTCGGCGGGGAACATCGAGCAGGTCGGCACGCCGAACACGCTGTATCACGCGCCGGCGAACCGCTTCGTTGCGGGTTTCATCGGCTCGCCGAAGATGAACTTCATGTCCGGCACCGTGGCCGCCGTGCAGAACGACGGCGTGCTGGTCAAGTACGCGACGGGCGAGACGCAACTGGCCGGCGTGCTGCCGGGCAATGCCAAGCCGGGCGATACCGTGACCGTCGGCGTCCGTCCCGAGCACTTGCAGCCGAATTCGCCCGAAGCGGGCGAGTACGGCGTGTCGGCTTCGGCGATGACCGTCGAGACGCTCGGCGACGCGGCCTATCTCTATGCCGAAACCGATGTCGCGCCGGATGGCCTGATCTCGCGCATCCCGCCGCTCGAAAAGCATGCGCGCGGCGAGAAGCTCAAGCTCGGCGCCTCGGCGGAACACTGCCATCTGTTCAACGCGGAAGGGCAGGCGTTCACGCGCAAGGTCGTGGATGGCTGGCAGCGTGAGCACGCGACGGCGGCCTGAAGCGTCGAACCATCGCACCATCGCGGCACAGGGGCATGACGACGGCGCCGTTCGCAGGAACGGCGCCGTGTTTTTTAGCCGACGTAGGATAATCGCGTGTGCGACCGGCTGCGTCCGACAGCCGGCGCGCTCCCACCGACATCGCCATGCCCGTCCTGAACGAACTCTTTGTCTATCCGGTCAAGTCCTGCGCGGGCATCGCCCTGAAGCGCGCGACGCTGCTCGAAACCGGTCTCGAATACGACCGCCACTGGATGATCACCGATCCGTCCGGCGGCATGCTCACGCAGCGCGCGCATCCGCGCATGGCGCTGATCCGGACAGCCTTCGCTGACGATTCACTCGTGCTCGACGCGCCCGGCATGCCGACGCTGCGCACGCCCTTGCGCGCCGAAGCGCTCGTCGATGCGCAGCCCTTGCGCACGACCGTCTGGCGCGACAGCTTCGATGCGCTGGATACCGGCGAGGAAACGGCGCAGTGGTTCAGCGCGTTCCTCGACATGCCGGCACGGCTGGCCCGTTTTGCGCCGCAGGTGCGGCGTGTGGTCGATGAAACCTGGACCGCGCCGCTCAGCACGCATACGCGCTTCGCCGACGGCTTTCCGCTGCTCGTGATGAGCCAGGCCTCGCTCGATGATCTCAACGCGCGTCTCGTCGCGAAGGGCGCGCCCGCGATTCCCGCGAACCGCTTCAGGCCGAACCTGGTCGTCGGCGGACTCGATGCGTATGAGGAAGACTTCGTCGGTGAGATGCGGATCGGCGATGCGCAGCTGAAGCTCGTCAAGCTCTGCTCGCGTTGCCCGATGCCGACCATCGATCAGGACACGGGCGCGGCGGATCCCGCGTGGCCGCACGAGCCGCTCGACACGATGAGCGCCTACCGCGCCAGCGAGCAGATGGGCGGCAAGCTCACCTTCGGCAAGAACGCGATTGTCCTCGCGGGCGAGGGCATGGCGCTGCACGTGGGGCAGGACGTCGAGGCCGAGATCGACTTCTGAGGCGTTACGCTTCGAGCGCGGCCTTCGCGCACAGTTCGTCGGTGACGAGACCCGACAGCCATTGCCCCTGCAACGCGGCGATCAGCGCATCGAGCTTGCGCTGGCCGCCCGCGAAGCCGATCGTGGGACGCCGCGGCGGCGAGTCGAGCTTGAGGCTCGTCACGCGCGCGCCGGTGCTCGACTGCACGCGCTTGCCAGCGGCGTCGATCGGCAGCCCGAGCCATTCGGCCACTGCGCCGGCCTCGATCATCTCTTCCACTTCCGCGCGCGTGATGAAGCCGTCTTCATGAAGCGGACAGTTCACGGCCACGTTGCCGATGCCGACGAAGGCCACGTCCGCGCCTTGCGCGAGTTCATCGACGATGCGATACAGCCGGTGATTGACCCACTGGGCGCGCTCGGATTCGCTGTCGGCCATCAGCGGTGCGGGCAGCATGAAGTGCTTGCCGCCGGTCTTCTCGGAAAGCTGCTGGGCCACGTCATAGCGGTTCGATGAACCGTCCTGCGCGATGGCGCCGACCATCGACACGAAGCGATGCTGCGGCCGCTCGATCTGCCCGATCTGCGCGACGCAGGCCTTCAACGTGCGCCCGCTGCCGATCGACACGACCAGCGGTTTCTCGTCGAGCAGATAGCGCTCCATCACTTGCGCACCCGCGACGGCGAGCTTGCGGTCGACCTGCTCGGGCGCGTCACCGTCGACGGGCACGACTTCGCACATCGCGAGGCCGTAGCGGTCGCTGAGCGCGCGCGCGAGCGACAGGCAATCGGCGATGCGATGATCGACCCGCACGCGGATCAGGTTTTTCTCGACGGCAAACGCGACGAGCCGTTGCGCCACCGGGCGCGAGATCTGCAATTTCTCCGCGATCTCGTTCTGGGTATTGCCGGCGACGTAATAGAGCCAGGCTGCGCGCGTGGCGAGGTCGAGTTTTTCGGTGGATTTGGGCACTGTGGTTGCGCGGCTGTCTGCTCTTAAGTTTTAGTTCTTATTTTGGACAACGTGATGCCAAATTCAGAACCACCCATGGACTCGATCGCCCTCACGAGCGCTCTTGGCGTCGACGTTATGCCAGCCTCGGCCGCGCCGGATCGAACAGCGGCCGCACGTGCTGGTACAGCTCCCGGAAACTTTTCAGCCGCTGCCTCAACAACGCATGGCGTTGCGCATCCGGCGTGAACTCCTGCTTGATCTCGGGTTTCGCGAGCACCGTCGCCGGGTCGCCGCCCGCCGCGAGCCAGCCGAGCCGCGCCGCGCCCAGTGCCGCGCCGGTTTCGCCGCCGCCGTGGGTGCGCGTCGGGGTATCGAAGGCGTCGGCGAACATCTGCGCCCAGTACGCGCTGCGTGCACCGCCGCCGAGCATCGACAACGCGCGCGCCTGCGTGCCCGCCGACTGCAGCGCGTCGAGACCATCGGTCAGCGAGAGCGTGACGCCTTCGAGCACCGAATAGCCGAGCAGCGCACGATCGGTCGCGTGCGTCATGCCGAAGAACACGCCTTGTGCGTAGGGATCGTTGTGCGGCGTCCGCTCGCCGCTCAGATACGGCAGGAACAGCGGCGCAGAGGACAGGATGTCGGCGGGCAGCGCCTCGATCTCGGCGAGCAGCGTGGGCTCGTCGGTCGAGGTCAGCTTGCAGACCCAGCGCAGGCAGCTCGCCGCCGACAGCACCACGCTCATCTGGTGCCAGCGGTCCGGAATCGCATGGCAGAACGCATGCACCGCGGAGGCCGGATTGGGCCGGAAGCGGTCGCCGATCACGCACAGCACGCCCGAGGTGCCGAGCGACAGGAAGCCGTCGCCCGGATCGGTCGCGCCGATGCCCACCGCGCTCGCGGCGTTATCGCCGCCGCCCGCCGCGACCACCACGCCTTCCGGCAGGCCGAGTTCACGCGCGAGCGCCGGCAGCAGGGTGCCGGACGGCGCGCTGCCTTCGGCCAGCGCGGGCATCTGCTGGCGCGACATGCCGCAGGCCGCGAGCAGTTCGTCCGACCAGTCGCGCCGCGCGACATCGAGCCAGAGCGTGCCGGCGGCATCGGAGGGATCGGACACCTTGGTGCCGGTCAGATGCATGCGCAGATAGTCCTTCGGCAACAGCACGCACGCGGTCTGCCGGAACAGGTCGGGTTCGTTGTGCGCGACCCAGAGCAGCTTCGGCGCGGTGAAGCCGGGCATCGCGAGATTGCCGGCGATTTCATGCAGATTGGGCGCGCGCTCGTACAACTCGGCGCACTCCTTGTCGCTGCGCATGTCGTTCCAGAGAATCGCGGGGCGCAGCACGCGGTCCTGCGAATCGAGCAGCACCGCGCCATGCATCTGACCCGAGAGCCCGATGCCGCGCACCTGGGCGAATTCAGCAGGGAATTTCTCGCGCAGCTTGAACAGTGCGGCGCGCGTGCCTTCCCACCAGTCGAGCGGATTCTGTTCTGACCAGCGCGGCTTCGGACGCGACACGGTGAAGGGCGTGCCCGCCGTGCCGATCACGCTGCCGTCGGCGGCGAGCAGCAGGACTTTCACTTCGGAGGTGCCGAGGTCGATGCCTAAGTACATGAACGTACCCTTGGGTCGTGGCCAGGTTCGCGCCCGGCGGAAAACGGGAAATGAGCGAGGTGTGAGGCCCGCGCAGCGGGAGGCGCTAATTTAACGCCACGCGCGGCGCCGCGCCATGGGCACATTACCCGAGCGGCGCGGCGCGCAGTTGACGCTGCGATTACGTTGGCGATAACCGCGCGCTGATGGAACGTCTCACGGACGGTTGGCGAGCCACGCGTCGACCTTGGCGACGGCATCGCGCATCACGCGTTCGAGTCCCTCGCTGCCGGCCATCTTGCCCCACAGCTGCTTGTCCGCGACGAAGGCCTTGACCGTATCGGGCGACGTGAAATAGCCATGCGCGACGGCCGGATCCATCACGCCGTCCTGATAGGCATAAGGCAGCTTGCCTTCGTGCCAGCGTTCGAGAAAGCGCAGGAAGAGCGCGGGCAGGATGGCGGTCGAAGCGGGATCGACGTTGCGCGCGAAGCACTCGGACAAGGTGGGCGCGATGAAGCCCGGCAGCTTCGAGAAACCGTCGGCCGCGACGCGCTGGTTCGTGTCCTTGATATACGGATTGCTGAAACGGTCGAGCACGATGTCGCGATACTTCGCGAGATCGATCGGACTCGGCGTGAGGCAGGGAATCACGTCGTCGGTGACATAGGCCTCCGCGAGCGCGCGAATCTCCAGGTCCTGCGTGCCTTCATGGATGTACTGCAGGCCGACCAGCGTCCCCGCCCATGCAATGCAGCTGTGCGGGGCATTGAGCACGCGGATCTTCGCTTCCTCGTACGCATGCACCGAGTCGACCATCTCCGCGCCAACCTTTTCCCACGCAGGCCGGCCGTCGATGAAGTCGTCTTCGACCACCCACTGGATGAACTTCTCGCCCATCACCGGCGCGCGGTCGTCGAAGCCGGTCGCCGCTTTCACGCGCTCGGCGACGTCGGGCGTCGGACGCGGCGTGATGCGGTCGACCATCGAGTTCGGGCACGACGTATTGGCGAGCATCCAGTCGCGCAGGTCGGTCTCGCCGCGCAGGCTCAGGAATTCGAGCATGCCTTTCTTGAAACGATCGCCGTTGCTGCGCAGGTTGTCGCAATTCTGCAGCGACACCTTGCCCGCGCCGTTCTTCATGCGCGCGGCGAGAATCGCGGCGATCGCACCGTAGATGGTCGTCCGGCCGCCTTTCAGGTCGGCGGCGAGATCCGGGTTCGAGGGATCGAGCCGATCGTGATCGTCGAGGTAATAGCCGCCTTCCGTCACCGTGAACGACACGATCTTGCACGACGGATCGGCGCCCGTGGCGATCAGCGCATCGAGGTCCGCCGACCACGGCAGAACCTTCTTGATGGCCTTGATCCGCTCGTAGTCGCGCTCGCCCTTGGGCGTCACGGTCTCGAGCGTGTACTCGCCGTTCTGGGCCGCGAGCGCGTCGAGCACGGCGTTCATGTCGCCGCGGATGTTGCCCACCGCGAGCGACCAGCGCTTGTCATTCGCATCGCCGGTCTCGATGAGGCGGTGCAGGTACCACGCCTGATGCGCGCGATGAAAAGACCCGGCGCCGATGTGCAGGATCACGTTGGCTTCGCTAGTCATGTCGTCTCTTCCTCTGATGGGCTGCGCGCCCGTTCTTCGCGGACGCTGGTCGCAACGGCGCGCGTGCGCGGGACATTGCGGCGGAGTGAGCATTTGCTCGTTTGATGATCTAATGATCGAATAATCGTATTCGCTCGAGGGAATGTCAAGGCGTGATGTGTCGTGCAACGCGGCGCAATTCGCGCGCCTCGGCGTGTGCAAGAGGGCAGCAACGCGAGGATGGAGACGACGCTGCGCCGCAGCAAGACAGCGCGCATGCACGTCTCCGGAATAACCCGGATAGGCAAGCCGGCGGCCATTGGACGAAGGTGCGTGAGCGCCTCGCCGGGGCCTGACTCGGAGCCTGAGCGGCACATTAGACGATAGGCGAAAAAACATCATGCAGGAGACAGAGATGAATTACGTGATCGGCATCGACATCGGCACGCAGAGCACGAAAGCCTTGCTCGTCGATACGCATGGCGCGATCGTCGCGCAGCATGCGAGCGCGTACCACCCGGACACGCCGAAGCCGTTGTGGGCGGAGCAATGGCCGTCGGTCTGGTTCGATGCGGTGAGCGCGTGCATCGCGGGCGTCACAGCCAAGGCGCGCGAGAAGGGCGTAACAGCCGCCGACGTGAAGTCGCTCTGCGTGAGCAGCCTGTACGGCGGTTCGGGCATTCCCGTCGATGAGCACATGGAGCCGCTGCATCCCTGTCTCATCTGGATGGACCGCCGCGCGACGGCTGAAGTGGACTGGGTGCGCGCGAACGTCGACGTCGAGCGCCTGGAGAAGATCACCGGCAACGGCGTGGACAGCTACTACGGCTTCACGAAAATGCTCTGGCTGCGCGAGCATCGTCCGGAGGTGTGGCAGAAGACGCGCTGGTTCCTGCCGCCCAATGCCTTCGTGATCCAGCGCCTGACGGGCGAACTGGCGGTCGATCACAGCTCGGCGGGCAATCTCGGCGGCGTGTACGACGTCGCGCAGCGCGCATGGTCGGCGCAGGCGCTCGACATGCTCGGCATCCCGGCGTCGATGATGCCGGAGCGTCTGGTGGAGTCATCGGAGATCGTGGGCGGCCTGTCGGCGCAATGGGCCGAGGCGCTCGGACTCGCCGCCGGCACGCCGGTCGTCGCGGGCGGAGTCGATGCCGCGGTGGCGACCTTCGCCGCGGGCGTCACGCAGGCGGGCCATCACGTCGCGATGATCGGCACGAGCATGTGCTGGGGCTACATCAACCAGACGGTGGATGCGCGTCACGGACTCGTGTCGATGCCGCACGTCTACAACGGCACGCGCGATCTCTATGTATTCGGCGGGGCGAGCACGGCGGGGCAATGCGTCGCGTGGTATCGCGACCAGTTCTGCCAGGCCGAGGTCGAAGCCGCGAAGCAGCTGCCGCACGGCGACCCGCACCGCTTGCTGGAAGAAGCGGCGTCGAAGATCGCGGCGGGTTCGGACGGCGTCGTGTTCCTGCCTTACCTGATGGGCGAACGCAGTCCCGTATGGGATGCGCGCGCCAGCGGCACGTTCGTCGGGCTGAACCTGTTCCATACGCGCGCCACGCTGTATCGCGCGGTGCTCGAAGGCGTCGCGTTCGCGCTGAAGCACAACATGGAGGCGGGACGGCGCGGGGCGCAGTCGCTGGATGACCGGCTGATCGTCGTGGGCGGCGCGGCGCATTCCGATCTGTGGATGCAGATCATCGCGGATGTGACGAACTACCCGGTGCTGTCGATCGAACAGGATGTGGAGGCGGCGATGGGCGCCGCGTTGCTGGCGGCGCTCGGGGCAGGACTGGTGTCGCGCGAAACGGCCGAGGGCGGCTGGGTCACGCTCGTCGAACGGGCGCAGCCGGATGCCGAACGACAGCGGGTCTATGCGGACCGGTTCGAGGTGTATCGCGAGCTGTATCCGGCGTTGAAGCCGCTGATGCATCGGTTGCGCAGCACGTAGCGCCGTGCAGGGCGCGCCGCGTTTTAACGCCCATGCACCGGATGCGCATCGAACACGGGTCCCTGCACGAAATGCACATCGAACTGCTGCAGGGCGTCGAACTGCGCTTCATCGGCGACGTTCGAGAAGATGAGCGGAATCCGCAGCCGATGCGCATACGCGACGAGATGCTTCACTACCGAATCGCGCAGGGCCGCGCCCGCATCCATCTTGATGAAGTCCAGGCGCGCCATGTCGGACACGGCCATGATCTGCCCGGCATTCGGCAGGTTGCCCGCCACCTTGAAGCCGTAGTGCTGATAGCTCTTGGTGAGATAGCCGAGAAAGGTCTTGTGCGCGACCGCGGCCGCCGGCAGTTCGATCACCACGCGCGACGGGCTCATGCCGAACTCCATCAGCACCGACGAGAAGTGCAGCCCGTGGTCGTACTTCACGCTCTTCAGCAGCCGTTCATGCACGCGCAGGAACAGCAGCCCCGGCCGATGCGGCCCGAAGAAATTGAACGCATGCAGCGCCCGCGACAGCCGGTCCAGCGTCACCAGCTCCTGATCGTCTTCCAGTTGCCCGAAGGGATCGCGCGGCGCATCGCCGTGAATGAGCGTCAGTGCCTGCACGCCGAGTTCGTCGCCGAAACGCTCGGCGCTTTCCGGCGACGCACTCAGCGTCTGCGGAAAGCTGTGCGTGCCGACATCGAAGATCGGCTCGTACGCGCTCGCAATGCACACGTCCCGATAGTGCGCGAAGGCCTCCTCCGTCTTGTCGTCGTCGCCCAGCACGATATGCGCCCCGAGGAAGGGATGTTCCTTGGCGCGGGCAACGAGTTCGGGCAGCGATGGGGAGATCATGAAAGCGGCGTCGGTTTTATAGGGGCGTGGCTAAGGGCGGATGCGCACTAGCTTCGATTGAATGGTCGATGGTATCAGCGCGTCATGCCGCGTCCAGCACCAAATTCACATATTGATATGCCGGATGAAACACGGTGCCTAGGGTTTACGATCAATTTCACTAAACGTAATTGGTTTTACCATTCGTAAATCGCGTCACGGGCACGAGTTTTATGCCGTACTGTTTCGCCCTGCCGCATTCGAATCGCGTTCACTCGCCGAGGACTTCGACCATGTCAACGTTCGACACCCACACGGACGCCAGCCGGCACTACCAGTCGGGTTTCGCCAACGATTTCGCCACCGAGGCGCTGCCCGGTGCGCTGCCGATCGGCCGCAATTCGCCGCAGCGCGTGGCCTACGGCCTGTACGCCGAGCAGTTGTCGGGCACCGCGTTCACCGCGCCGCGCGCGCATAACCGCCGGTCGTGGCTGTACCGCATCCGGCCGGCGGCGGTGCACCTGCCTTTCACGCAGATCGGCCGGGGCCGGCTGGTCGCGAATTTCGCCGAGGTGCCGCCGACGCCGCCCAACCAGCTGCGCTGGGATCCGCTGCCGATGCCGTCCGCGCCGACCGATTTCATCGACGGCTGGGTGACCATGGCCGGCAACGGCGCCGCCGAGTCGATGAGCGGCTGCGCCATTCACGTCTACGCGGCCAACCGCCCGATGCAGGACCGCTTCTTCTACAACGCGGACGGCGAGTTGCTGATCGTGCCGCAGCAAGGCCGTCTCGCGATCCGCACGGAACTGGGCAACGTCGATGTCGAGCCGAACGAGATCGCCGTGATTCCGCGCGGCGTGCGCTTCACGGTCGCGCTGCCGGATGGCGAGGCGCGCGGGTATATCTGCGAGAACTTCGGCGCGCTGTTGCAACTGCCGGATCTCGGTCCGATCGGCTCAAACGGTCTCGCGAATCCGCGCGACTTCCTCACGCCGCACGCCGCCTACGAAGACCGCGAAGGACGCTTCGAGCTGGTCACGAAGATGAACGGCGTGCTGTGGCGCGCGGAGATCGGCCATTCGCCGCTGGATGTGGTCGCGTGGCACGGCAACTACGCGCCGTACAAGTACGACCTGCGGCACTTCAATACCATCGGGTCGATCAGCTTCGACCATCCGGATCCGTCCATCTTCCTGGTGCTGCAATCGCCGAGCGATACGCCGGGCGTCGACAGCATCGACTTCGTGATCTTCCCGCCGCGCTGGCTCGCGGCCGAGGATACGTTCCGTCCGCCCTGGTTCCATCGCAACGTGGCGAGCGAGTTCATGGGCCTCGTGCAGGGCGTCTACGACGCGAAGGCCGAAGGCTTCGTGCCGGGCGGCGCGAGCCTGCATAACTGTATGTCGGGGCACGGGCCGGACGCCGAGACCTTTGAGAAGGCCTCGCACGGCGACACGACGCGTCCGGCCAAGGTCGGCGCAACCATGGCCTTCATGTTCGAGACCCGCACGCTGATCCGGCCGACGCAGTTCGCGCTCGACACCGCGCAACTGCAGGCCCACTACTACGAATGCTGGCAAGGCCTCACGAAACATTTCAACCCGGAGCAACGATGAACGACGCGCTGCAAGCCACCCTCGCGCCCTCGCTGAAGAGCTGGATCGAGTCCGCGAACGATCCGGCGAGCGACTTCCCGATCCAGAACCTGCCGTTCGGCATTTTCAGCGACGCCGTGAATGCGCAGCCGCGCGCGGGCGTCGCGATCGGCGACTGGATCGTGGACCTCGCCGCGCTGGAGGACGCGCGCCTGCTCGACGCGCACGGCACGCTGCACGCGCCGCGCCTGAACGATTTCATCGCGCTGGGCCGCGAGCACTGGCGGGCGGTGCGCATCGCGCTGAGCGGCCTGCTGGCGCACGGCAACGCCACCCTGCGCGACGATCCGGCGCTGCGCCGCCGCGCGCTGGTGCCGCGGGCGGACGCGACGCTGCATCTGCCGGTCGAGATTCCGGGCTACACGGACTTCTATTCGTCGAAGGAGCACGCCACCAACGTGGGCTCGATGTTCCGCGACCCGAAGAACGCGCTGCTGCCGAACTGGTCGGAGCTGCCGGTCGGCTACAACGGACGCGCATCGTCGGTGATCGTGAGCGGCGCGCCGGTGCGCCGCCCGAACGGCCAGATCAAGCTGCCCGACGCGGAACGTCCTGTGTTCGCCGCGTGCCGCAAGCTCGACTTCGAACTGGAGACGGGCTTCATCATTGGGCGCGGCAATGCGCTCGGCGAACCCATCGCCTGCGAGCAGGCCGAGGCGCATATCTTCGGCATGGTCCTGCTCAACGACTGGAGCGCCCGCGATATCCAGCAATGGGAATACGTGCCGCTCGGGCCGTTCAACTCGAAAGGCTTCGCGACCACCATCTCGCCGTGGATCGTCACGCTGGACGCGCTCGAACCGTTCCGCACCGCGACGCCGGCGCAGGACCCGCAGCCGCTCGACTACCTGCGTCATGCCGGCGATCACGCCTTCGACATCGACCTGCGCGTGACGCTGCAAGCCGAAGGCGCGAGCGAAGCCACGACGATCTCGCGCACCAACTTCCGGCTGATGTACTGGTCGATGGCGCAGCAGCTCGCGCATCACACGGTGAGCGGCTGCAATACGCGCGTCGGCGACCTGATGGGCTCGGGCACGATCAGCGGCCCGACGCCGGACTCCTGCGGCAGCCTGCTGGAAAGCACGTGGAACGGCCAGCGGCCGCTGCGGCTGGAAGGCGGCGGCGAACGCGCGTTCCTGCAGGACGGCGACGAAGTCGTGATCACCGGCGTGTGTCAGGGCGACGGTTATCGCGTCGGCTTTGGCGAATGCGCCGGCCGGATTCTGGCGGCGCGCGGTTGATTTCCGAATGAACAAGGACAAAGACATGAGTGAGACGACCATCGACGTCGAGCGCGCGCTCGGCAACGCGCACCGGCCCGGTTTCCAGTGGATGCTGCTCGCGCTGTGCGGGCTGTGTCTCGTCATCGACGGCTTCGATGCACAGGCCATGGGCTATGTCGCGCCCGCCGTCATCGCGGACTGGCATGTATCGAAGGCGGCGCTCGGGCCGGTGTTCAGCGCGAGCCTGTTCGGCATGCTGCTGGGCGCGCTCGGGCTCTCGGTGCTGGCGGACCGCATCGGGCGGCGTCCGGTGCTGATCGGCGCGACGCTGTTCTTCGGCCTTTCGATGATCGCCACCGCGTTCACCCACGACCTGACCGTGCTGACCGTGCTGCGCTTCGTCACGGGGCTCGGCCTCGGCTGCATCATGCCGAACGCGATGGCGCTGGTCGGCGAGTTCTCGACGCCCGAGCATCGCGTCAAGCGGATGATGCTCGTGTCGTGCGGCTTCACGCTCGGCGCGGCGCTCGGCGGCTTCGTCAGCGCCGCGCTGATTCCGGCGTTCGGCTGGCGCGCGGTGTTCTGGGTCGGCGGCGCGGTGCCGCTGCTGCTCGCGTTCGCGATGATCGCCGCGCTGCCGGAGTCGCTCCAGTTCCTCGTGCTGAAGGGCCGCGAGGCGCGTGCGCGGGACTGGCTCGCGAAGTTCGATCCGACGCTGCGCATCGACGCCTCGACGCGTCTCGTCGTGCGCGAGAAGGCCAGCGGCGGCGCGCCCGTGGCTGAACTGTTCCGCGCCGGCCGCGGACCGGTCACGCTGATCCTGTGGGCCATCAGCTTCATGAATCTGATCGACCTGTATTTGCTGTCGAACTGGCTGCCCACCGTGATGCGCGACGCCGGCTATTCGCCCGGCATGGCGGTGCTGGTCGGCACGTTGTTGCAGACGGGTGGCGTGATCGGGACGCTGTCGCTCGGCTGGTTCATCGAGCGGCTTGGCTTCGTGCGCGTGCTGCTCGCGTGCTTTGCGCTCGGCGCGCTGTGCGTCGGCATGATCGGCGGCGTCGCGCCTGTGCAGACCTGGCTGTTCGTGGCGGTGTTCGCGAGCGGGTTTTGCATCGTCGGCGGACAGCCGGCGGTCAATGCGCTTGCCGGCCATTACTATCCGACGGCGCTGCGCTCGACCGGCATCGGCTGGAGTCTCGGGATCGGGCGCGTGGGCTCGGTGATCGGACCGCTCGTCGGCGGCCAGATGATCGCGCTCGGCTGGAGCAACGTCGCGCTGTTCCATGCGGCGGCGCTGCCGGTGCTGTGCTCGGCGGGGCTCGTGATGGTGCTCGCGTTTGTGCGGCGGGAAAAGGGCGGGGCGGTGCAGGCGGTGTGATGCTGCGCTGCGCCGCGCCGAGTTAGGACAAATCGTATGGTCTCCGCGGTTCGAGTCGCGATAGAAACATGCATCGCAAAATACTCGTACCGGAGACCCAATGAGCGACCTTACTTGTCCGCACTGTCCTTACGGCGTACCCCGCGGAGCCCGCGTCTGTCGGGGCTGTCAGGCCGAGGTGTACTACGGCTTGCCGAAGCAACAGTCCCTGGCGATCTTGTTTGCCGCCGGGGTCACTGTCTTCCTGGGCTGGAAAATCTCGAACAATGCGCCTGCGGCCATGGTCGTGGGCCTGATCGTCGTAATCGCGCTGACGGTGGCAGCCAAGCGGAAATATGCGGATCACGTCGAATTCAAACGGCCCTATCGAACGCGAAAGTAGCGAACGTCGCGTTGATTCGACGTCTCGGGTTTCAACCTGAGGCACGTTCCGTCCCGCGTCGCCTTTCCCACCACGCCGCGACCAGGAACGCCCCCGCCGCCGCCGTCAGCACGCCGACCAGCGCATCTGCGCCGACGCGCTGCATCAGCGTTCCCGCGATGATCGGCCCGCCAAAACTCGCGACGCTCCAGGACGCCCCGACGATCGCCGTCGCGGACACGAGCGACGGTCCGCGAAAGCGCTCGCCGCAGGCTACCAGCGAAAGCGTGTAGACACTGCCCGCCGCCGCGCCGGTTACGAACAGCAGCGGCCAGCAGAGCCACGGAGTCGACACCGCCCACGGCAGCACCGGCAGCAGCGCGACGACGACGATCCCCGCGCCGGCGTGGACCTTTGCGCGCCCGAAGCGGTCGGCGAGCCAGCCGATCGGAAACTGCATGGTCGTGTCGCCCAGCAGGATCGCGGATGCGAACAGCACGCCGAGGTCCTGACTCACGCCGTGCGCCATCGCGAACAGCGGCATCAGGGAGAGCGCGAGCGTATCGAAGAGCGCGAAAAAGCCCGTGCCGATCACGAGCGCCGGCATGCGCGGCAGCACGTCGCGCCAGTTGCCGTGCCCGCTTTCGTCCGGGTCCGGCGCGAGCGTGTGCGGCTGACCGCGGATCGACGCCAGCGCCGGCAGCGCCAGCAGGAAGATCGCGCCGCAGATGGCGAAGCGCCACGCCGGCCAGCCGCCGATCACGCTCACCAGCACCGGGCCCGTCATCTGGAAGAGGGTGAAGTTCGTCGCGTAGATCGCGACGACGCGGCCGCGCGTGGCATCGTCGGCGAGCTGCGTGACCCAGGCTTCGCCGATGGTGAACAAGAGCATCAGCGCCGCGCCGAACACGAGCCGCAGCGCGGCCCACAGCCACAGGTTCGAGGTGAACTGCATCGCGATGGTGGCGCACGCCGCGAGCAGTACCGTCACGATGATGATCTCGCGCGCGCCGTAACGCGCCGTCACGCGGCCCGCGAACGGCGCGACCAGCAGGCCGCCGCCTGCCTGCATCGCCGTCATCAGGCCGACGACGCCGCTGCCGTGACCCGACTGCGTCAGTGCGAGGGCGGTCAGCGGCAGCGTTGCGCCGAGTCCCAGCCCGACGACCGCGACGCTCAGGATCAGCGCGAGAAAATCACGCGAGAGGATGCCCTTCATGCATTGCCGTAGGCGGCGTTCAGGCCGCCTGCCCGATCGCCAGACGGCGGGCGCGCTTGTCGAGCGTCGCCGACACGAGCGTCAGGCCGAACGCGCTCGCCGCCATCAGGATGCCGACCCAGGGCAGCGCGGTAAGCGGCGCGCCCGCGCTGATCACGCAGCCGCCGAGCCACGCGCCCGTCGCGTTGCCGAGGTTGAAGGCGCCCTGGTTCAGGGTCGATGCCAGATTGGGCGCGTCGCTCGCGCGGTTGACGATGAGGATCTGCAGCGGCGGCACGATCGCGAACGCGAGCACGCCCCAGAAGAAAATCGTCACCATCGCCGAAATGGGCTCGTGCATCGTGCCGGCGAAGATCATCAGGATCACGACGATGGCCAGCAGGAACGACAACAGCGAGCGCAGCAGCTTCCAGTCGGCCAGCTTGCCGCCCAGCGTGCTGCCCACCGTGAGGCCGAGGCCGAACAGCAGCAGCACGTAGGTGACCGCATGCGGCGTAAAGCCGGTTACGTCTTCGAGGATCGGCGTGATATACGTGAACACCGAGAAGAGACTGGCCGAGGCGAGCACGCTGATGCCGAGCACCATCAGCACTTGCGGATTCTTGAGCACGTCGAATTCGCGCAGGATGCTGGTTTCGCGCATCTCGATGTGCTTCGGCAGGCAGACGGCGAGCGCGCCGGCCGCGGCAATGCCGATCAGCGTGACGACCCAGAAGGTCGAGCGCCAGCCGGCCGCCTGGCCGAGCGCGGTGCCGAGCGGCACGCCGAGCACGTTGGCGAGCGTGAGCCCGGTGAACATCAGCGCGATGGCCTGGGCGCGGCGGTTCGGCGCGACGAGATCGGCGGCGACCACCGAGCCGATGCCGAAGAACGCGCCATGGCAGAACGCCGTGACGATGCGCGCGCCCATCAGCACCCAGTAGTTCGGGGCCAGCGCGCACAGCATGTTGCCGACGATGAACACGCCGATCAGTCCCATCAGCGCTTTCTTGCGGGGCATTTTCGCGGTGACCACGGCGAGGATCGGCGCGCCGATGGTGACGCCGAGCGCGTAGCCGGAGACGAGCATGCCGGCTGCGGGAATCGATACGGCGAGATCGCGTGCGACATTGGGCAGCAGGCCCATGATGACGAACTCGGTCGTACCGATGCCGAACGCGGCAATGGCGAGAGCGAAAAGAGGCAGGGGCATGGTGGAGACGGAGCGGGGTCACGCCGCGCGCGCATCGTCGGACTGAGCGATGCCGGCGTCGGGGCGGTTTGAAGGCTCGAATTGTACCGAAAGGCTTTTTGCGATGCTGGTATAAACCCTAGGTCGTCTGTCCCGGACGAGGCTCGGCGGCGCATGGAAATTCTTTTGTCGAGCACGCTGGCGCATGAGTCTTGCGAATGTCGCGCCGGCTTGCGTCAGATGTTTCCGGTAACAGTGCCGCTGCCGCGCATTCGTTGCGGATCGCATGACCGGGCCATTGTTGGAAAAACGCAGCAACTACTGAATAACGATGTCACCGACAAAATTCCGTATTCACGCCGCCTTAGCGGCCACGCTCATGCTCGCCGCACAGGCGTTCGCGCAAAGCAACGCGGCCGGGCCGATCCCCACGCCGGCGGGCACGCTGCATTTCCTGCAGGACGAGTCCGGCATGGCCGCGCTCATCGGCACGCAGGTGTTCGATCGCTTCGACGCGAAGCGCATCGTCCATTTCGACGACACGCCGGGTGCAGGCGATACCGTCACGCGCATGCTGGTGCAGACCGACACCGGCCCGGTCCTGTACGACCTGCGCCGCAATCCGCCGCTGGTGCAGCGCACCGGACAGCGCATGACGGTCAAGCGGGTGTTCTGGCAAGGCGAGGAAGCGGTGATGCAGTCGAATCTCGGCTGGTACGGCTTCACGCGCGGCAAGCTCACGAAGCTCCAGTCATCGACGAAGATCTATCACTGACCTGCAGCACCCGCTCGCCGGCGATCACATAGACCGCTTCGCGGCGCACGTCGTCGTTCACCTCGAAGCCGCCGGTGAACGCGCCGAATGCCGGCAGCACGCCCGCGCGCGCGCCGAAGCGGAAGCACGGCAGGCGCGCGCGGTCGAGGCGCGTCGCGAGCCGGTACACCGGATGTTCATGGCCCGCGAGCGCGTACGCGCCGTCCACCGTCTGCGGGTGATGACACAGCGCCCAAGGGCCGAGCCGGTACGGTTCCTTCACGAGTTCGACGCCGAATGCCGTGGGCAGCGCACCCGCGTGCCGGTCGTGATTGCCCTCGACCAGCACGAGCCGCAAGCCCCGATGTCTCTCCCGCCAGGCGCCGAGCGCCTCGAGCGTTTCCTGCGCGTGGGACTCACGTGCATGCAGCAGGTCGCCGAGAAACACCACGGATTCCGGCCGATGCGCCGCGACCAGCGCATCGAGCCGCGCGAGGCTTTCGCCGGTGGTGCCGGCCGGCACCGGAATGCCGCGCGCGCGAAACACGGCGTCCTTGCCGAAATGCGCATCGGCGATGAACAGACTCCCCAGGACGGGATCGAATGCCGCGCGGTCTGCCGAGAGCACGAGCGCGTGGCCGTTCACATCGATGGTCAGTGCTTCAATTGCCATTTACTTGTCCGCTGCCTTCTCCAGATCCGCGAGCATACGCTCCACGCGGTCCGACAGCTTTTCCGTGCTGACCTTTTCCCGCAACCGCGCGATGATCAGCGGGAAGGCGAACGGCGTCGGCTTCTTCGGATGGGTCAGCGCAAGGCGGCTCTCGCTCATGCGCTGCAGCGCCGCGCGGATGCGTCCGAGTTCGAGTTCCTGCAGCATGACTTCCTGATCCGCCTGCGCGAGCAGCAGATTGCCGCTGTCGTGCTTGCGGAAGACTTCATAGAACAGTCCGCTCGACGCCTGCAACTGACGCGCGCTCTTCTGCTGTCCGGGATGCCCTTGATAGATCAGCCCCGATACCCGCGCGATTTCGCGAAATCGCCGCGACGACAACTCCGATGCGTTGAGGCTGGCGAGAATGTCGTGTTCCAGGTTGTCCGGTGAAAACAGCCCGTCGGCGATGAGCGTCTCCCAGTCGAACGGCCGCGCTGACAACAGTTCGAAGCCATAGTCGTTCATCGAGATGGAGAAGGTGCTCGGCTGGTCGCGCGCGACGCGCCAGCCGATCAGAGATCCCAGCCCGATGTGCGCCATGCGTCCCGCGAACGGATAGCAGAAGAAGTGATGCCCTTCGCGCGATCGCACGCATTCCACCACGAGCACGCCCGGTCCCGGCAGCGCCGACCACTTCGCCTGCAAGTCGAGCAACGGTTCGACGGCGCGCATCTCGGGCTCGTCATAGATGCCGTCGCTGGCGCGGGCGAGCATCACGAGCGCGGCCTCCGCGAGTTCCGACGACAGCGGCATCTTGCTGCCGGCCCATTGCGGCATCGCACCGCGCGACGAGGTCGCGCGCTTCACGTAAGCGGTCATGTCGCGCACGCGCACGAGTTCGAGCGAGCGTCCGCCGAAGGTGAAGACATCGCCGGGTTTGAGACGCGAAATGAACGACTCTTCCATCGCGCCGATGCGTCCGCCCGTCATGTACGCCACGTTGATGGTTGCATTCGCAACGATCGTCCCGACGTTGTTGCGATGGCGGCGCACGAGGTCTTCGCGCGGCACGCGATACACGCCGTCATCGCCCTGTGCGACGCGATGAAAATCCGGATACGCGCCCAGCGATGTGCCGCCGCGCTCGACGAACGCGAGCGCCCAGTCGAACTCGGCCTGCGTGAGATCGCGATACGCGTAGGCGCGGCGCACTTCGTCGAACATCTCGGCCGCCGTGAAGCCGCCGCCGATCGCCACCGTCACGAGATGCTGGACCAGCACGTCGAGCGGCTTGAGCGGCATGTCGCGCCCCTCGATGCGTTTCTCGCCGATCGCCCAGCGCGCCGCCGCGGCCTCGACGAGTTCGAGCGCGTGAGTCGGCACGATGGTCACGCGCGACACGCGTCCGGGCGCGTGGCCCGAGCGCCCGGCGCGCTGCATCAGCCGCGCGACGCCCTTCGGCGAGCCGATCTGGAACACGCGATCCACCGGCAGGAAGTCGACGCCGAGATCGAGACTCGACGTGCACACCACGGCCTTCAACTGGCCGTTCTTGAGCCCGAGTTCGACCCAGTCGCGCACTTCCTTGTCGAGCGAGCCGTGATGCAGCGCGAGCAGGCCGGCCCATTCCGGGCGCAGTTCCAGCAGCGCGCGATACCAGATTTCCGCCTGCGAGCGCGTGTTGGTGAAGACCAGCGAGCTTTGCGCCTGATCGATCTCGGCGGCGACCGGCCCGACCTGGCGCACGCCGAGATGCCCGCCCCACGGAAACCGTTCGATGGTGTCGGGAATCAGCGTATCGACGACGAGTGTCTTCGGTTGCGCGCCTTGCACGACGACGCGCGGCGTCCTGACGGGATGCAGCAGCGCATCGTGCGCGAGCGCGAGGTTGCCGAGCGTCGCGGAAAGGCCCCAGATCTGCAGGTCCGGACGCCAGTGCGCGAGGCGCGCGATGGCCAGTTGCGTCTGCGTGCCGCGCTTGTTGCCGAGCAGCTCGTGCCATTCATCGACGACGATCATGCGCAGATGCCTGAGCTCTTCCTGCGCGTTGGCGCGCGTCAGCATCAGCGTGAGACTCTCGGGCGTGGTCACGAGCGCGGACGGCATGCGGCGGTTCTGGCGCGCGCGTTCGGTCGAGGTCGTATCGCCGGTGCGCAGGCCTACGCTCCACGGCACCGCCAGCACCGTGACTGCCGTTTGCAGCGCGCGGGCGCTGTCGGCGGCGAGGGCGCGCATCGGCGTGATCCATAGCACCGTGAGTGGCGCGGGCAGCAGGTTGTGCTGCGCGTTGTGCTGCGGCTTCGGCGCCTTGTCCGCGAAGGCGGCCAGTGCACCGAGCCACACGGCCCAGGTCTTGCCCGCGCCGGTCGTCGCATGGAGCAGGCCGCTTGCGCCCCGGGCGATCTCGCGCCACGCCTCGCGCTGAAAGGGAAAGGGCTGCCAGCCGCGGGTCTCGAACCAGCGCGCGAGGCGGGCCTCGAAGGGCTGCGCGGCCTCTTTCTCGTCGACGGCAAATGGCGCGGGAACGAACAGCTCGGCCGCGGCATCGAGCTTGGCCTGCGCGGCGCGCGTGCGCGGAATCCGGCGCGGCCGGGGCGCGCGGCGGCGGTCCTTGCCGCTGGCATCGGTCTCGCTCATGCCGTGACCTCGTTGAGGAAACCTTTGAGCATCTCCAGCGTGTCGGCGTCTTCGATCGCCTTGTCGGTGCGCCAGCGCAGCATGCGCGGAAAGCGCACCGCGATGCCCGACTTGTGGCGCGGGCTCGCCTGGATGCCCTCGAAGCCGATCTCGAAGACCAGGGTGGGCGTGACGCTGCGCACCGGGCCGAATTTCTCGATGGTCGTCTTGCGCACGATGGCATCGACGCGGCGCATCTCTTCGTCGGTGAGGCCCGAATAGGCCTTGGCGAACGGCACGAGCGTGCGCACGCCGTCGGTCTCATCCCAGACGGCGAAGGTGAAGTCCGTGTAGAGGCTCGCGCGCCGTCCATGGCCGCGTTGTGCGTAGAGCAGCACGGCATCGATCGAATACGGATCGATCTTCCATTTCCACCACGTCCCCGACGATTTCGTGCGCCCCACGCCATACATCGACTCGCGCTCTTTCAGCATCAGCCCTTCGACGCCGCGTGCACGGCTCTCGTCGCGCAACACGGCGAGCGCGCCCCAGTCGGATGCGCTCACCAGCGGCGACACGCGCAGCAGGTCGACCGCGAGCGTACTGGACATCGACTGGGCAAGCGCGTCGAGCCGCGCCCGCCGTGCGTGCAGCGGTTCGGTGCGCAGATCGCGGCCGTCCGCTTCGAGCAGGTCGTAGGCAAGCAGCGCGGCCGGTGAATCCGCGAGCACTTTCTTCGTCAGCGACTTGCGCGCGATGCGCGGCTGCAGGCGCGCGAACGGCAACGGCGCGGCAGCGCCGGGCTCCCACGCGAGGATTTCGCCGTCGATCACGGTGCCGTCGGGCAGCGCCGCGCCCAGCGACGCGAGTTCCGGGAAGCGGTCCGTGACGAGGTCCTCGCCGCGCGACCAGACCCACACGCGCCCTCCGCGTTTCACCAGCTGGGCGCGGATGCCGTCCCACTTCCATTCCGCGAGCCAGCCGGAGGGCGGCCCGAGCGTCTCCGGGTCGGCCTGCAACGGATGCGCGAGAAAGAACGGGTAGGGCAGGCCGAGATCGCTTTCATGCGGCGTATCGACGTCGTCGCCCTCGGCGGCCGGGGCGATCAGCCGCAGATAGCGCGCGGCGCTCGGCGCCTGGCGCGAATCGGTCCAGCCGACCATGCGCTGCGCGATGCGCTTGTGATCGACACCCGCGACTTGCGCCAGCGCGCGCACGACCAGCTGCCGCGCGACGCCCACCCGAAAGCCGCCGCCGATCAGCTTCGTCAGCAGGAAGCGCTCGCTCCAGTCGAGTTCGTCCCAGTAGGCGAGCAGGCGCGCGCGCAGTTCCGCGGGATCCGTGCCGCGCAATGTCAGCACGCGCTCCTCGATCCATTGCGCGAGCCCCAGTGTGGATTCGCCCGTTGCCGGCGGCAGCACATGCGCGATGGTTTCCGCGAGATCGCCCACGGCCTGATACGACTCTTCGAAGAGCCAGTCCGGCAGACCCGCGCGCTCGCGCGCAAATTCGGCCAGCAGACGCGCGGGCACCGACTGGCGCGGCTTGCCGCCCGCGAGGAAATACGCGGCCCATGCCGCATCTTCCGGCTCCGCCGCCGAAAAGTAGGCAATCAGCGCCTCGAGCTTTTCGTTGGTCGAGGTGGTGGCGTCGAGCGCGGTGTAGAGCGTCGCGAAGCGCTTCATGACGAGGCGGGTTCGGGTTGAGCGGTGTCGGCTTCGATGGCGTCGTCGCCGTATTCGGTCGTGAACGCGCCGGCTTCGAGGCCCTGCTCGGTGAGCCAGCGGACCATCGGCTCGATCTGTCCGTGCGTGACGATCACGCGTTCGGCCCGGCTCGCGCCGATCGCGAGTTGCAGGCCCGGCCAGTCGGCGTGATCGGACAGCACGAAGCCGCGGTCCACGCCCTTGCGCCGCCGCGTGCCGCGCAGGCGCATCCAGCCGGACGCGAAGGCGTCGCTGTAGTCGCCGAAGCGGCGCATCCAGGTGCTGCCTTGCGCGGACGGCGGCGCGACGATCAGCGCGCCCTTGAAGGCGGCCTTGTCCTTCGCGGCGATGTCGCTGACCGGGCGCGTCGGCGGCAGCGCCACGCCCGCTTGCGCATAGGCGCGATTGAGCGGCTCGACCGCGCCGTGACAGAAGATCGGCCCGATGGCGGCATCGACGCCGGCCAGCACGCGCTGCGCCTTGCCGAACGAATAGCAGAACAGCACCGATGCACGCCCTTGCGCCGCATTGTGGCGCCACCAGGAATCGATGCCGTCGAACAACACGCGCGGGTGATCCCAGCGATAGATCGGCAGGCCGAAGGTGGACTCGGTGATGAAGGTGTCGCAACGGACCGGTTCGAAGGGCGCGCAGGTGGGATCGGGTTCGACCTTGTAATCGCCGGACGCGACCCAGACGCGCCCTTTGTATTCGACGCGCACCTGCGCCGAGCCGAGCACGTGTCCCGCGGGATGCAGCGACACGCGCACGCCGTTCACGTCGATGGCTTCGCCGTATGGAAGCCCTTGCACGTCGATGCCCGGCAGCCGCGACAGCAGCACGCCGACGCCCGGTTCGGCGGCGAGATAGCGGGCGTGCCCGAAGCGCGCGTGATCGGCGTGAGCATGCGTGATGACGGCCCGTTCGACCGGCCGCCAAGGGTCGATATAAAAGTTGCCCGGAGCACAGAAGAGACCTTCGGGCCGCGCGACGATGAGATCGGAAGCGTTATCCACTTGAGCGTCCACGAGGCGTGTATGACGGTCGCGTGACAGCCGCGCCGCCGCTTTCGCCAGTCTGTTCAATTCTGGCAACAAAAGCACGCCACGTGCCCGTCACGGCGCTTTCATGAATCGCGTCTAGGGTGTAAAAGTTTAGCTGGGCCCGAGGTTCGCCGAGAGAGAACCGCGAGGCTGGTCAAGCAGAACGTTCAAGCGAAGCATGGATGCGAAACACGCGCGCACGGGGCGCGCGCGCCGCAGTCTTCATCAGATACCGACATGGACACGATGGTTACGCCGACCGCCGCAGAAGCGGTCTGGATCGTCAGGCTCCAGAGCCATCCGCAGTATGACTTCGTGCGCCTGAAGCGGGTTTTCACCGGTCGCGACTCGCGTCACCGGGTCGTGCTCGTCGACGTGAGGAAGCTGCTCGCGTGCGCCGATCGCGACGACACCGACTACGTGCTCAAGGCCGTCGACGACTGGCATGCCGGCAAGGTGCGCGGCATCCGCGAGTTTCTCGACCCGGACAATCCGCGCGTGCCGGAAATGCCCTACGTGACGATCTGCGTGCGGCGTTCGCCCGGCTTGCTCGGGTTGCTCGGCGTGCATCGGGAAGGGGTCGTGGCCTTTCGCAACGGGCAGCATCGCGCGCGCTACATGGCGTATGCGGGCGCGTTGTGCATGCCCGTTGAAGTGCACGAGCGCGAAGCGCCGCTGCTGCACGAGATGTGCGCGGCGCCGGATGTGGCCAGCGCCGAATACGGCGAGACCTGAGTACGGCGCGGCCTGCGCGCCGCACCGGCAGGGCGGGACGGGCTTCGATCGCGCCGTCCGGCCGCGGGAATCAGGACGCCACTTTAATTCGCGGCGGCCGGCACCGCGTTGACCGACGCCGGCACCGGTTTGAGCGCCAGGTGCGGCGCACGGAAACTTTCGTCCGGAATGCTCGTGGACGTCGCGAAACGCTGGCTGAGATAGTCCAGTGCGTAGTCAACGAAGAAGCGTGTCTTCGCCGGCAAGTACTGGCGTCCCGGATAGACGATCGACATCTTGATGTCCGGGTCGTCGATGGCGTAGTCGGGCAGCAGGCGGACCAGCGTGCCTTCCTTCAGGTCCGCATTGACGATGCCCTCCGGCAGGATCGCGAAGCCGATGCCCTTCAGCGTGCCCAGCCGCACCATCAAGCCGTTGTTCACCGTATAGACCGGCGCGAGCGTAATCTGGTCGGCGGCGCCGAGGTGATGCCGGAAATGCCAGGTCAGATTGCGCATCTCGTTCGGCAACGCGACCGAGGGCAGTCCGAGGAGATCGGCGGGCGCAACCGGCGCGCCGTGCTGCGCAATGAACTCGGGCGTAGCGACCGGCACGAAGGTGTTGGTGCCCACCGGCCGTTCGACCAGCGCCGTGCTCGACACCATGTAAGCCGTGACGATGCCGACGTCATAGCCGTCCTCGACGAGATCGACGTGGCGCTCGGCGAGCGTCAGGCGCACATTGACCTTCGGATGCAGCCTGCGGAAGCCGTCGATGAGCGGCGTGAGCGTCAGCAGCGACAGCGCGCTCGATGCCACGACACGCAGCGTGCCGCTCGGTTCACCCTCGGTATGGGTAATGGCGGATTCGAGATGATCCAGTTCTTCGAGTAACGCGCGGCAGCCTTCGAGATAACGGGTGCCGGCTTCAGTCAGCGAAAGATTTCGTGTGGTTCGATTAATCAACCGGGTTCTCAAATGCGCTTCCAGCATCGCGATTGCCCGCGTGACCAGTGCATTCGATACATCAAGTTGTTGAGCAGCCCGGCGAAAGCTTTCAGTATCCGCCACCCGCACGAAAACCCGCATTGCATGGATCTGGTTCATTGTTGCCCTCTCACTGTTGGAGTTATACAGGCACGCACTTGCCTGCCTCATATCCCAGGCGTGCGTCCAGTATTTGAACACCCCCGTTTCTTGTAGAAATAATATTGAGCGCCGACGCGAATTGCAATATCGATTTCTTTAAAGTTTTGCTACGAGTTTCTGATTTTTTCGTCATTTTCGAATATTCTTTTATGAGCATTCTCCCAGACGCGTTTTTTGGTGCAAAAAATGAAACCGGAGCGGGGGATTAGCAGATGATTGTTCGGCAGCAACGAATTTCTCTTTCATCGAATTCGAAATCGTATGTTGCATTCATTTAACGACGTTTGCATTAATTGAAGCGTGCGCTGGAATTAACTTCGGAAGTCATGCGTGAGCGCGTCGGAGTATGCGTAGTCAATGCTCTAAAAGAGGACTTGCTTTCGGCTTCTCGAATGCGAGTCGCCTTCTTCTGTGGTTCAGACATTCGGTATCGGACTTGTAATGAATGACTCGTCAAGCCGTCTTACTCAGGCGCTTCGGGCGTGTTCCGTGCTTCATGCTCTGCTGGCTTATCAGGAGGCTCGAATGACCCTTGCCGAATCAACCGTCACGCTGCCGAGCGGCGAAACCCTTCCGAAACTCGGACAGGGCACCTGGGAAATGGGCGAGCGCCCGAATGCGCGTGCCAAGGAAATCGCTGCCTTGCGCGAGGGCGTCGAGCTGGGCATGACGCTCATCGATACCGCGGAGATGTACGGCGACGGGGCAAGCGAGCAATTGATCGCCGAAGCGCTCGGCGACCGGCGCGACGCGTTGTTCATCGTCAGCAAGGTGTATCCGCACAACGGCAGCGAGCGCGGCGTTCAGGCCGCCTGTGAGCGCAGCCTCAAGCGGCTGAAGACCGACCGCATCGATCTGTATCTGCTGCATTGGCGCGGCGGCGAGGATCTGGAGGGCGTGCTGGCAGGGTTCGAGAAATTACAGCGCGACGGCAAGATTCGCCACTGGGGCGTGAGCAACTTCGATACCGTCGACATGGAAGAACTCTTCTCCCTCGACGGCGGCAACGCCTGCGCAACCAATCAGATTCTCTACAACGTCGCGCGGCGCGGCGCGGAATTCGATCTGCTCCCATGGCTGCGCGACCACCGCATGCCGGCCATGGCGTACAGCCCCGTGGATCACGCGCGCCTGCCGCGCGGCGGCGCGCTGGAAAAGATCGCGGCGGCGCGCGGGGTGTCGGCATTCCAGGTGGCGCTGGCGTGGGTGCTGAAGCAACCGGCGGTATTCGCCATTCCGAAGGCGGCGGACGTCGCGCATGTCCGTGAGAACCGCGCGGCGCTCGACCTGAAACTGTCGGCGGACGAACTCGCCGACATCGATCAGCAGTTCAGGCCGCCCCAGTCCAAGCGTCCGCTCGAAATGCTGTAGCAGATGGCCGTGAAGCCATGCCTGCTCAACTGCAGGCGTGATGCGCGTGCACCGAGCCCAGCACCGCCACTTCGGCGGGCGTGCGCTTCAGGTCGTCTTCGTTGACCTGCTTCGCGTCGGCGACGAAATCATCGATGATCGACGAGACCTTCGTGTCCATCAGGCACAGCGACACGCGCTTGGTCTCGGCCTCCGGCAGCGACATGCGTTGCGACAGGAACAGTACGCCGTACTGATAGCCGCGCACGATGCCGCGCACCGCGCCCAGGCATTGCGCCAGCGCGGCGTTATCCGACTTGTTGGCGCACTGCTGCGCGAGCGTGTAGGCGGAGAAGGTCGGGTCGGAGGCGCCGGGCGTCGGGGCGGGCGCGGTGGTCTGTGCCTGCGCAGCGAGGGTGACGGCGAAAGCAGCGCCGGCGACGAGCGATGCGCGGGCCATGGAACGGGCGGGTTTCATCGGTTGAATCCTCATTGTTGTTGAACGTCGAACCGATGAGAGACGTCGCGGCCCGCTTTGGTTCCGGCCAATGCTTGCGCCGGGCGGCCCGCGGCGCAATCAAATCTCCCGGCGCTGCAACGCCCGCAACTCTTCCACCGGAATGTGGCAATGAATCGCGTGATCGTTGCCGGCGGCGCGGCAGGGCGGCGTTTCGGTTTCGCACACCGCTCCGATCTTGCGCGGACAGCGCGTATGGAACACGCAGCCCGACGGCGGATGGGCCGCGCTCGGCAGGTCGCCCGACAAACGAATGCGCTGCGCATGCGTGCCGTCAAGCGACGGCGCCGACGACAGCAACGCTTCGGTATACGGATGCTGCGGGCCGCCGAAGACATCGGCGGCGCGGCCGATCTCCATGATGCGGCCGAGATACAGCACCGCGATGCGGTCCGACAGATACCTCACGACATGCAGATCGTGCGAAATGAACACATAGCTGACGCTGCGTTCGCGCTGCAGGTCGGCGAGCAGGTTGAGGATGGCGGCCTGCACGGACACGTCGAGCGCGGAGGTCGGTTCGTCGCACACGACCACACGCGGATCGCCCGCGAACGCCCGTGCGATCGCCACGCGCTGCTTCAGGCCGCCCGACAATTGCCGGGTGCGCGCGCCGAGATAGCGCGCCGGCAGCCGCACGGCTTCGGTCAGCTTGTGCAGGCGCGCCTCCTTCGCCGGGCCATGCAGCGCGGCGAGCTTCGACAGCGAACGTGCGATCAGTTGCCGCACCGAATGCGCGCGGTTGAGCGCCGAGTCCGGATTCTGGAAGACGATCTGCAACGACTTCACCTGCTCGTCGCTGCGCTGGGTGACGCGCTCGGGGAGGCTGGCGCCGTTGAGTTCGAGCGTGGCGCCCTTGTCGGGCGAGACGAGGCCGAGCAACAGCTTGGCGAGCGTCGTCTTGCCGCTGCCCGATTCGCCCACCAGCCCGAGCGTTTCGCCCTGCACGAGGTCGAGTGAGACATCGTGGACGGCGCGCACGTCTTCATCGCCGACCCGGAAGGTCTTCGACAGATTGCGCGCCGCCAGCGCAAGCTGTCCTGTGCCGTTCGCGACGGGCACCGGCGCTTCGTCGGTGGCGCGCGGCAGGTCTTGCGCACGCTCGTGATAATGGCAGCGCGCCATCTGGTCGCCGTGTGCGGCGGCGACGCGATACGGCGGCGGCGCGTCCTTGAGACAGCGCTCGTCGGCGAGCTTGCAGCGCGGCGCGAAGATGCAGCCCTGCGCGATCGCGCCCGGCAGCGGCAGCGAGCCGGGAATGGTGTCGAGCCGGCCGGTTTCCTTGCTGCGTCCCGCGCGCGGCAGGCAGCGCAGCAGACCCACCGTGTACGGATGACGCGGCTGCGCGAACACGTCGGCGGTCGCGCCTTCCTCGACGAGCTTGCCGGCATAGAGCACGCCGACACGCTCGCACATGCGCCCGATCACCGCGAGGTTGTGGCTGATGAAGAGCACGGCCGTGCCCAGCTCGGCGCGCAGCTGCGCGATCAGATCGAGCACTTCGGCCTCGACGGTGGCGTCGAGTCCGGTGGTCGGTTCGTCGAGGATCAGCAGTTCGGGATTGCAGGCCAGCGCCATCGCGATGACGACGCGCTGCTGCATGCCGCCCGACAGCTGATGCGGATAGCTTTCCATCACCCGTTCCGGCGACGCGATGCGCACGCGCCGGAGCATGTCGGCGGTGCGGGCGAGGGCTTCGTCGGCGGAGGCGCCCGTGACTTCGAACGCTTCGGAGACTTGCCGCGCAATCGTCAGCGACGGATTCAGCGCGCGCCCCGGGTCCTGATAGACCATCGAGACGGCGTTGGCGCGCATGCCGCGCAGCGCGTCGGGGCTGAGCCCGGCGACGTCGTTGCCGGCAATCGTGATCTTGCCCGCCTTCACGCGGCCGTTGCGCGGCAGATAGCGCAGCACGGCGAGCGCGGCGGTCGACTTGCCGCAGCCCGATTCGCCGACGAGCCCGTACGCCTCGCCGCGCTTCACGCGCAGGGTGACGTCCTGCAGCACGTCGCGCTCGCGTCCGCGCGACCGGTAGGCGACCGTCAGCCCGACGACGGTCAGCGCGTCGGCCTGATCGCCTTTCGCGGCGCCGAAGGTGGGGAAAGCAGAGGGCGGGGGGCCGTTCATCGGTCGAGCACTCCCTGCACGGCGTCCGCGACCAGATTCACCGCGACCACCAGCGTGGCGATCGCGGCGGCATCGAACACGACCGTCCACCACGCGCCGCCGGCCATCAGCGTGTAGCACTCGGAAAGGGCGAGACCCCAGTCGGCGGACGGCGGCTGGATGCCGAAACCGAGGAAAGAAAGCGTCGCGACGGCGAAGATCGCATAGCCGAGCCGCACGGTTGCTTCGACGATGATCGGCGGCAACACGTTCGGCAGGATCTCCGCGAACATGATGTACAGCGCGTTCTCGCCGCGCAGCTGCGCCGCGAGCACGTAGTCCAGGTGACGTTCGCCGAGCACGGCGGCGCGCACCGTGCGCGCGGTGATCGGCGCGAAGGTCAGGCCGATGACGAGGATCACCGTGGTATTGCTCGCGCCCACCGCGGCCAGCGCCAGCAGCGCGACGATCACGAGCGGCAGCGCCAGCAGCGCGTCGATGGCGCGGCCGATCACGGCGTCGACCCAGCCGCCGAAGTAGCCGACCATCAAGCCGATCGCCGTGCCCGCCGCGGTGCCGAGCAGCGTCGCGAGCGGCGCGATGGTGAGGATGTCGCGCGAGCCGACGATCACCCGCGCGAACACGTCGCGGCCGAGCTGATCGGTGCCGAACCAGTGTTCGGCGGAAGGCGGCGTGAGCGAATTGAGCGGGTCGGAGGCGAACGGGTCCTGCGGCACGAGCCAGTGGCCGAACAGCGCGCACAGCACCCAGAACAGCAGGATCAATACGCCGAGGTCGAAGCTGGCCGAACGCGCGAGCGCGCCGAGTGCCTCGTAGCGGCGCGGCGCGACGGGCGGGGAGGCCGGGGCGGTGCTTGTGCTCATGGTGCGTCTCCGCTGGATTCGGAGGTGCGCAGACGCGGATTCAGCACCACATACAAAGCGTCCGCGATCAGGTTCGCCCCGGTGTAGATCACGCCGATCGTCAGCACGCCGGCTTCGAGCATCGGAAAGTCCTTGCCTTGCGCGGCGGTGTAAATGAGTGAGCCGATCCCCTGATAGTGAAACAGCGTCTCCACCACCACGAGGCCGCCGATCATGTAGCCGAGCTGCGTGGCGGCGACGGTGATGGTCGGCAGCAGCGCGTTGCGCAGCACGTGCCGCAGGATCACGACGCGCTGCGGCAGGCCTTTCAGGATCGCGGTGCGGGTGTAGTCGGCGTCGAGCGCCTCGACCGTGCCCGCGCGCGCCATCCGCGCGATATAGCCGAAGAACACGAAGACGAGCGGCAGCACCGGCAGGACCAGATGTTCGAGCTGCGTGAAAAAGCCCGCGCCGGCGGGCGCGGTGGCTTCGATCGGCAGCCATTGCAGCCACACGCCGAAGATCAGGATCAGCACGATCGACGAGACGAACTCCGGCACGACCGTCGCCGTCAGTCCGCCGATGCTGATGAGCCGGTCGATCCAGCGGCCCGCGTGGAGCGCCGCGTACACGCCGCCCGCGATGCCGAGCGGCACCACGACGACGAAGGCCAGCGCGCCGAGCTTCGCCGAGTTCCACAGCGCGCCCGCGATGAACGGCGCGACCGGCGCGCGGAACGCATAGGACTCGCCCATGTCGCCGCGCAGGAAGTGGCTGATCCAGCCGGTGTATTGCGTGAGCAGCGGCCGGTCGACGCCCAGCTGGTGATTGAGCGCCGCGACCGCGCGGGCATCCGCGAGCGGGCCGAGGATCGCGCGGCCGACGTCGCCCGGCAGCAACTGGCCGCCCGCGAAGACGATCATCGACAGCAGCCAGAGCGTGATGAGCGCGAGCAGCAGCCGCACGCCGACGAAGCGCGCGATGCGGCGCAGTTTCGCGGCGCCGTTGCCCGGCGTGGCCACGCGCGTGGTGGGCGTGAGGGTGCTCATCGCGTGAACCTCCTTGCCGCGCTCAACCGGCCGCCACCGTCGCGCGGTCGAACCACATTTGCGAGATCGCGTTGAAGCGCACGCCCGAGACGGTCGCGCGCGTGACGATCAACTGGTCGTAGAAATAGGGAATCACGACCGGCGTTTCGTCGAGCAGCAGGCGCTGGATCTGCCCGGACAGCTTCTTCTGCGACGCGGCATCCAGTGCGGCCACGAACTGCGTGACCAGCCTGTCGTACTCCGCGTTCTTGAAGTGCGCCGCGTTCCAGGTGCCGCCGCTCGTCAGCGGCGCGTTCAGGAACACGTTCGGCACGCCGCGATGGCCGTAGTCCGTGATGCCGAGCGGCGAATCGAGCCAGTCCGACTTGCCGAAGGTCCCGGAACCGTAGTACAGGTCCTGGCTTTCCACCTTGAGCGTGATGCGGATGCCGATCGCCTTCGCCGCGTTCTGCACGACCACCGCGAGATCGGGAATCTCCATGTACTTCTCGGTGGTCAGCGTGATGTCGAAGCCGTTCGCCACGCCCGCTTCGCCCATCAGCTGTTTGGCCTTCGCGATATCGAACTTGCGCTGCGGCACGCTCAGATCGCTCGACGGAAACACCGGCGCGAACGGGCTGTCGTTGCCGACCTGCGCGCGTCCGCGGAACAGTCCCTTGACGATCACTTCGCGATTGATCGCGAGCGCCAGCGCCTGGCGCACGCGCTTGTCCTTGAACGCGCCCATGTCGCAGCGCATGTGGATCTGCCGGTGCGAACTGGACTTGGTGCCGAGCACCTTGAACTGCGGATTGGTCAGCATCGAGACGCCGCCCTGCACCGTGAAGTCGCCCATCACGTCGGCCTGGCGGCCCTGCATCGCGAGCAGTTGCGCTTGCTGGTCCGCATAGAACGAGAAGTTCACGCGATCCGGCAGCGACTTCTCCCCCCAGTAGTCGGGATTGCGCACGAACGATGCGCCGACCTTCGGCGTGTACTTCTCCAGCTTCAGCGCGCCCGTGCCCATGAAGCTTTTTTCATACGGACCGGTGAAGTTTGCCGGCAGGATCACCGCGTTATACGTATTCGAGGACACGTAATACGGGAAATTGCCGTTCGGGGCGTCGAGGTGGAATTCGACCGTGTGATCGTCGACGGCCTTCGCCGAATCCTTCGACAGCACGCCCTTCAGCACCGACAGCGCCGCCGAGCCTGCGCCCGGATCCGACAGACGGTTGAAGGTGGCGACCACGTCTTTCGCGCTCATCGGCTGGCCGTCGTGGAACTTCACGTTCGGGCGCAGCTTGAAGGTCCAGACGTCGCCCTTGTCGTTGGACTTCCACGAGAGCGCGAGCGCCGGACGCAGCGTCAGGTGCTCGCTGTCGTCGTCGATCAGGAATTCGCCGGTCTGGTTGATCAGCGCGAGACCGGCGGCGTCGGTGACGGTGAGCGGATCGACCGCGCCCGCCGGCGTCAGATGCGCGACGCGGATCGTGCCGCCCGGTTTGCCCGTGCCCTGCGCGCGCGCCGACGGCATGCCGAACAAGCCGCCGGCCGCGAGCGCGAAGCCAAGCATGCTCGCATGGCGCAGCAGCTCGCGGCGCGTGAGGCGGCCGGCCATGAATTCGTCGATCGCATGATTGCCCAGTTCTCCCGCATGCGGGCGGGCGAGGTCGAGGAGAGACGCGTCGGTGGAAGATGTCTTCATCGTGTGCGGATGTTGTAGTTGTCGCGCCCGCGCCGGGTTGCGCCGGGCGGGCGATCAGTTGAGCCGCGTCGAAAGCGCCGCCGCGTCTGGCCTGGGTAGCAAGATACGCGCCGCGCCGCCGTCCTCAGCGTGCCGCCTTCAATGGTCGTGCGGATGCTTGTGAATCGGATCGACCCAATAGACTTCCTCAGGCTGCTCCACGGCATCGATATTCAGATTCACGACGACCGCTTCGTTGTCGCTGCGCACGAGCACGCATTCGAGCGGCTCGTCGGTCCTGGCGTTGATTTCCTGATGCGGCACATAGGGCGGCACGAAGATGAAATCGCCCGGACCCGCTTCGGCCGTGAATTCGAGATGTTCGCCCCAGCGCATGCGCGCCTGGCCGCGCACGACATAGATGACGCTCTCGAGCGCGCCATGATGATGCGCGCCGGTCTTCGCATTCGGATGGATGGTGACGGTGCCGGCCCAGATCTTCTGGGCGCCGACACGCGCGGCGTTGATCGCGGCAGCGCGGTTCATGCCGGGCGTCTGCGCGGTGTTGGTGTCGAGCTGATCGCCCCGGATGACCTTGACGCCGTGCTCGCGCCAATCGATATGCTGATGTGCGTCGCTCATGTCGTGCCCGTGTCGCGGTGGGTTGTATCGTCTGCGGATAGAGAAAGTCCGTTGCGGCCAACCCAGCGCCGGCAACGGACCTCGAGGCTACAGGCATGCTACACGCATTTGCGCGCGCGCCTGCCTGGCGTTTCTACTTCGACTTCGAGTTGATGATCGCCTCGGAGACGTTCGACGGGGTCTCCGCGTAGTGCTTGAACTCCATCGTGTAGGTGGCGCGGCCCTGCGTCAGCGAGCGCAGCGACGTGGAATAGCCGAACATCTCGGCGAGCGGCACTTCGGCGCGCACCAGCTTGCCGCCGCCGCCCGCGATGTCCTCCATGCCCTGCACGATCCCGCGCCGGCCGGACAAATCGCCCATCACGTTGCCCATGAAGTCCTCGGGCGTCTCGACTTCGACGGCCATCATCGGTTCGAGCAGCACGGGCCGCGCGCGGCGCATGGCTTCCTTGAAGGCCATCGAGCCGGCCATGCGGAACGCGTTTTCGTTTGAGTCCACGTCATGGTAGGAACCGAAAGTCAGCCGCACTTTCACGTCGACGACCGGATAGCCCGCGAGCACGCCGGCCTTCAGCGTTTCCTGGATGCCCTTGTCCACGGCCGGGATGTATTCGCGCGGGATCACGCCGCCCTTGATCTGGTCGACGAACTCATAGCCCTTGCCCGCGTCCGGTTCCAGCGCGATCACCACGTGACCGTACTGGCCGCGTCCGCCCGACTGCTTGACGAACTTGCCTTCGACATCTTCGACCTTGTTGCGCACCGTCTCGCGATACGCGACCTGCGGCTTGCCGACGGTTGCCTCGACGTTGAATTCGCGCCTCATCCGGTCGACGAGAATTTCGAGGTGCAGCTCGCCCATGCCGGAGATGATGGTCTGGCCGGATTCCTCGTCGCTGGTCACGCGGAACGACGGATCTTCCTGCGCGAGCCGGTTCAGCGCGATGCCCATCTTTTCCTGGTCGGCCTTCGTCTTCGGCTCGACGGCCTGCGAGATCACCGGCTCCGGGAAGATCATCCGTTCGAGGATGATGACCTTGTTCGGATCGCACAGCGTGTCGCCGGTCGTCGCTTCCTTCAGGCCGACCGCCGCGGCGATGTCGCCCGCGCGCACTTCCTTGATTTCCTTGCGTTCGTTGGCGTGCATCTGCAGGATCCGGCCGAGGCGCTCCTTCTTTTCCTTGACCGGGTTGTAGACCGTGTCGCCCGAATTCACCACGCCGGAATACACGCGGAAGAAGATCAGCTGGCCGACGAACGGGTCCGTCATGATCTTGAAGGCGAGCGCGGAGAACGGCTCGTCGTCGCTTGGATGACGCTCGGCTTCCTGGTCGTCTTCCGTGTGACCGAGAATGGCGGGGACGTCGACCGGCGAGGGCAGGTAGTCGATGACGGCGTCGAGCATCGCCTGCACGCCCTTGTTCTTGAACGCGCTGCCGCACAGCATCGGCACGATTTCATTGGCGACGCAGCGCTTTCTGAGTGCCGCCTTGATTTCGTCCTCGGTCAGGCTCTCGTGATCTTCCAGATATTTCTCGAGCAACTCCTCGCTGGACTCGGCCGCGGCCTCGACCATCTTCTCGCGCCACTCGTGTGCGAGTTCCCTGAGGTTGTCGGGAATCTCCTCGTAGCTGAACTTGATGCCCTGGCTTTCGTCGTCCCAGACGATCGCTTTCATCTTCACGAGGTCGACCACGCCCTGGAAATGCTCTTCCGCGCCGATCGGAATCTGGATGGGCACGGCCACGCCCTTCAGGCGCTCGCCGATCTGCCGCTGCACGCGAAAGAAGTCCGCGCCGACGCGGTCCATCTTGTTGACGAACGCAATGCGCGGCACCTTGTACTTGTTCGCCTGACGCCACACGGTTTCGGACTGCGGCTGCACGCCGCCGACCGAGTCGTACACCATGCAGGCGCCGTCGAGCACGCGCATCGAACGCTCGACTTCGATGGTGAAGTCCACGTGTCCCGGCGTGTCGATGATGTTGATGCGATGTTCCGGATAGTTGCCCGCCATGCCTTTCCAGAAGGCGGTGGTGGCGGCGGAAGTGATCGTGATGCCGCGTTCCTGCTCTTGTTCCATCCAGTCCATCGTGGCCGCGCCGTCGTGAACCTCGCCGATCTTGTGCGTCACGCCGGTGTAGAAAAGGATGCGCTCGGTAGTCGTGGTCTTGCCGGCATCGATGTGAGCGCTGATTCCGATGTTCCGATAGCGCTCGATGGGAGTCTTGCGGGGCACGTGAACCTCCTGTGGATGAAACGACCGGAACAGGCAGTGCAAAGCCCGTTCCGGCCCATGCGAATCTTTGAAGAATAGCGCGTCGGCAGGCTTTTTGCAGGAATCACGGAAGGCGCGCGGCAGGTTCGGCAGGCGAAAAAAAACCGGCGGGATGCGCCGGTTTTGATCGTCGGAGGCGGTCTCTTCAGACGCTCAGCTTCACTGCACACGTCATTGCGCGCGCGGCAGCCCCTTGATCTGCATGCCCGGCTTGATGCCCTTCGCAGCGAACCAGCCCTTGCTCATTTCGAGCGCATACACGCCGTTGTTGCGCGGGCAGTGATTGTTCTCGGTTTCGGCCTGCATCTCGTCGATATCGGTGATCGTGCCGTCCGCGCGGATGAAGGCGATCGACAGCGGAATCAGCGTGTTCTTCATCCAGAAGCAATGCACGGCGTTCTCGTTGAACACGAAGAGCATGCCTTCATTCGGATTGAGCTGGCTGCGGTACATGAGGCCTTGCTCGCGATCGGCGTCGTTGGCGGCGACCGCTGCATCGATCAAGAACATGCCGGCGGTCAGCCTGGCGCGCGGGAAGTCGGAGGGTTGCTTGGCGCCGGGCGGCATGGTCTGCGCCTGGGCCGTCTGCGCGAGCGGCAGTGCCGCGCACGGCAGGGCGAGCGCGATCACGCACGCGCGCACCAGCTCGATGAGGTTGAGTCGTTGATTCCGGAAACGCGCGACGGCACGCAAGACGAGATTCACGGCAAAGCTCCCTTGTTCATTCGATTGCAACTCTGTTGCCCACTGTTGCTCACATTCTCGTTCGAGCGCGATCCGGGCAAACCCCGCGCATGTTACTCGATGCGGCAATACAAAACAAAAGGGCAGACGCCTTGCGGCGGTCTGCCCTGCAACGCCGTAAGGACGGCGGTAAGACTCGTTCTTTACAGCTATACGGCGTATTGCACCAAACTTACTGAGCTGCCGAAGCGGCTTCCGGAGCCGAAGCTGCCTTCTTGTGCGACTTCTTCGACGACTTGTGCGACTTCTTGTGAGCCGACGACTTGTGAGCCGACGAAGCAGCTGCCGGAGCAGCAGCGGCCGGAGCCGATGCGTCTTGTGCGAAAGCAGCGGTTGCGAACAGGCCAGCGACGAGAGCAGCGATCAGTTTGTTCATTCTGTAAATCCTCAGCTTGAGTTGATTTAACCAAGACGACCCGGTCATGGAGTCATGTCGGTAAACGAGCCACCTACCTTTCGGTTGACAGCCGTATCGATTGATTTAAAGACGACACGCCTGTGAACGTTGAACCTTTCAAACACCCTGGAGCACACAGCGTGCTGTAATCGGTTATTCGCTCATGCCGGATAGCTTTTCGCGGCATCTGGGGCCCTTAACGCAGCGCGCGAAGAGTCGGTTGACGCGGATTTCAGGAAATTGCACAGCAGAACCGAAAAAAATCCGGCCGACGTGAAACGCCGCGAACTGCATTAGCCGATCTTCATGACACGCGTATTCAAGCGCGCATCGACGCTCACTCAGCGAAGCATTTTTGCGAACGATGAATGGGATTCACCGAAGGCGTTGCCAGGGCGCGGCGGGCGGTACATCGACGGACTGACCCGGCGCAAGCCCGAGCGTGAAGATGTCCAGGGCGCCGATGGCAATGCGCACCAGTCGCAGCGTCGGAAAGCCGACCGCCGCCGTCATGCGTCGCACCTGGCGGTTCTTGCCTTCGGTGATGGCGAGTTCGATCCATGTCGTCGGAATCGCCGCGCGATAGCGGACCGGCGGCGTGCGTGGCCAGAGCGCCTGCGCGGCCTCATCCGCGACGAAGGCGGCGCGGCATGGACGCGTGACATAGTCGCCGAGATCGACGCCGCGCGCGAGATGCGCGAGCGCCGCGTCATCGGGCGTGCCTTCCACCTGCGCCCAGTAGCGCTTGACGAGCTTGTGGCGCGGTTCGGCGATGCGCGCCTGCAGGGCGCCGTCATCGGTGAGCAGCAACAGGCCTTCGCTGTCGGCATCGAGCCGTCCCGCCGGATAGACGCCCGGCGTGCTGACCCAGTCCGCGAGCGACGCGCGCGTTTCATGCGCGGAGAACTGGCAGATGGTGCCGAAGGGTTTGTTGAGGGCGATCAATGGCATGCGAAGCGTGCGCGGCTAAAGTGACGGGTTCGGCCCGGAGAATCCGGCATCTTAAAGCATGCGTGGCTCGGGTCCTCGCGGTCTCCGCGCCGCCCGCAGGCCGTCCGGCGTGGTTAGAATGACGGTCTCGCCATGCTGGCATGCACACACGCGCGCATGCCTGAAGGCGCGCTCTCCATCCAGTTTGCTTCCATTCAGCCCGGCCTTCTCTGGAGTCGACCATGCCGTATCAGCACATCAAGGTTCCGGCGGACGGTGACAAGATCACCGTCAACGCGGATTTCTCGCTCAACGTATCGGACCAGCCGATCATTCCGTTCATCGAAGGCGATGGCACGGGCGTCGATATCACGCCGGTCATGATCAAGGTCGTCGATGCGGCGGTGGAGAAGGCCTACGGCGGCAAGCGCAAGATCCACTGGATGGAGATCTACGCGGGCGAGAAGGCCACCCGCGTCTACGGCCCGGATGTCTGGCTGCCGGACGAGACGCTCGACGCGGTGAAGGACTACATCGTGTCCATCAAGGGCCCGCTGACGACGCCGGTCGGCGGCGGCATCCGCTCGCTGAATGTCGCGCTGCGCCAGCAACTGGATCTGTATGTATGCCTGCGTCCGGTGCGTTATTTCAAGGGCGTGCCGTCGCCGGTGCGCGAGCCGGAGAAAATCGACATGGTGATCTTCCGCGAGAACTCGGAAGACATCTATGCAGGCGTCGAATGGCCGGCGGAGTCGCCCGAGGCGAAGAAGGTCATCCAGTTCCTGCGCGACGAGATGGGCGTGAAGAAGATCCGCTTTCCGGATTCGTCGGGCCTGGGCATCAAGCCGGTGTCGCGCGAGGGCAGCGAGCGTCTGGTGCGCAAGGCGATCCAGTACGCGATCGACAACGACCGCCGCTCGGTCACGCTGGTGCACAAGGGCAACATCATGAAGTTCACGGAAGGCGCCTTCCGTGACTACGGCTACGCGCTCGCGCAGAAGGAATTTGGCGCGGAACTGATCGATGGCGGTCCGTGGATGAAGGTCAAGAGCCCGAAGACGGGCAATGACATCGTCGTGAAGGACGTGATCGCCGATGCCTTCCTGCAGCAGATCCTGCTGCGTCCGGCCGAATACGACGTCATCGCCACGCTCAACCTGAACGGCGACTACATCTCGGATGCACTCGCGGCGCAAGTGGGCGGCATTGGCATTGCACCGGGGGCGAACATGTCGGATTCGGTCGCGATGTTCGAAGCGACGCACGGCACCGCGCCGAAATATGCCGGCAAGGATTACGTGAATCCCGGCTCGGAAATTCTTTCAGCCGAAATGATGCTGCGTCATCTCGGCTGGTTCGAAGCCGCAGATCGCGTCATTCACTCGATGGAACAATCGATATTGTCGAAACGCGTGACTTACGATTTCGCCCGACTCATGGAAGGCGCGATTCAGGTTTCCTGTTCGGGCTTCGGCGAGGTGATGATCGAGAATATGTGACAGCTCACCGTTATTCGAGCGCGCATTATGAAAACCCCGAAAGACTTATGCCTTTCGGGGTTTTTATTTGGCGAATCCGCTCAATATGTGAGTCATCGCCAATGCGGAACCAGACATGAAAAAACCCGGCGCGGAGGCCGGGTTCACGAGGCAGGTTCTGATCGAACGGTCAGGCAGCGTCCTGGATGTTCGAAGCTTGTTTGCCTTTCGGTCCCTGGACAATCTCAAAGCTGACCTTCTGGCCTTCCTTGAGTGTCTTGAACCCATTCATTTGAATCGCCGAGAAATGTGCGAACAGATCCTCGCCGCCTTCATCGGGCGTGATGAATCCATAGCCTTTCGCGTCGTTGAACCATTTGACCGTACCTGTAGACATTCGTACTTCCCCTCTAACTCTCGTCGCATCCCAAGAGCCCTTGGAAAAGATTGGAACCCACCCCTCATTGCGAGTGCCCTCTTTTCTTCACTGGCTCACCTCGGGCATTTCTTATCCGTGGAGTGGCCCCCGGAAAAAAGTGCCAGTTTGATTGTTGAATCTCTTAAATCGGGTGTCAAGGAATTTTTGGGATGGCCGATAAGCTCGTTGCAAAGAGCACATTTGTAGGGGTAATTCCTGCTTTGCGTGTGCGGCGCCGTCCAAGCAGGGCACCTTGAAAAGACGCATAATCGACTCACTTGTGTGATACGGCCAGCACTCGCGGCGGGCGGCGCAGCCGGTTTTTTTGAAGCTGTGCGATACTGGGTTTGACGAGGTGCAAGCGGGCCGCGCCGGACCACAGGGGCCGCGGCAGGATTCGATGGACCTTCGCTGCGCGAGCACGTTTCCAGTCATTCATGCCGTGTCTTCGGGCCGGTGCTGGAGCGGCGATTGCGGGGATGTCCGTGTTGTTTAGAATGGGTGTATGGCGACCAATCCCAACAAGCAGGACGGCACGGTACTGGAGCGGCAGGAGCAGAAGCTCAAGAAGCCGGCCATGTACAAAGTGGTGCTGCTGAATGACGACTTCACGCCGATGGAATTCGTCGTGATGGTCGTGCAGGAATACTTCAATAAGGATCGCGAGACTGCGACGCAGATCATGCTGAAGGTTCATCGCGAAGGCAGGGGAGTTTGTGGGGTCTACACGCGGGATATTGCGTCGACCAAAGTTGAGCAAGTCGTTAGCCATGCACGGCAGGCGGGGCATCCGCTGCAGTGCGTGATGGAGGAAGCATGATTGCCCAGGAACTGGAAGTCAGTCTGCACATGGCGTTTATGGAAGCACGTCAGGCGCGGCATGAGTTCATAACGGTCGAGCATCTGTTGCTTGCCCTGTTGGACAATCCGACCGCGGCTGAGGTGTTGCGCGCCTGCGCAGCCAACATTGAAGATTTGCGGCAGAACCTGCGCAATTTCATTCATGACAACACGCCGACCGTGCCGGGCACGGACGACGTCGATACTCAGCCGACGCTTGGTTTCCAGCGCGTGATCCAGCGCGCGATCATGCATGTGCAATCGACCTCGAACGGCAAGAAGGAAGTGACCGGCGCGAACGTGCTGGTGGCGATCTTCGGTGAAAAGGATTCGCACGCGGTGTACTACCTGCAGCAGCAGGGCGTGACGCGGCTCGACGTGGTGAACTTCATTTCCCACGGCATCGCCAAGACGAACGGCGGCGAGTCCGCCAAGGCGAGCAGCGAGGCCAATCCGGAATCGGAAGACGCAGCCGCGCAGAAGGAAACACCGCTCGCGCAATTCACACAGAATCTCAATCAGCTCGCCAAGGACGGCAAGATCGATCCGCTGATCGGCCGCGAGCTGGAAGTCGAGCGCGTCGTGCAGGTGCTGTGCCGCCGGCGCAAGAACAATCCGCTGCTGGTCGGTGAAGCCGGCGTCGGCAAGACCGCCATCGCGGAAGGTCTCGCCTGGCGCATCACGCGCGGCGAAGTGCCGGATATCCTGGCGGATGCGCAGGTCTATTCGCTGGACATGGGCGCATTGCTCGCGGGCACGAAGTATCGCGGCGATTTCGAGCAGCGCCTGAAGACGGTGCTGAAGGAATTGAAGGAGCGTCCGCACGCCATCCTGTTCATCGACGAGATTCATACGCTGATCGGCGCAGGCGCGGCATCGGGCGGCACGCTCGACGCCTCGAACCTGCTGAAGCCGGCGTTGTCGTCGGGACAGCTGAAGTGCATCGGCGCGACTACGTTCACCGAATACCGCGGCATCTTCGAGAAGGACGCGGCGCTCTCCCGCCGCTTCCAGAAGGTCGATGTCACCGAGCCGTCGGTTGAACAAACCGTCGCCATCCTGCGTGGTCTCAAGACGCGCTTCGAAGAGCATCACGGCGTGAAGTACTCGTCGGGTGCGCTCTCGGCGGCCGCGGAACTGTCGGCGCGCTTCATCACGGACCGTCATCTGCCCGACAAGGCGATCGACGTCATCGACGAAGCGGGCGCGGCGCAACGCATCCTGCCGAAGTCGAAGCAGAAGAAGACCATCGGCAAGAGCGAGATCGAAGAGATCATCTCGAAGATCGCACGCGTCCCGCCGCAAAGCGTGTCGCAGGACGACCGCAGCAAGCTCCAGACGCTCGACCGCGACCTGAAGGCCGTCGTGTTCGGCCAGGATCCGGCCATCGACGCGCTGTCGGCGTCCATCAAGATGGCGCGCGCGGGTCTCGGCAAGACGGACAAGCCGATCGGCGCGTTCCTGTTCTCCGGCCCGACGGGTGTCGGCAAGACCGAAGTGGCGAAGCAGCTGGCGTTCACGCTGGGCATCGAACTGCTGCGCTTCGACATGTCGGAATACATGGAGCGTCATGCGGTCAGCCGGTTGATCGGCGCGCCGCCGGGCTATGTCGGTTTCGACCAGGGCGGCCTGCTGACGGAAGCCGTCACGAAGAAGCCGCACTGCGTGTTGCTGCTGGATGAAATCGAGAAGGCGCATCCGGACATCTACAACGTGCTGCTGCAGGTGATGGATCACGGCACGCTGACGGACAACAACGGCCGCAAGGCGGATTTCCGCAACGTCATCATCATCATGACGACGAACGCGGGCGCCGAGGCCATGGGCAAGTCGGTGATCGGCTTCACTTCGCGCCGCGAGTCGGGCGACGAGATGAACGACATCAAGCGCATGTTCACGCCGGAGTTCCGTAACCGTCTGGATTCGATCATCAGCTTCCGCTCGCTCGATGAAGAAATCATCCTGCGCGTGGTCGACAAGTTCCTCATGCAGCTGGAAGACCAGTTGCACGAGAAGAAGGTCGATGCCGTCTTCACCGACGCGCTGCGCAAGCATCTGGCCAAGCATGGCTTCGACCCGCTGATGGGCGCGCGGCCGATGCAGCGTCTGATCCAGGACACGATCCGTCGTGCGCTGGCCGACGAGCTGCTGTTCGGCAAGCTGATGAATGGCGGCCGCGTCACGGTGGATGTCGATGCCGAGGACAAGGTGCAGATCACCTTCGACGAGAATTCGGCGCCGCCGCGCAATCCGAATCCGGAGACGATCGAAGTCGAATAGGTCTTCAGAAGAGAGTAGAGAAAACGGCGCGAGTGACCCTCGCGCCGTTTTCGTTTGCTGCGTCAGCTGGTCAATCGATCAGTCAATCAATCGATCAGTCGCGCGACGAATCGAAGGCCAGCGGCGCCTCCATGTAGGCGCTCAGCTTGTCGCGCGTCCACGACTCCGGGTTGCCGATCGACGACACGATGCCCGTCGTCGATCCACCGCCCAGCAGCACCGCGAAGATGCCGCGCAGCGGGAAGTCGCCGTACAAGGGCGCGGAGATGTCGAACGGTTCCGAGCGGATGAACATGGCCTCGGCGTTCGCGCCCATGTCCGGGAACGACGACGAGAACGGCAGCGCGAGGATCGTCGGGTTCACGTTGTGATAGTCGCTGCCGATCGCCGCATCGCCCATGATGCAGCTGCCGCCCGTGCCCCAATGCTGGCTGTCGAAGTTCGCGTTGACCTGATCGTTCGTGTTCGGCGTGCGGCTTGCCGGAATCTGCCACGGCATGACGGGCACGCGCAACGCGCGGCTCACGTGCTCGCAGAAGTCGAAGTAACGCTGCCATTCACGCGGACCGTAGCAGTAGCCGTTCACGTAGGCGCGCTGCGTGAAGTCGTCGGCTTCATAGCGATCGATCGCCAGGAAGTCCGGCGCATACGGGCCGTCGCAGGCGCCGAGGCTCTTCACGTAGTCAGCGGTCTGCTGCGCCATCGAGGCCGTATCGACGTCCTTGTAGATCCACTCCGAATAGCCGACGCCCCACAGATTGATCTGCCAGCCGAAGGTCACCTTGGGCGCCACCGTGCGCGTCAGCCAGTTCACCGCCAGCACGTAGCCCGCGATCGTATCGGTGATGGACGAAGGCACCGCAGCCTGAACGTTCCAGTGCGCGAGCGCGGTCTTCAGCGGCTCGATCACCGGCATCGCGTAGCTCGCGCCGAAGCCGGCCTGCTGACAGGCGCCGAGGAAGTCGGGATTGACGATGAAGCCCGCCGGCACATCATGCTGCGCGTCCGCATTGCTCATCGCGATATTCAACGCGAGGATGTAATTCGCGAAGCTGTGCGCGTGCGCGTCGGCGTTGGCGAGAATGCCGGGCGTGTTGCCGAGCGACAGGTTGCACGTGTACGAGATGGCGACCGGCAGCACGGCTTGCGTATTGCCCAACTCGCTTTCCGTGTCGCGTGCGAGCTTGATCAACGCGCGGGTTTGCGGATCATCCGACAGATAGACGTTCGAATCGCCCGCGCCATCGGTGCCGGCATAGACGAAGATCGACGTGGCGCGCGCCGCGGCGAGATCGGCCTTGTTACCGGGCGTCAGGTCCACGCAGCCGCCGAAGCTCAGGTACGACGGGAAGCCGCGCACGTTGAGGTTCGCCGATGCCTCGATCGACACGTCGAGCACGCTCGAACCGTTAGCGGCGACGGCCAGCGAGGCGGGCGCATCGACGACGCGAACAATCCCGCCCGACACGAACGCGGGCGCCGTGACCGTGTACGTGCCCGGCTTGACGGGCGTCGCGAAGGAGGTCGTCTGGGTCGTGGCCGTGATCGTCTGCGAGTAGTTCATGTCGGCGCCTTGCAGACGCAGCACGATGTTCTGTGACAGCGGCGTATCGGCGGTGACGTGAATGGGCAGATTGACGAAGCCGGTGGTATCGACCTTCTTGGTCTTGACCTGCGACTGGCCGACCGTCACCGTCTGCAGCGCGTTTTCGAGCTTCACGTCGTGGATGTCGAACGTGTATTGCGCGTTGTTCACGTCGATGGCGTCGATCGCGATACGCACGTTGTCCGAAACCGGCAGCGAGCGCAGCGATGTCGTGGTGCCGGTCGTGGTGTCGAAAGCAGCCAGCGTCGCGCCGCTGTTCTTGTCCGTTACCGTGACTGAGAGGGTTTCGTCGGCGAGACCTTGAAGCGTGTCGATCACGATATCGAGCGCCGCCGTGCGCTGCACCGCGCCGAAGGCCACGTCCATGTCGACCGTCGCGCCGGCCGCGAGCGTGAACTGCATCGGCGCGACGATCAGCGGCGCCGCGACGGTCTGGTCGGCGGTATGCACGTCGCCGGTTTGCACGGTGTAGTCGCCTTGCTCGAGCGTCACCGAGGTCTTGGCCCCATACACGAGCGTGACCGGCGTCGCCTGCGAGCCGCGCAACAGCTTGATGACCGGCGACACGTCTTGCAGCGCGGCATCGGGTGCCGCGTCGCAGGCGATCTGGACGGTCGCGTTGACCGCCGGAGCCTGGTCCGCTGCGATGACGAACGAGTTCAGATACGTGTCGGGATTGGCGGTCAGGTCACCGTTGATGGAAATGGTGATCTGATCCTTCGGATCGATCCGGTGCGGCGCGTCGAAGTCCATCTCCAGCGCGATGGAATACAGGTTGTCGCCGATCGAAGTCGATTGCACCTGATTGGACGTCGACACCCACGAGGTGAAGCTCGGCCAGACGTCGGTAGCGCTCACGGCCACCGGCGACGAAAAGTTCAGCGCGAGATACTTGTTGACCTGAACCTGGCTGCCGTCTTCATAACGGAGATTGGAGACGATGATCTGGCCGTACCACTGGCCCGCTCCCGGGGCGACGACGGCGTCATATTGGATGTTCATAGTGTGGTTTCCTGAAAAATATAAAAACGAATTGATCGACGGCACGAAGCAAATCGGCCGATGCGATCACGCTTATTTGGATAACTGAATGAAATCTGTCTCAAGCAACGAAACAGATCAAAGGGAAGGACGTAGCTCCTGACGGAGCGACGGCGTCGTGACGGTTCAACCCGGAAGAGGGTTCGAATGAGCCGTCACTTGCCGATCAGAATAAGAAGCCGGGAGCAAAAGCAGCAGAGAGGACGCGCTACTTTTGTATAGGAGATGCTAGGTCAGGCGACGGGCGTCGCCTGCTTGCTGACTGATGACTTCAGTGCTTGCCAGTACTGCCGAAGCCGCCGGCGCCGCGCGCGCTGGCATCGAAGTCATCGACGATATTGAATTGCGCCTGCACCACCGGCACGATCACCATCTGCGCCAGACGCTCCATCGGATTGAGCGTGAAGGCCGTGTCGCCGCGATTCCACGTGGAGACCATCAACTGGCCCTGGTAGTCCGAGTCGATCAGGCCCACCAGATTGCCCAGCACGATGCCGTGCTTGTGACCCAGTCCCGAGCGCGGCAGGATCATCGCGGCATAACCGGGGTCGGCGAGATGGATCGCGAGACCGGTCGGCACGAGCACCGTCTGATGCGGTTCGATCACGAGCGCCTCGTCGAGACAGGCGCGCAGGTCGAGGCCGGCGCTGCCGGGCGTGGCGTAGGCAGGCAGGAAATCGCGCATGCGCGTGTCGAGGATCTTGACGTCGAGTTTCATGGAATCGGGTGTCAGCGGCCGAGCTCGAAAGCGTCGGCCAGGAGTTGATAGGACCGCGTGCGCGCGGCGTAGCTGCCGGCGACCGTCAGGACGATCAGTTCGTCGGCGGCGTACTGTGCCTGCAACGCGTGCAGTTGTTCCGTGACGCGCTCCGGCGTACCGATGATGCTGCGAGCCTTCTCATGCGCGATCACGGCGAGTTCGCGCTCGCCGTAGCGTTGCGCGATGCCCTGTTCGATCGATGGAATCGGCTGATTCAACCCATAGGCCATCTGCACGCGACGCAGGTCGACGGCCTTTTCGAGCGCCTCGGCTTCCTGCTTGGTATCCGCGCAGATCGCGAACACCGCCGCCGCGAGATAGGGCTGCGCTTCGTGTCCGGCCACGAAGCGCTCGCGATACGCCTGCGCCACGTGCTCGCCCATTCGCGGATTGATGAAGCTCGCGAAGGCGAAGCGGATGCCGAGCTGCGCGGCAAGCAGCGCGCCGAAATCGCTGGAACCGAGCATCCACAGTTCCGGACGCGTATCGATGCGCGGCTGCAGCAGCACGCCGTGCGCCAAGGAATCTTCCGGCACGGTGCCGTCGAACAGCGCGATGAGTTCCGCGACCTGCTGCGGGAAGATATCGCCGCGGTTATACGCGCCCGCCGCGACCGCCTGCGCCGTGCGCATGTCGCCGCCTGGCGCGCGCCCGACGCCGAGATCCACGCGTCCCGGGAACAACGCTTCGAGCATCTGGAACTGCTCGGCGACCTTGAACGACGCGTAGTACGGCAACATGACGCCGCCCGAGCCGATCCGGATGCGCTTCGTCAGACTGCCGATGCGCGCCAGCATCACTTCGGGACACGGATTCGACACGCCGTGCAGGCCGTGATGCTCCGCGCACCAGAAGCGGGTGAAGCCGAGGTCGTCGGCGAGTTGCGCGAGATCGAGCGTGGCGGCGATGGCGTCGGCCGCCGTGTGGCCGTGGATGACCGGCGTCTGGTCGAGTACGGAGAGCTTCGTCATCGCGTCAGGAGAGCAGCGCGCCGCCGGTCTTCGGCGCGCGTCGGGCAATCTCCGCAATCAGCGTGCGGGCAAGTTGCTGTTTGTCGGCGCGCGGCAGCGGCGTCGTGCCGCTTTCCTCGAAGAGCACGACTTCATTGTCATCGCGGCCAAACGCCAGCTGTCCAATGTTGCCGATGAGCAGTGGAATGCCCTTGCGTTTGCGCTTCTCGGCGCCATTGACGTCCAGATCGCCGCTCTCGGCCGCGAAGCCGACGCAATACGGCGGATTCGGCAGTCGCGCGACCGTGGCGAGGATGTCCGGATTCTCGACGAACGTGAAGCTGGGTTGCGGCGCGCCCGGCACCTTCTTGATCTTGTGTTCGCTGACCTGCTCAGCGCGCCAGTCGGCGACCGCCGCCACCGCGATGAAGATGTCGGCGTCGGGCGTGGCCTGCATGACGGCGTCGTGCATCTGCTGCGCGGTCTGCACGTCCTCGCGGAACACGCCCCACGGCGTCTCCAGCGCGACCGGACCCGCCACCAGATGCACGTCCGCGCCCGCCTGCGCCGCCGCGCGCGCCAGCGCGAAGCCCATCTTGCCGGACGAGCGGTTGGTCAGGCCGCGCACCGGATCGAGCGGCTCGAAGGTCGGGCCCGCGGTGATCAGCACGCGCTGGCCGCGCAGGATCTTCGGCTGGAAGAACGCGCAGATGGCCTCGAAGGCCGCTTCCGGCTCGATCATGCGGCCGTCGCCGACTTCGCCGCACGCCTGCGAGCCCGAGTCCGGCCCGAGCACTTCGATGCCGTCCGCACGCAGCTGCGCGACGTTGCGTTGCGTCGCGGGGTTTTGCCACATCTGGCGGTTCATCGCGGGCACGACGAGCAGCGGACAGTCGCGTGCGATGCACAGCGTGGACAGCAGGTCGTCGCACCGGCCGTGCGCGAGCTTGGCCATGAAATCGGTGGAGGCGGGCGCGATGACGATGGCATCGGCTTCGCGCGAGAGATCGATATGCGGCATGTTGTTCGGCATGCGCGCGTCCCATTGCGACGTGTACACGGGACGGCCCGACAATGCCTGCATCGTGACGGGCGTGATGAACTGCGTCGCCGCTTCGGTCATCACGATCTGCACGGTCGCGCCGGCCTTGATCAACAGGCGCGTGAGCTCGGCGATCTTGTAGCAGGCAATGCCGCCGGTCAGGCCCAGAACGAGATGTTTGCCTGCAAGTTCCACTTTGCCTCCGTCGCAATGAACGCGCGGCTCCGTGAAAGGAGCCGCGCTGCATACTTCACTTCACGTCACCTCGCGTCACTTCGAACCGCGTACGCGCCGCAGCTCGTCGAAGATCAGCAGCACCGCGCCGACGGTGATGGCGCTGTCGGCGAGATTGAACGCGGGCCAGTGCCACGTGTTCACATGGAAGTCCAGGAAGTCGATGACATGGCCATAGGCGAGGCGGTCGATCACATTGCCGATCGCGCCGCCCATGATGAGCGACAGCGCCGTGCAAAACAGCCGCTGGCCCGAATGGCGCTTGAGCAGATAGCAGATCACGATGGCCGCCACTACGCCCAGCGCCGTGAAGGCCCAGCGCTGCCAGCCGCCGGCCATGGCGAGAAAGCTGAAGGCCGCGCCGCGGTTATAGACCAGCAGCAGGTTGAAGAACGGGGTGAGTGCGTGCGGGTCGCCATAGGCGAACACTTTCTGCACCGCGATCTTCGTCAGCTGGTCGAACAGGATCACGATCAGCGCGACGCCGAGCCACGGCGCCAGCGATCCACTGCTTGTGCTTTGTTTTGCCATCGTCCTTGCCATTATGCTGCGCCTCGCGATTCGCCGGCGCCGAACAGGTTCGAGAAGCAGCGGCCGCACAGACCCGGATGATCCGCGTGAGCGCCGACGTCCGCGCAATAGTGCCAGCAGCGCTCGCATTTCAGATAGCTCGATGCCGTGACATCGACACCTTCTTCCGCCTCGCCCGCCACCTTCTCCACTTGCGCCGACGACGTGATCAGCACGAAGCGCAACGCGTCGCCGAGGCTGGCCAGCGCGTCGTAACGGGCGCCGCTCGCGCGCACCACGACTTCCGCCTGCAGCGACGAACCGATCAGGTTCGCCGTGCGCGCTTCTTCGAGCGCCTTGGTGACGTCGCCGCGCGCGCTGCGGATCAGGGTCCACTTGTCGAGCAGCTCGCCGCCGTTGGCGATGTCCGGATAGGTCGCATAGACCTCGGTGAAGATGGTGTCCTGACCCGGCTTGAGCACCTTGTACGCTTCTTCCGCCGTGAACGACAGATACGGCGCGACCAGGCGCAGCAGGCCGTGCGCGATATGGAAGAGCACGGTCTGTGCGCTGCGGCGCTCGCGCGAATCGGGCTTCGTGGTGTAGAGACGGTCCTTCAGCACGTCGAGATAGAAGCCGCCGAGATCTTCCGAGCAGAAAGTCGCGATCTTCGCGACCACCGGATGGAACTCGTACTTCTCGTAGTGCGCGAGGGCATCGTCCTGCAGGTTGCGGGTGAACGCGACCGCATAACGATCGATCTCGAGCCAGTCTTCCACCGGCAGCGCGTCCTTGTCGAAGTCGAAGTCCGACAGGTTCGCGAGCAGGAAGCGCAACGTATTGCGGATGCGCCGATAGGTTTCCGTCACGCGCTTGAGAATCTCCTCGGAGATCGCGAGCTCGCCGGAATAATCGGTCGACGCGATCCACAGGCGGATGATTTCCGCGCCGAGGCGGTTCGCGACTTCATGCGGATCGATGCCGTTGCCAAGCGACTTCGACATCTTGCGGCCTTCGCCATCGACGGTGAAGCCGTGCGTCAGCAGCGCGTCGTAGGGCGGGCGGCCATCGAGCATCGAGGCGGTCAGCAGCGACGAATGGAACCAGCCGCGATGCTGGTCCGAGCCTTCGAGGTACAGGTCCGCCGGGAACTGCAGCGAGTCCTTGTGCGAGCCGCGCAGCACGTGCCAGTGCGTGGTGCCGGAGTCGAACCAGACGTCGAGCGTGTCGCGGTTCTTCTCGTACAGATTCGCGTCGTCGCCGATCAGCTCGCGCGGATCGAGCGACTGCCACGTCTCGATGCCGCCTTGCTCGACGCGCTGCGCCACTTCCTCCAGCAATTCCAGCGTGCGCGGGTGCAGCTCGCCGGTTTCCTTGTGGACGAAGAAGGCCATCGGCACGCCCCACTGGCGCTGGCGCGAGAGCGTCCAGTCCGGCCGGTTGGCGATCATGCTGTAGAGGCGCTGCTTGCCCCACGACGGATAGAACGCCGTGTTCTCGACGCCTTCCAGCGCGATCTCGCGCAGCGTGCGGCCGCCGTCCTTCGGCGTGACGTCCATGCCCGCGAACCACTGCGACGTGGCGCGGTAGATGATGGGCGTCTTGTGGCGCCAGCAGTGCATGTAGCTGTGCGTGTACTTCTCGGTCTTGAGCAGCGAGCCCGCGGCCTCGAGCGCCTCGACGATCTGCGGATTCGCCTTCCAGATGGACAGCCCGCCGAACAGCGGCAGCGATTCGATATAGCGGCCGTCGCCCATCACCGGATTGATGATGTCCGAGTCCGACATGCCGTGCGCCTTGCACGACACGAAGTCTTCCACGCCGTACGCCGGCGACGAATGCACGATGCCCGTGCCGCTTTCGGTGGTCACGTAGTCGCCGAGATAGACCGGCGCGGTGCGCTTGTAGCCCGGGTGCGCCGCCGCCAGCGGATGATGGAAGCGCAGGTTGGCGAGCTTCTCGCCAGTCGTCGTGGCGATGACTTCGCCGCTCAGCCCGTAGTTCTTCAGGCACTCCTCGACGCGTTCCTGCGCGAGGATCAGCAGGCCGCGCGGGGTATCGACGAGCGCGTAGACGATCTCCGGATGCACGTTGAGCGCCTGGTTGGCGGGAATGGTCCAGGGCGTCGTCGTCCAGATGACGATGCCGCCCCCGGCCTTCGGCAGCGCATTCAGGCCGAACGCCTGCGCGGTCTTCTCCGGCTCGGCGAAGGCGAACAGCACGTCGATGGTCGGATCGGTCTTGTCCTTGTACTCGACTTCCGCCTCGGCCAGCGCCGAACCGCAGTCGAAGCACCAGTTCACCGGCTTCAGCCCGCGGAACACGAAGCCCTTCTCCATGATCTTGCCGAGCGCGCGGATCTCGCCGGCCTCGTTGGTGAAGTTCATGGTCTTGTACGGATTGTCCCAGTCACCCAGCACGCCGAGACGCCGGAAGCCGACCTTCTGCTTCTCGATCTGCTCGCCGGCGTAGGCACGCGCCTTCTGCATTACCTCGATGGCCGGCAGCGTCTTGCCGAACTGCTTTTCGATCTGGATTTCGATCGGCATGCCGTGGCAGTCCCAGCCCGGCACATAGACGGCGTCGAAGCCCGCCAGATTGCGCGCCTTGACGATCATGTCCTTCAGGATCTTGTTCACCGCGTGGCCGAGGTGGATGTCGCCGTTCGCATACGGCGGGCCGTCGTGCAGGATGAACTTCTTGCGGCCCTTGCTGGCCGCGCGGATCTTCTCGTAGATCTGCTTGTCCTGCCATTCCTTGACCCACGCGGGCTCGCGCTTGGGCAGGTCGCCGCGCATCGGGAAGGGCGTGTCGAGCAGGTTGACGGGGTACTTCGCGGAGGCTTTCTCTTTCTTGTCGCTCATGGGTGACTCGGTGAATTCGGTGAGGCGGCGCTTGTCTCGCGCGCGATGAATCGGGAGGCGGGGCAGCGGGCGGCGCCGGCGTGGTCAACGCGGGCGCCGCACGCTCACCTAATTCGGTCAGTCGCCGAAATGGCGAATCCCGTGGCGCGGCTGCCCGCGTTGCTGGCGGGCGGAAGGCCGAAATACGCGCGGGCGTTGTCGACGTCGCGCGAGATTGCAGCCGAGAGCGTTTCGAGGTCCACGTACTTTTCCTCGTCACGCAGCTTTTTCAGGAATTCGACCCGCACCAGCTTGCCGTAGGCGTCGCCGTGCCAGTCGAGCACGAAGACTTCGAGCAGCACGCGGCCGGAGTCGTCGACGGTCGGGCGCAGGCCCAGGCTCGCGACGGCGGGCAGCGGTTCGTCGGCGAGGCCGTGCACGCGCACGACGAAAATGCCCGCGAGCGCCGGACGCTTGTGCGCGATCGGCAGGTTCAGCGTGGGGAAGCCAAGATCGCGGCCGAGCTTCGCGCCGTGCACGACGTGCCCGCTGATGACATACGGACGTCCGAGCGCGACTTGCGCCGCGTCGAGATCGCCGGCGACCAGAGAAGCCCGCACCGACGACGACGAAATGCGCGCGCCGTTCGGATGCGCGACGGTGGCCATGCGTTCGACCTCGAAGCCGTATTTCTCGCCGGCGGCCTTGAGCGAAGCGAAGTCGCCCGCGCGTTTCGCGCCATAGCAGAAGTCGTCGCCGACCATGACCCAGCGGGCGTGCAAACCGTCGACGATCACGTTCTTCACGAAGGTGTCCGGCGACTGGCTTGCGAATGTCTTGTTGAAGTGCTCGACCACGACGCGGTCGACGCCGTTGGTGCGCAGCGCCTCCAGCTTGTCGCGCAGCATGGCGATGCGCGGCGGCGCGCCGGCCGGATTGAAGAACTCGCGCGGATGCGGCTCGAAGGTCATCACGCAGACGGGCAGGTTGCGCGCGTCGGCGGCTGCCCGGACGTGCGCGAGCAGCGCCTGGTGGCCGCGATGGACACCGTCGAAATTGCCGATGGTCAGTGCGCAGGGCGCCCGGCTTTCGGCATTGGGAAGGCCGCGAAAGACTCTCACGATAGGCGTTGGTCGGTGAGGCTGAGCGATGAGGGGCAGATGCTGCAAAGCGTTAGATTATAAACGCTCGCGCCGGCGCACGGGCGCGCGGGGCGGCGGGGCGTCCTGTGCGAGGCGCGCGCGGCCGCCCGCGCCGGCCTCTTTGGCACGATTTTCTCCCCGGCCGGATGATAAAATCGGCGGATGAAGAAAATCGTCATTCTGATCTCCGGACGGGGCAGCAACATGGAGGCCGTCGTGCGCGCCTGCGCGCGCGAAGGCTGGCCGGCCCGGGTCCAGGCGGTCATTGCAAACCGGCCTGATGCCGCCGGCCTGGGTTTCGCCCAGGCGAACGGCATTGAAACCATTGTGGTAGATCATCGTCAGTTCGAAAGCCGGGCGTCGTTCGACGCGGCGCTTGCCCGGGAAATCGACCGCTTCGCGCCGGATCTCGTCGTGCTGGCGGGCTTCATGCGGGTGCTGACCGACGCTTTCGTCGAACGCTATGCCGGGCGCATGCTCAATGTGCATCCGTCGCTGCTGCCGTGCTTTGCCGGACTGCGCACGCATCAGCAGGCGCTCGACGCCGGCGTGCGCGTGCATGGCGCAAGCGTGCATTTCGTGACGCCGACGCTGGATCACGGGCCGATCGTCGCGCAGGGCGCCGTGCCGGTGCTCGCCGGCGACGACGCCGCCGCGCTCGCCGCGCGCGTGCTGGCCGTCGAACACGTCATCTACCCGCGCGCGGTGCGCTGGTTCATCGAGGGGCGTCTTTCTATCGAGGGCGAACGCGTCGCTCTCACGCCGTCTGAGCCGCAATGGCTCTTTGCCGACATTGCCGGGGAGGGCGTATGAGGCTGCATGGATTTCTGATTGGACAAACCGAAACGCTGCTGGCGGATGTGCTGCGCTTCTCCGGCCCCGCCGATGCCGCGACCAGCCGCTTCTTCCGCGCGCATCCGAAGCTCGGGCACAGCGAGCGCGGCGTGATCGCCGAGGCGGTGTTCGCGGTGCTGCGCCGGAAAATGGAGTTTTCGCATCTCGCGGAAAGCGGCAGCGGCAACCAGGCGCGCCGCCTGGCGCTGCTCGGCCTGATGCAGACGGCCGGCCTGACGGCGCTGAAGCCGTTCGTGTCGGCGGATGAATATCAATGGCTCGCGCAGGTGTCGAAGATCGACCCGGCCAGCCTGCCGGTGCGCGTGCGCACGAATCTGCCGCAGTGGATCTACGAGGCGCTCGGCAAGCGTTTCGAGCCCGAGGAGCTTGCACAGCTCGCCGCTGCGCTGAACTATCCGGCGCCGCTCGATCTGCGCTCGAACCCGATCAAGGCAAGCCGCGAAGAGGTGCTGAAGGCGCTGGCCGCCGCCGGTATCGACGCGGGCGAGATGCCGTTCGCGCCGTTCGGCGTGCGCGTCGGCGGCAAGCCCGCGCTGACGCGGCTCGCGCCGTTCCAGGAAGGCTGGATCGAGGTGCAGGACGAAGGCAGCCAGTTGCTCTGCTCGCTGATGGCGCCGCGGCGCGGCGAGATGATCGTCGACTTTTGCGCGGGCGCGGGCGGCAAGACGCTGGCGCTCGGCGCGATGATGCGCTCGACCGGCCGGCTCTACGCGTTCGATGTCTCAGACCGCCGTCTCGCCAAGCTGAAGCCGCGGCTCGCGCGCAGCGGCTTGTCCAACGTGAATCCCGTGCTGATCGACAGCGAGCAGGACGCAAAAATCAAGCGTCTCGCGGGCAAGATCGACCGCGTGCTGGTCGACGCCCCGTGTTCCGGTCTGGGCACGCTGCGCCGCAATCCGGATCTCAAGTGGCGCCAGTCGCCGGATTCGGTTGCGGAACTGACGCCCAAGCAGCTGTCGATTCTCACCAGCGCCGCGCGCCTCGTGAAAAACGGCGGCCGTCTCGTCTACGCCACCTGCTCGATGCTCGAGGCGGAGAACGAAGGCGTCGTCAAGCAGTTCCTCGAGACGCATCCGAACTTCCGCGTCGTGCCCGCGCGCGACGTGCTCGCGGAGCAGCGCATCGACCTGGACACGGGCGACTATCTGTCGCTGTGGCCGCACAAGCACGGCACCGACGGCTTTTTCGCCGCCGTGCTGGAACGCGTGCCGGACGCGTCGAAGAAGCAGAAGCCCGCCGAAGAAGAGCCGGCGTAAGCCGCCGCGCGCATGGACGCCCGCTTCCTGCCCGAACTGACCGCGCGGTTGTCGCGCGATTTCGGCGAGCCGCAGGTGATCTGGCAGGTCGCGGCGCTGGCCGGGCTGCTGGCGGTGGCGTGGTGGTGCGCGCGCATTTTGCGCAAGAAGCTCGACGCGCGCCGCCAGTCGCGCTTCGAGGCGGTGCGCTTCGGCGCCGAGAGCCTCAACAAGGCGCTGTTCCCGCTGCTGGGCGCGGTGTTCGTGTCCATCGCGCAGGTGGCGCTCGCGCCGTTCATCCACACCGCGTTCCTGCGTCTCGCGCTGGTGCCGCTGTGCGGCATCGCCGTCATCTATTCGATGTTCTACGTCGTGCGGCGCGTGTTCCGGCGCGGCGAGACGGAGGACGACGCCGGCGCGCTGCTCTATCTGTTCGAGAAACTCGTCACGGTGATCGTCTGGGTCACGATGGCGCTGACCGTGATGGGCATTCAGGACGATGTCGTCGCCTGGATGGCGAGCGTGCGCTTCAACGTCGCGAATGCGCACATGACGCTGCTGTCGCTCGCGTCGGGCGTGCTGTGGGTGTGCGTGACGCTGATCGTCGCGATGTGGGCCGGCGCGCTGCTCGACGACCGTCTGATGCGCGCCCGCTCGCTCGACGCCAATCTGAAAGTGGTGCTGGCGCGGGTCGGCCGCGCGCTGATGATCCTCGCGGCCATTCTGGTGAGCCTGTCGATCGTCGGCATCGACATCACGGTGCTCGGGGTGTTCGGCGGCGCGCTGGGCGTGGGGCTGGGTTTCGGCTTACAGAAGATCGCGAGCAATTACGTGTCGGGCTTCATCATCCTGCTGGACCGCTCGCTGCGGCTCGGCGACATGATCAACGTGAGCGGCAGCCAGGGCACGGTCACGCAGATCCGCACGCGCTATACGGTGGTGCGCGGGCTGGACGGCATCGAAACACTGATTCCGAACGAAAAGCTGATCACCGACGTGGTGCAGAACCATTCGTCGTACCTTACGCGCGGCAACGCGAAGATTGCGGTGCAGGTGAGCTATCGCAGCGACGTGGAGCGCGCGATGCAGCTTCTCGTCGATGCGACGCAGGGCATCGAGCGCGTCCTGCAGGATCCGGCGCCGGCTGCGCTGCTGGCGAGCTTCGGCGCGGACGGCATCAATCTGGAACTGAGCTTCTGGATCGTCGACGCCGCAAAGGGCACGGGCGGCGTAAGGTCACAGGTGAATCGCGCGGTTTGGCGTTTATTCTGTGAGCACGGCATTGAAATCCCGTACGCACAGCGCGAGATACGGATTGTCGAAGGCGCGGCGCCGGCCGCAGGCGATTCGGTACTTAATACCGCAGGCCGCGGCACGGGCGCTTCGCCGACGGCGTGATCCCCGGTCCGGATGTACCGCTCGTAGGCTGAATCGTCGATTTGGAGCCGGAAACAACATCAGTTCGAGGCGTGAGTTTTTTCTTGTTTTGCTAACATGCAAAAAATTCACCTTTAGGACAAAGACTTGGAACGCTTGCAGTAGAATGCGATCGAACTTGCGAATGATCCTTTCACGTGGCCAACAGGCTGCTTAGCGTCAGATTTAAACCTGTTTTTTCGGCCATTTTTTCCGAATTTCACAGCTACACAGGTAAATTGCCTTGCTGAATTCTTCCCTCGATTTTCTCGCCAACGGATTGCTGGACTTCTCCTGGTGGCAGATTCTGTTGTTCACGCTGGTGATGACGCACATCACCATCGTGGGCGTCACGGTCTATCTGCACCGTTGCCAGGCGCACCGCGCGCTTGACCTGCATCCCGTCGCGAGCCACTTCTTCCGTGGCTGGCTGTGGATGACCACAGGCATGCTCACCGGCCAATGGGCCGCCATTCACCGCAAGCACCACGCAAAGTGCGAGACCGAAGAAGATCCGCACAGCCCGCAGACGCGCGGCATCTGGAAGGTGCTGCTCGAAGGCGCCGAACTGTATCGCACCGAGGCCAAGAACGAAGAAACGATGCGCAAGTTCAGCCACGGCACGCCGAACGACTGGCTCGAGCGCAATCTGTACACGCGTTATCCGATTCTCGGCATCAGCGTCATGATGGTGATCGACGTCGCGCTGTTCGGCATCGTCGGGTTGTCGGTGTGGGCCGTACAGATGATCTGGATCCCGTTCTGGGCAGCCGGCGTCGTCAACGGTCTCGCGCACTTCTGGGGTTATCGCAACTTCAATTCGTCGGATGCGTCCACCAACATCTTCCCGATCGGCATACTGATCGGCGGCGAGGAACTGCATAACAACCATCACACCTTTGCCACGTCGGCGAAGCTCTCGAGCAAGTGGTACGAGTTCGACATCGGCTGGATGTATATCCGCATCATGTCGGCGCTGCGTCTCGCCAAGGTCAAGAAGGTTGCGCCCACGCCGAAGCTCGCCGCAAGCAAGGCCGTGGTCGACCAGGACACGCTGCAAGCGGTCCTGTCGAACCGTTATGAAGTGATGGCGCGTTATGGCAAGGCGCTCAAGCGCGCGTACGCACAGGAACTCGCCAAGCTGAAGGAAGCCGGCGCGCGCGAGAAGTATCAGCTGATGCGCGGCGCCCGCAAGTGGTTCCACAAGGAAGAAGACGGCCTGAACGAGCCGCAGCTCAAGCAGCTTCCGGAACTGACCTCGGACAACCAGCGCCTGCGCACCTTCATCGAATTGCGTAAGGACCTCTCTGCCATCTGGGACCGCTCGAACGCTTCCCGCGAACAGCTCGTCACCCAGTTGCAGGACTGGTGCCACCGCGCGGAAGAGAGCGGCATCAAGGCTCTGCAAGACTTCGCGCTGCGCCTGCGCCGCTACGCCTGACGCGCGTTATCCGTTAAAATTCCGTGACGTCACATGACCCCGCTCTGGCGGGGTCTTTGTTTTTGTGCGGTCGGATTTGCAGCGGATCGTGCAGCCGTTGCGCGTGGGGATCGGAGACATGGAAGCGATCAGAAGCATCGAGTATGACCGGCCGCAAGGCCTGACCTGCGGTGTGGGCGAAGCGTGGGCGCGGGTGGCCGAAGCGCCGTCGCCGGATGAAAGGCGCCGCTTGAAGGAACGCATTCGCGCGCTCCTGAAGCGGGAAGAAGCGGTGCTGGTGGCGCACTATTATGTCGACGCCGAACTCCAGGAACTCGCCGACGAAACCGGCGGTTGCGTCGCCGATTCACTCGAAATGGCGCGCTTCGGGCGCGATCATGCGGCAAAGACGCTGGTGGTCGCGGGCGTGCGCTTCATGGGCGAGACCGCCAAGATCCTGAGCCCGGACAAGCGCGTGCTGATGCCGGATCTCGACGCCACCTGTTCCCTCGACCTCGGCTGTCCCGCCGATGAATTCTCCGCCTTCTGCGACGCCCATCCGGACCGCACCGTCGTCGTCTATGCGAACACCAGCGCCGCGGTGAAGGCGCGCGCGGACTGGATGGTGACTTCGTCGATCGGGCTCGAAATCGTCGCCGACCTGCACGCGCGTGGCGAAAAGATTCTTTGGGCGCCGGACCGCCATCTGGGCGGTTACATCCAGAAGAAGACGGGCGCGGACATGCTGCTGTGGCAGGGCTCGTGTCTGGTCCACGACGAGTTCAAGGGCATCGAACTGGATCTGCTGCGCCGCGAGTATCCGGACGCGAAGATCCTCGTGCATCCCGAATCGCCGGAAGGCGTCGTGGCGCTCGCGGATGTTGTGGGCTCGACCACGCAACTGATCGACGCCGCCGTGCGCATGGACGCGCACCGTTTCATCGTCGCGACGGATCTCGGCATCCTGCACAAGATGCGGCTGGCTGCGCCGGGCAAGACCTTCATCGAAGCGCCCACCGCCGGCAACAGCGCCACCTGCAAGAGCTGCGCGCACTGTCCGTGGATGGCGATGAACGGCCTGGCGAATCTCGCCGATGTCCTCGAACGCGGTCACAACGAGATTCACGTCGATGCGGCCATTGGCGTGCGCGCGCGCGTGCCGATCGACCGGATGCTCGACTTCGCGGCGCGCCACAAGAAGCGCGTGCAGGCCAGCGGCGACCTCGCGAAAGACGTGTCGCTGTTCAACCAGGTAGGAGCTGCCTGATGTCCGTGTCCCCGATCTTCGAAGAAATCCGCGCGCAATACGGCGACGCGTTACAGGCGGCGCTGGCCCGCAATGTCGTCGATGCGCTCGAGGAAGACGTCGGTAGCGGCGATCACACCGGCCGTCTGGTGCCCGCCGGCGCACGCCGCACGGCACGCATCATCGTGCGCGAGGAAGCGGTGTTGTGCGGCGTGCCCTGGTTCGACGAAGTGATGCGCCGCGTCGATCCGGCCATCGAGGTCGAATGGCAGTATCGCGAAGGCGAACGGATGGCGGCGAACACGCCGGTCGTCCTGCTGCATGGCGCGGCGCGCTCGCTGCTGACCGCCGAGCGCAACGGTCTCAACTTCCTGCAACTGCTGTCGGGCGTGGCCACGGCGACGAGCCGTTACGTCGATGCCATCGCGGGCACGCGCGCGCGCATTCTCGACACGCGCAAGACGCTGCCGGGCCTGCGGCTCGCGCAGAAATACGCGGTGCGCGTGGGCGGCGGCGCGAATCAGCGGCTCGCGCTGTACGACGGCATTCTGATCAAGGAAAACCACATCGCGGCGGCGGGCGGCGTGGGCGCGGCGATGGACGCGGCGCTCGCGCTGCAGGCCGGCGTGCCGATCCAGATCGAAGTGGAAACGCTGGAGCAGCTCGAAACGGCGCTGGCGCATCGCGCGGAATCGATCCTGCTCGACAACTTCACGCTCGACGCCATGCGCGACGCCGTGCGCATTACGGCCGGGCGCGCGCTGCTGGAGGTGTCGGGCGGGGTGAACTTCGAGACGGTGCGGGCGATTGCCGAAACAGGCGTCGACCGTATTTCCATCGGCGCGCTCACGAAGGACGTGCGCGCGGCCGATTTCTCCATGCGCCTCGTCTAAAGACTCGTGCGGCGGGCGGTCGGCGGCGTGAGCACGGTCGGCAGCGCCTTCGGCAGCGTTTCCGGCCAGTCGCGGCTGTAGTGCAGGCCGCGGCTCTCGCGCCGCGAGCACGCGCTTTCCACGATCAGCGACGCCACGTCCACCAGATTGCGCAGTTCCAGCAAGTCGCGGCTGACCTTGAAGTTCGCGTAATACTCGTGGATCTCGTCGCGCAGCAGGGCAATGCGATGCTGCGCGCGCGCCAGACGCTTGTCCGTGCGCACGATGCCGACGTAATTCCACATCAGGCGCCGCAATTCGTCCCAATTGTGCGCGACGACCACTTCCTCATCCGGGTCCGACACGCGGCTCTCGTCCCAGTCGGGCAGTTCGGCGTGACAGCCGTTGGAAAAGCCGTCGGCTTCGATGGCCTGCGCCGCCGCGCGTCCCACCACGAGACACTCCAGCAGCGAATTGCTCGCCAGCCGGTTCGCGCCGTGCAGGCCCGTGTACGAGGTTTCGCCGACCGCATAGAGCCCCGGCCGGTCGGTGCGCCCGGCGAGATCGGTCACGACGCCGCCGCAGGTGTAGTGCGCGGCGGGCACGACGGGAATCGGCTCCTTCGCGATGTCGATGCCGAATTCCTGGCAGCGCGCGAGGATCGTCGGGAAATGCTCTTCGAGGAAGGCGCGCGGCTGGTGGCTGATGTCGAGATAGACGCAGTCGATGCCGCGCTTCTTGATTTCGAAGTCGATCGCGCGCGCGACGATATCGCGCGGCGCGAGCTCGGCGCGCTCGTCGTGCGCCGGCATGAAGCGCGTGCCGTCGGGCAGGCGCAGGATGCCGCCTTCGCCGCGCACGGCCTCGGAAATCAGGAACGACTTGGCGTATGGATGGAACAGGCAAGTGGGATGGAACTGGATGAACTCCATGTTCGCAACGCGACATCCCGCGCGCCAGGCCATGGCGATGCCGTCGCCGGTGGCGGTGTCCGGATTGGTCGTGTAGAGGTAGACCTTGCCCGCGCCGCCGGTGGCGAGCACTGTATGAGGCGCCTGCAGCGTCACGGTGCGGCCGGTACTCACGTCCAGCGCGTACAGGCCGTGGCAGCGATGCCCGGGCAGGCCGAGCCGGTCGGACGTGATCAGGTCGATCGCCTGATGATCTTCGAGAACGGTGATGTTCGGATGGCGCCTTACGCGCTCGCCGAGCGTGGTGACGACGGCGTGGCCGGTGGCGTCGGCGGCGTGGATGATGCGGCGATGGCTGTGGCCGCCTTCGCGCGTCAGATGGAAGCCGAGTTCCGCGGACAGGTCGCGGGTGAAGGGCACGCCTTCCTCGATCAGCCATTCGATCGCCTTGCGCCCGTTCTCGACGATGAAGCGGGTGGCGGCTTCGTCGCACAGACCGCCGCCGGCGACGAGCGTGTCGCCGACATGTTCGTCGACGCTATCGCCTGAATCGAGCACGGCCGCGATGCCGCCTTGCGCCCAGTCGCTCGCGCCCACGTTCGCCGCGCGTTTGGCGAGGATCGCGACGCGCCGCGTTTCGGCCAGATTCAACGCGACGCTCAGGCCCGCGAGTCCGCTTCCTACGATCACTACATCGAAATTCATGCTGCCGCTTCTCCGTCCGATTACTGGTCGCCGATCGATAGCCGGGAAGCATAGCGCGCGGGGAGAATGAGGGACAGCGAAAACCCGCGCACGAGTGTGTGAAAAACGGATGAAAAGCAGGCGCCAGAACGACAAAAAGCCCCGCGATGGCGGGGCTTTCCGGTGTCTTCGTTCAGGCTCTCAACATCAAGATTTACTTGATCTTGGTTTCCTTGTACTCAACGTGCTTGCGGACGACGGGATCGAACTTCTTGATCGCCATCTTTTCCGGCATGTTGCGCTTGTTCTTGGTCGTCGTGTAGAAGTGACCCGTGCCTGCGGTCGATTCCAGCTTGATCTTGTCGCGTGCGCCCTTGGCCATGTGCGTGCTCCTTAGATTTCACCGCGTGCGCGCAGGTCTGCGAGCACGGCGTCAATACCGTTCTTGTCGATCAGGCGCAGACCGGCGTTCGAGACGCGCAGACGGACCCAGCGATTTTCGCTTTCAACGAAGAAACGGCGGTTCTGCAGGTTCGGCAGGAAACGACGCTTGGTCTTGTTGTTTGCGTGGGAAACGTTGTTGCCCGACATCGGGCCTTTCCCAGTTACTTGGCATACGCGTGCCATGAGGACACTCCTAATACACGTTAAGTCTGAGTCGAACGCCCGATTGATATTGGGTTTCGAGGAAACTGTTCCTCTCCTTCCTTTACCTCTCGATGCCTCTGATCGCCCGATTTGCCCATCGGGGATTTGGCAGCACGGTTATGCCAATGAGGACTACGCTCAGTTCACCGTTACTCAGAACAGGCTGGTGGAAAAAAGCAAACGAGGATTCTAGCAGAAAAAACGCTGCATTATCAAACCTTTTGGGATGCGCGGCGCGTCAGGAGCGCAGTCACAGCCAGCCGCGTCGCGCAAACGAAAGCACTTCATTGGTCGCGACCACGAGATGATCGAGCAAGCGCACGTCGACCAGGGCGAGCGCGTCGTGCAGCGTGCGGGTCAGGGCGCGGTCGTTGGCGCTGGGCTCGACGCCGCCGGACGGGTGATTATGCGCGACGATCAATCCTGCTGCATTGAGCGTCAGCGCCCGCCGCACGATCTCGCGCGGATACACCGCGACGCGCGTCAGCGAGCCGCGCGCCGATTCCTCGGCGAGCAGCAGCTTGTGGCGTGCATCCAGATAGAGGCAGACGAAGACTTCGTAAGGCTTCGTGCCGATGGACAGCCGCAGGTAATCCTCGACGATACCCGGCGAATTCAGCACCTCGCGCTCGCGGGTTCGCTCCGCCAGCGCCCGGCGGCACAGTTCGGAGACCGCGAGCAGCGTGGCGGCGCGCGCCGGCCCGATGCCGCGTTCCTCGCAGAGTTCGCCGGCGGACGCGTCCAGCACGCCGCGCAGCGAACCGAAGCGGCGCAGAAGCCGGCGGGCGAGATCGATGGCAGTCGACCCCGGCACGCCGGAACGCAGGAACAATGCGAACAATTCCGCGTCCGATAGCGATGTCGGGCCTGCGTCGAGCAGGCGTTCGCGCGGCCGGTCGGCGCGGGCCCAGGTGCGGATAGGCGTGAGGGCCGGCGTCGGGTCGTGCTCGTGCCCGGTTGGCGGCTGAAGGCAGGGCGGCGTGCGGACGAGCCGCAACTTGACGGCGCTCACCGGAATGCACCGCGCGCACCCGTGCCGATGCGGCCGGGACGCCTGCTGGAACGCGGTTTGAATCCCGTATCGAGACTTTTTGTCACGCGCGTGAACGCACGCAAGCCGAAGCCGCGTGACGCGTCCCGACACAACTCTGTCTTACAATGGCGGTTTTGGCGCCCGCAATGCCCCGGCGCCGCGCGGTTCGCCGCTTGCTGCCGGCGTGCCGCCGCAAGCGGGGGCCGCCGTCCGCATCCGACTGAACGGCTAGATCCAATACTCATGAGCATCATCGATATCTCCCAGGTGAAACCCGGTTCGCACGTCACGCTTCATTACCGGCTCGCGCTTGCCGATGGTGCGGACGTCGTCAACACCTTCTCCGACAAGCCCGCCACGCTGCTGCTGGGCGCCGGGCAACTCGCCGAGCCACTGGAAGAGATTTTGCTGGGCCTGAAGGTCGGCCACCATTCGACCTTTCGGCTAGCGCCGGAGCAGGCGTTCGGCCCGCGCAATCCGGAACTCGTCCAGTGGGTGTCGCTCGCGACCCTGCGCGAGAACAGCATGATCGGCGAGCATTTTTCGCCTGGCGATCTCGTCGAATTCAACGCGCCCAACGGCGGGCGCTACGCGGGCGTGCTGAAGGAAGTGAGCGAGACGGCCGCGCTGTTCGATTTCAATCACCCGCTGGCGGGCCAGGCGCTCGTCTTCGAAGTGAAAATCATCGGAATCCTGTAAGCCATGAGCCTGACCGAAAGCCTCAACGAAGTTCAGACCGACGTCGAAATCCTGCTCGCGCAGCCGCGCGGCTTCTGCGCGGGCGTGGACCGCGCGATCGAGATCGTCGAGCGCGCCATCAAGCTGTTCGGCGCGCCCATCTACGTGCGTCATGAGATCGTGCACAACGCCTATGTGGTCGCGGATCTGCGCAAGAAGGGCGCGATTTTCATCGAGGATCTCGCCGACGTCCCCGAAGGCGCCACGCTGATCTTCAGCGCGCACGGCGTTTCGAAGGCCGTTCGCGGTGAAGCCGAAGCGCGTGGCCTGCGAGTGTTCGACGCCACCTGTCCGCTCGTCACCAAGGTGCACATGGAAGTGGCGAAGATGCGCCAGGAAGGCTTCGACATCGTGATGATCGGCCACAAGGGGCATCCCGAGGTCGAAGGCACGATGGGGCAGTCCGGCGAGGGCATGCATCTCGTCGAGGATATCGAGGACGTGCTGAAGCTCGACCTGCCCGACCCGAAGCGTATCGCCTATGTCACGCAGACGACGCTCTCCGTCGACGACGCCTCGGCCATCATCGACGCGCTGAAGAGCAAGTATCCCGACATCAAGGAACCGAAGAAGCAGGACATCTGCTATGCGACGCAGAATCGCCAGGACGCGGTCAAGTTCCTCGCGCCACAGTGCGATGTCGTGATCGTCGTCGGCAGCCCGAACAGCTCGAATTCCAGCCGTCTGCGCGAAGTGGCCGAGAAGCGCGGCATTCCCTCCTATATGGTGGATTCGCCGACGCAAATCGACCCGGCATGGGTGGAAGGCAAGAAGCGTATCGGCGTGACGGCGGGCGCGTCGGCGCCGGAAGTGCTGGCGCAGGCGGTGATCGCGCGCTTGCGTGAACTCGGCGTACGCAGCGTGCGTTCGCTGGAAGGCATCGAAGAAACCATCGCGTTCCCGCTGCCGCGTGGTCTGTCGCTGCCGCAGTAAAGCGGCGAAGCCGTACAAGAAAAAGGCGCCTCCGGGCGCTTTTTTTTCGCGTGCACTAAAGATTGCCAAGGAGCACGGAACCCTGCTCGCACATCTGGAACCAAGCGTAAATTCCTAGTCCGGGCCTGCTGCGGATTCAACACTTTTTTCTAAATCCCTTAAGGGTTAGCCCGCAGGTCCGATAACCGGACGGAGCATCTTCACCCATTGAAAAAACCCCTCGTCGCGTAATGGTGCAACTGCTGCAAAAGATGAGATTGCAACCTGGTTGCGCCATGCGTGGAAAGTCGCACGCAAAAGGCGGTTGCAATGCTGGAAAACCCCGCCACGCAAGAATATTGCTCGTCTCATATTTAGCGTTACAATGCGCGCGTCTTGAGGCCTAAGGGTTCCGGACCAATGTTTTTTGAAGGCGCGGGAGACCTTATTGATGCGATTCAAGTTTGCTCACGCCGTGTCCATCGCGGCTGCGGTTGCAATGGCAACCGCATGCGGCAAGAAGGACGAAGGCGGGGCGAGCACAGCGGCGTCGGCAGCGAGTGCTGCGGCGTTGCCGGCTGCGTCCGCGCCGGCTCAGGCTGAAGCAACTGTCGTGAAGATCGGTCATGTCGCGCCTTTGACGGGCTTGCAGGCGCATCTCGGCCGCGACAACGAAAACGGCGCGCGGCTCGCGCTGGAAGAGATCAGCGCACAAGGACTGACGATCGACGGGCACTCGATCCGCCTCGAACTCGACAGCCAGGACGACGCAGCCGATCCGCGCACCGGCACGGAAGCGGCGCAGAAGCTGGTCGATGACCACGTGGTCGCGGTGATTGGCCATATGAATTCGGGCGTGTCGATTCCAGCGTCGAAGATCTACAGCGATGCCGGCATTGCGCAGATTTCGCCGTCGACGACCAATCCGGAATACACGAGGCAGGGTTACAAGACGACCTTCCGGCTCGTTTCCACCGATGCGCTTCAGGGCCCCGTGCTGGCCGGCTATGCGATGAAGACGCTGCACGCGAAGAAGGTCGTGGTCGTGGATGATGCCTCTGCCTATGGCCGGGGGCTCGCGGACGAATTCGCGAAGACCGTGCAGGCCGGCGGCGTGAAGATCGCGGCGCGCGAGCAGACCACCGAGAAGGCGCGCAATTTCAAGGCGATTCTCACGAAGATCAAGCGCATCCAGCCGGACGTGGTGATGTACGGCGGCATGGACGTGACGGGCGGCCCCTTCGCGAAGGAAGCGGCGGCGCTCGGCATCAAGGCGAAGATTCTGGCGGGCGACGGCGTCTGCACCGACAAGGTGGCCGAGCTCGCGGGCGACGCCGTGCAGAACCTCGTCTGTTCGGAAGCGGGACTCGCGCTTTCGAAGATGGACAAGGGAGCGGATTTCGCGAAGAAATACGAAGCCCGCTTTCACACCCCGGTGCAGATTTACGCGCCGTTCACGTATGACGCGATGTACGTGATCGTCGACGCAATGAAGCGCGCCAATTCCATCGAAGCGCCCAAGGTGCTCGCGGCGATCGCCACGACCGACTTCAACGGTCTGACGGGGCATATCGCATTCGACGACCGGGGCGACCTGAAGGCGGGGACCATTACGCTTTACGACTTCAAGGACAAGAAGAAAGACGTGCTCGACGTCGTCAAGCAGTAGCAGCAGCAAGCGTGGGCAGTTCCGACGGCGCTTCACCGACAGCGCCGTTTTTGCATCCGTTCGGGAACGGCTGCCGCCTTATCCGGCTGCGGCCGGATAACCGACCGACCAACCTTTACCGGTTTTTTCAAAAGTACGCGCAGTGCCGCTTCAGATTTTGCTTCCCACCGGTTTATCGGCCGGCGATAAAGGCGGAATCGAAACGCACGGGGCTAAGGAGCTTTAAATGGATATTTTCATCCAGCAGATCATCAACGGTCTGGTGCTTGGCAGCGTCTACGCCATCATCGCGCTGGGCTATACGATGGTGTACGGCATTCTCGGCATCATCAACTTCGCGCACGGCGACGTGCTGATGGTCGGCGCGATGGTCGCCTTGTCGGCCATCGGCGTCATGCAGAACCACATGCCCGGCCTGCCCGGACCGATCATGCTGGCCATTGCGCTGGTCATCGCAGCGGTGGTCTGCGCGCTGGTGGGCTACACCATCGAAAAGGTCGCGTACCGGCCGTTGCGCAAGGCGCCGCGTCTCGCGCCGCTGATCACCGCGATCGGCGTGTCCATCCTTCTGCAGACCGTCGCCATGATGATCTGGGGCCGCAATCCGCTGGCCTTCCCGCAGCTCCTGCCGACCGATCCGATCAACGTCATCGCCGCCGACGAAACCCGTCCGGGCGCGGTGATCTCGATGACCGAAATCGTCATCATCGTGACCGCGTTCCTCGTGATGGCGGGCCTCCTGCTCCTCGTGCACAAGACCAAGCTCGGCCGCGCGATGCGCGCGATCGCCGAGAACCCGGGCGTCGCCTCGCTGATGGGCGTGAACCCGAACTTCGTGATTTCCGCGACCTTCATGATCGGCTCGGCGCTGGCTGCGCTGGCGGGCGTGATGATCGCGTCGGAATACGGCAACGCGCACTTCTACATGGGCTTCATCCCTGGCCTGAAGGCGTTCACGGCGGCGGTGCTGGGCGGTATCGGCAACCTCGGCGGCGCGATGGTGGGCGGCGTGCTGCTCGGTCTCATCGAACAGCTGGGCGCCGGCTATATCGGCAATCTGACAGGCGGCGTCTTCGGGTCCAACTACCAGGACGTGTTCGCCTTCATCGTGCTGATCATCGTGCTCGTGTTCCGTCCGTCGGGTCTGCTCGGCGAACGTGTCGCGGACCGCGCTTAAACCTCGTGTGAGGAGCTCAGAAAAATGACTTCGATTCAACCGATTGAGCCGTCCACGACGCTCATCCCCGAGAAGAACACGACGAAGACGCTCGTCGTCGGCATTCTCACCGCCGTATTCGTCATTGCGGCGCCGATGGTGATCGGCGCGGCTGGCGGCAACTACTGGGTCCGCGTGCTCGACTTCGCGATGCTGTACGTGATGCTCGCGCTGGGCCTGAACGTGGTGGTCGGCTTCGCCGGCCTGCTCGACCTGGGCTACATCGCGTTCTATGCGGTCGGCGCGTACGTGGCGGCGTTGCTGTCCTCGCCGCAGCTGACGACCCAGTTCGAATGGATCGCGCATCTCGCGCCGAACGGACTGCACGTGCCGTTCCTCATCATCGTGCCGTGCGCGATGGCGCTCGCCGCGACCTTCGGCGTGCTGCTCGGCGCGCCGACACTGCGTCTGCGCGGCGACTATCTCGCGATCGTGACCCTGGGCTTCGGGGAAATCGTCCGGATCTTCATGAACAACCTCGATCGTCCGGTCAACATCACGAACGGTCCGAAGGGCATCACGGGCATCGATCCGGTAACGATCGCAGGCTTCAACCTGTCGCAGACACACGAGTTCTTCGGCCTGAGGTTCCCGTCGGTGTACATGTACTACTACCTGTTCGTGATTGGCGCGCTGATCGTGATCTGGGTGTGTACGCGTCTGCAGCACTCGCGCATCGGCCGCGCATGGGCCGCCATTCGCGAAGACGAAATCGCCGCCAAGGCGATGGGCATCAACACCCGTAACGTGAAGCTGCTCGCGTTCGCGATGGGCGCGTCGTTCGGCGGCCTGTCGGGCGCGATGTTCGGCGCGTTCCAGGGCTTCGTGTCGCCGGAATCGTTCACCTTCTGGGAATCGATCGTCGTGCTGGCGTGCGTGGTGCTGGGCGGCATGGGCCACATCCCGGGCGTGATCCTGGGCGCGGTGCTGCTCGCCGTGTTCCCCGAGTTCCTGCGCTCGACCATGGGTCCGTTGCAGAACGCGATCTTCGGTCATCAGATCGTCGATACCGAGGTCATCCGCCAGCTGCTCTACGGCCTGGCGATGGTGCTGATCATGCTGTATCGCTCGGAAGGCCTGTGGCCGGCCGCGAAACACGAAGACAAGATCGCGAAGATCGCGAAGCGCAACGGCAAGAAGCCGGTGCGTGCCTAAGGCGGGGGATAGAACATGAGCGACAAGCAAACACGACTGTCCGTCACGGGCGTCAACAAGCGCTTCGGCGGCCTGCAGGCGCTGTCCGATGTGCGCCTCCAGATCAAGGAAGGCGAGATCTATGGCCTGATCGGTCCGAACGGCGCGGGCAAGACGACGTTCTTCAACGTCATCACCGGCCTGTACACGCCTGATTCGGGCGAATTCAAGCTCGACGGCCAGGCCTACACGCCGACCGCCGTCTATCAGGTGGCGAAGGCGGGCATCGCGCGGACGTTCCAGAACATCCGTCTGTTCGGCGGCATGACCGCGCTGGAGAACGTGATGGTCGGCCGTCACGTGCGCACCAAGCACGGGCTGATCGGCGCAGTGTTCCAGACGCCGGCCGAGCGCCGTGAAGAGCGCGAGATCAAGGAACGCGCGCTCGAACTGCTCGAGTACGTCGGCGTGCTGCAATACGCGGACTACACGTCGCGCAACCTGTCGTATGGTCACCAGCGCCGTCTGGAGATCGCCCGCGCGCTCGCGACCGACCCGAAGCTGCTCGCGCTCGACGAACCGGCCGCCGGCATGAACGCGACCGAGAAGGTCGAACTGACGCGTCTGCTCGACAAGATCCGCTCGGACGGCAAGACGATTCTTCTCATCGAACACGATGTGAAGCTGGTGATGGGATTGTGCAACCGCATGACGGTGCTCGATTACGGCAAGGTGATCGCCGAGGGTCTGCCGCAGGACGTGCAGAAGGACCCGAAGGTGATCGAGGCATATCTGGGTGCGGGGGTGCACTAAATGGCGACCACAAGCGCGATGTTGAAGGTCAAGGGTCTGCAGGTGAATTACGGCGGCATCCAGGCGGTGAAGGGTGTCGATCTCGAAGTGGGGCAGGGCGAACTGGTTACGCTGATCGGCGCGAACGGCGCGGGCAAGACCACGACGATGAAGGCCATCACGGGTCTCAAGCCTTACTCGGGCGGCGATATCGAGTACATGGGCCAGTCGATCAAGGGCGTCCCGACGCACGAACTGCTGAAGCGCGGTCTCGCGATGGTGCCGGAAGGCCGCGGCATCTTCGCGCGCATGTCGATTCTCGAGAACATGCAGATGGGCGCCTATCTGCGTAACGACACGGACGCCATCCAGAAGGACACCGAGCGCATGTTCGGCTTCTTCCCGCGGCTGAAGGAGCGGGCATCGCAGTATGCGGGCACGCTCTCGGGCGGCGAACAGCAGATGCTGGCGATGGCCCGCGCGCTGCTCTCGCGTCCGAAGCTGCTGCTGCTGGACGAGCCGTCGATGGGTCTGTCGCCGATCATGGTCGAGAAGATCTTCGAGGTGGTGCGGGAGATTTCGAAAGAAGGTCTGACCGTGCTGCTGGTGGAGCAGAACGCGCGTCTGGCGTTGCAGGCGGCGAACCGCGGCTACGTGATGGATTCCGGCACGGTGACGATGACCGGCGACGCGAAGACCATGCTCGACGATCCGAAGGTGCGCGCCGCGTATCTGGGCGAGTGACGCTTCGTTGCTGAAGATAAGAAGCCGGCTCTTGCAGTTCAGAGCCGGCTTTTTTCATAGCCGCTTGCCGAGGCTCACGACTTCATCCATCCGGTAGCCAAGCTTTTCATAGAAGCCGCGCAGGTCGGTCTTGAAGGCCATGATCTGCAGGTTCACCTTCGGACAGCCGAGCGCGCCCAGCGTGCGCTCCACATGATGCATCAGCGCGCGGCCGAAGCCGCGTCCCTGCTGCGCGGGCGCGACCGCCAGCGAATACACCCAGCCGCGATGCCCGTCGTAGCCGCACATGACCGTGCCGATCACGGCGCCGTCCAGCGTGCCGACGAAGAACAGCTCCGGCTGCGTCTTCAGCTTGTTGTCGATGGAGAGCGCGGGACTGCGCTGCGGCCGCGAGGCATCCGCGTATTCCGGAAACACCTCGCGCCACAGGGCGATCACGGTCTCGCGATCGCCTGCATCGAACGTGCGGATGATCACAGCGAATCGAGCACCGAGCGCAGCATCGTCATCATCTGGTCGATCTCGTCCTTCGTGACGTTGAGCGCGGGCATGAAGCGCAGCAGGTTCGGACGCGCCGCGTTCAGCAGCAGGCCGTCGGGCTGCATCAGGCGCGCACGGTCGACGATCTGCGGACCCTTGTCGCTGTCGAGCAGCAAGGCGCGCAGCAGGCCTTCGCCGCGCTCGCCCTTGAAGCCGCGCTCGTCCGAGAGCTTCAGCAGTTCCTGCTTCAGGTACTCGCCCTTTTCGCGCACGCTTTCCAGGAAGCCCGGCGCGACGAGTTGCGAGATCACCGAATGGCCGACCGCCGACATCAGCGGATTGCCGTTGTAGGTGCCGCCCTGGTCGCCCGGTTCGAAGCACGCGACTTCGGCCTTCGAGAGCAGCGCCGCGAGCGGCACGCCGCCGCCGATTCCCTTGCCGAGCGTCATGATGTCCGGCTCGATGTTGGACAGTTCGTAGGCGAACAGCGTGCCCGCACGGCCGCAGCCGCTCTGCACTTCATCGACGATCAGCAGCAGGTTGTGCTGCTTCGTCAGCGCGCGCAACTGCTGCATGAATTCGCGCGTGGCCGGGATCACGCCGCCTTCGCCCTGGATGGGCTCGAGCATCACGGCGACGGTCTTCTCGTTGATGAGCTTCTCGACCGACGCGATGTCGTTCAGATCGGCCTTCGGGAAGCCCGGCACTTGCGGCGCATAGATGGTGTCCCAGCCGGGCTTGCCGCTGGCGGACATGGTGGCGAGCGTGCGGCCGTGGAAGCTGTGATCGAAGGTGATGATCTCGTACGCGCCGTTCTTGAACTTCTTGCCCCACTTGCGCGCGAGCTTGATCGCGCCTTCGTTGGCTTCGGCGCCGCTGTTGGCGAAGAACACCTTGTCGAAGCAGCTGTGCTGGGTGAGCAGGCCCGCGAGCTGGGCCATCGGACCGTTGTAGAAGGCCGGCGACGGATTGATGAGCGTGCGCGCCTGTTTCTCGAGCGCCTCGATCATGCCTTCGTTGCAGTGGCCGAGCGAGTTGACGGCCCAGCCCTGGATGAAGTCGAGATAGCGCTTGCCCGTGTTGTCGTGGAGCCAGGACCCTTTGCCGTGCGTGAACACGATCTCGGGACGGTTCGTGATGTACATCAGCGAATCAACGGGGTACTCATTGAAATTCATGACAGCGGGCTCCACGAAGGCGGGTGCGGGACGAAGAAAAACAGAAAGAAAAGACGGCGCGAAAAAAACAAAAGCCACGGAATTCCGTGGCTTCATTTCGTACGCTTCGAGCAAACCAGACCGAGTGCGCACATGATTGACGAGCCAGCGGCATCCCTAGGGGAGCGGCGAGCGGCGACGTCGAAGTGCGTTCAGGATTCTGATCATTCGCGAAGGATACGTTATGACGTTCCCGCCTGTAAACCGTGCACGCGGATTTTTTGTCCGCGTGCCGGCGATGACGCAAGTCAGACGGGATGAGCGAGATCCGCTGCGCTGGTGAACGAGTCCGCGTAGAACTCGTCTTCCGGCAGGCGATGATGCAGCGTGAAATCGCGCTGCGCCGACTCCACCATCACGGGCGCGCCGCACGCGTAGACCTGATAGCCGCTCAAGTCTGGCAGATCCTCGATGACAGCGCGATGAACGAAGCCCGTGCGGCCGTTCCAGTTGTCGCTCGGATCGGGTTCGGAGAGCACCGGCACGAACTTGAAGTTCGGGATCTCGCGCGCCCATTGTTCGGCGAGCGTCATCATGTACAGGTCGCGGGCGCGGCGGCCGCCCCAGTAGAGCGTCATCGGGCGGTTCAGGTTCTTGAACACCGCGTGCTCGATGATCGCCTTGATCGGCGCGAAGCCCGTGCCCGATGCCAGCAGCACGATGGGCTTGTCCGATTCGTCGCGCAGGAAGAAGGTGCCGAGCGGGCCTTCGAAACGCAGGATGTCGCGCTCCTTCATCGCCCCGAAGACGTGGTCCGTGAAGGTGCCGCCGGGCATGTGGCGGATGTGCAGTTCGAGCGGGCCTTCGTGATGCGGCGGGCTGGCCATCGAGTAGCTGCGGCGCTTGCCGTCCTTCAGGATGAACTCGATGTATTGCCCCGCGAGATACTGCAGCCGTTCGTTGGCGGGCAACTGCAGTTTCAGTTCGATGACGTCGTCGGCCTTCCGCTCCAGCGCGTTCACGCGGCAGGGCAGCTTCTTCACCTGCACGTCGCCGACGCCCGCCACCTCGCGCACGTCGATCTTGAGGTCGGTTTGCGCCGTCGCGCAGCAGAACAGGGCCATGCCGCGGGTTTTTTCATCGTTCGACAACGCCGACGACGAATGCGGCGCCTGTTCGACTTCGCCGCTCACGACCGCGCCCTTGCACGAACCGCACGCGCCGTTCTTGCAGCCGTACGGCAGGCCGATGCCCTGGCGCAGCGCGGCCGTCAGGACCGGTTCGTCGGGTTCTACTTGAAACTGCCGGCCGCTTTGCCGGAGCGTTACGTTGAAAGCCATAGATCGATTTCTGCGAGGGGTGAATTGTCTCGTGTGTCCTTGCCGCGCCGCACGCGTGTGGCAGGCGGCGGATAGAATGCCCGGATGATTGCTACTCGAACTCTGCGCCGTGCGCGTGTGCTGATTGTCGGCTGCGGCGATGTCGGCATGCGCACGCTGCCGCTCTTTCACGCGCAGGCCGCGGCGCCGCGCATTCTCGCGCTCACGCATCATCCCGAGCGCGCGGGCGAACTGCGCGCGGCCGGCGCGCTGCCGCTGGTCGGCGACCTCGACCGGCGCCGCAGTCTCGGGCGGCTCGCGGGGCTTGCGCGCCGCGTGGTGCATCTGGCGCCGCCGCCGCGCGACGGCGAAACGGACCGCCGCACCCGTGCGCTGATCGCCGCCTTGCGTGCGCCGCGCCGTTCGGTGGCGCGCGGCGGGGGTGGACGCTGGCTGCATGCGGATCGCGCAGGAAGAACCTCGTTCATTGTACCCGAGGGTCTGCGCGCGGCCATGATCCGCAAGGCGCGCCGCGCTGCGCGGCTGCGCTTCGTCTATGCCAGCACGACGGGCGTCTACGGCGATTGCGGCGGCGCGCGCATCGATGAAACCTGGCCGGCGCGGCCCGCAAACGAACGCGCGCGGCGGCGCGTTTCGGCGGAGCGGCAATTGCGCGCGGCGGGTGTGGAAAGCGGCTGGCGGGTGTCGATCGTGCGCATTCCCGGCATCTACGCCGCCGACCGCCTGCCGCTTGCGCGCATCGAACGGCGCATGCCCGCGCTGATCGAGCAGGATGATGTCTTCACGAACCACATCCACGCCGACGATCTCGCCGCCATTCTCGTGCGTGCACTCGCGCGCGGGTGGGCGCAACGGGTGTTCAATGCATCGGACGACACGGATCTGCGGATGGCGGATTATTTCGACCGCGTGGCCGATGCACATGGCCTGCCACGCGTGCCGCGCATTTCCCGGCAGGAGGCGGAGACGCGTCTGGAACCGGTCACGCTGTCGTTCATGCGCGAATCGCGGCGGCTCGGCAATGCGCGGCTGAAGCGCGAACTGGGCATCGCGCTGCGGCATCCGACCGTCGACGATTTCCTGCGCGCCGAGGCCCGGCGCTAGCGCGTCGCCGGAGTCAGATCAGTGCGGGAATCGCTTCCAGCAGGACGAAGCACATCAGCGCGCCGATCAGCGCTCCGATGAGATTCGCGGAGTATCGGTGCCGCACGTGCATGACGACAGCCAATGCCCCGATGAGGACAGCGCCCAGCGCGACGAACGCGATCAGCGCAACAGTCATGTGGGAGACCATGATGCCCTCCTGCTTTTTTGATAGTCATTATTGGTATCCGTAAGACCAGTATAAGAGGGTCGGTCGCGGAAGGCATGCTGCGCCGCAGCGCCCGCCGTTCGGTGCTTACACCGATTTGCATGCGCAATGCGTGCGGATAAAAGCGGTGACGTCGGCGAGCACAGGAGAATCCGTCTGGCGCGCGGGCGCAAGGGCGTCGATGATCTGCCCGTGGCCATATCCCGCATAGGTTTTCAGCTCGACGGGCACGTCGTGGGTGCGCAATGCGTCGGCGAAACGCAGGCTGTTGGACGGCTCGACCACCGTGTCGGCGGTGCCGGTGGCGAGCAGCATCGGGGGTTCGTTGCCGGAAACGAAATCGATCGGCAGCGCTTGCGCGCGCAACGCCGCCGGGAAGATGTCGGCCATGTGCGGCTCGCGCGGCGGAATGGCCGAATACGGCCCGGCAAGCCCGATCATGCCGCTCAGCGAAGCCTTCGAGAGTCCCTGCGCCGCGAGATAGCGCGGATCCGTGGCGATCAGCGCCGCGATGTGCGCGCCCGCCGAGTGTCCCATGACGAAGATGCGCCGCGGGTCGCCGCCGTATTCGCCGGCATGGTCGCGGGCCCAGCGGACGGCGCTGGCGGCGTCGTTGACGAAGCCGGGGAAGATGGTGTCCGGATACACGCGATAGTCGGGCGCGATGGCGACGATCCCCTGCATCGCCAGGGTTTCGCCGATGCCGCGTGCATCGGCGCGCTGCCCCGCCTGCCAGCTTCCGCCGTAGAAATACACCACGACGGGACGGCCGGCGCCGCTGCGAAGGTCCGGCGCGTAGACATCGAGGCGCTGGCGCGGCGCCGCGCCATAGGCGATGCCGTCGGCGCGCTCGTCTTCCTGCGCGTCGGCTGCGGACGCGCCGCTGCCGAGGCCGGCCGCGAGCACGGCGAGCGAGAGGGACATGAACCGCCGTCTGGTCAGAATGGGCATGGTGTCCTCGCGATTCGATTGCCGGGAGAATCAAAGCGAACCACGGCAGCACGTAACAGACGAGGAGCGGCTGGCCGTGAGCTCAGGACGTCTTCAGCGGGTCGCCGCGCAGGGCGGCCAGGTCGGCGTCTTCGAGCCAGCGCCAGGCGCCTTCCGCGAGCGTCGACGGCAAAGCATAACCGCCCACCCGTTCACGGTGCAGTTTCTCGACCCGGTTGCCCGCGGCCGCCACCATGCGCTTCACCTGGTGATACTTGCCTTCGAGCACGGTGAGTTCGAGCAGCCGCTCGTCGCGCTGGACGGCTGCCAGCGCCGCGCTCGGCCGGCTCTCGCCGTGCAGCAGCACACCTTCGCGCAATTTCGTGAGCTGCACGTCGTCGAGCGGATGACGCAGCGTCGCCAGATAGACCTTCGGCACCTTGCGTTTCGGCGACGTGAACGCATGCACGAACGGTCCGTCATCGGAGAGCAGCAGCAGGCCGGTCGTGTCCTGATCCAGCCGGCCGACCGCCTGCACGCCGCGTTCAGCGAACTGCGCCGGCAGCAGGTGGAAGATGCTCAGATGATGTTGCGGATCGCGCGAGCATTCGTAGCCCGCGGGCTTGTTGAGCGCGATATAGGCTTTCTCGCGATAGATCCAGCGCTCTGCATCGACTTCGAATGCGAGCCCGGGTGTGGCGGGGAGTTCGTCGCGCGGATCGTCGCGCACCACGCCGCCGATGCGCACGCGGCCTTCGGCCACGATGCCGCGGCACTGGCGGCGCGACCCGAAGCCTTGGGAAAAGAGGAGGGTTTCGAGGTCCATCGGATGAGCTGAGTTGAAGCGCGCATTCTAGCAAGGCGCGCTTTCCCTCAGCTCGGGCAGGGCGCAAGGGCAGTTACTGCATGTCGATACGGCCATACACGCCGTCGGCCTCGAAGTTCGGACCGGCCGCGAAGAACAGCGTGTTCGACGGCTGCGCGCTCAGGTTGTTGCCGAACGCAATGCCCCATAGCCCGCGCTGCACGAGCGGCGTGCCGTCGGTGTTCATCAGCTGGCCGACGAACGCGCCGGTCGTGGGATTGAACGCGTTGATCGTGCCGTCGCCGAAGTTGCCGACCAGGATGTCGTCGCTGTAGGTGCCGAAGTTGCCCGGCGCCTGCGCGATGCCCCACGGCGCGTTCAGCGGGCCGTTCGCCGCGAAGCGCTGGGTGAGGTTGCCGTCGAGGTCGAAGACATCGACGAAACCCTGGCCCGCGCCCGGCACGTCGTCCTCGGCGTCGCCGTCCTGCTTCGCGTAGGTGACGAAGATCTTCGCGCCGATCGCCTGGATGCCGAACGGCGCGAAGCCCGCCGGGATCTGCGTGTCGTGGAAGCCGCCGGGCACGGAGATCCGGTTGAACGCGCCGTCGAAGACATCGACGCGGTTGTTGTGGAAGTCGGTCGCATACAGGCGATGACCGCCCGATGGCAGCGTGCCGAGCGCGAGACCCTTGTAGATCGCTCCCGAGGCGCTGGAATCCACGACGGTGAAGGCGTGCGTGGTATCGACGGCGGGCGCCCACGCGGTGATCGAGCCGCCTTCGCCCGCGAACAGGAACGCGGCGACGCCCGACTTGCCCGCCCGCGAGAGCATCAGGTCCGGCCCCTTGTTGAAGACGATGCCGGTGGGATTGGCGGGACCGTTCGCGGTTGCCGGAATCGACACCACGAGCGACTGGACGACGCCGTTGCCGTCGTAGAGCGTGGCCGTCTGCGTGCCGTTGTTGGCGACCCAGACGAAGCCGTTCGGATTGAACGCGACGCCCCAGCTGTTTTTCAGATTCGGATCGGTGTGCGGCGCGGCGATGGCGCCGTCCGACACGACGATCGACGCCTTGAAGCGGGTCGGCGCCGGCATGTTGTCGCCGGACCCGCCGCACGAGACAAGGGCCGTCAGCATGACGAGCCCCGTCGCGCACACGGCGACGCGGTTCCGCAATCCGTTCGGCATGATGGTGACTCCTTCGGCGCGAGGGCCGTCAGTGGTTTCGTCACCTTCAAACGGATGAGCGCGGAGCGCTATTCCGGCGTTGTGGTTCGCAATCGGCGCGTCGTCCGAACCGCGCGGCGCGGATCAGTGAGCGTCGCCGCGTCCTTTCGATACCGTCGGCACGCCCCAGCCGAACAGCGTCAGATGCGTGTCGGTGGCGATCGGCGCCGCGCTGTGGTGGGCGCCGACGCTCCAGCGGCCGTCGAAGGTCATGGCGGGCGCGATCGGCTTCGGGATGCCGCTGGCCTGCTGGAAGTACTCCGTATTGCTCTCGTTCTGCACCGCGAGCGCGCGCCGCAGACTGGCCTGCGCCTGCCCGTTGCGCGGATCGAGCGACACGGCGCGGCGCGCGTTGCGCAGCGCGCACGACGGTTCCTTGTTGGCGGCGCAGGTGCGCGCGGTCGCGATGGCGCTGTCGCGAGCGCGTTCCTGACGCGACAGGTCGGCGGCGAGCTGCTGGATCTCGGGACTGCGCGGCTGGTTCGCGTCGAGGGTGCGCAGATGCTTGCGCGCCGCGGCGAGATCGCGGCTGGCGAGGGACTGTTGCACCGCGATGATGTTGCGCGCGATGGATGGTGACGGGGGCGGCGCGACCGGCTTGGCGGGCTGCGGGGGCGCAGGCGGGGTCTGGGCGGCGATCGCGAGCGGTTTGTGCGGTTGGGTTTCGGGTTGGGCGGGGCGCGCGGTGAGCGTGGCGGCGGGCGCGGGTTTGGGCGTTGCGGTGGCTGCGGTCGTGACCGGACCGCTTGCCGAAGCGTTCGCGCCGGGCAGCGGCTTCGCGGCGGCAACTTGTTGAGGCGAGGGACGCTCGGTGTTGGTCGTGTCGGACGGCGGCTTGGTTGCTGCAGTTGCGGGCGTGGCCGGCGTGCTTGTCGAGGCGTTCGGGCCGGGCACCGGCTTCGCGGCAGCAACCTGTTGAGGCGAGGGACGCGCGGCGTTTGTCGTGTCGGACGACGGCTTTGCTGCGGCAATTACGGGCGTGACCGGCGTGCTTGTCGAGGCGTTCGCGCCGGCAACTTGTTGAGGCGCCGGGCGCGCCGCGTTTGTCGTGTCGGACGACGGCTTTGCTGCTGCAGTTGCGGGCGCGACCGGCGCGCTTGCCGAGGCACTTGCGCCGGGCAACGGCTTCGCTGCCACGACTTCCCGGGGCGACGAACCGGCCGCGCTTGCAACCGTCGCCGCAGCTGCCGGCTCGCTGTGCGCAACGGCGGCGCGAGGTGGCACGGCCGAGGCGGGTTGCTCGACGCGCGCCACGGCCGTCGGCGCGGATGCGGCGGGTCCCGTTTGCACGACCGCCTGCGTCGTCTCCGGCTTCCGCGCGGCCGGCGGGCGCGCCGCTGTAGCCTGAGACGCCGAAGCTGCCGTCACGGGCGCCGGTGTCGTCTGCGCATCGGCTCTGGAACGGGACAGCGAAGCTTGCCGGGCGTCGCCGGCCCGGTCCGTCACCGGATTGCCGGAATGAATCGCTCCCGCTGCGCTGAGCGTCGGGCGGCCTTGCGTCGGATTGGCGTCATCGTCCGAATGGACATACCAATAGCCTCCGGCCGCCAGTCCGGCCATGACGCCGCCGACCAGCACAGCCACGCCGGTACGCGCGGGCTTGCGGGCCGAGGTGCGCGGCTCGTCGCCCGGCTCGGCGACGCTCGGATAGGACGTCACCATCTTGCGGCGCACGGCGCGCTTGAGCCAGTGGGTGTCGCGCAGGTCGACGATATCGAGCTGTTCGGGCGCCGGCTCGGCCATGGCGGCGGGCGGCGCGGTTTCGGCGGCGGAGGTGAAGATCGCCCCCTGGCGATCGGCGCCGCACTGCGGGCACATGTCCTCGTCGGCACGCGAGAGGGTGTTGCAGCGAAGGCAGATGACGGAGTCGAGCGACAGCGAGTATTCGGTTCGATTCATGCCGCACCCCTGTTCGAATGTGGGTTCGATGCGTCGCGCGCGCAAGCCACGACATCGGCAGGTCCTAAGCAACCCGAAAGGCGGGCGCCGCGCGGGCGAGCATCCTCGACATGCCCCGCGCGCGAAGGCTTCCTGAAGCCGGTTGAAAGCTCATTGTTTCGATGGCTGCAATGACCGTCTACGCGATTGCGCACATTCGTATGGCGATGGACTTAGGGGAAACGCTTAAAACGGCGGTCACGGCGAACGAACGCACTGGCCATCCGGACGACTGTCGCAAGCGTCCGCGACCCGTGACACTTCCTCATCGGACATGACGGGTGATGAAGATGAGCACAAACGGTTTGAACACGGCGCGACAACTGCTCGTTGGCTTGCCGTTCTTCATGGGCGCGATCGAATACCTGCTGCGGGTGGCGCTGAAGCAGCCCGGCCAGAATGATTTCTTCCCGATCTCGCTGGTGGCTTCGGGCGTCAGTCTGAACGTGGGGTTGACGTCGCTTTCGGAGACGCTTCGGTCCGATCCCGAAGGCGAGCCGGACGGGCTCGTCAGGCGCGCCATCGTTCTCGCCAATCTGGGAGTTTTCGCGTCTCTGTTTGGCGTGTTGCTGTGGATATACTTGCTCGTGGCCTCGTTTAGTCAGGAGGTCAGAGAGATTCTGCTTGTACGGCCGTATCGGGAAGCTACGGCCTACTACGTACTGTCATTCGCGCTGAGCGAATTCAAAGCAAGGAACACAACATGTTGAACATCGTGCTGGGATTCTTCCGGGAATATGCGCCGGTCATCGTTGGCTGCGCCTTCATGCAGTTCTGCGTGCCGGGACTCGTGGACTGGCTTTATCGCGTCGCGTTTGCGGAGGATCGCAACATTGCTGCGAAGGGCACGCCATCGAGCGGCGCCATTGCGTCTTCGTTGAGGTCTTCGCCGGGCGCTGCGTCGGGTGAGAGCGCGTTCGAACGCTGATGCGCGGGCATCGGCGTAATGTCGAAATGAGGGCGTCCTGTGGGAGCAGGTTTGACCCGCCGTCTCGAAATCGTCTCGAAGCCCGGCCCCAAACGCAAAAAGCCGCTCTCAGAAGGAGCGGCTTTTCACAGGATTCGTGGTGCCCAGGGCCGGAATCGAACCGGCACGCCTTGCGGCGGGGGATTTTGAGTCCCCTGCGTCTACCAATTTCACCACCTGGGCTTGCTTCGGTCTTCGTCAGCCTTGAACGCCTCACGGAACTTCAACGCGAAACGCAGGCCAATCGAGTCGGCGATTATGACCGAAAACACCGTCGCGGGCAAGCAGGATCGGCGCTGCCGTGCGCCGGTCCTGCCGAAACAATCACTGCGCGATCACTGCGTCGTCACTGCGCCAGATAAACAAACGCGCCGTTCTTGATGACGCCCATGACACTGGCGCGCTGATCCAGTCCGACGTGATCCGTCGCGCTCGTGTTCACGACGCCGTTCGGCACCACCAGTTCATGCGCGTGCTCCAGTTCCGAGCGCAGCGCCACGCGGAATTCCTTCGTGCCCGGCTTGCCGGCCTTCAACGCCCGGGCCACGGCGTCCTGCAGGCGCGGATACACACCCGCCGCGTCGCCCGCGAACTGTGTCACCGAACCCTTGCCGTACTTCTCCTCATAGGCCGTGACGAAAGCCAGCGCCGCCTTCTTCGACGGATGATCCGCCGGCAGCGTCCGCGCGACGACCACCGGCTGCGTCGGGAACAGCGTGCCCTCCACGTCCTTGCCGCCGAGCTTGATGAACTCCGGCGTCGCGATGCCGTGAGTCTGGTAGATCGCGCCCTTGTAGCCGCGCTCGACCAGCGTGCGCTGCGGCAGCACGGTCGGCGTGCCGGCGCCGGCGATCAGCACCGCATCCGGCTTCGCGGACATCAGCTTGAGGATTTGCCCGGTGACGCTGGCGTCCGTGCGGTTGAAGCGCTCGCTCGCCACAATCCTGATATGCCGCAGCTCGGCGAACTTGGTGAACTCGCTGAGCCAGCTGTCGCCATAACTGTCCGCGAAACCAATGAAGCCCACCGTCTTCACCCCGTGGTTCGCCATGTAGCGGGTCATGACGTCGGCCATCGCGCGATCGGTCTGCGCCATCTTGAACGCCCAGACCTTCTTGCCTTCCTGCGGCTCCACGACCGACGCCGAGCCGATCAGCGTGATCATCGGCGTTTCATACTCGGCGACCGGGTCGAGCGCCGCAAGCGCCGCCGGCGTGATGTTCGGCCCGACGATCACATCGACCTTGTCTTCGGTGATCAGCTTGCGGATGTTGCGCACGGCCGCGCCCGGGTCCGAGCCGTCGTCGAGAATGATGTATTCCGCGTTCTGCCCGGCAATGGTCTTCGGCCACATCAGCATCGCGTTCTTGCTCGTGATGCCGATCGCGGCGGCGGGGCCGGTGCTCGACAGGTCGATACCCACTTTCAATTGCGCATGCGCGGCGGCGGCAACGGCCGAAACGGCGGCGCCCGCAATCAGCCGGCGCATGAACTTCGACAACGTCATTGGAAGGTCTCCAGGGAAGTGGCAATGATTTTTGTCGGCGGCAGGCGGCCGCCGCTTTATACAGCGTTCGTCACAGCTCGTAGCTTTCGTGATCGCCCGAGAGCGCCTGCTCGATCAGCTTGCGGTTGAGCGACGGCGACAGCAGTTCCACCAGCGTGTACACATAGCTGCGCAGATACGCGCCTTGCTTGAGCGCGAGCCGCGTGACGTTGGTGCCGAACAGATGCCCGACCGGCATCGCGCGCAGATGACGGTCGCGCTCCGGATTGAACGCGATGTCCGCCATGATGCCCACGCCCAGTCCCAGTTCGACATAGGTCTTGATGACATCGGCGTCGATGGCTTCGAGCACGATGTCGGGCGTGAGGCCGCGCAGCTGGAACGCCTGGTTGATCTTGGTGCGCCCGGCGAAGGACGCTTCGTAGGTGATGATCGGATATTGCGCGAGATCGTCGAGCGAGAGGAGCTTGCGCTCCAGCAGCGGATGATCCGGCTGCATGACGGCGAGATGCTGCCACTGGAAGCAGGGCAGCGACACGAGTTCCTTGTAGCTCGCGATCGCCTCGGTGGCGATGGCGATATCCGCCTGATCGCGGATCACCATTTCGGCGACTTGGGTCGGGCTGCCTTGCAGAATCGAAAGGTGAACTTTCGGAAACCGCTTCTTGAACTCGGCGATGGCGGCGGGCAGTGAATAGCGCGCCTGCGTGTGGGTCGCGGCAATCACCAGATTGCCCTGGTCCTGCGCCGCGTAATCCTTACCGACACGCTTCAGGCTTTCCACTTCCTGCAGGATACGTTCGACCGACGCCAGGATGATCCGCCCCGGCTCGGTCAGCGACCGGACGCGCTTGCCGTGGCGCGTGAAGATCTCCACGCCGAGTTCGTCTTCCAGCTCGATGATCGCCTTGGAGACGCCGGGCTGTGACGTATACAGCGCCTTTGCGGCTTCCGTGAGGTTGAAGTTCTGCCGGACGGCCTCGCGCACGAAGCGGAACTGATGCAGATTCATTTATAACCCAGCCGCATATCAAAGTAATTTTTCAGTCGTTTGCAATATATAGCAGGTTCTTTACTATCAGTCCAATTTTTCCAATATCCATATCTGTTTTCGTCATTTGCAAATGAGTGAACCGTCTGAACGACGGTCGCGACAGGAACTCAATGGATATTCGATGGATGAGACGCGCTGCGGAAACCTAGGCCGCAGCGTCTTTGACAAGAACATGGGGTCCCCGAATGTACCAATACGATCAGATCGACCAACGCATCGTCGACGAACGTGTCGAGCAGTACGCTGACCAGGTTCGTCGCCGTCTGTCGGGCGAATTGAGCGAGGAAGAATTTCGTCCGCTGCGTCTGCAGAACGGCCTGTACTACCAGCGCCACGCGTACATGCACCGGATCGCGATTCCGTACGGCAACCTGCGCAGCGACCAGCTCCGCATGCTCGCGACCATCGCGCGCGAACACGACCGCGGCTACGGTCACTTCTCCACGCGCACCAACATCCAGTTCAACTGGGTCGAGCTCGAAGAAACGCCGGAAATCCTGCGTAAGCTCGCCTCGGTGCAAATGCACGCCATCCAGACGTCGGGCAACTGCATCCGCAACATCACCGCCGATCAATTCGCGGGCGTCGCGCATGACGAGCAAGTCGATCCGCGTCCGTGGGCGGAAATCCTGCGCCAGTGGTCCACGTTCCATCCGGAATTCGCGTGGCTGCCGCGCAAGTTCAAGATCGCGGTGAACGGTTCGACGGAAGACCGCGCGGCCGTGCAGGTCCACGACATGGGCGTCTATCTGAAGCTGAACGCGCAGGGCGAAGTCGTGATGGACATCCTCGCGGGCGGCGGGCTTGGCCGTACGCCGATCGTCGGCGCGATCATCAAGCGCGACCTGCCGTGGCAGCATCTGCTCACCTACTGCGAAGCCGTACTGCGTGTGTACAACCGCTACGGCCGACGCGACAACATGTACAAGGCGCGCATCAAGATCCTGGTGAAGGCGCTGTCGCCGGAGAAGTTCTCGAAGCAGGTCGAGGAAGAGTGGCAGCACCTGAAGGACGGCCCGTCGACGCTCACGCAGGACGAAGTGACGCGCGTGTCAGCGTTCTTCGCGCCGCCCGTCTATGAAAAGCTCGCGGACACCGATGCCTCTTATGAAAAGCATCTGATCGACAGCAAGCCGTTCGCGCGTTGGGTCGAACGCAACGTGCGTCCGCACAAGGTGCCGGGCTATGCGTCGGTGACGCTGTCGCTCAAGCCGCAGCACATCGCGCCGGGCGACGCCACCGATCAGCAGATGGACGACGTCGCCACACTCGCCGACGAGTTCTCGTTCGGCGAAGTCCGCGTGTCGCACGAGCAGAACCTGATCCTCGCGAACGTGAAGAAGCACGACCTCTACACGGTGTGGGAGCGTGCGAAGGCGCTGGGTTTCGCGACCGCGAACGTGGGTCTGTTGACCGACATCATCGCGTGCCCGGGCGGCGATTTCTGCTCGCTCGCGAATGCGAAGTCGATCCCGATCGCGCTGGCCATCCAGGACCGCTTCAACGATCTGGACTACGTGTACGACCTGGGCGACCTGTCGCTGAACATCTCGGGCTGCATCAACGCGTGCGGTCACCATCACGTGGGCAACATCGGCATTCTGGGCGTCGACAAGGACGGTTCCGAGTGGTACCAGGTGACGCTCGGCGGCGAGCAGAGCTCGGGCACGACCGGCGCGCATCTCGGCAAGGTGATCGGCCCGTCGTTCTCGGCCGAAGAAATGCCCGATGTGATCTCGCAGGTGGTCGACACCTTCGTCGACAACCGTGGCGAGGGCGAACGCTTCATCGAGACGTTCAACCGCATCGGCATCGCGCCGTTCAAGGAGCGCGTGTACGCATCGCGCCAGGCTCACGCTTAAGGATTCGCACATGACCTTGATTATCAAGAACCGCGCCATTGTCGAAGACGCCTTCGTCGTCGTGCGCGCGGCGGAAGACGGCACGCTGCCCGCCGTCGATGCGCTGCCGGCCGGCAAGATCATCGTGCCGTTCGCGCTGTGGAAGGAACACAAGGCGGCGATCGTCGCAACGCGTGCGAAGGATGACATCGGCGTGTGGCTCGCGCCGGACGACGAACCCGCCGACCTCGTCGCGGACTTTGCCGAGCTGAGCGTGATCGCGGTGGATTTCCCCGTGTTCCGCGATGGCCGTGGTTTCTCCATCGGCCGCCTGCTGCGCGAGCGCTATCAGTGGACCGGCGAACTGCGCGCGATCGGCGATGTACTGCGCGATCAGGTCGCGTTTCACGCGCGCTGCGGCTTCGACGCCTTCGCCGTGCGCGCCGACAAGGACATTCACGACGCGCTCAATGCGTTCGGCGAATTCACGGAGCTGTATCAAGGCGCAACCGACAATCCCGAACCGCTGTTTCGCCGCCGCGCGGCATTGATCGCGACTCTCGGAGCGTAAGGCATGACCCCTGAATTGCAAGCCAAGGTTGAACGCCTCGACGCGCTGCTCGATTCGATCGCAGCGCGCCACGAGCGCGTCAAGCTAGCCAGCAGCCTCGCCGCGGAAGACATGGTGCTGACGCACGCCATCCTGTCGCGCGGCGTGAAGATCGGCATCTTCTCGTTGAACACGGGCCGCCTGCATGCGGAAACGCTCGGCATGCTCGATACCGTCAAGCAGCGCTATGGCTACGACATCGAGCAGTTCCTGCCGCAACAGGACGCCGTCGATGCCTACGTGCGCGATCACGGCCTCAACGCTTTCTACGAAAGCATTGATTTGCGCAAGAGCTGCTGCCATATCCGCAAGGTCGAGCCGCTCAATCGCGCGCTGTCGGATGTGTCTGCATGGGTAACGGGTCAGCGCCGCGAGCAGTCGGTCACGCGCGCCGAACTGCATGAGGAAGAGCACGACGAACCGCGCAACATCGCGAAGTTCAATCCGCTCGCGGACTGGACCGAAACCGATGTGTGGGATTACCTGAAGGCCTTCGATGTACCGGTGAATCCGCTGCATGCGCGCGGCTATCCGAGCATCGGCTGCGAACCCTGCACGCGCGCCGTGCGTCCCGGCGAGGACAGCCGAGCGGGCCGCTGGTGGTGGGAGTCGCGCGATACGAAGGAATGCGGTCTGCACATGACCAACATCAAGATCGTCGAGGAAGCACCGAGCTCGGCCATCTAAGGCGCATAAGACGCCGCACCAACCCAGTCACCGAACGCGACGCTTCGAGAAAGTCCAGGCGCCGCCACAACAAGGATCGAGAACATGAGCACGACGCTCGACTCAACCGTCAACGCGCCGGTCGTCAACCAGGCGACGCGCATGGATCACCTGGATTGGCTCGAAGCCGAGTCGATCCACATCATTCGCGAACTGGTCGCCGAATGCAGCAAGCCCGCGCTGCTGTTCTCGGGCGGCAAGGATTCGGTGGTCGTGCTGGCGCTCGCGCTGAAGGCATTCGGACTCGGCGCGAACCGCAAGACGTCGCTGCCGTTCCCGCTCGTGCATATCGACACCGGCCACAACTTCCAGGAAGTGATCGACTTCCGCGACCGCCGTGCAGCCGAAATCGGCGCCGAACTGGTGGTGGGCCACGTTGAGGACTCCATCAAGAAGGGCACCGTGCGCCTGCGCCGCGAGACCGATTCGCGCAATGCCGCGCAAGCGGTGACGCTGCTCGAGACCATCGAGGAATACGGCTACACCGCGATGATCGGCGGCGCGCGCCGCGACGAAGAGAAGGCCCGCGCGAAAGAGCGCATCTTCTCGTTCCGCGACGAATTCGGCCAGTGGGATCCGAAGGCGCAGCGCCCGGAACTGTGGAGCATCTATAACGCGCGCCTGCATGCAGGCGAGCATCTGCGCGTGTTCCCGATTTCGAACTGGACCGAACTCGACATCTGGCAATACATCGCGCGCGAAAAGCTCGAACTGCCGTCGATCTACTATGCGCATGACCGCGAGATCGTGCGCCGCAACGGCCTGCTCGTGCCGGTGACGCCGCTCACGCCGGTGCGCGAGGGCGAAACGGCCGAGGTCGCGCAAGTCCGCTTCCGCACGGTCGGCGACATCAGCTGCACCTGCCCGGTGGCGAGCGACGCCGATGACGTCGAGAAGATCATCGCGGAAACGGCCGTGACGGAAATCACGGAACGCGGCGCGACGCGGATGGACGACCAGGCGTCGGAAGCCGCGATGGAACAGCGCAAGAAGCAAGGTTATTTCTAAGCGACACGCCCCAAGGACGAACGAATCATGAGCATCTATCAAGCAGAAGACCTGGGCGTGTTGCGCTTCATCACGGCGGGCAGCGTGGACGACGGCAAGAGCACGCTGATCGGCCGCCTGCTGTACGACAGCAAGGCGGTATTGTCGGACCAGCTCTCGGCGATTTCGCGCGCGAAGAACAAGCGCACGGTCGGCGATGAGATCGATCTGTCGCTGCTGACGGACGGGCTGGAAGCCGAGCGCGAGCAGGGCATCACTATCGACGTCGCGTATCGCTATTTCGCGACGGCCAAGCGCAAGTTCATCATCGCCGATACCCCCGGCCACGAGCAGTACACCCGCAACATGGTGACGGGTGCATCGACCGCGCACGCGGCCATCATCCTCGTCGACGCGACGCGCGTCACGCTCGAGAACGGCGTCGCGCAACTGCTGCCGCAGACCAAGCGTCACAGCGCGATCGTCAAGCTGCTCGGCCTGCAGCATGTGATCGTCGCGATCAATAAGATGGACCTGATCGAGTACAGCGAAGCCCGTTTCAACGAGATCCGCGATGCCTACGTCGCGCTCGCGCGCCAGCTCGGCATCGCCGACGTGCGCTTCGTGCCGGTCTCGGCGCTGAAGGGCGACAACATCGTGTCGGCGAGCGAGCGCATGCCCTGGTATGCGGGTGAGCCGCTGCTCGATCTGCTCGAATCGCTGCCGGTTGCGCAAGCAAGCGATCAGGCGCTGCGCTTCCCGGTGCAGTGGGTCGCGCGCCAGGACGGTTCGCAGGCCGACGACTTCCGCGGCTACATGGGCCGGGTCGAGGCGGGCGAGGTGCGCGTGGGCGATGCGATCGCCGTGCTGCCGGCCAACCGCGAAGCAACGGTTGCCGAGATCATCGCCCCGGTGCCGGGCGGGGTGGCGCCGGTGGATCGCGCGTTCGCGGGCCAGACGGTGACGATCCGCCTGGCGGAAGACGTCGACGTCTCGCGCGGCGATACCTTCGTCCCGCTGACGCAGAAGGTCGAGCCGGCGAAGAAGCTCGAAGCGGATCTCTGCTGGTTCGACGAAGAACCGCTCTCGCTGCAGCGCAAATACTTGCTGAAGCAGACGACCAACACGGTGTTCACGCGCATCGGCGCAGTGAAGCAGGTGCTGGACGTGCATACGCTGTCGCATTCGGTGGATCGCGGCACGCTCGCGATGAACGATATCGGCCGCGTGGCGCTCACGTTGCAGAAGCCGCTCGTCGCGGACGAGTACGATACGCATCAGGGCACCGGCGCGTTCGTGCTGATCGACGAAGCGACGCATCACACGGTCGCGGCCGGTATGATTCGTGCGATTTCCGCATGAGGATGCTGAACGCGTGAGTTCAACGATGAAAGCTATGGGTAAGGTCTATCTGATCGGAGCGGGGCCGGGCGCGGCGGATCTCATCACCGTGCGTGGCATGCGTCTGCTCGAACAAGCGGATGTGGTGCTGCACGACGCGCTGATCGAGCCGGCAATGCTCGACTATGCGCCCAACGCGAAGAAGATCGCCGTCGGCAAGCGCTGCGGCCAGCGTTCGACGGCCCAGCATTTCATCAACAAGCAGATCGTCGATGCCGCGCTGGAGCATGGTCTGGTCGTGCGTCTGAAGGGCGGCGATCCGATGCTGTTCGGCCGCGCCGACGAGGAAATGCGCGCGCTGGAGGCGGCCGGTGTCGAGTATGAGGTGGTGCCGGGCATCACGGCGGCGCTGGCGAGCGCGGCGTCGCTCAAGCGATCGCTGACCTTGCGTGGCGTGTCGCGCAGCGTGGCGCTGGCGACGCATTCGCGCGCCGCGGACAGCGAGGATATCCGCGAGCAGGCGCAGGCGGATTCGCTGGTGTTCTACATGGGCCGCGACAGCGCACCGGAAATCGCCCAGCAGTTGATCGATGCGGGGCGTCCGGGCGCGACGCCGGTGGCGATCGTCGAGGCATGCAGCACGGCGCGTGAACGTACGCTGACGTTGACGCTCGCGCAGATGGCGTTGGGTGAGGCGCAGGAGTGGCTGGATCCGTCGCAGCCGAGCTTGCTGATGATCGGCGAGGCGTTTCGCGAACGGACGGCGGTGAAGCCGAAGGTGCATTTGAAGGGGATGCAGGCGGCGGCTTGATGGGGTTTGTTCGAGCGGGTCATGCGAAAGCGCACTGGAGACGGTGCGCTTTTTTGTTGGGCGGCCGCTTGTTGATGCTTTTACCGTCCGGGATTCTTTCGCTTGGCGTTGTCCGTCATGCGTTCTATCGCGCAAAGAGCGATCAGACCGCGGTCCGGCCACGCTTGTGTCTTGTACTTCCAGTGTGATGTCGAGCAAGCGCCGAAGCAGCCAGCGACTTTGCGTGAGCAGGCCGTCCCGTCAGCTGCGCTTCGAGCCGCCTCAGTCCACGTCGTAGTTGTCGGATGTCCTCTTGCATTCGAACCATGCTTTCTGACTGCCAGCTTAGGCCTTCAACCGCGGCGGCCCTGCAACCGGCCTCATCACTGTCCTTGTGTCCTGAAACCTCCGCGCGGCTCAAACGCGCGAGCTTCCACCGATAGAGGTATGCGAGTGACTGCACCAATGCGAAGGTGATTGCCGCAAGGACCAGGACGCCATAGTTGTCCTGCACGAAGAGAATGAATGAAGTCATGATGTCAGCCGTTTCAGTTCAGTCAGGCTTACCGCCAAAAAATAGTAGAGCATGGCGAACGCTTTTGGCGAACTCCAGCTCAGCAGCACCAGCACGGTCAGCGTTTCCGGATCGCCCGAGAGCGAGGCGCCAAGTATCTGATGCCAGATCGGCATGCCTGCCACTGCAAGCGTGGCGGCAAGCAGAATCAATGCGATATCGCACTGGTACTTGAATCGCTGCCGTGCCGCAGTCAGTTCATCCGGCGCTTTGGCTGCCAGGCATAGCGGGATCAACAGCGCGATTGCGCCGAGCATAAGTCCGGGTGCCAGAAAGGCATCGGGATCTTTCTCCTTCATTGCCTGATGAACCGTCAGCTCGAACGCACCCAGCCAAAGAGGCAGTACATACATCAGAAAGCGGACGAAGAGGTTGTAGACAAACCGCGTCATTCAAGCAACTAAGACTGTCAGAGAAGGCACTGCCTGTGAATGAAAGCCATGCTAAACCGGACGCGTCCTCAAGCCCACTGGATCAATCCGATCCTTCCGTCTTGAAATTATGTTTCTGCGTTTTCCGCCCGGTTGCCGCCTCGTTGCGAGGACGGCCGGCTTACTTCCCCACCTGCCTCAAGCAGTACCCTGCGACCGCGTCCAGCACGGCATCGTCCTCACCGACAGCCGTCGCGCATGCAATGGTCACATCGGGATGCGCCGCCTGACACCGCGCGACGATTTCCGGCAGATCCTTGCGCACATGCCCGCCTTGCCCGAAGAACACCGGCACGACAGTAATCGCATCGCAGCCGTCAGCAACCTGCGAAGCCACCGCCGCCGGCAAGTCCGGCGTCATCAGTTCGAGGAAAGCGAGCGAAACCGGCTCACCGCGTGCCGCGCGCAGCTTCGCCGCGAGCCGCTCGAACGGCTCGGCCCAGCGCGGATCGCGGGCGCCGTGACCGAACAGGATGATGCCGTGCTTGTTCATCGTGCGCTCCCGAGGAAATCGAGCGGTCAGTGCCGCTCCACCCACTTCAAGCCAAGCAATCCGACGGCCAGATAGGCGAGGGCGGGCACGGCCGCGGTGATCGGCGCGGGCCAGGTATTCAGATTGCCGATGTGCGAGAACAGCGTGTTGAACAACTGGAAGCTCATGCCGATCATGATGCCGCCGAACACCTTCACGCCGACCACCCCGGCACGCGTATGCAGATAGGCGAACGGCAACGACAGGATCAGCATCACGAACACGGCGAACGGATACAGGATCTTGCGCCAGAACGCGATCTGATAGCGCTGCGTGTCCTGATGATTTTCCGTCAAGTGCTGGATATAGCGGAACAGGTTGAACATCGACATGCGGTCCGGCGACACCAGCAGCACCGACAGGATCTGCGGCGTCAGTTCCGAGCGCAGCGAGTATTCGGGCAGCGTCGTCTGGACCGCGCGATACACCGGATTCAGCGTATCGCCGGGATTCACGGCCTGAGGCGGCGCGGCGGAGAGTTGCGTGTCGGTCACGCCAGTCAGTTTCCAGTGGCCCGGCGGCTCGTACACGCCGGTCTTCGCGATGCGCACGTTGGTCAGGCGGAACTTGCCGTCGAATTCGTAGATGCGCACATTGGCGATGGACGTATCCGGATTCAGCGTGCCGACGTTCACGAAGCGCGTGACCTGCTCGCCGTTTTCCTTGGCGGTCAGCGTGTCCTTCACCCATACGCCGGACTGGAAGTTCGACGATACCGACGAACCGAGCGCCTCCAGCCGCACGCGCTCGGACAACTGGTCCGTGTACGGTCCCACCACTTCGCCGATCAGGTACGTGACGAGCACGAGCGGGATGCCGATCTTCAGCAGCGAACGCAGCGCGGCGCCGGTCGAGAGCCCGGAGACGCGGAAGATCGTGAACTCGGACGCCGCCGCCATTTGCGCGAACACGTAGATGGCCGAGATGAGCGCGGCGACCGGAATGATTTCGTAGAAGCGCGAGGGCGTCTGCAACGCGACGCGCAACACCGCGAGCGGGAACTTGTAGTTGCCGTGGCCGACCGTGTTCAGTTCGTTGATCAGGTCAAAGAAGAAGAACAGGCCGGAAAACGCGAACAGGATGAAGATGAACGCGAGGTAGATCTGGCGCGCGAAGTATCGTTCGTAGATGCGCATGGGTTCAGGCTCCCTTCGAACGCGTCAGGGACGACAGCCTGAAGAGCGGCCGGTTGCGGATCCGCAGCCAGAAGATGAACGCGACCAGCGCGCCCACGATCACGTGCAAGCCCACCAGCCCCACGCCGAAGGACACCTTGCCCTGCTCGATCCACGATTGCACGACGTTCAGCAGGTTCGAATAAGTGAGATAGATGAGCACGGCCATCACGAGGTTGATGGTGCGGCTGCGGCGCGGATTCTGATAGGAAAGCGGAATGGCGAGCAGCATCAGGTTGATGGCGATGAGCGGCAGCCCCGCGCGCCAGGCGAATTCCGCGAGATTGTCCTTGGTGGGCGCGGCCAGCAGATCGGGCGTCGAGATGCCGGTGGTGCTCGGCGTGTTGACGACCTGATGACTCATGATCTTCACGCCGTAGCGTTCGAACTCCATGATGCGGAAGTTCGGCTGGCCGGGTTCGCCGTCATAGCGGCGGCCGTTGTCCAGCACGATGAAACGATCGCCGTCGCCGCGCGTCTCGGTGTGACCCGTCTGCGAAACGATCACGTTGACCTTGCCGCCTTCCGTGCTGGTGACGAACACGTTCTGCACCTGGGCCTGGTCCGGCGACATCTTCTCGATGAAGAACACGCGGTGGCTCGACGGCGATTCGCGGAACTGGCCGGGCGCCAGCAAGGACACTTCGTCGCGTTGCTGGAAGCGCGCCTTGATGAGCTTGCTCTGCTGGTTCGACCAGGGCCAGCCGACGAACGCGAAGAACATGATGAGGATGATGATCGGCGTGGAGAACACGGCGACCGGCTTGATGAGCTGGGTCTGGCTCACGCCCGAGGCGAGCCACACGACCATTTCGGAATCGCGATACCAGCGCGTCAGCACGAACAGGATGGAAACGAACAGCGTCACGATCAGCATGACCGCGAGATAGCCGATCACGGTCAGCCCGATCAGCACGACGACATCCTTCGGGTCGATCTGACCTTGCGCCGCGAAGCCGACGATGCGGATCATCATCGTCGTGAGCATGATCGTGAGCAGCACCATGAACACGGCGCCGGCCGTGTACGCGAGTTCGCGCTGCAGGGAGCGTTCGAAGATCATTGAATTTTGCTTAAGACTGGCGGCGATGCGGAATCACGCACGCACCTCTTCGGCAGACGGGAAGGGGTCTTGCTTACCCTCACGCCGCAAACCGGTGACTGCCGCGGAAAAAATAGCGGATAATTGCGGCTTTCATCCTTCAGCCAAGATTTTATCCGAGGATAAGCGCGATGGACTTTAGCATAAAAGCCTGTGATTGGAGCGAAGGCGAGGCAAATGGTTTCCTTACCGGAAAGTCGGATGTCATCGTCCTCGGCATCTTCGAAGCGCAGTCGCTCACGGGCGCCGCGCGCGACATGGATGTCGCGACCAAGGGCCTGATTTCGCGCATCGTCAAGGCCGGCGACATGAGCGGCCGCGCCGGCACCACGCTGCTCGTGCCCGAAGTGACGGGCATCGGCGCCTCGCGCGTCTTGCTCGTCGGCCTCGGCAAGCAGGACGCCTTCACGCAGAAAGCCTATGGCGAAGCCGTGCGCGCCGCCTGGCGCGTGCTGCTCGGCGCGAAGATCGGCCAGGCCACCTTCACGCTCGCGCAATTGCCGATCCAGGAACGCAGCGGCGACTGGGCCGTGCGTGCCGCCATCCTCGCGCTGCGCGAACTGACCTACAAGTTCACGCAGATGAAGAGCAAGCCGGACACCACGCCGCGCGCGCTCAAGAAGGTCGTGTTCAGCGTCTCCAGCGCCGACGAGAAGGCTGCGAAGGCCGCGTTGAAGCAGGGCGTGGCCATCGCCAACGGCATGGATCTCACGCGCGATCTCGGCAACCTGCCGCCTAACGTCTGCACGCCCACCTATCTCGGCCAGACCGCGAAGAAGCTCGGCCGCGACTGGAAGCTCAAGGTCGAGGTGCTCGGCCAGAAGCAGATCGAGGCGCTCGGCATGGGCTCGTTCCTCTCGGTGGCGAAGGGCTCGGTCGAGCCGCCGCAGTTCATCGTCATGCATTACCAAGGCGCGGGCGACACCGCCAAGGCGAAGGGCAAGAACGCGCCCATCGTGCTGGTCGGCAAGGGCATCACGTTCGATTCGGGCGGCATCTCGATCAAGCCCGGCGAAGCCATGGACGAAATGAAATATGACATGTGCGGCGCGGGTTCGGTGTTCGGCACGCTGCGCGCGGTGGCCGAGATGGGCCTCAAGCTCAATGTGATCGGCGTGGTGCCGACCTGCGAGAACATGCCCGCGGGCAATGCGCTCAAGCCGGGCGACATCGTCACCGCGATGAACGGCACGACCATCGAAGTGCTCAACACCGACGCCGAAGGCCGCCTGATCCTGTGCGACGCGCTCACCTACGCGGAACGCTTCAAGCCGTCCGCCGTGATCGATATCGCGACGCTGACGGGCGCGTGCATCATCGCACTCGGGCATCACAACACGGGCCTGTTCGCGAAGGACGACGCGCTCGCCGGCGAACTGCTCGACGCGTCGCGCGAGGCGGTCGATCCGGCCTGGCGCCTGCCGCTCGACGACGAGTACCAGGATCAGCTGAAGTCCAACTTCGCGGATCTGGCGAACATCGGCGGACGTCCGGCGGGCAGCGTGACGGCGGCATGCTTCCTGTCGCGCTTCGCGTCGAACTATCCGTGGGCGCACCTCGATATCGCCGGCACCGCATGGAAGAGCGGCGCCGCGAAGGGCGCGACGGGCCGGCCAGTGCCGTTGCTCGCGCAGTTCCTGATCGACCGCGCCGGCGCGTGATGCGGGCATGACGCACGTATGACGCGCATCGACTTCCATACGAACGTCGGCGATCCGCTCGCGTATGCCTGCCGCCTCGCGCGCAAGGCGTACCTGAGCGGCAAGCCGCTCGTGGTGCTCGCCGAGCCCGCGCGGCTCGCCGCCTTCGACGAGCAGTTGTGGACCTTCCAGCCGCTCGAATTCGTGCCGCACTGCATGGCGAAGAGTCCGCTCGCGCAGGACACGCCGGTCGTGCTGACCTCGAGTCTCGACGAAGCGCCGCATCATCAGGTGCTGGTGAATCTCGGCGCGCCGATGTCGGCGCAGTTCGCGCGCTTCGAGCGGCTGGTGGAGATCGTCGGCAGCGAAGGCGGGGAACTGGCGGCGGGGCGTGAGCGTTATCGCTTCTATCGCGATCGGGGCTATGCCATCGAAACGCACAATCAACGCAATCAGGGCGGTTGAGCGAACAGAGCGTCGGCGCGGGGCTGATTAAGCTCTGCCCGGTACACCACGCCTTGCATACAGACGCGGCCGTGCCCGCCGCGTTCGCAACGCTCAAGAGGAGACCCCTTTCCATGACGGACAAGCCGCAATCCTTCGATCCCTCCATTCCCGTCCTCACCGACGTCGTCGTGCCCGGCAGGCCGGAGTACGCGCGCGCGCCGTCGGCCAATCTCGCGATCGAATACGACGCGGAGCAGATCGCCGGGCAATTGCGCGGGCGCTTCACGAACTTCCTGACGGGCGATGCCCGCGCGCTGATCGAAGAGCGCTGCCGCGAAGTGCTGCGCGAGCATTCGGCCCAGCTCGTCTCGGCCATCACGCGCGAAGTGGCGACGGCGCTCGAGAGCCACATGAGCGAATGGGTGCGCGAGGCGGTGGAAATCGAGTTGCGCCGTCAGCACGGCGAGTGAAGAGCGCACGCGCCGGTCAGCGCAGCGAGAGGATCCAGTCGGCGAGCGCCGCGGCCTGATCCGGTGAAATCTGCGTGTTGGCGGGCATCGGCACCGGGCCCCACACGCCTACGCCGCCTTCCATGATGCGGCGCGCAAGCATGCCGCGCGCGCCTTCGACTTGCGCATACTTGTGCGCCACGCTGTCGAACGATGGCCCCATGAAGTTGCGCGAGACCGAATGGCAGCTCATGCAATTGTGGCTTTGCGCGAACGCGAGCATCGAGGCGCTGTCGTTCTGCGCGCAGGCCGCGCCGCACACGCTCCACCACACCAGTCCCGCAACGACGTCCCTGAGCTGTGCTTTCATGTGGTCTCCCCCGATGCACGCGCACGCTTCACGTTGTCGCGCATTATAGGAGACATGGCGTGCGGCACGCGGAATGCAGAAGGGGCGCCGCTGCGCCCCTTGTGCATGTTGTGCATGATCCATCCGGGCGTTTCGGCGCGCGTATCAGCCCGTCACTGCGCCCTTGTTGGCCGGCTGCGCCAGCGCCGCGAACTTCGCCAGCACACCGCGCGTGTACTTCGGCGCCGGCTGCTTCCAGGCGGCGCGGCGGCGCGCGAGTTCGGCATCATCGACGTTCAGTTGCAGCAGCAGCTGGTGCGCGTCGATGGTGATCGAATCGCCTTCCTGCACCAGCGCGATGGTCCCGCCGGCATACGCTTCCGGCGCCACATGCCCGACCACCATGCCCCACGTGCCGCCGGAGAAACGCCCGTCGGTGATGAAGCCCACTGACTCGCCCAGTCCCTTGCCGATGATCGCCGAGGTCGGCGCGAGCATCTCCGGCATGCCCGGTCCGCCCACCGGCCCGAGATAGCGCAGCACGAGGATATCGCCGGCCGTGATCCTGTCGGCGAGGATCGCGTCCATGGCGCTCTGCTCGTCGTCGAACACGCGCGCGGGACCGGTGATAACCGGATTCTTCAGGCCCGTGATCTTCGCGACCGCGCCGTCTTCCGCGAGATTGCCGCGCAGGATCGCGAGGTGGCCTTGCTTGTAGAGCGCCTGCGCGATCGGGAAAATGACCTTCTGGTCGGCGCGCGGCTTGGCCGGCACGTCTTTCAGCTCTTCGGCGATCGTGCGGCCCGTGATCGTCATGCAGTCGCCGTGCAGGAGACCGGCATCGAGCAGGATCTTCAACACTTGCGGAATGCCGCCGGCCTTGTGGAGATCGGTCGCGACATACTGGCCCGACGGCTTCAGGTCGCAGATGACCGGCACTTTCTTGCGCATGCGCTCAAAGTCGTCGATGCTCCATTCCACTTCCGCCGCATGCGCAATCGCCAGATAGTGCAGCACGGCATTGGTGGAACCGCCGGTCGCCATGATGAGCGCGACGGCGTTCTCGATCGACTGCTTCGTGATGATGTCGCGCGGCTTCAGATCCTTCTTCACGGCCTCGACGAGTACGCGCGCGGATTCAGCGGCGGAGTCGACCTTTTCCTGATCGGGATTCGCCATCGTCGATGAATACATCAGCGACATGCCGAGCGCCTCGAACGACGAGCTCATCGTGTTGGCCGTGTACATGCCGCCGCACGAGCCCGTGGACGGGCACGCATTCTTCTCGACGCCCTTGAAGTCTTCCTCGGTCATGCGGCCCGCGGTGAATTCGCCGACCGCCTCGAACGACGACACGATGGTCAGGTCGCGGCCTTTCCAGTTGCCCGGGCGGATGGTGCCGCCGTACACGTAGATGGACGGCACGTTCATGCGCGCCATGCCGATCATGCCGCCCGGCATGTTCTTGTCGCACCCGCCGATCACTACGACGCCGTCCATCCACTGCCCCTGCACGGCGGTCTCGACGCAGTCGGCGATCACCTCGCGCGACACCAGCGAGTACTTCATGCCTTCGGTGCCCATCGACATGCCGTCCGAAATGGTCGGTGTGCCGAAAATCTGCGGATTGGCGTCGGCGTGGCGGATCGCCTCGATGGCCGCGTCGGCCAGCGGTTGCAGGCCGGCATTGCACGGCGTGATGGTGGAATGCCCGTTGGCGACGCCGATCATCGGCTTGTCGAAGTCGGCTTCCTGATAGCCGAGGGCGTAATACATCGAACGGTTGGGCGAGCGCGCGACGCCCTGTGTGATGTTCTTCGAGCGACGATTGAAGGCCATGATGTGCTCCTGAGGGGGACTTTTTGGTCTAGTCCGGCAAGCATGCGACTCGCGCGATGTGTCTGTCCAATATATTATTTACGGCTAATAAGGTCGTAAAACATATCAATGGATCCGCGCACCCCGTCTTTCGATCTGCGCCTCTTGCGCTACTTCGTCACGGTCGCCGAAGAGATGCACTTCGGCCGCGCCGCCGCGCGTCTGGCCATGACCCAGCCGCCGCTTTCGCAGGCGATCCGCGGGCTGGAAGAAGCGCTTGGCGTCGCCTTGTTCGTGCGGACCAAACGGAGCGTGGAGCTGACGCCGGTCGGCAAGGATCTGCTGCCCGAGGTGCGGCGCCTGCTCGCGTCCGCGGATGCGCTGCGTCCGCTGGCGCAGTCGCTGGCGCGCGGCGAGGCGGGCGTGCTGTCGCTCGCGTTCGTCTCCACGGCCGACTACGGGCTGCTGCCTGCGCTGCTGCACGCGTTCGGCGCGCGCCATCCGGGCGTCCGGCTGCAACTGACCGAAGCCACCAGCGACGTGCAGATCGAGGAACTGGTCGCCGGCCGCATCGACGCCGGGCTCGTCATTCCGCCGCTGCCGGCGCGCCATGCGGGCGCGCTGTCGTATCTGCCGGTGGCGCGCGAGCCGCTCGTCGTCGCGATGCCCGCCGCTACCGCGCGCGAACTCGGGCAGGGCGAGCTGGAGTGGGCGGACACGCGCGTCGAACTGGGCGCGCTGGCCGCCGCGCCGCTCATCGTCTTTCCGCGGCGGCTCGCGCCCGGCCTGTACGACAGCATCATGGGCTGCTACGGCGCGGCCGGCCTGACGCCGCGCATCGGTCAGGAGGCCATCCAGATGCAGACCATCGTGAGCCTGGTCTCGGCGGGCATGGGGGTCGCGCTGGTGCCGCGTTCGCTGCGGCATCTGCGGCGCACGGGCGTCGTGTACCGGCCGTTGCACGCGCCGGAGGACCCGGCGATGCTCGTCGAAACCGGGCTCGTGTGGCGCGCGGCGGAAGTGAGCCCGGTGCTGGCCGGCTTCATCGACATCGTCCGTTCGCGGGCGCAGGGCGCCGGTTCTGTATGATGCGGCCTTGAGGTTCGCTCGAGGCCCCTCGAAGTCCGTCAGCTCTTCGACATCAGCATGCTCATACATCCCAATTTCGATCCCGTCGCCATCCATCTCGGACCGCTCGCCGTACGCTGGTACGGCCTCATGTATCTCGTGGCCTTCGTGTCGGCCATTGTCATCGGGCGGCTGCGGCTGCGCCTGCCCTATGTGTCGCGCCAGGGCTGGACCGCGAAAGACATCGACGACATGCTGTTCTACGGCGTGCTCGGCACGATTCTCGGCGGCCGCATCGGCTATGTGATCTTCTACAAGGCGAGTTACTACGCCGCGCATCCGCTCGACGTCTTCAAGGTGTGGGAAGGCGGCATGTCGTTCCATGGCGGCTTTCTCGGCGTGACGCTGGCCATGGTGCTGTTCGCGTACCAGCGCAAGCGCACCTGGCTGCAAGTGACCGATTTCGTCGCGCCGATGGTACCGCTCGGACTTGCGGCAGGACGTCTCGGCAACTTCATCAACGGTGAACTGTGGGGCCGCGTGACGGACCCGAACGCGCCGTGGGCGATGCTGTTCCAGAACTCGACCAACGACGACGCCGTGTGGCTCTCGAAGAATCCGCAACTGGACGCGCAATACCATCTCACCGAGATTTTCCAGCGCTACCACATGCTGCCGCGCCATCCGTCGCAGCTGTACGAGATCGCGCTGGAAGGGCTGGTGCTGTTCATCCTGATCTGGACGTTCTCGCGCAAGCAGCGGCCGGTCGGCGCCGTCTCCGCGCTGTTTCTGATCGGCTATGGACTGGCGCGCTTCACAGTGGAATTCGCGCGCGAGCCGGACGACTATCTCGGCTTGCTCGCGTTCAATCTCTCGATGGGCCAGTGGCTCTCGCTGCCGATGATCATCGCCGGCGTGCTGATGATGGTGTGGGCGTACAAGCGCAATCTGCGCCTGCCGCCTGAATCCGCGCAGGCCTGACTGATGCGGGGCGCGAGCGCCCCGCGTACCGCTTACCGCCCCATCTGCACGGAGCCGTTCACATCGACGGTCACGGTCGTCGTGCCGGCTTCCATCGCGATGGGCGCGGCCATCTTCGCATCGGCGCTCATCGCGCGTGACTGCATCATCATGACCGGGCGCGGCTGAACGCCGCTGTGTCCGATGTTCACTTCCCTGATCGAGAAATTGCTGTAGCCGAACGACTGCGCGGCGGTCTGCGCCTGCTTGCGGAACGAGTCGATGGCCTGCGTCACGAGTTTCTGCTCGGCCGCGCGCTGTGCTTCCGGCGACAGCGAGAAGGCCACGCTGCCCACCTGCATCGACGCGCTCATCTTGCCCGCGAGCTTCGAGGCCGCCGCGAAATCGTGCGATTCGAGCACGACTTCCGTGCGGCCGCGCCAGGCGGAGATCTTGCCATCGCGATCGGTGGACGGATACACGGTGAACGAGCCGCTCCTGGCCGTCACGCCGTCGACGCCCCGTGCCTCGCGCAAGGCCGACTCGGCGCGTTGATTGAGCGTGTTGGTGAGGGAGGAGGGATCGGCCGCTTCCTGTTCGTAGAACAGCGTGATGGTCACGACATCCTGCGCCACCTGCGCGCTCGATTGCGCCGACAGCGACAGCACGCCCGCGGGCTGCTGATTGATCACCGTCTGCGCGGCGGCGGATTGAGAGAAGGTGAACGCGGCGCCGGACATCGCGAGCAGGGCGAGGGCGGCGGCAGTTTTCTTGTAGGTCATCGAAGGCTCCAGACGCAAAGGCAATCACGTGTTGCGTCGCATGATGTGCGACGGCCTTTAGGCGGCGGCCGTGTGTCGTAAGTTCCTTGTTAGACGAGACGCTCGGTAATGAAGCGCCATTGCGCATCGGTGACGGGCGTGATCGAAAGACGATTGCCGCGTGCGAGCACCTGCATGTCCGCGAGTTCAGCATGCTCGCGCAACGTGGCGAGCGAAATCAGCGGCGTCTTCTTGACGAACTTCACGTCGACCAACATCCAGCGCGGCGTTTCCTGCGTGGACTTCGGATCGTAGTAGTGGCTCTTGGAATCGAACTGCGTGGGATCCGGATAGGCCGTGGAGCAGACCTTCGCGATACCCGCGATGCCCGGCTCCGGACAGCTCGAATGATAGAACAGCACGCCGTCGCCGACCTGCATCTGGTCGCGCATGAAGTTGCGCGCCTGATAGTTGCGCACGCCCGTCCACGGCAGGGTTTTCTTCGGCGCGTGCGCCAGGTGATCGATGCTCGCTTCGTCCGGTTCGGACTTCATCAGCCAGTAGCGCATGATTGTTCGTTATGCGTGATCGACGATGGGAAGGGGGATGCAAAAGCACTGCCGCAAATGAAAACGGCATCGGAAAAACCGATGCCGTTTGAGATGAGGTCCCCGCCATAGCCGCTAGGCCGGCATCCTGAACCTGGGTTCAAGATTGGTCGCGGTAAGCAACACTTCGGGTACATCGGACTAGCGACGCGCGCGCCCATGTTGCAAGGTTCCGCAACCGTGCCAATGTAGCATTGGTTCAAGGAATATATGACCTTGGCGTACCAGGCAGGGAAACGTCACTCTACACCAATCGTTTGCCTTCTGCAGCCCCGCTGCGGTTTCTTTTTTCGATCGACGTGGCGCGCTGATTGTGCCTTGGTTGTGCCTTCACTGAGCCTTCGCAGCCGCGCTCCGACGCACCGCATCAACGCGCTTTATTGCACTTCGTATTGTGCAATGACGGCGCCGAGCTGCTCGTTCATCGAGTGCATCGTGCGACGGATTTCCTCGGCCGGGAAGGCTTCGCCGTGACGCACGCTGTCCTGCAGCTTGAGCAATTCCGACGCCAGCGACAATGCCGCCATCACCGCGATGCGATCCGTGCCGCGCACGTTGCTGGCATTGCGCACCTTGTTCATCTCGGCATCGACGCGCGCGACGGCTTCGCGCAACGCGCCTTCCGTTTCAGGCGAGCAGGCGAGGCGATAGGGCTGCCCCAGAATGGAGACTTCGATTTGCGTGGTCGTCATGCCTTCTCTCCTTGATGATGCTCGCCGTGCAATTCCGCTTCGGACGCATGGGCATGTTCATGCGCGTCCGGCGAATCGGCTTCGAGGAGATCGAGTTGATTGTCGGCTTCGCCGTGCTGTGCGGACTTCGCGCGCGGCAGCTTTTCGAGGATCGCGTTGAGGCGGACTTGCGCGTCGTCGATCTTGGCGGAGAGGGAATCGCGTTCGGATTGCAGCGTGTCGCGTTCTTCGCGGACTTGCGCGAGGTCGGCCTGGAGATTGGCGTACTCGGTGCGCAGTTGTTCGAGTTGTTCTTGCAGCGCGGCACGCGCCTGATTGTGGCGCTCGCTGATCTGGATCAGCCGGCCGATGTTTCCTGACAGTGATTCGAGTTCGTTGAGCATGTGCTGCGTCCTCTAAAGACCTCGCATTTTAGCGCGGTTCAACGGAGCTACCGATAATTGTCTCGTTTCGAGACGTAACAGCACGCGATCGTGCGCGCAAACCCCGGGTTCTCGCGCATCTCGCGATGCATTCGTGTGCAGAAAACACGAGCGTTGATTTGCTCGTGAATACAGTCAGGCTGATTCTCGCTCGCTGAGTTCGTTTGTTCTTTGCATCTTCACGCGCCGCCTGCTGTCCTTCGCGCCAGGGTTCGCCGTTTCTTGACGGTCCCGACCCGCGCTCCTACACTTGCTGCACTTCTGGTGCTCGCATGCGCGGCTCTCGCGCATGCAGTCAAACGGGAAACAGGGAGCGAAGTCCTCGAAGCAGCCGAACATGTGAACGGCGGCCAAACAAGACGGAGCCAACCTGTGCTGCCCCCGCAACGGTAAGCGACCGCAACGCAAGTTGCAAGTCGTCTCATACGCGTTTTTGCAGTGCGGGCGCATGGATTCATCCATACGCCGGGCCGCTCGTCGGCCTCTGCAAGAAACGTGTCGACGCCACTGCGCATGATGCGCGGGAAGGCGGGACGATGCGTCGCCAGCCCGGATACCGGCCAGAGTGCCACGCGCCTGCCGCCGGTCATCGCACGATCACTGCATGATCCCGAACGGCAGGGCGCGTTCGTCGCGCATCGAACCTCGCGGGGAGCGGGGCCGCGCTCATCCTCCACGGGAACACTCGTCATGCAATCGCCATGGGCCTCCGTCCGGGACGGCCTTTCCAGTCGCGGCCTCGCCGCTGCCACCTTTCTCCTGCCGCTCGCCGGCGTCGCGCAAGCCGCGACGACCACCGCCACGGATGACGCTTCGCAAACGCTTGCGCCTGTCGTCATCACTGCAACGCGTGCAGCGCAGCCGCTCGCCGATTCCATTCCGCAGACCTCGCTGTTCGATGCACAGGACATTGCCGACAGCAACGCCGACGACGCACTCGGCCTCATCGCGCTCGCGCCCGGCGTACAGATCACGCGCAACGGCGGACCGGGCGCGAACTCGGGACTCTTCATTCGCGGCGCGTCGTCGTCGCAGTCGCTCGTGCTGATCGATGGCGTCCGGGTCGAATCGGCATCGCTCGGCGCGGCGCAGCTGTCGCAAGTGATGCTCGATCAAATCGGCCGCGTCGAGGTGGTGAATGGCAATGTTTCGGCGCTGTATGGTTCCAGCGCGATCGGCGGGGTCGTGCAGATCTTCACGAAGGAGGGCGAGCCGCATCCGCCGCGCTTCAGCTTCGAGACCGAGCTCGGCAGCTATCACACGCAGCGCCAGTCCGCCGGCGTGAACGGCGCGCTGGACCAGGACGGGCGCACCACCTTCAGCCTGAACGTGTCGCGCGAAAAGACCGACGGCTTCTCGTCGATCGATCCGAATCTCGCGCCCGGCGCGAATCCCAACGCGAACGGCTATCTGAACGAGAGCGTCGCTGCGACCTTGCGCCACAGGTTCAACGACCAATGGGATGCGGGCGTGCGCTTTCTGCAGTCGAACGGCATCAGCAGCTTCGACGATGCCTATGGCCAGCCGACCGATCTCAACGAATCGCATAACCGCGTGCGTTCGGCGTCGGTGTTCGCCAATGGCAAACTCACCGGCAACTGGACCACGCACTTCACGATCGCGCAGGGCCAGGACCGCGCGAACATCGAGCAGAACGGCGTCTATACGAGCCGCTTCAATTCCGAGAACCGTCAGTACACGTGGCAAAACGACATCCGCATCAGCGACGCGCACACGTTCCTCTTCGGCTACGAGCACCTCGACCAGACGCTCGATTCCGATCAGTTCAGCGCGCCCGACCGGCACGTGAACTCGGTGTTCGCGGGCTATGTCGGCCATCTGGGCGCGAGCGAATTCCAGGCGAACCTGCGTCACGACCAGTATTCCGATTTCGGCGGCGCGAACAGCTACTATCTCGGCTACGCGTACAACATCGACGCGCACTGGAAGGCGAGCGCGAGCTATGCCGCCTCGTTCCGCGCGCCGAGCTTCGACGATCTCTACTATCCGTTCAGCGGCAATCCGTCGATTCAGCCGGAGCGCAGCCATTCGGTCGAAGCGGCGTTGCAGTATGCGTCGAGCGGACTCGGCGTGCTGCGCGTCACGCTGTTCCAGACGCGCTACTCGAACCTGATCGACTACGTGTCCGACGGCGGCTTCTACTACACCGCGCAGAATGTCGGGCGGGCGAAGGTGCAGGGCATCGAGGGATCGTGGGCGGGGCATGTCGGCAGAACGGATGTGCGCGCGGGCGTCACGTTCCAGAATCCCGTCGATGAAACGAATCACCAGGACCTGACGCGGCGCGCGCGGCATTTCGCGACGCTGAGCGCGCATCGCACGATCGGGCGCTGGCGCGTGGGCGGCGAGTGGCTCGTGAGCGGCCAGCGCAGCGATTACGATTCGACGCTGGCGGGCTACGGCATCGTGAACCTGTCGGCGCGCTATGACATCTCGAAGTCGTGGTATGTCACGGCGCGCGTCGACAATCTCTTCGACAAGGACTATGAGCTTGCGTATGCCTACAACACCCCGCGACGCGGCGCTTATCTCACGCTGGGCTGGCATCCGTCGTGAGCCGCGCGCCTGAGCGGTTGCGCGGCATGAACGGCGCGCGCGCCGCCGCGATCTGGGCCTGTCTTGCCGCCGCGGCGTGCGCGGTGCTGATCGCCTCGCTCGCGCTGGGCAGCGTCGCGCTGCCGCCGTCGCGCGCGTTCGCCGCGCTGCTTCATGCGCTCTCTCATGCGGGGTCCGCCACGCCTGACATCGCCGACGACATCGTGCTCACGCTGCGCCTGCCGCGCGCCCTCGCGGGCTTTGCGTCGGGCGCGCTGCTCGCGCTGGCCGGGGCGCTGTTGCAGGTGCTGCTGCGCAACCCGCTGGCGGAACCCTACGTGCTCGGCGTCTCGGGCGGCGCGGCCAGCTTCGCGCTGGCGGCGATGCTGGCCGCGCTGCCGTGGTGGGGCGTCGATCTCGCCGCCTGCGCGGGCGCATTCGCATCGATCGTCCTGGTGCTCGGACTGGCGCGCCGTGATCTGTGGCGCGGCACGCAGGACGCATCGCCGCGGCTCTTGCTGACGGGCGTCGTGATCGCATCGGGCTGGGGCGCGCTCATCACGCTGATGTTGAGCATCGCGCCCGACAACCGCCTGCGCGGCATGATCTTCTGGCTGACCGGCGATCTCGACGGCGCCGCCACGCCGTGGCCCGCGCTGCTGGCGCTGGTGCTCGCGCTGTTGTTGATCCTCCCCGTCGCGCCGCAGTTGAACGTGCTGCTGCGCGGCGACAGCGCCGCGCAGGCGCTCGGCGTGCCGGTGGCGCGTCTGCGGCTGCGTGTCTACGTGGTCGCATCGCTGGCGGCTGCGGCAGCGGTGACCACGGCGGGCACGCTCGGCTTCGTCGGACTGGTCGTGCCGCATCTGCTGCGGCTCGCGTTCGGCAATGATCAGCGCATGCTGATGCCCGCTGCCGCGCTGGCGGGCGGTCTCGCGGTGATGGCCGCCGACCTCGCCGCGCGCACCGTGATCGCGCCCGCGCAGTTGCCGGTGGGCGTGGTGACGGCGCTGGCCGGCGTGCCGATGTTCCTCTGGATGCTGCTGCGGAGGCCGCGATGAACCTGCATCTCGACGCCATCGTGCTGCGGGCCGGCAAGCGCACGCTGATCGACAGCCTGACGCAGACCTTCGCGCCGGGCGAGATGTGGTGCATCGCGGGCCCGAACGGCGCGGGCAAGACGACGCTCATCCATGTGCTGGCCGGGTTGAGCGCACCGGATGCGGGCCGCGTCTTGCTCGATGGCCGCGCGCTTGCGTCGTGGCGCGCTGCGCAGCTTGCACGCGTGCGCGCGTTGATGCCGCAGGCGATCCACGACGCCTTCAGCGCCAGCGTGCTGGACACCGTGCTGCTCAACCGCTTTCCGTATCTGACCGGCTGGGGCTGGGAAAGCGCCGACGATCGCGCCGCCGCGCACGCGGCGCTCGACGCGCTCGGCCTTGCGCCGTTCGCGACGCGCGACGTGCTCACGCTGTCCGGCGGCGAACGGCAGCGGGTCGCGCTCGCGGCGGTGCTGTGCCAGAACGCGCCGCTGCTGCTGCTCGACGAACCCCTGGCGCATCTGGACCTGCATCATCAGATCGCGTGCCTGCATGCGTTACGCGCGGCGACGGGCGCGACTGCTCATCCAGCGGGCTTCGCCCGCACCGTCGTGTTCTCGTGCCATGACCTGAATCTCGCGCGCCGCTTCGCGACGCATGCCTTGCTGCTCGATGGCCACGGCCACGCCTGTGCGGGCCCGGTCGCCGAGGTGCTGACGCCCGAACGCGCCAGCGCGGCGTTCGGCTATCCGCTCGCGCTGCTGCGCGACGGCGATCACGAGGCGCTCGTGCCTTCCATCCCACGTTTCTGAAGGAATATCGATGTCCACGCTCAACGACATCCCGCTCCCGCCCGCACTCGACCGTTCGCTCGAAGCCGAACTGCGCCGCGTCATCGACATGAAGACCAAGCCGCGCGGCAGCCTCGGGCGGCTCGAAGCGCTCGCGCTGCAAGCGGGACTGATCCAGCGCACGACGAAGCCGCGCATCGTGCGTCCGGCGATGATCGTGTTCGCCGCCGATCACGGTATCGCCGCGGAAGGCGTGAGTTCGTATCCGCAGGAAGTGACCGCGCAGATGGTCGCGAATTTCCTGGCGGGCGGCGCGGCGATTAACGCGCTGTCGCGCTCAGTGGGGATGACGCTGGAGATCGTCGATGCGGGCGTCGCGACGCCGATTCCGGCTGTGCAGGCAGGTCCGGACGTGGGCTATGAACGCGAGTCGCTCGGCCCCGGCACGCGCAACTTCGCGCGCGAGCCCGCGATGTCGCGCGCGACCGCGCTGGACGCCATCGCGCGCGGCGCGGCGTGCGTGCGCCGCCATGCGGCGCTGGGCACGAACGTGATCGGCTTTGGGGAAATGGGGATCGCGAACACGTCGGCGGCGGCGTGCCTGATGAGCCGCCTGTGCGGCGTGCCGATCGACGACTGTGTCGGCCGCGGCACGGGTCTCGACGACCGCGGTCTCGCGCACAAGCGCGAGGTGCTGGGCCGCGCGCTGGCGCTGCATGCCGACACCGGCGATGCCGTCGATACCCTCGCGACCTTCGGCGGCTTCGAGATCGCGATGATGACGGGCGCGTGTCTCGAGGCCGCGCGTGCGGGCATGACGATCCTCGTCGATGGCTTCATCGCGACGTCGGCGCTGCTGGTCGCCGCGACGCTCGCGCCGGCGGTGCTCGACTACTGCGTGTTCGCGCATGCATCGGACGAGACCGGTCATCGGCGCATGCTCGCGCATCTTGGCGCGGCGCCGCTGCTGCAACTCGACCTGCGTCTGGGCGAAGGCACCGGCGCCGCGCTCGCGCTGCCGGTGTTGCGCGCGGCTGTCGCCTTCCTCGATGAGATGGCGAGCTTCGAGTCGGCGGGCGTGTCGGATCAGGCCGGCTGAGATGCAGCGCCCGCTCGACGAACTGCGCTACTTCTTCACCGCGCTCGGCTATTTCACGCGCGTGCCGGTGCCGCGCTGGGTCGGATTCGAGCGCGACTATCTGAACGCGGCGGCGCGCTATTTTCCGCTGGTGGGCGTGCTGGTCGGCGCGCTTGCGGCGCTGGTCTGGCTGGCTGCGTGGCGGGTGTTTCCGGCGGGCGTCGCCGTGCTGCTTTCGATGGCCGCGACGCTCCTGCTGACCGGCGCATTCCACGAAGATGGCCTCGCCGATTGCGTCGATGCCTTCGGCGGAGCGTACACGAAGGACGATGCGCTGCGCATCATGCACGATTCGCGCATCGGCGCGTTTGGGGCGATAGCGCTCGTGATCGCGCTGGCGCTCAAGTGGCAGGCGCTGGCTGCGTTGCCGCCGTATCGCGTCGCATGGACGATGATCGGCGCGCACGCCGCGAGCCGCGCCTTTGCGATCAGCTATCTCGTCACGCTCGACTACGTGCGCGCCGAAGGCAAGGCCCGGCCGGTCGCGCAGCGCATGAGTCGGGCATCGTTCGGATGGGCGCTGCTGTTCGGCGTGCCCTGGCTCTTCGCGCTGGACTGGAAGCTGGCCGGGGTGACGATTGCCGTGCTGTGCGTGCTGCGCTGGATGATCGGCCGATACTTCGTGCGGCGCATCGGCGGCTATACGGGCGACTGCCTCGGCTTCGCGCAGCAAGTGTTCGAAATCACGATCTATCTCGTCGAGCTCGCATGGATCTCGTTCTGATCCGCCATCCGGAAGCGGCCATCGAGGCCGGTGTCTGCTATGGGCAGACGGACGTGCCCTTGCTGCGTGACGTCGCTGAGTCGGCGCTCGAGTTGTCGGCGCGCATGCAGGCGCTGAAGGTGCCCGGCTGCGTCGCGGGCTGGCACGCCAGTCCGTTGCTTCGCTGCGCATCGCTCGCCCGTGCGCTGTCGCCGAATGCCCCGCTTCATCTCGACCCGCGCCTCGCCGAGATGAACTTCGGCGCGTGGGAAGGGCGCACGTGGGACGGCATCGAGCGCGCGCTCATCGATGCCTGGGCGGCCGACATCGAGCATGCGCGTCCGCATGGCGGCGAGAATCTGGTGCAGTTCGCGCGCCGCGTGATCGCGTGGTTCGACGACACCTGCTCCGGCGAGCAGACCGTGCACGTCGTCGCGCATGCGGGCGTGATGCGGCTGCTGGCGGCGCACGTGCTGGGCATCGCGAATGAGCACGCGCTGCAATGGCCGCTCGATTTCAACGGCATCGCATGGTTCAGGCGCGTGCGCGGACAGTGGCTGCTGGTGCGCTGGAACGCGTGATTATCGTGCTCGGCGTGCGCGGGCGTCGTCGAGATCACGGCACAGTTGCGCCGCGCCCAGCGCGAGACGGGGTGTCGGCCGGTTGATGAGATCGCCGTCGATGCCGAACAGATTGCCGCGCGCCACGGCAGTCAGCGCGGTCCAGCGCCGCCAGCGATCGAATGCCGGCAAGGGCCGGTCCGGCGGCGTCGCGCCGGGCGTCGCGGTGACGATGGCTTCGGGATTTGCCGCGAGCACGGCTTCCGCCGAGACCGTCGGCACGCGCAGCGGCTCGGCCGCGAACACATTCACGCCCCCGCACAGCGTGATCACTTCATCGAACACATTGTCGCGATTGAGCGTCATCAGCGGCTCGTCCCAGACCTGATAGAACACGCTCACGGGCGGCCGCCGGGCATAGCGTTCACGCAACTGGGCGATGTCGTCGGTGAAGGCATCGGCGGCGGCGCGCGCGGTGGCCTGCGTGCCGAGCAGCGCGCCGAGCTTCGTGAGGCTCTTCGCGATATCGGCGAGATGCTTCGGCTCGTTAAAATAGATCGGCACGCCGAGCGCTTTCAGCCGGTCGAGCTGACGCGCCGCATTGCCATGCCGCCAGACCACGATCAGGTCCGGATGCAGCGCGACGATGCGCTCCAGATCGAGCGCCTTGTTGTCGCCGACGCGGGGAATGGCCTGCGCTTCCTTCGGATAGTCGCTATAGCTCACCGCGCCGACCACGCGCGCGCCGCCGCCTGCCGCGAACAGCAGTTCGGTGACGTGCGGCGCGAGGCTGACGACCCGCCGCGCCGGCTGCGCGAGCTTGACGGCGGCGCCGCTGTCGTCGGTGACGGTGATGGCGGCGTGCAGATTCACGCAGACCGCCATCAGCAGGCTCGCAAGCAGAGCGCGCGCGATCATCCGCGAATCTCCGCCAGCGCGCGCGCCAGACGCACCCAGTCGCCCTCGGCGCCCGGCAGGCCGACGCGCAGGCTCGGCGTCATGCCGGGCAGGTCGAAGAGACGCGTCCAGATGCCGCGCCGCGCGAGTTCGTGCTGGAGCGCGGCCGCGTCCGGTACGGGCATCCATGCAAACAGCGGCGTGCCGCGCGCGTCGAGGCCGTGATTCGCGAGCAGGGCGGCGAGACGCGCGCCATCGCGATGCAGGCGCGCGCGTGTGTCGCGTTGCCAGGCGCGGTCGGCGAACGCGGCTTCGACCGCATGCCGCGCCGGTCCGCTCACGGTCCAGGCGCCGAGCATCGCGCGCAGTGGGTCGACGACGGCTGGCGAGGCCAGCACGAACCCCGCGCGGATACCTGCAAGCCCGAAGAACTTGCCCACCGAGCGCAGCACGACGAGACCTTCGCGTGCGGTTTCGCCCGCGAGCGATGCAGAGGGATCGACATCGGCAAACGCTTCGTCGACGAACAGCGTGCCGCCGCGCGAAGCCAGCCGTTCATGCCAGCGCAGCAGCGTGTCGCGCGGGAGGGATTCGGCGGTCGGGTTGTTCGGATTGGCGACGATGACGTGATCGAGTGCATCCGGCAAAGCCTGCGTGTGAATGTCGAGCGTCACGACCGTGTGGCCGGCGCGGCGGAATGCCGGCGCGTACTCGCCGTAAGTCAGCGGCGCGACGCCCACCATGCCCGGCCGCAACAGCGCCGGCAGCGCGCGGATCGCGGCCTGCGAACCCGCGACCGGCAGCGCGCACGGAGCGCCGTAGTAGAGCGCTGCGGTGTCGCCGAGACCGTCGTCGTCTTCGGGCAGACGGCGCCAGGCATCGGGCGGCACCGGCGGCACCGGATAGCCGTGCGGATTGATGCCGGTCGAGAGATCGAGCCAGTCTTCGAAGGGAATGTCGTAGCGGCGCGCGGCTTCGCGCAGGTTGCCGCCGTGGCGCACCGGGGCGTCGGCGTCGTCAGCGTCTTCAGGTTGCCTGGTGTGAGTCATGTCAGCCGCCCGTCGTCACGCTCGCGACGGCGAGCACCAGCAGCACCGCGAGCCACATCAAGGTCGCGCGCTCAACCAGCCGCAATGCCGCGACCACATGCTTCGGATTCGCGCTGTGCCCCGCGCCGAGCGTCGGCCGCGCCTCCAGCTTGCCGTGATACACCGCCGCGCCGCCGATCAGCACGTTCAGGCTGCCCGCGCCCGCGGCCATCACCGGGCCGGCGTTCGGGCTGTCCCAGGAACGCGCCTGGGTGCGCCAGCAGTGCCAGGCCATGTGCGTGTCGCCGGCGAGCGCGTAGCTCGCGGCCGTCAGGCGCGCGGGAATGAAGTTGAGCACGTCGTCGAAGCGTGCCGCCGCCCAGCCGAAGCGCAGGAAGCGCGGCGTGCGATAGCCCCACATCGCGTCGAGCGTGTTGGCGAGCCGGAACATCAGCGCGCCTGGTCCGCCCGCGACGGCGAACCAGAACAGCGCGCCGAAGATCGCATCGTTGCCGTTTTCCAGCGCCGATTCGACCGCCGCGCGCGAGAGGGCGTTTTCATCGGCCTGCGAGGTATCGCGCGACACGATGCGCGCCGTCAGCGCGCGGGCGCGGTCGAGGTCGCCGAAACTCAGCGCGCGTGCAATCGGCGCGATGTGCTGGCGCAGACTCTTTGCGCCGAGCGCGAACCAGAGCAGCAGCACGTGCACGAGACTCGCATAGGCGAACGGCAGCACGCTGACCAGCAGCCATGCCACGGCAACCGGCGGCGCCACCAGCGCGAACCACGCGAGCATGCCCGCGGGCCGGGCGCGGAAACCGGTGTTCATGCGCGCTTCGAGCTTCGTCGCGAGCTGGCCGAAGCCGACCAGCGGATGCCGCGCGCGCGGTTCGCCGAACAACCGGTCGACGATCACGCCAAGCACCGCGAGCAAGGCCATGGCGTAGACGGAGAGCAGCAGCATCGTAGCGATTCCTCCGTCAGCCCTTGAGCACGAGCGGCAGGCCCGCGGCCATCAGCACGGCGCGCGTGCTGGCGGCGGCGACGCGCTGGTTCAGCCGGCCGAGCTCGTCCACGTAGAGACGCGTGACCGAGCCGAGCGGCACGACGCCCAGCCCGATCTCGTTGCTGACGACGATGACCTTGCCGCGCACGTCGGCCAATGCGGCGTCGAAGTCGGCGAGGGCGGTTTGGGCACGCTCGGGAAATACGGCGATGTCGTCGCCGTCGCCGTCGTTATCGGACGAAAACACCAGGTTGGTGAGCCACAACGTGAGGCAATCGATCAGCACGCAGCCATCCTCGCGATCCGCCGCGCGCAGCGCGCCCGCCAGATCGAGCGGCGCTTCGACCAGCAGCCAGTGCGCCGGCCTGCGTTCGCGATGCAGCTGCACGCGTTGCTCGAATTCGGCGTCGCCGATGCGCGCGGTCGCGATATAGGTGACCGGCAGTCCGCTGCCGTCGGCGAGGCGTTCGGCGTGTGCGCTCTTGCCGGAGCGCGCGCCGCCGAGGATGAAAGTGAGATCCGGGGTCATCGCGACATTGTACTGACGGGCTAAGATAGCGCGTCGTTCATCACAGGATTGGCCTCGTATGTCTTTCACGCCCCGCGGCACGCTGATGATCCAGGGCACCACCTCCGATGCCGGCAAGAGCACGCTCGTCGCGGGCCTGTGCCGTCTCGCGCGGCGCGGCGGCGTGCGGGTCGCGCCGTTCAAGCCGCAGAACATGGCGCTGAACAGCGCGGTCACGGTGGACGGCGGCGAGATCGGCCGCGCACAGGCGTTGCAGGCGGTCGCGGCGGGCGTGCCGGCGCGCATCGACTTCAATCCGGTGCTGCTCAAGCCGACCAGCGACCGGGGCGCGCAGGTCATCATCCACGGTCACGCGCATGCCAATCTCGACGCGCGCGCCTATCACGACTTCAAGCGCATCGCGCTGGACGCGGTGCTCGCTTCCCACGCGCGCCTGTGCAACGAGTTCGACGCGGTGATCGTCGAAGGCGCGGGCAGCCCGGCGGAAATCAATCTGCGCGACAACGACATCGCCAACATGGGCTTCGCGGAGCGGGTCGACTGTCCGGTCGTGCTGGTGGCCGACATCGATCGCGGTGGCGTGTTCGCGCATCTCGTCGGCACGCTCGCGTGTCTTTCGGAGAGCGAAAGCGCGCGCGTGCGCGGCTTCGTCATCAACCGGTTTCGCGGCGATATCGGCTTGCTGCAGCCGGGCCTCGACTGGCTCGAAGCGCAGACGGGCAAGCCGGTGTTCGGCGTGCTGCCGTATCTGCACGGCCTCACGCTCGACGCCGAAGACATGCTGCCGAGCCAGCCGCACGCGCGCGGCAGTGCGCCGGCGCTGAAGGTGATCGTGCCGGCGCTGCCGCGCATCAGCAATCACACGGACTTCGATGCGCTGCGGGCGCATCCGCAGGTCGATTTCACCTACATTCGCGCGGGCGTCGCGCCGCCGCCGGCCGATCTCATCGTGTTGCCCGGCTCGAAGAGCGTGCAGCGCGATCTCGCCTGGCTGCGCGAACATGGCTGGGACCGCGCGATCGAGCGGCATCTGCGCTATGGCGGCAAGGTGCTCGGCATCTGCGGCGGGATGCAGATGCTCGGACGGGAAATCGACGATCCGGGTGGCGTGGAAGGCGTCGCCGGCTGTGTGAACGGGCTCGGCTTGCTCGAACTCGCGACCGTGCTGACGCCGCACAAGCAACTGGAGAACGTGACCGGGCAGTTGACGGTCGGCGCGGCGGATGCGCCCGTGCGCGGCTACGAGATCCACATGGGCCGCACGCACGGCGCGGCGCTGGCCCGGCCGCTGGTCGCGCTCGATGGCGGGCGCAGCGACGGCGCCGTGTCCGCCGATGGCCAGATCGCCGCGACCTATCTGCACGGCGTGTTCGATACCCCCGAAGCCTGCGCGGCCCTGCTCGCGTGGGCGGGCGTGCAGGACGCGCAGGCGCTCGACTATCCGGCGCTGCGCGAGGCGTCGCTGGACCGTCTGGCCGATTCGTTCGCCCAGGCGCTCGACCTGGACGCGCTACAGGCGGCGTTCGGGCCGCCGCATCGGCCTCGGCATCAGTAGAGAATCATCTGCGTGCAACGGAACAGGGCGATGAGCTTGCCGTCGCCGTTCGTCACCGTCGCGTCCCAGACCTGCGTGCTGCGTCCGAGGTGCACCGCCGTGGCGGCCGCGACGATCTTGCCTTCGCGCGCCGTCGAGACGTGATTGCTCTTCAGTTCGAGCGTGGTGAAGTTCTGCGCGTTCTCGGGCAAATGCGCGATGCACGCGTAACCGCAGCAGGTGTCCGCGAGGCCGACCACGGTCGCGGCGTGCAGAAAGCCGTTGGGCGCGAGCAGTTCCGGGCGGATCGCGAGTTCGCCGCTCAGCCGGCCCTGATCGAGGGACAGCAGTTGCACGCCCAGCAGATCGGGCAGGCGGCCTTTCTGACGATTGCGCAGGAAGTCGAGCGTCACATCGGGGCGGAGCGAAGTCATGGGCGTGGGCGGTTCCGGTGAGGGTGATGGGAAGGTCGGAAGCGGGACGACAAACGGGACGACAAACGGGACGACAAGCGGCAGTCACCGTCCCGGCCGTTCGGACGACATGCCGGATGTCGCGCTTTTGCCGATAATATCAACGCTCGAAACAGGCATCCGCCAGGAATTTCATTCAATAAAGACGAAAACGCGTGTCGTCCGGCCTCGTCCGGGCGGCGCGCCGAACTTTCTCCGGGACCTTTCATGACCGTGATCGTGGTGGCAAATCCGAAGGGCGGCGTAGGCAAGAGCACGCTCGCGACCAATCTGGCAGGCTATTTTGCGGCGCAGGGCGAATGGGTCGCCCTCGCCGATCTCGACAAGCAGCGTTCCTCCCACGCGTGGCTTTCGCTACGCCCGGACACCTTGCCGAAGATCGAGGAATGGGGCGTCGATGTCGATTCCCCGGCGAAGCCGCCCAAAGGTCTGGAAAAAGCCGTCGTCGATACCCCCGCCGGCGTGCACGGCAACCGCCTCGCGCTGGCGCTGGAACTGGCGGACAAGGTGATCGTGCCGCTTCAGCCGTCGATGTTCGACATCCTCGCCACGCAGGACTTCCTCACTCGTCTGGCGAAGGAAAAGGCGGTGCGCAAGGGCGCGATCGAGATCGGCGTGGTGGGCATGCGGGTCGATGCGCGCACGCGCTCGGCGGACCAGTTGCATCGTTTCGTCGAGGGGTTGGAGCTGCCGGTGCTCGCCTTCCTGCGCGACACGCAGAACTACGTGCAGCTCGCGGCGCACGGCTTGACGGTGTGGGACGTGGCGAAGAGTCGGGTCGAGAAGGATCTGGAGCAGTGGGCGCCGATCGTGGAGTGGGCAGGGAAGAAGTGAGTGGGTGAGGCTGATTAGCGGGCGGAGGTTTTTCGGGCCACTCGTCCGGGTAGGCAACGGCCGATACGATTGAATCGGCCCGTTTGCCCGGATTTAGCCGCATAACAGCTAAATCCGTTTTATCTGCTATACGGCTATTTCGACGTCGCGCCCCGCCCACAAGGCGCGGCGACGCGCTTCCCTCACGTCCAGCTCTGCACCGGCACGTGATCCCGGCTGCCCTTGATCTGGTTCTTCTCGTCGACGAACACGAGATCCGGCTTCCAGCCGGCCTTGATCTCTTCCTCGTCCACCTGCGCGAATGCCGCGATGATCACCAGATCGCCCAGTTGCGCCCGCCGCGCGGCCGAGCCGTTCAGCGAGATCATGCCGCTGCCGCGTTCGCCCTTGATCGCATACGTGGTCAGGCGCTCGCCGTTGTTCACGTTCCAGATGTCGATCTGCTCGTTCTCCATCAGGTTGGCGGCGTCGAGCAGGTCTTCGTCGATCGCGCACGAACCCTCGTAGTGAAGCTCGCAGTGCGTGACCGTCGCGCGGTGGATTTTCGATTTCAGCAAGGTGCGCTGCATGGTCCTTCTTTCCTCTTCCTTCAGATGCTTGAAATACTTCAGATTTCCAGATTGTCGATCAGGCGCGTCGCGCCGAGCTTCGCCGCCGCGAGCACGACGAGCGGCGCATCCGCGTCCGCCTCGCCCGGCGGCAGCAGGTCGACGCGCTTGCGCACGCTGATGTAGTCGGGCTTCCAGCCGCGTCCGGCGAGCGCGTTCATCGCTTCGCGTTCGAGCGCGGCGATATCGCGATTGCCCGACAGCACCGCCTCGCGCACGCGCTGCAACTGCGCGGCGAGCTGCGGCGCCTCGGCGTGCTCGGCGTCCGAGAGGAAGCGGTTGCGCGAACTGAGCGCCAGCCCGTTGTCCTCGCGCACGGTCTCGGCCGCGACAATCTCCGTGGGCAGCGCGAACTGGTTGCACATGGCGCGCACGATCATCAGCTGCTGATAGTCCTTCTTCCCGAACACCGCGACGCGCGGCTGCACGCACGACATCAGCTTCATCACCACCGTGCACACGCCGGTGAAGAAGCCGGGGCGGAATTCGCCTTCGAGAATGTCGCCGAGATTGTGCGGCGGATGCACGCGATACTCCTGCGGCTGCGGATACATGTCCTTCTCGGTCGGCGCGAAGAGCACGTAGACGTTTTCCTTCTGCAGCTTTTCGATGTCGTCCTGCAGCGTGCGCGGATATTTGTCGAAGTCTTCGTTCGGGCCGAACTGCAGGCGGTTCACGAAGATGCTGGCCACGACCGGGTCGCCGTGCTGGCGCGCGAGCCGCATCAGCGAGAGATGGCCTTCGTGGAGGTTGCCCATCGTCGGCACGAAGGCGGTGCGGTTCTGGCCGCGCAACTGGTCGCGCAGTTCATGAATGGAGCTGATGACTTTCATCGAGCGGGTGTCTCCTGTCGGCACGGCCTCGATGCGGCCGCGTCTGAACAAGCCAAGGGGTGAGCGGTGTCAGGCGGGAGCGTACGCGAGTCTGACGTAGATCGGCGCATACGGCTCGGCCTGCGTGATCTCGATCAAGGATTCGCGCGACAGCTCCAGCATCGCGATGAAGTTCACCACGACCACCGGCACGCCGCGCGAGGTGTCGAAGAGTTCGGTGAACTCCATGAAGCGCGCGGTCTGCAGGCGTCGCAGGATCACGCTCATGTGCTCGCGCACGGACAGTTCCTCGCGCGAGATCTTGTGATGCTGGACGAGCTTCGCGCGCTTGATGACGTCGGCCCACGCGGCGCGCAGGTCGTTCATGTCGACGTCCGGGAAGCGCTGCTCCGCCGCCTGTTCGATATGAATGTCGGCACGCAGGAAGTCGCGCCCCAACTGCGGCAACTGGTCGATGCGCTGCGCCGCGAGTTTCATCTGCTCGTATTCGAGCAGGCGCCGCACGAGTTCGGCGCGCGGATCTTCGGCTTCCTCGCCGGTGTCGGCCTTCTTGACCGGCAGCAGCATGCGCGACTTGATCTCGATCAGCATCGCGGCCATCAGCAGGTATTCGGAGGCGAGCTCCAGATTCGATTCGCGGATCTGGTCGACGTAGCCCAGGTATTGCGCGGTGACATCCGTCATCGGGATGTCGAGCACGTTGAAATTCTGCTTGCGGATCAGGTAGAGCAGCAGGTCCAGCGGGCCTTCGAAGGCTTCGAGGAAGATTTCGAGCGCATCGGGCGGGATGTAGAGATCCGTGGGCAGCTTCCACAGCGGTTCGCCGTACAGATGCGCGATCGCGACGCCGTCGATGGTGTCGGGCGTCGAATCGGTCGCGGGGGCGGCGAGCGCCACTGCCCGGTCTTCCCGCGCGCCTTCACGGCGCGCTTCGGGCGCCGAAGGCGGCTCGTGGCCGGCTGCGCTCACGTTCAGAAGTTCTGGTAGTAGACGTAGGGCGTCTGCTGCACGCGCGATTGCTGCTGCTCGCCGCGCTCGTCGAGATCGATCGGCTGCTTGTCCCACAAAAGCGCGCGGCCGCGGCGTTGCTCGGCTTCCAGCGTGGGCTTCTGCTCTTTCAGCTGATTGATGAACTGGGTGATGTCCGACTGGTACATGATCCGGCTTCCGTTGTCCGTTGAGTCGATGCGGGGTTCGATGCGCGGTGCGGTGTGGCCTTCCTCGAAGCGGCCCTGTGGTCCGCTCCTGCCCGCGCGCCGCAATTTTACCGCAAGCCCGCGCCGCCGACGCCGCTCGCTGAAAGATGCACGTCCGTGCGTGATTCGCGGAACCCCGCGCGCCGTGTGCCGTCCAACCGGCGCGCTTTTCAGGCGGAAACGCGCTCGTCCGTGCCGTTTCGCTGCCCGCAATGCGCCGCCGGCATGCGCCAGTGTGGTGAAATAGCGCCTGCGCCGCCGGAACCTGCCGCCGCGCCGCGCAAGCCTGACGACGCGGCAGCTGCACGCCCGGTTGCCATCCTTTCAAATCCAGGTTATCCCGATGCCGGAGGTCACGTTTGGCGGGGCGTTCGTTTGATCCGCTGCGCGCGCTGCGCGTCAAGCCGTTGTGCCCGAGGCGCTTTCCCTCCGTGCTCGCCGCGTTCCTCGCGTGCGGCGTGCTGGGCGTGTTTGGGTTTGCGACACCGGCCTTCGCCAAGTACGACGTCGATATCGACGCGCCGCGCAGCATCAAGAAGCTGCTCAAGGACAATCTCGACCTGTCCCGCTTCGCCAAGCGCGACGACGTCAGCGATGACCAGATCCAGTTCCTCATCACGGCGGCGCCGAAGGACGTGCGCGATCTCGTCGCGACGGAAGGCTATTTCTCGCCGGTCGTGCGCACCGACGTCGCGAGCGAGGACGGCAAGCGCAGCGTCAAGATCAGCGTCGATCCCGGGCCGCGCACGCGGGTGGCTTCGGTGCAGCTGACCTTCAAGGGCGCGGTCACCACCGAAGACCGCGCTCAGGAAAATGCGGCGCGCTTCGCGTTCTCGGTCAACGAAGGCGATCCCTTCACGCAGGGCAGCTGGGACGACGCGAAGAACGCCGCGTTGCGCGCGCTGCAATCGAAACGCTATCTCGGCGCGAAGATCGTGCGGTCGCAGGCGCGCATCAATCCGCGCGCGCATCTCGCCGATCTCTCCGTCACCTTCGACAGCGGCCCGACCTTCACGCTCGGCAAGCTCGACGTGAGCGGCACGCGGCGGTATCCGGCGTGGATCGTCGATCACGTGAATCCGATCCAGCCCGGCGAAGTCTATGACGTCGCCCGCATCAACGAACTCCAGCGCCAGGTGCAGAACACGCCGTACTACGCGAGCGTGGCCATCGACGTCGACAACGACGTGAACAAGCCTCAGGACACGCCGCTGCACCTGAAGGTGTCCGAGTATCCATACAACAGCATCCGCTACGGCGTCGGCTACGCGACCGACACCGGCTTCCATATCCAGGGCGCCTACAGCTACCTGAACACCTTCAACGCCGCGTATCCGTTCACCATCTCCGGCCGCCTGGACCAGACGCAGCAGTACGGACGCGTGCAGCTCGCGATGCCGCCCGACGGACATGGCTGGGTCAACGCCGTGTTCGGTTCGTACACGATCACCGATGTCTCCAGCACGAACATCTACAGCGGCCGGGTGGGCGTGCAGCGCTCGCGTTCGCGGCAGAACATCGACACGACTTTCTCGCTCACCTTCTACGACGATCGCCTGACGCAGAACGAGCCCAACCCGTCGACGGCGCGCGCCCTCGTGCCGGCGTGGAGCTGGGTGCGGCGTAACGTCGACGATCCGCTGTTTCCCCGCCGCGGCAACATCATTCGCGCCGAAGCGGGCTTCGCGGTGAAGGGCGTGATGACCGACCAGACCTTCGCGCGCCTTTACACCAACGCGCTCCAGTACGTGCCGCTCGGCAAGAACGACCTGCTGGTGTTCCGCGCGGAGTTCGGCGGCGTCTTCACGAGCGGGCCGTCGAGCGGCGTGCCGGCGTCGCTGCTGTTCCGCGCGGGCGGCGCGAACTCGGTGCGGGGCTACAGCTATCTGAGCATCGGCAACAACGTGGCCGGTTCGATTCTGCCCACCAAGTACATGGTCACAGGCAGCAGTGAATATCAGCACTGGTTCACGCATGACTGGGGCGGCGCGATGTTTTTCGATATCGGCGCGGCCACCGATACCTGGAGCGAGCGCGTGTTCGAGCCAGGTGTGGGCGTCGGCGTGCGCTGGCGCAGTCCGGTCGGGCCGGTCAATGTCGATCTGGCGTATGGCCTGAAGAACAAGAGCATCAAGCCGTACCTGACGCTCGGCATCGCCTTCTGACGTGCACAAGAATCCTGATACGGAACCCTGAACCCGCATGACCGAGCCGACCCCGCACCGCGACGCTGAAGCCCCGCCGCCCGGCAACGAAGCCGGCGCGGGCGCTTCAGCGCCGCCGCCTCCGCCGCGCCGCAGTGCCACGCGGCGGCTCGCGCGCTGGCTCGGCGTGCTGGTGCTGGTCGTGCTGCTGATCGCGGGACTGGCGATCGGCACGGTCCTGTATGTGCTGAACACCGAGCGCGGCACGCGCTATGCATGGAACGCGGCTACGTCGCTGCTCAAGGGACAACTGACCGGCAAGCTCGACGGCGGCGCGATCGCCACCGGCCTGCGCCTGCGCGACGTCCACTGGAAGGACGGCAAGGGCACGGACATCGCGGTGGACAGCGTCTCGGGCCGCTGGGCGCTGACGCGCGAGCCGCTGCGTTTCACGATCGACTATCTGCACGTGGGGACGGTCGATGCGCGCATTGCGCCGTCGAATGAGCCCAGCAAGAAGACCGAACTGCCGAAGGATCTGCGCATTCCGATCCAGCTCGTCATCAACGATGTGTCGCTGGACAAGCTGCGCCTGCACCAGGGCACGACGACCACCGAGTTCTCGCGCCTGCTCGTCAGCGGCCGCAGCGACGGCCAGCATCACCAGGCGACCGTGCAGCGGCTCGATACCCCGTTCGGCGCGGTGACGGCGTCGCTCAAGCTCGACGGCGGCGCGCGGCCCTTCCCGCTGTCGGGAGACGCCGGCTATTCCGGCAAGCTCGCCAACGAGGCGGTGACGGTCAGCGCGCGGCTGTCGGGCTCGCTCGAAGACCTGATCGCCGATGTCGACGCCAGCGGCATGAAGCTGAACGGCCGGGCGCACGTCGAAGCGCTGCCGTTCGCCGACGTGCCGCTCAAGTCGGCGCTCGTCACCTTCGATCACGTGAATCCGCAGGCCTTCAGCCCGGCGGCGCCCGAGGCGGACCTCGCCGTGCGCGCCGAAGTGAAGCCGGTCGAAGGCGCGGATGCGAAGGGCTTCGTCGTGAGCGGCCCGGTGTCGATCGTCAACGCGAAGCCGGGTTCCATCGACAAGAAGCTGCTGCCGCTCATCGACGCGCACGCCGACGTCCGGCTCGATGCCTCCGCGCAGACGATCACGAACCTCGACGTGCGGCTCCTGAAGAACGCGACCGTGACCGGCGGCGGGTCGCTGGCGGGCGGCAAGGGCAAGTTCGACCTGAAGGTGGCGAAGCTCGACCTCAACGCGATCGAACCGACCCTGCGTCCCACCGATTTCGCCGGACCCATCGGCATCGTGCTGGACGGCGACAAGCAGAGCATCAGCGCCGACCTCAACGATCCGAAAGCGACCATCCGCGCGCAGGCCAAGGTCAGGCTCGACCCGCAGCAAACCACGCTCGACGAAGTGAAGCTGACGGTAGGCCGTGGCCGCGTCGAGGCGAACGGCGTGCTGAAGAAGGACGCGAACTCCAGCTATGACCTGAAGGCGAAGTTCGTCGACTTCAATCCGCTGCTGCTGCAACAGCAACTCATCGCGCAGAAGCCCGCGCCGGTGAAGAAGGGCGCGGCGAAGAAGCCCGCGCCGGCTGCGCGTCCGGTGGAAGCGCGCGTGAACGGTACGCTTGCCGCCGCCGGCACGCTCGCGCCGACGCTGACGGCAAAAGCCGCGTTCAAGCTCAACGACAGCATGTACGACAACCTGCCGCTGACCGGCGAGGGCACCGTGCAGGTCGCGTGCACACGCCTGTTGCCGAGCAAGGCGTCGCTGTCGGTGGCGGGCAACGATGTCGACCTCAACGGCAGCTTCGGCGCGCCCGGCGACCGGCTGCGCTTCCGTGTCGATGCGCCCGCGCTCGAACGGCTGGGCTTCGGCATCGCCGGCACGGTCAAGGCGGACGGCGATCTGACCGGCTCGATCGCGCATCCGAACGTCGCGGCGAACTATCAGGCCGATGGCCTCGTGTTCGGCGCCAACCGGCTGGGCCACGCGGAAGGCCGCGCCGATATCCGCGACGGAGCGAACGGCGCGCTCGTCTTCACGCTGAAGGCGCGCGACGCGAGTACGGACGGCATCGAAGTCGCGAATCTCGACGCCAGCCTGAACGGCACGCGCGCGCATCACACGCTCGACGTGACCGCGACCGGCAAGGTGCGCGGCCAGCCGGTCAATCTGGCGCTCGGCGCGAACGGCAAGTTCACCGACGCCCCCGACGGTCCGCATTGGGACGGCACGATCACGAAGCTGTCGAACAAGGGCACGCCCTCGGTCAATCTCGAAGCGCCGCTGACCGTGAGCTACGGGCCGCAGCGGCTCGTGCTCGGCGCGACGCGGCTGGTTGCCGAAGGCGCGGTGCTGAGCCTCAAGTCCTTCGCGATGGAGCATGGCCGGATCCAGTCGGCGGGCATGCTGACGAATCTGTCGGTGCCGCATCTGCTCGAAGTGCGTCAGGAACTGACTGGCGAGGAGCCGCCGATTCGCACCGATCTCGTCTTCGACGGCGACTGGGACTTTTCGCTCGGCACCACGGCGACGGGCCACGTGCAGATCAAGCGCCGCGCCGGCGACGTGACCATCGACGGGACGCGCGGCGTGGCCGCGCTCGGCATCTCGGATATCACGGCGCGCGCGGACTTCTCCGGCGGCAACCGGCTCAACGCGTCGCTGCATGCGCAGGCGAGCCGCATCGGCGTGATCGACGCGAACGTGCACACGCCGCTCGTGAATCGCGACGGCATGCTCACCGTCGACGACAACGCGCCGCTCACCGGCGCCGTCGACGCCAATATTCCCGAACTGCGCACGACCGGGGGGCTGCTCGGCGCGAACTATCTGCTCGGCGGCCGGATGGCGCTGAAGCTGGTGATCGCGGGTATCGTCGCGAAGCCGACGCTGTCGGGCTCGCTGACGGGCGACAACCTTTCCGCGACGGTCGTCGATCAGGGCGTGCAGCTGAAGGACGGCATCATCCGGATCGCGCTGGCGGAGAATCTGGTGGATTTCCAGCGCGTCGAGTTTCATGGCGCGAGCGGCACGCTGCGCGCGACCGGCAAGGTGCGGCTCGACCAGCAGCAGCCCGACCTGACGGCGAGCATCATCGCGGACAAGCTGGAGCTGTTCGCCTCGCCGGACCGCGAACTCACGCTTTCGGGCGAGGCCAAGATCGCCAACGCGGGGCTGGAGGGCGGCATGGCGATCGACGGCAAGTTCACCGTCGATCACGCGCTGATCGACTTGCCCGAGTCGTCCGCGCCGAAGCTCGGCGATGACGTGGTGATCGAACGCCCCGACGGCACCATCAAGGGCGACAACCAGCAGCTCACGGCCGCGACCGGCAAGCCGGTGGGGCCGTTCACGCCGCGCGCGAACATCGAGATCAATCTGGGTCAGCGCTTCCGCTTCAAGGGCGCGGGCGCGGATCTCGGGCTGGCCGGCTCGATCACGGCGACGAGCGCGCCGAACATGCCGCTGCGCGCGGTCGGCAACGTGCGCGTGACGACGCCCGGTTCGTCGTACACCGCGTTCGGGCGCAAGCTGAACATCGAGAACGGCTTCTTCACGTTCAACGGACCGGTGGCGAATCCGGGCATCAATATCCTGGCGATGCGGCGCAATCAGGAAGTCGAAGCGGGCGTGCAGGTGACCGGCACCGTGCAGGCGCCGGTCGCGCGGCTGATTTCCGAGCCGAGCGTGCCCGACAACGAAAAGCTTTCGTGGCTGCTGTTCGGGCACGGCACGGATCAGGGCAATAACGTCGGCCAGCAGAGCGCGATGACGAGCGCGCTCGCGCTGCTCGGCAGCAAGGGGGGCGCGAAGATCGCGCAGACGGTCGGGCTGGACGAGTTCACGGTGGGGTCGAGCGAAGTGGGCCTGACCGATCCGCAAGTCGTGCTGCTCTCGAAAGCGATCAACGAGCGCCTCGTGATCGGCTACGAGCAAGGGCTGCAATCGGCGGCCAACGCGGTCAAGGCGACGCTCAACCTGTCGCGCTTCTGGGCGGTGACGGTGTATGGCGGCACGTATCAGGGCGTCGATCTGTCCTATACGCGCAGGTTCAGTTCGTGGGCGCGGTTGTGGTCGGGGGCGTCGTCGCGGGCGGTCGCGTCTGCCGCGGACTCGGCCGCGGCGGCTTCCGGGGCGTCGTCGACCGATGCCTCGCCGCCGGGCGACGCGGACTGAGCCTCTTCAGGCACAAGCGCGTGGCTGAAAGAAAGAAGGGCACGCGATTCGCGTGCCCTTCGTCTTTGCAGCGATGCCTTGCGGCGCGCTTACTTCACACGCATGCCGGGCTTCGCGCCGCTGTGCGGCTCGAGGATGTAGAGACCCGGCTCCGCCTTCTCGTTGGCCGCCGACGCCGCCAGCACCATCCCTTCGGACAGGCCGAACTTCATCTTGCGCGGCGCGAGATTGGCGACCATGACCGTGAGCTTGCCGATCAGGTCCTGCGGCTGATACGCCGACTTGATGCCGGAGAACACGTTGCGCGTCTTCTCCTCGCCGATGTCGAGCGTGAGTTGCAGCAGCTTGTCGGAGCCTTCCACCGCCTTGCAGTCGACGATCTTCGCGATGCGCAGATCGATTTTCGCGAAATCGTCGATTGAGATGATGCCGCTTTCGTCCGTCTGAGCCGTCTGGTCCTGCTTAGGCTTGGCGTCCTTCTTGGCGGTCGATGCCGGTGCAGCCGCCGCCGTGGCCGCTTCCGCGCCCGGCTGCAGCGATTCGCGGTTGGCCGCCAGCAGGGCCTCGATCTGCTTCGGATCGACGCGCGTGGTCAGGTGCTTGTACGCGTTGATCGGATTCGCCGACGACAGCGGCCGCGCCGCATCCGTCCACACCAGCGGCGCGATGCCGAGGAACGCTTCCACCGCCTCGATGAGCTTCGGCAACACCGGCTTCAGCGCCAGCGACAGCAGGCGGAACGCTTCGAGACTCACGCTGCAGGTTTCATGCAGCGCGACGCTGTTGGCCGGATCCTTCGCCTGATCCCAGGGCTTCGCGGTATCGACGTAGGCGTTGACGGCGTCCGCCAGTTCCATGGTCGTGCGCAGCGCGCGGCCGTACTCGCGGGCTTCGTAGAACCCGGCGATCTGCGGAATCGCCGCACGCAATTGGCCGAGCAGCGGATGGTTCATCGCGCTGTCCTGCACGCGGCCTTCGAAGCGCTTGATCAGGAAGCCCGCTGCCCGGCTCGCGATGTTCACGTACTTGCCGACCAGATCGCTGTTCACGCGCGCCTGGAAGTCTTCCAGGTTCAGGTCGATGTCTTCCATCGTGCTGTTCAGCTTCGCCGCGAAGTAGTAGCGCAGCCACTCGGGGTTGATGCCCGTGTCGATCACGCTCTGCGCGGTGATGAAGGTGCCGCGCGACTTCGACATCTTGGCGCCGTCGACGGTCAGGAAGCCGTGCGCGAACACGTTCGTAGGCGTGCGATGGCCGGAGAATTCGAGCATGGCCGGCCAGAACAGCGTGTGGAAATACAGGATGTCCTTGCCGATGAAGTGATACTGCTCGGTCGTGGAGCCGGGCTTTACCCAGTCGTCGAACGCGAGGCCGAGACGGTCCGCGAGATTCTTGAAGCTCGCGTAATAGCCGACCGGCGCGTCCACCCACACGTAGAAGTACTTGCCCGGCGCGCCCGGAATTTCGAAGCCGAAGTAGGGCGAGTCGCGCGAGATGTCCCAGTCGGCGAGCTTGGCTTCGCCCTTGTCGCCGAGCCATTCGCGCATCTTGTTGGTCGCTTCCGGCTGCGCGAGTCCGCTGACCCAGCCGCGCAGGAACGATTCGCAGCGCGGGTCGGACAGGCGGAAGAAGTAATGCGTCGAGGTCTTGCGGACCGGCGTGGCGCCCGAGACGACCGAATACGGATTGATGAGCTCGGTGGGCTGGTAGGTCGAGCCGCACACTTCGCAGTTGTCGCCGTACTGGTCCTTGGCGCCGCACTTCGGGCACTGGCCCTTGATGAAGCGGTCCGGCAGGAACATTTCCTTGACCGGATCGTAGGCCTGCTCGATGTCGCGTGCTTCGATCAGGCCGGCCTGTTGCAGCGCGGCGTAGATCGAATTGCAGAGCGTGCGGTTTTCCTCGGCGTCGGTGGAGTAGTAGTTGTCGAAGGAGATGCCGAAGCTGTCGAAGTCGCGCTTGTGTTCCTTCCACACGCGCTCGATCAGCTGTTTCGGCGTGATGCCTTCCTTCTCGGCGCGCAGCATGATGGGCGTGCCGTGGGTGTCGTCGGCGCCGACGTAATAGACCTCATGGCCATGCATGCGCAGCGTGCGAACCCAGATGTCCGTCTGAATGTACTCGACCATATGGCCGATATGGATCTGACCGTTCGCGTAAGGGAGCGCGGACGTGACGAGGACCTGGCGGCGGCCGCTGGCAGAAGTTGAAGCGGCCGGCGCGGCGGCGGCGGTGGCTGGAATCGGTGCTGACATGGAGGCGCGGACCGTGGGAAGGCGGTGAGGGTGAAAGACGAAAGATCGATTTTAGCAGGCAGGTCAAGGGCGAACGGTGCCCGCGCAACGTGTACGCGGATTGCTGCGGCCGCGCATCGACAAAAAACATCATGGAGTGTGCAGATTTCGCTTGGAGGCTTGAAACGTCGGCGTTGTATCTTCGGCGTTCCCGAAGCGTCGCCTGGAGCATTCACACCATGCTGTCTTATCCAGTCAAACTGGAACTCGATACCAACAACACCTATCTCGTCACGTTTCCGGATGTTCCGGAGGCACTGTCCGTCGGTGATGATCACGACGAGGCGCTGATCAACGCAGCCGATGCGCTGGAAAGCGTGATTGAAAGCTACTTCGACGAAAAGCGCGAAGTGCCCATGCCATCCAAGGCAGAAAAGGGCCAGCCAGTCGTGTCCTTGCCGGCGCTCGTCGTCTCGAAGGTGCTCTTGCAGAACGAAATGCTTCGCCAGGGCGTCCGCAAGGCCGAACTCGCGCGCCGACTCAACGTCCACATGCCGCAAGTAGACCGCCTGCTGAACCCGCGTCACTCGTCGAAGCTGGAGACCATCGAGGCGGCGTTTCTGTCGCTCGGCAAGCGTCTCAAAATCTCGGTGGTGTGAATCGGTCCAGCGCGTTCACGGACCGTACGCACAAAAAAAACCGGGGTCCAATTGGGCCCCGGAGCAACAACGACAAGAGGAGAATGGCAGGCGATGGCGTGGCCATCCACCTACCGTAAAGACAGACACGCGCCGCGCGCCCAAGTTTCAAATTTTTTTCAGACGCTTGCGTGTTCGTGCCGCAGCCTTCTCCGCCGCGCTTTCCGCGCGGCGAATTCCCCTTTCAGATCAACCGATTACTGCACTTGTCCCGGCTGTGCTGTCGCGCGCAGATAGATCTCTACGCGACGGTTCTGGGCGCGGCCGGCTTCCGTCGAGTTGTCGGCGATCGGCTGGTTCTGGCCCATGCCCTGCGACGACAAACGTTGCGCCGCCACGCCGTGCGTCGCGATGTACGAGGCCACGCTCTGCGCGCGATTCTGCGACAGCGTCTGGTTGTAGGCCGGCTGGCCGGTGTTGTCCGTATGGCCGATGACGTTCGCCACCAGTTCCGGATGCTGCTGCAGCGTCTGCGTGACCGAGTTCAGCACCGGGTCGAACGAAGGCTTGATGGCATAGCTGTTCGTATCGAACGAGATTGAATTCGGAATGTTCACCTTCAGCGAACCGTCCTGCTGCTCGGTCACCTGCGTGCCCGTACCCTTCGAGTCGCCGGAAATCTTGTTGCGGATGGCCTGCCAGTTGTAGCCGACGATGCCGCCCGCCGCCGCGCCGGCGCCCGCGCCGATCGCCGCGCCCTTGCCGCCGCCGAAGATCGCGCCGATCGCCGCGCCGGTCGCGGCGCCCGCGCCGGTGCCGACTGCCGTGTTGGTGCCCTGCTGCGTCTGGCAGCCGGCAAGGATGGAGCCCGCGATGGCGAGCACGGACAGGCGAGTCATGAACTTCGTATTCATCTTTGATCTCCTTTGAATCGACAAGCATTCGGCGGCACGCGCCGACAGTGCGGGAGGGTCTTCAAACGGGCCTCCGGACGAGCCTCTACAATAACGAGAAACTTGCCCGAGCGTCCCGTACGATGCGTCCCCGGAAACAATTGCTGCGGGATAGTGCAGCGCACGCGAGCCACGCGCAACGGCTCATAACAATTACTTTCAATTTCGTCAGATTGTTGCAATGCGCCGCATGCGGTGAGCAACAAGCGTTCCATGGAGCCCCAATGAGCATTGATCGCGCGCAGATCGACACTGCACTCGCCACACTGACCGATCCGAATACCCATCGCAAGTTCGTCGATACGAAAAGTTTTCGCAGCGTGTCCGTCGAAGGCTCGACGGTCGCGGTGAGCGTGGTGCTCGGCTATCCGGCGAAGTCGCAGTTCGAGACCATCCGCGAACAGGTGGCGGGCGCGCTGCGGCAGATTGCCGGCGTGTCGGATGTGAAGGTGGACGTTTCGTCGCAGGTGGTCGCGCATACCGTGCAGCGCGGCGTCAAACTGCTGCCGGGCGTCAAGAACATCATTGCGGTGGCATCGGGCAAGGGCGGCGTCGGCAAGAGCACGACGGCTGCAAACCTCGCGCTGGCGCTCGCAGCGGAAGGCGCATCGGTCGGCATGCTGGACGCCGACATCTACGGTCCCTCGCTGCCGATGATGCTCGGCATCACGGGCCGTCCGGAGTCGCCGGACAACCAGACGATGAACCCGCTGATCGGCCACGGCATCCAGGCGAACTCCATCGGCTTTCTGATCGAGCAGGACAACCCGATGGTCTGGCGCGGCCCGATGGTCACGTCCGCGCTCGAACAATTGCTGCGGCAGACCAACTGGCAGGACCTGGATTATCTGGTCATCGACATGCCGCCCGGAACCGGCGACATCCAGCTGACGCTCGCGCAGAAAGTGCCGGTGACGGGCGCGGTGATCGTCACGACGCCGCAGGACATCGCGCTGCTGGACGCCAAGAAGGGCTTGAAGATGTTCGAGAAAGTCGGCATTCCGATTCTCGGCATCGTCGAGAACATGAGCACGCACATCTGCTCGAACTGCGGCCATGAAGAGCACATCTTCGGCGCGGGCGGCGGCGAGCGCATGGCGAAGGAATACGGCGTCGAGATCCTGGGCCAGCTGCCGCTCGACATCGCTATCCGCGAACGCACCGACGCCGGCCAGCCGACGGTCGTGTCGCAGCCGGAGAGCCGCATCGCGGAGACCTATCGCGCGATTGCACGGCGCGTCGCGATCGCGGTGGCCGACCGGCAGCGCGACATGAGCTCGAAGTTCCCGAGCATCGTGGTGCAGAACACCTGAGCGGAACACACCGCGCGGATCACCGCGAGCCTTGTGCGGTGCGGCTCGCGGTATCATGTCGCCTTCGATGCGCGGCAGCGTGGATGCACAGGGCGTCAGCGGGCCGCCGAGAGGATCGCATGAGAATCAGATTCGACGGGAAGGCGCTCCACGCCTTGATCGCGACGGCCGCTTGCAGCGTCATGCTGAGCGGCTGCGGCCTCATCTTCCAGAACCACGAAAAACGCGCGGACGCGGTGCTCCAGCCGACGCCCGGCAACGCCGCGCGCGGCACCATCACGCTGATCGAGCGCGCCGACGGCGTGCAAGTCTCCTACAGCCTCACCGACATGCCGCCCAACAGCGACCACGCGCTGACCGTGCATGAGCGCGGCGACTGCATCGCCGTCAACGACCAGGACACGAGCCCGGTATTCGCGCTCCCCTCGGAGCGCAGACGCACGTCGAGCCGTCTCGAGGGCGAACTCGGCAACATTCACGCGGACGCGAACGGCGCGGCAACCGGTTTCATCGTGGCGACGGACGTCTCGCTCGACGGCGTGCGTTCGCTCATTTCCCGCGCCATCATGCTGCACCGCGAGGCCATGGACCCGTATGCGAGCGCGCCGCACAACGTGGGACCGGCGCTCGCCTGCGGCGTGATTCGCCGCTAGGGGCGCGCCTCGCGCGGTGTCTCCGGCGCCGCGGCCCGATCGCGTAAAATACGCGCTTTCGTCTGGCGGGTGCGGCAGGGGCAGGACAGGCCGCCGCAAGCCAGGCTTCGTTTGACAGCAGGCGGCGGTCGCAAGACCGGAGCCGTTCACCGTTGAGTAGCGTCCCCTATGAGCATCAAGTCCGACAAGTGGATTCGCCGCATGGCCGAGCAGCACAAGATGATCGAGCCGTTCGTGCCCGATCAGGTGCGGGTCTCCGAGGACGGCCGCAAGATCGTGAGCTACGGCACGTCGAGCTACGGCTACGACATCCGCGTCGCCGACGAATTCAAGATCTTCACCAACATCAATTCGACCATCGTCGACCCGAAGGCCTTCGACGAAAAATCGTTCGTGGACTTCAAGGGCGATGTCTGCATCATCCCGCCGAACTCGTTCGCGCTGGCCCGCACGGTGGAATATTTCCGCATTCCGCGCTCGTGCCTGACCGTGTGCCTCGGCAAGTCCACCTACGCGCGCTGCGGCATCATCGTGAACGTGACGCCGTTCGAGCCGGAATGGGAAGGCTATGTGACGCTCGAATTCTCGAATACGACACCTTTGCCTGCCAAAATCTACGCGAACGAAGGTGTCGCGCAGGTCCTGTTCTTCGAGAGCGACGAAATGTGCGAAACCTCGTACGCGGATCGCGGCGGGAAATATCAAGGGCAGCACGGCGTGACGCTGCCGAAAACCTGATCATCGCCGCGCGTTTCGAGACGCACACGGCAGACGTTTGGTCGAAGACCGCTGGTTTCGGGATTGCTTCCCGGACAGCGGTCGTTCCATTTGGAGAATCGCCTCATGAAGTTTCGCTTTCCCGTCGTCATCATTGACGAAGACTTTCGCTCCGAGAACATCTCGGGTTCCGGCATCCGGGCGCTCGCCGAGGCGATCGAGAAGGAAGGCGCCGAAGTCCTCGGCCTGACGAGCTACGGCGACCTGGCCGCGTTCGCGCAGCAATCGAGCCGCGCGTCGTGCTTCATCCTGTCCATCGACGACGACGAACTGCTGCCTTACGCCGACAACGTCGTCGTGGAAGGCGATACGCCCGAGCTGGCCTCGGCGATCGTCGCGCTGCGGGCGTTCATCGAGGCGGTGCGCCGCCGCAACGCCGACATCCCCATCTTCCTGTACGGCGAAACGCGCACCTCGCGCCATCTGCCGAACGACATCCTGCGTGAACTGCATGGCTTCATCCACATGTTCGAGGACACGCCGGAGTTCGTCGCGCGCCACGTGATCCGCGAGGCAAAGGTCTATCTCGACGCGCTGGCGCCGCCGTTCTTCAAGGAACTGGTGCAGTACGCGGACGAAGGCTCGTACTCGTGGCACTGTCCCGGACACTCGGGCGGCGTCGCGTTCCTGAAGAATCCGCTGGGGCAGATGTTCCACCAGTTCTTCGGCGAGAACATGCTGCGCGCGGACGTCTGCAACGCGGTGGAGGAACTGGGCCAGCTGCTCGACCACACCGGTCCGGTCGCGGCCTCGGAGCGCAACGCGGCGCGCATCTTCGGCGCGGATCACCTGTTCTTCGTGACCAACGGCACGTCGACGTCGAACAAGATCGTCTGGCATGCGACGGTGGCGCCCGACGACATCGTGCTGGTGGACCGCAACTGCCACAAGTCGATCCTGCACGCGATCACGATGACCGGCGCTATTCCAGTGTTCCTCACGCCGACGCGCAATCACTTCGGCATCATCGGGCCGATTCCGCGCGACGAGTTCAAGCCCGAGAACATCCGCAAGAAGATCGAGGCGAATCCGTTCGCGCGCGAGGCGCTGGCGAAGAACCCGAAGATCAAGCCGCGCATCCTGACGATCACGCAGAGCACCTATGACGGCGTGATCTACAACGTCGAGATGATCAAGGACCTGCTCGGCGACATGCTCGACACGCTCCATTTCGACGAAGCCTGGCTGCCGCACGCCGAGTTCCACTCGTTCTACCAGGACATGCACGCGATCGGCGCGGGCCGCCCGCGCACGGGCGCGCTCGTGTTCGCGACGCACTCCACGCACAAGCTGCTCGCCGGCATCTCGCAGGCGTCGCAGATTCTCGTGCAGGACAGCGAGAACAGCACGTTCGACCGCCATCGTTTCAACGAGGCGTACCTGATGCACACGTCCACGTCGCCGCAATACGCGATCATCGCGTCCTGCGACGTGGCCGCCGCGATGATGGAGGCGCCCGGCGGCACGGCGCTGGTGGAAGAATCGATTGCGGAGGCGATCGATTTCCGCCGCGCGATGCGCAAGGTCGATGCCGAATACGGCGACGACTGGTTCTTCACGGTCTGGGGCCCCGAGGCGCTGACGGAAGAGGGCATCGGCGACCGCGAGGAGTGGATGCTGAAGCCGAACGACCGCTGGCACGGCTTCGGCGCGCTCGCCGAGAACTTCAACATGCTCGACCCGATCAAGGCGACGATCATCACGCCGGGGCTCGACGTGGACGGCGAGTTCGGCGAGACCGGCATTCCGGCCGCGATCGTCACGAAGTATCTGGCCGAGCACGGCATCATCGTGGAGAAGACCGGGCTGTATTCGTTCTTCATCATGTTCACGATCGGCATCACCAAGGGCCGCTGGAACTCGATGGTCACCGAACTCCAGCAGTTCAAGGACGACTACGACAACAACCAGCCGCTGTGGCGCGTGCTGCCGGAGTTTGTCGCGCAGCATCCGTCGTACGAGCGCATCGGCCTGCGCGACCTGTGCGAGCAGATCCATAGCGTGTACCGCGCCAACAACATCGCGCGCCTCACCACCGAGATGTACCTGTCGAGCATGGAGCCGGCGATGAAGCCGTCCGAAGCGTTCGCCAAGCTCGCGCACCGCGAGATCGACCGGGTGCCCATCGACGAGCTCGAAGGGCGCGTGACCTCCATCCTGCTGACGCCGTATCCGCCGGGCATTCCGCTGCTGATCCCGGGCGAGCGCTTCAACCGCACGATCGTCGATTACCTGCGCTTCGCGCGCGAGTTCAACGAGCGCTTCCCGGGTTTCCACACGGACATTCACGGGCTGGTCGGCGAGATGATCAACGGCCGGGTCGAATACTTCGTCGACTGCGTGCGCGGCTGAGCGTCCGCGCGGTTTCTTCGTGCGGGGTCTGCATCTGGCGCCTGCGCAGGCTCGACGGCCTGCGCGGGCGCTTTTTTTATGGGCGTTGCAGCGTCGTGTCAGCTGCCCAGCCTGTGTACGGAATAGGACGCGGGCATCTCGCTGAGGCTGCGGCAACCGGCCGCGTGCAGGTCCTTGATGACGTCGCACCAGGCGTCGTCCACGGCTTCGGTCATCGAGCCATGCGGTTTGATCGACAGTGACGCGGCCACGTCGCGAACGAAGACATCGTGCATGACCTGCCGGTCACATCGCGTCAGGTTGACCGGGCGCAGGACGCGTTGATGCGCGGGTGTCGGATGACTGTTGGAGAGCGTCAGCAGAACCGCCATGGCCAGTGTGGCCGATGCGGGTAGTCCGGGCAGCCGCACGCCGGCGCGCGCCGAAGAGGATGGCGTACAGGATGCTTCGTCGCGCGCGATCCCGTGCGTCGCGGAGTGCGCCTCCGCGGCGGGGTCCATCGCGCAGAAGCGATAGCCGACGCCCGGCACGTGAACGATGCGCTGTGCAAGACCCAGCGGTTCGAGCGAGCGTCGCAAGCGGGACACGAGACGCGTGAGCCGGTGCACGTCGATGTTCTCCTCGTTGCCCCAGATGCGCTCGATCAACTCCTGGCGCCGCAGCGTGACGTCCGGCTGCTCGACGAAGGCTTCCAGCAATGCGCGTTCGAAACCGGTGAGGTGCCCTGTCGTGCCTGCGAACGTAACGGTCCCGAGCCGGGCGTGAATGACCGGCAAGCCGCTCGGTACGGAGGGTGCGGCTTGCAATACGCGGCTTGCACCGGCATCGCGCCGCGCCGGGCGACATTTCTCCAGCAGCGCGCGCCATCCACGCAGCCCATGCGCGGGCGCCTCGTCCACGCCTTCCGCACCGGGCAGATCCTGCATCTGCAAGCCCTCCGCATCGAACCGGTAGCCCATGCGCGGCATGGTCACGATGCGCTCGCACAAGCCCAAGGGCTTCAGCGCCTTGCGCACGCGATACACCAACTGCGTGAGATAGAGATCGTCCATGTAGGCGGCGCGCGGCCCCCAGATGGCATCCATCAGTTCCTCGCGTTCGCACACGCGTCCCTGCGCCGTGACCAGCAGCCGCAGGACTTCTTTTTCCTGACCCGAGATGCGGGCGGCGACCTGACCGCTGCAGACGCGGTCGTGTTGCCAGTCGAATCGTGTGCTGCTCCTTGCGTTGTCCATCATGTCCTCGTGCGTTTAAGACGCTTACCGTAGCAACAGAGGCGGGTTGGAGACCATGGAAGAACTGACACGTTTGCGCACGAGGGGCGGACATAGGAGGGACACATGCAAGGCGATTCGGCGGTCCTAGCGTTGAAGACCCGCATGGAGGTCGACAGACGTGTCTTCAAGACGCCGAGCAGGTCGCCATTCCGGGCCGCCTGCACGGTCCTGTCGATGTGGACGCCGATGACGCGCGGCGGACATTGAGTATTCCACACGTTTCCCATGTCCTTGTCCGCCTGCATTCCTGAACATGGTCCTGTCACCCGGAGCACGGAGCGCACCGGACAGACGAACCTTTTCATACTGGATCAAGAGGAATGCAATGAGCAACACACGCAAGACAACGAACCACGCCGTATCGAACGAGGTCATGACGAACCGCAATGTCGAAGGCGGCCGTCCGAACAGCAAGCTGGTCTACAACGGCGATCCCGGCAACACCTATGGTGCGAAGGGCGCGACCGAAAAGAAGTACGGCATGAACGCCTACGATCCGAAAACGGAAACACAGGATTTCAGCTATACGTCCGGCCGCGTGGCGAAGCGCGTGTATAACCGCTACAAGTCGAACGACAAGAAGGTGTTCGGTTACTACACGGACTGGTCGCAATACGACGGCCGCTACCTCGGCGATTTCGGCGATGCGGATTGCGGCCGCGGCATCGACCTGATGGCGCTCGATCCGTTTGCCTACGACAAGCTCATCATCGGTTTCCTCGGGATCGTCGGCGACAAGGGCGAGAACAGCGCGCACATCCAGCAGGCCGCGCAGGATTTCGCGTGCAGCCCGAACGAAGCCACCTTCGTCGATGCATGGGGCGACGTGAGCTCTTATATCGACTGCGGTTTCTCGGCGCCCGCCAGCGGCAGCTACACGGAGCTGTTCTATCAGAACAAGGCGCAGGGCGTGCTCGGCGGGCTGCGCAAGCTGCACGAGAAGAACCCGGACCTCGTGATGGCGCTCAGCATCGGCGGCTGGACCATGAGCGAGGCGTTCCACTGGGTCGCCGCCGACGCCGGCAAGCGCAAGACGTTCATCAACAGCGTGCTGGACATCCTGTCGCGCTTCCCGATGTTCACCGAACTGGATCTCGACTGGGAATACCCGGGCGCGGAAGGCAACACGGGCAACACCTACGACGCCAGCGACGCGCCGAATTTTGCGACCCTCGTGAGCGAACTGGGCGCGGCGCTGAAGCAGGCCGGCCGTGAGGACGTGAAGATCAGCATCGCGGTGTCGGCGGACGTCGACAAGATGAAGGCCGCCCATCTGGACAAGATGCTGGACGCCGGCGTCTACGGCTTCAATCTGATGACCTATGACTTCTTCGGCACGCCGTGGTCGGAGGGACTCGCGCATCACACAAACCTGCATCCGTTCAACGCCGACGGCTTCAGTGTCGATGCCGCCGTCGATTATCTCGAACAGACCGTCGGCATTCCGCTCGAGCGGGTCGCGCTGGGCTACGCCGCCTATAGCCGCAGCGGGCGCAATGCGAACATCGCGAGTTTCTCGCCGCTCCAGGGCAGCTACGATCCGGGCCAGGGCACGACCACCGGCAGCTTCGAGTCGGGCGTCACCGAGTGGTACGACCTGATCTACAACTATGTCGATCTCGAGAATCAGGCGGGCATCAACGGCTACAACGTCTACACCGACGAAATCGCCGATGCCGATTATCTCTACAGCCCGGAATCGCGGCTGTTCCTGTCCGTCGATACGCCCCGCACCGTGAAGGCCAAGGGCGAGTACGTGCGCGAGCGCGGGCTGGCCGGACTGTTCACGTGGACCATCGACCTGGATAACGGCCTGCTCGTCAATGCGGCGCGCGAGGGTCTCGGCAACGAGATCGAGGTGGAGCATGTCGACATGGAGCCGTTCTACTTCAAGGGCATCAACGTGACGGGCGAGAATCATCCGCCGGTCGCCGTCATCGACGGTCCGGCCACGGCCGCAGCGGGCGCGACCGTGACCTATACGGGCACGCGTTCCAGCGATGCCGACGGCGACGCGCTCACGTTCCGCTGGTCGGCGCCGGGCCTGTCGTTCGATGGCGCGACCACGATGGAAGTGAGCGGCGCCGTGCCGGCGAACGCTGCGCCGAAGTACACGGTCAGCCTGACGGTCGACGACGGCAAGGGCGGCACAAATACCGCGAAGCTCGAACTCGACGTGCAGTCGGACAGCGATCATCCTCCGGTCGCGAAGCTGCTGGTGCAGCTCGATGCGGGTACGCCGTTCAGCCTGTCGGGCGCGCAGTCGTCCGATCCTGACGGCGATGCGCTGACCTACTTGTGGAGCGCGCCGGGCCTGCCGTTCGACGGCTCGACGCAAGTGAGCGTCGCGGCGTCGATGCCGGCCGTCACCGAGGTGACCGACTATCTCGTGCAGCTGTCGGTGAGCGACGGCACGTCGAGCGCGAGCGAGACGGTGTGCCTCGAAGCGAAGCCGGTGTCCACGCCGGTCACCGCCGTGATCACCGGGACGACCAACGTCCAGGCGGGCGGACCGCTGGCCTTGTCGGGCGCGGCATCGACGGGTCCGGGTGTGCTGACTTATCTGTGGAGCGCACCGGGCTTGCCGTTCGACCAGTCGCGCGACATGAGCGTGAACGTGACGGCGCCGGCGGTCAGCAGCACGACCGCGTATCCGGTCCAGCTCACGGTAACGGGCAACGGCGGCAGCGGTCCGGCTTCGACCGCCACGACGACCGTGACCGTCTCGCCGGTGGACGACGCGGGCACCTGGGTGCCGCAGGACTATCCGGGCGGTTCGACCGTGACGCACAACTACAAAGGCCAGGGGTTGCATACCTACGTGACGCAGTGGTGGGCCACGTCGTACGACGAGCCGGGCAATCCGGCCTGCACGGGCAAGACCGCGGCGGACGCCAAGCCGTGGATCGACAAGGGCGCGGTCTGACGCGCGGTCCGGCCAGGCGGGGCGGCTGACGCTGCCCCAAAGCGGCCGCGCGGCGGCGTCTTCAAGAC
>NZ_JARUXR010000001.1:653342-854900 GCF_031451215.1 Caballeronia sp. LZ034LL
GTGCGCCGGGGGGGGGGTGGCGCGCGCGGGCGGGGGGGGGGGGGGGGGCCCCCCCCCCCCCCCCCCGCCGGGGGGGGGGCCCCCCCCCCCCCCGCCCCCCCGCGGCCGGAACCTCACGTTGCACACTTCAGATCATGATCGTTCTCTATCCGGTCGCGCCTGCCTGCGGGTCCGAATGCCTGATGGACATGGTGCGCTGCCTCGATCCGCTTGCATCGCTTGCATCCGACATGCATGCCGATCCGGCGCACGCGCTGGGCGTGGTGTGCGGCGCGCTGATTCACCTGACCCGCTCGCGCGAGCATTCGTCCTGGCGCGCGGCGATCTTCTTCGTTATCTCGCTGGTGGGCGGCTACTACCTGTCATGCCGCGCGCTGCTGGACTGGCCGCATGTCGAGCCGTGGTTCGCGGGCTTCGTGTGCAGCGCGATGCTCGTGTCCGTGGCCATGCTGTCGTTCGACTGGACCGAGCGCCGCATCGTGCCGACGCTCGACCGTCTGTACAGATGGCTGGTGCGGCGCATCTGCGGATGAACACCGCGACGGCGCCGCGCCCTGCCGCGTGCTTCAGATCAGGCCTTCCGCCTTCATCGCCGCCTGCACGCCGGGCCGCGCGCCGACCCGCTCCTGATACGCGACGAGCGCCGGCCATTTGCCGAGATCGAGATCCACATGCTTCGCCCAACCGAGCACGGTGAAGAGATAGCCGTCGCCGATGCTGAAGTCGTCGCCGAGCAGAAACTGCTTGTCATCGATGTGCTGCGCGACATACGCGAGACGGCGCTCGAGCGTGGCCTTGGCGATGGCTTTGGAATCGCTGCCCACGCCCGGCGTGAAGAACGGCGAGAAGTTCTTGTGCAGCTCGGTGCCGATGAACGTGAGCCAGCTTTGGAGGCGATAGCGCGCCATCGCGTCGGCGAGCGGGGCGAGATGTTTCGCCGGAGCCTGATCGGCGACGTATTGCATGATCGCCGGACCTTCGGTCAGCAGTTCGCCGCTGTCGAGCAACAGCGCGGGAACATAGCCCTTCGGGTTGATCTGGCTGAAGTCGGCGCCGCTCGCGGTGGTCTTGGTCTTGAGATCGACGGCTTCGGTGGCGTAGGCCAGGCCGGACTCTTCGAGCGCGATATGCGAGGCGAGCGAGCACGCGCCCGCCTTGTAGAACAGTTTCAAAACATTTCCTCCAGGTTGAGAGCGCACGATTATCGACGATGTCATGCGCACCCTGCACGGGAGGACGGAAGGTCAATCGAGAATGTAGTCGGGCGTGTTCGTCGCGCAGCGCGGCGCGCGCACGAAGCCGGGGTCGGCGGCCAGATCATGCAGCGCGGTTTCGATCCCTTCGCAGATGGTGTTCAGCGCGAGATCGTTCTCTTCGTTGCCGAACGGGTCCTCGATTTGCGCCGCGATGGCTTCGAGCGCCATGAACGCATAGGCGAGCAGCAACGCGAACAAGGGCGTGAGCAGGCCGGCGCCGTCGACGAGACCGAACGGCAGGAACGCGCAGAACAGATAGATGGTGCGGTGGATCATCACCGAGTACGAGAATGGCAGCGGGGTCGAGGCGAGGCGTTCACAGCCGCCGATCACGTCCGACAGCACGTTCAGGTTGTGCTGGAAAGCGAGCACCGCATAGCCGTCGATGCTGCCCTCGCGCTGACGCTCCGCGACCCATTCGCCGAGCCACAGCATGATGAGCGCCGGGCGGAAGGTCGCGGCCGCGAGGCGCGCGTGCAGCTCGGGCGGCACGCGCGGGGCGAGATCGGCGAGGGCGTCGGTGCCGCGCAGCTGGTGACGCAGCGCATGCGCGAGGGCGCCGAGCGCGGCGAGGAACTGGCGCGACTGCACCGGCTCGCGCCGGGCAGCCAGCGACAGCGCCTGTTGCCCGAGCGCGCGCGCGGTGTTGAGCAGCGCGCCCCACAGCTTGCGGCCTTCCCACCAGCGCTCATAGGCTGCGCTGTTGCGAAAGCCGAGAAACACCGCGAGCGCGATGCCCACCAGCGCGAACGGCGGCGTGCCGAGTTCGACCGGATAGGTGCGCATGGTGTCGTGCATGACGATCGCCGTCACCGACAACGCGAAGATCAGCCCGAGCCGCGGCAGCAACTGCGGCAGCACGGAGCCGCGCCAGACGAACAACAGCCGGAACCAGTTGAGCTTGGGGCGGATGATCATGGCGGGGAGCGTGTGAGGGGTGTGGAGGGCGTGACACCCGATTATCGCGAATCAGCCGGGCATTGCGCAGGGACACTGCGTCGCGGCCGGGAACGAAAAAGGCCGTTCTTGCGAACGGCCTCGGAGGGTCTTCAGGGCGCTGTCAGACTCCGCGCGTTCAGAGCGCCGCGCGCGCGGCCCGTGCCGCCGCCCGCACCTGATCCGGCGCGGTGCCGCCCGCGTGGGCGCGGCTCGCGACCGAGCCTTCGAGCGTCAGATAATCGAACACGTCCTCGCCGATCAGATGCGCGACGTTCGGCAGTTCCTTGCGCATCTCGTCCAGCGACAGGTCCGCGATATCGCATTCACGGTCCACGCAGATGCGCACCGCATGCGCCACCGCCTCGTGCGCATCGCGGAACGGCAGGCCGCGCTTCACGAGATAGTCCGCGAGATCGGTGGCGGTGGAGAAGCCCTGCAAGGCGGCGGCGCGCATCGCCTGCGGCTTCACCGTGATGCCCGCGGCCATCTCCGCGAAAATGCGCAGCGTGTCGGCAACCGTATCGACGGTATCGAACAGCGGCTCCTTGTCTTCCTGATTGTCCTTGTTGTAGGCGAGCGGCTGGCCTTTCATCAGCGTGAGCAGCGCCATCAGGTGGCCGTTCACGCGGCCGGTCTTGCCGCGCGCGAGTTCCGGCACGTCCGGGTTCTTCTTCTGCGGCATGATCGACGAACCGGTGCAGAAGCGGTCGGCCAGATCGATGAAGCCGACGCGCGGGCTCATCCACAGCACCAGTTCCTCGGAGAAGCGCGACACGTGCGTCATGACGAGCGCCGCGGCCGCCGTGAATTCGATCGCGAAGTCGCGGTCCGACACGGCGTCGAGCGAGTTCGCGCAGATGCCCTCGAAGCCGAGCGTCTTCGCAACCGCCTCGCGGTCGATCGGATAGCTCGTGCCGGCCAGCGCCGCCGCGCCCAACGGCAGGCGGTTCACGCGCTTGCGGGCGTCGCGCATGCGTTCAGCGTCGCGCGAGAACATTTCGACGTAGGCGAGCAGATGATGGCCGAAGGTCACCGGCTGCGCGACCTGCAAATGCGTGAAGCCGGGCATGATGGTGTCGGCGTGTTGCTCGGCCATGTCGATCAGCGCGCCGCGCAGATCCTTCAGCAGCTCGCCAATGCGGTCGATCTCGCCGCGCAGCCACAGGCGGATGTCGGTCGCCACCTGGTCGTTGCGCGAGCGGCCGGTGTGCAGGCGCTTGCCGGCATCGCCGATCAGCGCGGTCAGGCGCGCCTCGATGTTCAGATGCACGTCTTCCAGGTCCAGCTTCCACTCGAACTCGCCGCGCTCGATCTCGCCCTTGATCTGCGCCATGCCGCGCTCGATGGCCGCGAGGTCGTCGGCGCCGATGATCTTCCGTGCCGCGAGCATCGACGCATGCGCGAGCGAGCCCTGGATGTCGACGAGGGCGAGGCGCTTGTCGAAGAACACCGACGACGTATAGCGTTTGACGAGCTCCGACATCGGCTCGGAGAAGCGCGCGGACCAGGCCTCGCCTTTTTTGTGGAGTTGGGAACTCATGGTGATGTGCTGTGCTGTGGCGGTCGGAGGAAGCGGCGCGAGAAGCCGCCGGAAGACTGGGATTTTAACAAAAGGCGTCACGCCTCCCCGACGAGGATCACGAGCTTCAGATCTTCGCGATGCGCCGGCTTGAAGGTGATCTGATTGAACACCACGCGGCCGCGCGCCGGATGATTGAACGCGCGCTCGCCGCCTTCGCGCTCGAACACGTCCTGCGAGGCCCAGTAGCGCGCGAACGCATCGCTCGCGGCGCTGAGGGTGTCGATCAGCGCGCGGGTGGGCGGATCGTTCAGATGGCGGATGGAATCGGCCCGGAATTCGGCTGCGAGCCGCCGCGCGCGCGTATCCCAGTCGACGATCAGCTCGCGCGCCGCCGCCGACGTGAAGGTGTAGGTCAGCAGGTTGCGGTCGTGCGCGCCGTCGAGCCAGCCGACGAACAGATCCGCCGCCGGCGCGTTCCAGCGCAGCGCGTTCCATTGCCGGTCCAGCACATAAGCGGGCGCGCCGATCAGGCCGACCGTCTGCAGCAGCGCGGCGGGCGCGTCCTGGCTGGCGGGATCGGGCTCGGCGGGATCGCGCTGCGCCGCCAGTTCGAACAGATAGGCGCGCTCGGCGCGCGACAGCTGCAACGCGACGGCGATGCGCGCGAGCGCGTCGGCGGAGGCGGACACCGGGCGGCCCTGCTCGATCCAGGTGTACCAGGTGGGACTCACGCCGCACAGTTGCGCCACTTCTTCGCGGCGCAGACCGGGCGTGCGGCGGCGCGGACCGGGCGCGAGGCCGACGGCCTGCGGCGAGAGACGTTCGCGATGCGCGCGGATGAACTCGCCGAGCGCGCGGGCGGGCGTTTCGGCGAGGATGTCGTGTTTCTCGATGGAGCTCATGCAAGGTGCTGAAAGCGGGGTTCAGCGATGACAGGTGGTGGAGATACCAGAATAACTGCTCTACTTGTACCGGTACAGGGCGGGCTCTATTGTAGCGGCTTGCAGCGCCAGACCTTCCCCACACCTCCCCACACCGAACCGGAGATTCGCCATGAAACACCACGATCAGGTCGCGGACGCCTTCGGCAGCACGGCTGCCGCCTATCTCACGAGCGCCGTCCACGCGAGCGGCGCGGATCTGCAGACGCTCGCCGCGACCTTCGCGGCCACCTGCGGCAACGCGACGGTGCTGGATATGGGCTGCGGCGCGGGCCACGCGAGCTTCGCGATTGCGCCGCACGTGCGCGAGGTGGTGGCGTACGACATCGCGCCGCAGATGCTCGCGACGGTCGAAGCCGCCGCGCGCGAGCGCGGCCTCACGACCATCCGCACGCAGCAGGGCGCGGCGGAAACGCTGCCGTTCGCGGATGCGTCGTTCAACTGGGCGGTGAGCCGGATGAGCGCGCATCACTGGCGCGACGTGCCGGCGGCGCTGCGGGAGGTGCATCGCGTGCTGAAGCCGGGCGGGCGGCTGCGCTTCATCGACATCGCGGGGATCGACGATCCGCTGTACGACACGCATATCCAGGCCATCGAAATATTGCGCGACGCTTCGCATATCCGCGACTATCGCGCGGACGAATGGCTCGCGATGCTGGACGCCGCCGGTTTCGAAGCGCGCATCGGCGAACGCTGGCGCATTCCGCTCGGATTCGATGCGTGGGTGACGCGCATGCGCACGCCGCCCGAGCGCGTGACGGCCATTCGCTCGATGTGGAACAGCGCGCCCGACGAAGTGCGCCAGTACTTCAGCGTGACGGAGGATGGCTCGTTTGAACTCGATGCAATGCTGATCGAGGCGCAGCGGCGGGACTGAGGTCAGCGGCGCCGTGGTGCTGCACACACGGCGCCGCCACGCATCAGCCGGTGTTGCGCAGGCCGGCCGCGATGCCGTTGATGGTCAGGTGAATGCCGCGCCGCAGCCGCACGTTCTGGTCGCCCGCGCGATGCCGCTTGAGCAGTTCGACCTGAAGGTGATTGAGCGGATCGAGATACGGGAAGCGGTTCTTGATCGAACGCGCGAGCAGCGGGTTGTCGGAGAGACGTTCGCCGCGGCCGGTGATCTCCGCGAGCACGGCGCACGTGCGCTCATGCTCCGCGACGATGCGCTCGAACACATGCTTGCGCAGCTTCTTGTCGCTGACGAGCTGCGCGTAGCGCGACGCGACCGCGAGATCGGTCTTGGCGAGCACCATGTCCATGTTCGACAGCAGGTTCTTGAAGAACGGCCAGGTCTTGCACATCTTGCGCAGCAGGGCGAGGCGCTTGGTGCGTTCTTCCTCGGAGCCGGTCTTGTCGAGATACGCGGTCACCGCGCTGCCGAACCCGTACCAGCCGGTCAGCAGCAGGCGGCACTGGCCCCACGAGAAGCCCCAGGGAATCGCGCGCAGATCCTCGATCTTGCGTTGCTTCGGGTCCTGCATCTTGCGCGAGGCCGGCCGGCTGCCGATGTTCAGCTCGGCGATCTCGGCGATCGGCGTCGAGGAGAAGAAGTAGTCGGTGAAGCCCGGCGTCTCGTAGACGAGCGCGCGGTACGCGGCCATCGCTGAATCCGAGAGCGTCTGCATCACTTCCTCGAACTGCGGCAACTGCGCGGGCGCATTTTCATGCGGCAGCAGCGAGGCTTCGAGCGTCGCGGCGACCACCGTCTCCAGATTGCGCCGGCCGATTTCGGGATTGCCGAACTTGCTGGAAATCACTTCGCCCTGTTCGGTCAGGCGGATCTGCCCGTCGACGGTGCCGGGCGGCTGCGACAGGATGGCCTGGTAGGTCGGGCCGCCGCCGCGTCCCACCGTGCCGCCCCGGCCATGGAACAGGCGCAGCGTCGTGCCGCGTTCCTTGAACAAGGTGACCAGCGCCAGTTCCGCGCGATACAGCTCCCAGTTCGACGTGAGAAAGCCGCCGTCCTTGTTGCTGTCGGAATAGCCGAGCATCACTTCCTGCTCGTTGCCCTGGTTGCGCACCAGCGCGTCGATGCCCGGCAGCGCGAAGAACTCGCCCATGATGACCGGCGCATTGCGCAAGTCGGCGATGGTTTCGAACAGCGGAATCACCATCAGGCCGTCGCGCGCGGAGTCTTCGCGGTTGCCGAGACAGCCTTGCAGCACGCCGGTTTCCTTCTGCAGCAGCATTACTTCCAGCAGGTCGCTGACGGTTTCCGTGTGCGAAATGATGTAGTTGCGCACGGCGCGCGCGCCGAACTTGCGACGGGTTTCGCGCGCTGCTTCCAGCACGCCGAGTTCGCTTTTCGCGAGATCGGAATAGTCAGCGTACGGCAGGCGCAGCGGACGCGGCTGGGCCAGTTCCTTCAGCAGCACCGCGCGCTTTTCTTCCTCGGAGAGCGCTGCGTAGTCGGCATTCACGCCGGCCCGCGCGAGCAGTTCGGCGATGACCGCTTCGTGGATGTCCGAGCTCTGCCGCAAGTCGATGCTCGCCAGATGGAAGCCGAACACTTCCGACGCGCGCACCAGCGGCGAGAGCCGCAGGATCGACATCGACGCGCCATGATGCTCGGCGAGCGAATCGACCAGCACGTGCAGGTCGCGGGTGAATTCGGAGGCGTCCGCGTAGGGCGTCGCGCGGATCTGCGGCGCGCCCGGTCCGGCGCTGCGCAGCGCCACGACGCCTTCGCCCAGCCGCACGCGCGCGCTGGCCGCGAGCCGTGTGTACATGCCGATCAGCGCGCGCCGGTACGGCTCGTCCGTGCGATGCACCGACTGGTCCGGCGAGGCGTCGGCGAGCGCCTGCAAGGCCTCGCTCGACCCGGCCAGCAGGTTCGACACCGACAGCTCCGCGCCCAGCAAATGCACCTGTTCCAGATAGTGTTCGAAGATCACCGTCGCCTGGCGGGTGATCGCGGTGTCGAGCGTTTCGCCGGTGACGAACGGATTGCCGTCGCGGTCGCCGCCGATCCAGCTGCCCATCTGGAAGAACGCCGGCAGGCGCACGGGCAGGCCGTGTTCGCCGAGCGCGGTCTCGATGTCCGCGTAGAGCGCCGGAATCTCGGCCAGGAAGGTGGCGCGGTAGTAGGACAGCGCGTTGTCGATTTCATCGGCGACCGTGAGGCGCGCGTCGCGCAGCATGCGCGTCTGCCACAGCGACGTCACGCGCGCGCGCAGCACCGCTTCGTTGCGGGCGCGTTCGCGCGCGGTCAGTTCCTGGTCGCGTTCGGCAAGCAGGCGGGCGATGTCGTGCTGCGCGTCGAGGATGCTCTTGCGCGACACTTCGGTCGGATGCGCGGTGAGGACCGGCACGATCAGCGCGTCGCCGAAGAACTTGTCGAGCTGCTTGCGGGTGGCGCTGACGGTCTGCTGCTCGCGCATGCGTTCGATCGCGTAGGCAATCGTGCCGGGCTGCGAGCCGGAGCCGGCCAGCGCGTGAATGCGGCGGCGGCGGTTGTGATGACGGTCTTCGGCGATGTTGGCGAGATGCGAAAAGTAGCTGAACGCGCGCACGACCGAGACGGTCTGTTCCGGCGACAGCGCGCGCAGCTTCTTTTCCAGCGTCTGCGAGGCCTCGACGTCGTCTTCGCGGCGAAACTTCACGGCCGTCTGGCGAATGGCTTCGACCACATCGAACACGGCGTCGCCTTCCTGCTCGCGCAGCACTTCGCCGAGCAGACGGCCCAGGAAGCGGATGTCTTCGAAGAGCGGCCGGTCCTTGTCGTCGCGCGCGCGGGTGGAGGGCTTCGGCGCGGTCTTCGAGGCGGTCTTTGACACGGCAGACGTCTTGAGCGCGGTTTTGGGAACGGACTTCAGCGCCGACTTCGACGCGGCCTTGATGCCGGGCCGGGGTTTCGGCGCGATGGCGGCCTTCGATGCCTTGGCGACGGTGGCTGGCTGGCTGGGGCTGGCGGGTGCGGGCGTGCCGGCGGGGGAAGACTTGGGCGATGCGGCGTTGCGGCGCGCGGAGCGAGCCGATGCAGAAGACGTCACGTTGAGTTCCTCTCAGAAGCGGCAAAGCCAGGGCACATCGACTCGAAACGCCGGACTGCCGATTCCGTCAACCGGCGTGGGGTTCGGCGGGCAAGCACCGGCCGCCGAACGGCCGTGCTTCAAACTTGCGACAGCATGCCGCGCGATTCACCGCGTCGCGGCACGCGGACCGCGCGAAGGCGGCGCCAAGCCGCCGTCCCGCTGCATCCGGATGTGCTGCGAATGCCCCGAAAGGCGCATCGGACAAGGCTTTCGCGCAATGCCGGCGGGTCGGTGAGCCGTGGCGTGCGTGCTACCATTGTTCGCTAATGTCCATTCACCAATCCCGTCATTCACTCAAGCATCAATGAATTCCGAGACGCATTCGGCGACACCGCCCGCAACCCTGACCATCGCTTCGCGGGAAAGCCGCCTTGCCCTGTGGCAAGCCGAACATGTGCGGTGTGCGCTGCACAAATTATATCCACGTTGCGACGTGAAAATCCTCGGAATGACCACGCGCGGCGATCAGATCCTCGATCGCACGCTGTCGAAGGTCGGCGGCAAGGGTCTGTTCGTGAAGGAACTCGAAGCCGCGCTCGCCGAAGGCCGCGCCGATCTCGCGGTGCATTCGCTCAAGGACGTGCCGATGGAACTGCCCGAAGGCTTTACGCTCGGCGCCATTCTCGAGCGCGAGGATCCGTGCGACGCCTTCGTCTCGCCGCACTTCGAGTCGCTCGAAGCGCTGCCGGCGGGAAGCGTTGTCGGCACCTCGAGCCTGCGCCGCGAAGCCATGATCCGCGCGCGCTTCCCGCTGCTCGACGTGCGTCCTCTGCGCGGCAATCTCGACACGCGTCTCGGCAAGCTGGATCGCGGCGAGTATGCGGCGATCATCCTCGCGGCCGCGGGTCTCAAGCGGCTTGGCCTTGAAGCACGCATCCGCGCGCGTCTCGAGCCGGCGCAGAGCCTGCCGGCGGCGGGGCAGGGCGCGCTCGGCATCGAAATCCGCGCCGACCGCGCGGAACTCGCCGCCTGGCTCGCGCCGCTGCATGACATGCGGACCGCGCTGGCCGTCGAAGCGGAACGGGCGGTATCGCGCGCGCTCGGCGGCAGTTGCGAAGTGCCGCTCGCCGCGTACGCCGAGTGGCAGGGCGACGCGCTGCATCTGCGCGGCGCGGTATCGATGCCGGATGGCCGGCGCGTGCTGCGCGCCGAGGAATCCGTGCGCGCGCCCGACCTGGCCGCCGCGCTCGCGCTGGGCCAGCGCGTGTCGACGGATCTCGAAGCGCAAGGCGCGCTGGAGATCGTCGCCGCGCTGTCCACCTTGCGCGCCGGCGACGGTCCGAACACGGCGCCCGCGGGGCCGCGTTCCTGATGCCGGGCCCGCGCCGCGCCACCGTCATCGTCACGCGTCCGGCGGGACAGTCGTCCGCGCTGCTCGCGCGTCTCGCCAGCGCCGGATTCGACACGCTGGAATTTCCGCTGATCGACATCGCGCCCGTCGCCGACGACGCCCCGCTGCGCGCCGCGCTCGATCAGCTCTATCTGTCGCCCGATGCGCCGGAGCGTTACGCGCTGGTGGTGTTCGTGTCGCCGAACGCGGTCGATCACGCGTTCAGCCGGCTTGCCGCGCCGTGGCCCGCTGACTTGCCGGTGGCGGTGGTCGGGCCTGGCTCGGTGGCCGCGCTCGCCCGCCAGGGCGTGCATGCGCCTGCGCAGCGGGTGATTACGCCGTCGGCGGAGAAAGCCGATCCCCGTTTCGATTCCGAAGCGCTGTACGCGGCCATCGAAGCCGAATTCGGCGCCACCGGTCTCGAAGGCCGGCGCGTGCTGATCGTGCGCGGCGACGGCGGCCGCGAGTGGCTCGCCGAACGCCTGACCGCCGCGGGCGCGCAGGTGGAGAAGGCCGCGGCGTACCGGCGCGTGCTGCCGGAGCCGTCGATGCAGAAGTGGGAGCGCGTGCACGCGCTGCTCACCGGCGAGCCGCCCATGCAGGACGTGCCGCACGCCTGGCTGCTGACCAGCTCCGAAGGCGTGCGCAATCTCAACGAACTCGCGTACGAGCATCTCACCGCCGATGAAATCGCCCGCCTGAAACGCGCGCCGCTGGTCTGCCCCCATCCGCGCATCGCCGAGGCCGCGCGGGGGGCGGGTTTTGATAGGATGACGGTGTCCGGCGCGGGGGACGACCGCATCGTCCAGGCGCTGGAAGCGTTATTTCCGACCGGCACGAGCGGCGCGGAGGCATCGGCCCAGACTCACGAGTCGCATCAAACGGCCCAGACCCACCGGCATCCGGAGGCTGACGCAGCCGCCGGTCCGGCTTCTCAATCGGCCCCGGCCCAGCAACCGGCCCCACAACCGGCCCATCAACCGGCTCCATCACGCATGACTGATCCGAACGATTCCAAGAAAGACTCACCTCAGCCGAACGTGACACCGCCCCTGCCGCCCAACACGCCGTTCACGCCATTCGAGCAGCAGAAGCGGCGCGGCGGCGCGGGCCTCGTGCTGTTGTGGGTCGTCGTCGTCATTCTGGCGGTGGCGGCGGGCGCGGGTGCGTTCGTCCTGAACCGCAAGTTCGACCGCGCCGGCACGCAACTGTCGCAGCGGCTCGCGCAGGCGGACCAGCAGAATGCCGAACTGCGCGCGAAGGCCGATCAGGCCGCGAGCGCCACGACCGCGCTCAACACCCAGCTCATCCAGATGCAAGGCAAGCTCGCCGACGCCGAAGCGCACAGCCAGGCGTTGCAGCAGCAATATCAGGATCTCGCGAGCAATCGCGACGACTGGACCGTCGCCGAAGTCGAGCAGATCCTGTCGAGCGCAAGCCAGCAGCTGCAACTGACCGGCAACGTGCAACTCGCGCTGTTTGCGCTGCAGAGCGCCGACACCCGCCTCGCGGCAACCAACGGCCCGCAGGTCGTGGCGATCCGCAAGGCCATCGCGCAGGACATGGACAAGCTCAAGTCCGCGCCGACCACCGACCTCACCGGTCTCGCCATCAAGCTCGATACCGCCATCGGCCAGATCGACCAGCTGCCGCTCGCCGGCGAAGCGCCGATCGCCCGTGCGCGCGCCGAGGCCGCCGCGCCGGCCGACAGCGCCTCCATCGCCGCGGCCACCGGCGAGCCGCGCTGGAAGGTGCTGTGGCGGCAGATCACGAGCGGCATCGGCCAGCAGTTGTCGAGCCTCGTGTCGGTGCGCCGCATCGATAACGCCGACGCCATGCTCACGTCGCCCGATCAAGGCTACTTCGTGCGCGAGAACGTCAAGCTGCGGCTGCTGTCGGCGCGTCTGTCGCTGTTGTCGCGCAGTGAACCCACGCTGAAGTCGGACCTGAGCGCCGCCGATGCCGCGCTGGCCCGCTACTTCGATCCGTCGTCGAAGAAGGTGGAAGCGGTGCGTGAACTGGTGAAGCAGGTCGATCAGGCGTCGCTCGCGGTGGCCGTGCCCAACCTCAACGACAGCCTCGCCGCCGTCCACCAGTTCAAGCGAGGCGGATGATGACGACTCGTGGACTCATCTGGCTTGCGCTGCTGTTCGCCGTCGCGGTGATCGTCGCGACGGTCGGCGGCTTCAACGGCGGACAGATCCTGCTGGTGATGCCGCCGTATCGCGTGGACATGTCGCTAAACCTGTTCGTGGTCGCGCTGGTGGTGTTGTTCCTGGTGCTCTATGCGCTGATCCGCGCGGCGCGCGGCGTCTGGAAGATGCCGTCGCGGGTGGCGGCGTATCGCGCGCGCAGCAAGCTGGCGAAGGCGAATGCCGCGCTGCGCGACGCGGTCGGACATCTGTATGCCGGGCGTTTCTCGAAGGCCGAGAAGGCCGCGCGCGACGCGCTCGCGGTGACCGACAACAAGGGCGCGGCCGGGCTGATCGGCGCAAGCGCGGCGCACCGGCTGCATGAATATGCCCGGCGCGACGAATGGCTCGCGCAGGTGGGCGGCCCCGAGTGGCAGGACGCGCGCCTGATGGCGACCGCCGACATGCGCGCCGACGGCCGCGATGCCGATGGCGCGCTCGTCGCGTTGACCGAGATGCAGGCGCAGGGCGGCCGGCGTATCCATGCGCAGCAGATCGCGCTGCGGGCGCAGCAGCAGTTGAAGAACTGGGGCGAGGTGCTCAAGCTCGTGCGCATGCTGGAAAAGCGCGAGGCGCTGCATCCGGCGGTGGCGGTGCGGCTGCGCCAGGTGGCGGCGGAGAACCTGCTGCGCGACCGGCGGCACAATCCCGATGCGCTGATCGAGTTCTGGCAGTCGCTCTCGGCGACCGAGCGCCAGTCGCCGCGTCTCGCCGATCTCGCAGCCGAATTGCTGATCGCGCTCGACCGTCGCGCGGAGGCGAAGAAGATCGTCGAGGACGCGCTCGCGCACAACTGGGATGCGCGGCTGTTGCGGCGTTATCCGGACTGCATCGTCGGCGGCGACGCCTTCCCGCTGATCCAGCGCGCCGAAGCCTGGCAGAAGGAGCGCAGCGAAGACGCCGATCTGCTCTTCACGCTCGGCCGGCTGTGCCTGCACCAGCAGTTGTGGGGCAAGGCGCAGGCGTTCCTCGAATCGGCGCTGAAGCTCGCCGACAACGAGCCGCTCAAGATCCGCACGCATCGCGCGCTTGCCCGTCTGCATGAGCAGCTCGGCGACACGCAGCAGGCAGCGGAACACTATCGCGCGAGCGCCATGGCGATGAACGTCGTGTGATCCGTGCCGCGCAGGGAAGGAACAGGCGGCATGAGCGAACGTTCATGCCGCTTTTTTTCTGATGTAGTGCCGTGCCCACGCGCGCCGCGGGTACGACGAATGCACGATCGCTCTGCAGAAAGCCGCATTGGTCCGGCGTCCGGCCGGAAACGGAGGCGGATATGAAGCCGGTTCTGCGCAGGTTCGTGGTCGGGTTGCTGGCGATGGCCGCTCTTGGGTCCGTCGCGCCGAGGGTCTTAGCCCAGACGCAATGGACCGGCACGTGGTCCATTGCGCCGTCCATTGCGTCCGACGCGGGCTTCAATAATCAGACGATCCGCCACATCGTGCATACGAGCATCGGCGGCACGGCTGCGCGGGTGACGCTCTCGAACCTGTACGGCACGCAGCCGGTGACGATCGGCGACGTGCATCTTGCGCGGCGCGCGCACGGGGCGGGCACGGTCGCGGGCACGGATCGCCGGGTCACGTTCAGCGGCCAGTCCTACGTCACGATTCCGGCGGGCGCTTCGGTGCAGAGCGATGCCGTCCCCTTCGACGTGCCCGCGCTCGCCGATCTCGCCGTCAGCCTGCATGTGCCGTCGAAGACGCCGCCGCACTCGACCGGCCACGATCTCGGCCTGCAGGACGTCTACATCGCGCCCGGCGACGTGAGCAGCGATGCCGCGTTCGCCGGCGGCGTCGCGAATGCGGCGGGCGGGCAATCGGTCTATTTCCTGACCGGCATCGACGTGATGAACGCCGCCGCAACGGGCGCGGTGGTGGCGTTCGGCGCGTCGATCACGGACGGATTCGGGACCACGCCGAACGCCAACCGGCGCTGGCCCAACCGGCTGGCGGTGCGGCTGGCGCGCGCGAGCATGACGGTCGGCGTGCTGAGCGAGGCCATCAGCGGCAACGACTTCATCACGGATCAGGCGGGTCAGGCCGGACTCACGCGCTTTGCCCGCGACGTGCTGGAGCAGTCGAACGTCAAATGGGTGATCGTCTCGGACGAAGCCGTGAACAGTCTCATCCACGACGATCCGCCGACGGCGCAGCAACTCGAAGACGCGTACCGGCGCTTGATCGGCCAGGCGCACGCGGCGCAGCTCGGCGTCATCTGCTCGACGCTGACGCCGTTCCAGGGCATCGCAGAGTGGACGCCGGCCATCGAGGCCGCCCGCGAGCAAATCAACGCGTTCCTGCGCGATCGCGCCGGCAGCGGCTGTGACGCCGTGCTCGATCAGGCAGCGGCGACCGGCGACGCCGGCAATCAGGCCGCCTATGCTCCGGCGTTCGATAGCGGCGACCATCTGCATCCGAATGACGCGGGTGCGCAGGCCATCGCAAACGCAGCCGATCCGGACTGGTTCGCGGCGCTGCCGCAAGTCAATGCACCGGGCGCCTGCGGCCGTCTGACGGCAGGTGAAGGTTTCGGGGTGGGTGGATCGCTGGCGGCGTGCAGCGGCGGCGTCACGCTGACGGTGCAGGACGACGGCTATCTCGTCGCGATGCACAACGGCGCGGTCATATGGTCGTCGCAAAGCGCCGGTTCGCCGGGCGCCGAAGTCCGCATGCAGGAAGACGGCAATCTGGCGCTATACGACAGGAACGGGACGCGGGTGTGGCAGACCGGCACGTCGGGTCATCCGGGCGCGGTTGCGCTGATCCAGAAGGACGGCCATCTGGTCATCTATGCCGCGAACGGGACGGCGCTGTGGTCGAGCGCCGGATGACGCGGTATCAGTACGTGGGCACCGCCGGATCGACCTGACGCGACCAAGCGTCGATGCCGCCGTACAAATTGAACATCTGCGTGAAGCCGCGCGATTCCAGGAACATCGCGACCTGGGCGCTGCGCGCGCCGTGATGGCAGATGCAGACGATCTGCGCGTCGTCGTCGAGCTCTTCGCTGCGGGCGGGAATGTCGCGCATCGGAATCGACACGATGTTGGCCAGCTTGGCGGTCTGGACTTCCCAGGGCTCGCGCACGTCGAGCAGGACGGGCGCGGGGCGCGAGGAATCGGCCAGCCACGCGGCGAGTTCGGGTGCGGTGAGATTTTGCATGGGGATCTTCGAAAGACGACGGCAAGGACAGCAAGGAACGGGAGCGCGCCGCCGTGACTGCACGGCGGCGCGAAGCGCAATCAGAAGCGGAACAGCGACGGATGCACCGCGTTCTTCAGCGGCGCGACCAGCGTTTCGAACACGTCGGACACGCGGAACTGCTTTTCGTCGACGCGGGTGACGATCTGCGCCTTCATGACCGGCGCCACGCCGACAAACGCCGCAATGCGCCCGCCAATCTTCAACTGTTCGAGGAATTCCTGCGGCATGACCGGCAGGCCGCCGGACACGCAGATCACGTCGTAGGGCGCGCCGTCGGTCCAGCCGCGCGCGCCGTCGCCGGTGATCACTTCGGCGTTCGTCACGCCGTTTGCCGCGAGGTTCTGGCGCGCGAGGTCGGCCAGTTCCGGCGAAATTTCGACGCTCGTCACGCTGCGTCCACGGTGCGCGAGCAGGGCGGCCATGTAGCCGGAACCCGTGCCGATTTCCAGCACCGTCTCGCCCTTGTGAACCGCGAGTTCCTGCAGGATGCGCGCCTCGACGCGCGGCGCCAGCATGCGTTCGCCGCCGGGCAGCGGCACTTCGAGGTCCGCGAAGGCAATGTTGCGGTACGCGGCGGGAACGAAGTTCTCACGCTTGACGATCGAAAGCAGATTGAGCACGTCCTGGTCCAGCACTTCCCACGGACGAATCTGTTGCTCGATCATGTTGAAACGCGCTTGCTCGATGTTCATGTTCTGTGTGCGTAGTGGCGACCTGGAGCGGATATGCGCCGTGGCCGGATGCGGGGCGGGAAACCAGGCGATTGTAGCAAAACGAGGGGTTTTCCCGCCTGCTTCGCGGTGCGTGCCCCAGGGCGTCTAGTGCGGCAGCCGGATGTCGAGCTTGAAGGTGACGAGGCGCGCAAGCAGGATGAACGCCGTCGAAAGGAGCACGTTGTAGATCGTGTCGACGTCGAGCCGCTCCAGTCCGAGATAGATCCAGCAGCCCGCGAACGCGCACACCGCATAGGGACGCGAATCGCGCAGGATCAGCGGGACTTCGTTGCACAGCACGTCGCGCATGACGCCGCCGAACACGCCGGTGACGACGCCCATCATCGTCGCGGTGAAGGCCGGCATTTGCGCGTCCAGCGCGATGGACGTGCCCGACACGCTGAAAAGACCGAGGCCGATCGCATCGGTCACCAGCAGTGCGCGCTGGTCGAACAGGCGCGAGGTCACGCGCAGGAACAGCGGCGCGAAGATCGCCATCGCGAAGATGAAAAGCACGTAGTCCTGGTGCTCGACCCAGTAGAACGGCCGGCGCGACAGCAGCACGTCGCGCACCGTGCCGCCGCCGAACGCCGTGACGAGCGCGACGAGAAACGCGCCGACCGCGTCGAGCCGGCGCTTGCGCGCCTCGATGAGCCCGGAGAAGGCGTACGCGAAGATCGCGAGCGCCTCCATGATGGTGATGGCGAGCGTCAGTCTAGGATGCACGTTCGGACCCCGGCCTGGACTTGTCTTCGCCACCGCGATCCTGCGGATGATTGTGCTGGCGTGAAGTGCCGCCCGGCTGCAGCAGCACGAGCACGGCGCCTGCGCCGCCGTCGTGTGGGCGCGCCTGGCAGAACGCGATGACCTCCGACTTCTGCACGAGCCACGCGCGCACTTTCCCCTTCAGCACCGGTTCGCGGCCGATCGAACCGAGTCCCTTGCCGTGGATCACGCGCAGGCAGCGCAGCCCGCGCTTCACCGATTCGCGGATGAACTCCGCCAGCGCCTCGCGCGCTTCCTCGCGCCGCATGCCGTGCAGGTCGAGTTGCGCCTGCACGATCCACGCGCCACGCCGCAGTTTGCGCACCACTTCCTGACTGATGCCCGGGCGGCTGAAGGACAGCGTGTCGTCGATATCGAGCAGGCTTTCGGGATCGTATTCGTCCGAAAGCGCTTCCTGCAGCACCGCTTCTTCGTCGCGACGGCTCTGCAACGGCAGCGGCGGGGGCGGCACGCGGGTCAGCGTCGTGCGGGGCGGGGTCTTCAGCGGCTCGACGGCGCCGATCGAGTCGATGGCGCGGCGGAATTCATCGGCATCCGCGACGCTCTCGCGCTCGGCGCGCGCTGCCGCGACGCGCTGGATCTCGCGCTGCTCGGCATCGGCCTTGAGCGCGCGCTTGAGCGTCGACAGGCCTGCGAGCCCGTCGCGCCTTACCGCGGCGGCGACATCGGCGGGCTTGGCCGGCTCGCGCGCTGCCGGCTCGGCCGATGGCGGCGCAGGCTTGCGCCGGGCTTTCGGTTCGTTCGGATGGGGGTGATTCTTCGGCATCGTTCGGCCAGCTGGAAACGTCTGGAAACTGAGTCGAGGATGGGACGCGCGTGCACCTGCCGGAAAGCAAGCCGGGCCGCCGCGCGCCTGCCGCAAAGAAAACGGGCCGGCGGCGTGAACCGTGGCCCGTTCTGCAAGCTTCCAAAAGATGAGCGATGCGCGATGCGCACCGTGCGGGCTGATCACATTCTAGCGGCTCGCCGCGCGCGCGGTCCGGCGGATCAGCGATCCGCTTCGTGGCTCATCGAATGCGGCGTGGCCGTTTCGTGGATGCTTTCGAGGTAGCGCTGTGCATCGAGCGCGGCCATGCAGCCCGTGCCCGCGCTGGTGATGGCCTGGCGATACACGTGATCCTGCACGTCGCCCGCCGCGAACACGCCGGGGATGCTGGTCGAGGTGGCGTCGCCGGTCGTGCCGCCCTTCGTGATGATGTAGCCGTTCTTCATCTCGAGCTGGTTGAGGAAGAGATCGGTATTGGGCTTGTGGCCGATCGCGACGAACACGCCCTGCAGCGCGATGTCAGTGGTGGTGCCGGTCTGCGTGTGCTTCACGCGCAGGCCCGTGACGCCGGACTGGTCGCCGGTGACTTCGTCGAGCACGTGATTCCACTTGATCTCGACCACGCCTTCCTTTTCCTTCGCCAGCAGGCGGTCGATCAGGATCGGCTCGGCGCGGAACTTGTCGCGGCGATGGATCACCGTGACCTTCTTCGCGATGCCCGCCAGATACAGCGCTTCCTCGACCGCGGTGTTGCCGCCGCCGATCACCGCGACTTCACCGTTGCGATAGAAGAAACCGTCGCAGGTGGCGCAGGCGGACACGCCCTTGCCCATGAACGCTTCTTCCGACGGCATGCCGAGATACTGCGCCGACGCGCCGGTCGCGATGATCAGCGAATCGCAGGTGTATTCGCCGGAATCGCCGATGAGACGCATCGGTTTTTCATTGAGCTTCGCGGTGTGGATGTGATCGAACACGATGTCCGTGTTGAAGGCGCGCGCGTGTTCTTCGAGACGCTGCATCAGTTCCGGGCCCTGCACGCCCGAGGGGTCGCCCGGCCAGTTTTCGACATCCGTGGTGGTCATCAGCTGGCCGCCCTGGGCGAGGCCGGTGATGAGCAGCGGCGACAGATTCGCGCGCGCCGCATAGACCGCGGCGGAGTAGCCGGCGGGGCCGGAACCGAGAATCAGCACTTTGGCGTGTTTGGGCGAAGACATGATATTGGTCCGTTTTTGATGGTCGGCTCGAAAGCGCGCCGGATGAGCGTGCGGCAGCGTGGCCAGCGCGGCTGGGCGCGGGCTGCCATGCGCGAACCGCAGCAATATCGACGCCCGCCGCGCGGCTCGTGGCCGCGTGGAGGCGCCGGAGCGCTTCCGATGAACCGTATTTGAGTGCAAAACGGGGATTATAAAGGTGCCTCGAAAAGCCTTCCGAGTGAACCTTTCAATTGCGGCGATAGGCGCGGCACGCGGTGTTCGTGCCCATGACGCCCGCGTGACGAGTGTTACAGGTTGCAAGCACCGGGCCGTTTTTACGCCGTTCCCCGCAATGCAGCGTTTACAATAGGCCACCGTTCCAGGCGGTCCCGGCGCACCGGCCGGCGAGGCCGCAAGCAGGCGACACCAAGCATCGAATCAATGGCCAAAGCACCTTATTCCGCGAGCCCGCAGGCACTGCCGCACCGCATGTCGCGGCTCTTCACCGAGATTCGCTGGATCCTCCAGGTCGCGCTCGGACTGTTCCTCGTGATGGCGCTGCTCTCGTACAGCCGCAGGGACCCGAGCTGGACCCACGCGGTCAGCGTCGAGCGCATCGCGAACTGGGCGGGCCGCGTCGGCGCCTATACGTCCGATATCCTGCTGCTCGTGTTCGGGCTGTCCTCCTACTGGCTGATCGTGCTGCTCGCGCGGCGCATCATCGCGAACTACCGGCGCATCACGCAGCCGCCGGTCGTCGATGAAGACGCGCCGAAGGACCGCACCTGGCTCGCCGAAGCCTTCGCCTTCGTGCTCGTGCTGCTCGCCTCCGACGGCATCGAGGCCTTGCGCATGTGGTCGCTCAAGGTGCAGCTGCCGCGCGCGCCCGGCGGCGTGATCGGCGACATGGTCGCGCGCCATGTGTCGCACGCGCTGGGCTTCACCGGCGCCACGCTGTTCCTGCTGATCGCGCTGGCCATCGGGCTGTCGCTGTATTTCCGCTTCTCGTGGCTCTCGGTGTGCGAGAAGGTCGGCGACGGCATTCTCAACGCCATCACCGGCGCGCAGCTGCGCCGCGAAGCCGGCCGCGACCGCAAGCTCGGCGAGGCGGCCGCGGTGAAGCGCGAGGGCAAGGTCGTGCGCTCGCGCGAGAAGAGCGAAGATCACGAGCCGGTGATGATCGTGCCTGCCGTGCCGACGCCGGCACGCTCGGAGCGCGCGGAGAAGGAAAAGCAGGTGCCGCTCTTCAAGGACCTGCCGGGCGACTCCACGCTGCCGCCGCTGGCGCTGCTCGACCCGCCGCCGAAGACCCAGGAAACCATCGCCGCCGATACCCTCGAATACACCTCGCGTCTCATCGAAAAGAAGCTGAAGGACTTCGGTGTGGAAGTGAGCGTGGTCGCGGCGTATCCGGGTCCGGTCGTCACGCGCTATGAAATCGAGCCCGCGACGGGCGTGAAGGGCAGCCAGATCGTCGGGCTCGCGAAGGATCTGGCGCGCTCGCTGTCGCTGGTGTCGATCCGCGTCGTCGAAACCATTCCGGGCAAGAACTACATGGCGCTCGAGCTGCCGAACCAGCGCCGCCAGACCGTCAAGCTCTCCGAGATCCTCGGCTCCGAAGTCTATGCGAACGGCGCGTCGCCGCTGACCATGGGCCTCGGCAAGGACATCGGCGGCAATCCGGTCTGCGCCGATCTCGCCAAGATGCCGCACTTGCTGGTCGCGGGCACGACGGGCTCGGGCAAGTCGGTCGGCATCAATGCGATGATCCTCTCGCTGCTCTACAAGGCGAGCGCGGACCAGGTGCGGCTGATCCTGATCGACCCGAAGATGCTCGAAATGAGCGTCTATGAAGGCATTCCGCATCTGCTGTGTCCGGTCGTCACCGACATGCGCCAGGCCGGCCACGCGCTCAACTGGGCGGTCGCGGAAATGGAGCGCCGCTACAAGCTGATGAGCAAAATGGGCGTGCGCAATCTCGCGAGCTTCAACAGCAAGATCGACGACGCGAAGAAGCGCGACGAAAAGATTCCGAATCCATTCAGCCTGACGCCGGACGAACCGGAACCGCTCACGCGCTTGCCGAACATCGTGGTCGTGATCGACGAACTCGCCGACCTGATGATGGTGGTCGGCAAGAAGGTCGAGGAACTGATCGCGCGGATCGCGCAGAAGGCGCGCGCGGCGGGCATCCACCTGATTCTCGCGACGCAGCGGCCTTCGGTGGACGTGATTACCGGCCTCATCAAGGCCAATGTGCCGACGCGGATGGCGTTCCAGGTCTCGTCGAAGATCGACTCGCGCACGATCCTGGACCAGCAGGGCGCGGAATCGCTGCTCGGCATGGGCGACATGCTCTATCTGCCGCCGGGCTCGGGCCTGCCGGTGCGCGTACACGGCGCGTTCGTGTCGGACGAGGAAGTGCATCGCGTGGTGGACAAGCTGAAGGAGCAGGGCGAGCCGAATTACATCGAAGGCCTGCTCGAAGGCGGCCTGGCCGGCGAGGGCGACGAAGGCTCGGCCGGCGCCAACGGAACCGGCGGCGCGGACGGCGAGTCCGATCCGTTGTACGACCAGGCGGTCGAGGTCGTCATCAAGAACCGCCGCGCGTCCATATCACTGGTGCAGCGGCACTTGCGCATCGGCTACAACCGCGCGGCGCGGCTGCTGGAGCAGATGGAGAATTCGGGGCTGGTGTCGGCGATGTCGTCGAACGGCAACCGCGAGATCCTGACCCCGGCACGCGACGCCGAATGACGCGCGGCGTGAATCAAAAGGAGAACACCACGATGCAACACCATACGGGGAGCCGCACGCTCAAGGTCCTGAGCGCCGCATTGTTTTCAGCGTCGATGCTGCTGGCGTCGCACGCCTTCGCAAGCGGCACCGAACAACTGAAGGCGTTCGTGTCGCAGGTCAAGGCGGCGCGCGGCGACTTCACGCAACAGGAAATCAAGGCGCCGGGCAAGGCCAACAACGGCGCCACGTCCACGCCCGTGCCGACCAAGGGCACGACGTCGAGCGGCACGTTCATGTTCGCGCGGCCGGGCAAGTTCATCTGGTCGTATCAGAAGCCGTACGCTCAGGTCCTGCAGGCGGACGGCGACAAGCTCTACGTGTACGACAAGGATCTGAACCAGGTCACCGTGCGCACGCTCGGCGGCGCGCTGGGTGCGAGCCCGGCGGCCATCCTGTTCGGCAGCAACGATCTCGACAAGAACTTCAACCTGCGCGATGCGGGCGAGAAGGGCGGCATCGACTGGCTCGAACTCACGCCGAAAGCGAAGGACACGCAGTTCGAGAAGGTCGGCATCGGCTTCAAGGACGGCAACCTGCAAGCGATGGAACTGCACGACGTGTTCGGCAATGTCACGCTGCTCACGTTCTCGAACATCCAGAAGAACCCGCCCATCAAGAGCGATGCGTTCAAGTTCACCGTGCCGAAGGGCGCGGACGTGATCAACGGCTGATCATCAGTTGATCAAGGCGGCCCGGCACCTGCCGGGCCGTGCTTTCCTCGCGGCTCAGTTGTAGCTCGTCGTCAGCAGGACGCGGGTCACGGAGGCGGGCGTGTCGTCGAGCGCGCGCATCGACAGCGTGCCGCCAAGTTTGCCTACGTGATAAGTGCCGCCTGCATCGGACGGCGTGGTGTTGCCCCGGCTGTCGGTGAAGCGGGTCGCGAGCAAGCGCGCGCCGGATGCCGGGCTGTGGCCGATCACCGACATCGACACCGCGGCGCTCGGCGCATCGCTTGGCTCGGCGGAGAACATCACGTGCGCGGTGCGTCCGCTCATCTGGTCGATCCGCATCGGGGAGGCGGTCGCAGATGCATTTCCCGATCCGACCGACACGCCGAATGGCGAGGCCACGATCGATCCCGTGAAGTAGATGACGCCGCCGTTCGTGCCCGCGCTCGCCATCGCGCAGTAACTCATCGCGCTGGCCAGAACGAGTTGTCCGGCCCGTCGTGCCCTACTTAGCTTTGCGTCGATCATGGTTCCCTCGTCTTAAGAGAAGGCGCTGCCCGTCCGCGATGGTCAGTCAGCGCTGCAACCGAGCACGCTTCCGGTCGTCAGGACCCGTTGTCGCGCTCAATTTTGAGATGTCCATGAATTGATATTAGGAGAAGTCGTATTGCCCGATCAATACGCTTCCGGTATTCAATTTGTAGAAAATTGTCATGCTTGTGGATGGGCCGATACTGGCCTGAAACGCTTGCCTATAAGCAATCTCAGCCGTGCGCGGCCTGCATGTCTTCGATGAACGCATCGACGATCTCGCGTTTCGCCTGGCCCGCACCGCCTGCACCGCCCCCACGCTTCGCCCGCGTGACCATCTGGAACGCGACGCGATAGCGCATCGCCCTGGGATTCAGCGGCGCGAGCAGTCCTTCCTTCACATACGGCGCGGCGAAATGCTCGGGCAGATAGCCGAGATGCTGTCCCGACAGCACGAGCATCGCGACGGCCTCCATGTTGTCCGCGACCGCGCCGACGAGTCGCGGCGCAAGCGTCCCGGCCTCGGGCAGCGGATAGCTGCGCCATGCCCAGTCGTGCTCATTGGCCTCGCTCATGCGAACACGCCCCGCGCGCGCGAACAGCGGATGTCCACGTCCGCAGTAGGCAAGCTGTTCCTCGGCGAATATCTCGACGTAATCGAGCGTCGGCACGCGATGCCAGAAATAGCCGATCGCCATCTGGATGCGCCCTGAGAGCAGCATCTCTTCGAGTTCGCCCGGCGAGCGCACGAGCACCGCGAAGCGCACGGATTCGTCGCGCTGGCGAAAGCGCGCGATGGCTTCGCTGACGCGTGCGTTCGCGCTGACCGGCGTATTGCCGATCATCCCGAGCGTAAGCGTGCCGACCAGCGTCTTGCCGACGTTGCGGGCGGTGGAGTCGAAGGTGTCGATGGCCGCGAGCAGCGTGCGGCACGCCTCGACGAACTGTTCGCCGCGCGATGTCAGCGCGAAGCCGCCGCGGCCGCGCTCGCACAGGCGATAGCCGAGCCGGGTTTCGAGCGTCGCGAGCTGCGTGCTGATGGTCGACTGCCCGACATTGAGCGTGGCCTGCGCCGAGGACACGCCGCCCGCATCGCCAATGGCGAGAAACACGCGGATCAGCCGCAGATCGAGATCGGACAAATGAGTGAACATGCGAACCGCCGATACATCGATAAAAATCGATGTGAAGTTGTTTTTGTCGTCATTTTAACGCCGGACAAAAGCGGCTATGAATGACAGCATCCCCATCCCGATTCATCCGACGCCATGAATACTTCCGCGCTGTTTGCCCCCGCCGAACACTTCGATTCCCACTTTCTCGACGCCCGCGCCGAACGTCCGCAGCCGCTGTCGGGCAACCAGATGCCGCGCTGCGGCGGCATCACGACGATGATGCGTCTGCCGCATGTCCCGTCCGCCGCCGGGCTGGATGCGTGCTTCGTCGGCGTGCCGTTCGATCTCGGCACGTCCAACCGCACCGGCGCGCGCTTCGGCCCGCGTCAGGTGCGCAGCGAATCCGTGCTGCTGCGCCCGTACAACATGGCGACGCGCGCTGCGCCGTTCGATTCGCTGCGCGTCGCGGATATCGGCGACGTCGCGATCAATCCGTACAACCTGCTCGATTCCATCGACCGCATCGAGCGTGCGTATCGCGAGATCCTGCAGCACGACTGCACGCCGCTCACGCTCGGCGGCGATCACACCATCGCGTTGCCGATCCTGCGCGCGATCCACGCGAAGCACGGCAAGGTCGGGCTGATTCACATCGACGCCCACGCGGACGTCAACGACACCATGTTCGGCGAGAGGATCGCGCACGGCACGCCGTTTCGCCGCGCGGTGGAGGAGGGCTTGCTGGACTGCTCGCGCGTCGTGCAGATCGGGCTGCGCGGCACCGGCTACGAGGCCGGCGATTTCGACTGGTGCCGCGACCAGGGCTTTCGCGTCGTGCAGACGGAGGAATGCTGGAACAAGTCGCTCGCGCCGCTGATGGACGAAGTGCGCGCGCAGATGGGCGATGGTCCGGTCTACATCACGTTCGATATCGACGGCATCGATCCGGCCTTCGCGCCCGGCACGGGCACGCCGGAGATCGCCGGCCTGACCGTGCCGCAGGCGCTGGAGATCGTGCGCGGCGCGCGCGGGCTGAATATCGTCGGCGCGGATCTGGTGGAAGTCGCGCCGCCCTACGATCCATTCGGCACCACGGCGCTGCTCGGCGCCAATCTCGCCTTCGAACTGCTGTGCGTGCTACCGGGCGTCGAGTATCGCGCGGCGCGTTGATCGCCTCGCTTGCTCGTGGCCTTACGCGTACGCGCGCCGCCGTCCCGCCACGAGCAGCAGATAGCACACCGCGCCGAGCGCGAGCGCGGGCAGCGTCGCGCCGAGGTTCGGCAGCCACTGGTTGATCGCGTGATAGGCGGCAATGCCGATGCCCCACGCAATGAACGCGCTCACATGCCAGCCGCCGGAATAGCCGTAGCGGCCGGTGGGATCGGCGAGCACGGCGGTGTCGATGCGGCGCTTGCGCACGATGAAGTGATCCGCCAGCACCACGCCGAAGAGCGGCGCGAACACCGAACCGATCAGCAGCAGGAAGTTCTGGTATTTGCCCATCTCGACGACCAGCGCGACCAGCGTACACAGCGCCCCGAACGCGCACGACAGCAGCGGCACGCTGGCGCGCGCCCAGAAAGTGCCGGTTGAAACGGCGGCGGAGTGGATGTCGGCGAAGGCGTTGTCGGTTTCATCGATCAGGATCAGGAACAGCGCCAGACCGCCGCCCGCCTGCGCGAACGCGGTGGTCAGGAGCGCGTCGCCGCCGCCGGCCGCGAGACCGTAGATTGCGCCGAGCGCGTAGAACCAGAGATTCGCGATGCCGTAGCCCAGCAGCGTGCCGCGGAACGTGCCGCCCGCGCTGCGGCCGAAGCGCGTGTAGTCGGCGATCAGCGGCAGCCACGACAGCGGCATCGCGACGACCAGGTCGATACCCGCGCCGAACGACATCTCGCCGGTGCCGGGCCGCGCCATCAGCGCGGCGAGATCGTGCTTCGCGAGCAGGTTCCAGGTCAGCCAGCCTGCGCCGCCGAGCAGCAGCCAGATGCCCCAGGTGCGCAGGAAGCGCCGCACGAAGGACAGCGGGCCGCTCACCGCGAGCAGGGTGGCGAGCGCGCCGAAGATCAGCGTCCATACGATCGGCATCGAGAAATGGAAGGATTGCTTCGCGAGGGCGTCGGCGGAATCGCGCATCACGATGATCTCGAACGAGCCCCAGCCGACCAGCTGGACCGCGTTGAGCACCGCCGGCACGGAGGCGCCGCGCACGCCGAGCGTCGGCCGCAGCGAGGACATGGCGGCGAGCCCGGTGTCCGTGCCGATCACGCCCGCGAGCGCCAGCAGCACGACGCCGACCACCGTGCCGATGCCGATCGCCGCGAGCGCATGCGGCAGCGACAGCCCCGGCACCAGCAGCGCGCCCGCCTGCGCGACCAGCAGGCCGATGCCGAGCGAGAACCACAGCGCGAAGGCGTCGCGGGTGGCGAAGGCGCGCCGTTCGGGCGGCACGGGGGTGAGCGGCGCGTAGGTGGAAGTTTCGCCGTGCGCCGCGGCGTTCGTGGTGTGCTCTTGCCCCATCGGATTGCGTCCTCATATGGTCGATGCGTTGTCCGAGACGGTCGCGCGCAGGCGGGTCCGATGCCCTCGCGGCCCGGCTGTCATAATGACCCGTTCCGCCACCGGCCGGCGCCTCTCTCGGGAAGCGCGAGATTATCGCCGCGATCCACCCAACCGCGTCAACCTGCATCGCACAGCACATGTTCGAAGAAAACCGTGGCACCGTTCCGCTCGCGGAGCGCCTGCGCCCCCGCACCATCGACGACGTGATCGGCCAGAAGCACCTGCTTGGCCCGAGCAAACCGCTGCGCGTCGCGTTCGAATCGGGCGAAGCGCATTCGATGATCCTGTGGGGCCCGCCCGGCGTCGGCAAGACCACGCTCGCGCGTCTCATGGCCGACGCGTTCCACGCGCAGTTCATCTCGCTTTCGGCGGTGCTCTCCGGTGTCAAGGATATCCGCGAGGCCGTGGAGACGGCGCAGATTCATCGCGCGAACGGACATCAGACGCTCGTGTTCGTGGATGAAGTGCATCGCTTCAACAAGAGCCAGCAGGACGCCTTCCTGCCGCACGTGGAGTCCGGCCTGTTCGTGTTCGTCGGCGCGACGACCGAGAATCCGTCGTTCGAGGTGAACAGCGCGCTCTTGTCGCGCGCGGCGGTCTACGTGCTGAAGAGCCTCGACGCCGACGAACTGAAGGAATTGCTCGAGCGCGCGAGCCGGGAGCTGGGCGGCCTCGCGTTCACGGACGAGGCCCGCGATGCGCTGGTCGGTTCCGCCGACGGCGACGGCCGCAAGCTGCTGAACAATCTCGAGATCGTCGCGCGCGCGGCGGCGCAGCAGAAGCAGGGCGAAGTCGACGGCGCGTTGCTCGGCAGCGCGCTCGCCGAGAACCTGCGCCGTTTCGACAAGGGCGGCGATGCGTTCTACGATCAGATCAGCGCGCTGCACAAGTCGGTGCGCGGCAGCAATCCCGACGGCGCGCTGTACTGGTTCTGCCGCATGCTCGACGGCGGCGCGGACCCGCGCTATCTGGCGCGGCGCATCGTGCGGATGGCGTGGGAGGACATCGGTCTCGCCGATCCGCGCGGCGCGCGCATCGCGCTCGACGCCGCCGAGACCTACGAGCGCCTCGGCACGCCGGAAGGCGAACTGGCGCTTGCGCAGGCCTTGATCTATCTGGCGGTCGCGCCGAAATCGAATGCCGGCTACAACGCGTATAACGAGGCGCGCCGCTTCGTCGGCCGCGATCAGTCGCGCGGCGTGCCGGTGCATCTGCGCAACGCGCCGACCAAGCTGATGAAGGAACTCGGCTACGGTCACGAATATCGCTACGCGCACGACGAACCCGACGCCTACGCCGCCGGCGAAACCTATCTGCCCGACGGCATGCGCGAGCCGGCGTGGTATCAGCCGACGCCGCGCGGGCTCGAAGGCAAGATCGGCGAGAAGCTCGCGCGCCTCAGCGATCTCGACGCTGCGTGGCGGCGCGAACACCCCGACGACAAGAAGCGCTGAGCGCCGATGCCTGTCCGGCCGGCGCTGGCCGTGCGCTAGAATCGACGTTTCACGAATACTCAACCAGCAGCCCCGCCATGCTCGATATCCAAACCCTCCGCAAAGACCTGGACGGCGTCGCGAAGCGCCTCGCCGACCGGGGCTTCACGCTCGATGTCGCCGCGTTTGCCGCGCTCGAAACCGAGCGCCGCGAGATCCAGACGCGCACCGAAGAATTGCAGGCGCGCCGCAACAGCCTCTCGAAGCAGATCGGCGCGATGAAGGGCCGCGGCGAGGACACCTCGGCGGTGATGGCGGAAGTGGGCGGGATCGGCGACACCATGAAGGAGTCGGCGGCGAAGCTGGACGACGTGCAGAAGCGCCTGTCCGACCTGATGCTCACCGTGCCGAACCTGGCGCACGAGAGCGTGCCGGTGGGCCGCGACGAGACGCAGAACGTCGAGGTGCGGCGCTGGGGCACGCCCCGTGCGTTCGATTTCGAGATCAAGGACCATGTGGATGTCGGCGCGCCGCTGGGCCTCGACTTCGAAACCGGCGCGAAGCTGTCGGGCGCGCGCTTCACGCTGTTGCGCGGACAGATTGCGCGGCTGCATCGCGCGCTCGCGCAGTTCATGATCGACACGCATACCGAGCAGCACGGCTATACCGAGGCGTACACGCCGTACATCGTGAATCCGGAGATTCTCTACGGCACGGGCCAGCTGCCGAAGTTCGCGGACGACATGTTCCGCGTGGAGAAGGGCGGCGAGGAGAACACGGTCACGCAGTACCTCATTTCCACGTCCGAGATCTCGCTGACCAACACCGTGCGCGAGAGCATTCTCGACGCAGCCGCGTTGCCCGTGAAGCTCACCGCGCATTCGCCGTGTTTTCGGTCGGAAGCGGGCTCGTATGGACGCGACACGCGCGGCCTGATCCGCCAGCATCAGTTCGACAAGGTGGAGATGGTGCAGGTCGTGGCGCCCGAGCATTCGTACGCCGCGCTCGACGAGATGGTCGGCCAGGCCGAAGCCATCCTGCAGAAGCTGGAGTTGCCGTATCGCCTGATTACGCTGTGCACGGGCGACATGGGCTTTTCAGCGGCGAAGACCTTCGACCTCGAAGTCTGGCTGCCGGCGCAGAACACGTATCGCGAGATTTCGAGCTGCTCGAACACCGAGGCTTTCCAGGCGCGCCGCATGCAGGCGCGCTACCGCAATGCCCAGGGCAAGCCGGAGTTCGTGCATACGCTGAACGGCTCGGGACTGGCGGTGGGCCGCACGCTCGTCGCGGTGCTGGAGAACTTCCAGAACGCGGATGGCTCGGTGACGATTCCCGCTGTGTTGCGGCCTTATATGCGCGGTCAGGAGCGTATCGAAGCCGCTGTGGGCGCATGACGCCGGCCTCGCGCTTATTTTGCTGAAGGTTGGCAAAAGGGGCTTGGCAAGGCCCGGAGACTTCGATATAGTTTCGTTCTTCGCCGAGCAACGACCCGCTTGACGAAGGCCCGAGAGGGTAGACGGAGAGGTGGCAGAGTGGTCGAATGTACCTGACTCGAAATCAGGCGTACGGTTTTCCCGTACCGTGGGTTCGAATCCCACCCTCTCCGCCAAGAACATCGAAAGCATCAAACAGAAAGGCCGCCCATTGGGCGGCCTTTCGTCATTCTGGCGTATGCGAAGCCATGCCCCTATGTGGCGCTCATCTCGATTTGATTTTCCTTGTTGACGGTTTCCATCGGTCGTCTAGAATCACTCCCCAATATGTCCCTCACCTCTGAGCCCGATCGAAAGATTGGTGTCCCATGTGGGGGATTTCCATTTGTGGCGACCGATCCTTGCATGACGGCAACCGACAAGCCGGAATTCTCTCCGTTAAAACTGCACCGCCCTTACGCAGACCAACTGGCCCTCCTGAAATCGCGAAACTTGGCTGTCGGCGACGATGCCGCGGCTTTAGCAACGCTGCAACGAATCGGTTATTACCGTCTGGTTGGCTACTGGTTCCCGCTTCGCGTCCCGACTCCAGGCAGCGATGTCCGCCGTAGCGATGACTTTCTCGACGGAGCGTCGTTCGAATTGGCCGAGGCACTCTACGAGTTCGACCGGAAATTGAGATTGCTCGTCCTCGACGCCATTGAGAGAGTCGAGGTCGCCGTGCGCGTCGATATCGCGCATTTGCTTGGGCGGCGGCATCGTCGTGCCCACGAGTCAACAGTTCAGCTGGACGCGAATTTCTGCCAGAAACGACAGGGTCCGAGAGGGCTCACGCGACATCAAGAGTGGCTTGAGAAATACAAAGAGGCACTGAGAAAAAGTCGCAAGGAAGATTTCGTCGCCCATCATGCGCAGAAATACGGCGCAGCGCTTCCAATCTGGGTGGCCACAGAGATTTGGGACTTCGGCTTACTGTCGAAATTTTTCGCCGGGATGAAGTACGGCGATCAGAACAAAATCGCAAGCCGATATGGAATCAGCGGACAACATCTGGCGTCATGGCTACGCACGATCAATTTCGTGCGAAACGTCGCTGCGCATCATTCACGGCTGTGGAACCGCAACCACCCCGAACCGCCGAAACTCCCCGACACTCAACCGCGTCAATACCTGCACCACCTGGCGAAAGATGAATTTGCACGGCGGCGGACATACGGCACGCTGTGCATCCTCCAAACCATGTTGCAAGTCATTTGCCCGGAAAGCGGATGGTCTGATGGAGTGAGAGCGCATTGCCTTACTTTTCCGCGGTCGGAGCTCGTGAGTATCCGCGCCGCAGGTTTCCCGCCGGGCTGGGAAAGTGAGCGAATCTGGACCGCTTAGTCCGTCGCCCGTCGCGGCGCGTCACCTACCGCGCGTCAACGCCCGAATAACGCCCTCAAACCGTACACCGGGCAATATCAAACCGCAGCTCCGGCTCCGGCACGCCGCCATCGTCGCTGGATGACTGCTGCACCTTCACCTCCGACCCATACACCGAAGGCGTCAAGGTCACGAGCCACGCATTCGACCCGACCATCACCTCGGTCGAACCCTGCGCGCGCCGGGTCTGCGCGGACGGAATCATGCGTTGCAGGCAGCTGGAAATATCCGACGCAGGCCGCGCCGATGAAACATGGATCACGGGCTTTGACGCGCGCAACTCGGGACCGCTCGTCGAACTGCAGGCGGCGAGGGCAGCGGCGCCCGCGACGGTAGCAAACAAATGGGCAAATCGAGGCAAGGTAGTCACGCTCCGGCAAGTCTGAACCCGGGCCACTAAAACACAAAGCCGCGTGCATCACAAGAGTGCATGTCCGCAACCGTGTCCTGGCGCCTCCGGCCAAGGAGCGGGGGCGCCGGAATGCTATCATCGGCCCCATTGTCCTCGTGCGCCGTCCGCCTGAAATCCGGTCGAAGGCCGCGCACGCAGGCCGCTGAACCCATCTGCATCGCCCCATGGCCATCACGCTCAAGACTCCCGCAGACATCGACAAGTTGCGCATCTCCGGCCGCCTGGCCGCCGAAGTTCTCGCGATGATCGGCGAACACGTCCGCCCCGGCGTCACCACCGACGAACTCGACGCCCTCTGCAACCGCTTTATCGTCGACGAACTGAAAGCCATTCCCGCCAACGTCGGCTACATGGGCTTTCCCAAAACCGTCTGCACCTCGGTGAATCACGTCGTCTGCCACGGCATTCCCGGGCCGAAGGAGCTGAAGGACGGCGACATCATCAACATCGATGTCGCCATCATCAAGGACGGCTACTACGGCGACACGAGCCGCATGTACTTCGCCGGCACACCGAACGCCGAGGCGCGCCGCCTCACTGAAACCACGTACGAGGCGATGGTGGCCGGCATCCGCGAAGTGCGCCCGGGCGCGACGCTCGGCGACATCGGGGCGGCGATCCAGGGCGTGGCGCATCGGGAAGGCTTTTCCGTGGTGCGCGAATACTGCGGTCACGGCATCGGCCGCGTGTATCACGAAGACCCGCAAGTGCTGCACTACGGTCAGCGCGGCGCGGGCCTGCGCCTCAAGCCGGGCCTCGTGTTCACGATCGAGCCGATGATCAACGCGGGCCGCGCCGCCACGCAGCAGTCGCGCGACGGCTGGACCGTGACGACCAAGGACCGCTCGCTGTCGGCGCAGTGGGAACACATGGTGGCCGTGACCGAGGAAGGTTTTGAATTGCTCACGCCCTGGCCCGACGGCACCGGCGCGTACGCGGCGCCGTGAATGCGCGATGCGACCATGAGCACGGCTACGCATTGCCATGTGCGCTGTAAAGCACTTTCCCGGATTTAGGAATTGACGGGTTCGCCCGATCGGTTGAAGCTACGCCCATGGCTACACATGCCGGACCGGCCGCACGAGCCGCGCGCATGGAGCCTGAAGTCAGAGAGAAATTGCCCGCATGAGTCCCTCATTGACCGTCAGCCGCATCGCTGCGCAACAAGGTCCGGTCCTGCGCGAACTTCGCACGGCATCGCTGCGCGAGGCGCCTTACGCATTCGGCGAGACGCTTGAAGATGCGCTGTTGCTCGAACCTTCCCAATTCGACGATACCGCCGCGCTGCACGCCAGCGCCGACAAGCTCGCGACTTTCCTGCTGTACACCGAAGGCCATCCGTGCGGGCTGGTGCATGCGTACATCGAGGACGCACCGGGCGGGCGCGCCTTCGTGAACGCGCTGTGGGTCGCGCCGGCAGTGCGTCATCTGCGCGGCGGCGAACTGCTCGTGAACGTGGCATCGCAATGGCTCGCGGAGCAGGGCGCGGCCGACGTGCACGCATGGATCGCCGATGAGAACCGCACCGCGATGCGCTTCTACGAACGCCTGGGCTTCGGCCCGACCGGCGACCGTCGCGCCATGCCCCTGCATGAGCAGGAAGCCGAATCCCTCTATGTGCATCGGCTGCATTCCGGGCAGCCTGTTTAAGCGCGCATCGCGGTCGTTACCAGCGTGCGCGCGGCACGCACCTCTCGTCGCATCTCTCGTCGCACTTCGCGTTTCCGATAGCTGAATTCGAGCCAAAAATTATGGCCGTGTGCGACAACGCCTGTAAAATACGCAAAATTTTTGGCCGTTCCTATGTCGCTCAACAAAACGCCCTATTTCGAACTGCGCAGCGGCTCCGTCGACACGCTTCTCTTCGTCGTCAAGACTCCCGACCTCGATGCCCTGCGCACCGAACTCACGCGGCGTTTCGAAGCGACTCCCGAATTCTTCGCAGGCGATGTCGTCGCCATCGACGTTCGACGTCTCGCTGAGAACGAGCGCGTCTCGCTCACCGATCTGCACACCGTGCTCGCCGGCGTGCGCATGCGTCCCATCGGCGTGGTCGCGCTGCCTGCGCAGACGTGGGCCATCCAGTGGGCCAACGAAGGCGGTCTGCCGATCCTCGAAGCCCGCGATCGCCGGGGCGCGCCGAAGCCTTCCGTCGACGAAGCCAAGCCCAACACCGAGGCCGCTGCCGTGATCGAGGCCGCCGTCGCCAATACGCCGCCGCCCGCGACGCTGCCGCAGCCGGCGACCATCATCGACCGGCCGCTGCGTTCGGGCCAGCAGGTCTACGCAAAGGGCGACCTGATCGTACTCGGGCTCGTGTCCTACGGGGCCGAGGTCATCGCGGAAGGGAATATCCATATCTATGCGCCGTTGCGGGGCCGCGCGCTCGCAGGCGTGCACGGCAATCTCGACGCGCGGATTTTCTGCACGTGTCTCGAACCGGAACTGATCTCCATCGCGGGAATCTACCGGACCACCGAGAACCCGCTGCCGGCCGACGTGCTGAGCAAGCCGGTGCAGATCTGGCTGAACGAAGAAAAACTGATGATCGAACCGCTGCGGCTGACCTGACGAGTCGCCTCCACCCGCGCGCCACCGATGCCTCAGCGCGCGCTCCAGGCAACGCGAGCGGACCTATTGACGAACACAAGGTACTTGTATGGCAAAAATCATTGTGGTGACTTCGGGAAAGGGCGGCGTCGGCAAGACGACCACCAGCGCGAGCTTCGCATCGGCGCTCGCATTGCGCGGCCACAAGACGGCCGTGATCGACTTCGACGTCGGTCTGCGCAATCTCGACCTCATCATGGGTTGCGAACGCCGCGTGGTGTACGACCTGATCAACGTCATCCAGGGCGAAGCCAATTTGCATCAGGCGCTCATCAAGGACAAGAAGTGCGAGAACCTGTTCATCCTGCCGGCTTCGCAGACCCGCGATAAAGACGCGCTCACGCTCGAAGGCGTCGAGAAGGTGATCGACGAGCTGGTCAAGATGGACTTCGAATACATCATCTGCGATTCGCCGGCGGGTATCGAATCCGGCGCGCTGATGGCCATGCACTTCGCCGATGAAGCGCTCATCGTGACGAATCCGGAAGTCTCGTCGGTGCGCGACTCGGACCGCATCCTCGGCATTCTCTCGTCGAAGACCAAGCGCGCGATGGAAGGCAAGGAGCCGATCAAGGAACACCTGCTCATCACGCGCTACAACCCGAAGCGTGTCTCCGAAGGCGAGATGCTGTCGCTGAGCGACATCCAGGAGATCTTGCGCATCGATCTGATCGGCGTGATTCCGGAGTCGGAAGCGGTGCTGCACGCATCGAACCAGGGCTTGCCCGCCGTGCATCTCGACGGCACGGATGTCGCCGAATCGTACAAGGACGTGGTGTCGCGCTTTCTCGGCGAGCAGAAGCCGCTGCGCTTCACCGATTATCAAAAGCCCGGCCTGCTGCAACGCATCTTCGGCACCAAGTAAGGGGACGCAATGTCGATTCTTTCGTTTTTGCTGGGCGAGAAGAAAAAGTCCGCTTCGGTCGCGAAGGAACGCTTGCAGTTGATCATTGCGCACGAGCGCGCAGGTGGCAAAGCCGCCGCCGATTACCTGCCGGCGTTGCAACGGGAACTCGTTGCGGTGATTTCGAAGTACGTGAAGATTTCCAACGACGACATTCGGGTCAGCCTCGAACGTCAGGACGATCTCGAAGTGCTGGAAGTGAAGATCGAAATTCCGCAAGCGTGACGTCGTGCGGCGCGTCTGCGTGCCGCACCGTTTGCTTTCCAGAAAGAGCCGGAATCGCATGATTCCGGCTCTTTCGTTTGCGGCGCTATCGTTTGCGTGCTTCTTTTTCCATGCTTCGAGATGGCGCGAGCAGGCGCATCAACAGTCGCTGACACTTGTCCACACATCGTTTCGAATTCGGGCTGCTGGCACGCCTGCGCGTGTCATCGCATCAGCCGGTCGGCACATTGAACTGTTTCGCGGAGGTTCCTGCGCCGCGAGCTTTGCCCGTGCGCCCTGCGCGCGCGTTCGATGTTTTCCGACAAGAGGTCGTTCATGAAAGTGTCCCTTCGCCGCCTGCTCGTTCAGAGCGCGATCATCGCCGCCGGCGCCGTCACGCTGTCCGGGGCGTACGCCGCCGCGGTGATCATCGCGCCGAGCGCGCCGCCCGCGCCGCGCTACGAGCGCATTCCGCCGCCGCGTGCGGGCTTCATCTGGGAAACCGGACACTGGGTCTGGCAAGGCCGCTATGTCTGGGCCGCCGGACGCTGGGTCGAAGTGCGCGCGGGCCGGCGCTGGATCGCGGGCGTGTGGTCGCCGTATCGCGGGCAGTATCGCTATGTGCCGGGGCACTGGATCTGATTCGGGTCATTTCGCCATGCCGGGCACGCGCAGAACGCGGGAAGTCCTGAACCGACGAAGCGGGCCAGGCATGTTCGCTGCGACTGAGCGAAGCATCGCTTGAACTACGGGATGCGCAGGCAGAAAAAAGAACAGGCGCGAGGCTTTCGCCTGGCGCCCTTGAACGTTCCCACGCTAGCAGGAACGGAGAGGAGAAGGGAGTCGTTCGACCACCCGGAAAGAGCCGGACGCCTGAACGACATTGCCCGGTGTGACAGCCCTCTGGCAGCGAAGTTCAAACGGTTTGAAACTTTTTGCGGGCGAACAAGTGGTTCAGGCAGTGAGGACTTCGAACGCGACGACCGCCAGGATGGCGCCGACATTCGCAATCACCGCTTCGACGACCACGCCGCGCCAGGTTGCCGGCCGGTATTTCACGGCGAGCAGCAGGGCGCTCAGCAGCGCGATGGCGATCATTGCAACCAGATGCGAGCCTTGAAGATGAAAACGCATGTCGGCCTCCTGATTGAAGCGCGGAAGAATCCGCGAATCGTTTTGTCGAACTTGTTTCGATGCCGCACCGAGTATAAGCACAGCAAAAATGACTGAATAGCGGGCCGAAAAGTCATATTGCCGCCAGCTTGCCGACTGACATCGGGTGTTACTTTAAATAACGGTCGATAAAGGGAATTTTCTCTCGGGAGTCAGTACAAACCCCGTATGTGCGCGTGACGCTTTCCCGTCGGCGCCGAACCGCAGCCCGTGGAGCATTCACCAGATGACTTCCCCGACAACACGTTCTCTCGAAGTCGATTTCTTTCGAGGAATCGTGCTGCTGATTATCGCGGTAGACCATATAACGGGAAGTGTGCTGTCGCGCTTCACGCTGCATCAATACGCCTTTTGCGATTCCGCCGAAGTGTTTGTCTTCCTGGGCGGTTACGCGTCGGCGGCGGCTTATACGGCGCTTGCGACTCGCCGTAGCATCAGGGCCGCACGCCGACGTTTTTTCCGCCGCAGCTGGGAAATCTATCGCGCCTATCTGTTCACGGCGTTCCTGATGCTGATTGGCGGCGGCCTGATGATGGCGCTGAAGATCGACACGCCGATGCTCCAGTACACCGAATGGCCCAATTTCCTTGCGCGGCCGCTCGGTCTGATCGGCGAGATCGTGACGCTCAGGCAGCAGCCGTATCTGTCGGCGGTATTGCCGATGTACGCCGTCTTTGCCCTTGCCGTGCCCGTGGTCGTGCCGCTGGCGCAGAAGAAGCCGGTCATCGCGATCTTCGCGAGCCTGCTGGTCTGGCTCGCGGCCGCGCCGCTCGCTCGCGCGTTGCCCGGCACCTATGCGGAAGCGTGGTCGTTCAATCCCTTCGCGTGGCAGCTGATGTTCGTGACCGGCATGCTCGCGCGGGTCCAGCCGATCAGCGAAGGGTTTCATGCGAGCCGCGTCGCGCGTGCGCTGACCGCTGTGGCGATCGCCGTCGCGCTGGTCTTCGCGTTCTACAAGCTGTTCTTCGAAATGCAGCCGCCGCCGGGATTCATGAAACAGAATCTCGCGACCCTGCGCATCGTGAGCTTTGCCGCCATTGCGTGGATCGTCGCGCGCGCGGTCTATTCAGGCTGGATTGGACGGCTCGCGCGCAAGCTGCCGGGCATCGTGACGATCGGGCAGCAGGGGCTCGTGTGCTTCATCGCGGGGGCGTGCGTGTCGCTCGTGCTGGATTCCGCGCTGCGGGCGATGGGCGTGCTCGGACTCGGACGCTATCCGTCGCACTGGATCCTGGGATTGATCGCGGATGGCATCGCCATCGTCACGCTGCTGGCGCTCGCGCGGTTCTGGGCCGATCGCAAGGCAGCGAAGGCCGCGCGCGACAAGGAGGTCAGGCAGGCGCAGCGGCCGGCGCCGCCGCGCGTCGCGCTCGTCAACGGCCGGCCGGTGCCCGTGCAGGCCGGCAACCGGCACGACCGCTGAGCGGCGCCGGGCTCACTCCATCGTGATATCGCGGGTCTCACGCATGCACAGCACGGCGATGAGGCTGACCGCCGCCGCCGCCGATACATACCCGCCCACCCACGTCAGGCCGCCGCGATTCGCCAGCAATTGCGCGATGTACGGCGCCACCGACGCCCCCAGAATCCCGCCCAGGTTGTACGCGACGCCCGCGCCGGTGTAGCGCACGTTGGTCGGGAACAGTTCGGGCAGCAGCGCGCCCATCGGCGCGAAGGTCACGCCCATCAGGAACAGTTCGATCGTCAGGAACAGCGCCACCTGGATCGTGTTGCCGCTGCCGAGCAGCGGCGCCATCGTGAAGCCGGACAGGATCGCGAGCAGGCAGCCGACCACCAGCACCGGCTTGCGTCCGAAGCGGTCGCTGGCGATCGCGGAAATGGGCGTGGCGAGCGCCATGAACAGCACCGCGAAGCACAGCAGGCCGAGGAAGGTCTCGCGCGCGAAGTGCAGCTTGCCGACGCCGAACGACAGCGAAAACACCGTCGAGATGTAGAACAGCGTGTAGCAGACGACCATCGCGAACGCGCCGAGCAGCGTGGGCACGAGGTGACTGCCGAGCAGGGTCGCGACCGGCACCTTGACGCGCTCCTCGCGCTCGACGGCTGCGCGGAACGCCGGCGTCTCCGCGATTTTCAGGCGCACGTACAGGCCGAGCGCAACCAGCACCGCGCTGACGATGAACGGCACGCGCCAGCCCCAGCTGCGGAACTGTTCGTCGGTGAGCGACAGCGCCAGACCGAAGAACAGGCCGTTGGACGCGAGGAAGCCGATCGACGGCCCGAGCTGCGGGAACATCCCGAACAGCCCGCGCTTGCCTTTGGGCGCGTACTCGGTAGCCAGCAGCGCCGCGCCGCCCCATTCGCCGCCGAGACCGATGCCCTGGCCGAAGCGCAGCACGCACAGCAGGATCGGCGCGAGGCTGCCGATGGAATCGTAGCCAGGGACGAAACCGATCAGGGTCGTGGAGAGCCCCATGACCAGCAGCGAGGCGACGAGAGTCGACTTGCGGCCGATGCGGTCGCCAAAATGTCCGAACAGGAACGAGCCGATCGGCCGCGCGACGAACGCGATGCCGAAGGTGACGAACGCCGACAGCGCCTGCGCGGCGGGCGAGTCGTGCGGAAAGAACACAGGGCCGATGACGAGCGCGGCGGCGGTCGCATAGACATAGAAATCGTAGAACTCGATCGCGGTGCCGATGAAGCTCGCGAAAATCACGCGGGAAGCGCTTTGGGATCCGTCGCCGGGCTTGGCGGCGGAGAGCGAGGGTGAGGACATGCTGTCTCCGTTGTCTTGGCGTTGATGCGTGTTGCGTTGATTCGTTGCTGCGTCGGGGTGTGGCGCCGTCGACTGTCGCCGTCGATTGTCGCGCGCATCGCCGGACGAAGGGCGATGGGATGACGAACGATGTCGTCGACCGGCGTGTCAGCTTTTTGTAGGGATGGTCATGCGGTGACAGCGGTGACGCTGGGAGCCAGCGTCGGGCGGCATGCGCGAGTACCGCGCGTGGTCGCGGCGCAGATGGGCTGCGCCTGAGGCGCTTCGCAGGGCGCGCGGGGTGGGCGCGGGGCGAAGGCCACGCCGGAAGCGGGTCCGGCCGGGGTGTGAAAAATTATAACGAGCGTGCGTGGCGGCCGCCACCGGTCGATGTCAGTCGATGGTCGTCGCCTGCGGCGAGTGCGAGGTTTGCAGCTGGAACTGGCCGTTGTCGTTGAACATCCAGCCTTCGAACAACTCCAGCTGGCCATTGCCGTTCAGCAGCCGCGCGGGCGGTGCGGGCAACGGCGCCGCGCGACGCAGCGAGGCCAGCGCGGTGGCTTCGGCTTCGTCGTCGCCGTTGGTGCGGTACACGGACGAATCGATCAGCCGGCCGCCGCGATCCACCGTGAACGCGACGAGCACGAAGGAACGCAGCATCGCTTGCGGCGTGCCCCTGAGCACCAGCGACGGATTGCGCTCGAAGATGCGTTGCGCGATGCGCTGCTTGTAGTCGTCGAGGGTCGAGCCTTGCGCTGCGGGCAGCGCGGTTGTGCGCGCCGCGACGACACCGGGCGGCGGCGTGAAGGTGCATGACGTCAGCGCGAGCACGGCGCACGCGCCGAGCGGGGCGGCTACAGCCGAACGGAGAGAGGCGGACATGGGAGGGCACCGTGGAAGGCTCTCCTTCCATGGTAGTGCCTGCGGGCCGGATGGGCGACGTCGACACGATCGTGCGGGCGCGCGACTTGCTGCCTTGGCTTTCACAAGGAAAGCTTCCAAGGAGCCGATCATGAACGCAGACAATCAAGCGCCGGACAATGCCCAGCCGGCCGAGCATAGCGACAACGAAAAGAGCAAGCTGCCGGAGCGGAGCGACGAGAACCGCAAGCAGGGACCGAATGATCGGCCGGGCAAGGAATCGGGCGAGGGCGAGACGCCGGTGGGTTGAAGCTCGGCGCCTTCGGCGGGCAACGGGCGTGAGTCAGTCGACGTAGGGCTTGACCAGTTCGGCGCAGCGCAGCGGCGCCGACGCTCTCACTGCGCCCGTTTCCGCCGCGCGGGTTTCAACGCAGCGGAACACGCTATTGGTCTTTTGCAGGATGTAAGTGTCTTCAGGCAGGCCGGTGCTGCGGGCGGCCACGCTCGTCACCGAGACGATGCCGTAGCCGTTCTGGATGAGATCGAAGAAGGTGGTTTCCGAATGCCGCCATTGCGCGTTCGGATTGGGCTGGGCCTGCGCCGGCAGACTGGCGGCAAGCAGCGCGCCGAAGAGAAAGGGCAGGATGCGGCCTGATTTCATATGCGTCTCCTCGTAGGGATCAATGTGGGCGGTTAGATGGGCTTGCGGCCTGTCTGTTCACCGCGATTTTCACGCATGACCGACAAAGCGCGAATGGCCCGACGATGGCTCGACGCGCCCGGCTGATTCCTGATTTCCTTCCCACAGCGTCCTGTACGCGTTGACGTGCTGTCACGAGAAAGGACTGTTTTCACCGAATCGTCCCTTGACCCTGGAGTTCCTCCAGGGTGTTTACTCGCCCCATGGCGTAAAGGGATAGCGAAAATGAAACAGTGCTGCGAAGGACATGATTCGATCATCGAGCTTCGAAAGGAGCAGGACGTGCGTGCCGTCGGACACGCACAGTGTGGCGGGCATGAACATGACCACGACCACGACCATGCACACGGCCACGACCAGGCCGCGCTGGCCCCGTCGGTTACCGCAGGCGACTTCGTCCGCACGCAGATGCGCATCGCGCAGATGGACTGCCCGACCGAGGAAGCGCTGATCCGCAAGAAGCTCGGCGCGCTGCCGGAAGTCAGCGAGATGCAGTTCAACCTGATGCAGCGCGTGCTGACGGTCGTGCATCGACCCGATGGACTCGATGCCGTGCTCAAGGCGCTCACGTCGCTCGGCTTCGCGACGGAACTCGCGGACGACGCGAAACCCGGCGCCCGCGCCGCTTCTCCCGCGCCGTCCCGCAAGCCCATGTGGCTGCTCGGGGCGGCCTGCGTCGCCGCCTTGTGCGCGGAAGCCGCGAACTGGCTCGGCGCACCCGAGTGGCTCGTCGCGGCGCTCGCGGTGCTGGCGATCGCGGGTTCGGGCGTCGGCACTTACAAGAAAGGCTGGGTCGCCATACGCAACCTGAACCTCAACATCAACGCGCTGATGAGCATCGCGGTGACCGGCGCGCTCGCGCTGCGCCAATGGCCCGAGGCCGCGATGGTGATGGTGCTGTTCACGATCGCCGAACTGATCGAGGCACGCTCGCTCGATCGCGCGCGCAATGCCATCGAAGGATTGATGAAGCTGGCGCCCGATACCGCCACCGTCAGGCAGCCGGACGGTTCGTGGCGCGACGTCGAGGCGACGGCAGTCACACCCGGCGCCATTGCGCGCGTGCGGCCGGGCGAGCGCGTCGCGCTGGACGGCCGGATCAGCACGGGCCGCTCGACGATCGATCAGTCGCCCATCACCGGCGAGAGCCTGCCCGTCGAGAAAGGGCCCGGCGATGACGTCTTCGCCGGCACGATCAACCAGTCCGGGTCGTTCGAGTACGAGGTGACGGCCGTCGCCGGCCAGTCGACGCTCGCCCGCATCATCCACGCGGTGGAGAACGCGCAAGGCACGCGCGCGCCGACGCAGCGCTTCGTCGATCAGTTCGCCCGCATCTACACGCCGATCGTGTTCCTCGTCGCGGTGGGCGTCGCCGTGCTGCCGCCGCTGCTGTTCGCGGGTGCGTGGCTCGCGTGGCTGTACAAGGCGCTGGTGTTGCTCGTGATCGCGTGCCCGTGCGCGCTGGTGATCTCGACGCCGGTGTCCATCGTCAGCGGACTGGCCGCGGCGGCCCGCAAGGGCATGCTCGTGAAGGGCGGGACCTTTCTGGAACAAGGCCGGAAACTGCGCTGGCTCGCGCTCGACAAGACCGGCACGCTGACTCACGGCAAGCCGGTGCAGGTGGCGTTCGAACAGACGACGAACGATCTCCCGGACGCCGATGTGCGCGCGATCGCCGTCAGCTTGTCGAGCCGCTCCGATCATCCGGTATCGACGGCCATCGCTCGCGCCGGCGCGGCGGACGCGGTCGGCCTGCTGCCCGTCGACGACTTCGAAGCGCTGCCGGGGCAAGGCATCGCGGGCCGCGTGAACGGGCGTCGTCATACGCTCGGCAATCACCGGATGGTGGAGGCGCTCGGCCTGTGTTCGACGGAGCTCGAAGCGCAACTGCAACGCCATGAGAAAAACGGCAGGACCGTCGTGATGCTCGCCGATGAAGAGCGCGTGCTGGCGCTGTTCGCCGTCGCGGACACGGTGAAGGACACGAGCCGCGCGGCCGTCGCCGAGCTGCATGCGCTCGGTGTGCGCACCGTCATGCTCACCGGCGACAACGCGCACACCGCGGCGGCGATTGCCCGCGAAGTGGGCGTCGATCGCGCCGAGGGCGATCAGTTACCCGAGGACAAGCTGCGGGCCGTCGAACAGCTCTCGGCGGGGGGCACGACCGTGGGCATGGTCGGCGACGGCATCAACGATGCGCCGGCGCTGGCGCGCGCGGACATTGGCTTTGCGATGGGCGCGATGGGCACGGACACGGCCATCGAAACCGCCGATGTCGCGCTGATGGACGATGACCTCAGAAAGATTCCCGCGTTCATCCGCTTGTCGAAGGCGACGCATCGCGTGCTGGTGCAGAACATCGTGCTGGCGCTGGGGATCAAGGCGGTGTTCCTGGGGCTGACCATCGGGGGCATCGGGACCATGTGGATGGCCGTGTTCGCCGATGTCGGCGCGAGTTTACTCGTGGTGGGGAATGGTTTGCGGCTGCTGCGCAAGTGACTTCGACTTACGACTTTCGATTTTCGCTTTTCGGGAGGAATGGCATGAACTGGTTCGAGCGCGCGTTTGGCGGGCATCGCGGGGAGTCGGTGCAGGGCGGTCATGGCCGTTCGCATGACGGTGGTCACGGAGGTGGTCACGGTCATCATGGCGGACACGGGAACGAGGGCTGGGGAAGGGCGCCCGCTCCGGCGGCGCCGACGCGTCCGCCCGCCGGTGTCAGCTGCCCGAGATGCAATACGAGCCAGCAGGAAGGCGCGCGCTTCTGCTCGCAGTGCGCGACGCCGCTCGTGCCGCAGTCGTGTGCGCAATGTAGTCAGGCACTCGTGCAAGGCGCGAAGTTTTGCAGCCAGTGCGGTACGGCAGTGGGGGCTTGAGTAGCGGATTGTGCGGGAGCGGTGAGGTTTGCCTCGGCGCTCTTGGATGTCGAGGCGAGGAGCCAAAAAAAAATGTCCGGGCGGGAGTGCCCGGACCAAAGCACGACGGGCCACCAGTTCCGTCGTGCGCGTGGCCTGACGACGACTGGGACGCGGCTGGCTTGTGCAGCGCGGGGTCGTCGAGGTGAGGTGCGTCGGCGCCGTCCCGGAGGACGGCGGCGCTGCTGCGTCCGGTGGTATTCGCTAGTCCCGCGAGCGGGTGGTTCGAATCGGATCGGGCCGGTGCAGCAGCGTTAGGGATAGAGTACGAAACGGCCGCGTCGCCACGATGAGCGGGAGATGAGAAAGTGATCATGCGGGGGCGGCCGGAAGGTGGCCAGAAACGACAAAGCCCCCTGAGTCGGCGACTCATGGGGCTTTTGATTGGGTGCTGGCGGAGGCGGTGTCCGCACTACACCCTTTATGGATGGGCGTTTAAGGCCGACCAATATGATTCATCCACCAACCCATCCACCATAAACTACGACAGCGTCGTGTTTGCTTTCAGGACGTTGTGCATCTCTGCCCACGTGCACTTCAACAGCATGTCAGCAGACTCTAGGCTGGCGGTCTTGTGGGCCGACAAAAGTTTGCTCGCCCTGCCGTGAACAACATCGCTTCGATGGCTGTACATTCCTTTGAACGCGCGCCGCAGCGTCCCTCGTTCAGATTCCGTCTTCCCGAGAAGGTAGGCGTACCGGTCGGCTAAGCGGTCCGTCACGTCTCTGCGACCTCCGTCGGAGCCCAGCAAGGCTTCCAACCCGATGCATCGCTGCAGAAAGGCGACGCTCTCGTTCGAGGTGGCCGATGAGTCGACGTACCACTCCATTGCTGCCCTGATTGACACAGCGTCCGGCGAGTTGAGCGATGAGAATCTGGATGCTGTATGCAGGAGACCGGTCACCGCCTGGTGAACCTCAGCGGCGTTGGAAGCCGCTCGCATTCCAGATGTCAGTAAGCCCTTTCCAGGTTGGTAGTCGATCACCTGAAGAGGTTCCTTGAATTGCAACCGCTGTAGGAAATGGCTCAGGTCATATGGGATCGCCACCCCATGCACCACAGGTCCTTTTTGTTTTCGTTCTACGACGAGACAGGGTATGTCATCCGCGTTGCTTCGCATATCCCATCGCCGCGAACTGAAAGCAAGACTAAATGCACCGGTCGCCAGAGCCACAAAGACGAGATGCTTCGTCTCAGCGAGCGCGCTACGCATCACTTGGCTGTCAGCGTTGTCGTCTGCAAGACCCGTTTCGCGAACTTTGAGGTAGCGCAATCTCCGGGTTGGACCCGATGCGCGTCTTGCGCCCAGCATATGAAAGAGATCGTTGCTGGGTTTCACTGCTCCAAGGAAAGCGGATACCTCTTCACTATGCGCGTTGTCGATGAGCGACACTTTTTCCGTGAGGGTGATCTCCGCCTGTTGTAGGTCACCGATGCCATTCAATGGAATGAAAATCTCGATCGCCGAGGGAATTTCCTCCAATGCCTCACTGATACTGCTGATCAGCCGGTTGGCCGCTTGCCCGCCGTCCAATTGATTAAGAGGGCCAGAGACATCGTTGGGGTAGGCAATCGTCCCGAGATATGCCGCCCTCCAGATAATGTTGAAAAGATCCGCTTCGTCGATATAGTTTTTCCACGGAGGTGCTTTCAGTATTTGATCACTCAGCTTGGACGCCACAGCGCGGTCTGGCGTTTCAAATACCATACCGGGCATCAATTTCAAGCTATTTACGAATGCGGAAAGTGCAGCAACTTGGCCGCCATGAAGTTTCATCTTAAGTGCTGCGCCGGCGGTTAGCGTGCGGTGTACGAAAACCACGATAATGCCAAAATTTCGCACATAAGTAGACACGCCGATTGGTCAACGACTGCGTCAATGCCGCGGTCTGTGCGATAGACCTCGTCCCCCGGTGGGGGAATACCAAAATTTGAAGGGTTCACGACACGTTGAGAAGAACGCTATGGAGCAGGGGACAGCCCGCCACTGCTTTTCCTGCGACACAGAAGATGGCGACCGATTGCGGCCATGTTGCAATGAACGAGGAGGCAAAGCCGGAATTTCTACTGTGATGTCTCCTCAAGTTTGAGGACACCTGACCCTTGCTGCAGAAGGCGCGCCTCTGGAAATAAAAAGCCCGGCGCGCGGCCGGGCAAGCAGCAAAGCAACCAGACGCCATGCAAGCGTCCGATGCAATTATGTGTGCAGCGCCGCGTCGTTCAATCTTAATTGTGGAACACTGCATTTCGCTTGTGTCAGCACTGACGAAGGCTCGGCGACAGATCTTCGTCTAATGCGCCGGACGCTCGAAAAGGCGTTATGAAATCAAGGAGAGAAGGTGACAGCAGTGGATGGACAGCGAGTCAGCGCGAAAGCGGCCGCAGAGATACTCGGCGTGCCGGCGCACATGATCAGCCGGCTTGACGCCGAGGGCCGATTCATTCAGCGATTCAAGCTAACCCGCAAGACGCATGTCTACGATTTGGCGTCGCTCTATCGATACCTCGAAGCCTGCCGCGTGAAGCCCATCGCATCACCAGCCACGAATGAACGACCTAAACCGACCGCTGCGGTGCGGAAATACCCTGTCACAGACAACGCGCCGTTCTCGCTCCTTGAGTTTCTCCCTTCCCGAGATAAGCGATAGAAGTAGGCGACGTGCAGGGTGGGTGACTTGCCCGCCTGTATCCTCAGACCGCCCTGATTTCGCGACCCGATGGCGTTTGCAAGCATGCGGTCGCAGAGCCGCACGGGATAAGAGGCTAGCAGCTCGGCGGGCGCAAATGCGGGGATCCTCCGTAATTGAGGTGGCGCAGCGCTTTTCCCCAAAACGGGGGAAATCCCCATAAATCGGGCTTTATCGGATCAAAGTGAAATATCGTCGCGCTGCTGCTAGCCGGGCGCCAGCGGGTAGGCAAGCAGATCCAATAGCCGAGGCGATACTTCCATGCGGTCCCCCTGATCAACCGGCCCGTCGCGGCGCCATCCGGTGACGAGATCTCGGGCGAGCTGAGTTGCAATTTCCGGGTGAGTCCAGCCTCGGCAGGGTAGCGATTACACGCCGTGTTTAACTACAGCGGCAAGTGACCGATTATTCTTCGAGCTCCGCAATGCTTGGGAATCCCATGTCGAACACAAGCAAAGAGTCATTCTATTCGCGCCTGATTGAGCCGATGATAAAGGAGCTAGAGCGGCTTGCACGGATCACGCGCGGAGAACAGTCCGTCGAGGACTTAAAGGCAGAGGCTTGGATAGCCGCGACAGAGATAAACGAAGCATCAGGGCGGGCCTTCGAACCGGAAGATCGAACGTTTCAGCAAGCAATCATCGATCGCCTGAAGAAGGCATTTGGAAGATTCGCAAATCGCGCCATGCGTTTCGCAGCCAGGCTCGATCACGAAGAGACCAACGGGGAAGGGGAAGTACGAAACGGGCTCGCTGCGACCTTGACTGCGCCGCAGGCATACGAGCCCGAGACATCCTTGATAGAAGCCGAAGAGGCGCACCGAAGAGAGCGAGCTGTGCGTGAGCGATACACGGAGGCTGTGGCGTACCTGCGAGTGCTTGATCGATTCGATGACGACAAATTGGCCATAGCTCGCTATCTTGCGATTCGTCGCAGCACGCTTGAATTGCGGCTACGCAAGGCAGAAGAGACTGCGCGGCAGCAAGCATCGATGTTCGATCGCGTCACGCGAATCCCTGACGATTTTTGTCCGCCACAAGGACTTTACATGCGGCCGTCGCCGACGCGCCTACGCCGGCAGATTGCACCCCGTTGCGCGTTCCTCGGATCATGGCAGCGCGGGCTGTTTTCCGCCGCTCGATCGATTTGGAGCTTTAGATGATGGCGACGGAGCGAGCGACCCTTATTAGGTCATCGACGCCGCCGACGGCATGCTTGCCGGGCTCATTCAGCCGGCTGACGGCGAGGGGTCCAAGCTCTTTCGCTTTCTTCGGCATCGTCGTTCGTCCGGGTTTCGCGGGCTGGAGAGCCTGAAATGGAGCGCGGAGGTATTACCCACCAACCCATCCACCATCAGTTATCCACCAACCCATCCACCAAAGAATCTGCGACTGAAAGCGCCGAAACGCAACGAGTCGAGACACTTCGAGCAAGTGGAATCGGGCGGAGAGGCTTATCAGGCGAGCGTTTCGACGATTGTTCGCAACGAAACGAGAAAAAACGGGCGGGGTGGCGGAGGCGGTGAGATTCGAACTCACGGAAGGATCGCTCCTTCGCCGGTTTTCAAGACCGGTGCCTTAAACCGCTCGGCCACACCTCCAGCAAGGCGCGTATTGTAGCGCAACTCGCGCCCCGAGCCGTCACCCCTCGAGCGATTTCGTCGCCCGCAGTGCCGGGAACAGCCGCATCCACAGCAGCGCGACGGCGATCGTCCCGATCCCGCCGATCAACACCGCCGGCATCGCGCCGAACAGCCCGGCGGTCATGCCCGACTCGAACTCGCCCAGCTGGTTCGACGTTCCAATGAACAGCGAGTTGATCGCGCCGACTCTTCCGCGCATGTCATCGGGCGTCTGCAACTGCACAAGCGACGTGCGCACCACCACGCTGATCACATCCGACGCGCCGAGCACGGCAAGCGCGATCAGCGAGAGCACGATGTCGTGCGACAGCCCGAACAATATCGTTGCGATGCCGAACACGATCACGCCGCCGAACAGCGCCGTGCCCGCGCGCTGCCGCAGCGGAAAGTGCGCGAGCACGATCGAGCCCGTCAGCGCGCCCACCGCCGGCGCCGCGCGCAGCACGCCGAGTCCCCACGGACCGGTATGCAGGATGTCGCGCGCATAGACGGGCAGCAGCGCCGTCGCGCCGCCGAGCAGCACGGCGAACAGATCGAGCGACAGCGCGCCGAGAATCACCGGCTTGCTGCGAATGAACCCGATGCCCGAGAACAGCGCCTCGAACGACAAGGGCGCGCGCATGCGGACTGGTTCATCGATGCTGATCGCCGCCACGGCCCACGCCGCCGCCAGGAACGCGATGGCCACCGCGCCATACACCGTCAACGCGCCGAAGCCATACAGCAGGCCGCCCAGCGCCGGGCCGAGAATCATCGCGGTCTGGTTGGCCGAGGTGGACCATGCGGTCGCCTGCTGCAACTGCGTGCGTGCGACGAGATTGGGCAACAGCGCCGCCATCGATGGCGATTCGAAAGCCCGCGCCGCGCCTGTGATCGTGGCGATGGCATAGATCGGGCCGACATGATTCCAGCCGTGCCACGCGCCGAGACACAGGGCGAGCGCGCCGATCCCCTCGATTCCCTGGCACACATACGCGATGGTGCGCCTGTCGTAGCGGTCCGCCACGTGTCCGACGACCAGCGTCAGCACGAACATCGGCAGGAACTGCGCGAGTCCGACGAAGCCGAGCGCATAGGCGCTATGGGTGATCGAATAGACCTGCCAGCCGATCGCCACCGACATCATCTGGAACGCCACCGACGACATCACCCGCGCGCTCCAGAACAGCGCGAACGGACGATGCCGCATCACCGAGCCGGACGCCGCCGTCGACGCGCTCAATTGTGCGAATCCTTCAAGAACATCTCCTGGAGATCGTTGAGAAAGCGCTGGCCGAGCTCGGTCGGCGCGATGCGCTCCGGCGTGCGCGTGATGAGTCCGCGCTGTTCCGCGCGCTGCAGCGCGGGCTCTATCGCGGACAGCGACAAGCCGGTGCGCTCCACGAAGGCATGCACCGGAAAGCCTTCCACGAGCCGCAGCGTGTTCAGCATGAACTCGAAGGGCAGATCGCGCGGACCGACTTCGCGTTCTTCCTGCACCGGGGTTTCAGTGGGCGAAAGAGCGTGATCCATGTAGCCCGCCGGATGCTTGAAGCGCGCCTGCCGCAGGATCCGCGACGGAAACGACAGCTTCGTATGCGCCCCCGCGCCAATGCCGAGGTAATCGCCGAAGCGCCAGTAATTGAGGTTGTGCCGGCTCTGCCGATGCGGCTTCGCATACGCCGATACCTCATAGCGCCCGTAGCCCGCCTCGCGCGTGCGCTCGTGAATCCACTCCTGCATGTCGGCGGAGGCATCGTCGTCGGGAAGCGCGGGCGGATACTTCGCGAAGACCGTATTCGGCTCCATCGTCAGGTGATACAGCGAGAGATGCGGCGGCGCGAACGCCAGCGCCGTCTCGATGTCCTGCCGGCATTCGTCGAGCGACTGCTGCGGCAGCGCGAACATCAGGTCGAGATTGAAGTTGTCGAAGTGCCGCGCGGCGATCTCCACGGCCTGGCGCGCCTGGCCTGCATCGTGGATGCGGCCGAGCGCCTTCAGATGCGCCTCGTTGAAGCTCTGGATGCCGATCGACAGCCGGTTCACGCCGCTCGCGCGGAACGATGCGAACTTCGCCGCCTCGAACGTGCCGGGGTTGGCTTCGAGCGTGATCTCGGCGTCGGCGTCGACGGGCAGCAGCGCGCGCACGTCCGAGAGCAGCCGGTCGAGACCGTGCGCCGACAGCAGCGAAGGCGTGCCCCCGCCGATGAAGATCGTATGCACCTGCCGTCCCCACACGAGCGGCAGCGCGCTTTCGAGATCGGCGCGCAGCGCGTCGAGATAACGGTCTTCGGGAAAGCTGTCGCCCTTCCACTCGTGCGAGTTGAAATCGCAGTACGGGCACTTGCGCACGCACCACGGAAAATGCACATACAGCGCGAGCGGCGGCAACGACGTCAGGCGGATGCTGCCCGGCGACGTAAAGGTCTGCACCACGTTGATGGTCTTCGGTCCCGCGCTCACGCCAGTTCCTTCAGTCGTTGCAGCAGATCGCGCAGCGCCAGCGCGCGGTGACTCAGCGCGTTCTTGCGGGCGGGATCGAGCTCGGCGGCGCTGGCGTGCAGCGCGGGGAGGAAGAAGTACGGGTCATAGCCGAAGCCATGCGCGCCGCGCGGTTCGTCGAGCACTTCGCCGTGCCAGCGGCCTTCTGCGATCAGCGGTTCGGGGTCTTCGGCGTGACGCACCAGCACCAGCACGCAGAAGTAATACGCGCGACGGTCCGCCACGCCGGCGAGATCCACGACCAGCCGCGCGTTGTTCGCCGCGTCGCTCTTCTCCCCACCGGCCAGCGACGCATAGCGCGCCGAATACACGCCCGGCGCGCCCTGCAACGCGCGCACGCACAGACCGGAGTCGTCGGCGAGGGCGGGCAGGCCCGTCAGCGCCGACGCATGGCGCGCCTTCGCCAGCGCATTCTCGACGAAGGTGACATGCGGCTCGGGCGCCTCGGGCACGCCGAGTTCGCCCTGCGCGATCAGTTCGATGCCCGCCGCTTCCAGCAGCGCAGCGAACTCGCGCAGCTTGCCCGCGTTGTTCGAGGCGAGCACGACACGGCCCGGCGCCGCCCCGGATGCAAACGAATCAGACACCGCGAATCCCCAGTGCTTCCTTCTGCTTCAGCACGAGCGCCTTGATGCCGCTGTCGGCGAGCGCGATCAGCTCGTTCATCTCCTCGCGCGAGAACGGCGCGCCTTCCGCCGTGCCCTGGACTTCGACGAAGCCGCCCGAGCCCGTCATCACGACGTTCATGTCGGTATCGCACTGCGAGTCTTCGTCGTAGTCGAGATCGAGCACCGGCGAGCCTTCGAAGATGCCCACCGAAATCGCCGCGACGAAGTCCTTCACCGGCGACTTCGCGATCTTGCCCGCCGCCAGCAGCTTGCTGGTGGCGTCATAGGCCGCGACGAACGCGCCGGTGATGGACGCCGTGCGCGTGCCGCCGTCGGCCTGGATCACGTCGCAGTCGAGATGCAGCGTGCGCGCGCCGAGCGCGTTCAGGTCGAACACCGAACGCAGCGCCCGGCCGATCAGACGCTGGATCTCCTGCGTGCGGCCGGTCTGCTTGCCGCGTGCGGCTTCGCGGTCGCTGCGGGTGTGCGTGGCGCGCGGCAGCATGCCGTATTCCGCGGTGAGCCAGCCCTGTTCGCGGCCGCGCAGGAATTCGGGCACGCGCTCGGCGATGCTGGCCGTGCAGATCACCTTGGTATCGCCGAATTCGACGAGCACCGAGCCTTCCGCGTGCTTCGTGTAGTTCCGCGTGATGCGCACGTCGCGCAGCTGGTTCGCGCGGCGGCCGCTCGGACGCGGGGGAGAAGGCTTCAGCAGGGGAGAGTCGGTCATGAGGATCGAGTGGTGAGAGTGAAAGCGCGCGCGTCCGGCACAGAACGCTTGCAGGACAGCCGTGAGACGCCGCGCAGCAAGGCTGGATTTTATCGCCAAACCCCGCAGGGCGTCGGGCGGGCCCGGTCCGGCCGACCCTTCGTATCGGCGGTCCGCATGGCAAAAATGGGATAATGCCGATTCTTCGCCCGGCGGTCACACACGCGCCACTCCAAGGGGCTTTCGAAAGCGCCGGGCGCTTCGTATCGAAACGGCCTTCGCAACGAAGGTCTCAATCGCGAGACGTACCATGATCTACAGCATGACTGGCTATGCCAGCGCGACGCGCGAAGTCGTCGCGGATGGCGCGGGGCCCAATGGCGCGGGCAGTTCGGGCGTCGGAGTCTCGGTGGAATTGCGCACGGTGAATTCGCGCTTCCTCGACCTCAATTTCCGCATGCCTGAAGACGTGCGCGCCACCGAGCCGCAATTGCGCGAAATGCTGATGAACAAGCTCTCGCGCGGCAAGGTCGATATCCGCATCAACCTGAATCGTGTCGAACAGACGGCCAACGCCGGCGCGCTCAACCGCGACGCGCTCAGCCAGCTCGCCACGCTCGAGCGCGCCGTGCTCGACATCTTCCCCGGCGCCGAGCGCATGCGCACCGGCGAAATCCTCCGCTGGCCCGGCGTGCTCGCGGAAAGCTCGGTGTCGCAGGACACGCTGCGCGAAGCCGTGCTCGCGTGCGGCAGGCAGGCCATCGCCGATCTCATCGAAGTGCGCGGCCGCGAAGGCGCCGCGCTCGGCAACGTGCTGCTCAACAGCGTGACGGAGATGGAAGCCATCGTTGCGCGCATTACGCCGCTCGTGCCCGAACTGATCGCGCGGCATCAGCACAAGATCGTCGAGCGCCTGCAGGATGCGCTCGGCATCGCCACCGCCGACGGCGCCTCCGCCGCCAGCGTGCCGCGCGAGGAAGTCGCCGAACGCATCCGCCAGGAAGTGACCATCTACGGCATCCGCATCGACATTGCCGAGGAATTGCAGCGTCTCAGCGCGCACCTGACCGAGACGCGCCATGTGCTGCAAAAGGGCGGCAAGGTCGGCAAGCGTCTCGACTTCATGATGCAGGAACTCAACCGCGAAGCGAACACGCTCGGCTCGAAGGCCGCCGCGAAGGAACTCGCCGACGCCTCGATGACGCTCAAGCTGCTCATCGAACAAATGCGCGAGCAAGTACAGAATCTGGAGTAACGCACCATCATGTCGAACCCCACACCGCATCGCTCGCACAGCCACTACACCGGCATCTATCCGGGCAACCTGTTCATGGTCGTCGCGCCGTCGGGCGCCGGCAAGTCCACGCTCGTGAACGCGCTGCTCGCCGAAGATCCGGCCATCCTGCTGTCGGTTTCCTATACGACGCGTGAAGCGCGTTCCAAGGAAACCAACGGCGTGCAGTATCACTTCGTGTCCGTCGATGAATTCATGGAGCGGCGCGAGCGCGGCGAGTTTCTCGAAAGCGCCGAAGTGCATGGCAACTACTACGCGACGTCCAAGCTGTGGATTGCCGACCAGATGAAGATGGGCCACGACGTGCTGCTCGAAATCGACTGGCAGGGCGCGCAGCAGGTGAAAAAGCAGTTCCGCAATGCGGTGGAGATTTTCATCCTGCCGCCGTCGCTGGATGCGCTCGAAGACCGCCTCAAGAAACGCGGCCAGGATTCCGAGAAGGTGATCGTGCGCCGTCTGCTTGCAGCCGGCAGCGAGATGGCGCATGCGTCGGAAGCGGAGTACGTGGTCATCAACGAGAATTTCGATCGCGCGCTCACCGAGTTGCGCTGCCTCGTCGCCGCGACGCGCCTGCGCTTCACGTCGCAATACGCCCGCAATACGCAGCTCTTCGTGGATCTCGGCATCCACTCCACGCCGCAATCATGAGCACCGCGGTGGCCGGGTCATATCGGTCACATAAGGTAGAATAAAGTTCATATCGAGAAGGAAACCAACATGGCCCGCATCACTGTCGAAGACTGCCTGAAACAAATCCCTAACCGCTTCGAGCTCGCACTCGCTGCAACCTATCGCGCTCGCCAGCTGGCGCAAGGCCATACGCCGAAGATCGAAAGCCGCGACAAGCCCACCGTCGTCGCACTGCGTGAAATCGCATCGGGGCAAGTGGGCATCGAAATGCTGAAGAAGGTCCCCGTCTGAGGGCTTGAATCAAGCAGGGAACCGGCGCCGGTTCCCTGATCCGTTTGCAGGCTGCAACCTGCAACCCGCCGCATCACATCACCACGGAGGAGGCGATCATGAGTCAGACACCGTTGCCCGTCTCCGCCGCCGTGGATCCCGATCTCGACACCGACGCCGACTCCTTGCTCGACGCCGACAAGCCGCACGCGGCGCGCAAGTACATCGACGCCGTTCTCGAACAGTCCTTCCGCCATCTGTTCGGCCCGACTGCCACGCCCGAGCAGCCGCGCAAGCATGACGTCGTTTCCATCGCGAAACTGACGAATGCGCTCTCCGGCTACATCACGGCCGAAGAGATCAAGGAAGTCAAGGCAGCTTTCCATTTCAGCGACGAAGCGCATCTCGGGCAGTATCGCCAGAGCGGCGAGCCGTACATCACGCATCCGGTGGCGGTCGCGGAAATCTGCGCGGGCTGGAAGCTGGATGCGCAGTCGATCATGGCGGCGCTGCTGCACGACGTGATCGAAGATCAGGGCGTGACCAAGACGGAGATTGCGGAGCGCTTCGGCGCGAAGGTCGCGGAACTGGTCGACGGGTTGTCCAAGCTGGACAAGATGGAGTTCCGCAATCGCGAGGAAGCGCAGGCGGAGAACTTCCGCAAGATGCTGCTCGCGATGGCGCGCGACGTGCGCGTGATCCTCGTGAAGCTGGCCGACCGCCTGCACAACATGCGCACGCTGGGCGCGGTGCCGCCGGAGAAACGCCGGCGCGTGGCGCGCGAGACGCTGGACATCTACGCGCCGATTGCGCACCGGCTCGGTCTGAACAATACCTATCGCGAGCTGCAGGATCTCTCGTTCGCGAACTTCAATCCGACCCGCTACGCCACGCTCGAAAAAGCGGTGAAGGCGGCGCGCGGCAACCGGCGTGAAGTGGTCGGCAAGATTCTCGAAGCGGTGCAACGCACCATCGCGGACGCCAAGATCAACGCGGAAGTCACCGGCCGCGAGAAGACGATCTTCAGCATCTACAAGAAGATGCGCGACAAGCAGTTGTCGTTCTCGCAGGTGCTCGACGTATACGGCTTTCGCGTGGTCGTCGAGAGCGCGCTCGAATGCTATACGTGCATCGGCGCGCTGCATGCGCTCTACAAGCCGGTGCCGGGCAAGTTCAAGGACTACATCGCGATCCCGAAGGTCAACGGGTATCAGTCCTTGCACACCACGCTGGTCGGCCCGTTCGGCGCGCCCATCGAGTTCCAGATCCGCACGCGCAAGATGCACGAGATCGCCGAAGCGGGCGTTGCGGCGCACTGGCTGTACAAGAACGGCGGCGCCGACCTGAACGACGTGCAGAAGCGCGCGCATCAATGGCTCAAGTCGCTGCTGGACATCCAGAGCGAAGCGGGCGATTCGAGCGAATTCCTCGAACACGTCAAGATCGACCTGTTCCCGGACGCCGTCTATGTCTTCACGCCGAAGTCGCGCATCATGCCGCTGCCACGCGGCGCCACCGCGCTCGACTTCGCGTATTCCATTCACAGCGACCTCGGCAACCAGTGCGTCGCGGTGAAGATCAACAACGAGCTCCTGCCGCTGCGCACGGAGCTGAAGAGCGGCGATATCGTCGAGGTGATCACCGCGCCGTATTCGAAGCCGAATCCCGCGTGGCTCGGTTTCGTGCGCACCGGCAAGGCGCGCTCGGCCATTCGTCACTATCTGAAGACGATGCGCCTGAACGAGTCCGTCCAGCTGGGCGAGCGCCTCGTCGATCAAAGTCTCAAGGGTTATGGCCTCGCACTGTCGGACGTCACGCCGGAAGTCTGGGAAAAGCTCGTGCTCTGGACCGGCAACAAGACGCGCCAGGAAATCTTCGCGGATATCGGCCTCGGACGCCGCGTGGCCGCGGTGATGGCCAAACGCATCGAGGTGCTGATGAACGGCCTCGATGACGACGAGCATCCGCATCGCGATCACCACAACACCAATACTGCGCCGCCGGTGGTCATCACGGGTACGGAAGGCATGTCGGTGCAGTTGTCGCCGTGCTGCCGCCCGATTCCCGGCGACGACATCATGGGCTATATCGGCATCGGCCTCGGCATGGCGATCCACACCACCGATTGCCGCGTCGCGCAGCGCATTCACAAGCGCGATCCGGGCCGCTGGATCGACGTCGCGTGGGCGCCGCAGCCAGGCCGCCTGTTCGACGTCGCCGTCAAGGTGCTGGTGAAGAACACCAAGGGCGTATTCGCGCGCGTCGCGGCCGACATCACGTCGGCGGACGCGAACATCGTGCACATCGCGATGGACGAGGACGTGTCGCAGGAAGCCAAGCTGCTGCGCTTCGTGATCCAGGTCAGCGACCGCGTGCATCTGGCCAACGTGATGCGCCGCGTGCGAACCAATCACGACGTCATGCGGATCGCGCGCGAACGTCCGAGCGACGAACCGCATCATCGCAATCAGGACGGCGGCATGCGCATCGACCGGGAACGCGCGGACTACTGATCCCGGCTCGATCCCGGCGCGGGAACGCGGCGTGCATGCTCCGTCCTCCATCGACAGGAGAGAGCGGCGCAATGAACACATCCGATCTCGAAGGCGCCACGCTCGACTACTGGGTCGCGCGCGGGCTGCACGAATTCGTTCGAGAAATCCACTTTACCGATAGCGGCGAGACGCTTTCCATCCGCGGCAACGATCGCGGACGGCCCTGGGACGGGCGCTTCCTGCCGTCTACCTCGTGGGAAGCCGCCTCCGTGGTGCTGGAGCGCGCCTGCAGGCTCGAGATGCACGATCACGGGCGCGGCGAAGTGGTCTGCACGGTGAGCTTCGGCAAGGACGGCGAGAGCGTGGAGGGGCGCGGAGCGTCGTTGCGCATCGCGTTGCTGCGCGCGTTCGTGCGGCAGGCGTTCGGCGATACCGTGGATGACGAATTCATGCGCCGGCCGCAATCGTTGCTGGGGACGCGTGCGGAGGCGATTGGCGAGTCGAGCGCGGTGGCGTCGGTGGAAGATGTGCCGGCGCCGGAGAAGCATATCGGCGATATCGGTTCGATTCCGCGCGTCTGATTGCACGGTCCCGATGCGGGCCGGTTCGAGCGACCGTTTGAGCGGCGAAAACAAAAAGGGCCTTCCGTCTGGAAGGCCCTTCTAAAATGGCGCGGCTGGCAGGATTCGAACCCACGACCCCTTGGTTCGTAGCCAAGTACTCTATCCAACTGAGCTACAGCCGCACGCAAAACGGTACTGCTTCATGTGACTTCAATGCGCTTATGGTCAAGCGCGTGATGTTTTCCTTGATTGACGCGACCGCCAATAATGAAAACATCAGGAAAAAGTGGCGCGGCTGGCAGGATTCGAACCCACGACCCCTTGGTTCGTAGCCAAGTACTCTATCCAACTGAGCTACAGCCGCACGCAGAAGCGGAATTATAGCCAAGCTAATCCAAAAATGGAAGGCTTAATGGGCAAATTCCCGGTTTCCTTCGTAGGAGATGCATGTTCCGCATGGTAACTTGATGTTTTGAAAGCGTGTGTCATCTCGAAACTGGATCTGGATTCGCATCATGAACAAGGCATTTGTCAAAGAGTCGGACGACAGCGACGACGATCTCGAAACCGCGCACCCGGACGTCCCGGCAGGCACGAAGAACTACATCACGCCGCAAGGGCATCAGCGCCTGCGTGACGAGCTCCTGCAACTGCTCGACAACGAGCGTCCCGAGGTGGTCAAGCTGTTATCGTGGGCGGCATCGAACGGCGATCGTTCGGAGAACGGCGACTATATCTACGGCAAGCGGCGCCTGCGCGAGATCGACCGGCGCATCCGTTTCCTGACCAAACGGCTGGACGCAGCGGAAGTGGTGGACAGCAGCAAGCAGGAGAACGTGGACCAGGTGTTCTTCGGCGCGACCGTCGATTACGCCGGCGACGACGGTGAAGTGAAGACAGTGACGATTGCCGGCGTGGACGAGGTGGATCTCGAGCGCGGCTGGGTGAGCTGGATCTCGCCGATGGCGCGTGCGCTGTTGAAGGCGAAGATCGGCGACACGGTCGCGCTGCATACGCCCGCGGGCGTGCGGCAGATCGACATTCTCGACGTGCGCTATCCGCGCTGAGGCGCGTGTGCCGTCCGGTTCAGGACCGCTGCCTGAACCCAGAACGCAAAAAAAGCCGCTCCGAAGAGCGGCTTTTCTACAGCAGTACAGCCGGTGACGCTTAGAAGCGGTGACGCACGCCAACCGTTGCCGAAACCTGGTTCGACGACGACGACATACCCACGCCATTGATCGTCGCGCCGATGGGCAGGCCATCGTCGTCGGTCATGTGCTGGTATTCGCCTTGCAGGTACACGTCCGTACGCTTCGACAGCGCGTAGGCCGTTTGCAGGCTGAACTGATGGAACTTCGGCTTTTCGCCGGCGATACGGCTGTCCGTGTACGTGTACGCGCCTGCGACCGACAGAGCCGGCGTCAGGTTGTAACGGCCGTTGACTTCGTAGTTCGTGAAGCGAACGTGGCTGTCGCCAAGGTTGATGTTGCCTGCGTTCGTTGCGACGTTGTTCAGCGACGTTGCGTTGTCCAGCATCGTCTGCGTGAACACGAAGCCGACCGTTGCCGGGCCGAACGCGTAGTTGATGCCGCCGCCGAAGATGCGTTGACGGCCAGCCGTGAACGGCGAGTTGTCGCTGCCGACTGCGCCAGCGATGTTGTTCGTCGCCGAACCGACGTTGTTCAGTTGCATGTACGCGCCAGCAACGTTCAACGGACCGTAGTTGTACGATGCGCCGACGCTGTAAGCACGGTTATCCGCAAAGCCGCCTGCCTCGTTCGAGAAGCCGTACATCGCGCCCAGCTTGAAGCCGGCGTAGTTGGCGCTCGTGTACTTGATCGAGTTGTTGACGCGGAACGTGTTGTCCAGGTTGTCGTTGTCGAACGGGTGGGCGAACTGCGTGCCGCCGTATTGCGTGCCGGTCAGCGCCAGCGGGCCGACGAAGTCGACGACGGAGTCATACTGACGGCCGAGCGTCACGGCACCGAACTGCGTGCTCGACAGACCGACGTATGCCTGACGGCCGAACTCGCGACCACCTTGGCCGTTCGTGCCGTTCATGATGTTGAAGCCGTTCTCCAACGTGAAGATTGCCTTCAGGCCGCCGCCGAGGTCTTCAGCACCGCGCAGGCCCCAACGGCTGCCGTTGACCGAACCGCTCGTCGCCTTGAAGTTGCTGTGGCCCGTGCCGCCGGCCGTCGTCACGTTGTTGTTCGTGTAGGTGATGCCGGCATCGATCAGGCCATACAGCGTGACGCTGCTTTGCGCATGGGCGGCAGTAGCAAAAACGCCCGTCAGGGCGGCGACCATGAGAGTCTTTTTCATCTTTGTAACTCCGAGAGCAGATTGGGCCCAGGACCCAGCTTTGAGGAAACCTCGTTCCGGCGCGCTGCGAGAGGGCGCGGCCAGAAGAGCTATGCATCGGCAGCCGACACATTTGTTTCCGGACCAGACGAAGTGTAAAGAACGGTGTCACATTGCGTATTCTTCGATTTCCGCAATAAACCATTCTTCCTCGCGCAATGATCGGAAATTCGCTTATTCCTGTTTATTTACAAGGGTTTATGCGCGAATGAAGTCGTAAGGGCTAAAGTGTCAACCGATTGGCGTTGCGCATGAACGACACAAATTGACGCGCAGAAGCAACAGGTCATTTCCGAATTTGGATTGTTGAGAAATCTGAAAGAGAAGTTTGTGATTTATGCAGGTAATTTGTGCGAGGCGCATCGCTATACTGAGTGCTCTGCTTTCCGAAGCAGACTTTTTCGTTGACGGAAAAAGATCTCCAAACTTTGTCAGCGCGACTTCCCAGTCGCGCTTTTTTTTACTGTGCGTCTTTGAAGGCTTGCATGGCGGGTCGTCGCGGGGGCTTGTCCCGTGGGCCTCTCGACGGGGCGTTGATGTTGGGACGGAGAACTCTGCCGGCTGATATCGAGACAAAATTTCCTCTTATCCACGTATTGATCCGGTCAAAGCTTCCAGTCGGCTGATTGCTTAAAACCGATCTTCGTAGGCACGCCTGCCTCATTAATCCTGGATAAAAGCAGATGATTCGGGCGTGGAGAATCCGGCAAGGAATTGCGGCTCTTATCTGGTGATATGTCTTTGTCGAGGAGTCTGGCATTATCTCGTTATTATTCATTAAGCCGAATTGCCATCTGATTTGATTCGCGGATTAAACGAAATGCGATCTGAAATGCAAGGTCAGAGCTTTATAAAGCGGTGTTTCTAGATACCACGGTTTGAAACAAAGAGAATAAGCGGCTTAAGAGACGCATCTGAATCACGTTGGCGGGCGGCACGTTGACCTTGCTGAGGCAGGACGTCCGTGAGGCCGCGGCCCTGCAGGCTGAGGTCCCGCGCGGAGCGCGGCCTCGGCGCGGGCCTCAGCACCCCAGAACCTTCGAGAGCCCGTTTCCACTCGTTATTCGGTCAGCTTGATTGCGGGTTTGCCTCTATTGCCAGCTGATTTATGAAATGGTGATGAATGTTTTGCTTTTCACTGCGGCATTCATCACGCGCCTCAATTACGGCATCGCAAAACGCGGGAAGCGCTTAATTGTCGAATGACATAGGTGCACGGCCAAGGCCAGCCGATGCCCTGCGTTAGAATGGGCAATTCATCCTTTATTTCGCGCCTGCCTGGTCTCGTCAGGCGCACCGCTTTCCGCCGTCCATGATGCACTCCGATTCATCCCGCTTCACGCTCCCGGCCGAACCCATCGTTTTCGTCGATCTCGAGACGACAGGCGGTACCTTCGGCGTCGACCGCATCACGGAGATCGGCATCGTCGAAGTGGGTCCGCAAGGCGTTTCGCAATGGACCTCGCTGGTCAATCCGCAGCGCTCCATTCCCGCGTTCGTCCAGCAGCTGACCGGCATCAACGACGCCATGGTGCGGAACGCGCCCACGTTCGACCAACTGGCCACGAACCTGCTCGAACGGATGAGCGGACGACTCTTCATCGCGCACAACGCCCATTTCGATCACGGTTTTCTCAAAGGCGAGTTCAAGCGCGTCGGACTCCGGTTCGTGCCGGACGTCCTCTGCACAGTGCAGCTCTCACGGGCGGTGTATCCGTCGGAAGCCCGCCACGGTCTCGACGCACTGGTGCAACGCCATGCGCTCGTGCCGTCGGCGCGTCACCGCGCGCTCGCCGACGCCGATCTGCTCTGGCAATTCTGGCAACACCTGCATCGCGCGCACGCGCCCGAGGTCATGCAGGCGCATCTCGAGCGGGTCACGCGCCGGTTCCAGCTTGCGGCGCACATCGACGAGGACACGATCGAGCGCATTCCCGCCGGCTGCGGCGCCTATGTATTCCACGGCGACGACGACGCACCGTTGTACGTCGGCCGAAGCGTACGGTTGCGGCAACGCGTGCGTTCGCATCTGGTCGGGCCGAAGCGCTCGGCGAAGGACTTGCGGCTGGCGTCGCTCGTGCGCCGTGTCGAATACAAGGCGACGGGCGGCGAAATCGGCGCAATGCTTTCCGAAGCACAATGGATCGCGGCTTTGCGGCCGGCTCACAATCGGGTGCCGAAGCCGCGCTCCGGTGAAGCGCGCGGCGCACCCTGGCCGTATGCGGGTGCGATTGCCGTCGAGGAGCGCGACGCCGAGTCGGGACGACGCGTTTGGCATGTCGTGAATCGATGGCAATACCTTGGCTCGGCTGACTCGCTGGACGCAGCGGCTGCGTTGTCGGCGGGCGTCGCGGCGCTTGGCTTCGAATTGACGACCTACCGGATTTTGAGTGAACGCCTCGCACGCGGTCTGCCCGTGACGCCGCTCGACATCCGCCCGCTCGCCGCCGCGTTCTGATCTTCAGTCGACCCCAGCGGTCAACCCACCGCGCCCAGCCCGCCGCTTGCGCAGACATGCGATAGCGCGCGCTCGAGCGGTGCATCCATCGCGGCGTCGTAGCGTGTCAGATGCTTCCATCGCGCGACGCTTTCCGCGAGCCGGACGGGGCAATCGTCCGTGTGCCGAAGCGGTTCGACGTGCGCCAGCGCCGCAATAAGCGAGCGCGTGAGCTGATCGAGCTTCGGGCGCGTGTCCCTCGCGAGATCCGGCGGCGTGCCTTCCGGCGCGGCCTTAAGCTTGCGCCAGTTGGCGAACAGGGCGTTCTGGACGTCCTTGCTCGCTTCGATCTGATCGCGAAAGAAGGCGCGCGCGAATTCAGGATCGACCTGCGCGGCACGCGCTTTCTCTTCGACTTGCTTGAGCAGCGCTTCTTCGCGCGGCGCGTCGGTGATCGCATCGTGATGCGCCCACTTCCAGCGCGCGACCGGTTCCGCCAGCGCGAGACGCTGCGAAACCAATGCGATGACATTGGTGAAGGCGGACTCGTCGCCATCGGCGTGGGCGCTGCCAGGTGCGGCAAGCGCAAGTGCGCACGCAAAAGCGGCGGGAACGAGAAGGGAGAGGGTCGGGCGACGGCGCATCGGCATGAACGAGCAAAAGCGCCAGAATAGCGTACCGCCGACCGGGATCAACAGAGAGGAAGAGGAGGAGTGTCCTGAACAGGCGAGCCGGCATGTGCCGCTCGCCCAAGCATCAACGACGTGGGGAGACCTGGCGCGAGCCACAACCGGACGCGAACGCCCGCCTGCACCGCGCGCGGCGGTCTGTCATTCCCACGACGACTGCGTGATCCAGTGCATCTTTCCTATTTCGACTGGGCAGCGTTGCGCTGTTCGTCGAAAAAAGCCCTGACATGCTCAGGCAATTCGGTCGCGAGAAATTCGACGGCCACCGGATCCTGATCCGGACAAAACACCTTGTCGGGCGTCGGGATTTTCGTCGGTTTTGCGTCCATGATCTCTCTCCTCGATGACTACACTCAAATGCGCCAACCTGATTGATGCGGCTGTTGCGCCGCCGCACACAAGCAGCAGTTAAAACTCGAAATCCTCTCAAAATGCGTTATCGGATGGCTGCCGATTCAACTTGAATCCAATCGATACGGCTAAAGCACAACGCATGATCGTTCGTGTTGCAAAGGGTGGTCCATCGGTAATGCATACTCGCCCTTAAAATCCGGTGCCGCAAAAACTGCGCATTTCAAACCTGCGGCGATATCGCTGTCAGCCGCATGGCGCCTTGCTTGCCGATCCCGCCGGCTCAACCCTTGTCCGACTGTAGCGTTTCCTCTATGGATATAACGATACCGGGAAACCTGCGTTGACGCTCGATGGTGCAGAGCGGAAAATAGCGTGTTGTTGTACGAAGCCGCACATAAAAAGCGAATCAGACGCGCACTCGGACTGAACGTGAAATCGCAAAGGAAGATTCAGCGAAAGACGCGCACGGTCTGAAGTCGGTCGAGCGCACTCGCGAACAACTTCAGGCAATCGTGGCATAGACGTGCTGCACGTGCATCCACCCACTCGTGGGGGTGAAAACGAGTGCAGATGGAGAACCACCGGATAAAGCAAAAAACCCGCGTCACTTGCGTGAACGCGGGTTTTTTTACTGCTGATCTTTTTGGTGCCGGAAAGAGGAATCGAACCCCCGACCTTCGCATTACGAATGCGCTGCTCTACCGTCTGAGCTATTCCGGCATCAGAGAAACAAGATTATAGCGACCGTTTTCTCGATTTGGCAATAGCTCGAATCAAATTTTCTTTTCGTGATGGTAGCGGGTGACGCGATCCACTTCGCTCTTCGAACCGAGGAACACCGCGACGCGCTGATGCAGGCTCGTCGGGACGATATCGAGAATGCGCTGTTCACCATTGGTGGCCGCGCCGCCGGCCTGCTCGACGATGAACGCCATCGGATTGGCTTCGTACATCAGGCGCAGCTTGCCGGGCTTGGACGGGTCGCGCTTGTCGGCCGGGTACATGAAGATGCCGCCGCGGCTCAGGATGCGATGCACGTCCGCGACCATCGAAGCGATCCAGCGCATGTTGAAATCTTCCTTGCGCGCGCCTTCCTTGCCCTCGGTCAGCTCGCCGACATAGCGCTGCACCGGCTCATACCAGTGCCGGCTGTTCGATGCGTTGATCGCGTATTCGCGCGTCTCGACCGGAATCGTCATGTCGCGCTGCGTGAGCACCCACGAGCCGAGTTCGCGATCGAGCGTGAAGCAGTTCACGCCATGGCCGGTCGTCAGCACGAGCACGGTTTGCGGACCGTACACCGCATAGCCGGCCGCGACTTGTTGCGAGCCCGGCTGCATGAACGCCTGTTCGCTCGGTTCCACGCCATCTGGGCAGCGCAGCACCGAAAAGATCGTGCCGATCGACACGTTCACGTCGATGTTGGACGAGCCGTCGAGCGGATCGAAGGTCAGCAGATAGTTGCCCTTCGGATAGCGATTGGGGATTGGGAAGATCTTTTCCATTTCTTCCGATGCCATCGCGGCCAGATTGCCGCCCCATTCGTTGGCTTCGAGCAGGATTTCGTTCGACAGCACGTCGAGCTTCTTCTGCACTTCGCCTTGGACATTCTCGCTGCCGGCGGAGCCGAGCGCTTCGCCGAGGGCGCCCTTGCTCACGTGATAGCCGATCTGCTTGCAGGCCCGCGCCACGACTTCGAGCAGCAGACGCAGGTCGGCGGGCAGATTCTGGTGTTCGCGCTGCTGCTCGATCAGATACTTCGTGAGCGTGGTACGGCTGGAAATGGCGGACATGCGAGGCTCCGTGAGCGTTAGACGAATATTTGCGATTCTAACCGCTCGACCCCGTCGCACCGTATGACAACGCCGGTGTCCATCGGCCAGAAACGAGCAAGGCCGCCGCGCGCCAGGCGGCGCACGACGGCCTTCAGTGAGTCACCGCCCGTCACCCAGCGGCAAAAAACCGTGCCGAAACAGCGCTCAAGCGGCGAGCGCCTTCTCCACGACCTCGCGCACATCGCGCGATTTCGCCTTCGCCGCCACTTCGCTCAGCGCGGCATGCATCTTTTCGCGCAACTGCGGCGTGAAGCGGCGCCACAACTCCAGCCCGCGCGCCAAACGGGCGGCGACCTGCGGATTGAGCGCATCGAGGGCGATCACCTGTTCGGCCCAGAAGGCGTAGCCGGAGCCGTCGGCGGCATGGAACTGCGCCGGATTGCCGCTGCAGAAGCTGAAGATCAGCGAACGCGCGCGGTTCGGGTTCTTGAGCGTGAACGCCTGGTGCTGCATCAGCTTGCGCACGATCTCGATCACGTTGCGGTCCGGTCCGCCACGCTGCGTTGCCTGGAGCGCAAACCACTTGTCGATGACGAGCGCCTCCTTCTCGAAGCGGCGATAGAAGTCGGCCAGCGCGGCGTCGGCGACGGTCGCGTCCGCGCCCTGCGTCGCGCTCGCGAGCAGCAGGGCGGCGAGGGCGGCGGAGCGGTCGGTCATGTTGTTGGCGCTGTCGTACTGCGCCTGCGCAAGGCGGACGGCGTCGGCGGGGTCGTCGAGCTGGCTCAGGTAGGCGAGGGCGAGGTTCCGGAGCCCGCGCTTGCCCGCGTCTTCCGGCACCGGACGGTACTTGCCGGGCGTGCGGTTCGCTTCATACGTCGCGAGCCACTTGTCGCGCAGCTGCGTGGCCAGCCGCCGGCTCATGAAGACGCGCGCCGCGTGCACGGCAGCCGGATCCGACACCGCCATCTGTTCGGCCAGGTAGCTTTCCGACGGCAGCATCAGCGCGAGTTCGCGGAAGGCCGGCGTGAGGGTGGTGTCGTCGAGCAACTGGGCGAATGCTGCAATCACCGCATTGTCGATGGACAGCGCCTCGCCCTGCGCCGCGCGCCCGGCGAGCGCCAGCAGTTCGCGCGTCGCGAGCCGCTGGCCGGCTTCCCAGCGATTGAACGGATCGCTGTCATGCGCGAGCAGGAAGGCGAGTTCCTCGTTCGAATAGTCGTATTCGACGATCACCGGCGCCGAGAAATTGCGCAGCAACGAAGGCAGCGGCGCCTCGCTGACATCGACAAACGTAAAGGACTGCTCGCGCTGGGTGAATTCGAGCACGCGCGTCGTGCCATTCGGCTCCTTCTCGCCTTCCAGACGCAGCGGCAGATCGGCGCCGTTGCGGCCGATCAGGCCGACCGAGAACGGAATCAGCAGCGGACCCTTCTGGGTTTCGCGCGCGGCTTCGGACGCCTCGCCGTAGCCTTGCTTGAGCGACAGCGTATAGCGCTTGCCGGCGGCATCGTAATGCGCGCGCACCGAGACGCGCGGCGTGCCCGCCTGGCTGTACCAGCGCTCGAACTGGGCGAGATCGCGATGATTCGCATCGGCCAGCGCCTGACGGAAATCGTCGCAGGTCACGGCCTGGCCGTCGAAACGCTTGAAATACAGATCCATGCCGCGGCGGAAGCCGTCGCGCCCGAACAGCGTCTGGTACATCCGCACGACTTCCGAACCTTTCTCGTAGACGGTCATCGTGTAGAAGTTGTTGATCTCGACGTAGCTCTCCGGACGCACCGGGTGGGCCATCGGGCCCGCGTCCTCGGCGAACTGCATCTGGCGCAGCACGCGCACATCCTCGATGCGCTTGGTGGCGCGCGCCGCGGCGCTGGCCGCGCCGTCGGCGTCGCCGGCGGCCATGTCGGCGGAGAATTCCTGGTCGCGGAACACGGTCAGGCCTTCCTTCAGGCTCAACTGGAACCAGTCGCGGCAGGTCACGCGGTTGCCCGTCCAGTTGTGAAAGTACTCATGGCCGACCACGGCCTCGATGTTCGAGAAATCGGTGTCGGTGGCGGTTTCCGGGTTGGCCAGCACGTACTTCGTGTTGAAGATGTTGAGGCCTTTGTTTTCCATCGCGCCCATGTTGAAGTCGCTCACCGCGACGATCATGAAGCGGTCCAGATCCAGTTCCAGCCCGAAGCGCTTTTCGTCCCAGCGGATGGAATGGATCAGCGAGTCCATCGCGTGGCGGGTCTTGTCGAGATCCTGCGGTTCGACCCAGACCTGCAGCAGCTTGTCCTTCCCGGATCCCGACTGGATGCGCTCCTCGATGCACACCAGCTTGCCGGCCACCAGCGCGAACAGGTAGCTCGGCTTCTTGAACGGATCTTCCCATTGCGCGAAATGGCGGCCATCCGGCAGATCGCCCTCGGCGATCAGGTTGCCGTTCGACAGCAGCACCGGATACGCGGTCTTGTCGGCGCGCAGCGTGACGGTGTAGGTGGCCATCACGTCCGGACGGTCGAGGAAATACGTAATGCGGCGAAAGCCCTCGGCTTCGCACTGCGTGAAGAAGTTGCCGCTGGAGACATAAAGTCCGGAGAGCGTCGTGTTCTCAGCCGGATTGCAGATGCTCTCGATGCTAAGCTCGAAAGCATCGGACGGCAGACCGCCGAGCGACAGTCCCGCCGCGTGAACCCGGGCATCCGCGTGCGCCGCGCCGTTGACCGTCGCGCTGACGAATTCCAGTTGCTCGCCCATGAGTTCGAGCCGTGCGGCCGGTCCGGCGGCGGCTGCGTCGGGATTGCGGCGCAGCTTCATCGTGTTCCTGACCACGGTGCGCGACGGCGCGAGATCGAACTCGAGCGCGACGGACTCGATCAGGAAGGCGGGTGGCGTATAGTCCTCGCGGCGGATCACTGCGGAAGCGGTCGTGGTAGACATGGCAGGGTCTTCATGTTTGGATTGAACGGCGGCGCCGGCGTCCCGGGTGTGAACGCAGAACGCAGCACGCACGAAGGTCGAACGCACCAACGCGCGCGCGGCTGGTCGAACCATTGTACAAGCCGCCCGAGGATCGTGAACCGGGCGGCATGACGCGTCGCAAACCCCCACAAAACAAGGAGGCTTCCGGTTTGCCCGGAGGCTGCAAACAAACCGGAATGGGTGCTGGAACCCAGTGAGGACGACCATGAACGCGTTTTTCAGATGGACGCTGATACTCGCGGCAACCTGGCTCGCGGGCTGCACGACCTACGTGCAGACCCAGGTGACCGCCTTCTCCGACTGGAGCGGCAACGACACGACCCGCACCTACGCATTCGCCCGCAAGGACGAGCAGCGCAACAGCATCGAACAGACGACGTATGAGACGCTCGTTGCGATGGAGCTCTCCAAGTACAACTTCCGCCAGGTGCCCGAGGCGAGCGCGAACTACCAAGTGGCGATTGCCTACTCGGTCCGCGGCGACACGATGACCGTGCGTCAGCCGGTCTTCTACGATCCGTGGATGTACGGCGGCCCCTGGGGTGGGCCATGGGGCGGGCCGTGGGGCGGCTGGGGACCGGGCTGGGGCGGCTATGGTCCCTGGGGTCCGACAGGCTATGTCGACCAGACCTATCCGGTGTACATCCACGCGCTGCAGATCCGCATGACCGACCGCCAGACCGGCCGTGAAGCCTACAAGGTTACGGCAGTCAACTCGACGGGCGACCCCTCCCTGTACCAGGCCATGCCTTATCTCGTCCGCAGCGCGCTCGCCGATTTCCCGCTCGGCAACGGCACGGTGCGTACCGTTACGCTGCCGATGGGCAAGGACGGCATGCTGAACGAGACGGCGTCCTCGACGAGCTCGAACGAGCGCACGGTCCCGCCGCCCTCTCCTGCACCGGCGCAGAAGACGGTGGAATGATCGCGTGTCCGAAGCAGCAGCCCGGCTGCACGGGCTGCATTTCTGGCGCCGGAAAATTTTGCCGCATGCAACAATGCCCGGCATTGTCGAAAGTGAAAGTCGAACTTTCAGAATCGCCCGCCGGCCTTGACTAAACAGGGAGTTATCGCTGGAAACGACGCCCCGCAATATATGCAGGTTCGCCGAATTAGCGATATATTCCCGGGATGACAAAATCGTGTCCGCCCAATCCCAAAGCCGTTCCTGAGCCCGCCACCTGGGACGCACGGCTTGCCCGACGCCTCGTCACGCCGCTCGTCGGCACACCCGTCACGCCCAACCATCTGACCACGCTGCGCCTCGCGATCGGTCTGGCCGGTGCCTGGTATCTGTCGCTCGGCGAGTTCTGGTTGTGTTCGCTTGGCGCCGCGCTGATCGCGCTGTCGAATCTCGTCGATCACACCGACGGCGAACTCGCCCGCATCAGCGGACAGTCGAGCAAGATCGGCCACCTGTACGACCTCGCGTGCGACGCGCTCGTCACCGTGCTGCTGTTTCTCGGCATCGGCTTCTATGTGGCCGTGCATCATCCGTCCATGCTCGTGCCGGCCCAGTGGCTCGGCGGCCTCGCGGGGGTGGCCGTCGCGCTGATCTTCTTTCTGCGCATGCGCATCGAGTCGATGATCGGCAAGTCCGGCACCAAACAGGCCTCCATGGCAGGCTTCGAGACCGAAGACGTGCTTTATCTGCTGCCGGTCGTCACCCTTCTGAACGGCATGACGCCTTTCCTGATTGCCGCGGCCATCGGCGCGCCGCTGTTTGCCGTCTATGTGGCGGTGGACTATCAGCGCGTCGCCGCGAAACAGCGGCGCGCGCAGGCGTCGCCCGCCAAGGACGGCAACGACTTCCAGGCGGTGAGATGAGCGCAACGGCTTTTCCGGACAACACGGCGGCGCAGCCCGCCGCGGCGGCAACGGTGTCGCGGCGCGACATCGACGCGACGATGAAAACGCGCCTCGCCGCGCTGCCCACCACCGCGCTGCGCGACGAGTATGGCCAGCAGGGTTCGTTTCTGTACATCGAAGACTTCCTGCCGCGCGACTTCACCGAGCGCCTGATCGCCGCCGTGCATGCGGTGACGCCGGCCGTGAACCGCAACTACCTGCCGGGGCACAAGGCGGGCGGCAGCGTGAGCCGCCATACGCTCGACCAGCTCGCGCCGTTCATCGCGGAGCTGTACCGCTCGGAAGCGCTGATCGGATGGCTGGAGTCGATCACCGGCGACAAGCTGCAGGTCTCGCCGCCCGACGACGCCCACGCCTACGCGCTGTATTTCTACACGCGCCCGGGCGATCACATCGGCTGGCATTACGACACGTCGTATTACGAAGGCCGGCGCTACACCTTGCTGCTCGGCGTGATCGACGACTCCACCTGCGCGCTCGAATACGAACTGCACACGAAGACGCCCGGCGTCCCGGACCAGCCGGGTGCGGTGCGTTATCCGCCGGGCGCGTTCGTGTTCTTCGACGGCGACAAGCTGCGCCACCGCGTCACGCCGCTCGGCGAGAACCAGATGCGCGTGTCGCTGACCTTCGAATACGTGACGAATCCGTCGATGCGGCCGTTCCAACGCTTCATCTCGAACATGAAGGATTCGATCGCGTACTTCGGATTCCGCCAGGTCTTCCGCCGCAAGGGCGGCAAGAACGGATCCGCATGAGTCGCGCCGGTACCTTCCTGCTGTCGGCCGGCGTGGTGTTGTTCATCGCGCTGCTCGGCTGGCAAGGCTTCGGTTCCGTGGCGGCGACGCTCGCCGCGGCCGGCTGGGGCCTGGTCGCCGTGGCCGCGTTTCACTTCATCCCGCTGTTCATCGACGCAGGCGCGATCAGCGTGCTGTTCCCGGCGCACGAGCGCAGCGTGGCGCTGCGTGAAGCGCTGCTGGCGCGCTGGGCCGGCGAATCGGTCAACAGCCTGATGCCGGCGGGCCAGATCGGCGGCCCGATGCTGATGGTCCGCTACCTCGCGCAGCGCGGCATGCGCGCGCGCGATGCCGCCGCCGTCATCACCGTCAGCACCACCATGCAGACGGTCGCGCAACTGCTGTTCGCGCTGGTCGGCGTCGTGCTGCTGACCGGCTACGCGACGGGCGGATCGTCGTCGAGCGTGACGATTGCCGTGCTCGCGGTGATCGGCGTGATCGGCCTGATGATCTTCGGCTTCTATCTGGCGCAGCGGCGCGGACTGTTCGGCCGCGCGATGCGCTTCGCCTCCGGCATCGCCGCGAAGTTCTCCGCCAAGCGCGACTGGTCGTCGCTCGTCACGCGCGCCGAAGCCGTCGATGCCGCCGTCCACGAGCTCTATCGCGAGCGCCGCAAGGTGGCGTCGAGCTTCGGGCTGAGCCTGCTTGGCTGGTTCGCCGGCACGGGTGAAGTGTGGTTCGCGCTGCATCTGCTCGGCCATCCGGTCGGCTGGACCGAGGCGCTGATGCTCGAAAGTCTCGGCCAGGCGATCCGCGGCGCGGCCTTCGCCATTCCGGGTTCGCTCGGCGTGCAGGAGGGCGGCTATCTGCTGCTCGCGCGCCTGGTCGGCCTGCCGCCCGAGGCGGCGCTCGCGTTGTCGCTCGTCAAGCGCGCGCGGGAGTTGCTGCTCGGCGTGCCGGGCATCGTCTACTTGCATTTCGTTGAAAAAGGCTGGCAGCGCCGCCGACTCGCGCGCGTGCCGGATATCGACTGAACACCCTCGAAGGGAACAACAACCATGCGCGCAATTATTCTTGCGGCCGGGATGGGTCTGCGCCTCGTGCAGCCCGAAGGCCAGCAGAAGCCCAAGTGCTTGCTGCGTTTCGGCGACGCCTCGCTGCTCGAACGCCATCTGCATTTCCTGAAAGCCGCCGGCGTGACTGAAGTGGTCTTCGTGACCGGCTTCAAGAGCGAGCAGATCGAAGCGGAACTCGCGTCGATCGACTGGAAGCCAGCGAGCGAAGTCGTCGTCAACGATGAATTCACGCTCGGCAGCGTGCTGTCCGTGCATACCGCGCGCGAAGCCATGACGCGCGGCGGCGACGTCCTGCTGATGGACGCCGACGTGCTCTACGACGAGCGCATTTTCGCGCCGCTGGTGGCGGGCGCGAGCGTGAACCGCCTGCTGATCGACCGCGACTTCGAAGCCGGCGACGAGCCGGTGAAGCTGTGCGTCGAAAACGGCGTGCCGGTGGAATTGCGCAAGCAGGTGGCGGCGGGCTTGCAGTACGACACGATCGGTGAATCGGTCGGCTTCTTCCGCTTCGACCACGCGACGGCCACGCGCCTCGCCGAGATCTGCGCCGACTACGTCGCGACCGGCCGCGCGAAGCTGCCGCACGAGGAAGCGGTGCGCGACCTGCTGCTGGAACAGTCCCACGTGTTCGACATCGCCGACGTGACCGGCGCACCGTGGATCGAAATCGATTTTCAGAACGACGTGAAGCGCGCGGCCGACGAAGTCCTGCCGCAACTCAACGCGCTGCATCAGTTTGCCGGAGCCTCCCAACAATGAACGCACCTACCCAAATTCCCGTCGGCTATTCGCGCACGCTGCGCCTGCGCGAGATGCTGCAAAGCAACCGCCTCGAATTCCTGATGGAAGCCCACAACGGCATTTCGGCGCGCATCGCGAAGGAAGCCGGCTTCAAGGCGATCTGGGGCTCGGGCCTGTCGATCTCCGCGCAGTTCGGCGTGCGCGACAACAACGAAGCGAGCTGGACCCAGGTGGTCGACAACCTCGAGTTCATGGCGGACGCGAGCGACCTGCCCATCCTGCTCGACGGCGACACCGGCTACGGCAACTTCAACAACGTGCGGCGCCTGGTGAAGAAGCTGGAGCAGCGCGGCATCGCGGGCGTATGCATCGAAGACAAGCAGTTTCCGAAGACCAACAGCTTCATCAATGGCGAAGCGCAGCCGCTCGCCGACATCGATGAATTCTGCGGCAAGATCAAGGCCGGCAAGGATTCGCAGAGCGATCCGAACTTCTCGATCGTCGCGCGTGTGGAAGCGCTGATCGCGGGCTGGGGCATGGAAGAAGCGCTGAAGCGCGCCGAGGCGTATCGCCAGGCGGGCGCGGACGCCATCCTGATCCACAGCAAGCTCTCCAAGCCGGACGAAATCCTCACGTTCGCGCGCGAGTGGGCGGGGCGCGGTCCGCTCGTCATCGTGCCGACGAAGTACTACAGCACGCCGACCGACGCGTTCCGCCAGGCCGGCATCAGCTGCGTGATCTGGGCGAACCATCTGATCCGCGGCGCGGTTTCGGCGATGCAGGCGATCGCGAAGGAAATCCACGACAGCGAGACGCTCGTCAACGTCGAAGACCGCATCGCGGCGGTCAACGAAATTTTCCGTTTGCAGGACGCGGACGAATACTCGGCCGCCGAGAACATCTATCTGAGCGCGGCAAACGAAAAGCGCAGCGCGGTGGTGCTGGCTGCAAGCCGCGGCGCGGGCCTCGAAGCGCTCACCGAAGAACGTCCCAAGGTGATGCTGCCGGTGGCGGGCAAGCCGCTGCTGCGCCATCTGGTCGAAGCGTTCAAGAAGGAGCGCATCAACGACATCACCGTGGTGGGCGGTTATCGCGCCGACGCCATCGAGAAGGGCGGCGTGCGTCTGGTCGTCAACGAGCGGCATGCGTCGACGGGCGAACTCGCGTCGCTGGCGTGCGCCGCTGAGCACTTGAACGGCGACACCGTCATTTCCTACGGCGACCTGCTGTTCCGCAGCTATATCCTGCGCGATCTGGTGGAGTCGGACAGCGACTTCTGCGTGGTCGTCGATTCGTCGCAGGCGCCGCAGGCAGGTGAGTCCGCCACCGACTTCGTGTACTGCTCGACCGGCGACGACCGCGCGCTGTTCGGCCAGAAAGTGTGGCTGGAAAGCGTGGTCGGCGCGGGACAGAACGCGCAGCCGGGCCGCGCGCCGCAGGGCCGCTGGATGGGTCTCATCAACGTGCGCGCGGGCGCCCGGGAGCGCCTGCTCGCCGCGCTCGGCGAACTGCAGCAGCGGCCGGACTTCGACACCCTCGACATGGCCGCGCTGCTCAACGCGCTGCTGGCGGCGGGCCAGAAGATCGAAGTGCAATACGTGCACGGCCACTGGCGCGGTGTGAACGATCTCGACGACTTCCGCCGCGCGGGCGATTTCGCGCACGGCCAGACGCCGATCGGTACGGACGGCCTGGACAGCACGGAGCGCGCGCGTGATTGAGGCCGCCCAGTTCGTCGAGGCCGCGCGCGCACGCGGTTTCGACTGGTATGCGGGCGTGCCGTGCTCGTATCTCACGCCCTTCATCAACTACGTGCTCCAGGACGCGTCGCTGCATTACGTGTCGGCGGCGAACGAAGGCGATGCGGTCGCGCTGATCGCGGGCGTCGCGCTCGGCGGCGGCTCCGGTGAAACGAAGCGCCGCGGCATCGCGATGATGCAGAACTCCGGTCTCGGCAACGCGGTCAGCCCGCTGACGTCGCTCACCTGGACCTTCCGTCTGCCGCAGTTGCTGATCGTCACGTGGCGCGGCCAGCCCGGCGTGCACGACGAGCCTCAGCACGCGCTGATGGGTCCGATCACGCCGCAGATGCTCGACACCATGGAAATCCCATGGGAACTGTTCCCGACGGAAGCAGAGCAGATCGGCCCGGCGCTCGACCGCGCGACCGAGTACATGGACCGCACCGGCCGTCCCTATGCGCTCGTCATGCAGAAGGGCAGTGTCGCGCCGTACGAACTGAAGACGAGCGGTCTCTCGGGCCTGCGCGCCCATGACGCGCCGGCGCAGGTCGCGCGTTTCGCCGGCGAGCGCGTCACGCGCCACGCCGCGCTGCAACGGGTGATCGCGCATACGCCGCAGGACTCGACCGTCGTGCTGGCTTCGACCGGCTTCTGCGGCCGCGAACTCTACGCGATCGACGACCGCGAGAACCAGCTGTATCTGGTCGGCTCGATGGGCTGCGTCACGCCGATGGCGCTCGGTCTCGCGCTGTCGCGGCCGGATCTGACCGTCGTGGCCATCGACGGCGACGGCGCCGCGCTGATGCGCATGGGCGTCTTCGCGACGCTCGGCGCCTATGGGCCGAAGAACCTCGTGCACCTGCTGCTCGACAACGGCGCGCACGAATCGACCGGCGGGCAGGCGACCGTGTCGCGCGGCGTCGATTTCGCGTCGGTCGCGTCGGCATGCGGCTATGCGCTCGCGCTCGACGGCGACGACATCGGCGTGATCGACCGGCTGTTCGACGCGCAAAATGTTGATGGCGCCCGCTTCGCGCGCCTGTCGATCACCACCGGAACGCCCGCCGACCTGCCGCGTCCGAAGGTCACGCCCGAGGACGTGCGCGCCCGCTTGCAACACCACATTGGAGGCCGTTGATGCTTTTGCTGAATCCGGGTCCTGTCACGCTGAGCGAACGCGTGCGCAAGAGCCTGCTGCAAACCGACCTGTGCCATCGCGAGCCGGAATTCTTCGATCTGCAGGATGAGGCGCGCCGTCGTCTCGTCGCTGCCTACGAACTGGATCCGGCCGTATGGAGCGCCGTGCTGATGACGGGCTCGGGCACCGCTGCCGTCGAAAGCATGATCGCGGGGCTTGTGCCGGAAGGCGGGCGGCTGCTGATCGTGGAGAACGGCGTCTACGGCGAACGCATCGCGCAGATCGCGCAGCAATACGGCATCGAGCATGAAGTCGTGAAGCACGAGTGGATGCAGGCGCCGGACATCGGCGCGATCATCCGCCTGCTCGACAGCAAGACCTTCACGAATCTCGCCATCATCCATCACGAGACCACGACTGGCCGTCTCAACGCGCTCGACCAGTTGTCGCGCGCATGTGCCGAGCGCGGTGTCGGCCTGTTGCTGGATGCGGTGAGCAGCTTCGGCGCCGAGGCCATCGATTTCGACGGCGGCGGCATCGCCGCGATCGCCGCGACGGCCAACAAGTGCCTGCACGGCGTGCCGGGCGCAGCCTTCGTCATCGCGCGCCGGACCGCGCTGGCGCAGGCCGCGAGCCGCACGTACTACCTCGGCATCGCGCGCCTCGCCAAGCTCCAGGATCAGCGCAACACGCCGTTCACGCCGTCGGTTCACGCGTACTACGCGTTGGTCGAGGCCCTGCGCGAGTTCGAGGAAGAAGGCGGCTGGCGCGCGCGGCATCAGCGTTACGCGAGGCTCGCGGAGCAGGTCCGCGCAGGGCTGGCGGCGCTCGGCATCGAGAGCGCGCTGACGCCGGAAGAGTCGTCGGTGGTGTTGCGGGCGTACCGGCTGCCACAGGGCGTCACGTACGAAACGCTGCACGACGCGCTGAAGGCCAAGGGCTTCGTGATCTATGCGGGGCAGGGCGGTTTGTCGAAGGAACTGTTCCGCATCTCGACGATGGGCGCGCTCGATACGGCCGACATGGACCGGCTGATCTCGTCCTTCGTGGAACTGTTGCGCTGAGCGCTGCGTTCCCGGCGATTATTGCTTGCAGAAGATCGCCGTGATGAAAGGCGCGACGTGGTGCACCACTGCGTCGCTGCCTGCCTCGCGCACCTTTTGCGCGACTTCCTCGTCGCCGCCCCAGACGACCGCGCCATACGCCGCGTCGCCGATCGGCTCGCCCTTGCCCTGCTTGAAGAGCGGGTCGTCCTTCTGATACGCCACCAGCGCGTAGACCTTGAAGCCATAGGCCGTCAGCGTCGCGCCTTTCACGGCGCGGAAGGCGTTGATCGAGTTCGACTCGATCCGCATCGGCTTCTTCTCCAGCAGATTGTCGTCCTGCAGCGGCGCGATGAAATCGTGCGGCGTCGACTTGCAATCGAGTTGCGCTTCGAGGGCACGCGCATGGGCGAATGCGCTGAACGAGGCCAGCGCCAGCGATAGCGCAAACGGTGTGATGCGGGCGGCGAGCTTCTTCATGGCGGCGCGGGATCGTGACAGGCTGCACTTTAACGAGAATGCAATAAAAGTGCTTGGACTGTCGAGAGCGCGCGTGACCACACGCCTGGTTCAAACGCGCAACTATTGATACGACATGGTGAAGGTCGCCAGGCCGGCGACCTTTCCTGGCGTGATCGGATTCGCAGTGCGGATGTATCGCACGTTCAACGGGATCGTCATCGGGCCGCCGTTCGCCGTGCCGGCCGACCATTGATTGTTGTTGCCGGCCGCGCTGGAATCGGGCCCGTAAGCGATGGGCGTCGTGCCATTGAGGATCTGCATGCCCACGCCGGATGCCGTCGATCCGCTCCCCAGCGTGAGCACGTTCGACGTATTGGACGGCGTGGTGGCATCGGTCAGGGTGAGATTGACCCGCGTGCCGGCCGAGCAGTTCAGCCCGAGCGCGAACGAGGTGTTGCCCGCCACGGCGCCGCTGCCCGAAAGGCTGGACGGTGAAACGGATGGCAGGGTGACGCCCACGGACGGCGTAGTGATGCTGCAGCCGCGAGCGGTGATGGATGTCGCCCCGCTTGGCGTAATGACCCGAAACGCGTAGCGTCCATTCATGCCGACGTAGAAGTATCCGACCACGTTGGGGCTTCCGGGTCCGGTCGGATTCAGACTGAGCACGCCGGCCTTGACGGGCCCTGTCACGACGAGCTTGACCGTGACCATGACCTGCGAAGGAAAGTAATTGGCGCCCGAATTGTTGGGTAGCGACGGACCGTCGATGGCGGTGTCCATCGTGGCGGTTCCGCTGAGGCCGCCGCCCGATATCGACGACGTATATCCGATGCCCGGCACTGAGGTCGAGCCTGTTCGATTCGGCTGAACGGGACCGGTGATGAGTTGCCAGAAAACGGTGCCGCCATTGCCGCAGTTATCGCTATAGGTGGCGCCGGCGGTGTTCGGGATCGGCCCGCTTACGGTGGCGATGACCGTGCCGACCGGCGCGTTGGCGGGAACGCTGATGGTTGCCGGAAAAGAAACGGATGCGTCTGGAAAGGTTGTAGACGGCGCACAGGCATGCGCGCATTCGGCGCCGATGAGCATGCTGAACATGGCAATAATCGCCGCGGCGAACTTGCGCGCCGTCAGGCTATTGGAACGGCCTTGGCCGAGTACGTGGAACAGCCTGAGTAAATCTTCGGTCTCGATAACTGAAAGCACAGGGGGTCTTCCGGCGAAGCAACGCCTTTTTGTGTTCAACAAGAAAGCGCTGCCAGGCAAGCTCGATACAGCCACCCCTTTTGATGCTGCCCGTCAGGCTTCCACGCAGCCCGAATGTTAAGAAACCGAAACGTTGTCCGCCATCGTACTAATCCGAATGATGCGGACGTTGTCAGGAATGCGCGTCGAGGGCCGCCGTTGCGGCAACGATCTGCGTGAAGCCGCTCTACGCAGCCTTGTCGAGGATGACCGTCTTGCGCCCGTCGCGCGCATGCACGCGCTTGCCGGCGGCATGCGTCTCGAAGACCGCGCGGTCGTCGCCGAGCAGCGCGAACGCGAACAGCAACTCCTCGAGCGACTCGGTGCGCGACGTGCGGCGCGCGAGAAGCGGCGTCGCGTTCGGATCGAGCACGACGAAGTCCGCCTCGCTGCCGGGCGCGAGCGTGCCGATCCGGTCGTCGAGTTCGAGCGCCTGCGCCGCGCCGGTCGTCGCGAGCCAGAACATGCGCGTCGCGGTCAGGTGATGGCCGGTCAGGCGCGCGATCTTGTGCGCGGCGCCCATCGTCTGGAGCATCGAGAACGACGTACCGCCGCCGACGTCCGTTGCCATCGCCACCGGCATGTTGGCTGCGCCGGCCTTCTCGAAGTCGAACAGGCCGCTGCCGAGGAACAGGTTCGATGTCGGGCAGTGCGACGCCACCGCGCCGGTCTCCGCCATGCGTTCGCGGTCGCGGTCGTCGAGATGGATGCAGTGGCCATACACCGAACGGCGGCGCAGCAGCCCGTAGTGATCGTAGATGTCGAGATAGCTCCGATGCCCCGGGAACAGGCTCTCGACCCATTTGATCTCGTCGATGTTTTCCGCCACGTGCGTCTGGATGAACACGTCCTGATGCTGCTGCGCCAGCGCGCCGCACGCTTCGAGCTGCGCTTCCGTCGAAGTCGGCGCGAAACGCGGCGTCAGCGCGTATTGCTGACGGCCGCGTCCGTGCCAGCGCGCGATCAGTTCGGCGCTGTCGTCGTAGCCGGACTGCGCGGTGTCGCGCAGGAACTCGGGACAGTTGCGGTCCATCAGCACCTTGCCCGCGACCATGCGCAGGTCGCGCGACTCGCTTTCCGTGAAGAAGGCCTCGGCGGATTGCTTGTGCACCGTGCAGTACACCAGCGCCGTGGTCGTGCCGCAGGCGAGCAGCTCGTCGAGGAAGAAACTCGCCGTCTCGCGTGCGAGCGCCGGATTCTCGAAGCCGCGTTCGGTCGGGAATGTGTAGGTGTTGAGCCAGGGCAACAGGCCCGGCGCCGGCGACGCGATCATGTCCGTCTGCGGATAGTGAATGTGCGAGTCGATGAAACCCGGCACGATCAGTTTGTCGCGCATCGTGTGGACGATCGCGTCGGCGGCCAGCTGGCCGCGCAGCGACGCATACGCGCCCGCCGCGACCACTTTGCCGTCTTCGACGATCAACAGGCCGTCGGCCTCATACACCGCGCCGTCGGCGGCATGCGCGGGATCTTCCCGGAAAGTCAGCAACTGGGCGCGCCAGGCGGTCTGAGTCATGATGCAACGTCTCCGTTTCTGTGAAGGGACTACAACTGCGAAAGCAGAACCAGGGCAAAGGCCGCGATGATCCACATCGCCGGCTTGACTTCCCGCGCGCGGCCCGTCGCTGTCTTCAGCACGACGAACGCGAGGAAGCCGTACGCGACGCCATCCGTGATCGAATAGGTCAGCGGGATCAGGATCATCGCGAGGAAGGCGGGAATGGCTTCGTCGAACCGCTGCCATTCAATCTTCGTGATCGCTTCCATCATGAACACGCCGACGAGCACGAGCGCGGGCGCGGTGGCGATGGCCGGAATCAGCGACAGCAGCGGCGAGAGGAACAGGAACGGCAGGAAGCACAGGCCGGCCACGACCGCTACCAGCCCGGTGCGCCCGCCCGCCGAAATGCCCGCCGCCGATTCGATATACGCGTTCGCCGGACTAGTGCCGAGCGGCGCGGACACGAGCGCCGAGAACGAGTCGACCATCATCGACTGGCGGATGTTGCGCGGATTGCCGTCCTGGTCGTAGAGCTTGCCGGCTTCGGAGATCGCCATGAAGGTGGAGAGCGCGTCGAAGAACGACGTGAACAGCATCACGAAGATGAACGGCCAGTAGATGAGCTTCAGCGATCCCATCAGGTCGAGCTGGCCGATGGCCGAGAAATCCGGCGCGGCGAACAGGCCGTTCCAGTTGACGAGCGTTTTCGTCGCGATGGCGGCGGGCCAGTAGGCGGTGCCGTCGCCCCACCAGCGGCCGATCGGCAGTGCGATGAGCGTCGTGAACACGATGCCCAGCATCAGCGCGCCCGTGACATTGCGCGCGACCAGGATGGTGGTGACCGCGAGCCCGATCAGGAACGTGATGACGACCGGATTCAGCGATGCCGAATGCACGATCGTGACCGGATCGCTCACCACGAACTTCGCGTTGACGAGGCCGATCAGGCTGATGAACAGCCCGATCCCGCACGACACCGCATGCCGCAGGTTGGCCGGAATCGCATCGACGACGAGCTTGCGCGCGTTGAAGGCCGCGAGCACCGCGAAGATCACGCCGGACCAGAACACGCAGCCGAGCGCGGTCTGCCACGGCATCTTGCCGCCGTGCACCATGACGAAGGCGAACAGCGCGTTCATGCCCATGCCGGGCGCGACGAGCACCGGATTGCGCGCATACAGGCCCATCGCGCAGCTGCCGAGGAAGCTGACGATGACGGTCGCCGTGAGCGCCGCCGGAAACGGCACGCCCGCCTGCGAGAGGATGCCCGGATTGACGACGATGATGTACATCGCCGTGAGGAAGGTCGTGATGCCCGCGACGACTTCGGTCTTCACGCGCGAGCCCGCCGCGCGCACGCCGAAGAAGCGTTCGATGGCGGTCATGTCCCGGTTGGACGTTGCGGTCGTGTCCATGGGCTCACTGCTTCCAGTAGGCATCGAGGCGCGCGATCATGTCGGCGCGCTGCGCATCCGTCACGAACGACGCTTCCAGGCTGTTGCGCAGCAGCGTGTAGACCTCGTGATCGTCGAGCTTCAGTGCATCGACAATCGCGAAGTAGTTCGCGTTGACGTAGCCGCCGAAGTACGCGGGATCGTCGGAATTGATCATCACGGCGACGCCCTGATCGAGCAGGTCCTTCAGCGTGTGCCTGGTCATGTCGTCGAACACGCACAGCTTGAGGTTCGACAGCGGACACACGGTCAGCGCAATGCGCGCATCCGCGAGACGGGCGACCAATGCCGCGTCCTCGATGCTGCGCACGCCGTGATCGACGCGGTCCACTTTCAGCAGATCGAGCGCCTCGTAGACGTAGGACGGCGGACCTTCCTCGCCCGCGTGCGCGACGAGTTTCAGGCCGCGCTCGCGCGCCTTGGCGAACACGCGCTCGAACTTCGACGGCGGATGACCGCGTTCCGATGAATCGAGTCCCACGCCGATCAGCCGGTGCGCGTACCGGTCGAACAGCGGCAGCGCGCTTTCATACGTGGCGAGCGCATCTTCTTCGGGCAGATGGCGCAGGAAACACAGGATCAGCTTCGAGGTGAGGCCGCGCTTCTCGGCATCGGCGAGCGCGCGCTCAATGCCGGCCACCACCGTTTCGATCGGCACGCCGCGTTCGGTGTGCGTCTGCGGATCGAAGAAGATCTCCGTGTGCGTGACGTGATCGGCCAGCGCGCGTTCGACATAGGCGGCCGTCATGTCGTAGAAGTCCTGCTCGTGCAGCAGCACGCTCGCGCCGGCGTAGTAGATGTCGAGGAACGATTGCAGGTCGGTGAAGGCGTAGGCGGCGCGCAGTGCGTCGATGGAGTCGTACGCGAGCGGCACGCCGTTGCGCTGCGCGAGCGCGAAGATCAGCTCGGGTTCGAGCGAGCCTTCGATGTGGATATGCAGCTCGGCCTTGGGCGCGTGCGCGATCTTGTCGGCGAATGTGGGATTCATGGGCTGTTATGGGTTGGGGCTTGTCTTGCGTCCGGGCTCAGACGCTCTGTTGCGACGACGCACGCGCCTGCGTGTTGGCTTCGACCGCTTGCAGCAGCTGGGCGGCTGCTGCGACCGCGATCACCTCGGGCGCCTTGTCGACGATGCCGTCGATGCCGATCGGACACACCATCCGCGCAATGCGCGCCGGGTCGATGCCGCGCGCCACGAGCCGGTGCTCGAACTGCTTCTTCTTCGTGAACGAGCCGATCATGCCGAAGAACGCGAAGTCGCCGCGCCGCAGGATGCACTCCGCCAGCGCCAGATCCACCGTGTGGTTGTGCGTCATCACGAGGTAGTACGCGTTGGCCGGTGCGCGGTCGATGGCTTCGTCGGGGGCGTCGTTTGGCTCGATCGTCACGTTGTCCGGCACGAACTGCGGCGCGGGAAACGCGGCGTCGCGCTCGTCGACCCAGGTCACGTGGCAGGGCAAGGTGGCGAGCACGCGCACGAGCGCCGCGCCCACATGCCCCGCGCCGAACAGCACGACCTGGAAGTCGCGCGGCGCGATGGTCTCGGTCAGCAGCGGTCCGCTCTCGGCGAAACCGGCGCCGTCCCACAGCAGGCAGTCGGCGTCGGCGTCGGCCGCTTCGGGATCGGACAGCATGACGGCATCGGGCTGCGGCGCGAACGAAATGCTGCGCACCGTCGAGAGACCTTGCGCGGTGCGCTTCGCGAGCGTGGTCACCCAGTTCAGGTCGGCGACGTCGAGCCGCTCGAAAGCCAGCACCACCGCGCCGCCGCAGCACTGGCCGAGACTCGGCCCGAGCGCGAAGCGTTCGAGCCGGCGCATGTGCGGACGGCGCATGCCTTCCTTCAGGACTTGCCGGGCGGTCTCGATGGCCTTCCATTCGAGATGACCGCCGCCGATGGTGTAGCGCGCATCCTCGCGCGTGACGATCATCTTCGTGCCTGGCTCGCGCGGCGCGGAGCCTTCGACACGCGCGACCGTCACGAGCACGACGGCATCGCCGTGCGCGAGCAGGTGTTGCAGGTCGTTGAGCCAAACTTGCATCGATGGAGCTCCGGGAAAGGTGTCAGGGTGGCGTGAGGGTGAATCGTCGCAATCCGTAGTTTATCGGGATGGCTCGATGCGCCCACGCGCACGCGGAGACTGCCGGGTGCCGGACGTGCAAGGGCCGGGTGGATGCCGTGCGTGAAAAGACGTGACAGGGGATGCGGATGGTGTGCTTTGTCATGATCAGAAAGACATTGCGGACCCGGCGCGCGTTACGCGGTTGTCGTTCGTTTCGGGGCTGACCGGAAAAAACACGGCTTGCCGGGGCAGAACGGACTGCGCGCACGTAGATCGCCATCCAGACCCGACCTTAGCATCGCAATATCAAAAAAATATTGCCGGCCCCGTATCAAGGGTATGCGGTCGGACTGATGCGTGGCGGAAAAAACGGAGTGGAGCGGGGAGACGGGCGGCGCGAATGCCCCGCCCGGGACAACGAACGGCGGTGGCGGCAGGAATTACCGCGCGGTCGCGCGCAGCTTGCGCTTGAACCGCAGGCTCGCCAGCACCAGCACGAAGATGATCGCGAAGGCGATCAGCGACCATTGCGGCAGCGAGAGGCCGAGGATCGGCGGATACGGGGTTTCGCACAGGCCCGCGACCTTGAACACCTGCGGCAGCCACTGCGCGGGCGGCAGGCTGTCGACGACCGGTTGCAGCGCGTCGAAACCGCAGCTGAAGCCCGGATGCGATTGCACATACACATGCCGCGCGGCCGTGGCGAGCCCGCCGAGCGCCGACAGCGCGACCAGCGTCTCCAGCAGCGCGATGCCGCGCCAGTTGTTGAAGCCCGCGCCGAGGAACGCGAAGACGGCGATCAGCACGAAGAAATAGCGCTGGATGATGCACAGTGGGCAAGGATCCTCGCCGTGATAGAACTGCAGATACAGCGCGCCGCCGACCAGCCCGAGACTGACGAGCCCCAGCAGCACCAGCAGGCGCCGCTCACGCCGCATGACGCGGTCGCCCTGATGCATCGAGAAGTGATGTAAAGAGTTGTTCATTGTTCCGCAACGATTCGAGAAGGAAGTGCCTGAGTTGCGCCGCTTGACGGTGAATTCTAGCGCGAACGCCGCACCCGCGACGACGCGCCGCCGCTTCAGCGCGTCGTGTCGAGTACGGCTTCGACTGCGCGCCCGATGGACAGCAACGCGTCGTCGGCGTTCGGCGCGCCAGCCAGCATCAGGCCGACGGGCGCGTCGCCGCGCGGGTGACACGGCAGCGACAGGCCGCAGGCATCGAGGAAATTGAAGGTGGTCGGATTGCGCAGGATGAGCGCGTTGGTCCGCGTGAAGAGGTCGTCGTCGGCGTCCAGGTCGGCAATGCGCGGCGGCAGCACCGGCACGGTCGGGCAGATGATGGCGTCGAAACGCTGCCAGAGCGTCGTGCGCGCTTCCTCGATCATCGCGGCGCGGGCCTCGCACAGGTCGATGTAATCGGCGGCGCTTGCCGCTTCGGCGCGCTTCAGGCGGGCCAGCACGCGCGGATCGTAATCCGCGCCGCGTTCGGCCATCAGCTTCCGGTGCCAGGCAAAGGCTTCGATCGCGACCAGCGGATAACGGTTGATCTCCGGCAGCCGGTCGAGCGGCGCGAAACGCACGTCTTCGACCACCGCGCCCGCCGCCGCCAGATGATCGATGGCCGCGGCGACCGCGCCGGCGACCGGCGCCTCGACGCCGTCCGTCACGTAGTTCGTCAGCACGCCGAGGCGCACGCCATCGAGCGGACGGGCGGCGGGCACGCCGGGCTCGCGGCCCGCGAGAATGCGGTCCACCAGCGCGCAGCAGGCCACCGAGACGCCGATCGGTCCGAACGAATCGAGTGTGCGGGAGAGCGGAATGCCGCCTTGCTTCGGGATGCGGCTGGCGGTGGGCTTGAAGCCGGTGATGCCGCACAGCGCCGACGGAATGCGGATCGAGCCGCCGGTGTCGGTGCCGAGCGCGACGGCCGCCATGCCGTCCGCGACCGAGGCCGCCGCCCCCGACGACGAGCCGCCCGCGATGCGCGCATCGCCCGGCACGTCGGCGCGCCACGGCGAATGCGGCGTGCCGTAGTGCGGGTTGAGCCCGAGGCCCGAGAACGCGAACTCGCTCATGTTGGTGCGGCCGATCAGCACCGCGCCCGCGCGGCGCAGGCGGGCGACCGCCACGGCGTCGGCGCGGGCGGGCGCGGCGTCGTTCAGCGCGGTCGAGCCGGCGCGCGTCACCTGGCCTTCGATATCGAAGAGATCCTTGATGGACACCGGAATGCCGGCCAGCGGCGACAGCACGGTGCCGGCGCGGCGCAGCGCGTCGTGGGCGTCGGCGGCGGCGCGGGCCTGGGCGGCATCGACGTGCAGGAAGACGGTCGAGCCCTGGCCCGCGGGATCGGCGATCCGTTCCAGGGCCGTCTCGACCAGCGCGCGGCTGGTCGTGCGGCCGGCGTGGAGATCGGCGGCGAGTTGGGCGAGCGGAGCGAACTGGGGCGAAGGGCTGGGCATGAGGTGGCGGCGGCAGGGCCGTTCGCGATGCGCCTTCGACCGGCCCGGCGCTTCGCATCGGCGTGAATGGACGGGCGCGGAGTCTTGCTTGCAGTGCCTGCGGCTCCGGCGCCCGGAGTGGCTGTCATTCTAAGCCAGCAAGGTAAGAAATACGCGTCCTCGAGCCTCGCCGCCGCCCGTCTTTCCTTCAGAGCGTGCGCGAGAAGCGCTGCGCGCCGGTCTGTCCCAGATAACGGTCGAATACCGACGCGACATTGCGCACCAGCATGCGTCCCGCGGGCAGGACCCGAAGCGCGTCGCGCGAGAGTTCGATGAGACCGTCGTCGGCCATCGGCGCGAGGCGTTCGAGTTCGTCCGCGAAGACCGCCGGAAACTCGATGCCATGCGCCTGCGCGACGTCATCGAAACGCAGCTCGCCGCCGCACATGACGCGCATGATGAGGTCGCGGCGCAGTTGATCGTCGGGCGAGAGGCGCACGCCGCGCGCGATCGCAAGCGTGCCCGCATCGATCGCCGTTGCGTAGTCGGCGAGCGTGCGCGCGTTCTGCGCATAGACGTCGCCGACCTTGCCGATCGACGAAGCGCCGATGCCGATCAGATCGCAATCCGCCTGCGTGCTGTAGCCCTGGAAGTTGCGCTGGAGCGTGCCCGCCGCGTGCGCGCGGGCGAGTTCGTCGTCCGGCAGCGCGAAGTGATCCATGCCGATGTACACATAGCCCGCCTCGCTCATGCGCGCGATCACGCGTTCGAGGATCGCGAGGCGCACGGCCGGCGACGGCAGCGCGCTGGCGTCAATGCGCCGCTGCATCTTGAAGAGGTCCGGCAGGTGCGCGTAGCCGAACACGCTGACGCGATCCGGCCGCATCGCGATGAGGGCGTCGAGCGTGCGCGAAAAGCTCTCGACGCTCTGATGCGGCAGGCCGTAGATGAGATCGGCGCTGACCGAGCGGAAGCCGTGCCGGCGGGCGGCATCGAGCACACGCTCGGTCAGCGCGCGCGGCTGGATGCGGTTGACGGCGCGCTGCACGCGTTCGTCGAAGTCCTGCACGCCGAGGCTCATGCGGTTGAAGCCGAGTTCGCGCAGCAGCGCGACCGTGTCCGCCGAGGCCTCGCGCGGATCGATTTCGATCGAATATTCCGCGCGCTCGTCGGGCACGAGATTGAAGTGCGCGCGCGTGGCGGCCATCAGTTCGGCCATCTCGTCGTGCGCGAGGAAAGTCGGCGTGCCGCCGCCCCAGTGAAGCTGCGTGACGGGGCGCGCGGGATCGAACAATGCCGCTTGCAGCGCCAGTTCGCGCTTCAGGCGGTCGAGGTAGGGCCGGGCATGCGCGCGGTTCTTCGTCGCGACCTTGTTGCAGCCGCAGTAGAAGCAGACGGTGTCGCAGAACGGGATGTGCAGGTACAGCGACAGCGCTTCGTGCGGCTGGCCGCGGCGGGCGGCCGCGTGGTAGTGCGCGGGGTCGAAGGTGTCGGTGAACTGCACGGCGGTTGGATACGACGTGTAGCGCGGCCCGCGAGCGTCGTAGCGGGCGAGCAGGTCGGGGCGGAAGAACGGAACGGCGGATGTCATGGCGGGCCTCTGGAATCCGTTCGAGTGTAGGGCGGCGTCGGGCGCCGGACGTGCGCGCCAGGGTCGCAGAACGGCACGCCCGGTTTGACGAAGCGCAAGACAAGGCGTGGGACAATGCGGCTTTCGCGTTTTCGTGTTCCCGCGTTTCCTTATCGCCATGTCGATCGACTCTTCGCCTCACGCGTGCCGCGAGGGCTGCGGTGCGTGCTGCATCGCGCCTTCCATTTCCAGCCCGATTCCGGGCATGCCGCAAGGCAAGCGTGCGGGCGAGCGCTGCGTGCAGCTCGGCGATGACCTGCGCTGCGCCATCTTCGGCGATCCGCGCAGGCCGTCGTGCTGCAGCGGCTTGCAGCCTTCGGCGGAGATGTGCGGCGAGTCGCGCGAATTTGCACTTCGGTGGATCGAAACGCTCGAACGGGATACGCAGCCCCGCGCGACGCAACTGTCCCGCTGATCGATGGTCCAAAATCTGCACCGCGCCATCCGGCGCAACGCATCGAAGAACCCAGCACTGGAGGAATACGCATGACGCACACCGTCGCGCCGCTGCGGCGCCGGTTCGTGCTGGCAGCGCTGTCGCTGCCCACGCTCGCTCTCACATCGACCGCCCGCGCGGCGTCGAACTCCATCTTCCCGTTCATTCCGGATCACTACACATTTTCGACGCAGCAGGTCCAGGAAGCCGTAGCCCGCAAGTTCCCGCTGCAACGCACGGCCTCGCAGATTTTCGATGTCGTGCTGAGCAATCCGGTCGTCGGCATGGCGCCGGATCGCAATCGCGTGACGGTGCGCGTCGATGCGCGTCTCGCGACGCCCTTCATGCCCAATCCCGTGGCCGGCACGTTCACGCTGTCCACACAACTGGCCTACGATGCCCCCAGCCGTTCGGTGATTCTCGTCGCGCCATCCGTTGACGATGCGCAGTTCACGGGTGACGCCGGGCAGTACAACCAACAGATTGCATCGGTCGGTGCGCAGCTCGCGGCCCAGCTGCTCGACCGCTATCCGATCCACACCTTCAAGCCGGAAGAACTCCAGTTCGCCGGAGTGTCTTACGAACCCGGTACAATCACAGTCCTTACAAACGGCATACGTGCGCAGATCGTCGAGAAGTAAGCCGACATCCGCCTGTACGGTGCTTGACAAACAACAGCTGTATCGGCGAACAAGGGCTGCGGATGGACTGGATACTGATGATGAAGGCGCTCGTTCTGGGCGTCGTGGAAGGCTTGACCGAATTCCTGCCGGTTTCAAGCACGGGGCATCTGATCGTTGCTGGCAGTCTGCTGAATTTCACCGACGCGCAATCGAAGACCTTTGACGTCGTCATCCAGTTCGGCGCGATTCTCGCCATCTGCTGGGAATATCGCGCGAAGATCGGCTCGGTCGTGATCGGGCTGCCGAGTCGCCCCGATGCGCGGCGCTTCACGCTCAACGTCATCATCGCGACCGTTCCGGCCATCGTGCTGGGCTTGCTGCTGGAAAAGCACATCAAGGCGGTGCTGTTCTCGCCGGTGCCGGTGTCGGTGGCGCTGATCGTGGGCGGCATCGTGATTCTCTGGGCCGAATCGCGCCAGCGGGAACGCGCCGTGGCGCCGCGTGTGACCTCGGTCGACGAACTCGCCTATGCCGATGCGCTCAAGGTCGGTCTCGCCCAGTGCTTCGCGCTGATCCCCGGCACGTCGCGTTCGGGGGCGACGATCATCGGCGGCATGCTGTTCGGTCTCGAACGGCGCGTCGCCACGGAATTCTCGTTCTTCCTCGCCATCCCGATCATCTTCGGTGCGACGCTCTATGAGATGGCCAAGTACTGGCGCACGCTGACCGTCGGCGATATCGGCTTGTTCGCGATCGGGCTCGTGGCGGCGTTCATCAGCGCGTTCGTGTGCGTGCGCTGGCTGCTGCGCTATGTCGCCTCGCACGACTTCACGGCGTTCGCGTGGTACCGCATCGGCTTCGGATTGCTGATCCTGATCGTGGGCTACAGCGGCGGGCTGAGCTGGGCCGACTGAATCCCGTCGCGCGATAAAAAAAGCCACGGCATGCCGTGGCTTTTTTGCGTTCAACGACGCCGGAACATCAGGTCCCACACGCCGTGTCCAAGGCGCAGTCCGCGCCGCTCGAACTTCGTGACCGGGCGGAAGTCCGGACGCGGCGCGTAGCCGTCGGCGGTGTTCTCGAGCGCGGGTTCCGCCGAAAGGACTTCGAGCATCTGTTCCGCGTAGTTCTGCCAGTCGGTCGCGAGATGCAGATAGCCGCCCGGCTTCATGCGCGAGACAAGCAGCGCGACGAACTTCGGCTGGATCAGGCGGCGCTTGTGGTGACGCGCCTTGTGCCACGGATCGGGGAAATAGATGTGCACGCCGTCGAGGCTGTCCGGCGCGATCATGTGCTCGAGCACTTCCACGGCGTCGTGCTGCAGGATGCGGATGTTGCCGAGTCCTTGCTCGCCGATCAGCTTGAGCAGCGCGCCGACGCCCGGCTCGTGCACTTCCACGCCGATGAAGTCATCGCCGGGACGCACGGCTGCGATCTCCGCTGTCGTCGCGCCCATGCCGAAACCGATCTCCAGCACGCGCGGCGCCTCGCGGCCGAAGAGGGCGTTCCAGTCCGCCGCTTGCGGCGCGTAGGGCACGACGTAGCGCGGACCGAGTTCGTCGAGCGCGCGCTGCTGTCCTATCGATACGCGGCCCGCCCGCGTGACGAAACTGCGGATGCGCCGGTGCCGGAGCGTCGAGGGATCGTCGGCGGAGGCGGGAAGGTCGGGGGCGCCGTCGGCGGCTTCGTTCTCGGGATCTTGATTCATGACGAGGCAATGCTGGAAATCAAAAAGCCGCCCGAGTGTGACACTGGAGGCGGCTTTTGCCGGGTGTTCTGATGTGGTTGGTGCTGAGAAACCTGGAGCGGGCGATGGGAATCGAACCCACGTCTGTAGCTTGGGAAGCTACGGTAATGGCCATTATACGACGCCCGCTTGAGCCGGAGCTTGAGCACGCAATTGTAAGCGCAACGCCTTCGCAGGCGCAATTGCGCGCGCCGCTCAGATCCCGAACAGCGTCATCGATACCGCCACGCGCGTCACCACCATCAACAGCACCTGCACGATGACGAACAGCAGGATCGGCGAAAGGTCGATGCCGCCGAGCCGCGGCAGGATGCGCCGCAGCGGGTCGAGGAACGGCGCGGTGATCTGGAAGAGCAGCGGCATGGCCGGCGATTGCGGGTTGAGCCACGACAGCAGCGCCATCAGGATCGTCATCCAGATGATGAGGTTCAGCGCCCACTTGATGACGGTCAGCACGGCGACGAGCGCGAGCATCGGCAGCATGAGCGTCGGGTCGACGCCGGCGAGCACGACCATCAACATGACATAGACAGCGGCGGCGATCAGCGCCGCGAGAATGCTGGCCCAGTCGATCTTGCCGCCCGGCAGGATCTTGCGCAGCGGCAGCACGATCCAGTTGGTGGCCTGCATCACGGCATTGGAAACCGGGTTGTAGGGCGGCATGCGCACGACCTGCATCCATGCGCGCAGCAGCAGCGCCGCGCCGAACAGGGTGAAAACGGTGCTGAGCAGAAAACGGGCGATCTCGCCGAACATCTCGGGTCCTCTTGTTTGCGTGTGCAGCGTGGCGGCTGCGTCGGGTCGACTGAAAGAAGCTTGAAACGAACGATGCCAGGGACTAGCGATGGCGCCCGCATCTCCGTGCGCGGCGGGCACAGGCGCCGGCTGCGGCAGCGGGGCGCACGCTCGCGCGGCGCGATTCGGGATGCTTGACCTTGATCATTGTTCGTTCTCGGGACGGGAGTGTTTTACCAGGCTGTCGCGAGCCGCCATCGTCCGACGCGGCGCGCGACGAGTCTCACTACTCGCCAGCTCCCGCTGGGCGGACCCAGAAACATCGCGACTTCCTGTTCATGGCGACTTGATTTCCCCGCCCACCGGGCCTGCTCGGTGGGGCGCCGGTCGTCACCTTAACACGGCTGCCGTCCCGATTGGGGACGGCCAAGCGCCTGCGCCGGCGACGACATTGTCATTTCATCGGCAGTCGAATGAAAGCAAGTCGTAAATTTCTTATTTGCGGCTGATTTGCCCGCGTGTTGCGGTTTCGACACGCGGGTCGACAGCGCGCGTCACGCAATGCTGGCAGGATAGACTGCATAAAGTGAAACGGACGCGGAGCGGTGCGTCCGATGTTCGACGGCCCATAGTGCAATGCACATTTGCGGGCCAGAACGGCATGGATTCTGCTGAATGTGGTCAAGCCCACGTGGTTGCCGGTGTTGAGTTCCCTGGCGTACGAAGTGAGCGAGGACATCGCGAAATACTAAAGAGAAGAAGGATTCGACCGAAGAGGCAGGCGCAACCGGCCTTCAACCTCTTCCACAGGTTTCATTCGCTACGTTCGGAGGTTGCCATGAGCATTTTTTCGTACCGGAAGCATCTGCGTTTCCTGAGCCAGACCCAGCGCCGCTGCTGGTGGGATCAGAAGAAGCGCCTGACGCCCCGTGTCGTCATCAGCGGCGCCTATGTGCCGCCCAATGTCACGCGCGAGTTCGCTTATGTGAAGGTGGGTTGAGCGCGCCACGACCGACGCTTTTGCGACCGCACATCGAAGCCCCGTCGACGACGTTCGACGGGGCTTTTTCGTTGATTTGTAATCAGACGTTACGCATTCTTTCCGCGCCGCGGTTGCGCGTCTTCGCGTGTGCGTCGGGAACCGCTTCGGTGGGCGATTTCACCCGATCGGCCAATTCGCGCGCAACTTCAGCCTTCGAATCAGCGTTAAGGAACTTGCAATTTGCAACAAATGGTCTCAGCGATAAATGTGCATTTTCGTTAAATTCGTTTCATACCGTCGCTCATGTTCCGCGCAAGCCGGAAACAATGCGAAGCGGCGAGGAGAACGAAAGTGAAAAAGCTCGGTAGTGTGTTGGTGGCCGGCGCGCTCGGCGTCGGCTTCATGAGTGCGGCTCACGCGCATGTGTCGATTGGCGTCGGCATCGGGGTGCCGGCCTATCCGGTTTATGCCGCGCCGCCCGCGCCGGTGTATGTGGCGCCGCCGCCGCCGGTCTATGTCGCGCCGCCGCCGGTGGTCTATGCGCCGCCGCCCCCGGTGGTCTATGGCGGTTACGGCTATTACGGCCGGCCGTATTACCGGCACCATGGTTACTACCGGCACGGTCCGGGCTACTACCGTTATTGAGCCAGCCCGACCACCAGCCTGAACAAGGGCGATGCGTTTCACAGCGCATCGCCCTTGTTGTTTCCGGCACCCGGGGCAGGGCGGCATAAACTGGGACAATGCCCTTTCTTCCCCGCACAGGTTGCCGCCGATGACCTCCCTTCCCGCACCCACCTACGATGACGTCGCCGATGCCGCCCGGCGCCTCGAAGGCTTCGCGCATCGCACGCCGGCCCTGACGTCGCGCACCGCTGACGACATCGCCGGCGCCTCGCTCTTCTTCAAGTGCGAAAACTTCCAGCGCATGGGCGCGTTCAAGTTCCGCGGCGCGTGGAACGCGCTGTCTCACTTCGACGACCGCCAGCGCGCGGCCGGCGTCATCACTTACTCATCGGGCAATCATGCGCAGGCCATTGCGCTGTCGGCGCGGCTCGCGGGCATACGCGCGACCATCGTCATGCCCGAGGACGCGCCGGCCGCAAAAATGGAAGCGACGCGCGGCTATGGCGGCGAAGTCATCACCTACGACCGCTATACGCAGAACCGCGAGGAGATCGGCCGGCAACTCGCCGACGAGCGCGGCATGACGCTCATTCCGCCCTACGACCATCCGCACGTGATCGCGGGCCAAGGCACGGCGGCGAAGGAGCTGATCGAAGAAACCGGGCCGCTCGACTATCTCTTTGTATGCCTCGGCGGCGGCGGGCTGATCGGCGGATGCGCGCTCGCGGCGGCCGCGCTGGCGCCGGATTGCAAGGTGATCGGCGTCGAGCCGGAAGCGGGCAACGACGCGCAACAGTCGCTTGCGCGCGGCGAGATCGTGACTATCGACGTGCCGCGCACCATCGCCGATGGCGCCGCGGCCACGCATGTCGGCGCTTATAACTTTCCGATCATCCGCGAGCACGTGGAGCGCATCGTCACGGTGAGCGATGCGCAACTGATCGAGACGCTGCGCTTCTTCGCCCAGCGCATGAAGATGGTGGTCGAGCCGACGGGTTGTCTCGCGGCGGCGGCGGTCCTGCAGAAGATCGTGCCGGTCGAGGGCAAGCGCGTGGGCGTGATCGTGTCCGGCGGCAATGTCGATCTCGCGAAGCTCTCGCAGTACCTTGCCTGAAGGCAGGATCAGCTTGCCGCGTGCACGATCAAGTCTCGATATCCATTGACGATCACGCTGTACGCGAAGTACGCGAAGAGCACCGCCGACATCACATGACACGCGCGCAGCAGCCGCGTGCCGGCGCGTTTGCGGCCGTGGCTGGCCAGCGTGCAGATGAAGAGTGTCCAGGCGAGGCCGCCGCAGAAGAAGCCGGTCAGGAAAAGGGACGCGCTGACCGCGCTGGTTGCGCCCGCCTTGGCGATGAGCGCGCCGCCGACGGCCGCGAACCACAGGATCGCGCTAGGCGACGACACTGCCAGCAGGCAGCCGCGCACGAAGCTCTTCCAGTGCCGGGGACGCGGCACGGCGAGATCCGCCTCGCCTTCGACGGGCGGCGCGGAGGCCGGATCGAGCGCCTCGCGCGCCATCTTCCACGTGAGGAACAGTAGCACGATGGCGCCGCCGATCCACACCACCCAGCGCACGGCAGGGAACTGCAGCAGCGCCGCCATGCCGAGCAGCGCGAGTGCGGCATAGAACAGATCGCCGAAACAGGTGCCGAGGCCGAGCACGAGCCCCGGCCTGAAGCCGTGCGACAAAGTCAGCGAGATGATCGCGACGTTGGCGATGCCGATATCGAGGCACAGCGACAGCGACAGAAAAAATCCGTCCGACAGCAACGACCACGCGTGCATGTTCAAGCCTGATGGGAATGCAGCGTGAAGCGCACGTCGAGCTGGCCGGTCGGCACGCCCATGGTGTTGCGCACGACCGGTTGACGGAAGGCGGCGAGGGCGTCGCGTTGCTGCTGCGTGCCGATGCCGAGCTGATCGAGCACGTGCACGACGACCGCGTTCAGCACCGTGGTATTACCGTCCTCGACCTTGATCGCGATGCCGAGCGTGCCGTGCCCGCGCCGCACGCCGATCGCATAGCACGCATCCGCGCCGGTCTTGCCGACCAGGGTGCCGTCGAAGGCCTGCATCAGCAGCGTGCAGAAACGCCCTTTGCCCGCGACGAGTTCGGGATGCGCCGTCATCGCCCGGTGGATGCGTGCGAGCGGTGTGTCTTGCGGCGCATCGGCGATCGTCATGAAGAGCCGCGCGAGATGCGCGAGCGGGAAGGCGGGCGTCGGCAGGTTGCAGCCGTCGATGGCCCATTGCACTTCATCCTCGGGCAAGCCGGCTGCGTGCGCCATCGTGCGTCTCACGTGCGCCTGCAAGGGATGGCCGGGCAGATGATAGTCGGCGAGCGCGAGGCCCAGCGCGCGGGCGCCCGCGAGCATGCCGGCGTGCTTGCCGGAGCAGTTGCTGCACACGGCGGTCGGCGTGAAGCCGCGTTTGATCCAGTCGCGCTGCACGGCGTCCGAGATCGGCGGATGACCGCCGCAACGCAAGTCGCTCTCGCTCGCCTGCGCCTTTGCGAGCATCGCGCGCACACGTTCGATATGGCGCGGCTCGCTACTGTGCGACGCGCACATCAGCGCGAGCTCTTCCTCCGTGAAGCCGAAGCGTTCGAGCGCGCCGGTCTCGATCACGGCAAGCGCCTGCGCCGGCTTCGCGGCCGAGCGCGGCAAGGTGATGCGCTGCGGATCGCCGAACAAATGCACGAGCCGGCCATGCGCATCGACCACGGCGACGTGCGCCGCATGCGTGTTCTCGACGATGCCGCCCCATAGAGCGTCGCGGCGAGCGCGCTCATGCGTCGAGCCCGAGTTCGGCCCACAGCCCGTCGACGCGGCGTTTCACTGCCTCGTCCATCACGATGGGACGGCCCCATTCGCGGTTCGTCTCGCCGGCCCACTTGCTGGTGGCGTCGAGGCCCATCTTCGAGCCGAGGCCCGCCACCGGCGACGCGAAATCGAGGTAGTCGATCGGCGTGTTGTCGACCATGACGGTGTCGCGCGTGGGATCAACGCGTGTTGTGATCGCCCAGATCACTTCCTTCCAGTCGCGCACGTTGACGTCCTCGTCCACCACGACGATAAACTTCGTATACATGAACTGGCGCAGGAAGCTCCACACGCCGAACATCACGCGCTTGGCGTGTCCCGGATAGCTCTTCTTCATCTGCACGATCGCCATGCGATAGCTGCAGCCCTCGGGCGGCAGATAGAAGTCGGTGATCTCGGTGAACTGCTTCTGCAGCAGCGGCACGAAGACTTCGTTCAGCGCGACGCCGAGCACGGCCGGTTCGTCGGGCGGCTTGCCGGTATAGGTGGAATGAAACAGGGCGTCGCGCCGCATCGTGATCTTCTCGACCGTGAAGACCGGGAACCACTCCTGTTCGTTGTAGTAGCCGGTGTGATCGCCGTAGGGGCCTTCGAGCGCGTGCTCGTAACGGGCGGCGGCGCCCGTCGAGGGACGCGGCGGCGCGCCGGCGGGCACGGGCGGGAGATCGCCGTCGTGCGGATGGATGAAGCCTTCGAGCACGATCTCCGCGCGCGCCGGCACCTGCAACGAGTCGACGCCCGGCGTCAGGCACTTCGCCAGCTCGGTGCGCGAGCCGCGCAGGAGCCCCGCGAACTGATATTCGGACAACGAGTCCGGCACCGGCGTGACGGCGCCGAGGATGGTTGCCGGATCCGCGCCGAGGACGACGGCGACCGGATACGGCTTGCCCGGGTTCGCCAGCGCGAACTCGCGGAAATCGAGCGCGCCGCCGCGATGCGCGAGCCAGCGCATGATGAGCTTGTTGCGCCCGAGCAGTTGCTGCCGGTAGATGCCGAGATTCTGGCGCGGCTTGTTCGGTCCGCGCGTGACCGTGAGGCCCCAGGTGAGCAGCGGTCCGGCGTCGCCGGGCCAGCAGGTCTGGATCGGCAGGCGATAGAGGTCCACGTCCTGGCCTTCCCACACGACTTCCTGGCAGGGCGGCGCGCTCACCGATTTCGGCGCCATGTCCCAGACCGCCTTGGCCAGCGACAGCAATTTGCCGGCGTCCTTCAGGCCTTTCGGCGGCTCGGGTTCCTTCAGCGCCGACAACAACCGGCCGACGTCGCGCAGCGAACCCAGCGCGGCGACGTCGCCGCCGAGGCTCGTATCCGCACTGCCGGGCGCGTCCGTTTCGATGCCCATGCCCAGCGCGACTCGCCGCGTGGTGCCGAAGAGGTTGGCCAGCACGGGCATCGTGTGGCCGGTGGGCGCTTCGAACAGCAGCGCCGGGCCGCCTGTACGCAGCACGCGATCCGAGATTTCGGTGATTTCGAGAACGGGGGAGACGGACTGCCGGATGCGGCGCAATTCACCGAGCGCTTCAAGGCGGGCGGTGAAGTCGCGCAAGTCTTTGTATTTCATCGATGCTCGCAGGTGATCTCGGGACGCCCGCGGAGCCGGTCTGCACGGAGCGGGACGGCTGCGCGCCATGGCGATTGTCGATTTTACCTGTGCTCGCGTCGGTGCGTTGGGGGACATTCAGCGAAAAGCAGTGTCGACGGCAGCGAAAACGCGCTTTTCGGGCGCTGAACACTGTTCAATATAACTGTAAGTAATTGAAACGGAAGTCTATAGCATTGACGGATCATTAAACCCTGCTAGAATCGCTTGGCATCCAAAGCAGGTTTTGAAACTTTTTACCGCTGCCTCAGGTCTTTACAGACGCACATGCGTCGCCTGCGCCGAACCTGCCCGGCGACTCATGGCTGTTGGTTGTCACTGCCGGCGTTTCCACGCCGGTTTTTCGCGTGGAAGGTCATCTGCGCACTCAGGGCATGCAGTACGTGCCGCGCAACCCGGTGTTCATGCCGGTTCGGCCTTCCAGACGGCGCATGCCGTATCCCCGATGCCGCTTACGCTTGCCAAGAGCGAGCGGTGTCTGATTTGCGCTTTTGATATGGGCTTTATTCATATTCATCTGCGCTAATCATGCAACATTGGGAGCATCGATGAACGCTTGGTTATCGTGGGGTTCCGACACCCGCGCCGCGCAACTGGTGCGCATCGCGCTGCGTCGTGGACGCCGTTTGAGTCACCATCTCTTCAGCCTGGTCGGCGGCGTCGCCGTCATCACGGCGTTGTCGCTGTGGCTGCTGCCTTCGTGGCGCACCACGCTCGCCGCAAAGGTCATGCCTTTCGTGTCCGCCGCCGTGCAGGCCGGTCCGGCTCGCCTGCTCGCGGGGCAGCCGCTGCCGCCGTTCTCGGCCGTGCATCGCCCGGCGAACGACGCGATGCTGCCGGTGAACCTGGCCGTGAACAAGGCCAGTGCCGCTGACGCGCCCGCCGCGAACGGCAAGGCGCCCGCCGCGGTCACGCCGTCGCTTGGCGCGGCTGCCAGCGACGACGACAGCACCCGCCAGCTGACCGGCGGTATCAGTCTCGCTGTTTCGCCGAACGGTCTCGATCCGCGCACCATGCCGTCCGTCGGCATGCTGGCGAGCCTGATCCCGGCGCAACGCGTCGTGGCCGATGCGCGCGACGACCGTGTACTGGTTTCCACGCGCGAGCAGAAGCTCGTCGCGAGCTTCATTGCGCGGCGCTATCGCGTGGCGGAAGAGCCGGTCACCGAGCTCGTGCGCGCAGCGTTCGACACAGGCCGCGAAGTCGGGCTCGATCCGCTGCTGCTGCTCTCCGTGATGGCGATCGAATCGGGCTTCAATCCGTATGCCGAAAGCGGCGTCGGCGCGCAGGGTCTGATGCAGGTGATGTCGAAGGTTCACTCCGACAAGTTCCAGTACTTCGGCGGCTCGCACGCGGCGCTCGATCCGCTCGCGAACATCAAGGTCGGCGCGCTCGTGCTGAAGGACTGCATCGCGCGCGGCGGTTCGGTGGCGGGCGGCCTGCGCTTCTACGTCGGTTCGACGACGCAGGACGACGGCGGCTACGGCGCCAAGGTGCTGGCCGAGCGTTCGCGTCTGCGCGACGTCGCACGCGGCCGTAACGTGCCGATCAATGCCCCGCAGGCGCCGGTCCAGCCCGCGCCCAAGCAGGTGCTGGCTTCCGCCGCGCCCGAAAAGCGCGTTCACGTGACGATCGATACGTCGAAGAAGCAGGGCGCGCAGGACGATGGCGACACGGAAACGAAGCACGTCGCATCGGCGGAATTCGGCGCCTGATTACTGCTGCAAGCGTCTGACCAATAAAAATGGGCACCCGAGGGTGCCCATTTTTCATTTGGCCAGCTTGATGTGTTCAGCGGCCGAACAAGGATCCCAGCCGCGCCACCGCCTCTTCGAGCTTTGAGTAGGCGGTTGCATACGACAGACGCAGATAGCGCTGCGGCGCATGAAACCCGAAATCCGTGCCCGGCACGAGCACCACGCCCGCGTCATGCAGCATCGCGTGCGTGAGCGCGTCGCTGTTGCCGGCGGCGGGATGGTGCACCGTGGCGGTATCCGCGTAGACGTAGAAGGCGCCGTCCGGCACCACCGGCACGCCGAAACCGAGCGAGCGCAGCGCCGGCACGATGTAGTCGCGCCGCCGTTTGAATTCGCCCCGGCGAGCCTCGTAGATCGCGAGCGTCTCGGGCGCGAAGCAGGCGAGCGCCGCATGTTGCGCGAGCGCCGACGCGCAGATGAACAGGTTCTGCGACAGTTTTTCGAGCGCGCCGACCATCGCGTGCGGCACGACGAGCCAGCCGAGCCGCCAGCCGGTCATGTTGAAGTACTTCGAAAAGCTGTTGACCGTGACGACGTCGTCGCCGAAGGAAAGGGCGGACACGGGTTTCGCGTCGTAGCTCAGCCCCTGGTAGATCTCGTCGACGATGGTAAAGCCGCCGCGCGCACGCACCGCGCCGATGATCCGCCGCAGTTCGTCCGGTTCGATCGACGTGCCCGTCGGGTTCGACGGCGACGCCAGCAGCACGCCGCGCGTCTTGTCGGTCCAGTATTCCTCGACATGCGCGGCCGTCAGCTGGAAGCGTTCGGCTGGACCGCTCGGAATCAGCACCGGCTTGCCGTCCGCGGCCGACACGAAGTGCCGGTTGCACGGATAGCAGGGGTCGGGCATCAGGACTTCGTCGCCGTGATCGACCAGCGCCATGCACGCGAGCAGCAGCGCCGCCGACGCGCCCGCCGTCACGACGATGCGCGCCGGATCGATGTCGAGGCCGAAGGCATCGCGGTAATGCTGCGCAATGGCCTCGCGCAGCGCGTGGATGCCGAGCGCATTGGTGTACTGCGTGACGCCGCGCGTGAGGGCGTCGGCGGCGGCGCGGGTGACGGGCTCGGGCGCGGTGAAATCCGGTTCGCCGATGCTCATGTGGATGATGTCGCGGCCGGCGCGTTCGAGCACCTGGGCCTGCTTCATCAGCTCCATCACGTAGAACGGCTCGATGGCGCCGACCCGCGACGCCAGTCTCACCAGCGGCTCCGCAGCGTGGTTCATTTACGCTCCGCGTCCGCGCGCCTGCGCCTCGGTGGGTCGCATGGCGACGGCGAGCTTGTCGAGCACGCCATTGACGTACTTGTAGCCGTCCGAGCCGCCGAAGGTCTTCGTCAGCTCCACCGCTTCATTGATGACGACGCGATACGGCACGTCGATGTGATGCTTGAACTCGAAGGCCGCGACCAGCAGCACCGCGCGTTCGACCGGCGACAACTGGTCGATCGGCCGGTCCAGACACGGCTGCAACTGCTCGGACAACGTGTCCGCTTCCTTGATCACGCCGTGCAGGATGGCGTCCAGGTGTTCCTGGTCGGCCTTGTCGAAACCCTGCGTGGAACGCAGCTGCGCGTCGATTTCACCGGCGGGCGCACCGGACAGCAGCCATTGATAAAGCCCTTGCGTCGCGAGCTCGCGCGAACGGCGTCGTGCGCTCTTCATGCGCGGTCCTCGTCTTCTTCGTCTTCGTCTTCTTCATCGCCGCCGAGCTGCTCGAGCGCGACGGACAGATTCGCCATTTCAACCGCGACGCGCGCGGCATCACGACCCTTTTCGGTCATGCGCGCGACGGCCTGCTCGTCGTTCTCGGTCGTGAGCACCGCGTTCGCCACCGGAATGCCGAAGTCGAGCGCGATGCGCGAAATGCCCGCGCCGTTCTCGTTCGACACCAGTTCGAAGTGATAGGTCTCGCCGCGCACGACGCAGCCGACCGCGATCAGCGCGTCGAACTGGCCGGACTCGGCCAGCTTTTGCAGCGCGAGCGGAATTTCCAGCGCGCCGGGGACGGTGACGAGCAACACGTCTTCGCCGATCACGCCGAGACGCTCCAGTTCCTCGATGCACGCGTCGGCGAGGCCGTTGCACACCGGTTCGTTGAAACGCGACTGCACGATGCCGATGCGCAGGCCGTCGCCGTCGAGGTTCGGCTGATATTGTCCGATTTCCATGAATTGGATCCGTTGGTTCTGTTGGAGAGGGGCGGCGCCTTAAGGGCGTCAGGCCTTGGCGTCAGGCCGAGCGCAGCTGCGCGACGGACGGCTCGACGGGCGCGGCGGTCGCGGGGCAGCCGGGCATCGGAATGAAGCCCGTGACCTCGAGCCCGTAGCCCGACATGCTGCCGAGCTTGCGCGGATTCGAGAGCACCTGCATCTTGCCGACGCCGATGTCGCGCAGGATCTGCGCGCCGATGCCATAAGTCTTGAAGTCGATCGGCCGGCGCTGCAGCTCCTTGGCCTTCTGCTGCTGGTCGAACGCCTCGAACACAGCCACGAGATGTTCCTTCGTGTCGCCGCAATTGAGCATGACGATGGCGCCGAGATCGCGCGCGGCGATTTCCTTCATCGCGGCGTCGATGGTCCACGAGTGCATGGAGGCATCTATTTCGAGCAGGTCGAGCACCGAGAGCGGTTCGTGCACGCGCACCGGCGTTTCCTGTTCGGGACGCGGCGTGCCGCGCACCAGCGCGATGTGCGGCGAATGCGTGGGCTCGTCGCGATACAGGATGGCGCGGAACGGGCCGTGCGCGGTCTGCATGGTGCGCTCGGAGACCTTCTCGATGATCGATTCGGTGCGGCTGCGATAGTGGATCAGGTCGGCAATCGAGCCGATCTTGATGCCGTGCTGCTCGCCGAACTCGATGAGATCCGGCAGGCGGGCCATTTCGCCGTCGTCCTTGATGACTTCGCAGATCACGGCGGCCGGCGTGAGGCCGGCGAGCGCGGTGAGGTCGCAGCCCGCTTCCGTGTGGCCGGCGCGGACCAGCACGCCGCCGGGCTGCGCCATGATCGGGAACACATGGCCGGGCTGAACAATGTGTTCGGCGCGCGCGTCCGGCGCGACCGCCGCCTGAATGGTCCGGGCGCGGTCCGAGGCCGAAATGCCGGTGGTGACGCCCTCGGCGGCCTCGATGCTGACCGTGAATGCCGTGCCGTACTGCGTGCCGTTGCGCTGCGTCATCAAGGGCAGGTTGAGCTGCTGGCAGCGCTCCTGGGTGAGCGTCAGGCAGATCAGGCCGCGGCCGTATTTCGCCATGAAGTTGATGGCTTCGGGCGTGACGAATTCGGCGGCGAGGATCAGATCGCCTTCATTCTCGCGATCTTCTTCGTCGACGAGGATCACCATCCGGCCGGCTTTCAGTTCAGCGATGATCTCAGGAGTGGAGGCGAGCGACATGATGACGTCCCGTAAGGGTCCGGTTCGGGGAAAGGGCGTATTTTACGCCACGCCTGCCACACGGGCGGCGAAATCCACGGGACGGCGGACGGGAAATTTCCTAGGCCATTCGGACGAATGGTGCATGCGCGCCGGGCCTGAGAGACTGGCTGGACCTCAACTCTCACGGCGTAACAACTATGATCAGCATGAAGCACAGGAACGGACCGCAGGCACAGACCGCCACGGATCCGGCACTTTCCCCGGATCGCGCGGCGGTGCGCATCACGGATTATTTTGAGGCGCGGCTGCTCGAAATCGAGCGGCAGTGGATCGAGGCGGGTAATGCGGAGGCGTTCGACCTTCTGATCGAACGCCTGGACAGGGAAGTGCTTCCCCAGCTCAGGAGCGCGCCGCGCATGGGGCGCGATGTGTCCGGCGAGATTCCGGAGCAGTTCGAAGCGACGCTCTGCGTGGGTTATCTCGTCGAGATGCTGGAGCGGGCGAGGGCGGCGGGCGGCGAACTGTTTGTGCACGAGTTCGGCGACGCACCGTCCGGGGAATATGCGCTGCTCTACCTGCTCGCGCAGGAGACGCTGTACCTGGTGTCGATCCGGGAGACGGGCTCCGGCGTCACGCAGCGCTCATCATCCGTTCCACATAGCGCGCAATCAGATCGATCTCCAGATTCACCTGGGTGCCCGCCTTGAGCGTGCTCAGCGTCGTGACTTCGACGGTATGCGGGATCAGGTTGATCGAGAACTCGCTGCCGTCGGGGCGGTCGGTGACGGCGTTGACGGTGAGGCTCACGCCGTTCACCGTCACCGAACCCTTGTAGGCCAGATACTTGCCGATGTCCTTCGGCGCGACGATGCGCAACTCGTGCGATTCGCCCACCGGCTCGAATTTCGAAACGACGCCCAGGCCGTCCACGTGTCCTGAAACGAGATGGCCGCCCAGGCGGTCGTGCGCGCGCAGGGCTTTTTCCAGGTTCACGCCGGCGCCGGCCTCGCCGAGGCCGACCGTCTTGTTCAGGCTTTCGCGCGACACATCGACATCGAAGGACTTGGGCGTTTTCTGGATCACCGTCATGCAGGCGCCCTGAATGGCAATGCTGTCGCCGAGTTCCACGTCGCTCAGGTCTAGCCCGCCGGCCGCGATCGTCAGGCGCACGCCCGCGTCCTGCGCGCCGAGCGGCGTGACTTTTTCGATGCGGCCCATTGCCGCGACAATTCCTGTGAACATCTGGAGCGTTCCTTTTGAATCAGAAAACGGAATCAAAAACCGGGAGACCGGGGTGCCGTCAGCTTGCCACGTTGGCTTCGGCGAAGCGCGCCAGAATGCGCAAATCATCGCCCAGACGGTCGATGCGATGAAATTTGAGATGCGGGCGCGCGTCGAGCGTGGCGGGCGGCGCGAAGTCGAACATGCCGGGCGCGCTGCCGAGCAGGCTCGGCGCGAGATAGACCAGCAATTCGTCGACGCAGCCTTCGCGCAGCAGCGAGCCGTTCAGCTTGTGGCCCGCTTCCACGTGCAGTTCGTTGATGCCGCGATCCGCGAGCGCCGTGAGCATGGCGGGAAGATCCACCTTGCCGCGCTCGTTCGACGACTCGATCAGTTCCACGCCCTTGTCGCGCAGCGCGGCGGCGCGCGCGGGATCGGCGTCGGCGGCATGGAAGATCCATGGCGGCGCGCCGTCGAGAATGCGGGCTGCGAGCGGCACGTCGAGACGGCTGTCGATCAGCACGCGCTGCGGCTGGCGCGGTGTATCCACCGCGCGCACCGTCAGTTGCGGATCGTCTTCGCGCACCGTGCCGATGCCGGTGAGTATGGCGCAGGCGCGGGCGCGCCACGCGTGGCCGTCGGCGCGGGCGTCCTCGCCGGTGATCCACTGGCTGTCGCCGGACGGCAGCGCGGTGCGGCCGTCGAGCGTGGCCGCGACTTTCATGCGCACCCAAGGCCGGCGCCGCGTCATGCGCGACACGAAGCCGATGTTCAGTTCATGCGCTTCGTTCGCGAGCAGTCCGCAGCGCACGTCGATGCCCGCATCGCGCAACATGGTGAGACCGCGCCCGGACACCGCCGGATTCGGATCTTCCATCGCGGCGATCACCTTCTCGACGCGCGCGTCGATGAGCGCGTGGGCGCATGGCGGCGTGCGCCCGAAATGACTGCACGGTTCAAGCGTCACATAGGCCGTGGCGCCGCGCGGGTCCTTGCCGCGCGAGCGCGCGTCCTTCAGCGCGCGAACCTCGGCGTGATCCTGACCGGCCGGCTGCGTGAACCCCATGCCGATCACTTCGCCGTTCTTGACGAGCACGCAGCCCACACGCGGGTTCGGCGTCGTCGTGTACATGCCTTTCGAAGCGAGCGCGAGCGCGCGCTCCATGTGCGTGAAGTCGGTTTGCGAGAACATCGGCGGGGCCCGGCAGCGTCAGGCCGACAGCGACGCGAACGCGCCGCGCGCGGCATCGAGCGTCGCGCCGATCACGGCGTCGTCGTGTGCGCTCGACACGAAGCCCGCTTCGAATGCCGACGGCGCGAAGTACACGCCCGCGTCGAGCATGGCATGGAAGAAGGCGTTGAAGCGCAGCGTGTTGCCTTGCTGGATCTGCGCGAAACTCGCCGGCACCTGCTCGGAGAAATACAGGCCGAACATGCCGCCGATCGAGTCGGCGCAGAACGGAATCCGGGCCTCGCGCGCGGCGGCCGTCAGGCCGTCGACGAGCTTGCGGGTCTGCTTCGCCAGGTCGTCGTAGAAGCCGGGGCGCTGGATCAGGCGGAGGGTTGCAAGGCCGGCGGCCACCGCAATCGGATTGCCGGAGAGCGTGCCCGCCTGATAGACGCCGCCCAGCGGCGCGAGATGGGCCATGATGTCGCGCCGCCCGCCGAAGGCCGCCGCCGGCATGCCGCCGCCGATCACCTTGCCGAGACACGTGAGGTCGGGCTTGATGCCGTAGACCTCTTGCGCGCCGCCGAGCGCCACGCGGAAGCCGCACATCACTTCGTCGAAGATCAGGACCGCGCCGTATTCGCTGCAGCGTTCGCGCAGCGCGTTCAGGAATTCAGGCGTCGCGCGCACGAGATTCATGTTGCCGGCCACCGGCTCGACGATCACCGACGCCACTTCCGCGCCGAAGGCCTTGAACGCCTCGTTCAATTGCTCGACGTTGTTGTATTCGAGCACCGTGGTGTGCTTTGCGATGTCGGCCGGCACGCCTGCCGAAGTCGGATTGCCGAACGTGAGCAGGCCGGAACCGGCTTTGACGAGCAGGCTGTCGGCGTGGCCGTGATAGCAGCCTTCGAACTTGATGATGCGGCTGCGGCCCGTGAAACCGCGCGCCAGGCGCAGCGCGCTCATGGTGGCTTCCGTGCCGGACGACACCATGCGCACCTGTTCGATCGACGGCACGAGCTTGCAGATCTCCTCGGCAATCTCGATTTCGGCTTCGGTCGGCGCGCCGAACGAGAAACCCTGCGCCAGCACGCGCTGCACAGCTTCGAGCACGTCCGGGTGAACGTGGCCGAGGATCATGGGACCCCACGAGCCGATGTAGTCGATATAGCGCTTGCCGTCCGCATCCCAGAAATACGGGCCTTGTGCGCGCTCGATGAAACGCGGCGTGCCGCCTACCGAGCGGAACGCCCGCACCGGCGAGTTCACGCCGCCCGGAATGGTTCGCTGTGCGCGTTCGAAGAGTGCTTGATTCTTGGACATGGATGGAAGCCTGCGCTGAAGGTGAATGCGGGAGCCGCGCCGGAACGGCCGCGCGCCGGGCGGGCGCTGGCCCGCGGAACGCGCGATCCGACGCGAAAAACGGTGCTGAAATTGTACCGGAGTCGTTGCGACCAGGCCGGGTCGGGGCCTGGCCGTTGACGGGCATCAAGCGGGCTTGCGGGCCGTGCGGGCGCGTGTCCTGCGCGCGGTGGGCGCGGGTTCGGGAGCAGGCGCGGAAGGGGCTGGCGTGATTTGCGGCGGCGGCATGGGAGGCCGCGAGCGCCGCCCGGTGCGCTCGGTCCAGCGCTTTTCCAGCGCGCCTTCGGCCATCGGCTTGATGAGCGTGCCGGACATTTGCGCGTCCCAGGTCTGCACCGAGAAGGGATGGGCCCGCAGTTCGTCGCGCGTGACGACCACCTGCTCGTGCGCATCGACGAGCCAGTCATAGACGAAGTCGATGCACAGCCGATAGCCCCGCTTGCTGCCGACGTCCGGCACCTCGTAGGGCGCGCGCGTGACATACCCCGACGCGAACACGCCCTTCGGCTCCTGCGCCACCCGGTGCACGAACACGCGATCGCCCGGCAGCAGACCGCGCGCCGTGCCGCAGCCCCAGACATCGGCGACGGCTTCCCCCGCGCTCACCCGGCGCGCCAGGTCAGGCAGTTCAGGCCATGGCCACTTCTTGGGGCTCCAGATCAGCAGGAAGGCGGTCATCGGGGCGGTGCGTCGAGTGAAGAAGGAAGCGTCGAGCTTAGCGCACGGCGCGGTTCAGGGCCGGATCATGACAAAGCGTCGCGTACAATGACCTTTCTCTTGCGCGGCCGAAAGCCGCACCGCTTCCACCTTTCCCGTCCTGCGAACCTCATGTCCGACACCTCCCGGCGCCGGCCCGACGGCCGTTTGATTCTGCTGCTCGGCGCGCTCGCCGCCTGCGGTCCGCTGTCGATCGACATGTATCTGCCGAGTCTGCCCGCGCTGGCGGCGTCCTTCGGCACGAGCCCGGCCGCGGCGCAAAGCACGCTGACCAGCTTCATGTTCGGCTTTTCGTTCGGCATGCTGCTCTATGGCCCGATGTCCGACGCCTATGGCCGCCGGCCCGTCCTGCTCGGCGGGATTGCGCTGTATGCGCTGGCGAGCATTGCGTGTGCGGCGGCGCTTTCCATCGATGCCCTCGTGCTCGTGCGCTTCCTGCAGGCGCTGGGCGCGGGCGCGGCCTCGGTGCTCGCGCGCGCCATTGCCCGCGACGCGCACGCACCGGCCGACGCCGCCCGCGTACTGTCGATGCTGTCCATCGTCACGTCGATGGGCCCGCTGCTCGCGCCGCTGATCGGCGGGCAACTGATCTTGCTGGGCGGCTGGCGCGTCGTGTTCATCGCGCTGACGCTGTTCGGGCTGACCTGCGCCGTGACCGCCTTCCTGCGCGTGCCGGAAACCTGGCCGAAGGAGAAGCGCGCGAGTTCGGCGTTGGCCAAGTCGTTCGCCGCCTACCGGCACCTGCTCACCGATCCGGTCACCTGGGGCCACATGATCTGCGGCGGCATGGCCTTCGCGTCGATGTTCGCGTACATCACGGCCACGCCGTTCGTCTACATCGACTACTTCCATGTGAAGCCGCAGTTCTACGGCTTCCTGTTCGGGCTCAACATCGTGGGCATCATCGCGGGCAATGTGCTCAACACGAAGTGGGTCGGCCGGGTGGGCGCCATGAAGATGATCTCGGCGGCCTCGTTCGTGAGCGTGGCCGCGGCGCTCGCGGTGGCGCTGGTGTCGCTGACGGGGGGGGGCGGCCTGTGGTCGATCGTCGTGTGCCTGTTCTTCGTGGTCGGCGTGGTCGGGCTGCTCTCGGCCAATTGCACGACCGAACTGATGCACCGCTATCCGCACAACGCAGGCGCGGCCGCCGCCGTGTTCGGCGCAATGCAGCTGGCGCTCGGCGCGCTGTCGAGTCTCGCCGTCGGACTATTTCACGATGTCTCGCCGCACGGCATGGGCATCGTGATCGGCGTGAGCGGGGTGCTGACCTTCGCCGGGCGCACGCTGGTGCTGCGTTCGCACGCGGCGCCGGTGAAAGTGTGAGCCGCGTGCTGCCGTTCAGGTCGACAGACCCACTCGCGCCGCGAGGAACGTGAAAGCGGCGGCTTCCGTTCGCGCCACGGCGTCCGGCTCCACGCCAGCGCCGTGACCGCCTTCGCCGGTTTCCGCGTACCAGACTTCCGGATGTCCTTGCGCCTGCATCTTCGCCACCATCTTGCGGCCGTGCGCGGGATGCACGCGGTCGTCCATGGTCGATGACGTGAACAGCGCCGGCGGATAGGCGGTCTGCGCCGCCACCTTCTGATAGGGCGAGTAGGTCATCAGGAAGCGCAGGTCGTCGGGGTTGTCGGGATCGCCGTATTCGTCGATCCACGACGCGCCTTGCAGCAACTGATGAAAGCGCGCCATGTCGAGCAGCGGCACTTCCGAGAGCACGGCGCCGAACAGATCCGGACGCTGCACCATGCATGCGCCCACAAGCAGGCCGCCATTGCTGCCGCCGCGGATGGCCAGCTGCTTGCTGGATGTGAGGCCCGAATCGATGAGCGCCTGTGCGACCGCGATGAAATCGTCGAAGGCGATCTGCCGTTTTTCGCGCAAGGCCGCCTGATGCCACGCCGGTCCGAACTCGCCGCCGCCGCGAATGTTCGCCATCGCGTACAGCCCGCCGCGTTCGAGCCAGGCGATGCCGGTCGTCGCGTCGTACGCCGGATCCAGCGCCACTTCGAAGCCGCCATAGCCGTACAGCAGGCAGGGACGTGCGGCGGTGTTCGTCTCGACGTCGCGTCCGATCAGCCAATACGGAATGCGCTCCCCGTCCGGCGCGATGGCGTGCCGGCGCACGGCGGACATGCCACTGGCGTCGAACTGCGCGGGCAGGCGGGCGAGCAACTGCCACGGCGCGTCGCTTGCGAGATCCGCGTGATACAGCGACGGCGGCACCAGGAAATGTTCGGCATCGATAAGCACGGTGTCGTCGCGTTCGGGGTCGATGCCTGACACATACGCATGGCTGGTCTCCGGCAGCGCAAACTCACGCGTCTGCCAGGCTTGCCCGCCGTCCGCAGGCGGTTGCATCAACGTGACGCGCGGCTCGCCGTCATCCATTGCCGAGACGATCAGCCAATTTTTCGTGAAGTCGATTCCCGCCAGCACCCGACGCTCGGACGGCGTGTACAGGACGGTGAATTGCCGCGAACCCTCGAGGAATGCATCGCGGCGGATGACGGTGAGCGTGCCGGGCGCATGGCGGCGGCCGCCCGCGTTCCAGTACTTGCGCGGCGTGACGAAGAGCCAGCCGTGCCAGTGGGTCATCTCCGCATGCGCGGGCAACTCGTACTGGCGCCACTCGCCGGAGGTTTCGTCCAGCCAGTAGTTCAACGTGTCGAAGAAGCTGGTCGAGCGCGAGGCATGATGCAGCTTTTCGATCGGGAGATAGTCCACGCCCGCCGAAACGTCACGCCGTTCGCCTTCGAACACGACCGGCGCATCGGCGAGCGGCGTGCCGCGTGACCAGCGCCGCGCCTGGCGCGGAAAACCCGACGTGGTGAGCGCGGGATTCGGGTTCGTCCGGCTGTCGTCCCAGCCGACATAAACCGTATCGCGGTCGATCCACGAGATGTCGTGCTTGCCGACTTCGGGCAGGCAGAAGCCGTCCGTGACGAAGCTCTTCGTCTCGATATCGAACTCGCGCACCACGAGCGCGTCCGAGCCGCCGGGCGACAGGCTCACCAGCGCGCGATCGTAGGTCGGGTAGAGCAGGTCGAAGCCGGCGAGCGCCCAGCGCGTGTCGTCGTCCTCGCGCGTATTGACATCGAGGGCGTCGATATCCAGCACGGTTTCCCATTCCGGCGTGCCGGCGAGCCACGCGCTCCACGGCGTGCGCCGCGTGATGCCGAGCGGATGCGCGTCGTCCTGCCAAGTGTTGTAGCCCCATTCGTTATAACGCGTGCACACGACGATGCGGTCCTGCGACGTGTACACCGCTTCCAGCCGGGCGGCGAGCGCATGCGCGTCGGGCGTCGCGCCGAAGGCGGTTTCCGTGCGGCGGTTCTGGGCTTCGACCCAGGCTTGCGCGCGCGGATCGTCGAGGGCTTCGAGGCCGATGAAGGGATCGGCGCCTTCGGACGCCGGCCAGGCGAGTTCGGGATGCGAGGAGAGAAAGGGCATGCGGGGTGCGAAGGTTCGGGTGACGAAAAAGGGATTGTGCCAGCCACGCCAGACAAACGATGCTTCGACCAGGCGAGCGCGGGGCATGGCCGTTCTCGCTTTCAGGTGACATCGACCTTCGAAAGCTTCAACCCGTCGAGCATGGAAGGCAATCCGAAATGTCCGGAAAATTGTTTCGATATTGGCCGCCATTCCAGCGTTCAACCCTCGACAGCCGTTCAATCCCGAACATCAAAAAAAAACGCCACGGCGAACCGTGGCATCCAGGCTGCCTTCGAGCGCTGACCTCAAGCCAGCCGCTCTTCCGTCTGCGGATCGAACAGCACGGCCTTCGAGACATCGAACAGCAGCGTCATGTTCGACAGCGGCTGCGGATTCGACGCCGGGTGCACGCGCGACACGATACGCTTGCCGTTCACCTGCGCGAACACCAGCGTGTCCGGCCCGGTCGGTTCGATCACGTCGACGCGCACGTCCACCGGCTGCAAGCTCGTGTCGGAGACATCGTGCGCGCTGCGCGAATCGGTGATGCGTTCCGGACGCAAGCCGAGGATCACGTCCTGACCCACCTTGCCGCGCAGACGGCCCGCATCGAAGGGCAGGTTCAGCACCTTCTGTGCGACGCCGGTGTCCAGTTGCAGACCGACGCCCGCTCCCGCTTCCACCAGCTTGCCGGTGATGAAGTTCATCGGCGGCGCGCCGATGAAGCCCGCCACAAACAGATTCGACGGCGAGTCGTAGATCTCCTGCGGCGCGCCGAACTGCTGCACGACGCCGTCCTTCATCACGGCGATGCGATCGCCCAGCGTCATCGCCTCGATCTGGTCGTGCGTCACGTATACGATCGTCGTGCCGAGGCGCTGGTGCAGCAGCTTGATCTCCGAACGCATCTCGATGCGCAGCTTCGCATCGAGGTTGGAGAGCGGTTCGTCGAACAGGAACATGACGGGGTCGCGGGCCAGCGCGCGGCCCATCGCGACGCGCTGACGCTGGCCGCCCGACAGCTGGCCTGGCTTGCGGTCCAGCAGATGACCGATCTGCAGCGTCTCCGACACGCGGTCGACAATTTTCTTCTGCTCGTCCTTCGGCACCTTGCGGATGTTGAGGCCGAACGAGATGTTGTCGCGCACGCTCATCGACGGGTAGAGCGCGTAGGACTGGAACACCATCGCGATATCGCGGTCCTTCGGCGAGAGGTCGTTGACCGTCTTGCCGTCGATCATGATGTCGCCCTTGGTGACCGTCTCGAGCCCCGCGATCATGTTCAGCAAGGTCGATTTGCCGCAGCCCGAGCCGCCCACGAGAATCAGGAACTGACCGTCCTCGATGTCGATGTTGACGCCCTTGAGAACCGGCACCCCGTTCGGGTAGGTCTTGTACACGTCACGGATGGAAAGGCTTGCCATGTGAATCCTCTATGTAGTCTCTTCAACAGGGAATCGCGCGATTGCGGCGATCAACCCTTCACCGCGCCGGCCGTCAGCCCGCGCACGAAATAACGTCCTGCGATCATGTAGACCAGGATGGTCGGCAGCGCGGCGATGATCGCGCCCGCCATGTCGACGTTGTATTCCTTCACGCCCGTCGACGTGTTCACCAGGTTGTTCAGCGCCACCGTGATCGGCATGGAGTCGACGCCCGAGAACACGATCCCGAACAGGAAGTCATTCCAGATCTGCGTGAACTGCCAGATCAGGCACACCATGAAGATCGGCAGCGACACCGGCAGCAGGATCTTCGTGAAGATCGTGAAGAAGCCCGCGCCGTCGATGCGCGCCGCCTTCACCAGCTCGGCCGGAATGCTCACGTAGAAGTTGCGGAAGAACATCGTCGTGAACGCGATGCCGTAGATCACGTGAACCAGCACCAGGCCCGTGGTCGTGTTCGACAGGCCGAGGAAGCCTTGCAGTCGCGCCATCGGCAGGAGAATGGCCTGGAACGGGATGAAGCAGCCGACCAGCAGCATCGTGAACAGGCCATCCGCGCCGCGAAAGCGCCAGTGCGTGAGCACATAGCCGTTGAACGCGCCGATGAACGACGAGATCAGCACGGCCGGAATCACCATGCGCACCGAGTTCATGAAGAACGGCTGCATGCCGTCGCAGCGCACGCCGGTACAGGCTTCCTGCCAGGCCTTGACCCACGGCGCGAAGGTGAAGTGCGTCGGCGGCGTCAGCAGGTTGCCGGTGCGCAACTGGTCGAGATCCTTGAAGGAGGTCGACAGCATCACGTAGATCGGGAACAGGAAGTAGAGCGCGAAGAGAATCAGCACCGCATAGATGACGGCGCGGCTCAGGGTCATCTTAGGCTGCATTGCGGGTGCTCCTCGATTCGAGATACATGAGCGGCACGAGCACCGCGACGACCGTGGCGAGCATCATCATCGACGACGCCGCGCCGACGCCGAGCTGCCCCCGGTTGAACGAGAACGTGTACATGAAGATGGCCGGCAGCGAGGAGGAGGTGCCCGGACCGCCCGCCGTCAGCGCGACCACGAGGTCGAAGGTCTTGATCGTGATGTGGCAGAGGATCAGCAGCACCGAGAAGAACACCGGGCGCATGCTCGGAATCACGATCTTGCGATAGAGGGTCGGCAGCGTCGCGCCGTCCACTTGCGCGGCCTTGAAGATTTCGGCGTCGACGCCGCGCAGGCCCGCGAGGAACAGCGCCATCACGAAGCCGGTGGATTGCCACACCGCCGCGATCACGACGCAGAAGATGGCCTTGTCCGGATCGCCCAGCCAGTTGAACGAGAAGCTCGTCCAGCCCCAGTCGTGGAACACCTTTTCGAGTCCGAGACCCGGGTTCAGGATCCACTGCCACGCGGTGCCGGTCACGATGAACGAGAGCGCCATCGGATAGAGAAAGATGGCGCGCAGCGCGCCTTCGTTGCGGATCTTCTGGTCGAGCAGGATGGCCAGGAACAGCCCGAGGATCACGCAGATCGCGATGAACGGAATGCCGAACCAGCCGAGATTGGCGGCGGAGGTCCACCAGACGTCGTTGGCGAAGAGCTGCTTGTAGCGGTCGAAGCCCGCGAAGTCGTAGCGCGGCATCAGCCGCGACTCGGACAGCGAGAGATAACCCGTGATGGCGATGAAGCCGTACACGAACACGAGGGCGATCGCGACGCTGGGCGCGAGCACCAGCTTCGGGATCCAGCGATCGGCGAGCGCCGACGTGGGCGGCGCGCGACGCGGCGGGTTTTGCGGTTTCTTGTCCGCGGTAAGGGAGGCAGTCACGACTCGACTCCTGGAAAATGCGCCGACGCTCGGTGCGTTCTGTCGCACTTTTCTTCTGGCGCCTGTGGCGGAATGGCTATGCTTCGGCGGAAGCAAACGGCGCTGCTTGCAGCTGGCGTGATGCGGTTGAGGCAGATGCTTGTTCGTGGAAGCGGCGCGCCCGAATGAGCGCGCCGCTTCGGAGTGCAGCTGACTTACTTCGTCTTGGCGGCGTTCGCGAGCGCAGCCACCGCGCTCTTCGAATCCTGCGACGAATTCATGAACTTCGTCACGACGTCCGTCATGGCGCCGGCGACGGCGTCGCCCTGAGCCATGCCGTGCGCGAGCGACGGAACATAGCCGCCCGATTTGATCGCCGTCTGTTCATCAGCGTAGGACTTCTTCGCGCAGTCGTCGAATTTAGCCATCGACACGCCGAGACGGACCGGGATCGAGCCCTTGTTCAGGCTGAACTGCTCCTGGAATTCCGGCGTCATGATGGTCTTTGCGAGCGCGAGCTGGCCCGGCGTCGCGGCCTTCTGGTCCTTCTGCTGGAAGAACACGAAGGAATCGACGTTGAAGGTGTAGGCCTTGTCCGTGCCCGGCACCGGCGCGCAGATGTAGTCCGTGCCCGCCTTCTTGTTCGCGCCGGCGAATTCACCCTTCGCCCAGTCGCCCATGAACTGCATGCCTGCCTTGCCCTGGATGACCATGGCCGTGGCCAGGTTCCAGTCACGGCCGGTGCGGCCGCTGTCGAAGTAGCCCTGGATCTTGCGGACCGTGTCGAACACCTGAATCATCTGCGGCGACGTCAGCGTCTTCTGGTCGAGATCGACGATTGCTTTCTTGTAGAAGTCCGCGCCCTGCGAGAGCACCACGTCTTCCCACAGCGTCAGGTCCTGCCACGGCTGGCCGCCCATCGCGATCGGCATGATGCCCGCAGCCTTCATCTTGTCGGCCACCTGGAAGAACTCGTTCCAGTTGGTCGGCACCTTGCCGCCGGCCTTGTCGAGCGCCGCCTTGTTGATGTACAGCCAGTTCACGCGGTGCACCGAGAAGGGCGCGGCGACGTAATGGCCGTCTGCGTGGATGATCTTGTCGATTTCCGGCGGCAGGTTCTTCTTCCAGTCACCCGCGACGGAGTCGATCGGCACGAGCACGCCTTGCTCGGCCCATTCCTGGATCAGCGGACCCTTGATCTGCGCGGCCGAAGGCGCATTGCCCGAGATCACCTGGGTCTTCAGCGCGGTCATCGCCGCCGCGCCCGCGCCGCCCGCCACCGCGAAGTCCTTCCACTGATAGCCCTGCTTGGTCATGTCGTCCTTGAGCACGCCGACCGCCTTCGATTCGCCGCCGGACGTCCACCAGTGCAGCACCGAGACCGCCTCGGCTGCCTGCACCGCCGACGCCGTCGCACCGCACAGAAGACCTGCGGCGCACAGTGCGCCCATGAGCTTACGGACTTTCATTGTTTATCTCCTCGACACCTGAACAAGAAACGATTGGCTCCCGAAGCCGCCAGAAGCATTGTTGGAAAAACAGTGGTCAAAAACGGCACAACGTGGGCGGCCGGGAATCGGCGGTGTCGGCGGGATGCGGCAGGCGCGGGCGCATGAAACGCCGCGTGCGTGCAGGGCCGGCAGACCGATAGCGGCCGCACGGCTCTCAAGAGATGAGTGGGTGGAATCGCAACTGCTGTCTCCTCTTTTGATTTTTGCCGGCCAAGGCGCGTGGAGTTGCGGAGCGCGCCGGGCACGGCGGCGAGGCTGAACGCACTGGAACACTGAAGCTGAAAGGCACGCCTTGCGTGAAAAGCAAGGGTTCCGGGGCTCCGATAACATGCGCTCAGAAGGTCGGCGGGGAAACTGCGCGCTGTCCGATGACTCTCTTTGACAGTGCGATTTTCCCTGCGATGACATTTCCTCTTGATTTGAATTGTAGTTAAACTACAATTCAGTGTCAAAAAAAATTTTATCGGACTACGGCCGGTTTAGAGGAATTCTTCAGCGCGTGCTTCAGAATAGCGCTGAAATCGTCCCGTAATGACCATGAAAGTTCGATAACGCAGCGCCACCGTTTCGACTCACCCAGCGTCAGGAACCCACGTTCAGACCCATGCAAAGCGATTCGAACTTCATCTTCGTCCTCTTCGGCGGCACCGGCGACCTCTCCATGCGCAAGATTCTTCCTGCGCTGTTCGAGGCCCATCGCGCGGGCATGCTCAACCCGGCAGGCAGGATCGTCTGCGTCGCGCGCGAGTCGCTGGACCAGGCCGCGTATCGCGCATGGGTGGAAGAACACGTGAAGCCGCATGTGTCGAAGAGCGGCGTGGACGAGCCGGCGTGGCGCAGCTTCCTCGAACGCTTCGAGTACGTCGGCATCGATCTCGCGCGCGCCGAAGACTTCGTCACGTTACGTGACGTGCTCGCGCAGTACGACGGCACGCGCGTGTTCTACCTGGCCACCGGCCCGTCGCTGTTCGTGCCCATCTGCCGCGCGCTGGCGGATGTCGGCCTCAACAAGAATGCGCGCATCGTGCTGGAGAAGCCGCTCGGCTACGACCTGAAGTCGTCGAACGCGATCAATGACGCCGTCGGCGAGATCTTCGAGGAAGAGCAGATCTACCGGATCGATCACTACCTCGGCAAGGAACCGGTGCAGAACCTGCTTGCACTGCGGTTTTCCAACGTGCTGTTCGAGCCGCTGTGGCGGCGCGAGTGGGTCGAGAGCATCCAGATCACGATCGCGGAAGAACTGGGCGTGGAAGCGCGCGGCGACTTCTACGACAATACGGGCGCGTTGCGCGACATGGTGCAGAACCACTTGTTGCAGCTGCTCTCCATCGTGACCATGGAGCCGCCGCATTCCATCGACTCCGACTCCGTGCGCGACGAGAAACTGCGCGTGCTGCGCGCGCTGAAGCCGGTGGACGAACGCGACATCAGCCGGGTCGCGGTGCGCGGTCAATACCATGCGGGCGTGATCCGCGGCGCGGCAGTGCCGGCCTATGCCACCGAGAAGGGCGTGCGTCCCGACAGCAACACGGAAACCTTCGTCGCGCTGAAGGTGGAGATCGAGAACTGGCGCTGGGCGGGCGTGCCGTTCTTCCTGCGCACGGGCAAGCGGCTGGCGGACCGGGTGGCGGAGATCGTGGTGAACTTCCGGGCCGTGCCGCATTCGGCGCTGGGCGCGAATGCGTCGCGCGTGGGCGTGAACCGGCTCGTGATCCGCTTGCAGCCGAACGAGTCCATTCGGCTGTACTGCCTCGCGAAGCAGCCGGGCGAAGGCATGAATCTGGCAAGCGTGCATCTCGACCTCGCGTTCGACCAGTTCTTCAAGGAAGGACAGATGGAGGCGTATCAGCGCCTGCTGCTCGACGTGATCCATGGCCGGCTCGCGCTGTTCGTGCGGCGCGATGAACAGGAAGCCGCGTGGCGCTGGGTCGAGCCGATCCTGAACGCGTGGGCGTCGTCGGCCAACAAGCCGAAGCCGTATGCGTCGGGCACGTGGGGGCCGGCGGCATCGAGCGCGATGCTCGCGCAGCACGGCACCTGCTGGCTCGAGGAAGAGAACTGAAAGAGAACTGAAGACGTCACGCCGACGCCGCCCGTCAGAGGCACGCGGCGACTAAAGACCGCTTCGCCCATCGTTGCGATGGCGCAGGCAGAAAGCGGATCGATAAACCAAAACAAGCAGGAGGAGCAGTGATCGAGCTTCACACTTTCGATGACCCTCGCGCCCATTCGGACGCGCTGGCGAAAGCCGTGGCGGACGCACTGAGCGCGACGCTCGCGGCGCGGGGCGCAGCCTCGGCCGACGCCGACGCCGGCGGACAGGGCGCGCATGCCACGCTCGCGGTATCGGGCGGCAGCAGCCCGAAGCCGTTCTTGCAGGCGCTCTCGCACGAGCCGCTCGACTGGGCGCATATCGATGTCACCCTCGTCGACGACCGCTGGGTGCCCGAAACCGATCCGGCGAGCAACGCGGAATTCGCGCGCAACACGGTGCTGCAGAACGCGGCGGCGGCCGCTTATTTCCTGCCGCTCGTGGACACGACGAAGCCGCTCGAAAGCCACGTCGCGGAACTGAACGCCGACCCGCGCCGCCGTCTGCCCGATGTCGCCGTGCTCGGCATGGGCGAGGACGGCCATACGGCGTCCATCTTCGCCGATGCCCCCGAGTGGGACTTCGCCATCAGCACGCCGGACCGTTTCGTCGCAGTGCATCCGGGCGCCGCGCCCCATGCGCGCGTGAGCCTGTCGATGTCGGCGCTGACGCAGGTCGGGCAACTGTATTTGTTCATCGCCGGGCAGAAGAAACTCGACGTCCTGAATGCCGCGCTCGCCGCGCCGCAGAAGAACGCCATCTCGACGCTGGCCCATGCTGAAGGAGTGAAGCTCGATGTCTACTGGTGTGCATAAGGGCGTGCATAAGGCAGCGGCTCAGCACGCCGACGGACCGAGACTCCTGGCCGATGTCGGCGGCACCAATGCGCGCTTCGCGCTGGAGACGGCGCCGGGCGAGATCGGCCAGATCCGCGTCTATCCGGGCGCGGACTATCCCGGCATCGCCGAGGTGATGCAGCAGTATCTGAAGGACACGCAGGTCGGCCGCGTGAATCACGCGGCGATCGCCATTGCCAATCCGGTCGACGGCGATCACGTCAAGATGACCAATCACGACTGGAGCTTTTCGATCGAGGCGACGCGCCGCGCGCTCGGCTTCGACACGCTCCTGGTCGTGAACGACTTCACCGCGCTGGCCATGGCCGTGCCCGGCCTGACCGACGCGCAGCGCGTCCAGGTGGGCGGCGGCGCGCGCCGGCAGAACAGCGTGATCGGGCTGCTCGGGCCGGGCACGGGCCTGGGCGTGTCGGGCCTGATTCCCGCCGATGACCGCTGGATCGCGCTCGGCAGCGAAGGCGGTCACGCGACGTTCTCGCCGTTCGACGAACGCGAAGACCTCGTCATGCGCTTCGCGCGCCGCAAGTTTCCGCACGTCTCGTTCGAGCGCGTCTGCGCGGGGCAGGGGCTGGAGCTGATCTACCGGGCGCTGGCCGAACGGGATGCCGTGAACGTCGCGGACTCCTTCAGCGCCGCCGACGTCACGCATCGCGCGCTAGACGGCGAAGCGCTCGCGCTCGAAACGGTCAACTGCTTCTGCGCCATTCTCGGCACCTTCGCGGGCAATATCGCGGTGACGCTGGGCGCGCTGGGCGGGATTTTCATCGGCGGCGGCATTGTGCTGAAGCTGGGCGAGCTGTTCCACAAGTCGCCGTTCCGCGAGCGCTTTGAGGCCAAGGGACGCTTCCAGCAATATCTCGCCGGGATTCCCACCTTCATCATCACGGCCGAGTATCCGGCGTTCCTCGGCGTCTCGGCGATCCTGTCCGAGCAGTTGTCGAATCGCGCGAACAGCGGGTCATCGGCGGTGTTCGAGCGCATCCGCCAGATGCGCGATGCGTTGACGCCCGCCGAGCGGCGCGTGGCCGACCTCGCGCTGAATCATCCGCGCTCGATCATCAACGATCCGATCATCGACATCGCGCGCAAGGCCGACGTGAGCCAGCCCACCGTGATCCGCTTCTGCCGTTCGCTCGGCTGCCAGGGCCTGTCCGACTTCAAGCTGAAGCTCGCGACCGGGCTGACCGGCACGATTCCGGTGAGCCATAGCCAGGTGCATCTCGGCGATACGGCCACCGACTTCGGCGCGAAGGTGCTCGACAACACGGTGTCGGCCATCCTGCAGCTGCGCGAGCATCTGAACTTCGACAACGTCGAGCGCGCGATCGATATCCTCAACGGCGCGCGGCGCATCGAGTTCTACGGGCTGGGGAATTCGAACATCGTCGCGCAGGACGCGCACTACAAGTTCTTCCGCTTCGGCATTCCGACCATCGCGTACGGCGACCTGTACATGCAGGCCGCGTCCGCCGCGCTGCTGGGCAAGGGCGACGTGATCGTCGCGGTATCGAAGTCGGGCAGGGCGCCAGAACTGCTGCGCGTGCTGGAAGTGGCGATGCAGCAGGGCGCGACGGTCATCGCCATCACGTCGAGCAACACGCCGCTCGCGAAGCGGGCGACGGTCGCGCTGGAAACCGATCACATCGAGATCCGCGAGTCACAGTTGTCGATGATTTCGCGCATCCTGCACCTGCTGATCATCGATATCCTCGCGGTCGGCGTGGCGATCCGCCGCGCGGCGCCGCAGCCGGGCGCCAAGCTCACCGAGACGGTCGAGAAGGCGCGCGCATCCGGCGACGATGACGCCGCCGCGGTGCTCGACTGGTTGAGTCATGGCGCGTCGGGGTCGGCGCGGGAATAACGCTGACTTTGTTTCTGATGCGAAAGCCGCCGGCCTACACCGGCGGCTTTTTCACATAGGCTGAATGGCCGTTCAGAACGAATGCTGGATGCCGGCGTACACGCCGGTCTGGCTTTGGCCGGGCAGCGGGTTGTCTGTCGCGGCCGTGTTGCCCACGTTGTTCGCATTCAGGCCGTAGTTCGCGCTGCCGCTGTTCTGCACCGTCGCCACCTGGAAATCGAGCAGGGTGCGCTTGGACAGCTTGTAGGTGCCGCCGACGGAATACAGGGTGGCGTTGCCCGCGCCGTTGTTGCCGTTGACGTGATACACGGCGGCGATCAGCGCGGCGGCGGGCGTCGCCTGCCAGGTCACGCCGCCCCATTCCTGATCGAGCGCGGAAGGCTGGCCAGGCTGCAGGCCGGTCATGCCCGAACTGCGGATGGCCTGGTAGCCGCCCTGAAGCTTGAACGCACCGAGGAACACGTTGAGCAGCGCCGTGTATTCGCGCGAATAAGCGTAGACGCCATTGCCGCCGTTGGCGTAGGCGCCGCCGAGCGAGCCGTTGGCCGGGTTGCGGATCTCGTCGTAGATGCCGCGCACCTGGTAGAGCGGTGCGGTGTAGGTGATCTGCGCGCCGGCTTCACGGCCTTGCGGGCTCGTGCCGTTGCCATTCCAGCTGCTCGCGTTCGAGAAGGCGTACTGGCCGTAGAAGTCGAAGCCCGCGACGTGCGGCGACTGCCAGGAGACGTTGTTGCTCGACTGCGGCCAGTTGCGCCCGCGCACCAGCGATGCCGACGACCAGGCCGACTGGCCGAACGGATCGAAGTCCCACAGGCCGTTCGAGATGAACAGTTCACGGCCGATCCGCAGCGTGCCGTAGCGGTCGTTGCTCAGTCCGACCGTGGCCCAGCGGTTGAAGATGCCGTTGTTGCCCGGGCCCTGCCCGTTCATCGTATTGAAGCTGCCTTCCAGCTGGAACAGCACGTGGTTGCCGTTGCCGACATCCTCGACGCCCTTCAGTCCCCACAGGCTCGTGCCCCAGTCGCCGCTCTCGGCGCGAAAGCGGTGCGAGCTGCCGGTGGCAGCGCCATTCGGCGCAACGCCGGTGGGTACGCCCGTCATGTACTCGAGGCCGGCGTCCAGGCGTCCATACAACGTGATGCTGCCCTGGGCCTGCGCGAGCGCGCTGAATGTCCATAGCGCCGCCGACGCGAGCAAAGCCTTCTTCATGGTCTCCTCCACTATCCTTGATCGACGGCGATTCGATCGGACGCGACGCGCGGCCGGATGAACCGCCGATTCGAATTCTGGAGGAGAAAAGATGCTATTCGGCAGGATGCTTTTGTCGAATTTTGTCCGGCGGCATGGGACTGTCATGCCGGGTGATGCAAAGGCGGCGCTCCAATAAAAAACGGTGCGATACCCTTTCGGGCACCGCACCGATACGCGCCTCTCGCAGCAGCGTGAAAACCTGTTGAAGCTCTGTTCTTGTCCGCCCCGTGTTTTAGAACGAGTGCTGGATGCCTGCGTACACGCCGGTCTGGCTGTGGCCCGGGAACGGATTGTCCGTCGAGGCCGCCGAACCGTAGTTGTTGGCGTTCAGACCGTAGTTGGCGGTCTTGCTGTTCTGCACGGTCGCAACCTGCAGATCGAGCAGCGTGCGCTTGGACAGGTTGTACGAGCCGCCGACCGTGTAGATGGTCGCGTTGCCCGCGCCGTTGTTGCCGTTCACGTGATACACCGCCGCGATCAGCGCCGCTGCCGGGGTGGCTTGCCACGTCACGCCGCCCCACTCGTGATCGAGTGCGGTCGGCTGGCCGGGCAGCTGGCCGGTCATGCCGGAGCTGCGGATCGCCTGATAGGCGCCCTGGACCTTGAACTGGCCGAGGAACACGTTGAACATCGCCGTGTACTCACGCGAATAGCCGTACACGCCGTTGCCGCCCGAGCCGCCGTCGATCGGGTTGTACACGCCGCCGAGCGTACCGTTGGCCGGGTTGCGGATTTCATCGTACATGCCGCGAATCTGGAACAGCGGCGAGGTGTACGTGACATACGCGCCCGCTTCGCGGCCTTGCGGCGTCGTGCCGTTACCGTTCCAGTTGGTGGCGTTCGAGAGCGAGTACTGACCGTAGAAGTCGAAGCCCGCGATCTTCGGCGACTGGTACGAAATGTTGTTGCTCGATTGCGGCCAGTTGCGGCCACGCACCAGCGATGCGGACGACCAGTTCGACTGGCCGAACGGATCGAAGTCCCACACGCCGTTGGCGATGAAGAGCTCACGACCCAGCAACAGGGTACCGAACTGGTTGTTCGCCATACCGACCGTTGCCCAGCGATTGAAGAGACCGCCGCCGCCCGGGCCCGCGCCCGTCATGGTGTTGAAGCTGCCTTCCAACTGGAACACGGCGCGATAGCCGCCGCCCAGATCTTCGACACCCTTCATGCCCCACAAGCTCGTGCCCCAGTCGCCGCTTTCCGCCTTGAAGCGGTGCGAGCTGCCGGTGGCGGGTGCGCCGGCCGGACCGGTCGGCACGCCGTTCATGTATTCGAGCCCCGCGTCCAGGCGGCCATACAACGTCACGCTGCTCTGAGCGTGCGCCACCGCGCTGAACGTCAGCAGTGCTGCCGACGCGAGCAAAGCTTTCTTCATCATCTCCTCCAACCCTGTCAAGAAATAGAACCCAAGTGCTGCGGTGTGGTTCGATGCGGGCGCACCCAACCGAAAATTGTTTTTCAGAGGAAGGACACGCGGGCTTGTAGTGCTTGCAGCGATTCGCACGGGGTGGGCGCGAATCTGACGCCGATTCGTTTGATCGGTGTCGTTCCTCAGTTTCTTTTGGACTTTTTGAAGTAAAACTACTTTTTGGGTACTTCGTTTTGGTACTTTCGTTACCAATTTAACAAATTACGTTATGCGCGCCAAAGAAAAATGACGAAGGGCGTTCGTTTGTGTCAAAAACGCAATGGTGATGTGCTAGGGAGCTGACCCACAGCATGGGAAACATCCCGCAAAGCCTTATGCTGTCAGGGCTTCAGCGCAATGTAAGTTTCGGGGTCAGGTTTGTCTCCTATTGACGCGGACATAGCGTGGCGCTAGGTCGAATCGAGACACGAAACAGTCGAGTGCAGCGGCGCGCGGGCGCAAAAAAAGCGCCTCGCGGGCGCTCTTTCTGGAGTGGGGGGTTGCGGGCAGTACCGCCGGACAAGCCTCTTACTTGAGGCTGCCCGACAGGAACTGCTTCAGGCGCTCGCTCTTCGGGCTGCCGAAGACGGCATCGGGATGACCTTCCTCCTCGATGCGCCCCTGGTGCAGAAACACCACATGGTTCGAGACGTTGCGCGCAAACGCCATCTCGTGAGTCACGACGATCATCGTGCGGCCTTCCTCGGCGAGCGTCTGCATCACCTTCAACACTTCGCCGACCAGTTCCGGATCGAGCGCGGAGGTCGGTTCGTCGAACAGCATGACGTCCGGATCCATCGCGAGCGCGCGGGCGATCGCCACCCGCTGCTGCTGTCCGCCCGACAGATGCGACGGATACTGCTTCTCCAGCCGCGGCGCGAGGCCCACCTTCTCCAGATACATGCGCGCGCGGTCTTCGGCTTCCTTCTTCGGCAGCCCGAGCACGTTGATGGGCGCCTCGGTCACGTTCTCCAGCACGTTCATGTGCGACCACAGGTTGAAGTGCTGGAACACCATCGACAGCTTCGAGCGCATCTGGCGCAGCTGCTTCGGGTCGGCGACCTTGAGCGCGCCGGTCTTGTCCTTCATCGTGCGGACTTCGTCGCCGTCGACGAAGATGCGCCCCTGGTTCGGCTGCTCGAGGAAGTTGATACAGCGCAGCATCGTGCTCTTGCCCGAACCCGACGAGCCGATGACGCTGATCACATCGCCGGCCTTCGCCTTGAGAGAGACGCCCTTGAGGACCTCGTTGCTGCCGTACTGCTTGTGGATGTCGTCGACGAAAAGCTTGTGCATCTGGGAGTTCATGAACGGTCCTTGACTGACTCGGGTACTTATTTGCCTTGCGGCCGCAAATAAGCGAGCCAGCGATGCTCGGCACGGCGGAACAGCCACACGAGCGCGAACGAAATGCAGAGATAGAGCAGGGCGGCGATGCCGAACGCCTCGAACGACTGATAGGTCGCCGAGTTCACGTCGCGCGCGATCTTGAGGATGTCGGGCACGGTGGCCGTGAACGCCACCGTCGTGGCGTGCAGCATCAGGATCACTTCGTTGCTGTAGTAGGGCAGCGCGCGGCGCAGCGCCGACGGCAGGATCACCCGCCGATACAGCGTGAAGCCCGACATGCCGTAGGCGCGCGCCGCCTCGATCTCGCCGTAGGGCGTCGCCTTGATCGCGCCGGCGAAGATTTCGGTGGTGTACGCGCAAGTGTTCAGCGTGAACGCAAGCAGTGTGCAGTTCATGCCGCTGCGGAAGAATTCGGCGAGCAGCATGTGATCGCGCACGACCTGCAGGCTGTACAGGCCCGTGTAGCACAGCAGCAGCTGCACATACAGCGGCGTGCCGCGGAACACGTAGGTGTAGAGCCAGACGGCGCGCGACAGCAGCTTGTTCTTCGACACCCGCGCCACCGCGAGCGGCACCGAGAGACAAAAGCCCAGGCCGATGGAAATGACCAGCAGCCACATCGTGATCGCGAGACCGGTGATGCGGTAGCCGTCGGTGAAGAGGTAGTTCTTCCAGTATTCCTGGATGATTTCGATCATGATCCCAGACGCTCGTGATTAGACCAGTAGCAGGATTAGAGGTCGGCGCGGCGCACGCCGATGGAATAGCGCCGCTCGAGCCAGATCAGCACCAGATTCGAGATCGTGGTGATCGCGAGATAGATCGCGCCCGCGAGAAGCGTGAAGAAGAAGAACCGCAGCGTGCCCTTGCCCGCGTCCTGCGAGGCCTTGACGACGTCGGCCAGGCCGATGATCGACACCAGCGCCGTCGCCTTGACCATGACCTGCCAGTTGTTGCCGATGCCCGGCAGCGCGAAGCGCATCATCTGCGGAAACATGATGCGCGCGAAGGTCTGCCACGGCGTCATGCCGTAGGCCGCGCCGGCTTCGAGCTGGCCGCGCGGCACCGAGAGGAACGCGCCGCGGAAGGTTTCCGTGAAGTACGCCCCGTAGATGAAGCCGAGCACGAGAATGCCGGCGAGGAACGGGTCGATGTCGATCTGATCCCAGCCGACCAGGTCGGTCAGCTGGTTCAGCCAGATCTGGATGCTGTAGAACAGGAGCAGCATCAGCACGAGGTCGGGCACGCCGCGGATCAGCGTCGTATAGATCGTGCCGACGCCCGAGGCCAGGCGGTTCTTCGACAGTTTTGCCGCCGCGCCGATGAGACCGATCACGAAGGCGAACGCGAGCGACAGCACCGCCAGCTTGACGGATTGCCAGGTGCCCGCGAGGATCAGCGGACCGTAGCCTTGCAACATGGTGATTCCTTGGTAAGGTGCCTGACGTGCATGCAGTGGGACGAGTCCGCCGCACGACGGTTCGCGCGAGGGCTTCGGACGGCGGCGGCCGTGGATGACGGCGCCGCGCGCATGGCGAATGGTCTCATCTTTCTCCCCGGCCGCCCGCGCCTTGTCCCGCGCGTTGCAGCTGTATTTCCCTGGTCCGGCCCGTCCTGCGCGTTCCGTGTTTCAGCGAACGGGTCAGCGGTCCGTATTCTAGATGGTCAAAAATGCGCATTGCCGCCGGTTTGCCGCGGGTTTGCCCTTCTCGCGAATCCTTGTCGGCCAGCAACTGTTCGGGTTGCAAACCCTCGCCACCCCGGAAAAGCGCGGTATTTTACCCGAAGCCGACGGACGCGCGGCCACGAAGCCGGAAGCGTCCGATTACCTGCATCAGCAGAACGATGTAGTGCCGTTGCACGCGTTGTACGGAGGGGGCGTCGCCCTTACATTCTCTCCATCGCAAATCAACGCCTTGGGCGGGAGCAAACATCATGTTCGAGATTCGCCGCAGCAATGAACGGGGTCACGCCAACCACGGCTGGCTCGACTCGTATCACAGCTTCTCCTTCGCCGACTACTACGACACGCAGCACATGCATTTCGGCGCGCTGCGCGTGATCAATGAAGACCGCGTAGCGGGCGGTCAGGGTTTCGGCGCGCATGGCCATCGCGACATGGAGATCATCAGCTATGTGCTGGACGGCGCGCTGGCCCACAAGGACAGCATGGGCAACGGTTCGACCATCCGTCCCGGCGACGTCCAGCGCATGAGCGCCGGGACCGGCGTGCGGCATAGCGAATTCAACGGATCGCCGACCGACACCGCGCACTTTCTGCAGATCTGGATCATTCCGGATGCGCCGGGCGGCGCGCCGGGCTACGAGGAAAAGCGTTTCGCCGATGAGGACAAGCGCGGCCGGCTGCGCGTGATCGCGTCGCCGGAAGGCGAGGACGGCTCGGTGCGCCTCGGGGCGGACGCGCGTATCTTCGCGGGTCTGTTCGACGGCGCCGAGCGCGCGGACTTCGACGTGCCGGCGGGCCGCCGTGTCTATGTGCACGTGGCGCGCGGCGCGGTGACGGTGAACGGCAAGGCACTCGGCGCGGGCGATGCCGCGATGATCGAGGACATCGCGAAGGTCTCGGTGGAGCAGGGCGAGAACGCGGAAGTGCTGCTGTTCGATCTCGCGTAAGTCCGGGTCCGTTGATCTGAAAAAAGGCCGCGGAGCGTGATGCTCCGCGGCCTTTCTGCTTCAGGACTTCAGACTTCAGTACTTCGGAAACACGCTTACTGCGCCGCAGGAGCCGATGCGCCGGCTGCCGCGCCCGGCGTGGGCCGTGCACCGTCCGCGCGTTCGCGGTTCTTGTTCCAGCGCTCATGCATGCGCTGCTCGTGCGCGTGCATCCGGGCGAAGTGCTTCTTGAGCGCCGTGCTGACGGTGGTCTTCTGCTGGTCGTTCAGCGCGTTGTAGAAGTTCAGCCACGTGGCGGCGGTCTGCTCGCGCAGATGCGCATTCTGTTCATCCACCTTCTGATGCGCGGCGTGCATCGCGTTCAGGTCGAGGATCGGCTGGTTTTCCATCGACTTGAACTGCTCGCCCATCTGCTTGAAGTTCGCACGCATTGCCTGATGGTTCTGCTTCATCGTGGTGAGCGCCGTCTGCCAGAGCTTTTCCTGGTCCGCGTTCAGCTTCAGCTGGCCATGCAGTTCATCCAGCTGCTTCTGCATGCGCTGTTGCATGTGATGCCCGCCATGACCGCCGGGGCCGCCGGGGCCACCCATCATCGCCGGGCCGGCCGGAGGCGGCGGGGGCGCGTCAGTGGTAGCGGCATGCGCGGCGCCGAACGTCAGCGCGATGGCTGCGGCGGCTGCGGTCAGAATGCGATATTGCTTGCTCATCTCGATACTCCCTGGATTGTTTTGAAGCCGAGGCAGCAACGCCTGCATGACACGTTGGTCAGCGGTTGGCGGCGTTGCCCTTGTCGGTGAGACACAGCGTAGGGGTTGATGGCGCGGGCCGTGTTACGGCAAGGTTCAGGCTTGTTACGCAGGTTTACGCCCTGCTTTCGTGGTAACACCCCGTAACCCTTATGGCGTGCCTGTCATCGATGGCCGCCTGACTCACGCGCTAAACTTCGAGCCATGACTACGCAAATACTTGTTGTCGACGACGACGCCGAACTGCGCGACCTTCTGCGCGACTATCTGGTCCGGCAGGGCATCGAGGTATCGGTGCTGCATGACGCCGGTGGCCTCGAACGCCGCATCGAACGCGAGCGGCCCGACCTGATCGTGCTCGACCTGATGATGCCGGGCGTCGACGGCCTGACCGCGCTCAAGTCACTGCGCGCGTCCGGCGACGACATCCCGGTCATCATGCTGACCGCGCGCGCCGACGACGTGGACCGCATCGTCGGTCTGGAGCTCGGCGCGGACGATTACCTCGGCAAGCCGTTCAATCCGCGCGAACTGCTCGCGCGCGTGCAGGCGGTGCTGCGGCGCCGCCGCACGGTGCCCTCGGCGGCGCCGGAGCAGCGCGAGCCGTATTCGTTCGGCCGCTTCAGGCTGGACTTCCAGTCGCGCACGCTGCAGCAGGACGACAAGCCGCTCACGCTGTCCGGCAGCGAATACGCGCTGCTCAAGATCTTCGTCAACAACCCGATGCGCACGCTCACCCGCGAGCGCCTGCTCGAACTGCTGCACGGCCCGGAATACGACGGCACCGACCGCGGCATCGACGTGCAGGTGTGGCGTCTGCGGCGCATTCTCGAAACCGATCCGTCGGCGCCGCGCTTCATCCAGACGGTGCGCGGACGCGGCTACGTGTTCGTGCCCGACGGCGAGCAAAATGCGCCGGGCAATTGACACGCTGTTCGGACGGCTGGTCGTCATCGTCATCGGCATGCTGGTGTTGTCGCATGTCGCGTGGTTCGCGATCATCCGCTTCGAGCGCGACAACGTGCAGACGCGCTTCGCGGTCGAGGAAGCCGTGTTTCTCGTCGAGGCGGTGCGCCAGCACATCACCAACACGCCGGACCAGCCGCTGCCGCCGCGCGTGCGCGTGGTCCCGCTGGGCAATGCCGAAGTGCCGAGGCCGCCCGACGAAGACCTGCCGCCGCCTTTGCAGCGTTTCATCGAAGATCTGAGAGACCGTCTGCCGGAGGGCACCGAAGTGCGCCTGAACGAGCCCGGCGGGCCGCCGAGCGTCTGGGTGCACGGCGCGAAGGATGCGGGCTGGATCGTCGTGCCGGTGCAGCCGCTGCGGCCGCCGCGCTCGCGCGACCGCATGGTCGTGTGGCTCCTGATCATTTTCTCGGCGGCGGTGCTCGCGGCCTTGTTCGGCGCATGGCAGCTGCAGCATCCGCTGCGCGGACTGGCGCAGGCCGTGCAGCGTTTCGGCCGGGGCCAGCCGACGCCGGTCGTGCCCGAGCGCGGGCCGCGTGAACTGCGCCAGCTGACGCACGGCTTCAACCAGATGGTGCGCGAGGTGTCGCAGGCCGAGAACGACCGCGCGGTGATGCTGGCGGGCGTCGCGCACGATCTCAAGACGCCGCTCGCGCGCCTGCGTCTGCGCGCCGAGATGATGGACGATGAGAAGATGCGCGACGGCGTGGTGCGCGACGTGGATTCCATGGCGCATATCGTCGACCAGTTCCTGGTGTTCGCGCACGACCGTCCGGACGGCAGCGAGCCGGTTCCGGTGGACCAGCAGTGCGAGCGCATCGTGCGGGCGTACCGGGCGGTGTCGCCGGGCGCCGAGCCGGTGCAACTGAGTCTGGAGGCGGGTCCGACCTTCGCGCTGCCGGCGGCCACGCTCGACCGGCTGCTGTCGAACCTGCTCGACAACGCTCATGCCTACGGCGCGCCGCCGGTCGTCATCGGGACGCAGCGAGCCGCGCGCGGCTGGGTTCTGCAGGTCAAGGATCACGGCAAGGGCATTGCGCCCGACGATCTCATCAAGGCCAGCCGGCCGTTCGTGCGGCTCGATCCGGCGCGCGGCGGCAGCGGTCATAGCGGGCTGGGGCTGGCGATCGTCGAGCGGCTGGTGCGGCGCGCGGGCGGCGAGTGTGAAGTCGCCAATTCCGCGGAAGGCGGCGGCCTGGAAGTCCGGATGACGTTCCCGTTCCACCTCGCGACCCTGCCGGCCGACGAGCGCCGCACGGGTTCGCAACCGGAAGAGCGCGTGCTGTAGAAAGTGGCGGGTGCGGCGTGAGGGTCGCGCCGGCGGCGCTCAGTCGAACAGCGTTTCGAGCGCTGAGGCCGCCTCGCTGTCCACCGTGTTGTAGGTCACCGTGGACGCCTCGAAGATGTAGTGCGTCGTGTACTTGCCGAGCCGCGACAGGATCTCGTCCTGGATCGCTTCCGGGGCGAGGTCGATCTTCAGGAACCAGGCTGTCGACGAGAGCCGCGTCTGATACGAACCGTATTCGGCGAGCAGGTGGTCGAACGTTTCCGCGTCCTGATCCCGGCACACGATCACCAGATTTCCCTTCATGCAATCCTCCGATTGAGGCCAGCGTCATTCGATATCGAATGTCGATGATACCTGCGCGCTGCCCGGGCGTCGCGCCGGGCACATGACCGTGCCCATGACCGGAGATTACCGCGGCGCGCGGCTCACTTGCCCGCGAGCGAGTCTTCGGGATGGCGGGCGGGCGGCGCGGCGTCGGCGGGCCGTACTTCGCTGCGGTCGCGGCCGCGCGACTTGGCCTCGTAGAGCGCCAGGTCGGCGCGGGAGAGAATCCATTCGAGGGCGTCGTCGGGCGCCAGTTCGGTGATGCCGATGGACACCGACAGCACCGCGTCGTCCGGCAAGTGCGCGCAATGCTCGTGATGGAAGCGCTTGCGCAGCCGTTCGAGCACGGCCTGCGCGTCGGCCAGCGCGGTCTGGGGCAGCAGGATGCCGAATTCCTCGCCGCCGAGACGTCCGATTGCGTCGCTCGGCCGCAGCTGGGTCCTGCAGACCTCGACGAAATGCTCGAGCGCCCGGTCGCCGGACGCATGGCCGAAGCGGTCGTTGATCTGCTTGAAGTGATCCAGATCCGCGATCGCCACCGAGAGCGGCGTGCCGACCGAACGCGCCAGTTCCACTTCGTGCCGCAGCGTGTCGAGGAAGTAGCGCCGCGACAGCGCGCCGGTGAGTGCGTCGTGGCGCGCTTCGGCGGAGAGCAGGGTATTGGCGGCCTGCAACTGCTCGGCGAGATCGCGTGTGGCGCGGTGCAGGCGGCGTTCGCGCGAGTACGACGTGGCGATCACGATGGCGAGCGTCACCACGCCGAGCATCGTCAGGAACACGAGAAAGCGGTCGCGGCTGTGATTGCGGCTGATCTCCGGCCAGCTCGTCAGCGGATGCACGATATGCGCCGAGAGCCCGGAGTTCAGGCCGGTGCGCTCGTCATACAGCGAGGGCACGTTGCTGCCGTTGGCGGCATAGAAGGTCTGTGCGAGCGCGGGCGCGAGCCAGTGTTCGGAGGTGCGCATCTGCTCGCCGACGTGTGTCAGGCGCAGTTCGGGAAAGGCGTCGCGCCGGTAATGCTCGATTCGTTCGCGCGCGGTCATGCGGGTGATGGGCGCCTGGGGCATGGCTTCGTATTCGAGCCGGCCGTCGTGCGCCATCACGATGACGCCGTTTTCGTCGGTGACGAAGGTGCCCGCGCGCGACACCCAGTGGCGCAACCGGTCGATGCTCACCTTCGCGATCACCGCGCCGACCAGGATGCCGTCCTGATAGGACGGCGCCGCTATGAAGATGCCCGGCTCGCCGGACAGCCGGCCCACGCCGTACATCTCGACGAAGCCGCCGAGCAGCGCCCGCGCGACATAGCCGCGTCCGCTCATGTCGAAGCCGATGAAGCTGTTTTCGTCGCCGGCGTTGCTGGAGGCGATGCAGTAGCCGTGTTCGTTGACGAGCCAGATCGTATCGAGACCGGAGAAGCCCTGGGCGTCGTGCAGGAAGAGATTGACCTTCTCGAGCCCGGGACGCGCGGCCCATTTGTTGCGCCGTTCGAGTTCCGTCTCGCCCGGCTTCGAGGCATAATTCCGCGACTCCGCGAGGGCGCGCTGGGTCAGGTCCATCTGGGCGAGCGTCGCAGGAATGGCGCGCGACAGCGCCAGATCGCTGGCGATGATCTGCGCCATGTTGTCGACGATCGACGCCGCCATGTTGCGCTCGGTGCGCACCGTCGACGTCATCTCCTGCTGTACCATGCGGTCCGACAGCAAGCCCGCGGCAATCCAGCATGCGAACGCCAGCACGGCCAGGCCGAGCGTCGCGATCACACGGTGCAGGATGAGCTTGTTCATCGGACTGGAGCGCAAGGGTGGTTCACGCGGCCTGCATGCGAGGCGCGTCGCCCGGCCGATGCGTATCCGCCAGCCTGGAATACGTGCGTCCTGCAAACCGGGCGCGCGGCTTGCAAGGCGCCTCGTTCGCAGCAGCGTGAATCAGGCTCACGCCGTGACGGCGGGCAGGGGACAGGCGGACTTCCGGCTCGGATCGGGCGTCTCGCATCGCATCGGCGCTCATTTTATTGTTTGTAACCAGCCCAGATTGGACGATGTTTTTTGCCGCCTATCAAGCGCCTCGTGACGGTCTGCGACGTGCGCCCAACACAGGCATCGCGCAGGGGTTCGCCCACTTGACCTCGCCGTTCTCCGCGTGGTCCGGCGCACCGCTCGCCGCGGCGCCTGGCCGGGACGGATTGCAGCCCGTCTGAAAGGAAGCAAAAGCACGCGGGGGGCGTTCACGGAACGCCCGCCGACCCTTCATTGTGCCCTTGCCGCGCGGAAGAGCAACAGAAACATCGCATGAATGGCGGGCGCGGGCGTGGTTACGGTTGTGCGTGTCATGTTGCTTGGTGTAGTGTCGCTCGGTTCGGCTCGGGCAATCTTTGCAACGATGGGCAGCGCGCAGGGCGTGGGTGTCGTCCGTTCGTGTCGTCCGGCTGTGTCGTCCATTTAGCCGCGACGTGCGTTGAGCATGGGGCTGCCGGCGACTTCGCACCCGTCCGCCGACGCCCGATGGGCCGTCTCAAGTACTATCCCGCGCTCGCGCGGTCGCATCACAGCCTTACGGGGAGGGCCTTGCATGGAATTTGGTTTCAATCTGAAGCGCACGGCGAATGCATCGGCCTGGCGGATCCTGCCCAACCGCTGGGATTTCGTCGCCTTCCCGATGATCATCTGCCTGATCGCGCTGGCCGCTGTCGGCTTTCACGAAACCCTCGCGCCGATCTCGACCCTGCAATCGCAGGCCATCTCGCTCGATCCCGCGAATCTTCCCGAATACGCGCTGCGCACCACGCTGCGCATGCTGCTGGCGATGGTCGCCTCGCTCATCTTCACGCTGGTCTACGGCACGCTTGCGGCCAAGAGCCGGCGCGCGTCCATCGTGCTGGTGCCGATCCTCGACATTCTCCAGTCAGTGCCCGTGCTGGGCTACATCTCGTTTACGGTCACCTTCTTTCTCGCGCTGTTTCCCGGGCGCGTGATCGGCGCCGAATGCGCGGCGATCTTCGCCATCTTCACAAGCCAGGCGTGGAACATGACCTTCAGCTTCTACCAGTCGCTGCGCACGGTGCCGCGCGACCTGGATGAAGTCTCGCGCGGCTTCCATCTCACCAACTGGCAGCGCTTCTGGAAGCTCGAAGTCCCGTTCTCGATGCCCGGCCTCATCTGGAACATGATGATGTCGATGTCGGGCGGCTGGTTCTTCGTCGTGGCGTCGGAGGCGATTACCGTCGGCAACCGGACGATCGTGCTGCCGGGCATCGGCGCCTATCTGGCGGCGGCCATCGGCGAGCGCAATCTCGCTGCGATCGGCTGGGTCATCCTCGCGATGACGGTCGTGATCCTTGCCTATGATCAGCTGATGTTCCGCCCGCTGGTGGCATGGGCCGACAAGTTCCGCATGGAGAACACTAGTTCCGGCGACGAGCCCAGTTCCTGGCTGCTCGACCTGATCCGCCGCACGCGCCTGATTCACCGTCTGCTCGTGCCGGCAGGCTGGATTCTTGCCAAGGTCGCCCGCGTGCCGATCAAGCTGCCGTCGCTGCAGGGCGCGCTCGAGAACGTCGGGCTGCCGCTGCGCGCGAAGGTGCCGTCCACGCGCACGGGCGACATCGCATGGGGCGCGGCGGTGCTGCTGATCACCGTGTTCGTCGTGTGGAAGGTGGTGTCGTTCGTATCGACGGGCGTCACCTGGGGCGAAGTGGGCCACGTGTTCGTGCTCGGCTTCATCACGCTGTTGCGTGTGGTCGTGCTGATCGCGCTGGCGTCGGTGGTCTGGGTGCCCATCGGCGTATTGATCGGCCTGCGTCCGGCGCTCGCCGAAAAGGTCCAGCCGCTCGCGCAGTTCCTCGCCGCCTTCCCGGCCAACCTGCTGTTCCCGGTGTTCGTCGTCGTGATCGTGCGCTGGCACCTGAACCCGGACATCTGGCTGTCGCCGCTGATCGTGCTCGGCACGCAGTGGTATATCCTCTTCAACGTGGTCGCGGGGGCGTCGTCCTATCCGAACGACTATCGTGAAGCCGCGACCAACTTCCAGATTCGCGGCTGGCAGTGGTGGAAGAAGTGCATGCTGCCGGGCATCTTCCCGTACTACATCACCGGCGCCATCACCGCGTCGGGCGGCGCGTGGAACGCGAGCATCGTCGCGGAAGCGGTGTCGTGGGGCAAGACCGAGGTCGTCGCGCACGGCCTGGGCGCCTATATCGCGCAGACCACCGCCGCCGGCGACTACCCGAAGATCATTCTCGGCATCGCCGTGATGTCGCTGTTCGTCACGCTGTTCAACCGCCTGTTGTGGCGCCCGCTATACGCCTACGCCGAAGCACGGCTCCGGCTGGATTAAGGACGAGTTCCGATGCAGAACCCAAAAAACCCGCAGACGTCCGCTGCACCGGGCTTCCAGCGCCCGCAAGGTACGCCGCCGCGGCTCGGCGAAGAAATCATGCGCGTGCAGAACGTCAGCCGCGGCTTCAACAAGACCCAGGGCGAGCTGCTGGTGCTCGACGATGCGAACCTCGCGCTCCGCGAGGGCGAGATCGTCGGGCTGCTCGGGCGCTCGGGCTCCGGCAAGTCCACGCTGTTGCGCATCATCGCCGGGCTGATCGAGCCGACCGCCGGTGAAGTCACCTATCTGAACGAGCCGTTGCGCGGTCCGGCGAAGGGCGTCGCGATGGTGTTCCAGACCTTCGCGCTGTTTCCGTGGCTGACCGTGCTGCAGAACGTGGAAGCCGGGCTGGAGGCGCAGGGCGTCGGCGCGCGCGAGCGGCGCGAGCGCGCTCTGGCCGCGATCGATCTGATCGGTCTCGACGGCTTCGAGAACGCCTATCCGCGCGAGCTGTCGGGCGGCATGCGGCAGCGCGTGGGCTTCGCGCGGGCGCTGGTCGTCGACCCGACCTTGCTGCTGATGGACGAGCCGTTCTCCGCGCTCGACGTGCTGACCGCCGAGAACCTGCGTACCGACCTGCTGGACCTGTGGACGCAGGGCCGCATGCCGATCAAGTCGGTGCTGATCGTCACGCACAACATCGAGGAAGCGGTGTTCATGTGCGACCGGATCCTGGTGCTGTCCTCGAATCCGGGGCGCGTGATGGCCGAGATCAAGGTGCCGTTCAAGCATCCGCGCAACCGGCTGGATCCGGCGTTCCGGCGGCTCGTCGACGACATCTACGCGAAGATGACCGCGCGGCCGATGGACGAGGCGAAGAAGAAGGGGCTGGAGCTGGGCACCTGGCTGCCCTCGGTGTCGACCAACCTGATGGCGGGTCTCATCGAAACGCTCGCGGCCGCGCCGTATCACGGCCGCGCGGACATGCCGGAGATCGCGCGCACGCTGCACTTGGAAGTGGATGACCTGTTCCCGGTCGCGGAAGTGCTGCAGCATCTGGGTTTCGCCGACGTCCGCGAAGGCGATATTTTCCTGACGCCGCAGGCGCGCGTGTTCGCGGAATTCGGCACGCAGGAGCGCAAGATGATGTTCGCCGAGCATCTGCTGCGGCACGTGCCGCTGGCGGCGCGGATCAAGAAGGTGCTGAACGAGCGGCCGGGGCACCGGGCGCCGCGCGTGCGCTTCGAGCAGGAACTGGAGGATTTCCTCTCCGACAAGGCCGCGCAGGAATCGCTCGATGCGGTGATCGACTGGGGACGTTACGGCGAGATCTTCTCGTACAACGACCAGACCGAGATGCTGAGCCTGGAAGACGTGGAGGCCTGAACGTCTTGCCGCGCGTTGCGCGCGGCTCAAAAAAAAGCGCGGCGCGCCGGTGACGGCGGCCGCGCTTTTGCATGAAAAGGCCTTATTGCAGGTTGCCCCAGCGTTCCACCGCCGGTTCCGCCGACGCCCACTTCCAGCCGCTCGACTGCTGGCAGGCGGTAGCGACAAACCATTCGGCAGGCGCCTTGGCATCGTCGCCGTCGACGACCGAGAAGGCGAACTCCTTGCAGGTCGCGAGTGCACTGCCGAATTCGCGCAGCACGCGCACTTCGCCGTGGCCGTTCTCGACCGGCAGCGTGTGCTTGACCTTCCACGGCCGCGTCTCGCCGACCGACGCCGTGCCCGCGGTCACCGCGATCATGACCTGCTGATCCTGATGCAGCGACTTCATCGTGCGCTTGACGAGCTCGTCGGTGGCGCTCTGCACCGCGACGCCCACGCCGAAGCCAATCGCCGGATTGGTCGTGAAGGCGCCCGTCGCAATGCCGGCTGCGGCGCCGGTGGCCGCGCCGATCGACGCACAGCCGTTCAGGCTCAGGCAGGCCGCGGCGCCGGCGGCGACCAGGCCGACGCGCAAGCTGATCTGAAGCGTCATTGCAGCGAGCCCCAGCGCGGCGTCGCCGGTTCGGCGGAGGCCCATTTCCACTTGTTGCCGTCGCGGCAGACCGAGGCGACGTAAAAGGCGCTGTCAGCGGGACGGTCCTGCGTGGCGTCGCGATCGACGGAGAACACCACTTCCTTGCACTCGAGCGCGCCGATGCTGATGATGCGGCTCACGGTGACGCGGCCTTTTTCGTCGTCCTCGATCGGCACCGAATGCACGATCTTCCACGGCGCCACCGCGCCGACATCGAGCGGACCGGCCGCCGAGGCGATCTGATCCTGGGTGTTCGTGTGCACCACGCGCTGGCTGTACTGCACGCCGGTCCTGGCCGCGGCGACCGCGCCCAGGCCGATGCCGGTGGCCACGGCCGCATTGTTGGTGACGCTGCTGGCGATGGCCGCGCCGCCGATACCGGCGCCGGCCGTCGCGCCTTCGCTGTAGAGGGAGTTGCATCCCGTCAGGCTCGCGCAGGCCATGACCCCCGTGATGAGCGCGGCCAGCGCGCCGACGTGCCGGCTACGCCGGTCTACCCTGATTTGCATGTTGCTTCCCTTCGTTTTCCGATGTCCGGCAAGGCTGACCGGGTGCTCGAATCTGCTTGAACTTTCGCCGCCGGAGCGAGATCCGGCAGAGCGGGGCGGCTCTCGTGAAAAGCGCGACGCTAACGTTTCACGAGCTTTGCGCATTCTGAAGCAAGCCTCTAATTACCGGGCTGTGAAAATTGCAAGCAAATGCAAACGAACGGAACGCGGTCCGCGAGGCGTCCTGCGTGCGGGCAAAAAAAAGCGAACGCCGGAGGGCGTTCGCTTCGTGTCGATTGCATCCCGGCAAGGAGGCCGGGCGCGCCTCAGCTGTCGTGCTTCGAGGCCGACTCGACCGAATCGGAGTCTTCGTTCTCGTAGGCGCCGAGCCGGTTGTACAGGGTCTTCAGGCTTACCCCGAGCGCCTTCGCCGCGCGCCGCTTGTCGCCGCCGCAATGCTTGAGCGTGCCGAGGATGATCTGTTTCTGCGCGTCGGCGAGCGGCGTTCCAACCCAGACGTTCATCGCATCGCCCTGCGTCACTGGCTTCTTCACCCGCGACGCGAGATGCGGATGCGCGATTTCCACCGTCTTCTCGGCGAGGATGAACGCGCGATATACCGTGTTCTTCAGTTCCCGCACGTTGCCGGGCCAGGAATAGGTGCGCAGGACATCGAGCGCGCGCTTGCTGAAGGCCTTGCTGGTGCCTTCCTGGGCGTTCATTTCGGACAGGAAATGCTGGGCGAGCAGTTCGCGGTCGGCGTCGCGTTCGCGCAGCGGCGGCGCGCGCAGCGGAAACACGGCGAGGCGGTACATCAAGTCTTCACGCAAGCCGTTTTCCTTGACGGCCGCGACGGGATCACGGTTGGTCGCGGCGATCACGCGTACGTCGGACGTGATCAGGTCGTTGCCGCCGACGCGAAAGAACGTGCCGGTTTCGAGCGCACGCAACAGCTTGACCTGGCGCACGGGCGACATTTCGGTGACTTCGTCGAGGAACAGCGTGCCGCCGTTGGCGTGCTCGAAGTAGCCGATGCGTCCCTGAACCGCGCCGGTGAAGCTGCCTTTCTCGTGACCGAACAGCTCGGCTTCGATGAGATTGTCGGGAATCGCGCCGCAGTTCACGGCGATGAACGGAGCGTCCTTGCGGGCGCTGTGGTCGTGGATGGTTCGCGCGACGAGCTCCTTGCCGGTGCCCGACTCGCCGATGATGAGCGCGGTCGCGTCGGTGGCGGCGACGCGCTCGATCTGCGCATACAGCTCCTGCATCACGGGCGACGAGCCGAACATCAGTCCATAGGACTTCAGGCCGGGCACTTCTCCCGCGCTGCGCTTCTTTTGCGCTGGTGTATCGCCGACTGCAAGGGGCGGCTGATCGAGATCGGTTGACGCCATGTGTCCTGATGTGTCCTGAGTGCTTGCGAATAGGGTTGTCCGGGCGGCGTCCGGCGGCGCGCCTGCGCTGAATCCGGTAGCGGCCGGCGCGCGAGCAACGCGGGAGTGGAATGCCGCGCGCGTCGGAAGGCGACGCGCGACGCCCGTTGCCAGATACGTCCCCGCGCTGTGCGGGCGTCGATGCTGGCCGTGCGTCGGTCGAGGAGCGTCTGTGCGGCGAGGCGGCCTGGATTGCTCCAAGGCCGCCTGAAGGCGGACGTTCCTGTCTCATAAACGCTATTTAACCATTCGCGACGACATTGCGGCAATGCGCGCTCGGGCCGATGCGGTGTTTTGTCTGAAGGCCCGGAGCGCGGACGCTCAATTCCGGCAAGGTTCGCCGGACGCATCGCGAATTTACAAAGCCACGGCGTAATTGTTACCCGCTGTTGTCGGTTGTCTGTTCATGGCGGCGCGGTCTTCGCACGCACGGCCTTTTGCTTCTGACGAAAGCCGCTGCTGGCACGAAAGCTGCAATGTCCCTATCGAACTTATTCGAAAGTGCCGCAACGACTCGTTTCGGCGGCACAGATACGAGGATGAGCGAGAGAGGCAACAGCATCATGGACAACATCCAGCATTTCGACAGCATCGTGCACGAGCCCGTCCGGCCCGCGAAGATGCGCGGCACGCGCGGCAGCCGGCCGGAACTCGCGGCAAGCGAACCGATCGACATCTATCACTGGGCCGCGGTTGCGCTGGTGACCGCGCTCATGTGCGCGGTGTTAGGGTATGCGGCAGGAACGCCGGCGCTGGCGCGCGCGGCAAACGTGACGAGCTTCGTGTTCGGCACGATGGGCGGCGCGCTGGTGGCGAGCGGCCTGGTGCGGAGCCTGCGCGCCCGCGGCGCCGGTCAGCGGCTCGCCGAAACCCATTGAACGCGGCATCGATAAACACAAGCACGCCCGCCCGCAGCAACGGCGATGCGTGCACCACCCCACTTGGGCGAGGACTTCATTCCATGAGTCAGACGACTGTCCAGCTTGCGTTGGGCAAGCAAAAGATCATCGAAGACATCAAGGTGCTGCTCAACGACTCGGAAGAGTTGTTGCGCCTCTCGGCGACGCTGCCGGGAGAAGGCGTGGATGCGCTGCGTTCACGCCTGCGCGAGCATGTCGATTCGGCCCGCAGCGCCCTCGAGGACGCGCAGGCGAGCGCACAGACGCGCTATCGCGCAGGCGTGGACTGCACGGAGAAATATGTGAAGGACAATCCCTGGCAGTCGCTCGGCATCGCCGCCGGTGTCGGCTTCCTCGTAGGGCTGCTGGTCTCGCGCTAACAGCTTGCGTCGAATGCCGGACACGGGAAACCGTCGACGATTCGGCGATTTTTGATGACACTGGGAGAGAACACTCATGGCACGTCCTTCGATCGGAATCTTCGGCGCGTTGTTCGCAGTGGGCAGCGTGCTCGCATGGAAATGGGTGCAATCGCAAGACGCCGGCCGGCGCACCGCGCGCGACGTCAGCCGCTGGGAAGATGAAGGCGGCAAGGTGCTGACGCCGGCTTCGGGCGGTGCGGTGAATGGCCACGGTGTCGTCGGCGGCACCGCTGACGCGTGGCATTTCCCGCGCAGCTGAGCCCGCGCGGACAAAGCCCGCCGCGCCCGGCGGGTTCGCCGGCGCGGAACGCGCAGCCGCCTCAGTCGATGAAACGCACGTCTGGTCAGCGTGCGTTTTTGACTTGATAAACGCTTATAATCAGTGAAACTCTTTCATAAGTTGCGTATATGGAAAAACTTACGATGAGTTGATTCCAAGCGTGCTGAATATCGGAAATTATTCTATTTTTGCGGAATCACACGGTGCGCGAATCGCTCGCAGATTCGGCGCCCTGGCTCACCGCACCGGCCCGCGCGGCCTTGCCCGCACGGAGAAGACCACGCCGCATCGAGGCGTGTGACCTGAAAACGCTTTGGAAACATTCGAGACGCAATGCCACACGTATTGATTGTCGATGACGATCCCAGTACCCGCGAGGCGCTAGCCGCGATCATCGGCGAAGACGGACTGACAACGGCCGTTGCCAGCGATTTGCGCGAGGCGCGCATCCAGCTCGTGCGTCAGACGCCGGACGTCGTCTTCACGGATTTGAAGCTGCCCGACGGCACCGGCGTCGATCTCTTCGAAGATCTGGACCCGCGCTCGGGTGTCGAGGTGATCGTGATCACCGGGCATGCCACGGTCGAGTCCGCCGTCAGCGCGCTGAAGATGGGCGCCGCTGACTACCTCGTCAAGCCGATCAACATGCAGCGCGTGAAGGCAATCCTCGCGCGCCTGCCGCGTGCCGGTGACCTCAAGGCGGAAATCGGCACGCTGCGCGGCGAACTGCGCCGCATGGGCCGCTTCGGCCTGATGCTCGGCAATTCCCCCGCGATGCAGACCGTGTACGACCAGATCGGCCGCGTCGCGCCGACGGCCGCTTCGGTGCTGCTGATCGGCGAATCGGGCACGGGCAAGGAAGTGGCCGCGCAGACGCTGCACGAGCTTTCGCTGCGGCGCAAGCATGCGTTCATCGCCGTAAATTGCGGCGCGATCTCGCCGAACCTGATCGAATCGGAGATGTTCGGCCACGAACGCGGCTCGTTCACGGGCGCGGATCGTCAGCACAAGGGCTATTTCGAGCGCGCGAACGGCGGAACGCTGTTCCTCGACGAAATCACCGAAATGCCGATCGAACTCCAGGTGAAACTGCTGCGCGTGCTCGAAACCGGCATGTTCATGCGCGTGGGCACGACCAAGGAAATCGAGACGGACGTGCGCCTGATCGCCGCGACCAACCGCGATCCGGAACAGGCGGTGCTCGAGGGCAAGCTGCGCCTCGACCTCTATCACCGGCTCAACGTGTTCCCGATCAACCTGCCGCCGTTGCGCGAGCGTGGCAAGGACGTCGAGTTGCTCGGACAGGCGTTCCTCGACGAGCTCAACAACCGCTACAGCACGAAGAAGGATTTCCCGGTTGCCGTGCGCGAGATGCTGGCCTCGTACAACTGGCCAGGCAACGTGCGCGAACTGAAGAACTACGTGCAGCGCGCGTACATCATGTCCTCGTCGGATTCCGACAGCACCGCCACCGTGCCGCTGCAGATTTCGCTGTCGAAGCCCTCGGCGGGGACGTCGGTCACCATTCCGTTCGGCACGTCGCTGGCGCAAGCGGACCGGCAGCTGATTCTCGCCACGCTCGAGCAGTGCGGCGGCGTGAAGACGCGGGCCGCGGAAATCCTCGGCATCAGCCTCAAGACGCTCTATAACCGGCTGGTCGAGTACGGCGAGGATGCCAGCAAGGCCACGGTCGGCGAGGGCGGCGAAACCGGCGAGCCAGATAGCGAAAATCCTTGAACGTCGGCTATCTTTAGACGAATCAGACGCCTGCTGCTGTTAAAAGCGCAGGCGTTTTTCATTGGCAGGCGCCTTTTCTACGCCGATAATGAGTCACTGGAGTGCGTGAAAGCAGGATCTCGAAGGGCATGGCCCTTGCTGTCTTCTGATTGACATCCGCGCGCTGCGCAGTGGCGTCGGCGCCTGGATAGGGAAAGTACGATCACAAGACCGCAAGGAGCCCGTCATGTCACAGAGCGATGCAACTCACGTCTTCCACGCTGCGGGTATCGAGGCGCAGACGCCGCAGCCGCCGGATCCGCCGGTGACGCCGCCCGATCAGCCGCCCCCGACTCCGATGCCGCCCGACACCAATCCGGATCCGACGCGCGAGCCGCCCGAGCCGCCGTCGCAGCCGATCGGCGACCCGCCGCCCGGGCCGAATGAAACGCCGCACGTGTATTGAGAGGTTGAAAGGCGGTCGGACAGTTCGCAGGACCGCCGACGTTGGACCATGCCCAGACTTCGTGCACGGTTTGAATAAGTTTCCATCCCGTACGTAGGGATTACAAGCAAAGACGCAATAATGGCCGGCGATCCGCTGTTTCGCCGGTCGTTTTTTCTGAAGCTGCGCTCCTCCAAGGGCGCATCGGTCCGACGCCGCCGAGGTCCTATCGCGACGGCCTTCTACTCTGGAGGCATCATGAGGCATCCCGCACTTCGACGCTCCGCGCGTCATTCATCCAAGCGCGAAGCGCGCGCCGAAGCCGCCAAGGCAGCCGGCACGCAAGCCGGCCCGGCGTCCGCAACCGAGCACGATCCCGCCAGCCAGAACCGCGCCGCGCCTGGCGTTCCGCCCGATGGCGAGCACAATCAGGGTGGCGTCCGGCGCGAGGGAATAGACTATCAACGCGACCTCGGATCCGAGCAGGATTCGTGATCCCAGGCGAGCCGGCCCGCGCGTTCCACGAACAAAAATTTCTACGCGGCGCGCCGTCGCCGCGTGTTTTTGTTCGTCCGTAACATCTGCGTACAAATATTTATTCACCATTAGCAACAAAAAGGCACAGTTTTTGCACCTTTATCGATCGCCAATTCGAGCATGCAACGACAACTGAGAGGTGAAGCTGTAATGAGCAGATTGATCGTGGTATCGAATCGCGTCGCCCCGATTCAGGAAGGCAAGCCCAGCGCGGGCGGCCTCGCTATCGGCGTGCTGGATGCGCTCAAGGAGACAGGGGGCGTGTGGTTCGGCTGGAGTGGCGAGATCGTCGGAGAAGCGGCGGCGCCGGTGGTCGAGAAGGGCGGCAAGGTGACCTACGCGACCGTCGGGCTCACGCGCCGTGACTATGACCAGTACTACCGTGGCTTCTCGAACGCCACGCTGTGGCCGACGTTCCACTATCGCAATGACCTGTCGCGCTTCGACCGCGAGGAATTTGCCGGCTACATGCGCGTCAATGCGAGCCTCGCGTCCAAGCTGAAGACGATGCTGAAGCCCGACGACATCATCTGGGTGCATGACTACCACATGCTTCCATTCGCGCAGGAACTGCGCAAGCTGGGCGTGGCCAATCCGATCGGCTTTTTCCTGCACATTCCGTTTCCGGTGCCGGAAGTGATGCGCACCATTCCGCCGCACGAGGAACTGATGGCGGCAATGTGCCAGTACGACGTCGTCGGTTTCCAGACCGACAACGACAAGCAGTCGTTCATCGATTACATCGAGCGCACCGGGCGCGGTCACTACAGCGACGACGGCATGCTGCAGGCGTACGGACGGATGATGAAGGTCGGCGCCTATCCGATCGGCATCTATCCGGATGCAATCGCCAAGTCCGCCGAGCAATTCGCCAACCGCAAGCAGGTGAACAGCCTGCGCGACAGCATGCGCGGCCGCAAGCTCATCATGAGCGTGGACCGGCTCGATTATTCGAAGGGTCTGGTGGAACGCTTCCAGGCCTTCGAGCGCCTGCTGCTGAACGCGCCGGGCTGGCATGGCCGCGTGTCGCTGGTGCAGATCGCGCCGCCGACCCGCTCCGACGTGCAGACCTATCAGCGCATTCGCCAGAACCTGGAAGGCGAGGCGGGCCGCATCAACGGTCGCTTTGCGCAACTCGACTGGACGCCCATCCAGTACCTGAACCGCAAGTACGAACGCAATCTGCTGATGGCGTTGTTCCGCCTCTCCCAGGTCGGCTATGTGACGCCGTTGCGCGACGGCATGAACCTGGTCGCGAAGGAATATGTCGCGTCGCAGGATCCGGCGGATCCGGGCGCGCTGGTGCTGTCGCAGTTCGCGGGCGCGGCGGATCAGTTGCCGGGCGCGCTGGTCGTCAATCCGTTCGATCTGTCGCAGATGTCGGAAGCGCTGGAGCGTGCTCTGTCGATGCCGCTCGCCGAACGTCAGGCGCGCCACGCCGACATGATGGCGCCGCTGCGGGAGAACAACCTGTCGGTCTGGCGCGACTCGTTCCTGTCGGACCTGCGCAGCGTGGCCAACGCGGCCTCCGTGACGGAGAAGACCGTCAAGACGGTCAAGCAGAATGCGACGTCCGCTGCCGGCTCCGCCGCAAAGCCTTCGGCGGCGGCGAAGGCCTGAAGCCTGGAGCCTTGCTGCAACCGTGTCGCACGCAACCCCGTGTTTCGCAAGAAGCGCGGGGTTTTTTCATGGACGCGCGGAACGGCTTTTGCGGATCTCCATGGAACACGAACAGGAACCGACCATGGAGGTCACGATGAGTGGAAGCACATTGAACCCGCCGGAAGACGACGGCGCGGAATACGGCAAGGGACACGGCACGGGTGCGCTCGGTCCCAGCGATTCATCGGACAGCGGCTCGGACGTGCAGGGCGAGAAGCGCTATCCGGGCGAGATCGAAGACGAACTCGATGCCCACGCGCTCGGCCAGTCCGAAGCCGAGTTGAACAGCGACACCGACCGCTATGGCACCGGTGAAGCGGCGTCCGCGGATGGCGACAATCATCTGACGCCGGACGGCGACATCCTGCCTGACGAAGTGGAAGACGAGACGCGCGGCATCGCCGAGGACGAAGCCGATCCGGACGCGGAACGCCCCTGACTGCATTCAGGCGTGCATGAGGGCAAGCGGCATGTTCCACCCGGAACGTGCCGCTTTTCATTTGCGCCCCCGCTGTGCGCATCGTCCGGCCGGGCTAACATCAGCGCTGGCACCTTTCGCCGCGCTCCGCTTCCCTGTCGATGGACCAGAATCTTCGCCCGACCACTCCGCAAGCTCCCACCGTCGCCGCCGGCCGCACGTCGCGGGTCGGCTGGCTGTCATGGCTGGTCGACCCGGTCTCGCAATGGGTTCAGGACCACTGCCTGATGTTCTCCGCGTCGATCGCCTTCTTCGCGGCGTTCTCGATCGCGCCGACATTGGTCATCGTGATCGCGGTCGCGAGCGTCTTCTTCGGCGCCGAGGCCGTGCAGGGACGTCTGTTCGATGAAATCAGCGGTGTGGTCGGCGCCGACGCGGCGCACGCGCTGGAGGCGATCGTCGCGAACGCGTGGCATGCGGATATCGCACGCAGCACGGCACTGCTGTCGCTCGCGGGCGTGCTGGTCGGGGCGTCGGCGACCTTTTCGACCTTGCACAGCGCGCTGAACGTCATCTGGCCGACGCCTGCGGTCAGCGCGCGCGAGAGCATCGTCTCGCTGCTGCGCGTGCGGCTGATGTCCTTCGGGCTCGTGATCGGCGCGGGGCTGCTCGTCGCGGCGCTGCTGGTGCTGGATGCGCTCGTCGAGATTCTCGGGCATTGGGTGCTGGGCGACGGCAGTCCATTCATCGTGCTGTCGGGGCTCAGCCAGCGGGCGATCTCGCTGTCCGTGCTGATGCTAGCCTTCACCGTGCTGCTGAAATTCCTGCCGACGACCCGCATGCTCTGGCGTGACGCCGCACTGGGCGCGGCCGCAGCGGCCCTGCTGTTCGAGGGCGGCAAGCGGCTGTTCGCGTTCTATCTCGCGCATGCCGGCACGGCGAACATGTTCGGCGCGGCCGGGTCGCTGGCGATCATCCTGATGTGGCTGTATTACTCGGCGGCGGTGTTCCTGCTGGGCGCCGAACTCGCGGCCACGGCGGCGCGCAAGCGCACGCACCGGGCTTCCGGCTGGCGCTGAACGACCGGCGCTGAACCACCGTGCGATGACAAAAAAAGGCCGTCCGCGAACGGACGGCCTGTCGGCTACGCTCCCTGTCGCTCAGGCGCCTCGCTTGACCGGGTCGTCGCCGAGCGCTTGGGAGCGTGACAATCAGTGCGTCCGCGCGCGTTGCTTATATGCGCGGACGAAGCACATCACGCCTGGCGGCGAAGTTCGGCGGGCGGCACCTTCATCAGATGTCGATACTTCGCCACCGTGCGGCGCGCCACGATCACGCCCTGGTCTGCCAGCATCTTCGCGAGACTGACATCGGACAGCGGATCGCGCGTGTTCTCCTGCGAGATCATTTCCTTCAGCAATGCGCGCACGGCCGCGGCCGAGCAGGTGCCGCCGCTTTCCGTCGACAGCTCGCGCGGGAAGAAGTGCTTGAACTCGAAAATGCCGCGCGGCGTGGACATGTACTTGTTGCCCGTGGCGCGCGAGATGGTCGACTCGTGCAGGCCGAGTTCATCGGCGACATCGCGCAGCACCAGCGGCTTCAGCGCGATTTCGCCATAGTCGAAGAATGCCTTCTGATGCGACACGATGCATTCCGCCACGCGCTGGATGGTCGTGAAGCGTTGCTGGGCGTTGCGAATCAGCCAGCGTGCTTCCTGCAACTGCTGCGCGAGCGGCGAACGGCTGGCGCCGGCCGATTGCGCGAACAGTTCGGCATACATGCGGTGAATGCGCGCGCGCGGCAACACGGCGGGGTTGATCGTCACGAGCCACTGCTTCTTGACCTGACGCACGATCACATCCGGCACGACGTAGTTGTCTTCGCTCTGGCCGTAGTTCTCGCCCGGCTTCGGATCGAGACGGCGGACGAGCGCACAGGCGATGCGGAGTTCATCGGCGCTGCAGCCGATCTTCTTTTGCAGCTCGGCTTGCTCGCGTCGTGCGAGACGTTCGAGGTGGTGCGCGACGATCTCGAGCGCCACCGCGCGGCCCGGCGTCTCTTCGTCGAGCGCTTCGAGCTGCAGGGTCAGGCATTCGGACAGATTGCGTGCACCCACGCCAGGCTTGTCGAGCGACTGCACCAGCTTGAGGGCGATCGTGAGTTCGTCTTCGCCGAGCGCCGGTTCGATCTCGACCACATTGGCGAGATCGCTCAGTTCCTGGCGCAGATAACCGTCGTCATCCAGGGCTTCGATGATGAGCTGGGCAATGGCGCGGTCGCGCTCGTTCAGCTGATACAGCCGGAGCGAATCGTGCAGGGTTTCGTGCAGCGACGGTTCGATGCGGACCCAGTCGGCGGGGTCGGAGCCTTCGCCGTCGCCGTTGTTGCGCGACGCGCTGCGTCCAAACGGGTCCGAGGAAAATTCGTTCATCGAGTCGTCGCGGCTGCCCGAATCCATGCTGGATTCGCCTTCGCTCGACGACTCGGTGCTGCTGGGTACTTCGCTTGCGCTGTCGGTGGTGGGGGAGAGCGTCGAATCGCTCATCGAGCTGCCGTTGTCGGCGCCGAGCGCATTGTCTTCGGTCTGCGTTTCGTCGTACTCGAGAAACGGGTTGGTGTCGAGCGCGTTGCGCAGTTCCTGCTGGAACTCGAGCGACGACAACTGCAAAAGGCGAACGGACTGCTGGAGACGCGGTGTAAGCGCGAGACTTTGCTTCGCGCGGAGTTCGAGTATGGGCGGCATTGCGTGCTGATCCTCGATTGTTCTAAACGTGACGGGCTGATGTGTGACTCTATAAAGCACAGGCCGTGCCAGGAATCGTTAAGCTCGTGCCGCTACTGGCTTTTTTGCGCCGGCATCGATTATTCGATGCGTGGCCGAGGCCACATTCACGCACTTTTTTACACGCACTCAGACAAAAGCGCCGCGCGTTTCGCCGATTCGCACGGCCTCGCCGGCATGACCGCCGGAAGCGCCGGGAGAGGCTTTCGCAGCCGCAACAAGCCTTTGATTCTTCATAAGGATCACGTGTCGCGAGACGATTTTCGGACCTTGGAAACAAGGCTTCGGCACGCAAGTTGCGAGAGGGATGTCACGTTTCGCGTGCTACGGCGCGACGTAAATCCAAGAGCGCGGCCCCTCGCCATAAGCAGCGAGTCGGTGCGCCAGACCAAAATCGACAAAATGGGAGTATTGCCATGAAGACGACTCAAATCCTGAAGGCTGCCGGTGGTATCGCTTGTGTGGTGTTCGCGCTGAACGCCAGCGCCCAGAACGCAACCGTGACGCCGGCATCGTCCACCACCGGTTCCGGCACGACGATGGGCCAGAAGGTCGATGACAGCGCGGTCACGACCAAAGTCAAGGCCGAACTGCTCGGCGCCAAGAACGTCAAGTCGACGCACATCCATGTGAAGACCCGTTCGGGCGTGGTGTCGCTGACGGGTACGGTGCCGTCGGCGGAAGACAAGACCGCTGCCGAGGAAGTCGTCTCGAACGTGTCCGGTGTTGCATCGGTGAAGAACCATCTTAAAATTGCGGCCAAGTAATGGCATAGTGCGTATGCCCGGCTTCGCCACGGCGGGCCGCGGTTGAGTGCCAGCAGCAAGGAACCCGCGCAGGGTCCGATGGTTCGCCGGAAGGCGGACGGCCGGATCGGGCGCGGGTTCTCGCATGAGGGCGTCGTGATTCGTGTCGCAACGGGTCCGGCGCCGCAGTCGCAACATGATTCCGCTTCAGCAGTGCGCATTACCTCGCAGCACTTCGAAATCTAAAAACGAAGTACGGCCGTTCAGGACGTTACTTACACAGGCGGTTGACGAGCGTGCAGAACAGCGCCGGTCCGATACTCCGACAAAAGGAGCTCTTCATGAAGACGAAAAAGATGGCATTGATCGGCGCGCTGGCACTGGCGTTCTCCACGGGCGCCTTCGCGCAGGCTGCTTCGGATGCGGCGGCAACCGGCTCGCACGCGAAGAAGTCGAAGGGCACCTATCTGCATCAGCAGGACAAGGCGCACAAGCTGAAGGGCGCTTCGGCAGCCGCAGCGGCGTCGTCGCTGGGCACCAACGACAAGGGTCAGCCGCAGTAAGCTGCGTTTCCCTGATCGCGAAGAAAAACGGCCGCGCAAGCGGCCGTTTTTCATCAGCGAACCTGAATACTCATCAGGACTTCGCAGCCGCATACTGATCGCGCAAGTCGCGAATGCGGTCATGATTCTCCAGCACGCCTTGATACTGACGCTCAACGATCGCGCGGACATCGGCAGGCAGATCCTTGTCCAGCGCCTCGCGATAATTCTTCTTTGCGGCATCTTCTCCACGCTCGCATTCGGCGAGGATTGCATGGTCGCTGTGGCCGCTTACGGCCGACTTCACATCCACCCATCCACGGTGCAACGCGCCGGCCACGGAGCCGCCGGTTTCCGGCGTGCCGCCGAGCCGCTGGACCACGTCCTGCAGTTCGCGCGCGCCTTCGGCGCATTTCTGCGCGCGATTCTGGAACAGCAGCTTGAGACTGGGATCGCGCGTGTCCTCGGCAGCCTTGAGGAAGCCCTTCTCACCATCCTTCGAAGTTTCGACCAGATCGTTGAGTACCGATACGACGTTCGTGCTCATGAGAGTCCTCCGTTATTGAATTGAGACCTTGCTGCGCCGCGGCCTTCCTGCGAGATGCGGCTCGCCGATACATAGCGCATGCGGCGTGCCCGCAAGGCGTGCCGTCCGGAGGAAAGTCGGCACACACCTTGCTGACTCCGAGCCACAACAAGCGCGACTCCCATCGGAGAGTCGCGCACGACGGCAATCGGAGAAAACAATATGAATTTTTTGCATCGGCTCGCGAAGCGCGAGTCGCTCGTACTCGTGGCTATCGTCGCCTCGGCGGTCACCGTGCAAGTGCGACAGCACGTCAACGCCGCTCAAGAGACTGCGGCACACGTTCAACCGTCGCAGGCCGCGCCGATCTGCGAACCTTCGTCGGCGCAGACGGAGACGGACGCACCACGCATGCAGGCCGCCGATTGCAGCATCCGCGCGCATGTGCGTCCTACACATCCGGTCGGACTCTGGGTTTGACGAGCAGCGATAACGCAAACACAGAAACGCCCGCGTTCGCGGGCGTTTCTGCATGAGAAGCAGGGCGCTGCCTCAGGCACGCGTCTCCGCGAATTCGCCCACCGGATGCGGAGGCTTCAGCGGGTCGAAATCGCTCCAGCGGCCTTGCTTCCAGCGTCCCGACGCCCGTTCGATATCCATGCCGCCGGCCGCGCGCAGCATATCGGCGGCCTGGCCCTGGGTTTCGGGAGAAACATGCACGGCGACCACCACGCCGGCATGACGCATCGGCTCCTCCGCGTGCGCGGGACCCTTCGGCTTGCGCGTATGCGACATCGCGCCGACCAGCGACCCCACATAGGCGCCCACGCCCGCCGCGATCACGGACACCAGCAGCGGCGCATGGAACACGGCGAAGATCGCCGCGCCGACCACCGCGCCCGCCACCGCGCCGATCGTCACGCCCTTGCCGGCGCCCTTGGGCGCGGCGCTCGCACCGGCATCGGTGCCGACGTCGCCGCCGATCGGATGACGCGCGTGTTGCCCGCTCGGATTGACGAAGAACAGCGTCACGTCCTCTTCGACGAAACCGTTCTGGAAGAGGCGCTGCGCCGCCGCCTCGGCCGCGGGGAAAGTTTGAAATCGGCCCGCAATGATCAGGGACATGTTCCCTCCTTATCGACTGGGTGAATGGGTTCGACGCGCGGCATGCCGGTCCGGATCATTCCGGTTCCAGGCCCGCGACGCGGAACAGCCCGCTTCTCAGCACGACGGGCTGGCCGCCGTTGTCATCTAGCGCTTCGGCGCAGACCGCGCGGATGCGAGCCTCACCGTTTGCGAAAGCGGCGCGTAAATCGTCTTCGCGCGGTGAGGGCGCGCCGAAGTGGTCTTCGAGCGCCTCGGCGGAGATCGAACAGATGACCGGCTCGCCATCGACGAGTGCAGCGAAGTGGATAGCGAGATCGTCGCCGTCATAAACAGGGGATTCGTCTGCGAAAGTGATGTGCATGGTCGAGTCCTCATAAGCGGGACGAGGGTGGGCGACGCGCCGCGTGTCGTGAGCGAGGATCATGACGCCGCATTTCCAATATAGGCCGTGCCGAAAGCACCGCCGCGGGGATTTTCCGCGGCGCTTGCCGGAAGGCAAAGGCCGCGCCCTTGCGCATGCATGCGGTCGTAACGGCTGAATGGATTCGACATCGCCATGACTTCGTGACGAGGCGTCCGCCTCAGGCCGCGCGCGACTTGCCGAGCGCATCGATCAGCGCACGGTTGAAAGCGGGCAGATCGTCCGGCTTGCGGCTCGTGATGAGATTGCCGTCCACCTGCACTTCCTGATCGACCCACGTGCCGCCCGCGTTGCGCACGTCGTCCTGCAGGCTCGGCCAGCTGGTCATCGTGCGGCCCGCGACGATGCCCGCCGAAATCGGCAGCCAGCCGCCGTGGCAGATCACCGCGATCGGCTTCTTCGCGCGGTCGGCTTCCTTGACGAAGCTCTGCGCCTTCGCGTCCAGCCGGATGGCGTCGCCGTTGACCACGCCGCCCGGCAATACCACAGCGTCGTAATCGCCGGCGTTGGCGGCATCGAGCGTGACATCGACGTCGAACTTGTCGCCCTTGTCGACATGCTTGAACCCCTGGATTTGGCCAGCCTTCTGCGAGATGACGTGCACCTGCGCGCCGGCTTCCTTGAGCGCGCGTTGCGGCTCGACGAGCTCTGCCTGCTCGAAGCCGTCGACGGCGAGAATGGCAACCTTGCAACCGTTGAGCGATGAGGCCATGAACACACTCCTTTTAGCGATTTCCGGGTGATCCGCGTGTGCGGAATCCATGCCCGAAGTTCAGCAAGGGGTGTGCCCAAAGGGCGGGAGACGAGACGTGCGGGCGCGTCCCTCAGGCGGTCTCGACGCGCTGTCCGCTGGTTAGCCGCAGCAGGCTGACGACGGCGGCCACGGCGGCGAATGCCGCGCCGAGGCCGAGCGCGAGCGTGGGGCCGTTTTTGGAAGCAATGCCGAAGCACAGCGCGACGAGCGCCGCGCCGAGGGTCTGGCCGGTGAGGCGGGCGGTGCCGAGCATGCCGCTCGCGCCGCCGCTGCGATGACGCGGCGCCGCGGAGATGATCTGGCGATTGTTGGGCGACTGGAACAGCCCGAAGCCGAGGCCGCAGACGGCCATGCGCCACGCGATGTCGAACGCGTCCGGATGCGCGCCGAGCGTGGCGAGCGCGACCAGTCCGAGCGACAGGATCGCGAGTCCGATGCCGCCGAGCAAGCCTGCCGAATAACGGTCCGCGAGAATGCCCGAGAGCGGCGCGACGAACACGATGACGAGCGGCCAGGGCGTCATCAGGAACCCCGTTTCGACCTGGCTCATGCCGAAGGTGTCCTGCAGCAGGAACGGCAGCGACACGAAGGCCAGCATCTGCGCGCAGAAGGAACAGACCGAGGTGCCGATCGACAACGCGAACACCGGAATGCGCAGCAGGTCGATCGGCAGGAGCGGCTGACTGCGGGTCAGTTGCCGCCTGACGAAGAAGTAGCCGATCACCACCACTGCCGCCAGCTCGGCGATGACCCACGGCCGGTGCGCGCCATGCCCGAAGCCGTCCACCGCGACGATCGCGAGGCCAAAAAACAGCGCATTCATGATCGCGCTGATGAAGTCGTAGGGCTGGCGATGCCCCGGCGTGCGCGGCAGCGCGCGGATGCCGATGGCGAAGGCGGCGAGGCCGATCGGCACGTTGATCGCGAACAGCCACGGCCAGGTGGCGACCGCGAGCACGCCCGAGGCGACGGTCGGGCCGACGACCGAGGACACGGCCACGACGGTCGTGTTGATCGCGACGCCGCGCCCGAGCTGCTTGTGCGGATAGATCATGCGCACCAGCGCCGTGTTGACGCTCATGATGCCGGCCGCGCCGAAGCCCTGCACGATGCGCGCGGCGGTCAGCCCGACGAGCGAGCCGGACAGCGCGCAGGCCAGCGACGACACCGTGAACAGCGCCAGTCCGCCGACATACACGTGCCGGTAGCCGATGCGGTCGCCGAGCGAGGCGAGCGGCAGCAGCGAGATCGTGATGGCCAGCTGGTAGGCGTTGACGACCCAGATGGAATCGGCGGGCGACGCGTTCAGATTGCGCGCGATGGTCGGCAGCGCGACGTTGGCGATGGCGCCGTCGAGCACCGCGAGCGTGACGCCCAGCGCAACGACGAGAATGGCCCAGTAACGTTGGGGGAGCGGCAGACCTTGATCGGAGTCCATCGATGGGCAGGGAGTGGCGGCGGCGCATTGTATGACACGCCGTTTTCAAATTGCTTGTGCACGGGCGCTGCAAGGCGGGACGCGGACTTCGCGGACTTCGTGGACCTTGAAGGCCGCGCCCCGGTCACGGCTACTTCAGTTCGTACAGGCCGGTGTAGGTCGCCGAATCGATTTCGTTCAGATGCGTCATGAAACGCGCCACGGCATTGGTGGCATTGACGTCGAGCGGCAGGCTTTCCGCGGACAGCGCGTGGAGGCGGAAGATGTAGCGATGCGGCTTGTCGCCGCGCGGCGGCGCCGCGCCGCCGAAACCCACGGTGCCGTAGTCGTTGCGCAGTTGCAGCGCGCCGGCGGGCAGCAGGCTGCCGTCGGCCTTGCCGGCGTTGCGCGGCAGGGAGCGGGTGTCGGGCGGAATGTTGACGACGATCCAGTGCCAGAAGCCGCTGCCGGTCGGCGCATCCGGATCGTAGACGGTGAGCGCGAGGCTGCGCGTCTCGGCGGGCGGGGCGTCCCACTGAAGCGCCGGGGAAACATTCTCACCCGCGCCGCCGAAGGCCTGCTGGTCGAATTCGTGGGCGCGCGCCATGAAGCCATTCGCCGGAAATTCATCCGACCAGATACGGAAGTCAGCCATGAGAGTCGTGCCTCCTGGTGGTTGCGTGTCGATGAAGGCGGCATCGCGCCGTGTGTCGTGCCGCGTTGTTGCGCGCGGGGCAGGCGGCGTGCCGTTGACCTGCGGGGAGTGCAGCAAACGTGCCCGAAGACCTGCGCGGGACGCGACGCCCGGGGTCCATGCCTGTCAATCGAGTTTAGCATCTGCCCCCGATACACATCGGCGCCTCCTTCAATGCGGAGCGCGGTCGGGCTCGTGCAAAATATGGCGCGCTACAATAATGAGATGATTCGGGAGTGATCCCGCATGCATCGGCCGCATGCATCAGCCGCATACATCAGCCGCATACATCAGCCGCATGCATCAGCCATGACCGAGAGCCGGCGCAAGCCGAAAGGACCCCCATGCCAAACGACCCGCGCCGCGCTGCCGGTCAATTCACGCCGGCGAGCGTGCCGGAGGACGATGCCGACATGTTCGACCTCGCCCCGGTATCACTCTGGCTCGAAGACTTCAGTGCGGTGCGCGATCAGTTCGAGCGCTGGCGGGCGGCGGGCGTCACGGACCTGCGCGCGTTTCTCGCCGACGAACCCCAACGCGTGGCCGAATGCTCATCGCGCATCCGGGTGGTGAAGGTCAATCAGCGCACGCTGTCCCTGTTCCAGGCGAAGGACGCCGATCATCTGGTGCAGAACCTCGACCGCGTGTTCCGCGACGACATGCTGAAGACGCACGTCGACGAACTGGAGCAGCTCTGGTCCGGCAAGGCGCGCTTCGTGAGCCAGACGGTCAACTACACGCTCGACGGCAAGCGTCTCGATGTGCTGCTCAAGGCAGTCGTCCTGCCGGGACACGAGGACACGTGGAGCCGCGTGCTCGTGACGATCGAGGACATCACCGAACTCGAAGCGATGCGGCGCAGCGCCGCCGCCAGCGAACTCTATGCGCGCGGTTTGTTCGAGCATTCGCCGGTGTCGCTGTGGGTAGAGGATTTCAGCTCGGTGAAGGCGTTGCTGGACGACGTGCGCGAGCGCGGCATCGTCGATTTCCGCACCTTCACCAACGTGCATCCGGAGTTCGTCGAGCGCTGCATGCAGGAGATCCACGTCCTCGACGTGAACCAGCACACGCTGCGCATGTTCGCCGCACCCGACAAGGCGACGCTGCTGTCGCGCCTGCCCGAGGTGTTTCGCGACGACATGCATGCGCACTTCCAGGAGCAACTGGTCGAGCTATGGGAACACAAGCTCTTCCATCAGCGCGAGGTGGTCAACTATTCGCTGGAAGGCAACGAAGTCCATGTGCATCTGCAGTTCTCGGTGTTTCCGGGGCACGAGGCGCGCTGGGACCTGGTGCTCGTCGCGCTGACGGACATCACCGCGCGCAAGAAGGCCGAGGCTTACCTCGAATTCCTCGGCAAGCACGACGTGCTGACGAAGCTCAAGAACCGCTCGTTCTATGTCGATGAAATCAACCGGCTCGAACGCAAGGGGCCGTTCCCGGTGACGGCCATCGCGATCGATGTCAACGGCCTGAAGGCGGTGAACGATCAGCTCGGCCACGCCGCCGGCGATGCGCTGCTGCGGCGCGCGGGCGAAGTGCTCGGCAAGGCGGTGGAGAAGCCGTTTCAGGCGGCGCGCATCGGCGGTGACGAATTCATGGTGCTGCTGCCCGGCACCGACGAACGCGGCGGCGAAGCGGTGATCGACAGCATCCGGCAGTTGCTCGAAGTGAACAACCAGTTCTATTCGGGCATGCCGCTGTCGTTCGCGATGGGCGCCGCCACCGCCCAGGACGGCGAACGGCTCGAATCGATGCTGCAGCGCGCGGATGCCGTCATGTACACGGAAAAGCGCGCGCACTACGAGGAAAGCCAGCGCAGGGACGACTGAACGCCGTCCCGCTGCTTACTGCGGCGGCTGGGCCGTGACTTCGTCGATGCCCCGCGCGAGCGCCGGACACGCCTCGCCAATCTCCTTCTTGTATTCCGCGGGCTGACTCGCCTTGAGCCGCGCGAAACGATCGACGGTGGCCTGCGCCTGAGCCAGCCCGAGTTTCCATTCGCCGTCGAAGTCGGGTGCATCGGGGTAGCTGGTGTGAACCACGTCCTTGAAGCGCGCGATTTTCGCGGCATCGATATGACAGACGTCGGCGGCTCCGCGCGCGAGACTCGCGCTGGTCATGACGCCTTCGGCGGCCATCAGTTGCTTGGCATCGGGATGACCCGGCGGAAGGGCGGTCTGGGCGAAAAGATGCGTGCTTCCCATCAGGCTGCATGCGGCCAGCGCGCACGCTGCCAGCGTTTTAGAGTGCTTCATGCGTAATGATTTTCTTGATTGCATGCGGGGAAGAAAATTATAGGCGAAGCACCCGGAATGGATGGGCCCGCAAGGCAAGGACGCCTATATAGCCCGTGCTAGAATCGATTTTCCATGCCGTTCTCAGACAGAAAAATGAAAAAAGGAAGCAAGGCCGCCAGTACTGCGCCCTCGTCGACCACAGCAGAAGGACGGCGCAAGTACGACCCTGAGGAGACCAAGCGGAACATTCTCGACATCGCCACGCAGGAGTTCTCGGCGATGGGCCTCACCGGCGCACGCGTGGACGCCATCGCGGAACGCACCAACACCACCAAGCGCATGCTGTACTACTACTTCGGCAGCAAGGAAGGGTTGTATGAAGCGGTGCTGGAGCAGGTCTACGGCGACATCCGGGCGCTCGAGCAGGAACTGCAGCTCGCGGAGATGGAACCGGAAGAAGCGCTGCGGGAATTCGTCGGCTTTACCTTCGACTATCACGACAAGCATCGCGATTTCGTGCGGCTCGTGACGATCGAAAACATTCACTCGGCCAAGTACATCGAGCAGTCAAAGACCTTCAAGGCGCGCAATTCGAGCGTCGTGAAAACCATCGAGGATCTGATCGCGCGCGGCGTGGCGGCGGGCAAGTTCCGTGGCGACGTCGATCCCATCGACCTGCATCTGATGATCAGCTCGTTCTGCTTTCACCGCGTGGGCAATCGCCATACGTGGAGCGCCGCGTTCGGACGCGATCCGTCGGGCGTGCGTTCGCGGGCGCGGCATCGCGAGATGATCGTCGATGCGGTGCTGTGTTTCATGCGGCGCGACGACTGACCTCAACGCACGCAACGTTGCAACGCCAGACGGCGGTCTTCTCGCGAGGCCGCCGTTTTTGCTTCCGGATGAACGTTCAGCTTTCCAGCAGACTCTGGAAGTGCGTGAACATGCGTTCGGCATCCGGCTCGCGGCCGGTGAAGATGCGCAGCGCATCGACGGCCTGACACACCGCCATGCCGCCGCCGCTGACCGTGCGGCAGCCGAGCGCGCGCGCCGCCTTCAACAGCTCGGTTTCGAGCGGGAAGTACACGATCTCCGCGACCCACAGTTCCTTGTGCAGATAGTCCGCCGGCAACGGCAGGCCGGGCAGCTTGGCCATGCCGGTCGGCGTCGCGTGGATGAGCCCGCTCGCGGCGCCCAGCGTCTCGCGCAGATCGCCACCGCTCGTGACCGTACGGTCCGGAAAACGCGCGCCGAGGTCGGCCGCGAGGGCAGCGGCGCGGGTGGCATCGGAGTCGAACAGCGTCAGCGTGCGCGCACCCATCGCCAGGGCCGCGTGTGCGACGGCCGCACCCGCGCCGCCGGCGCCGAGCTGCACGACGCGTTCGAGCGGCGCGCCCGGCAAACCCCGCTGGAACGCGCGCGCAAAGCCCGATCCGTCCGTGTTGTAACCGATGCGCCGGCCGTCCTTCAGCACCACCGTATTGACCGCGCCCAGCGCGCGGGCGTCGGGATGAAGTTCGTCGAGCAGGGGGATCACGGCTTGCTTGCACGGATACGTGATGTTCAGGCCGTCATAGCCCATGCGTTCGGCCGCGACGAGCAAGTCCGGAAGGGCAGCGGGTTCGAGTTGCAGCGCCTGCAGATCGATACGCCGGTACACATAGTTGAGGCCGAGCGTGCGGCCTTCCTGTTCGTGCATCGCGGGCGTCAGCGAGCCGCCGATGCCCGAGCCGATCAGGCCGATGAGATACGAAGTCTTCTGAGTCATGCATGCGCTCCTGCAAGGTGTGACACGGTGGCACTGCGCGAGGATTCGATGCTGCAGTGCGAAATCGGGTACGGCGCAGTGTGAACTGCCACGGGAAACGTGTCGTTTGGTGTTTCCACGTATTTGTACGGTCTAGTTAGTTTGCTATCATGCCGCAGACTGACATGGATTGCGCCTGGCGCTTCTTCGTCTCCAGCGCGAACGGCCTACACTGACACGAGACGCGCCCAGTCCATTCCGCATCCACCGAATGCATTAAGGAGGCAGCGATGCTGCGTTCAATCCGGACATCCATCGCGACGGTTTCCATCAGCGGCACGCTCGCCGAGAAACTGCAGGCCATCAAGGCGGCCGGTTTCGACGGCGTCGAGATCTTCGAGAACGATCTTCTCTACTTCGACGGCACGCCCGCCGACGTGCGCCGCATGTGCGAAGACCTGGGCCTCGCCATCTATCTGTTCCAGCCTTTCCGTGATTTCGAGGGCGTGAGCGCGGAGCGTCTCGCGCGCAATGCCGAGCGCGCGAAACGCAAGTTCGAGCTGATGCATGAACTCGGCACGGATCGCATGCTGGCGTGTTCCAATGTGTCACCCGACATGATTCGCGACGATGCACTCATCGTCGATCAGCTTGGCGTGCTGGCGCGTCTCGCGGAGGAAGCGGGCGTGGTCGTCGCGTATGAGGCGCTGGCGTGGGGCCGGCACGTGAATTCGTACAAGCACGCGTGGCGGCTCGTCGATGCCGTGAACGTCCCGAGCCTCGGACTCGCGCTCGACACGTTCCATACGCTGTCCATTGGCGACTCGGTGGACGAGATCGCGTCGATTCCCGGCGAGCGCATTGCGTTCGTGCAGATAGCCGATGCGCCCGTCCTGGCCATGGACGTGCTCGAATGGAGCCGCCACTATCGCTGTTTCCCGGGGCAGGGCGCATTCGATGTCGCGGGCTTCACGGCGCGCGTGCTCGAGGCGGGCTACACGGGCCCGCTGTCGCTGGAAATCTTCAACGATGGCTTCCGCGCCGCGCCCACCGCGATCACGGCGGCGGACGGCTATCGCTCGCTGCGCTTCCTCGAGGAGCAGACGCGCGCGCTGATGGGCGAGAAGGCGCCGCCGGAACTGTTCGATCCGCCCGCGCCGCCGGAACACATCGGCTTCCAGTTTCTGGAATTCGCCGTGGATCAGGCGACGCGCGAGCACCTCGCGCAATGGCTCGGCAGGCTTGGTTTCAGGCTTGCGGGCCAGCATCGCTCGAAGGACGTGCAGCTGTACCGGCACGGCGCGGGTTCGATCGTGCTCAACGCCGAGGCCGATTCGTTCGCCAGTGCGTTCTTCCAGCAGCATGGGCTGTCGCTGTGCGCGTCGGCGTTTCATGTCGACGATGCCCGGCTCGCGTTCGAACGCGCCGCCGCCTATGGATCGAAGCCGTTTTCGGGGCGTATCGGGCCGAACGAACGGCATGTGCCGGGCGTGCAGTCGCCCGATGGCAGCCTCGACTACTTCGTCGACGAAGCGCCCGGCGGCCCGACGCTCTGGGAATCGGACTTCGTACTCACCGACATCGACGGTCCATACGAAGTGGGACCGTTGTCGCGTATCGATCATGTGTGCCTGTCGCTGCCCGCCGACGCGCTCGACACCTGGGTGCTGTTCTTCCGCAGCGCATTCGGCTTCGAGACGGAAGCGGCCGTGCTCGTGCCCGATCCGTACGGCCTGGTGCGCAGCCGGGCCGTGCGCAGCCGCGACGGCTCGGTGCGTATTGCGTTGAATGCGTCGGTGGACCGCTATACGGCGGTATCGGAATCGCTCTCGGCGTATCGCGGCTCGGGCCTGAATCACGTGGCCTTCAGCACGCCCGACATCTTCGACGCGATTCCCCGTCTGGAGGCGGACGGCGTCAAGTTCCTGCGCATTCCGCGCAACTACTACGACGATCTGGTGGCGCGCTTCGGCTTGCCCGACGAGCAGATCGAGACGATGCGCGAGCACAACATCCTCTACGATCGCGACGAACGTGGCGGCGAGTTCTTTCATGCCTACACGGAGCAACTCGACCAGCGCTTCTTCCTGGAAGTGATCGAGCGGCGCGGCGGCTACGACGGGTATGGTGCGGCCAACGCGGCGGTGCGGCTCGCGGCGCATGCGCAGCAGCAACGGGCGCGCAAGGCGGGTTAGGCGGGGATAAGCAGAGCGCGCTCAGGCGCTGCGCGGCTTGGCGCCGGCAGCGAGGGCGGACGCGTCGGCTTCGGCGACGCGCTCGCTTTCACGCTTGCGGAGGTTGGCCTCGAAGGCATCAATGTGCAGATACAGCCGATGCACAGTTTGGATCTGGGTATGGGAAAGATGCGACTGACGCGTGATCGATGCGAGCCGCTCGCGCCAGTAAGCGGGCGGCAGCAATGGACCGCCGAGATCGCACGACAATGAGCGCCGCAACACCTTTTCGAGGTGCGTAAGGTCTTGGTCTGCCAGCAACGCCGAAAACGCGCCCTGCGGCTTGGAATCGGGAATGGGGTCCATTAACGCGATGGCGGCGCGGTCCGGCGTTTCTTGATGGGTGTAAACCCGAATTCATCAGAATATTTCGCATCCTGGGTTGCCGCCGGATTTTTCCCGCAGTGCGCCCGATGACCGCCAATCGCGTTTGCTATACTCTGCGCTCGCTCGCCGATGCCCTCGGCGCGCGGCGGTCCGCTCCCCGTAGTTCACGGGGTGGAATGAAAGCTCTGCGCGTTACCGGAAAAGGCTCTTTCCCCTTGCTGTAGCAAATTTGTAGCAGCGCTTCTCCCGCGCCGCGGACGGCGAGGGGCAAATTAAGGCGTTCCGAAACGGACCCCGCTAAGGCCAAAGCGCAAATTTGAGGTCGCGCTTTCGTTGGCTTCTTGATTCCACACGCTCAACGACAGGCAAATTCGCTGCCTGACGCCGATAGAGCTACACTCTGAGAAGCGTTCTTCCTGCGTAGCTGTTAGTTTCTGGCGATTGGCTGCCTCGATTGATCCGTGCAATTGCTCCGCATGTCATTAAACCGTCGCGGATGCTGAGGGTGGTGACGATTTCACTGTTGAATCTAAATCGCCCGATTGCCCCCACGAATTGCTACGTGAGGTGGCGAAGGACGGAATACAGGGATCGTCCAGCGTATGGAGAACTTGTCATGTCGCGATGCAGACGCCCGTCGTCGCGAACTGACCAATCGTGTATTTGATGCGGCCGATTGAATCCTAATGCGAATCGCCTCATCCACCATCAGCGCAGTATGGACTTTGGTTACGGTTGTTCGGCCGCTGCGAGCAATCTGAATTCGCACGGCGGGCGCGCTGTCAGATAGTTCATACAGTGCGAAATCTATCTTATCATTCACGTTATCCAAGCCGACAAAAACAAAGGGGACGCATGACAACAAAGAATCAAGCGACTGCGGAATTTGCCCATGACATCCAAACTGGCTTGGCGAGGCATAGCGTTCCGGAATTTGAGCAGCTGCCGATCATTGGCATGGCTGCCTCATTGGCGCTTCATATCCGGGGGCTAGGCGAGATCGACTATGTAGTGATGAAGCCGGTCGCTGACTATTATTTCGACATTCCAGCAATGGTTTTGCCGCAAGTCCTCTCCGTGATGGAGGAGGTTCGGCACGTCAATCTAGTGACCGAAGGGAAAACCATCAAGAAAGTCATTCCGATGGTTCCGCACTTCAAAACTGTGTATGAAGGTCTTGGCGATTATGTGGGGACGATTGCTCTAACGGAGCACGAGCAACTCTCGGTCGCCATCCTGAATGAGCTCTCCCAAAAGGCCGAAAAGCGTGATGCACTGTTTTCGCGACTCGGCGCGGATACGAGAGCATTCTCGCGTGCCGAATCGATTACTCAGGCTGGCGGACTTGTAGTACCAAAACGCGCCCGTGGGCACGACATCCTCGTGAGCCCTACCTACTTTGCCGATAACCTAGATGCACTGGCAAATCTCGCAGCGGCCGGTAGTGCGAAGAAGATAGAGAAAATTCTTGGCCTCATCAAAGCAACGCAAGGGTGGCCGCTTTCTGTCATTCTGAAAACTGGGGAAGTGCACGGGACGAAGCTTGATCCGACTGAACTGGCTTTGCTTCAGAGTCTCGTTGCTGACGGCATCCTTAAGCCACCCACTATCAAGAATGGCACAACGGGAGCGCTGGAGCACTTCATTTTCACACCGAAGCCCGGCAAGGTGAGACTAGATGGCGCCAACCGCATGATCTTTGAACGTTCCATGGCTTTGGCAGCTGCCGTGCGGAAGGGGCAACTCCTACCGAACGTTTATCCTATCAAGTATCCGACTGCACTTTTGAGGAAGTTGCGGGACGAGAAGCAGATTGGAGCAACTTCGGAAGCGGCTTTTCAATACCAAAATCTAGTATCTCTTTCTGTCGGTCGACTCGACAAGGTGTCAGGCAACCGATACAGGCTTTCTCTGATCGACACTCCCGAAAATATTCAGGCGGTCGACGGAGCTATTGCCCTCTTTTCGGGCAGTGCGGCATTCGAAGCAGGCTACTCGGATGACGCTCGGATCGCACTGCAGAAGGATGAGGCCTATATGCATTCAATTGTCGGTGCAGCGCAATTCCGGGCGATCAGACGCCCTGAGTTGGATGAGGCGGCGAAGGCCGAAGTAGAACAGCTGTTGTTGGACTTGCGATAATGAAAGACAGCGGACAAAAACAAAAAGCTATCCGATATTGCGTAGCAATGGGCGTTGTTCCATATCTTGAAGCCCTTGTGCGCTATGACGCTGATGTCTCCGACGTAGTTTCGGACATCACAGACGTGGACGTTCTTGGCATAAAGGCTTGTGACGCTAATCGATCGCAACGCATCATCTTTGACTGCAAGACGCTGGCGAAAGTAAGCGGTATTAGCAGAGCGCTTTGGGCAGCGGGATTGAAGCAGTTCGTCGATGCAGACGATGCTTTCGTGATCCTGAATAAAGCTGCGCCGGAAGGTCATCGTCTTGCGGCGGGAACATTAGGCGTCCGCCTTTTCTCCGAACCTCTCTTCGACCAATTCGCGGCATCTGCATCTAAAGACTACTTCGCAGACTCCTCCTACCTTGAAAGTATGGAGGCTTGGGAAAGAGTTTTCGAAGCGCGCAAGTCGAATCCGCGGTTGGAGGAGCTGGTCAATTATTTAATTTCCGACGCTGCCCTTGAAAATAACCCAGCAGCAGGATTTCGGAGTCTGCTTGCGAAGTTCAAGCGGGCGGGGGGCGAAATTGATCCATCGAAGCCTGTCCACCGTGCCATTTTTGGCATGATGCTAAGCCAAGCTCTTGTGTTCCTTAGCGAGATGGCATGTGCCCTTCACTATGTTTTCGATGCCAATGCGAACTCAGCGCAGTACGAAAAAATGCTGCGTTATTACATTTGGGGTGGCAAGGAAGGGTACGAACTGCGTCAGAGGCTTACGGCCTCGCTCAAGGCGGCAAAAGGCATGGATGATTTGCCAAGCTTTGATCTTCCGAACTGGGAGGAATTCAAAGAGTTGATGCGAGCCTATCTTGACGCTCCGTTCTCTCTCAGTGCCGCTTGCTTGCCGATGAAAGAGCTTGCTTTCAGAGAGATAGCTACCAATGCTGCGAAGCAAGATCTTGAACTGTCGCGGCGGCTCAAGGCAAACAATCGCATTCATCAGTTTTCTCTTGTACTAATCAATTATTTCGCCGGCTTGTCAATGATGACTAGGGAGTGCGGAATCCGTTTTGCGAAAACGATCCCTGAAGTCAGCGCGATAGCGCCATAAATTCGGACCGCCTCGCGCTCCGCTAAATCAGACGGAGCCTAAGGAGAGAAAATGGGGATGCTTGAGCACTCCGAGCTCTCGCCGAAGTGATACTCGAACGTGGGCTCGGCCCAGAAGAACCATTGCAGATGGCAGGATTTGGCGCGTGATGCTCATGTACAACCCGTCTTCTCAAGCATGTCTCGATAGGGGTTATCTTAAACTCACGCAGCTTCTCCGGTGCCATAGCCTGGCGAATTTAAGCGCTCCTCTACGTCGTAAGTAAAATCCATCTCCTGTTGAATAGGTTCTTCTTCGGGATGTTTGCTATTCCAGATCATTTCATCAATTTTCAGATGCACCGCGTCCCCGACCATTTGTTGCCGGCGGTCGGTGAGAGACCAAAGCATTTGCGAGCGAGTCGCATCCTCCATGTCAACCCACAGTACCATTTGTCGGCCATCACGATCCCTCTTGCGCAGCGCGTGGTTTGCGCGATAAGACAACCCTGTCCTGGGATCGACACGATATTCGGCGCGTGCTGCGTCGGCCAACTGAGCGGCGAATAGCTCGCGCGCGGTCTTTGGCTTTGGAAGTGTGGCTCCTTGGCGTATCGCCCAGTCGGCGATCTGCTCCATGTCAACAGCCTTTTCTCCGGTCTCTTGCTTGTACCGATGTATCAGCGCTAGCAACCGCTCATTCTTCGTCATGCCGTTCCTCAACTCACGCCCACCGGTGCAACGTCACCCCATCCATCTACAACCGCACTGGGCAAAACGCGATCGCGGATCTTTGCAAGATGAGGACGAAAGAGGTCATACCTGCCCGTTTTGAATTGAATCTGTCCCGCGACGAGGGCCGGGTGTACGCCGAGTACCTTTGCAAGACCTAGAAAGTCGCGCTCAGGAAAAATAGGTGCTTTCCGCTTGATAAAACTATCGATGCGTGCCTTGGGCGCGCAGAACTCTGAAGCCGCCGTATTAGCTAACTTCTCTTCTTCGTCAATGACATCCCCATTTAGATCGACATCAAGCGACGGTTCCGTCTTGCCGTGGCCCAACAAGACGTGTTCGAGCTCGTGCCGCAGCACGAACCAAAAGTTATCCATGCGATCAAACCGCATTGTCATTCCGATCACAGGTGACTGCTCGTCGAGCCAGAGACAAACTCCATCAATCTTCGACGACTTAAGCGCCTCTACCACGACAAATCGAATGCCGCATTCGTTGAGAAAACGAGGCACGTGTCGCGCCTCTTCCGGAGCGCTCAGCAAAGCCTGAAGCTTGGGCAGCATGGCACGCGCGGTGGCCTCGCGATACCTAGGCACCAGCAGCTCCTTGGCTATATGCCGGACACGATACAGCCAGGCTAGTTGCGCTGCTGACGCCTGTTCGCCTGCGGACGTTTTCTTAGCAGCGTGAGGCGTGCGCGCGATCTGACTTGGATTTTGGCCGTCAAAGAATGCGTACAGCGCCTGATCCACAGCATCCAAGTCGCGTATGTCGTCTGCCCTGATCCACTGCCGTTTGATTAACTCGGCCACAGGCAACTCAGCGAATACCTGAGCGCGTTCGGCACGCACTGGATTAGGAATTGTGACAATTCGTGCCTTAGCCAAATCAAGATTGCGCTGAAGCTCCAGAAACCGTTCTGCAGGTAAGCCGAAAACTTCTTCCAGCGAGATGGCGACCTCTGGTGTGACCGCCTTCTTACTAGAAATCAACTTGCTTACGCCGGTTTCCTCTACTTCAAGCACAGCGGCTAATACGCGATTGTTCCATCCGCGTTCAGTAAGCAACGCTTCTATGAGCTGGCCGGGAGTGCGAAACTGAGTGGATTCCATTTGTTTGCGATGATACCCAAACTTGCACCAAATCGCAAACTTTTACTCTGTCTCGGCTAATCGTAGGTCGATCCGCTCCGATGGGAGGACGATGCACTTTATACCGGGTGGCAGGGCGAAATGGCGAATAGGTTCGCACTGTTTCAGTCCGGCCGCTGATTTGCTTCTCATTCGCTGTACCGTTCCTTGCGCCGCGGGTGTGCAGTCGAGGTGGTCAGGGTGGAGCGTTGTGATATTCGCGTCAGTCCTGACTACGGACATCAAGAGGCCGCGCGGGTGAACGCTCGCCTGAATGGCCTCTGCTTGACGCAATCTGGCCCAGCAGGGTTAACGCGACTGTCCTCTCGACTTTCCCTTCAAAACGCTTTCACAAGATCGTGTACGGGCACACCTCGGGCGCAGGCGTGGTCGCTCCTAAAAATGGGCTTATCAGAGCTCCACTGAGGTAACCGAGCTCAAAGGCGCGGGACCTACCTGATTCACCGGGGCCGCTGCGCTCACAGCTACTTCAATGCAAAGGTCAGCGGTCGGCCAGGAGTGGTCACTGCTGAGCGACGGCTTTCCGATCGGTGAGTTCGCCGGTCCTGCGCTCGATCTGCTGCGGCGGAGAGCCAAACCGACGTCGCCTGATGTTGAAACCATGACTGGGCGTGATCCAGGCGCTCGCGCGGCCGCAGTTAGCGAAGGGCGTCGGCTACTTATAATTGCGCCCGAGCAATTCATTCATTTTCGAGAGAAGCGGGGAGCACACATGCGAACGAAAGCAGGCGTCGTGAACGTATTCGCGACGCCGTACGAAGATTGGTCCAAACGCGATACGACCACTGAGGAGGCATTGGATCTCGCCAGGAACAAGGGCTTGTCCTTGATTGAAGCTTTGCAGGTAAACGACAAGCTTATTGAAACCGTATCGACGCACACCGAAGCCGCCACCCGCATGCTACGCCTGCGAGTTGACAATGGCTTGGAGGGCCATATCGACCGGGCACTCGACGCAAGCGCCGAATATTGTTACCTGCTCGATTCGATGCCGCAGAATGTGCCTGAAGCCCTTAGTTCATACCAAGGTGAATTCTCGGATCACGACTGGGCAATGGCGGATGTGGCCATTAGAGCTCATGGCGTCGAGATAGTAGAGGGCCAGCTGTTGTTCCACGGCGGCCGCTGGGCCAGCGACACCCCCACTCTCATCACGTCGCGTCCGTTCTCCACGTCGTTTTGCCCGCAAGTGGCTTTGAGAAATGCTGAATGGAGGGGGAAGGCCTATGACGCTGGCCGGGTGGACCTTATGGTGGTTTGCGTGACGCAACCCAAGACCAAGGCCTACGTCTACAGCCGGGAAGGCGATCACGGAAACGAGAAGGAAGTGGTCTTCGCTAGCGGAGCACGGCTAACTCGTGTGCGCGAAAAATATATCTCCGACATTCTGGTATCGAAAGTTACTTCGGGCACTCAGACGAAAGAGAAGGTCGTGCCCGCTTACTTGGTTGAGGTCGCGATCAGTTGACAACTGGCCTGAACGCCGAAGGACGATCGAATTAGTAAGCAGGAACCCGAAATCAGGGTAGGTTAAAGTCTGCGTCGTGCTGAAGGCAGGCCAGCAGGGAGGCGTACATCAGCCTGGCCGGCCACCTTGCCCGCTCAGGCCGTTAATCCGGTTTATAGGGTCTAAAATAAGCCGGTCAACTCCGCGAACGCGCTCATGAAAACGCTTACCGCTGAAGGCACTGACGTCCGCGAAGTGCTGGTGCGCCCGATGTTTCAAAACGTTTATCAAATCGAATTCCGCCAAACTCGAGGAATTTTCACCGTAATCCTGGTTGGGTTCTCACAGGCATTGTGGCTAGCTGAGCGAATCCGGCCTGGCGCCGACGTCAGGCTTGTGCCAGCTTACGAATTCGCCGCGAACGGAGTGCCGTCAATACAAGCATGATCGTTGCTGCAAGGAACTGTGCGACCGCGGGGAGTCGTGTTCTGCACGGTGCCACAGTGAAAAAATCCGATGTTTTGTTTTTGATCGAGTCACTCAAGCGGCGGCTAAGCGATTCGTCTGAATGGACGAGCATGCAACTGCGCAATGAGGTTCTGTGGATCGCCGATCAAGCGGAGCGATGGTTGGAGCCAACTAAGGAGTTGCACTACGCTCTGTTGCTCGTGCGCTCCAAGGCGCTTGCAGGCAGGCCATTCGCAGCCTTGCAGCAGCTCGAGCAGACAATGATCGAACTCGATGCAGCGAGGGACGAATAGTCAAGGCGAGGTGGCTTGACGTATGCTGGACAGAGTCTCCACGGCTAGGAGGGCAAGATGTACTCAATGCCGCCGTTTTTCGTAGAAATAGGTCCAGAGCATATCCCCGGGGACGGATGGACTGCCGTTGCCCATTTTTCTCGCCGCAGCGATTATCTCCGGCACGACGACGTGCCCAAGGTCGCTCTACATACTCACATGGCAGAAGCAACCAGAGGTGCAGCTGAAAGAGCCGCGACGCAATGGGCGCATGCCTTCGTATGCTCAAGCAGCGAAGTGTTGGAATCTGCTCTGCGGCTTGCGGTTGAGCATCGCTAGCGCGCCGGTAGGAAGCGTATCGAGGCGCCTGGTTCAAACTGTCGTGCAAGAACGATTGCCTCGTACTCTGATGGCGCTAGTGCTCGGGTTACGCCTTCGGACCCAGGGAACTCTACCTGCCATGCGCCGTTCTGCGCGGGGCGAATAATCACGTCTCGATCGTCGGCGCCTTCGTCGGTAAGCATGGCGTGCTCTTCCGCGTTGTTAATGGACCCAGTATGGACGCTATCTCCGAGCGCCGGGGCGTCCAAAACGTCTGCAAAAGTGGCGTTGCCAAAGACGTCACGACAAGGCCGCGCGCATAAGGTGTTCCAAAATTCACAAACTACTAGCTCAGAAAAACTTACGCTCAGTAATTCCCCCAGTATTTTAAATAAACAGGTGTTTCATATGATTGTTCACAACACCGAGGGCCGATATCGGATACCCCGTTCTGATACGTGGTGTCTGACTGAGCACAGAGTCGATAGACTGGCGCGAACGCCCGCGGCAGAAATGTCGCGGGTTTTTTTCTGTGGATACGGGATTGAAAGGATGATTGAAGCTGTTTAGAAACTCCCGACCTCAGGCAGCGGCTTCCACTCTCGACCGCAGAATTGCCTTCTGCCGCAGGGCGATTGACGATGCAAGACGTGCTCGGGTCTACGCTTCAGGAGGCGACGTAGCAGAGTTGGAGCGAGACATCGATGCGTTGATAACGCGGATGGGCTCCTAGAGCGGCTGAAGGCAGTGACTGTGCGCTGAGCATGACAACATGGTGAGGTTGCGTGCGCCGTCACATCGAGTAAATCTTACCGGGGTGAATTGGCGACATGTCAAGGCGAACGAATTACCGTTTTTCGACCTCTCGAAAGAGAGGCTCGCTTAACTTCGATCGGCTGTCCATCGATACGGCGTCGCCTGCGCAAGCGTTTCGTAAGACGCGACCAGATATCCATGACGTTCTGATCATTCTGGGCTTCACAATAGTTGGCTTGGGAATGCCGGCCGGCTTCCTAATGTTTTGGTTGTTTAGAGCATGAGGCAGCGTGCGCGACGGAGGCACCGCACCGTGGTGTCGAAGCAATGGTGTCGCCCGTTCAAGCCGCTGCAGTGTCGCGAAAGGCCTGCCGGCAACGCCATGAAGCGCACGAGCAACAAGCCCTTTGAAAGTGAGAATTTGAATGAATGACAACGCTGCCGACAGTCGGCTTGAAGCAAATGGTCCATCAGGCAAATGCGCTGGCTGCCGCGTGTCCGCGCACGAGGCAATTGACTTAGCTTTTGCTTTTCAGCCGATCGTAGATATTAAAAGCGGTACAGCTTACGCGCATGAGGCACTAGTTCGCGGACCGAACGGCGAGTCAGCCGCATCGATCCTTGCACAGGTTGATGAGAATAATCGCTACCATTTCGATCAGCGCTGCCGCACGATCGCCATCGAGCAGGCTGCATCGCTCGAGCTCAGTGGCTATCTTTCAATCAATTTCATGCCCAACGCCGTCTATCGGCCAGAAGCATGTATCCGCAGCACATTTGAAGCCGCCGAGAAGTTTCAATTCGCGAGCGATCGAATCATCTTCGAGACCGTCGAAGGCGAAAACATCATCAGCCGCGCGCACTTGGTCGAAATCTTTCGCGCATATCGACGTTTTGGCTTCCAGACGGCTATCGACGATTTTGGCGCAGGCTATTCAGGGCTCACTCTACTCACAGAGTTCCAACCGGACCTAATCAAACTTGACATGGAACTCGTGCGGGGCATCGATACAGACAATGTACGCCAGAGTATAGTGCGAGGTGTGCTATCAATGTGCCGGGATCTGGGGATTCGCGTGATCGCTGAAGGTATCGAGACACGTGGCGAGCGAGACTTCTTCGCTGCTAACGGTGTTAGGCTCATGCAGGGTTACTTTTTCGCGAAGCCAGCATTTCGATCGATACCCGAGCCGACTGAAAGTTGGCTCGGGAAATAGGGTCTACGGGCGTGTTGAATCTCATGCGAGAGCCCGGGCTGACGATACAAGCGCTGCTCTTGATTGCCGCCACGTTTGAGGCACGTTTTCGATAGCCCCGTGTTTCAACGTTGCACCATCGCCCGCCTGATGCGGGCCTCCTGCAGACCTTCCCGGTCAGGGCTTGGTCACCTCGTCGCGACGCTCAGCGGCGTCTTTCAGTCCTTCTTCGGCATCTCCCGGTTGCTTGCGCACCTTGCCGCATGGATCTAGCCATCGACCATGCATGCTGCACGTTCGCACGGTCCGTTTTCGGGCTGGGCGGCTTAAATTTCTGCGGATGCCTGCGCTTCACTGCCGACGGAGCCGCGCGTTATAGAAATCACGGGCTTGCTGAAGGAAGCGATTGTGCGCGCGGTCGAATGGGAGTACGCGCCCTTGAACGATTGGCAGCAGCACATCGCCGCCGTGATTCTGGACGAGATCGCCGGTAGCTCCGGCGATGCTTTCACCTTACCCATGCCTGCCGATCCTCGGCTCTTACGTATCGCAACTGCGCTTGCCGATGCACCCGCTGACCAACGTTCGCTTGAAGACTGGGCCAACTGGGCCCATGCAGCGCCACGGACAGTCAGCCGCCTTTTTGTTGCGGAGACTGGGCTAACGTTCACCGCGTGGCGGCAGCGGGCAAGGCTAGTGCGTGCCCTTGAACTGCTGGCGGCAGGTGAGCCTGTTGCCAGTGTTGCGTATCAACTCGGGTATGACAATGTGAGCGCGTTTATCGCGTTGTTCAGGCGGACATTTGGCACGACGCTAGGCCGCTATTTCGGGGCTGAGCCTACAGCTCTCGGGTCCACGCTCGAGCGTCCGACCGCGCGGACCAAGGCAGCAAAAGCTGCAACACATCGCTACTTTGGTGTTCTAGACGCCACTCGCTTCACGCAACTCAATCTCCTTCGAATGGGATTCTGGAATAGCAGCCTGCGAGCGCAGCCTAATTGCGTCGCCTAAGACAAGCCCGACGCACCGACCGCGCTCTGATCTGGCCGTCGCGTTTGAGCACTACAAAAGCGCCGCCCGCACAAAGCCGTGAAATACCGCTAGCCTTGTGAGTTCAGGCGCGATCGGTGTGCTCAACCTGACAGTGCCGCGTGTACTGGGCTACATGGACAACTCCAGCTTTGAGTGCCGAGCGTCAATCACTGACGTGACCATATAGACCAAGAGTCGACTATGACGCATCGTTTGAAGAGTCCTCTGCCTTCCCCACTGATTGTTCTCTGCGATTACCGCGCACGATATGAGCGAGAGTAGCACACGCTATACGGTTGCTCGCATGCGGCCGATAACAACGTAAAGGGTGGAATATCAAACTCGTTTAATTTATAGGAGGGTCTCTGACCCATGACTCGAACTTTGGTACGCGTCTGATTCCTTCGCCACAGTTGTAGCGCTAATCTCTCTTCTCTCACTTACACAGGAACAGAGGGTTATCAGTGAAAGCGATGAAAAGATTCGGCAAAGTGGTGATCGTATTATCTTGCATCGGCGGTGCATGCTTTTCTTGCAGCGTGGTCGAAGCCGCCGACGTCACCGATGCCTCTACCGGCCGATCATATGCGGAGCACCTACGAGCAAAGAGCCGGCCAAAGCGGGTTTCCAAAGGCGCTGGGAAAGAACGCAAGCGTCATAACTTGAAGCCATTCGCGCATCAAAGCTGGTCAATTGATCCAAGGGATCGTGACGCCCAAGCGATTCGTCAAGATACTTTGCGGCACCGCGCTCGCTCGCGTGCTCGTGATAGCGATGTCGAGTTGATTTCAAACTGAGCATATAGAGAAAACAGGCTCGGTTCGGTGACCGCACGTTTTGTGCAATAAAGTCGCCTAAGGACGAGGCCGATTTACTTAGGCCTAGTCCTTAGGCGCGTCGGAAGCCAGGCTTAGGTAAGCGGCTTTCATTGCTTCAAGTTAAAGGTCGTCGCACTGACTGACAACTTTACCGTAACGAAATCGAAAGAAGATACGCAGAGATGGACCTCAAATCTGGCAAGACCCCCCTCCGTCGCCCGCGCTTCATTTTGGAATGTGCTTCGCAGGCCTATCCAGGCCGACACTATTTCGCGCGCTGGCGCCGTTTTCGTTTTCTCATTCGCACGGTGCTGTGCTACAAGACGACTATCTCTTGGCTAGACGCGTGCTTGACGTCAAGGCTTCCGGGTTTGACGTGTCAAGCGCCGCAATGCTTTGAACGGACTCACCGACCGTTTTTGCATAATGCATTTAGGCCAAATGAGATTGTCCGGGTAAGCTTGGAGCATCAGCGGTACGCGTACGAACTGCTTCCTTCGATAGCGTGCGAGATAGCTAAATCGGGGCGCGCTGTCATCGCGCGCTTTCGACTGGGTGATGAAAGCTGGCAAATAGTTTTAGAGGTGCTCGAACAATTCAAGAGGGAAGGGGATTGGACGCTTTCTATCAAAAACTCAGATGGTTCATCCGTGGTCTCATGTTCATTCTCAATCGCCGCTTTAGGAGGTCGAATTCTGCGACCCAGGATTCTGATAGGAAATGTACAGGGTCCAGGCAAGGGGCAAGATGGACTATGCCTATTTCGGTCGCTGACTCGCAAATGGCATGGGTGGCGACCGAAGTGGCTGGCTGTTCGGCTGATCCAGGTGATTGCTGTTGAAATCAACGCGCGGAGCGTATTGATGGTAACGAATGACACCCACGTCTACGCGAGCTGGCGCTATCCGTCATTTAAGCATCGTATTGCAGCAGACTACAAAGCTTTAGCGATCGAGTGTGGTGCAACGCAACAGTGGAGGGGGTGCCTGCTGTTAGCCAAGGCGAGAGCAGGGGGAAAAGGGCGATGCGATGATCTAGCCCTGAGCCGTCGCGACAGACGGACGAAATTATTAACGCATTTGACTCAGCAGATTCAATGTTCAATCAGATCAACCTGAAGAGAAGTCTAAATGTTGTTTTCGAAATCGACTCCAACTCAAGACACGATTTCTGCTACCTGTAAGCGCAGGGCAAAGCGCATTTATAGTTCTGGAAGCAAAAGCAGAACACCTTCGCCGTCGCAACTCGCGAGCGGCTATGTAATCGCAGTAAATGAATCTAGACCTCGGTTGTATTTGAAATGTCTTATCGAAATCTCCAGCGCGTATCTCGCAGGCCGTTAGTACGCACGGCCATCACACTCGCGACGGTGTCGATCTGCATTGCAGCGGCTATAGCGGCATCACTCAGCGACAATGCAGCTAGGCACCGTGCCGTTGAGTTTGTCGTTTCCATTGCCATAAATGACTTCCGGGACGCACGGAACGGCGCTGCGCATGTCTTCAGTTATGTACCAGATGAGACGGAGCAAACGTTGTCCTCGTCCATTAAAAAATGGTTGAATGACGGGGAGAAAGAAAGCCTGCAATTAGGGTACGCGGATCAAGAGACCATCTTCGCGACTTACTGGGCGGCGACGCAAATGAGAGAGACTTCCGCATGCTTCTCTGACATCGAACGCGAATCGTGTCACGCGGATCTGGGAAAATGGCTCACGCGCGTTCGAGCCGGCGATCCCAGGTTCATCGCAGCTTATGAGCAATCCTATGTCCGACTTGGCCTGCCTCAACTTGTTCGCGAGACGGATTGATGCAACGTTCGCATGCCAGATACCTCAAGGCGGATCCGCATAGAGAGAGTACTGTTCAAACAAGACGCGCGATCTTGTCACTGCCCCTTCGATGGTTTGACGCACGACGAACACACCGAGGGATTACGAGTTGCCGCGATTCCAGTGAGATAATCGACTTGACGATGGACTCGATTCGATCGAACCTCAACGTTTTCATGCCGCCGCTCGCACACGAGCCCTTTTAGACATTGAGTCCAAATAGTCTGCTACGGCCTCGTACGAAGCAAAGCGCTTCGATCCTTCCGTATAAGTTGCGATCGGGAAAGTTTCGGCGCTTACCTGGTTACGAATCGTACCTTCCGACATCGCAAGCAGCGTTGCCAGCTGGTTCATCGTGAGGCGAACGCCGTATTTCTCCAGTATGAAGGCACGGGTTAGAAGGGTCATCGTTTTGTTTGTGTTGTGTGGGAGGAATTAAACCTTGATGAATCGATTGTCATCATCGAGCGTGTAGATCGTGTATGGATCTATACCGTCCTCTCCAACGTACCCGATCTTCATGAGGTAACGCCTTTCTACGAAATCCCAATACCAGATGCTGATCTGACCACTCGTGCCAGCGCTTGCTTTGCCCCGAACGCCGGTGATTGCGGTACCGTGATCTTCTGCAACAGCGACCCCGCCAGTTCCAGCGATAGCTGTCCCGCAGCGACCTGCGGCGGATGTACCGAGAAAACCGGTGGTTGCTATTCCGCGAGCGCCAACCGATGCGATGCCACGATGCCCTGCGACGGCGGTTCCGTTATCCCCTGCGAAGGCTGCGCCCAGTGCGCCCACGACAGCGGACTCGCCATCGCCAACGGTGCGACGCTCGCCAATCACAGGGAAGGCGCGAGCACGAGGCTCGTGCTCAACGAGATAATTAGCAGCCTTGTAACGCGTGCCAATGAAAAGCACCTTGCCGCTCGGAAACTTGCAGACACCGTCGAAACTGATAATGTCACTCGTATTTGCTTCGACGACGAGCCACTTCGCGGTCGGTTCCATAAGTGCGCTGAGGGCAGGATCGCCATGACCGTAAAGCCAACCGCGAAGACCACCGAAGCGAAGCGTGGGTTCCCAGATTGGAGCCTCTGCGACTTCACCGGTATGCGGCCATGTGAAATCATATTCGGTCGACATGTCAGCACGACATACGCAAAGCATGAGTGATTTGTCGGGAAGAATCGGACTGGGTGGATCATCCTTAAATGGAAAGCCGAGGAGGGGAACGGCTTCCGAGGAAGCCAATAAAGTAAATGTCGTTTCAATCATATGTACCTCTCTTAGTACAACTAGGTTCTTTCGCGTCGGTAGCATCGACGGGTGCTATCTTTTACTCAACGAGGGATTTGCTTTGGCCCTTGCGACCTCGGTACGCGAGCCTACGGCAAACTTGATTTAAGGAGCGAAGGCGATCCGCTAATTCAGCCATCTCGCAAATAGCGTACAAAGCTCCGCGTAGGCAAGCAGGTTGTCTCGTCTGAAGATATTAGGAGACGCTAAACTAGTTGTCAATAGGTCTGACTAACTTTCTTGGCGAGGTGGAGCGGAAGTGGCAGTGGCAGCGGAAATGATGGGAGATTGGAACATCGACCTTTGGATGGATTAGCTGCGCTCAAAGGAAATTATCGTTCCAGAGTGCACGGCCAATGAGCTTCGGGCGGTCATCGGGTGGAAGGATCTTGTCCGGATGGGCGGTTTTGTCCGGGTTGTCGCTGCGCATGATCCAGGTCTGCGCTCCGATGCCGGAGTGGTAGTCCCATATCAACCGCTTGAGTACCAATCCTCCGCCGGGCGTGCAAATCGCAAAGACCTTCCCGTCCTTTGGTGTTGTGTCAGCTGTATTGATCAGAACTGTGCATCCGTCCCGCAAAGTGGGCCACATGCTGCACCCGACGGCGCTAATTATCCTCGCGGTCGCTTCGGTAACTCCGAGAGCCCGCAGCGTCGAGCGCCTGAACGAAATATTGCCGTTCACGACAACGTTTTCATTCAGACGCCCGTCGCTACAGGCGGCTGCTACTTCGAGCTTCGGGACGAGAGCGAATTCGTCCTGTCCTGGATGATCGAAAACTGGGTGCTCTGCAACGGAACTCGCCGACATCGTATCGTCGGGCTGGATCTGCATGAGTCCCTTCCCGGTGGCCAGCCACTCTTGGGAGACTCTCAGCGCTCGAGCTGCGGCAAGCAAATTTTCGCCCCGAAGGAATTTGGATTTGCCGCTAAGCCAACCGTGGACACTCGGTGGCCGAACGCCGCACGCGCGTGCGAGTTCAGCCTGATTGATACCAGCGGCCTTCATCGCGAGATGTAATCTTTCGGAGAGCATTAGCTAATCCTAACATTTCGTTTGAAAGGAGATGCTATTGACTTGTCGGTTAGCAAGTCCTAATATGACTGCGTTCTGAATCGGTTTGAACCCATGAGTCCTTCTCTACTGATCGATGCATTAGGCGGCACGACAGCTGTCGCACGATTATTGGGCATAACGCCGCCTTCTGTTCACGCATGGCGCAAAGGCGGCATCCCCGATGACAAGCTGATCCGCCTCGCGCCGTTTGCAGAAAAGCGCGGGATTTGCCAACGCCGCGATCTGCGGCCTGCTGACTGGCACTTGATTTGGCCAGAGCTTGCTGCAAAGCAAGGCGGGTACATCGATGCACGGCCTCATAACCGGAGGTGAAAGCAAGCCCCAGCGATCAAACTGAGTCAAGAAGTCGCGATTGCGCGTCCCAGTTCGGCACAGAGCAGGCATCTTGAACCTCAGCCATATTCACGTCTTCTCCACTGCACGAGCGGCGCAGAGAAGGTGAGTCCTTGCGATTTGAGGATGTCATCGAACGCGTCGGTCAGGGTTTTTGGTAACACCTGTAAGCCGTCACGTTTTTAGGAGTCAGCTCCGCCCTTGTATGGCCAGCTTGTTGAGATCGTACTAACCCACTGCAGGACAAAATATGAAGTCTCCGAAGATAAAAATTGAAACGATAAGGCCGGGCGGAGAGCTCGTCCCAACGCGAGGACGCGTTGCAATCGACGGCAAGGAAATACCTGGTGTGCGCCGTGTCACGACAGTGGTCTCTGTCGATGAACCACCATTGGTAAGGCTCGACTTGTGTCTTGGTCACGAGGTGACGATTGAGGATGGAGCTATCCACGTAAGTGATGTGGTGATGTCGCCGAGCTTGGAGCGGGCCCTCTGGGAGCACCTCCGACAGAAGTATGGTCGCAAGACCGACGTCGCTACGATCGGATCAAATCCCAACTGAAGAACATGAACCATCGCGCTCACTGCGGCATTGATGTGCTCGTCTGTCCCCATCGATGAGAGTCTTCGAGCACTCGACGCGTGACGGTGGTTATTTGGGTCGATGAAGCAGATGGCGACAGAGGTGAACTGTCGTGCGCACTAAACGGAGAAGCAAAGATGCTTACAGAGCGGCACCAGCAAATGCTTAAGAACGCGACCGACGAAACACTCGCGGAGATTGTCGAGCAGTTGAAGATGGAATGTCCTGAGGCCTTTCATGTCGAGACCGGCGAGAACGAGACACTCTCACAGCGGCGCTTTGCCTACGAACCAGTGATGCCATTACCAATGGCATCCTTCAACGTTGCGCGGAGCGAGGGCGCAGCGGCTGTGCCACTCGCTCCTCAGGAAACCTTGCGGCAGGAGACGGACCAGTAGCAGGCAAAGCGCAATCGCCTAGTGCATTCGGTTGCGTTAGCAGAACTAATAGAGGTACTGCGCGCCAGACGGTGTAATGGCAGCAGAACCCCCTTGCGCTCAAGATTCAATTGAGACGCGGAATTGATGGACATGAACTATGGCAAAGAACTCAATTGACGCTTACGGTGCATCGGGAAAGACAAACCTGCTTTTCTTCGATCCTGAGAAGCTGGTGTTGGTGACTGACACGAATTCGCCGCTTTATGACCCGCGCGTCGATCTTCCGGTGAACGAGGATCTTGCTCGGAACATCGACTTTCAAGGTGTTCTGCAGCCGATCTCGGTAGTGAAGAATACCGAGACCGGAGAAACCGAGGTCGCAGTCGGCCGGCAACGGACCAAGGCGGCACGGTTGGTCAACGAATGGCGGCGCGCACGCGGCGAGACGCCTATTCAAGTCGCGGCGCAGGTGTATCGAGGCGACAGACGTACGACGCTGACTGCGATCATCGGCGAAAACGAATTACGTGAGTCCGACACTCCGCTCGGCCGCGCTGAAAAGATGAGGCGAGTAATGGCGCTCGGCTACAGCGAGGCCGAAGTTGGCACGATCTTCGGATGTGGGATCAGCACCGTTCGGGCCACGATCGCGCTGCTCGAATGCTGCGCCGACGTTCGCAAGGCTGTTGAGAGCTTGAGTATTAATGTCACGCACGCGCGCCAACTTTCGAAGCTTTCGCCGGAGGATCAGCGAGAGAAGGTCCAGGAACTAATTGCAGCGGGGCAGCATGTCGTGGGTCATGCCCGCGCTCGCGCGCAGCGTGCAGTAATCGGCACTGCGAAGGCAAAGCTGCGCAGCCGCAAGGAGATCACGCGCGAGCTCGAAATGTCGTCCGGAGATCGTGCGGCAGCACTGCGCTGGGTGCTAGGCATGGAGCACGATGGTGAGGGGGGCGCATGACGGCCACGACTTTCTCGTTCATAGTTTCTGGAGAACTACGCGCTCCTGCCCTATTGGCAAAGTTCCCCTCCACGAGTAAGCCGCTGCTCAAGTCGATCGGTCATCGTGACTCACGCACACGCTCGCCAGCACTTCCTGCGGGCTCTCTACTGATACTCCTTTCTGACGGCCTCATGTCGAGCTGCTCGCATAAGGCTGGCGGCAGCGCTTCGGCACGATGCGGACAGGCCGGCATCGGTTTTCGCGTGGCGGTAATCGCCTTCAACCAAAGATTATTGTCAGCAGGGTGCTGGCTGGCGCGGTTCCACGTTGCGGTCTATTTCATCGCGCGTGGACAACGTCTTCAAGTCATAAGTTGCTTGCAGATTCAACCAGAGCTCGGGGGTCGTGTCGAAGTACCGTGCCAAGCGATACGCGGTGTCTGCCGTGATGCGACGACGCTCGCGCACGATGCTCTTGATGAGTCCGGTGGGGACGTGCAACGCGCTGGCAAGGGCGTTTGCATCCATGGCGAGTGGCACGAGGAAATCCTCGCGAAGGAATTCTCCTGGGTGAATGGGGCGCATTCGATTGTTAATCATGCTACTGCCTCGTTGTATCGACGAAAGGCGATGCGCTCAGCGCGCTTGCTCCGCGCTCAACTTGTGATTGCCGCTTATAGACACAGGCGTTTTCGCTCAGCTAGATTTAAGCTCCATGCGAGGCTGCAGACCAGCCCGCGCAGCCAATTTGACGAGCAAGCCGAGACTGACCTGGTTGATCTTTCCGCGCTTGATGTCAGAAACACGCGCCGGCGTCGTGCCAAATACTTCTGTGGCTGCGGCTTGCGTCATCTTCTGGTTGTGCAACCAGGTCGTAAGCCCCTGAAGCAAGATTGCGCCCATTTCGAGCTCTGCCGCTTCGCTTCCGGAGAACAGGTCGTAGAAAACGCTTTTTCCGCGAACAGTCACGTACTTTGTAAGTTGCGAAGCGCTTCTGGGTGCAGTGCCGCCACACGCAGCAAGGTTTGGGCAGCGCCCGTCGGCTTGCGTCTGCCTTGCTCCCACTCCTGCAACGTGCGGAGTGAGACGCCAATCAGCTTGGCGAATTCACTTTGTGACAAACCGCTCTTATCGCGCGCGACAGATGCTGTGGACGGCTCCACGTGCGTGACGCGGGCTGCACGGCCTTGCTTCATTTCGCGAACCGCCTGCAGCAACTCGCCACCTAGATTCCGCTTTGCTTCTTTCGCTGCAAGTTCTTTTTTAGTGAGAGGCATCGATCATCTCCTTGAGCAGCTTGAGCTCGTGAGCTGGAATATTCTCTGCAACGTTTTTGCCATAGATCGTCAACAGCCAAATTACGCCGTCTGCAAACACGTTGTAATAAACCACCCTTACTCCACCACGTTTGCCTACGCCTTTGCGGCCCCAACGGACCTTTCGGCATCCCCCGGACTTTGGAATAACATCGCCCGCTTCCGCGTTCGACGCCAACCATGCGCAAAACGCGCCACGCTCGTCTTCCGTCCAATAATCAGATACATACGCTTTAAAAACGTGTGTTTCGGCGACAGTGTACATAGCGCGGATTATACGTCATTGACGTATCAGTTGCAACATCCTCAAACCTTGACTGCAGCGCGCGGCGCTGCCTATACTCGAAGCATCGCTGAGACAACAGCGGTCGGGATTGGCGTCTCGAATCACGATCGGCGGACGTCCGCCTTCCGGCGGATTTTTTACGTCCGTTTGCCTGTGCGCGCCTTCAATGGGCGGGCCATGGCAGGGGAGCCTTTGGGCTCGCCGGGATCCGTCGTGTCCGGTACGCCAACTCTGTCTCGTGCCCGCCCACCCCAATTGGCGTTGGGGCGTGGGTCTAGTACCTACACGACGGAGGCCGCCATGCGTGCCAACACCCTCGCTCGTCCTGAGCAAACACAATCCCTTCCTTTTCAATCCCACCGCCTCGACATTATCGACCGCTACGGTCAGCGTTGGCTAAGGGCGCAGCAGATTGCTGACGCCCTTGGTTACAAAAATCGTCGCCGAGGGCTCAACGACCTATTGAAGCGCAACGGTTCCGGATTCAGCGACGACGTGACCCGTGTTGTGACGCTGCCAGCAGGAGGTGGCGTTGAGCAAGTTCGCATTTTTTCTCTACGCGGCGCCCACTTACTCAGCACGCTTGCCCGCACCTCGAAGGCTGCAGCATTTCGATGTTGGATAGCGGAGTTGCTCGAACGCGAAGCGACGGGCTGGATCGCGCTTAGGCAAGACGAGGCACAACACTTAGGCGCGCTCTTGATCCACCTCAAAATCGCACAAGCTGCCTGGCGAAAAGCAATGCCCGCGCTACAAGCGCTTGAGTCGCCGCTCACGCGGCATCAAGACGCGTTCGCACACGTCTCCTTCTATGCGTCCACCATCTCCGCGATTCTTGCGAGACACGCTGCATCGGGCGCGGGCGCGGGCACGTCTGAACGTCAACCGTGGAATAGGGCTTCCCGCAAAACTTCGGAGGCACGCTCATGAGCGGCTGCGTTTTCAGACTGGCCGAGCGCCACTACCTTGATAGCCTCGCAGTCACAACTTATCAGCATTCAGCTGTTCTCTTGTGCTCTCGCGCTATTCCCGACGCTCAAAGTGATCGCGGAGGTGGCGCATGAGGGTGTCAGAGTTCTTCGATTACGTCGGCCACCCGCTGGCCTATTATCCGCCGCTCGCTGAACCATTTAGCAGCGCAATCGCCGCATTGCTTGCGTTGATCGATCGCCGTCGCGCCATTGGTGTCGGAAGGAGGGCGCGTTGAGCCGCTTCATAATCATTCCGCATCGCGTGCTCTCGGACGCACGTTTCACCTCAATGACGCCTCTGCGCGTCTTGATGGCGCTCGGCAACCGAACGGACAAGAACGGCTGGGCATTCGTCAAACGCAAAACACTGGCCGAGAGCGTGGGCGTATCACGTGCGCGGATCAGCCAGTGCATCGCTGATCTTCGCGCCTGGGGCTACATCGAAGTCATAGCGCAGGAACGCAGCGGTGGCGGCGGACAGACCTGCAATCGTTATCGCGTGCTCTATGACGTTGGTGGTCCCGAGCCGCTCGACGAGATCGACGACGAGGACAGGAACGGTCCGACTCCCCAGGTAAGCGACGCTGACCCCCCGGTAAGCGACGCTAACCCCCCGGTAAGCCACAAGGAGCTTACCCCCCGGTTAGCAGAGCTTACCCCCCGGTTAGCTCCATACGATTTACCCCAGTAGTTAACGATGTTGTTGTTAACGATAAAAGCAGCAGCATCGCGTGCACGCGCGACCCTGTGGATAACTCTGCTGCTGCTTTCTCGAAAACCGAAAATCCAAACCTTGAATACCAGCTCACTGAGCTTCTGATCGCCTTAGAGGCGGCGCGTCGCAAACGTTTGCGCGTCGAGCGTCGTCCGGATCGAGCGCACGTGCTCGGCTGGGTGCGCCGAGGCCTCACCGCCGACCAGCTGCGCGAAGCACATCGGCGAGCAGTGGCTGCGCGCGAGCGGGACGGCGACAGCCGTGCTGTGAACGTCGGGTTTCTCGCTCGCTTCGTCGACGAGGTACGTGTTGAAGCGCCCGGCGCGCCAACGGGCGCAAGCGGCGCTGAGTGGTGGCTTGGCGGCGAAGCCGACATCTGCCGGGAAGGCTTGCGACTCGGTGTGCGCCCGAAGCACCCTGACGAATCGTTGCCCGAATACCGCGTGTTGGTTGCGAAGGCCGCGGGCAGAGGACCGTGGATAGACCACGTGCTGAGAGACGCTCAGCGCAGCGGATCGGAGCGCTTTTATCGAAACGTGATTGCCGCCTTCGGCGACGCGCTGCTGCCTACGGATTTCCACGCTTGAGCCACGCGTAGACGAGAGGCGGCGAGTGTCGCCGGTCGCGAGCCTACGTATCGGATGGACTCACGCAAGCGCGCATCGCTGCCTGGCTGCTCACGTTTGCGGACCCGTCGAGCGTCTTCTAACCCTATTCGCTGGAGTCAAGAGCGATGCATTTTCGAAAGCTTTTTCGTGCCGTTTTTTTTGACGTTTTGCTGGCTATCTGCCTCTGCTTGTGGATCGAGCGCGGCTGCGAACTCGCCCGGGACCTTGCCGTTGCCTACCTGTGCGTCATTGCGCAAATCATGTGGATCGCTGCCTTGTTGGTGCGAGCAAAGGATTACGAGCACGGCTATCCGGTGAATGCCTTCTACGATTTCGTGAGCACGACGGCGATCATCGCCGTTCTCATCTCCCAGCACGAACTCGTCGTAGCCTTGCTTTTGGGTGTCCCGTATGTATTCACCCTCGCGAAACGGGGGGTGGCCGGAGCATGGTGAGCTATCACTTATTTCGCGTGGGAAAACGGTGGCACTACCGGTTTCAGGTGAACGGCGCACGCGTGCAGCGCAGCACACGCGAGAGCGTAAAGCACAAGGCCGAAGTCGTGGCAGCGCGAGCCTATCAAGACGCCAAGCTGTGGTCGAGAGGACGCGAGCCCGTCCCGACGCTGCAGGAATTGTTCATGAAGTGGATCGCCGCCAACGAGCTGATCGTGAGCGGCGCGCACATTAAGTCGATGCGAACAGTCGCCCGGCTGCATCTCTACGAGCTCGCGGATATTTCGGTCGATCAGTTGACCAACGAGGCAATCGAGCAGGCGCGTCTTGAGCATTTGAAGACACACAGCCGGGCGAGTGGCAACCACTGGCTCAAGTCCATCAAGGTCGTTTGCAACTGGGCGGTCCGGCGCAACATCCTGCCGGTGGTGCCGTGGTCGGTGAAGCTGATGAAGCTGCAGAAGAGGCCACGCACCACCTTGCCCGTGTCAAGGGCCTCGCATTGGTTGGTCGAAGTGGATGCTGCCGCCGCTCGGCGACCTGGCGTTTCGATCGCCGTGCGATTGATGCTTGGACTGGGGTTGCGCGAATTCGAGACTATCACGGCGCGCTGGGAGTGGCTCGACTGGGAGCGCGGCACCTATACGCCAGGCCAGACCAAAGGCCGCGAGGCGGATCCCGTGCCTGTCCCGCAATGGTTGCTCGACTATCTGCATCCTTTGCGCAAGGCGTGCGGACTGATCGTCACGCGCCCCACCGGAGAGGCGTGCAAAGCGGGTTTTACGCGTCGGGCGATGTTTGCTGCGAACGCTGCATGCGAAGTTATGGGTCTCACGCCGCACCGGCTGCGCGGAACGTTCGCCACATTGCTGAGCGAACAAGGCGTTCCAATCCAAACCATCAGGCGAGTGATGCGTCACAAGGATCCCCGCACGACGATGGTCTATCTGGAGGCGGACCTCGGTTCAGTGGTCGATGCTCAAGCACGCTTGAGCGAGAAGATGGGATTGGGCAATGCGCAAAAACGCGAAGTGAGTGGCGAAAAAGTGGCGAAGGGCACCGCTCAAACCCGCGTCGTTACTGAGTTGCCAAATTCCTGTGAGTCATCCGCTCAGGGTGCGCACGACGAGACTCAAGCCATCACGAGGTCGTCGACAACATGAGCGCATACACATACATTGAAATGTCTGCGATTCCGCAACCGCTTCTGCGGATGGCCGTGCGACGGCTGGAAGGATCGCAGAATTGGATCTCGATTCCAGGCTGCCCATTCGCTGGAATCGAAGAAGCAGGTCAGATCCAGTTTCCGTATCCGCGCAACCGGGAACTGCGCAAGCAGTTGCTTGCCTGGCTAGATCACTGGAACATTTCTTACGGCGTTGAGCAATAGCGAGATCGGTGGAGAGGCTATGAGTGAACAAGGCTTGAATGAAGGTGCGCGAAACGCCGCTGACGACAAGACCCATCGGTGGGTCGCTTGGTGCCTGACGCGACGCATTTTCGCGCCGTGTGTGAAGTCCAACGTGCTTGCACGTCTTCAACCTACGCGGCGGGCAGTGGCGCAGGAGCCGGACTCATTCTTGGATCCCGAGATGCCGTTCTTCAATATGGCGATTCATGCACTATGCGAACAAGGCGATTGCGCGCGCGACGCTGAGTGCTTCCTTGGAATCTATTGGTACAACGTGAACATTAAGGCATTGGCCTACGAGCAGAATTGCGCGCGCGGCACGATCTATAACCGCGCCCGGCGGTTTGCGACACGCGCCGAATCGCTTAGTAAATCAATCCGCCGGGCAAGTGAGAGCTTCATGTCCGAGAAGTGTTCAAGAATTATTGAACAAAATAGTTCTACTGCTGATTGAACACTTTCATATAAAATCGGTTCCTAATCGATAGGCTGCATCACTGTCTTTAAGGCCCGCATGGCTCAAACCATGTGGGCTTTTTGCATTGGTGCGCGTCTTGCGCGATAGCTTCGTTCGAGGCTAGTTCATCCATCTCTGTGTTGCAACCTGCGAATGGCGAGACTGAGCACCCTTAAGCCCCGACTGGGTAACGTGAGGGCCAATAGGCTCTCGTTGTTGGAGGTGAAAGCTGGATCCACGGTGCGCATTCGTGGGCGCAGATGGATGACGACGCGCATGCGCATCGCCGCTCGCGACAGTTTCTGCTGTGCGGAGTGCGGCCGAGCTTGGAACGAGCATCTCGATCACGTCGATCATCGTGTACCACTTGAAGCCGGTGGCAGCAACGACGACGCCAATCTGCAGTTGCTCTGCGTTGACTGCCATGCGCGCAAGACGGCGGCGGAGGCTGCGGGGCGGTTCGGACGTTGAGCAAGTGCTTGGGGGGAGGGGGTATCGAAAGTCTGGAGGGTTTGAGGCTCGGACACCGACTGCTCTCTCACGCGCACAATTTTTCCCCTTTTTCGAGAGTTGCTAATGTCGCTAACGAATAAGCAACGGCTGTTCGTCGAGGCGTATCTCGTTGATGGAAAAGGGAAAAGCGCCGCAGTCGCAGCCGGATACTGCCAGCGCACCGCTAGCATCGAAGCTAACCGGTTGCTAAAGAACCCGCGGGTGTTAGCGGAGATCGAGCGTCGAAGAAAATTGCTTCATCGGCCGCCGAAGGTCGCGCCAGATTTGAAGAACGCGGCCGCGAACGCAGGGTTCGATGTGTCCAGAGCGTTCTCGACGCGCGACGCACTGGAATTCCTGATCGCGGTGTTCAACGATCCGATGAGCGAGCCAAAGCTGCGCGTCGACTCGGCGAAGGCAGTCGCTCCGTACCAACATGCGAAGAAAGGCGAGGGTGGCAAGAAGGATGCGCAACAAGAGGCGGCGAAGCGGGCTGCATCTAAATTCGGGGCGCCTCCCCCTGCACCACGCCTTGCGGCGAGCGGGGGTAAGAAGCTGTGACGCCCGAACAAGAGGAGATCATTCTCGATTGGGTCACGTCATGTAAAGATTGGAGCGAACGGCTGAAGGATGGCCGCACGATCATCCCGCCGCCTATTTTTGCCGAAGAGGCGGAGTACGCTCTGTCAATCTTCAAGGAACTAAAGATCGTTGACGCGCCCGGTTCGCCTTCATTTGGCGAGGCGTCGGCGCAGTGGGTATTTGATCTGGTGGCATCGATATTTGGCGCGTATGACCGGGCGAACAATCGGCGGCTGATTATCGAATGGTTTGTCTGCCTGCCGAAGAAGAACAGCAAGTCGACGCTTGCGGCGGGCATCATGATGACCGCGATGCTGGTCAATCAGCGCCAGTCGGCGGAATTCGCCATTCTTGCTCCCACTATTGAAGTCGCGAACAACAGCTTTGCGCCATCGCGTGACATGGTGAAGCACGAACCCGAGCTCGACCCGATCTTTCAGGTTCAGGTGCATGTGAAGACAATCACGCACCGCATAACAGGCGCGACGCTCAAAGTTGTGGCGGCTGATGCCAATACGGTATCGGGCAAGAAGTCGGTCGGAACGCTTGTCGACGAGTTATGGCTGTTCGGGAAGATGGCGAACGCAGAGGACATGCTGCGCGAGGCCATCGGTGGTCTTGCGGCTCGCCCTGAAGGCTTCGTTATCTACCTGACCACGCAGTCGAACGAGCCGCCCGCAGGTGTGTTCGCCAAAAAGTTGCAGTATGCGCGCGACGTTCGCGACGGCAAGATTATCGACAAGCAGTTCGTGGCGGTCATTTATGAGCATCCACCGGAGATGGTGCGCTCGAAGGAACATCTGAAGGTCGAAAACTTGGCGATGGTGAATCCGAACTTCGGATTCTCTGTCGATCAGGCGTTTTTAGAGCGCGAGTTCCGCAAGGCGCGCGAAGAGGGCGAAGAGTCATTCCGGGGTTTCCTCGCGAAGCACGCCAACGTAGAGATCGGCCTTGCATTGCGCTCAGATCGTTGGGCGGGCGCGGAGTTCTGGGAGGCAGCAGCACTCGCATCGAGTCTCACGCTCGAGGCGCTGATGGCTCGTTCAGAGGTAATCGACGTGGGAATCGATGGCGGCGGGCTCGATGACTTACTCGGGCTTGCGGTAGTGGGTCGTGAGAAAGACTCGCGTAATTGGCTTGCCTGGACGCACGCGTGGGCGCATCCGTCCGTACTCGATCGTCGAAAGGAGATCGCGCCGCGGCTGCGCGATTTCGAAGCTGATGGCGACTTGACGATGGTGGCGCAGATCGGCGATGACGTGCGGGATGTCGCCGACATCGTTGCTGCGATCTATCAGGCTGGTCTGCTCGATAAGGTGGGAGCAGACCCGGCGGGCATCGGTAGCGTGCTCGATGCGCTGGCAGAGGTGGGCATCCCCGAAGACAAGGTTATCGGAATCTCGCAGGGTTGGAAGCTCTCAGGCGCCATCAAAACGGCGGAGCGACGTCTTGCTGTTGCGGGAAGCAGAGGATCTAACGGCGATGACGTAGGACCGGACGGCGTGCTTTTGCACGGTGGTCAGCCGCTGATGGCCTGGTGCGTAGGAAATGCGCGCGTCGTACCGGTCGGCAACGCAGTGAATATCACGAAGCAGGCCAGCGGGACAGGGAAGATTGATCCGTTGATGGCGCTGTTTAACGCCGTGACACTGATGGCACTTAATCCCACAGCGTTGCACGGCGGTTCCGTTTATGACCAAGGGGTAGGCGTTTGAAGACAATCGGAATTGCTGGCTGGATCGCTGGACTAGTTGGCTTTGGACTGCTCGTTTTCGGTGTGGCACTTATTAGTGTGCCAGCGGGATTTATCGTGGCGGGACTGTTCCTTTTGTTCTGGGCATACCTTGCCGACCGTGCCGCGGCTCGCATCGGGCAGGCGGCGCAGGCAAAGGAGTAGGTAGTGTTTTTTAGCAAGCATCTATTGCCTAGCGTCGGTCTCTCGCAGACAGGATTCGGCGGATGGATCTCGTCGCTTCTGGGTAGCGTGCGCTCCGAGTCGGGCCAGACCGTTACGAAGGAAAGCGCGCTATCGCTCACGGTACTGCAGGCCTGTGTCACGTTGCTGGCCGAAAGTATTGCGCAGTTGCCGATCGAGCTGTATGAACGATCTGGCGATGATAGGAAGCCGGCCGTTAATCACCCGCTGTATTCAATACTGAAATACGAACCGAACTCGTGGCAAACACCGTTCGAGTATCAAGAGCAATCGCAGCTTGCCGTCGGACTTTGCGGCAATAGCTATAGCTTTATCGATCGCGACTGCGATGGGGTCGTTCGCGGGCTTTATCCGCTGCCAAGCGAATCGGTGGTGATTAAGCGCGGTGGGGATCTCCGGCCCCTATACATCGCCTTTGGCAGGGAGCCGATGCCCCAGCGCCTGATCCATCATGTTCGCTGGATCACGCTCGATAGTTATACAGGGCTGTCCCCAATCATGCTCCATGCGAATGCGATTGGGCATGCTCAGGCGATACAGCAGTATGCGGGAAGGTCGTTTCTGAATGGCACGGTGCTTTCCGGCGTGATTGAGCGACCGAGTGCAAGCCCGCCCATCAAGGATCAAGCAGATGTCGATCGCATTACCGACAGCTGGAACGCGAAGTTCGCAGGCTCAGGCAACGCCAAGAAGGTCGCGCTCCTGCAGGAGGGAATGACCTTTAAGCCGCTGTCGATGACTAACGTTGACGCGGCTTTGATCGACGCGTTGCGGCTCTCCGCGCTCGACATCGCGCGGATCTATAAGATTCCGGCGCACATGGTGAACGAACTTGAGCGGGCCACGTTCAGTAACATCGAGCATCAGGAGATTCAGTTTGTGATCTATACCTTGTTGCCATGGGTCAAGCGGCACGAGCAGGCGAAAACGCGTGATTTGCTGCTGCCGTCCGAGCGCAAGCGGTACTTCATCGAATACAACCTGGCAGGGCTGCTGCGGGGTGACCAGGCGTCGCGGTACGCAGCTTATGCGGTCGGGCGTCAATGGGGCTGGCTGTCAAGCAATGACATCCGGCGCTTGGAGAACATGCCGCCAGTGGATGGCGGCGATACCTATCTGAGCCCGCTCAATATGGTAGACGCATCCATGCCGCTGCCGCCCGCTACGAGCAAAAACGAACCCACGAAAGCACAAATTGAAGACGTTCAAAGGATCCTTGCTTGAAACCACATCTTAGAATCGCCAGCCTGATCTTCAATCAGCCTCAGCTCGTCAGTGACCAAATGATGTCGCTTGCTGTGCAATGGGCGGATCAAGCGATGCACCTGAATATTGTCAATCTGACGGTGAACGGCGCGCAACCGAACATCATGGAAGACGATCGCTCGGGTGCTGGCGCGCAGATGACGAGGGCTTCAGATTGCCGACGCGCCGTCGTGGCGGATACGGGTCTGGACATCATTTCGGTGTCTGGAATCCTTGTGTCGCGTTCGGCACATCTCAACCCATGCGAGCCGATGACGAGTTATGAAGGCCTGCGATCTTCGCTGAATCAGGCTGTCGGTGATCCTGCGGTCGAACACATTATTCTCGATATCGACAGCAACGGGGGCAGCGCGACGGGCGCGTTCGAGCTTGCCAACGACATCCGCGCTGCCACGAAACTGAAACCGATCACGGCGATCGTCAATTTCTCGGCGTTTTCGGGCGGCTATCTGATCGCGGCGGCTGCATCGAACGTGATCGTGAGTCAGACCTCGGGCGTGGGTTCAATCGGTGTGATCGCGAAACACCTGGACGTATCCAAGCGCGACGAGCAGCAGGGCATCAAGGTCACGTCGGTGTTCGCTGGCGATCGCAAAAACGATCTGACGCCGCACGAGCCGCTGAGCGATCAATCACTTCAGCAACTAACAAGTGTGGTTCAGACCAACTACATGCAATTTGTCGATGCAATCGCGAACTTTCGCGGGCTCACGACGCAGGCAGTTAAGGACACGCAAGCGAGCGTCTTCTTTGGCAAGCTGGGCGTGGACGCCGGGTTGGCCGACAGTGTCGAGACGCCATAGGCCGCGGTGAACCGAATCGCGGCCGAAGTCCGCCACTCACGCGGTAAGCGGACGTCAAAAATCGCTTCGCGCCGAAGCATTGCTGCGCAAGCCGCTGCAATGAGCATGCGAAGCACGTACTAACGCAACCTAGGTTTCGTCCTTGAGCGCGTTAGCGTCTCGGTCGAGTACGGCAGCCCTTAGGCGGCATTTTTATTGGAGGCCTGATTTTGAACATCAACGAACTTCGCCGCGAACGCGCAACCATTAACCAGCAGGTCCAGGCGCTAGCTGCGATCGAGGCCGGCGGCGTTGCACTGTCGGCCGAGCAGCACGCTGAGTTTGCGAGCTTGAGCACCAAATTCAGCGAGATCACGGCGCAGATCGAGCGGGCCGAGGCGGCTGAGCGCATGGCGGCCGCAGCGGCGGTCGTCATAGATCCGACTGCGGCCGCAGTGGCGGGCGCTGCGGCGCCGGTCGTTCCGGCGGAGCCGAAGATCCCGGAAGTGAAGGGCGCGAAGATGGCGCGTATGGTTCGCGCGCTAGCGGCTGCGCGTGGCGATACCCAGTTGGCCTCAAAGTTGGCGATCGAGCGCGGTTTCGGCGAAGAGGTCGCTATGTCGTTAAACACATTGGAAACAAGTGCTGGCGGCGTGCTCGTGCCTTCGAACCTGTCGAGCGAAGTGATCGAGTTGCTGCGTCCGAAGTCGGTCGTTCGTAGGCTTGGCGCGCGCACGCTGCCCCTGTCGAACGGAAACATCACCATCCCGCGACTGAAAGGCGGCGCGGTAGTCGGCTACATCGGCGCAGATGACGATATTCCCGCATCGCAGCAGCAGTTCGACGATTTGAAGCTCACGGCCAAAAAGCTTGCGGCACTTGTGCCAATCGCAAACGATCTGCTTAAGTATGCGGGCGTGAACCCAAATGTCGACCAGATAGTTGTGGCCGACCTTACCAGCGCGATCGGGACTCGCGAAGATAAAGCTTTCATTCTCGATGACGGCAATTCGAACACGCCGAAAGGCCTTCGTCACTGGGCGGTACAGGCAAATAAGATAACCGCAAGCGATGGATCGACGATCCAGAAAGTCGACACGGACCTAAACAAGGTAATCCTCGCGCTTGAAGGTGCGGACGCGAACATGATCACGCCGGGGTGGATCATGGCACCCCGCGTGTTCCGCTTTCTGACGAGCATGCGCGACGGAAACGGCAACAAGGTATACCCGGAGCTCGACAATGGGATGTTGAGGGGCTACCCCGTTGGCCGGACGACGCAGGTCCCCGTGAACCTCGTCGCCGAGGGAGGTAAAGAACCCGGCAACCTGTCGGAAATTTATTTTGCGGATTTCGGCGACCTGTTCATCGGCGAAGAAGAGGCGCTTGAGATCGACTACAGCAAGGAAGCCACCTACACGATCGCTCGCGATGGAAAAAGTGAAACGGTGAGCGCCTTCCAGCGAGATCAGACGTTGATTCGTGTCATTGCGAAGAACGACTTCGGCCCACGCCACGTCGAATCGATTGCCGTGCTCACCGGCGTGCGCTGGGGTGCCTAATGCTCGGCAATAAAGGGTGAACGCCAGTGGCCGCCGTACTTCTTGAATACCTGGACGACACTGAGCCGCTGGCGTTCGAAGACGTTGCCGCACAGTGTCGCATCGACGATGAGGATGAGCGTGATTTCATCGAGCGCATCGTGATTCCTGGCGCTCGACAGGCAGCGGAAAGCAAGTCGGGTGCTGCAGTTCGGAAGGCCCGTTATGTCGAGCGTTTCAATGGCTTCCCGCAAGGCGATTTCGCATTGTCTATCGGGCAGGTCTTGTGCGTTGAAAACATTCAATCGCGCACTGGGTCGGAAGCGTTGACGACGCTCGATCCGAGCAACTACGAAATTGTGCAGTTGGGGCGCGAGACGCTTCTCGCGCCCGCCTACAACAGCTCTTGGCCCGAGGCCAGCGCCGTCTTTATCACGTACCGCGCTGGCATTGACCTGGCGCGCTATCCGTCGGTGCGTTCCTGGATGCTGCTAGCGTCAGCGTGGGCATATGACCATCGTGAATTGTTCGCGCGGGGACAGGGTATCAACGAGATGCCGGGTGGCTATGCCGATGTGCTGCTTGCGCCAATTTGTGTTCCGTCGAGGTTTTGATGCCAGCGGGAACGTTCAATCGAACCGTGTGTATCGAGCGCCGTGTACGTGATGCAGATACTGCATCGATCGAATGGGAGCTTGTCATTAACCCCCGCGCATCGGTGATTATGCAAAGCGGCAAGGAGATTATTGCGGCCGATGCACCTATCAGCATCATGCGAGCAAGCGTGCGCATCCGATACAGCAAAAGACTCTTCAACATTATCCGGCAGGGCATGCGCTTGACGGTTGACGACGTTGTGATGCGGATCGAGAGCGTGTGGCCTGATGTTAGGCGGCGGGAGTACATCCAACTGATATGTGTAAGCGATGAGTGCCGAACGGGTCGTTCGTGACGCACTCGCACATCTTGCCGACGGGCGTGTGTTCGAAGACGCCGTGGATGACGATGTTCCCCCGCCCTGGATCGTTTATCAGGTGGCGGGGGGTGAAATCGCGGCGGATCTGAGCGGCAGGCCATGCGTCGAGTATCTTGCGCGCGTGCAGATCGCAGTGTGGCATGCGACGCCGGAGGGTCGCTCCTCGCTGATGCGACAAGTTATGGGCGCGGTGATTCGCCCTGAGGTAGGAGCTGTGCCGCTAGGCGCGCCTACAAACATCTTCGAGCATGGGACGCGGCTATTTGGTAGCCGTGTTGATGTGAGCGTTTGGAGTGAGTGGTAGCGAGCTGTGCAAACCTCTTGGCTACCTTGCGTCGAGGTTGTATGTTTTATGAAGGAGCAGTTGAGATGACCGAAGTGAGAACGTTACAGGCGGACGCAGCAAAACAGGAAAGCACGAGCGCTGTAAAAGCGCAGGGCACTCTTCTGTATTACACGAAGACGACCAGCAGCGATGGCGGCGATGTCCCGGATGCGGACTGGAAACAGGTCACCAACCTGAGCGACATAACAGGCTTCAATGGTTCGGCGAACATGGCCGATGTCACGCGTCTGGACAGCAAGGGCAAAGAGAAGCGCCCAGGCTTGCAGGACTGGGGGCAGGTGACAATCTCCCTGTTCATCAATTTGAAAGAAGAGTCTCATATGGCGCTGCTCACCGCCAAGCAGAAAGGCGATAAGCTCGGATTCAAGCTCACGCTCTCGGACGGGAGCACGATCGAGTTCAAGGCGTACGTCAAAGACTTTCCGATTTCCGCCAAAGTTGATCAATATGTGGCCGGCTCGATCAACCTCGAGATTACTAACGACATTACTGTGACGCCGAGCAAAAAGTAATCCAAGCCCGATTCTCCTGGTCGGTCCTTAACTTTAAGATGTGGAATGGAAACGTGATGAACAAGGAACAATTCTTAGCGGCGTTTGCGCCGCTTGTGGTGCAAGAGCCGGTGCAAGCGCTCGATGGCGCAACGGTGCGCTTTCGAGAACTCTCAGGTGCGGCGCGCGATGAACTCTACGACAGCGCAAAAAATGGCAACGGCAATAGCGGTTTCGAAGCAGCCCTGATTGCGGCGACGGTCGTGAACGAAAGCGACGAGCCGCTGTTCAGCCAGGATGATGTGGCAGTCATGCGCGCTGGTCGCGCGCCATTGCTGGAGGAACTCGCGCAGATTGCGTTGCGCCTGAACGCGCTCGGTCAGCGCGCGCAGGAGCAAGCCTTAAAAAACTGAAGGCCGACCCGCAGAAACTGATGTGGATGCGCATCGCCATGAAACTGGGCATGTCGGTGCGGCGCGCCAAGGTCGAAGTGTCTAGCGCTGAGTTCGCGGACTGGGTGGCGTTTTTCGAGCACGAGCCGTGGGGCGAGCACATCGAAGATCTGCGGGTAGGCACGCTGATGAGCCTTTTATACAACATGCATCGTGGCAAGGATGCGCCCGCGCTGCATGCGGCGGATTTCACGCCGTGGTCCGGCTGGTGCAACCCGGCTCGTTCAGGATCTGAGCGCGGTGGCGAGTGCCATCGAAGTGCCGACGAAATCGCAATCTGCGCCTTCGGCATCGATCTCGAACAGATCAAGCGCTCTGGGGCGAAACAGGTGATTGTGCGAAAGGGCGAGGTCATTGGGCTATGAGCAGAGACTATCGTATCGAGAATCTCGAATCGTTGACGGGGATGTTGCGCACGCTTGACGAGGCGGTTGGCGAGAGCACGCTTCGCCAGGCGGCAGTCGCCGGCGCTCGCGTCATTCATAACGAGATCAAACGGCGTGCGCCGGTGGGTAACCGAGATGGGATGCGTCGAGGTCAGCCGCATACACCGGGTTTCCTGCGCGACCATATGCTGATTGCCTATGACAGAGAAGCGTCGGTGCCGGGCAAGTATGCCTCTTACTTGATCACCTGGAGCAAGGATGCCTTTTACGGGCGCTTCCTCGAATTGGGCAAGCGCAACGCGGTAAAGCTCACTGAGCGCACGCTCGCGCGCGCGATTCGAGAGATCGAGTTCGGCAGTTCGCGCACGCCCGCGCAACCCTTCATCCGCCCTGCGTTCGATGCCAAACAGACCGCTGCGCTGCACGTAATGGCTGAGGTCGTCCAAAAGAAGTTGAAGGAGGTAGGCAATGGCTAATGAAGTCGTCACTCGCGTCAGTGTCGACGCGAGCGGTTTCGAAGCAGGCATGGAGCGCACCAAGCGGGCCGCGAACGGGTTCGTGGCGCATCAGCAAGCGAGCGCGAGCAAGTATGAGGCGTCTAAGCAGCAGATGGCGGCAAGCAGCACCATGACTGTCCGCGCGCTTGAGGAAGCCGCGAGGTCGGGCAGTGCCGCGACGGCACGGCAGGTGAGCGCTGCGGTGAAAGGGTTTGCGAAGGTTGCTGACACGGCTGGCAAGACGCGCTTCGATCTGATGCGATTGAGAGCGGCAAATCTTGGCATTGCCGAGTCTGTTGAGCCATTGATTGCGAAGGCGGAAGCTGCCTCGCGTGCCATGCATCATCTCGGAGCAGGGTCGGTGGCCGCTCGGCGCGAATTATTTGTGCTGGGTCACGAGGCGATGCAAGGCAGCTGGAAGAACTTCACGGGCTCGCTCATGGTGCTGGCCGAGCGCATCGATATCTTGCCGATGCTATGCGGTCCGGCGGGCGTAGCGCTCGGCGCGCTGGGCGCAGGCGCCTATGCTGCCTATCACGCGATTCATTCGTTGACCGAGCAGCAGGAAAAGCTTGATCGCGCAATGCTGCTCACGGGCAACTATGCCGCGCTCACGCAGGGCAAGCTGCAAGCGTATTCCGACATCATCTCGCAACGTATTGGGGTGTCGATCGCAGAAGCGCGCGATGCGTTGATGGCGCTGGCTAACTCAGGGCATGTAGCCGGCGCGGATATGCAACAAAGTGCAGAAGGCGTTGCGGCGTTCGCCAAGGTCTCTGGCCAGTCGGTGGCGGAGACCACACGCCAGTTCCTGCAATCGTACGGTCATGCAACGGACGCTGCGCGCAAATGGCGCGAGAATCATCACGATCTTGGGCAAGCGCAGATCGACCATATTCGCATCCTTGAGCTGTCGGGCGACAAGGCCGGAGCCTGGGCGGCATTCGTGCAGGCGGCAAGCGAGAGTGCGCGCAAGGCAGTGGCGTCGGACAATCGCGAGATGGCGCAAAGCTACGAAACGCTCGGCCAGAAGTGGGACCGTTTCTGGCGAGGCATAACGGGCAGAGGCGACGCTCTGCAGAAGGCGCAAGACGAGTTGGCAGCCGCTCGCTCGGCGCAGCTCGATCCTGAGTTAAATCCCGGCGGGCTGAACACGGAGGCGTTCGACAAGAAGATCAAGGCGCTTGAGCGGCTGCAGCAGACATTGCTCAACGCGAGCGAAAAAAACGATCCGCATCAAAAGAGCGTTGAGACGTTCAAAGCGATGATGGATCATCATGCCGAGTACATGAAATCGGCGCGCTCGCGTCAGGAGCAGCTTGCCGACGCGAACAAGGAGACGAACGAGTATTTCGATACTCTAACAAGAGCGGGCGAGGCAGCGGGCAAGACTCGCGAAGAGCTCAGGGCGCTCGATGCAGAGCGCCAGAAAATGCTTGCGCATAATGAAGACCGTTACCGGCCGCACGACAGAAAGCTGCATGCGTCTCAAGTCGATGCCGGGGCGCGTTATCTGGAGCGTATCCGCGAGCAAGGCGCAGCGCTCGATGCGCAGTCGCGTACAACGGACAGACTCACGAACGCGCAGAAGGAACTCGCGCAGTTCAACGAGAGGATGGCTGCTGTCAAGCAATATGCGGCAAGCGCTGAAGATAGAAGCCTGCTGCATTCAGAGAAGCAAATCCGGGCTGCGCTTGAGCACAATGTGGCACTCGAGAGGGCAAACACGCTGCGGGCGGCACAGGTGAGGCTCGCGCAGCGCGCAGATCAGGCGCACGCGAGTGTGATCGAATATCAGCAGGGCCAAGAGGAGCACTATGCGCGCGTGCTTGATGAGCGCGCGAGCGGCCGCCGGGTCGATCCTTTGGGTCGGCAAGAGCGGGCGGCTATGGCTGAGATTGTGCGCCACTACCAGCACGCGCTCGATGCGCTTAAGCAGACCACGCCCGCCGAGTTGCTGGGCAGCGAAGCGTATCGCAAGGCGGTCGAACAAATCAAATTGCAACTTGAACGCTCGAGCGAGATGCACACCGAGCACTTTGCGACGCTCAAGCGCCTGCGTGACGATTGGGCGGCGGGCTTACGCAACGGCGTCGCTGATTTTTATAAAGACACGCTTGACAAGGCTGAGACGGCGAGACAGGCGATGGTCAACGTCATGAGCCGGATGGAAGACGCGGTGGCGAAGTTCGTGACGACGGGCAAGCTCGGTGTAAGACAGTTTGTCGCCAGCGCGCTGGCCGATCTCTCCAAGCTCGCATTGCACCGGGCAATGGGTGGCGTGATTGCAGGTCTGATGGATCGCTCACCGACCACAGGAGTGATTGCGCAGCTTCTGAAGCTGCTGCCCCATCGCGCGCAGGGTGGATCCATCTCCGGGCCGGGCACAGGCACGAGCGACAGCATCCCCGCGATGTTGTCCAACGGAGAGTACGTGGTGAACGCCGCCTCGGCACGCCAGCATCATGCGCTGCTCGACGCGATCAATTCGAACCACCTTAGGCATTTCGCTTCCAGTGGCATCGTGGGCGCAACGGCTGCAGCCGCTCCACGAACAGCAGGCGCGCAAGTTCAGCTGGAGGTTCATCATCACGGAGGTGCGGGCTTGGGCGAGCGGGACGCCCGTGAGTTGCAGGAAATGGTGCGCATATTTGTGGATCAGAGAATCGGCCGCAAGATGGGCGGCCAGGGCGGAGTCGGTTACTTGATGTCGCAGGGGTTGCTTGCGTGAGCGTATAGGCTATGTATCGCACCTTCACTTGGTCGCCTTTTGTTGACGCGGAGGGAACCACGCACTATCGAGTGCGTACGGTACAGTTCGGCGACGGCTACAGTCAGGTCGTGGCCGACGGCATGCGCAACGTCACGGAGTCGTGGCCACTTCGGTTTGTTGGTGACGGGCAAGAAATCGGCGCAATCCGCGCCTTTCTCAATGCTACGCGCGGTACCGAACCCTTTTACTGGACACCGCCCTTACGCACGCGCGGTCTATTCAGGCTCGACGCTCAGCAGGGCGTGCAAACGCGCACGCTCGGCGGCGATCTTTACGCATTGAGCGTGACATTCAAGGAGGTCTTCGACGCATGAGCGAAGTGATCAATGCTGCACGCGCGGATGTGCAGCGATTAGAACCTGGCGCGCTAATCGAGCTCTTCGAGCTCGATCTGACAAACCGACGGGGTGAAGTCCTTCGGTTTCACGCGCATCAGCACGGGGGCGTGATCAAGTGGCAAGGACAGCAGTATCACGCGTTTCCCGTGCAAGTGACTGGCTTTGGACGAACCGGTGATGCTGCACAACCCACGCCCAGGCTGAGCGTCGCGAATCTCAACGGCGCGATCTCTAGACTGTGCGAGCGGTTTGCCGATCTCGTGGGCGCGCCCGTGCGACGGCGCAGAACGCTTGCACAATATCTTGACGATAGTGCGCAAGCAGACCCGCACGCCGAGATGCCCGTCGAAGTGTGGTTGATTGAGCAGAAGACGCTCGAATCAGCGGCGGTGGTCGAATTCTCTTTGAGCTCACCCTTGGATCTGTCGGGGCGCAAACTGCCTGTGCGCCAGATTATCAGTGCGGTGTGCAAATGGCAGTATCGCGGAGCCGAATGCGGGTACAAGGGACCACCATTCTTCACGCGCAAGAACATTAAGACGGAGAATCCGGAAGAGGATGTGTGCGGTGGGCGATTGTCGTGCTGCCGTGCGCGCTTCCAGGACAACCCGCTGCCTTTTGGTGGCTTCCCGGCTGCAGGCGCGGATGGCGCGCTTACGCGAGGCGGATGAGCGATGCTTGCTGATCGCGCGCGCGCGGCGATCCAGGCGCACGCGCTCGCGTGTTACCCGAACGAATCGTGCGGGCTGATCGTGCGTGGCGATTATGTGCCGTGCGCCAACGTCGCTCATCACCCTTCCGAGCATTTCGCCATTTCGGCTGCCGAGTACGCTCACATAGAAGATTTGGGATCCGTGCAGGCCATCGTCCATTCGCATCCTGATGCGAGTGCTCTTCCAAGCCTCGACGACTTGCGTGCTTGTGGGGCGTCAGGCGTTCCCCTATGGTTTATTCAAAGTGTGCAGCGCGACCAGCACGGTGCCGTCCACGCCGGCCGCCTCCATCACATCACGGCGCAAGCAATCGCCCAAGCGACTGCCACCGCGCCGCTGATCGGCGCAAGCTTTATGCACGGCGTAGACGATTGTTACGGAATCGTGCGGCGTTATTACCGCGCGGCACTCGGGCTGGATCTGCCGGACTTTGAACGCTCTGGCAAGTGGTGGACCGATGCTGCGTGCTCGCTGTATCTCGACAACTACGAAGCGGTCGGCTTCTTCAGCCTGGGGTTCGACGCGCGCCTGCAGACGGGCGACGTCCTACTCATGGCGATTGCGAGCCGATACGGCGTGCCCAACCACGCCGCAGTCTATCTCGGGCACGACGAGATATTGCACCACCTTTGGGGTCAGCTCTCGCGACGCGAGCCGCTGCCGCGCTATCAAAGACACGTGACGCATGTTCTACGTCACCGGGAGACATTGAATTGGAAGATGTAGTACGCCCAATCAGGCTGTACGGAAGCTTGGGTGCCAAGTTTGGCCGAGAGCACGCCTATGTCGTGCGTTCGCCTCGCGAAGCGTTAGGTGCCCTTGGAGCCATGATTCCAGGCTTCTGGCGTGAACTCTGCAAGAGCGGTCAGCGGGGCGTGCGCTATGCTGTGTTCGTGGGGCAGCGCAATGTGAATCAAACGCAACTCGATTGGCCCTCAGGCGGCGAGGCCATTCGCATCGCCCCGGTGGTAGCGGGCAGTAAGGCAGGGGGGATATTCCAGACGATCGCAGGGGTGTCGCTCGCCGCCGCCGGGGCCGCATCAATGTGGCTGATTCCTGGCAATGCGTTCGGCATCGACATGATGTTGATGGGAGGTTCGTTAGCGCTGGGCGGCATTGCGCAGATGCTCTCGCCACAGACGCCGACTCCGAGCCCGACAAATCAACATGGGATGCCAGGTATCCAGAACGTCACCGCTCAAGGTGGCCCGGTGCCTTTGTTGTACGGCCGCATGCGTGTTGGATCGATTGTCACCAGTGCTTGCATACAAGCGTTCGACGTGCCCGCGCGCACCGAGTCGGAGGAGCCTGCGTCACACGCCAATGAGTCGCTTGAAGATCAAGTCAAGACGCTGATAGATAGCTGTTTGAGCTACACCGTTGTCGATCTTATCTCGGAGGGAGAGATAGAGGGATTGGCGAACAATGTTGGGCCGATTCCCGCCAATGCTATTCCGCTTCGCTCTGTTTATCTGGACGGCATCCGAGTCGAAAACGACGACGGAAGCCGGACGTTCAAAGTTGAAGAATTTGATTTGCTCGAGGGGCGGGCGGAGCAGGATGCTATTGAGTGGGTTACTGCGGCCTCAAGTGAGGTGCAAGTGGGCGTCGAGCTGCAGCGTCGTCTGGCCGACAAAGAGGAGGGTGGCAAGAAGATCAAGGTGACGCATTTCACGCCTTATTCTGTCGAGCTCGCCGAGCCGGACGTGGATGAGGTGGATGTTACCGTCCAAGTGAATGATTTGTGGTGGGATTCGAATAAAGGGCACACGAACGCGACGATCAAGCTTCGGTTTGAACCATCGTACTATCCGCCGCTTAAAGACGTTCCTGCGCCGGAGCCCGAGACTAAAGAAATCACGGGCATCTGCCAAAGCTACTGCAAGACATTTACATTTCCAGTGCGCTTAGTCGGAGGCGCGCGCTTTGTGCTGAAGATCACGCGTGCGGACGAGATCGATCAAGGGAAAAGTGCCGGCAAGAAACACGGTACGGCACATGTGATGAGCTACACAAAAAAGCGAACCGGCAAGTTCAAATATCCCGCCAGCGCTTTGGTGGCGATGCGAATCAACTCAGATAAGTTTGATCGTATTCCGGTTCGCTCTTATGACGTGAAGGGCTTGCTGGTCGAGGTGCCAGACAATTACGATCCGCTCAAACGGGTCTATGCTGGCACGTGGGCCGGAAAGTTTAAGCGAGCGTGGACCGACAATCCAGCATGGATCTTTCGAGATCTGCTTCTCAATCGCCGCTATGGCGCCGGTGCCTGGGTGAACGAGTCGTACGTAGACCGGTATGCGTTGTATGCCATTGCAAAGTACTGCGATGAGCGCGTGCCCAGTAGCGATGGCGGCACGGAGCCGCGTTTCACGTGCAACTGCCATATCACATCACGCACGCACGCGTTCGCTTTACTGCAGCAGCTTGCGAGTATATTTCGTGGTATAGCCTACTGGAGTGCCGGTAGCATATTGTGTTCGGCCGACATGCCGTGCGACCCGGTATACATCTATAACCCGAGCAATGTCGTGCAAGGAGTGTTCAAGTATACCGGGAGCGCGTTGAAGTCACGCTACACGGCGGTGATGGTCACATGGTGTGACCCGAACAACGGATTTCAGCGGGCCGTTGAAAGCGTCGAAGACTTTGATGGTATCGCTCTGTACGGTTACAACACGGCAGAAATCACGGCGTTTGGCTGTACCAGCCGATCGCAGGCGCAACGGGCTGGGCATTGGCTTCTCGAAACCTCGCGCCTGGAAACCGACACTGTAACGTTCGGCGTTGGTCTGGATGGAGCGCTTGCGCTTCCCGGACAGGTGATAGAGATTGCCGATCCGTTGCGCTCGCAGCGTTCGGCCGGTGGGCGTGTCAAAGCGGTGAGCGAGACAGGCCATGTGATCCTGGACCGCGAGATGCAAGCGCTTTCTGGAGACTATCTCACGTTGATGCTGCCAGATGCGCGCATTCAACGCGTGGAAATTGAGAGTGCGCATGGCACGCAGGTCATGCCGGGAAAGCCACTTTTGCAGACGCCCGTTTCTGGTGCAGCATGGACGATCCAGCCGGCAGCTGAGGTGCGGCAGTTGTATCGCGTGGTCGGCGTGTCTGAATCGCATGATGGAACGTCTTTCACGATCACGGCGACGCGGCACGCACCAGAGAAGTTTGAGCTAGTCGACAATGCGGCGGCGTCTGACGAGATCCATCGAGAGTACGTGCCGATTGCCGCGCCAAGCGCGCTACGCATTGAAGCATTCGCGGACTATGGCGCGAAGATGTCGGCCAAGATATCGTGGGGCGCGGTGGCCGGTGCCAAACACTATCTGCTTGAGTGGCATCAATCGGGGCAAGTAGTCAAGAAAGAGCGGCTTCCAAACACGAAGTGCGAGTGGGTCGTGCACGACTTAAACACCGGCTACTACACGGCGCGCGTTCAGGCCGAGGTGTGGGACGGTCGTTTATCGGAGGCGGCCACCGCGACCCGAACGCTCAATGGATTGGTCTCAATCAAGGGCATGCGCATGGGCCGCGATCGTCAATTGTTGACGATCGACTGCGAGCTTGATGGCGCAACGAACTCACTTCAATGGTGCGTTGAGGTTGGCCTAAGTGAGACAGACAAGTTCACTGACGCCAGGGTCAACCTATGCGGCGAGGTGGGCTCTGCCCGGGTGCGGGTAGGCGTGCGTCGCTCAGGGTATTGCTGGGTCCGGGCGCGATATGCGACCCCCTCGGCGAATGGCGGACTCAATGACTTTCATGCAAGCGGCTGGTTTCCGAGCGAAGCCGGGCCAGGCATACGATACGAAAAGGATTGACGCGATGCGAGCGATCGAGACCGGTTTGGAGATTCGACCTTGGCATAAAGCTTTCGACTATAAGAATCGCCGAACGGGCGAATTGATCCTCACGCAAAGCGACGACCAATTTCGAGATTCACTGCGTGTTGCCGTTCCTAGAAAACGTGATCTCAGTCATATCGACCTGGGCACATCGATAATTTTTGGTGGTGCCCCGCTATCAGATTCACAGCTGCGCGCAGCGTGCCTAGTCGACGCAGATTTGGCCGGGGCGAATCTGGAACGAGCTACGATCAAGCAAGGCGATATGCGTAGCGCCAACTTAGAGCAGGCGGTGCTCGTTGGAGCGCAATTGAGCGGTGTCATTCTGTGCGGCGCTAACCTGGTCAATGCCAAGATGGCTGGGGCTATGTTAAACGGTGCGGATTTGACGGGCTCTAACTTGTACGGAGCTGACTTGAAGGGGGCTGATTTGCGCGATTGCAAGCTGAACGGGGCGATCCTTGAAGGCGCGAACCTCGACGGCGCAATTCGCAGCGACACGTCTTGGAAGCGTGGCACTGAGATTAAAAACCGCCATACCGGCGCGGTGATTCTGACCACGCAGAGCGACAATCTTGCTGACGATCTCAGTCAAAGCCGCGAACAGAGATCTGAGTCACGCAGATCTTAGTAGTGAGCATCGGGATAACGCGCCGCTCGTGAATGTCAAACTCGCGAACGCCTCGCTTTGCGACGTCGACCTCACAGGAGCGAGCCTGACCTGCGGCGACCTACGAGCAGCTGACCTGCGGGGCGCAATTCTTGTGCGAGCATCGCTCAAAGGTGCGAATCTAAGCGGGGCCTGTTTGCGCAGCGCAGATTTCTCAGGAGCTGACTTAAGCGGGGCCGATCTAAGCGGCGCTGACTTCGATCGAGCGCGACTCGAGAAGGTGAATCTTCGAGGTGCTGATTTGGCAGGGGCAAATTTGATTGTCGCACGCGTAGGTGAAATCGAGCATTTTCAGGGCGATTAGACGAAACGCGGAGAGCATCACTAATCGCTGCGAGTAAAAGCTCAGAACTCGTACGCGTCCAATTGTCCAGAAAGCGCAATTCTTATAAATTGATACCCGCTCCGCGTCTGTAGCAACGGCGTGCCTGGTCTCACTCGTCAGGCAATTTCGGAGTTGTTTGTGATCCCCGACCCTGGGGGCGATGTAAAGCCCTCTTTAAGCCGCTGAACTGCACCCCAAAAGTTGGACACCAGTCCAACGATTTGGGGTGTTTTTTCATGAGCAAGCACAGCGCACGATTCAAGCAAGCAGTCGTCAAAGACT
>NZ_JARUXR010000001.1:855000-857564 GCF_031451215.1 Caballeronia sp. LZ034LL
TGCGTATTTCGGACGAAGGTGACCGGCCGTTTCGGGATCGTGACCGGCGATTTCGGCAACGTGACCGGCCGTTTCGGGAACGTGACCGAACGGACCGGACGACAGGACTGGCGTTGCGCATGACATCAACCACGCGAGCTATGCTCGCCGGCTTTTGCCGGAGAGAGCATGCCCGCGCACCGGATGAACATGCGCATGATCAAGGACGTTTTACGACTTAAGTTCGACGGCGGTTTCTCGCATGATCGAATCGCCGCGTCGCTGGGCATTTCCAAGGGCGTGGTCACGAAGTACGTCGGACTGGCGGGTGCCGCCGGGCTGGATTGGGCGATTGCCTGTGATATGGACGAAGGCGAGCTCGAACGACGGCTTCTTGGCAAGCCCACCGGACCCGCGGCCTATGCACAGCCCGACTACGGTCGCATTCATCAAGAGCTGCGCCGCAAGGGCGTGACGCTGACGTTGTTGTGGGAGGAATATCAGGCGGAGTTCGCGAATCGGAAGACTTACCGTTACACGCAGTTTTGCGAGCACTATAAGGCGTTCGCGAAGCGGCTGAAGCGCTCCATGCGGCAGATCCACCGTGCTGGCGAGAAGCTATTCGTCGACTTCGCCGGTCCTACGTTGCCGTTGACCACAGGGCGCCGCGCACACATCTTCGTGGCCGCCATGGGCGCATCGAGCTACACATTCGCATGCGCCACGCCGGCCGAGACGATGGAGGACTGGCTGAGTGGTATCGCCCGCGCGCTGACCTTCTACGGCGGCGTTCCCCAGCTGATCGTGCCAGACAACCCGCGCGCGATGATCGCCGATCCCGATCGCTATGAGCCTCGCGCCGGCGACACCGTGCTGGACTTCGCGCGTCACTACGGCACCTCATTTCTGCCTGCACGCGTTTATCGCCCGCAGGATAAGCCGAAGGTTGAAGTGGCGGTTCAGGTGGTCGAACGTTGGATCATGGCGCGCCTGCGTCATCGCCAGTTCGAGTCGGTCCAGTCGGTGGACGACGCGATCCGCCCGCTACTGAAGAACTTGAACGAGCGCCCGTTTCAGAAGCTGCCTGGATGCCGCGCCAGCGCGTTCACCGAATTAGACGCGCCAGCCCTACAGCCACTGCCGGTGCAGCCGTATGAGCTCGCGCGGTTCAAGGCAGTAACGGTTCACATCGACTACCACATCGAGATCGATAAACATCGCTACAGCGTTCCTCACGCGCTTGTTGGACTCAAGCTCGATGCGCGCATCACTGCCGGCGCTGTCGAGTTGTTGCATCGCGGTCGCCGCGTGGCCAGCCATGCTCGCAATGATCGCGTAGGAGACTACACCACCGTCGTCGAGCACATGCCGGCGGCACACCGCGCCCATCTCGAATGGACTCCGCAGCGGCTTATCCACTGGGGTCAGCAGATTGGCGGCGCCACCGGCGCGCTCGTCGCGCGGCTTCTGCAGGAACAGCGCCATCCCGAGCACGGCTATCGGGCGTGCCTTGGCTTGCTCTCGCTCTCACGTCGCTATGGTCGCGACCGTCTCGAAGCGGCGTGCGCGTTGGCGCTCGAATTGGGTGTACATCGTTACCGCCACGTGCGCGACATCCTCATCAACAACCGCGACCGCGCGGCAGCGACCACGCCTGTCGAATGGGTCAGTCCGAGTCACGCGCATGTCCGTGGCCCCAGCTACTACCAATAAAGAGAACCCGCCATGATGATGCACCAAACCTTGACGCAACTACGCACCCTGAAGTTGGATGGGTTCGCTGACGGATTGGAAGAGCAACTGACGCAGCCCGGCACTGCGGCTCTGAGCTTCGAGGAACGCCTGTCGTTGCTGGTCGACCGGGAAGCAAGTTGGCGCGATGATCGTCGCCGCACCCGACTGCTCAAGCAAGCGCGCCTGAAGTATCCGCAGGCCGCCATCGAAGATCTCGACACCCGCGCTGGTCGAGGCGTGGACCCGCGTTCGCTCACAAGCCTAGCTCTCGGCGACTGGGTCGAATCTGGATACAGCCTGCTCATTAGCGGCCCAACCGGCGCAGGTAAATCATGGCTCGCTTGCGCCCTCGCGCAGTATGCCTGCCGACGCGGGCACTCCGCGTTGTACCTACGTGTGCCGCGCCTCGGCGAGGAACTGCGCGTCCTCCACGGCAACGGCGGCTTCACCAAATGGCTGCTGCAGGTTGCTCGCGTTGATGTTCTCCTGTTGGACGATTGGGGAATGGCTCCGCTCGACGCGATGGTCCGAAACGATTTGCTCGAGATGATTGACGACCGATCTGCCGGCAAAGCCACGATCGTGACCAGCCAGCTACCAATCGAACACTGGCATGGCTGGATAGGCGACGAGACGATTGCCGACGCAATGCTAGATCGCCTTATGCAGCGACATCACCGCATCAAACTGACGGGCGAATCTCTCAGAAAACCATCTCCGAAACCCGGCGGGCTCGAACCAGAACTCGACCAAAACTAGCGAGGAAATCTACAATCGAAACCGCGCAACGCCCGACCTTGCCGAATCGGTCACGATCCCGAAATCGGCGGTCACGTTCGCCGAAATACGCA
>NZ_JARUXR010000001.1:857664-975728 GCF_031451215.1 Caballeronia sp. LZ034LL
CGCATCAAGCTGAAGCTAAAAGGGCTGAGTCCTGTGATGTACAGAACTCAGCCCTCACGGCCCTAGCCTAAAACTGTCCAACTTTGCGGGGTCAGTTCAGCCGCCTCGTGCGGCTTTTTTTATCAACTCAGCTGCAAAAGCGAAGCGGCTACTGCAGTTGCGAGCGGAAGAGGTTGAGTAAAAGAGATTCTGATTCAGAGAGTCAAAGTAACGCAGACGGGGGCAAGTCTTGATGCCGGAAGGAGGCGGAATGAAGCAGGATCTAGCAGCAAGTGCTGCGAAGGCGATGCCTGTAGTTGGTGGAAATTATTGGCTGTGGCTCAGCAGCCATGACATCAATTGGTGGGTGGCCGTCGCAACGCTTGCGTACATCGGAGCTAGCTTCGTATTCGCGTTGAGAAAAGACCGCCGTGCGCGGAGGGCAATGGCTCGCGACTAGTTTGAACGTGCACGTCGTCAACGTTCGGACCCGATAAGGCATCCGGGCATCTTCGTTTCTGGAGCACCGAATGGCTATTGTGGAACAGAGGGGGGTAGTAGCGTTGGTGGGAGCCAGCGTCGCTGTAGTTCTATACTGCATTGTGCCGCGATTTGAGGGCGTTTCTCCTCACGGATACGTGGATCCGGCGGGCGTCGCAACAAAGTGTAGTGGCGATACGCAGGATGTTGTCGTCGGAAAGCAATACACCACCGGCGAGTGTCAGACATCATTGAACGAAGCGCTACGCACGCATGCTACGGATGTGCTTAGATGTACCCCTGGACTGAAAGGTCATCCGAATTAACTTGCGGCTGCTGTGAGCTTTGCCTATAACATCGGCGGGCGAGCTTACTGTAACAGTACGACCGCGAAGCGGTTCAATTCTCACGACTGGCGAGGCGCCTGCCGCGCGATGAATCAGGCGGACGACGGAAGAGCGCAATGGATTACTTCTCACGGTAGGGTGCTACCTGGTCTGGTGAGGCGTCGCGCTGAGGAACGCGCTCTCTGCGAACTAAATTTGTGACGAGGCGTGTCCATTGAAACAGTTGGACAGACGTCGTGTTCCCATTGTGAGATTTCGCGAAGAGCCTGCTCAGTCCGGTGTCTTTGCGTGCTTTACCGGCATTATGTACTGTGCATGCGGTATGCCCGAATTCGTTTCGGGTTGAAGTAGGACGGACTTGGTCAGGGCCCCAGCGGTTGAATTTGGAAGCTGCAATGACTCGCCTGCGTCCAAGTACGGCTTCGCAAGAACAACCACCCTTCTGGTGGGGAGCAACTCCAGGAACGGGGAAATCCGCACTTGGTCGTCGGTTGGATTCGTAATTCGAAGCGTCCCGTTTTCCTCCCGGAATAGTAGCTTGGTCCATGGCTCTGTGTTTCCTTTTAACTCGGCTGGTCCCGAGGAGAGCGTGGTTGGGATTGTTCCAGCACTTGACCAAAGAGTTGAACTGATAGACTGGGATCTCGCTTCGGAAGATCGTGTGTTCTCACGAGGTGCGAGAGATATGACGTCGACACTCAACGGCTTGGCTTCGGGTGAACATCGTTTGGAGCGATTGCATTTAGCAATTTGATAAAAACTATGATCGATATAGCGATTGCTGTGGACGGGCGCCTGTCCGAGAAGAAGCCATGTCAAGATGGTTGATATGAGATCGTCGGTTGTCATTCTTATAGCGTTGAGAGCCAAAGCAACTAAGGTAAGAGATAGCGCAGACAACATCAATCAGACGCTTTACCGACATGAGTCGGACATGTACTAAAGAGCGTCTTTTCGGTCTGGTCGTGCTACGGCCCGCGCGTTTTAGGTTGCCATTTTTGAAAAGGGAGGAGAAGGATGTTCGTGAGCCCTGCATGTCGATTGCGGCGGTTCTCGAAGCCTTAGATTGTTCATGTGTTCTCACGTCATATCGGGACTTGTTGCCGGTGCCGTTGGCCTTGTAATCGGAGGCACTATCATTCACGCAGCTGATGGTGTACAGCTTGCGAAGGAGGAAGCTGTTCATGCACGCGACAGTGAAGCGTGCGCGCAAAAGATCAAGACTTATTCGGAGGGCGTTGCGAGGGCAGTCACGGATTCGATCGCCACCCACAACGCGGCAGTTGCTCGTATTGACGCACTCGATAAGCAACTTCACGCTGAAAAGACACTCCATGACGTGGAAAATGCTAAGAATCGTGCCGCTATCGCTGATGGCATTCGCCGGCTGCGCGTTGCAGCCGCGAGTTTGCCCGCCTCAAATCATATCGACGCCTCGAATCCAAGTTCCGCCACCGGCGTCCTGGGCGATGGAACCAGTGCGCAAGCCGAGCTATCACCAGCAGTTGGAAGAGCTCTTTTCGCAATAGTGGATGACGCCGACGAAGACGCGCGCGCAAAAGCCGGATATCTGCAGCGCTATATCTGCGCGCTACAGCAGGAACAGATCATTGCTGGTAGCTGCAAAGACTCGGCTCTCCCGGAGTGACATCTTCCGGGATTGCTTGTTTTGGCGTTTTGACGAGGCTATGTTAGGTCGAATCACAAATCGCTGAGCAATGGCTCTGTGTTGTGCACGCTTTAACAGTTACGAGGCCCGATCGCTCTTCGTAAGAATTCGAACTTTATTGCCTCACTACGTGCGACCTGCACCGGCTTCATTCCCGCACCGTGGCCTCCTTCGTTTACTTCACGATACCAAACGTTGCTGTGTCCTTGCGCCTGCATTTTCGCCACCATCTTGCGGGCATGAGCCGGATGCACGCGGTCATCGCTTGTCGATGACGTGAAGAGCGCTGGAGGATATGCGACGTGTGCATCCACGTTCTGGTAAGGAGAATAGGATAATAGATAGCGAAGATCATTTTCGTCGTTCGGGTCGCCGTATTCGTCGATCCATGATGCGCCCTGCAGCAGCAAGTGAAACCGCGCCATATCGGTAAGTGGCACTTCCGACAGCACCGCGCCGAACAGATCGGGGCGCTGCACCATGCACACTGCGGTGAGCAAGCCGCCGTTGCTGCCGCCTCGAATCCCGAGTTGCTTCGGCGACGTGACGCCCGAGTCAATCAGCGCCTGCGCCACCGCGATGAAATCTTGAAATGACACTTGCCGGTTTTCGCGCAGCGCCGCCTGGTGCCACGCTGGTCCGAATTCGCCGCCGCCGCGAATATTGGCAACCGCGTACAGGCCGCCACGCTCCAGCCATGCGATACCCGTGGTCGCCTCGTATCGCGGTTCGAGCACGACTTCGAAGCCGCCGTATCCATAAAGAAGGCAGGGCCGTGGGGCGGTGTTCCTCTCGATATCCTGACCGATCAGCCAGTAAGGAATACGCTCGCCGTCTTGCGCAATAGCGTGACGGCGCACGACTGACATGCCGTTCGCGTCGAATTGAGCGGGCAATCGCGCTAGCGGCTGCCATGGCGCGTCGTTGGCCAGATCGGCATAATAAAGCGTCGGAGGAGTGAGGAAATGTTCGACTAGAATAAGGACTGTGTCGTCGCGTTCACTGTCGATTGCACTCACCCATGTTGGGTTTGCTTCTGGCATGGGAAAACTGTGCCGCTGCCAGGAGGAGTTAAAAGAAAATGGTGGGCGCATGATCGTCACATGCGACCTACCATTCTCCATCTCAGAGACAATCAACCAGTTTTTGGTGTGATCGATTCCTGCGAGCACCCGACTATTGGAGGGCGTAAACAGCGCTGAAAAGTCTCGTGCCCCAGCAAGGAAAGCGTCTCGTCGGATGACAATTAGCGACCCTGCCTCATGGCGTCTCCCACCAACTGTCCATTGCTTACGCAGTGTTACCAGAAGCCAGCCGTCCCAATAGTCAGTTTCAGCATGCGTTGGCAGGTCATATTGCATCCAACGACCTACGGTCTCATCAAACCAAAAGTGCATCGTGTCGTAGAACGTCGTGGTACGCAATGCAGAATCCAACTTTGCGATTGGATCATGGAAGGCTAGCGCAACCATATCGCTCTCCGCGCCTTCGAATACCACGGGTGCATGGGCGAGATGCGTACCGCGGGTCCAGAGGCGCGATTGCCGGGGTAACCCCGACGTTGTCACAGCGCCATTAGTATTGATAAGGCTATCGTCCCAACCGACGTAGACAGCGTCGCGGTTGATCCATGAAATGATGTGCTTTCCGACGTTGAGCACGTTGAAGCCGTCGTCTATGAACTGCTTTGTTTCAATATCGAACTCACGCACTATGCATGCGTCGGACCCCCCGGGAGAGATTCTGATCAACGCACGCTCATAGTTCGGATACAGCAAGGCGTAACTACTCATCGTCCAATGGATGTCATCCTTCTTGGATACGTTTAGGTCAAGCGCGCCGACATCCAAGATGGTTTCCCATTCCGGTCTACCAGCAAGCCATGCAGACCAGGCCGTGCGTCGTAGAATGCCCAGAGGATGCTCGTCGTCCTTCCATGTGTTGTAGGCCCAATCGCCATAGCGCCCGCACATAACAATCCGGCCCTGCGACGTATAAGCCCGTTCGAGTCGCGCTGTGAGTGCGCGCGCGTCAGGTGACTCGCCGAAATCGGCTTCAGTGCGGGAAGTCTGGGCTTGAATCCAAGCCTGTGCGCACGGATCGGTGCACGACTCCAGTCCTATGAAAGGATCGGGATCTCTGGACCGCGGCCGGACGAGACCGTCGCAATGGCTTTTATTCAAGGTCATCATTGAGGAAGATTCTAAGGTTCTTTTGGAGTCCAGCCGGCGACTCGGAGACAGCGTTAACTTCAGTGAGCGCTGCGCATTTAAGTGTCACTGCCGTGCAGTCGATTTGCCGGCGACTTCCCAGTTAAGGTCGGCTAGACAGTTCTCTTTTGGGTCAGCGCCGTGCCGTCATTTGAAGGTTCGAAGCCTAAAATGTTCGGCTGCTAGCCACGGTCGCAGCTGCAGATCGACCGACGATGTAGGAATACCGGTCGATGTTTCGACGGAAATACGAATTGCGGATGGCGTTACGCCCAACGCGACTCCACGGCAGAGCTGCCACGACTGCGGTGCGATGTAACGTTGCGGAAGCACAAAAGTCCGGCGGCAGGGAACCAAGGCGACGACCGGCGAAAGAAAGGCGATATGTGCGCTACGATTTTCGATAATCACGTCGCCAAATTTGTTCATCGAAGCACAAAGCGATTCGCATGGGTGGTCTTCCGGTGTTAATCCTGCCGGCCGAACCAGCAAGGGAATGGATGTTTCTGCCTCTTGCGTGGCAGCGTTGGCGTAGGACTGGAACCATTCGAAACGCGCTCGGAACAACTGTTCGGTTTCGGCGTCTGCCGTAAGCAGAATGTATTCGACTGCTGCAGACTCTCCACTTTGCAACTCCATCATGAGTGGCGTGACCATGACGGAGGTCGTCTGCGTTTCGGGGAATCGTTGAATTGACGGTAGAAGTACTATTGCAGAATCGCCCACGTTTTGGACGGCCAATTTCGCCTGCTTTGAGTTCGTATCGATGGTAATGGAGCGCGCGCCGATGGCTAGAGAGTTAAACAGCGCGGCACTTTCGCTATTTTGACTCGAGATCGTGTTTTCCTTATTTGACACCGTCTTCCCTCTATCCAAGAAAAGCTTCTTTCCGCGATGAAGTCTAGAAATAATCGATCGTGATTTGGAAATCAGCGATTGGGTCGACATATAATTTCCCTCCCTCGTTTGTGTTTCTCATTAGCTGCCGCAGCCTGTGTTGCGCTGTGCCTAGGTAGTTTGGCTTGGTCTTGGAGCAGAAACAATCGGACCGATCGCGCTATCGACTCGAATGTGTCCGACGCGATACCAGCACGAAGTCAGTCCGATTGCAGTTTCCCGGGCAGTATCGCCACGCTCGACGGTAAATTCGTACGAGTCAGATTGAGGGCAGCCGCTCATTCATTTAATCTGACTGGCTTTCGTCTGTAGGGTGACGTGCGATGCTCTGCGGTATACATCGACGCTTCATGGGTTGGCTATAAATGTGTATAAAGGTTATCTCTGCTGAAAGCCACCCGCTGACAGCGCTTGGAATCGAAGCTCTCATTCAGCGCTACAAGGGAATGCACTTAGTGGCTGCTGTGCGAACAAGTAAAGAATTACCAACCGTCGTGTCGACTCACGATTTCCACGTGGTAATTACAGATCAGGAGGCGGCGTGTGAGACAGTTGAAGGGTCGTTCAGACCATTGCTGAAAATAATCCTGGAAGACCATCCCGCAGTCGGGGTGGTCCTCCATTCCTGCATCCGTAATCCAGCATATGTTTCGACTCTAGCGCAACTAGGCGTTCATGCGATTCTAGACAAAGAGGACATAATCGAATTCCTGCCGGTCGCTATACTGGCCGCTTACGCAAAAGCTAACTATATATCTCCTAAATTAGCGAGTTTCGCGAGTGCGCCAGCTTCAGCCGCTGATGTCAGACCGTTGTCTCGATGCGAAATAAATGTGCTGAAGTCGGTCTTGGCGGGATTGTCGGTGAAGGAGATATCACTGACTCTATACAGATCGAAACAGACAGTGAGCACGCACAAAAAGAACGCAATGCGGAAACTGCAAGTTAGCTCTGACGCAGAATTATTTCGGGCTTTTTCAGAGCGAGACTTTGCGATTGTTGAGTTGGGATCGTCTTATATGAGTAATTCTGTAAAATGCAACTAGAAAGCCGTGCGACTGTGCCTGAAAGCTGCAGGATATTGAATTTATTGGCAATTGGCCTTATCGTTATTCTGATAATGTCTGGTTGTACGAATTTGCGCGAGGAGAACTATCAGGCGTTTAAAGTAGGTTCTGAAGCATCGCCGACAAATGCTGTTGGAGAAATAGAGGTGTATCGAGCTGAGGATCTTTCAAGTCGAGTCAAGGAGTTCTTGGCGCACGGCTACGTCGTTGTAGGTGTTACCGCTTTGGTCAAACGCGACGAGAGTAATGACCGCGACGAGATAACCCGCTTCGGAAAGGATAACGACGCCAACATCGTGATTATGTGGGACGTACCTGCCAAAGATTCAAGCAGAGTTATACCCTCTGGCCTTCCACCGCAATTTTGTCGGTTCGCAGGTAGCCAGTGTGGTGCAACTAGCATGCTCTGGGCAAATCGCGCCTATGTATATGTCGCAATGGCCAAAGCGTCTCACGACAGGAACACGGAGCCACTGGCTCGTCAAGAACCTGCCATGTCTGACACGGCTCTTCGTGCGGGACGGGCGAGGGCGTCCTAACTGACTAGGTATCCACCGACCGCGGTTTCATCAGGGTCCCGCATCGATCTTGAGGCGGCCCTTTTTTGCGATGTCGGCGACACTTAAGTTCGTATAGCGCTTCAAGTTACGCCAGTCCTTGTGACCGGTGACGGCCGCAACTTCGGGAATGTCCCAGCCTGCCTCGAAGAGAGCGCTCGTGGCTTCATGCCGAAGATCATGTAGCCGAAGACCGACTATTCCCTTCGCGTCGCAAGCTTGCTTGAAGTATTTGCTCGCAGTGCTCTTGTTGAAGCGAAAAATAAACTCATTCTTGTGCGGCGGTAGGCTTGGGTCTGCAGCCCGCCTAATCGCGTAGTCTTCTGGGACTGGATAGCGCGGCTGCCTTGTGATGATCTCGAATGAATTGCCGATGAGCGGGACCCATTCATTGTTGCCAACCTTCTGCCTCGGATGTTTTCGGTCTCGTACAAGCGCCAAGTGCCTCTCGGTGTCGATGTCGTCCCAGCGTAGGGAGAACAATTCCCCGCGGCGGAAAGCGCACTGTATGGCGATTCGCAGAAGATCTGGCATGGCTTGCTCACGCTCAGGGTGTTCGGCAAACCAAGCCAGAATTTGTTCGATCTCCCCGTTGGAAGGACGGCGATCGCGCTTTTTTCCTGGTCCGATCAAGTCCAAATGGTGCAGGGCAGGCCGCGCAGTGCCGACTGCGTCGGGTAAAACAATGTCCAGGAGGGAAGCGGTGTGACGCATCACTGTGCCGAGCTTCGACAGGTCCATGTCGATCGTGTAACCGCCAGCACCGCCCGCTTTGCGCGCTTGAGCGAACTTGACGATACGCTGCGTGTTGAGCTGCGTTGTTAAGCAGTCACCGAACGCATCGGCAAGTCGTTGCAGAATATAGTCCTCATTCGACTTTGGTTTGACTACGCGGCCAGACTCGGCACGGGCCTCGCGATATTTGCTGATCAACTCGTCGACGGTGACCGCGTGCGCGTCGATCGCAGTTTGCCCCTTGTCGATCGCCGTTTCCTGTTCACGCGCCCATGCTTGGGCTGCGCTTTTGGTCTTGAAGGTCTTTGTTATACTCTGCCCGCGACGGCGCACTTGGGCGCGCCAGCGGCTACCAATTTGCAAGATTGAAGCCACTCGTTGTCTCCGAGGTTGTAGCAGTGCCAGATCAGTGAAACAGCTCTTCGGTGAAATTCGTAGCAAAATTGTAGCAAGCGAAGCGGTACATTGGTTCAAACTGCGTGTCACGGTGCTTCATTTAGGGTGAAGGCGAAAGGCCGGAGACGCAGGCGGGGAAAGGGCGGAGGCTGGTTGAGCGGTCTTCTGGTGCTTCCCACTGCAAGTACTATCTCCCCGTAGTTCAATGGATAGAACGAGTGCCTCCTAAGCGCTAGATGCAGGTTCGATTCCTGCCGGGGGGACCACGGCCCTCTCATGCATTCCGGATGAATTCGCCATCCGCGTCGCCCATCTCCCGCTGTCGAGCGGGACGACATTCGCCATTCCAGCATTCCCCCTCATTACCAGGCGCGCTTCAGCACGCTCCCGCGTTGTTTTCCCTTCGTCGTTGCAACGATCTCCACACTCGTGCCTCGCGCCTGAATGGTGCGAGCGTTTAAGAATCGTCCTAGATTCATCTCAAGAAAATTCTTATAAAGTCCTACAAATTCCTGACGAATGCTGTCAGATGAATTTCAAAAACACACGTTGATCCCGGCGCCCAACGCTGGCGATCGCTTCGTCAAGATCAATCAGGACAAAGAATGAAAAAGAATGTGCTCACACTCGTCGTCATGCTGAGCGGCGCCGCTTGCGGTGCGGCTCATGCCTCTGGCGGCACGTTGACGATCAACGGCCAGCTCACGGCCAGCACCTGCCAGATCAGCGGCAACGGCGGAACCGGTGACGACACCGTCCCGCTGCCGACCATCGCGGCATCGGACTTCACTGAAGCCGGGCGTTCCGGCGGCAACACGTCGTTCAACCTCGCGTTGACCAATTGCACACCGGACACGGGCAACGTGCATGCCTTCTGGGAGAGCGGCGCCAACACGCTGCCCAACGGCAATCTCAAGAACACCGGGACGGCGACCAACGTCGAAGTCCAGCTGGTCGACGTCAACAACGGCACGAAGGTGATCGACGTGAGCAAGACCGACGGCGCGCAGAACGCGCAAAACGTCGCGATCGCAGGCGGCCGGGCGACGCTCCGGTACGCGGCCCAGTACGTCACGCCCGCAGGCGGCGCGACGGCCGGCACGGTGAGCACGGTCGTGACCTACTCGATGTCGTATCAGTGACCGGCTCCAGCCGGGCCTCGGAGACAAGCCAGATGACGTTCCGACGACGAGCCCGCGAGCCCGCGTTCATCGGCCTGCTTGTGTCGGTCTGGCTGGTGCTGACGCTGACGGCGTTTCCGGCATGCGCGTCCGTCGTCATCGCGGGTACGCGGGTGGTCTATCCGGCCGCGGAGCAGGAGGTGACGCTCAGGCTGTCGAATGTCGGCAAGTCGCCGGCGCTTGCCCAGGTGTGGCTCGACGAGGGTGATCCGAAAGTCGATCCGAGCCTGCTCAATCTGCCGTTCATGCTGACGCCGGCGCTCGCGCGCCTCGACCCGGGCAAGGCGCAGACGGTCCGCATCGTCTACACCGGTGAGCCGATGCCGCCGGATCGCGAGAGCCTACTGTGGTTCAACCTGCTCGAAGTGCCGCCCAGTCCGGCCGAAGCCGTGACCGGCCCCAACTACGTGCAGCTCGCCTTCCGCACCCGGCTCAAGTTCTTCTTCCGCCCGGCGGGCCTGGCGGGCCGGGTCGAAGACGCGCCGGACGCGCTCGAGTGGCGCATCGTCACGGAAGGCGGCAAGTCTGCTCTGCGGGTTTCGAATCCGTCGAGCTACTACGTGACGATCATTTCGGCCCGCGTCGGCGGGAGCGATCCGGCCGCGCGCTTCGATGCCGGCGACATGGTCGCGCCCGGCGGCGCGGTCTCGCTGCCGCTGTCGGCCACGCCCGCGCCGGGTGGCAACGTGTCCTTCACCACGCTCGATGACTACGGCGCGCCGGTGAAGCACGAAGCGTCGCTCAAGTAGCACGCGGCCGGCGGGACCGGATGGTCTCCCATCCGCCGCCGCGCCGGTCTTCGGATTACCGCATTCGGTTCCATCAACCCTCGCACCCCGATGCCGGAGCGTTCTCGCTGCGGCAGGGGGCGCTTTCGCCTGTTCGCCGGGCATTCATGAAGAAGAATCGCTGCTCGAGGCCGCGTGCGTCCAACCCCGACTTCCTGTCGCTGAACCCGGCCGGCGTCGCGGTGTTGCTGGCGGTCGTCGCCACGAATGCCGATGCGGACAGCACGGCGCTCGCGCCGCCCCCCGAGACGGTGCGCTTCAACGCACGCTTCCTGAGCGGCAGCGCGGCGGCGCAACTCGATATCAGCCGCTTCGACCGCGGCAATCTCGTCGCGGCGGGCACGTATCGCGCGGAACTGAACGTGAACCAGACCTGGATCGGCACGTCCGATGTCACCTTGCGCGAAGTGAACGGCCCCGGCACGGCTGCGCAGCCGCTCTTCGACCGCGCGCTGCTGACGCGTATCGGCGTGGATCTCACGAAGCTGGGCGATGCCGCGCACGCGACGCTCGACACCGCGAAGTCCGCCGTGCTGCCCGAGCTGATACCCGGCGCGAGCGCCGTGTTCGACATGGGCGAACAGCGCCTCGACGTCAGCGTTCCGCAGGCGTGGATGAGCCGCACCGCGCGCGGCTGGATCGATCCGAAGTTCTGGGACGACGGCGTCCCGGCCGCGCTCGTGCAGTACAGCGGCAATGTGTATCGCTCGAACGGCAACGGCGTGTCGAACACGCAGAGCTATCTCGGCGTGAATGCCGGTGTGAACCTCGGTCCGTGGCGCTTTCGCTATGGCGGCAACCTCACCAGTGCGACCGGCGCGGGCGTGCGCGGCCAAAGTATCCAGGGCAATGCGCAGCGCTCCATCGTGCGGCTGAAGAGCCAGTTCACGCTCGGCGACACCTACACGGACGGCTCGGTCTTCGATTCGTTCGGCCTGCGCGGCGTGCAGATCGGCACTGACGACCGGATGTATCCCGAGTCGCAACGCGGCTATGCGCCGACCGTTCGCGGCATCGCCAACACGAACGCCCGGGTGCAGGTCACGCAGCGCGGCAACCTGATCTACGAGACCACGGTGGCGCCGGGGCCGTTCGAGATCGACGATCTCTACGCGACGGGCTACGGCGGCGACCTGCAAGTCACGGTGACCGAAGCGGACGGCAGCCGGCACACGTCGCTGCTGCCCTATGCCGCGCCTGTCAACGCGCTGCGCGAAGGACGCTGGCGCTACAGCGTCGCTGCGGGCCAGTACCGCAACACCAGCGGGAGCAACACGCCGTTCGTGTTGCAGGGCAATCTCCAGCACGGCCTCAATCGGTTCATGACGCTCTACGGCGGGACGATCGTGTCTTCGGGCTACTGGTCGGCGGCGGCGGGCGTGGCGCTCGACACGCCGGTCGGCGCGTTCGGCTTCGACGTGACCCAGGCGAACACGTCTCTGCCGAATGTGCCGCCGCGCGGCGGCCAGAGCCTGCGCGTGTCCTATTCGCGCAGCTTCACGCCGCTGCAAACCGATGTGACGCTCGCCGCGTACCGCTATTCGACGCAAGGCTTCCTGAGCTTCACGGATGCGATGACCCTGCGCGATGCCGCGACGTCGGGCAATGCGTCCGCGCTGACGGGTAGGCAGAAGGGACGTCTGCTGCTGACCGTGAACCAGAGCCTGTGGAAGTACGGCTCGATGTACCTGTCAGGTTCGACGCAGATCTACTGGAACCGCACCAGCCGCGACACGTCGTTCCAGGCCGGCTACAACACGTCGATCCGTCGCGTGGGGGTGAACGTCTCGGTGTCGCGGGAACTCGATTCGAGCACGTCCCGCTGGGGCACGCGTTTCATGGTGAGTCTCTCCGTGCCGCTGAGTCTCGGCGCGAGCCACGCTCACTCGGTGACGAGCTTCACGCGCGATTCCCGCGACGGCAGCAGTCAGCTCCAGGCGTCCTTCACCGGCGCCGCCGGCGCGAACCATCGCCTGAACTATGGCGTCACGACGGGGCGGCAGTGGCGCGGCCCGCAGACGGACGACAGCATCAACGCGAATCTCGGCTTCCTGTCGCCGGCGGCGCAGATGCAGCTGAATGCCGGCCGCGCCAACGGTTATACGCAGGTGGGCGGCGGGCTGTCAGGGTCGATCGTCGCGTATGGCGACGGCGTCGTGTTTTCGCCGCAGAGCGGTGACACCTTCGCCGTGATCGAGGCCGACGACGCCACGGGCGCGAACGTATCGAGTTCGCCGGGCGTGCGCATCGACGGAAGCGGCCATGCGCTGATCGCGGGCTTGCAGCCGTACGCGCTTAACCAGGTGGGCATCGACGTGAAGGGACTGCCGATCGGCCTGCGCCTGAAGACCACGGAACAGCGCTTTGCCCCGACCGCCGGCTCGGTCGTGCGCGTGCAGTTCGACACGGAAGATCGCGGACCGGCGATGGTCGTGCGCCTCAGGCGCGCGGACGGCCAGCCGCTGCCGTTCGGCGCGGAAGTGCTGAATCCGCAGGGCGATGTCGTGGGCACGGTGGGGCAGGGCAGCCGCGCGCTGGTCTACGGCGGAACGGACGGCGACGAATGGATGGTGAAGTGGGGGGAAGGCGCCGACAGACAGTGCCGGGTGCGCGTCGCATGGCCGGCTGCATCGAAGGCGCAGACCCGGGCGATCGCGGCGTTCACGGAAGCGAGTTGCCGATGAGGTTGGCAGTCCCCACACGAGCAAGCAACAGGGAGATGGACATGATTGCGCAGCGCTTCAGCTTCAGACCGGCCGCATGGTTGCGGCTCATCGCACTGATGGCGGCGGGGATCGCCCGGACAGCGTCCGCGTGCGACCAGGACCCTTCCGCGACCTGCTACAGCTGCTGGCCTCCGCAGTCGCTCACGCTGCCCTCGGGCGTTTCGGTGGCGGCCGACCTGCCGCCCGGCGCGCTTCTGACGCAATGGGTCACGAGCCAGCTCGTGGAGTTCGTCTGCAGGCCGCAGAACAACACGGTGGGAATCGGCATGTATCTGAGCGGCGATGCGAGCGTGCGCACGGGCATCGAGGTTTCCTACAACGGCGCGAGCATTCCCGTGCTGGCCACTGGCGTTCCGGGCGTGGGTATCGCCATAGCCATGCAGTTCGAATCGGCCGACGGCTCCCGGACCGCATGGCAGGGTACACAGCGAGGCGGGCCGATGAATTACGACGCGTGGAGCCCGATGCTCGCCGGTCAGTCCGGGTCGAAGACGGTCGGCGCCCAGACGGCGATCGCCCTGGTCAAAACCGGCCCCCTCATGAGCAGCGCCTGGGTGAGGGGCAACCAGATCATGCTGTTGCAGCCTTATGTGGACGCCGTGGTTCCGCCGACCGTCGACATCTCGACGACCTCCATCATGTTCACGCCGATGACCTGCACGACGCCGGACCAGAGTGTCGACGTCGGCACGTTCTCGGCCTCCGATTTTCCGGCCGTCGGCTCGCTGTCGCCGCCGCAGGCGGGCAAGGGCATGTTGAACGTGCAGTTCCTCAACTGTCCCGGCGGATCTGACGACCCTGGCACGTCGACGGGCCTGATTCACTCCGTCACGTACACCATTTCTCCGCAATACGGCGAGGCCGTGAACAATGTCGCCGCCTTGCAGCCCGGCGCCGGCTCGGCGACCGGCATTGGCGTGCAGTTGCTCAATGCCGCCGGCAAGGTCGTGCCGTTGAACACGCCGCAGACGCTGAGCGGTTATAGCAGTCTCTTCGGCGGCACCTATCAGGTGCCGCTGACCGCGCGTTTCTACCGGACGGGCCCGGTCACGCCGGGCAACGCGAGCACGGTCATGACCATGACCGTGCTGTACCAATGACGGGCGCGTGCCCGCAAATTCCCGACGGAGCGTACCGAATGCGCGGCATCCGGCTCATGGCGGCAGTTTCGATGATGCTGTGCGCCCGCGCGGCGCTGGCAGGTTCGCAGGCCACCTTCAGTTTCTACGGCTCGATTCTCGCGCCGTCCTGCGTCCCTGATCCCGCAACGCTGCCGCAGGTCATCACGCTCGCCACCGTGCCGGTCGCGGAATTCGTCGCCACCACGAGCGGCGCGAAGGCGTTCGTCATCGAGCTGTCCGGCTGCCAGCCGCAGACGCCGGTGAGCATGTCCGTGAGCGGCACGATCGATACGTTTCCCACCGTGCTCAAGAACCTCAACGGCAGCGCGACGCAGGTGGGCGTGCAGCTGCTGCTGGCGAGCGGGCCGGGGGCGACCACCGGCACGCCCATTCCGGTCAATGGCGACGCCGTAGCGCTGGGCACCAGCGGCCCGACCGGCACGATGATCATCCCGCTGGTGGCGCAGTACTACCGCCTCGGCGCGTTGTCGGCGGGGACGGTCGGCGTGATGGCGACCGTGACCTTCACTTACAACTGAAGCCGCGGGAATTATTCAGGGTTTGAAACGAAGCGCGCCATTTCCACCCATAATGCGCATGTCCCGGCCACGCCCATCCGGCTCAAGCGCTCATGACGGAAATCCAGACCGCGGTGCTCGTCTTCGTGCTCCTGCTGGCCAGCACGGGGCTGGGCGCCATCGTGCGGCCGCTGTTGCCCGAGGAACACAAGGCGCAGGAAACGGTGCAGCTGCTCCAGTTGCTGGTCGGCATGCTGGTGACGTTTGCGGCGCTCGTACTCGGCTTGCTGACTGCCTCGGCGAAGACTGGCTTCGACACGACCAACAACGACATGCGCACCTATGCCACGGTGCTCATCGAGCTCGACCGCACGATGCGCGACTACGGTCACGATCTCGACGAAGCCCGCGCGCTGCTGCGCGCCTATACGGCGGCGGCGATCGCCAGCACCTGGCCCGACGAGCCGCATCCGCCGGGCGACTATCCGGCCATTGCGCCGACCCCCAAGAACGGCGATCTCGCGAGTTCCGAACTCGGCACGCTGCTCGGCCAGGCCCAGCACCGCGTGCGTCTGCTGCAGCCGGCCGACGCCTACCACCACGCGCTCGCCAACGAAAGCGCCGAGCGTTTCGAGCAGCTCATTGCGCTGCGCTGGAAGCTGATCGAGGAGGCGCACGGCACGCTGTCCTATCCGTTCGACCGCATCCTGGTGGGATGGCTGCTCATCATCTTCCTGTGCTTCGGCCTGATCGCGCCGCGCAACGCGCTCTCGCTGGTGACGATCATGCTCGGCGCGCTGTCGATCGCGTCCGCCGTGCTCGTGATCGTCGACCTCGACACGCCCTTCACCGGTCCGATCATGATCGCCAGCCAGCCGTTGCGCGACGCGCTCGCTTATCAAACTCACTGATGCTCTATACCGATCCGCGCCTGGTCGCGCTCTACGACGTCCTCAATCCGTTCGCCGCCGATACGGCGTTCTATCTGTCACTGGCCGATGGGGCCGCGCACGTCGTGGATCTCGGCTGCGGCACCGGGCTGCTCGCCTGCGAAATGGCGAAGCGCGGCGTGCGCGTGACCGGCATCGATCCGTCGCCGGAGATGCTGCGCGTGGCGCGGGCGCGTCCGGAAGGCGACCAGGTGACGTGGATCGAAGGCGACGCCGGGGCGCTGCCGTTCGTCGGCACGCCGGCGGATCTGCTGGTGATGACGGGGCACGTCGTGCAGGTGTTGCTCGACGACACCGCGTTGCTGGCGGCGCTGCAGGCCGCGCGGCGCGCGCTGCGTCCCGGCGGGCGCATCGCGTTCGAGAGCCGCCATCCGGCGGCGCGGGCATGGGAGGACTGGACGCCTGAGCGTTCGATGAAACGCATCGAGGCGCCCGGCGGCGGCACGGTCGAAGTCTGGCAGGAACGGCATGCGCAACCCGATCCGGCGTCGACCGGCCGCGTCGCGTTCACGACGCATTACCGGTTCTTGTCGACAACGGGTGGGGCGGATGGCGCGGAAACGCTCAGCGCCGAAAGCGAGTTGGGCTTCCGGACGGCCGATGCATTGACGGACTTGCTGAAGCGCGCGGGTTTTGCGCACATCGACTGGTATGGAGACTGGACGCGCGCGCCGCTGGATGAGACGAGCCGCGAGTTGATCGCGGTGGCGCGCTGACAGCACGTGCGCCGCGCCGAGCGCGCGGCGGCAACGATCAGAATTCGACGGCGACGAAATCCGCCTTGCCGACGTCGCACAGCGGGCAGCGCCAGTCGGCGGGAATGTCTTCGAAACGGGTTCCGGCCGCAATGCCTTCGTCGGGCAGGCCTTCTTCCTCGTTGTAGACCCAGCCACAGATCAGGCAGACCCAGCTTTTGAATGCGATGACTTCGCTCACGGCAGACTCTTGATTCAGAAAGAATGAACGGGCCGCACTGTACACGCCCGGCCGACCGGACGCTTGACTGCGCACCCGTGCGGCGAGCCGCATCTTACAGGAATCTGCGCTTTCGCCGTGCGGGCGCGACGGCGTGCCGCGGCGCTCAAGCTTTGCAGCGGTGCTTCGCAGTGGTCCCGATGTGAGGCCCGGGACGCCCGGTGTATGCTGCTGCGAGTTCCGGACGCCATCGACCGGTTTACCTTGCATGGAGAACACGATGCTGAAGAAGACACTGTTGGGTGCGGTGCTGTCGGGCGCGATGCTGATGTCCTTCACGAGCGCCGCGCAGGCGCAGGCGCGGGTCTATTTCGTCCAGCCGAAGGACGGCGCGACGGTCACGAGCCCGGTGCATGTGCAGTTCGGCGTCGACGGCATGTCGATTGCGCCCGCCGGCACGATGACCGAGGGCACCGGCCACCACCACGTGCTGGTCGACGGCAAGCCGCTGCCGAAAGGCACCGTGATTCCGGCGAACGATACCTCGCTGCATTACGGCAAGGGCCAGACCGAGGCCGACATCAAGCTGCCTCCCGGCGATCACACGCTGACGCTGCAGTTCGGCGACGGCGCGCATCGCTCGTACGGTCCGGAAATGAGCCAGACCATCAAGATCCACGTGCAGTAACCCGCGCAACGGCCGGCCGCGCCGTTGCGGTCGTCCGTTCGGCCAGCACCGGGGGCGCGCGACCCTCGCGCCCGGCACGCCCGGTACAATGGACGCTTCCCTTGATTGCCGGGCACGCCGGCAATCCTTCGCCATTCATCCGGTTTTCCCATGTCGCTTTATTCCATTTCGGACGCGCAGCTCGCGTTCGGCCACGTTGCATTGCTGGACCACGCCGACTTCTCGCTCGAAGCGGGCGAACGCGTCGGGCTGATTGGCCGCAATGGCGCGGGCAAGTCGTCGCTGCTCAAGATCGTCGCGGGCCTCGCCGCGCCCGATGACGGCCTCATCACGCGTCAGGGCGAGCTTTCCACGGTCTACGTGCCGCAGGAGCCCGAATTCGATCTCGACGCCACCGTGTTCGACATGGTGGCCTCGGGCCTCACGGAGGCACGCGCGCTGCTCGACGAGTTCGACGCCGTCACGCATGCGCTCGCCGACACGCCCGAAGGCGCCGAGCACGACACGCTGCTGTCGCGCATGAACGTGCTGCAGGCGGCGCTCGACACGCGCGATGCCTGGAACTGGCGTACCCGCGTGGCCACGACGCTCGCGCAGATCGGCCTCGATGGCGACGCCCGCACCGGCGCGCTGTCCGGCGGCATGAAGAAGCGCGTGGCGCTGGCGCGCGCGCTGGTGGTCCAGCCGGACGTGCTGCTGCTCGACGAACCCACCAACCATCTCGACTTCGAAGGCATCCGCTGGCTGGAGGAACTGCTCGTCACGCTGCGCTCGGGCCTGTTGTTCATCACCCACGACCGCGCGTTCCTCGACCGCGTGGCCACGCGCATCGTCGAACTGGATCGCGGGCGCTTGCTGTCGTATCCGGGCAATTTCAGCGCGTACCAGACGCGCAAGGCGCAACAGCTCGAAGTCGAGCAGGTCGAACAGGCGAAGTTCGACAAGCTGCTCGCGCAGGAAGAAGTGTGGATCCGCAAGGGCGTCGAGGCGCGCCGCACGCGCAGCGTCGGGCGCATTGCGCGGCTGGTCGAGATGCGCAATGAACGCGCCGAGCGCCGCAACGTGCAGGGCAACGTCAGGCTGGACGTCGGCCAGGGCGAGAAGTCGGGCAAGATCGTCGCCGAGCTGACCGAGGTGACCAAGCGCTATGGCGCGCGCACCATCGTCGACCAGTTCACGGCCACCGTCATGCGCGGCGACAAGATCGGCTTCGTCGGTCCGAACGGCGCGGGCAAGACCACGCTGCTCAAGCTGATCCTGGGCGAACTGCAGCCCGACGAAGGCCGCGTGCGCACCGGCACCAACATCCAGGCGGCGTACTTCGACCAGATGCGCGCCCAGCTCGATCTCGACAAGTCGCTCGCCGACACCATCAGCCCGGGCAGCGAATGGGTCGAGGTGAACGGCGTGAAGAAGCACGTGATGAGCTATCTCGGCGACTTCCTGTTCGCGCCGGAGCGCGCGCGTTCGCCGGTGCGTTCGCTGTCGGGCGGCGAGCGCAACCGCCTGCTGCTGGCGCGGCTGTTCGCGCGGCCCGCCAACGTGCTGGTGCTCGACGAACCCACCAACGACCTCGACATCCCCACGCTCGAACTGCTCGAGGAACTGCTCGCCGACTACGACGGCACCGTCCTGCTCGTGAGCCACGACCGCGCGTTCCTCGACAACGTCGTGACCTCGGTGTTCGCGGCGGAGGGCGGCGGTTTGTGGCGTGAATACGTCGGCGGCTTTTCCGATTGGCAGGTTCAGCGCGAACGTTCGGAGCGCATCGCGGAAGAGGCGGCGCGCCAGACGGCGAAGGAAGCGCCGAAGGATGAAACGCCGAAGGACAGCGCGGCAGGCCGCAATGCGCAGCGCACCGTGAAGCTGTCGTTCAAGGAGCAGCGCGAGCTGGAGGGGCTGCCGGCGCGCATCGCCGCCCTGGAAGAGGAGCAGAAGTCGATCGGCGCGCAGCTCGAGGACGGCTCGATCTTCGCGCGCGACGCGAAGGAAGGCGCGCGTTTGTCGGAGCGGCACGCGGCGATCGAAGACGAATTGCTCGTGGCGCTGGAGCGTTGGGAGGAACTGGAAGCAAAACGGAAGTGACGCGCTTGCCGGGCGTCCGCATCCGGCCTGAGCCCGTTTCACAGACCGCTTGACTGCCCCGCCAGCCGGGTGTTTTACGCTCCCGAGGTGGGCGCGGCGAGCGAAAACCGCTATTCTCCTAGCGCGGCACGGAGCGCCGGGCGGGTCGATACCCCGCCGCAGGCCGTTCCGGCCAGGCAATTTCATCAGCATTCGCCGGCATGCCGGGCGTCACGCGAGCGTCACGTTGCAGCAATTCCGCGCGCGCCCGAGTGCCGGATCAACGTTCAACTATGTCCACGAAAAAATCCAGCGCAATGGCGACAGGAACCGACCGAGGCAAGCGGCCTGTCATGCATGCCAAGGCAGCCGGTTACAGCGAAGCATCGATCAAGGTGCTCAAGGGCCTGGAACCGGTCAAGCAGCGGCCCGGCATGTACACGCGGACCGAGAATCCGCTGCACATCATTCAGGAAGTGATCGACAACGCCTCCGACGAGGCCTTGGGCGGCTACGGCAAGCAGATCACCGTCACCGTGCACAATGACAATTCCGTGTCCGTCGAAGACGATGGCCGCGGCATTCCGTTCGGCCTGCATCCGGAAGAAGGCGTGCCGGTCGTCGAGATCGTGTTCACGCGGCTGCACGCGGGCGGCAAGTTCGACAAGGCCGCAGGCGGCGCCTATACGTTCTCGGGCGGGCTGCACGGCGTCGGCGTGTCGGTGACGAATGCGCTCGCCACGCGTCTCGAAGTCACCGTCTGGCGCGACAACAAGATCGCGCAACTGGCGTTCGCCAATGGCGACGTCGTCGAGGAACTCACGACGCGCGCGGGCGAACGCGGCGCGAAGAAGAACGGCACACGCGTGCGCGCGTGGCCGAACCCGAAATATTTCGATTCGGCGAACCTGCCGCTCGGCGAACTGCAACGTCTGCTGCGCTCGAAGGCCGTGCTGTTGCCGGGCGTCGAAGTCGTGCTCGTCATCGAGAAGACCGGTGAGCGCCAGACCTGGAAGTACGAAGACGGCCTGCGCGGCTATCTGCTCGAAGGCATGGGCGGCAGCGAACTGCTGATTCCGCTTTTCGAAGGCGAACGCTTCGCCGAAAGCTCGAAGAACACCGAGGAAACCTTCGCGGAAGGCGAGGGCGCGTCGTGGGTCGTCGCGTGGAGCGAGGAAGGGCCGCTGCTGCGCGAATCCTATGTGAACCTGATTCCGACGCCCGCCGGCGGCACGCACGAATCCGGCCTGCGCGACGGCCTCTTTCAGGCCGTGAAGAACTTCGTCGAGATCCACAACCTCCAGCCGAAGGGCGTCAAGCTGCTCGCCGAAGACGTGTTCGCGCGCGTGTCCTTCGTGCTGTCGGCCAAGGTGCTCGACCCGCAGTTCCAAGGCCAGATCAAGGAACGTCTCAACAGCCGCGACGCCGTCAAGCTCGTGTCGTCGTTCTCGCGGCCCGCGCTCGAGTTGTGGCTCAACCAGCACGTCGAATTCGGCAAGAAGCTCGCGGAACTCGTGATCCGCCAGGCGCAGGCGCGCACCCGCGCCGGCCAGAAGGTCGAGAAGAAGAAGAGTTCAGGCGTCGCGGTGCTGCCCGGCAAGCTGACCGACTGCGAGTCCACGGATATCAGCCGCAACGAGATCTTCCTCGTCGAGGGCGATTCGGCGGGCGGCTCCGCGAAGATGGGCCGCGACAAGGAATTCCAGGCCATCCTGCCGTTGCGCGGCAAGGTGCTGAACACCTGGGAAACCGAGCGTGACCGGCTCTTCGCGAACAACGAAGTGCATGACATCGCGGTGGCCATCGGCGTGGATCCGCACGGTCCGGACGAGCAGGTCGACTTGTCGAATCTGCGCTACGGCAAGATCTGCATCCTGTCGGACGCGGACGTGGACGGCGCGCATATCCAGGTGCTGCTGCTCACGCTGTTCTTCAAGCATTTCCCGCAGCTGATCGAACGCGGCAATGTGTGCGTCGCGCGTCCGCCGCTGTTCCGTGTCGACGCCCCCGCGCGCGGCAAGAAGCCGGCGCAGAAGCTCTACGCGCTCGACGAAGGCGAACTCGAAGCGATTCTCGACAAGCTGCGCAAGGACGGCGTGCGCGAAACGGCGTGGACCATCAGCCGCTTCAAGGGCCTGGGCGAGATGAGCGCCGAGCAGCTCTGGGACACGACCATGAACCCCGACACGCGCCGCCTGCTGCCGATCGCGCTGGGCGATCTCGGCTTCGACCTCACGGTGTCGCGCATGACGATGCTGATGGGCAAGGGCGAAGCGGCATCGCGGCGCAGCTGGCTCGAAGAGAAGGGCAACGAGGTCGAAGCGGACATCTGAGCCTGCTCAGAACTCGACCTGAGATACGCATAACGGAAATTCGATGGGAACCACAGACGATCTCTTCGCCGCCCAGACCGCACCGGACGGCGAACAACTGATGCTCGGCGAGTACGCCGAACGCGCTTACCTGTCCTACGCGGTGAGCGTGGTGAAGGGCCGCGCGCTGCCGGACGTGTGCGACGGCCAGAAGCCCGTGCAGCGCCGCATCCTGTTCGCGATGAACGAGATGGGCTTGTCGAACAACGCGAAGCCGGTGAAGTCGGCGCGCGTGGTCGGCGACGTGCTGGGCAAGTATCACCCGCACGGCGACCAGTCGGCGTACGACGCGCTGGTGCGGCTCGCGCAGGACTTCTCGATGCGCTATCCGCTCATCGACGGGCAGGGCAACTTCGGCTCGCGCGACGGCGACGGCGCCGCGGCCATGCGTTACACGGAAGCGCGCCTGACGCCCATCGCGCATCTGCTGCTCGATGAAATCGACCAGGGCACGGTCGACTTCATGCCGAACTACGACGGCTCCTTCGAAGAGCCGAAGCTGCTGCCCGCGCGGCTGCCGTTCCTGCTGCTGAACGGCGCGTCGGGCATTGCGGTGGGTCTCGCGACGGAAGTGCCGTCGCACAATCTGCGCGAAGTCGCGCAGGCGGCCGTCGCGATGATCCGCGATCCGAAGATCGGTCACGCCGGCCTGATGGAAAAGCTGCCGGGACCGGACTTTCCGGGCGGCGGGCAGATCATCTCGTCGCAGGCCGAGATTTCGGCGGCCTACGAAAGCGGACGCGGCAGCCTCAAGGTGCGCGCGCGCTGGAAGATCGAGGACCTCGCGCGCGGACAGTGGCAGGTGGTGATCACCGAACTGCCGCCGGGCGTGTCGAGCCAGAAGGTGCTCGAGGAAATCGAGGAACTCACCAACCCGAAGATCAAGCTCGGCAAGAAGACGCTCACGCCCGAGCAGGCGCAGACCAAGCAGACCCTGCTCGGCCTGCTCGACGCCGTGCGCGACGAGTCCGGCAAGGACGCGCCAGTGCGGCTCGTGTTCGAGCCGAAGTCGAGCCGCCTCGACCAGACCGAGTTCGTCAATTCGCTGCTCGCGCATACGAGCCTCGAATCGAATGCGTCGATCAACCTGGTGATGATCGGCGCGGACGGCCGGCCGCGGCAGAAGGGCATCGTCGAGATCCTGCATGAGTGGATCGGCTTCCGCTTCGTCACCGTGACGCGGCGCACGCAGCATCGGCTCGGCAAGGTCAACGACCGCATTCATATTCTCGAAGGACGGATGATCGTCTTCCTGAATATCGATGAAGTCATCCGCATCATTCGCGAATCCGACGAACCGAAGCAGGCGCTGATCGCGCGTTTCAATCTTTCCGAACGCCAGGCCGAGGACATTCTCGACATCCGCCTGCGCCAGCTGGCAAGGCTGGAAGCGATCAAGATCGAACAGGAATTGAAGGACCTGGGCGAAGAGAAAGCCAAGCTCGAAGAACTGCTCAACAGCGATGCCGCGATGAAGCGTCTGCTCATCAAGGAAATCGAAGCCGATGCGAAGCAGTACGGCGACGACCGCCGCACGCTGATCCAGCAGGCCACGCGCGCGACCTTCGAGGCGCGCGTCGTCGATGAACCGGTGACGGTCGTCGTGTCGCAGAAGGGCTGGGTGCGGGCGCTGAAGGGACATGGACTCGATCCGGCCGGCTTCACCTTCAAGCAGGGCGATGGCCTCTACGCGGCCTTCCAGGCGCGTACGCCGGATTCGCTCATCGCGTGGGGCAGCAAGGGCCGGGTGTATTCGGTGTCGGTTGCGGCGCTGCCAGGCGGACGGGGCGACGGCGTGCCGGTCACGTCGCTGATCGAACTCGAATCGGGCACGCATCTGCTGCATTACTTCGCAGCGAACGCAGAGCAGCAACTGCTGCTGGCGTCGAGCAACGGCTTCGGCTTTATCGCGAAGCTGGGCGATCTCGTGAGCCGCCAGAAGGCGGGCAAGGCGTTCATGACCATCGACGAAGGCGCCGCGCCGCTCGCGCCGATGCCGGTCATTCCGGGCGCGGCCTATGTGGCGTGTCTGTCGAGCGCGGGGCGTCTGCTAGTGTTCGGCATGGACGAGATGAAGACGCTCTCCGGCGGCGGGCGCGGCGTCACGCTGATGGCGCTCGATCCGAAGGAAACGCTGCGGCAGGCGCTTGCCATCGACGCGCGCGGCGTGGTGATGATCGGCACGGGACGCGGCGGCAAGATCAGGGACGAGAAGCTGGCTGGCTCGCAACTGCAACTGCATCTCGGCAAGCGGGCGCGGAAGGGACGGGCGCCGGATTCGACGCTGAAGGTGGCGGAATTGAGGCCGGTGTTCGAGGGATAAGCTTCAAGACTGCTTCGGCATCGTATGGAACGCCTCGTCGCACGCATGCGGCGAGGCGTTTTTATTTGGCTTCTTGCCGAATACACAGGAACTGGTGGGCAGCGTCCTAGTCGAACGGCCAAACTTGAATCCCCAAGCCCACGACGTCAGCCCAACAACACAATGAACAAAGCCATCGAAGCCGCGCTCTTCCTGCATCTCCTCGGCGTTGCCGTATGGATTGGCGGCATGATCTTCGCGCATTTCTGCCTGCGTCCCGCGCTCGGCGACCTCACGCCGCAACTGCGCCTGCCGCTGTGGGAAGCCGTCTTCACGCGCTTTTTCAACTGGGTTGCAGCGTCGGTGCTCGTCATCCTGCTCTCGGGCGGCTTCCTGCTCGCCGAGTTCGGCGGCACGCACGCTGCGTTGCCGCTGCATGTGATGGCCGGACTCGGCGTCGTGATGATGCTGATCTTCGGGCACATCCGCTTTGCGGTGTTTCCGCGCATCCGGCGCGCGGTGCAGGCGCAGAACTGGCCCGACGGCGCACGCGCCGTCGGAACCGTGCGCAGGCTCGTCGTGATCAATCTGGTGTTGGGTATCGTGACGATTGGTGCAGCGGTGTTGTCACGCGGTCTGTGAAGAGCGCTTGAGGTTGCGGCTGCGGCGGGGCTTGCGGCTCCAGTTGCGGACCGTCCTTCAGATAGCCTTCCTTTGAAGGATCGCGCATGCACAGCGACACCAGCCCGGCCACGGCGCACAGGGCGGTGACGTACCAGTAGAACATGCTTTCGATGCCTGCCTGCTTGAGCCACAGCGCCACATATTCCGCCGAGCCGCCGAAGATCGCATTCGCCAGCGCATAGGACAGGCCCACGCCGAGCGCGCGCACGTGCACCGGGAACATCTCCGCCTTGATCAGGCCGCTGATCGACGTATAGAAGCTGACGATGCACAGCGCCGTGACGATCAGCGCGAACGCCGCCAGCGGATTGCTGACATCCTTGAGCGTGTGCATGAGCGGCACCGTGCACAGCGTGGCGAGCGAGCCGAAGCAGATCATCGACTTGCGCCGCCCGATGCGGTCGGACAGCGCGCCGAACAGCGGTTGCAGCAGCATGAACACGAACAGCGCGGCCGTCATCACGTGGCTGGCGGTCTTTGCGTTCATGCCGGCCGTGTTGACGAGATACTTCTGCATGTAGGTCGTGAACGTGTAGAACACGAGCGACCCGCCGGCTGTGAAGCCGAGCACGGTGACGAAGGCGCCCTTGTGCCGCCAGAGCCCGCTGAACGAGCCGGCCTCGCTGCTGCGGCGGGATTCGGCCGTGGTGGTTTCATCGAGCGAACGTCGCAGCAGCAGCGCGATGACCGCCGCGGCCGCGCCCACCAGGAAGGGAATGCGCCAGCCCCAGGCCTTGAGGCTTTCCGTGCTGAGGGTCTGCTGCAGGATCACCAGCACGAGCAGCGCGCAGAGTTGCCCGCCGATCAGCGTGACATATTGAAACGACGCATAGAAACCCCTGCGGCCTTCGAGCGCGACCTCGCTCATGTAGGTGGCGCTCGTGCCGTATTCGCCGCCCACCGAGAGTCCCTGGAACAGACGCGCGATCAGCAGCAAGGCGGGCGCGAGCGCGCCTATTTCGGCGTAGCCGGGCAGCAGCGCAATGACGAGCGAGCCGCCGCACATCATCAATACCGACACCATCATCGACGCGCGTCGTCCATGCTTGTCCGCGAGACGGCCGAAGAACCAGCCGCCGATGGGACGCATCAGGAAGCCCGCGGCAAACACGCCCGCGGTGTTGAGCAGTTGCGTGGTCGTGTTGCCTGCGGGAAAGAACGTGGACGCGAAGTAAATGGCGCAGAACGAGTAGACATAGAAGTCAAACCATTCCACGAGATTGCCTGACGACGCCCCGACAATGGCGACGATGCGGCGTCGTGTATCCCGTTTATCTCTCGTATTAGTTGGGCCGGTCATTTGCGGGTCAGTTGATTCCTTCATTGCTGATTATCTCCATGGTTGTCATCAAGCAGGTGGATTGAAAATCGCTCTTAGAAAAGTCTTAATTGTTATGGGGCCACGTTTAGGAATTATTCTTGTATTTTTCTTAAGCCACGCTAAATATAGGCAAAAAAATCAGTCATCCTTTATACAGGATATTAAAAAGCGATTTGTATAAAAATTCATCGCATGAGCTAGTGAAATTGCGTCGACCATGGCATTTCGTCTTTTCCAAAAAAGACGGCCGCTCACATCCCTCTCGATCAATTTCCTTTGCGGAGCTCGTATGATTTCAGTGTCCAGCGACTATTCGAGAAGCACTCAGACGTCGGGGGCATCCAGCGACACCTCGGATGATCCGCCGCCGGCCCAGCAGCAGCCTTCGCCGGACGCGCAAGGGTCGTCCTCGCAAGGTTCGGACGGCTCGGCTTCGGGATCGGCGCAGACGGATTCGGCCTCCGAGTCCTCGCAAAAGTCGTCGGCTTCGGCGAGCCCGGAAGATGCTCAGGATGCCCAGGCTATGCAGAACTCGCAGAATGCGCAGACCCCGTTGCCCTCGTCGGATACACAAGCCGGGCAGATGTCTCCGAACGAGCAGGGCGTCAAGGATCAGCGCGCATCGGGTGTCGGAACGCAGGAGCAGCTGTCGCTCGAACAGCCGTTGCCGGACAAGCAGTCTGCACCGGACTCCGGGTCTTCAACGACGACATCGGACAAGCAGCCTGCACCGGACTCCGGGTCTTCAACGACGACGTCAGGCACACAGCAAACCGCGACCGACAAACCGGTTGACGCGATGAATTCGCGCGATCTCGCGGACTCGCTCGTCTGGCAAAACGACCTGGCGGCGGCCGGCGATCGCTTCGATTCCGCGGTCGATGACTCCATGAAGGACGTGAAGGACGGCAAGGACACCACCGACCATGTCATCGCAGCGGGCAAGGCGCTCGATGACGTTCAGGACATCATGGGGCAAGACAAGCTGAACAGCGAGCAGCAAGACAAGTCCGACCGCCTCGCCAAGGCATTGGACAACCGGAAGGACAATGACACGCTCGAAACCCTCGGCAAGAACGCCAACGTCGATCTGAAGCCGCTGGCGAAGAACCATGATCTCGACAACTTCAACAAGTATGGGAAATACCCGAGCATCTTCGCGCGGTCGACGCTTTTCGACGAAGGCCGTTTCAACAATTCTCAGGTGCTGAAGAACTGGGGCTGGTTGTCGAAGTATCAGACTCCCGGGCAGAGCCGCTTCGACTGGATGGGTCCCAAGGGCCGGCTCGCGGTGCTGCTGGGTTCGCGGATGCTGGCGGCGACCAACATCTTCACGAAGGCGGGCTCGATGTTCATGTCGGGCATCCAGAAACTGAAGGACGGCAAGGATCCCACCGACGACTTCATCGGCGGAGGCGCGGCGATGGGGCAGGGCTTGAACGAGGTCACGATCGGCGCCGGTACGGATCTCGGGAACCACGCGGCCAAGCAGTGGCAGCAGAAACAAGCGCAAGCGGCCAAGACAGAACCCGCCACAGGCCCGGAGAACGGCACGAACACCAATGGCACGTCGCCTGCTCAAAACGGCGGAAACACCAACGGCACGTCGAGCCAGCAGATCGGCCCCTCAACGAGCGCGGAGGATACCCGCTCGATCCAGTCGCTGAACGAGCAGGTCGACACCGATCTCGGCCATGTGAATGGCGATATCGACGGGCAGGTCACGGGTCGTCAAAACGAACTCCAGAAAAGTGTTTTTGACAGGCTGCAAAGCACGCATCCCGATAACCGGCGGCTGATCCTGCAGCGCGGGGTCGCGGAAGTCTTCCCCGAATACAACGGCATGGCGCAATTGGGCGACCAACTCAAGAACGCCGCGAAGGAAGATGCGCAAAACGCCCACGAGAATCTCAAGAAAATAGAATCCGATTCGCAAGCCGAGATGCAGAAGCTCCACGATCTGGGCTTCGAGACCGTCGATGCAGCGCGCAAGTCGGAGAACGCCGCTGCACTGGAGTCGGTCAGCCGTCTGGACAATCTGGGCCAGCTCAAGCATGACGCCTACGACCAGTTCGATCGTGCGATGAACGAGCGGGAGGCGCTGATGAAGGACGCCCCGGCCTCATACAGGGAGTTGGGACAGGCGTTGAACAATGTGGATCCGGAGGTCCGGCAGTCCAGGCTCTCCGAGTGGATGGATAGTTACGGCAAGAAGTTCACCCAGTACCAGGATACCTTTCTCGCGCATACCGATGCGTATCCCGACTGGTTCAAGATCTCCAAGCCCTTGCGCACGCAGCTGGTGCCGTCGATGATCGGCACCGCGTTCGGCGCGCTCGGTTTTGGCGCCTCACTCCACTCCTATCTGCAGAAGCAGCAAGCGGGCACATTGACCCCACAGGACAAGATCAATCTGGGGGCGCAGGTGTTCAATCTGGTGGGCGGCATCGTGGGCTTCGTGCCGTTCGTCGGGCCGGTTGCAAGCATCATTGCCACGGTGATCGGCGGGGTCATGGGCGGTATCGCCGATGGTTATCAGGGCTACCAGCTGAGCGAAGCTCAAAACGATCTGCTGAACAAGTATCGCGACCAATGGAACAATACCCACTCCCAGGCGGACCAGATCTGGGATGGCTTCGATGGAGGTTGATCGTTCCTGGCCATGCCGCGTTCGCCGGCAGCATGGCCGCCGGCCCGTCGTTCGTGCGGGCAGCCGCCCCTACCGTCCGCCGGGCTCGTCCGTGAGCGCGGGGCTCGACGGTTCCCGGCCGGCATCATTGCGTGAACGCGGCGCCTGTCCGCGCGGCCAGCCGCATACGCCGAAGCGGTCGAGCAGCGCCTGCACGCCGTCCGCCGGCACGGGCCGCGAGAACAGGAAGCCTTGCGCTTCCACCGGACCCAGCGCTGCAAGCCACGCGATCTGCTCGTCGCGTTCAGTGCCTTCCACCACGACCGTCAACCCAAGCGAACGCGCGAGATTGACGATGGCCGACACCATCACGCACACGCTGCGATCCTCGGGAATCGCCTGGATGAAGGAGCGGTCGACCTTGAGCGTATCGACGGAAAAGCGGTTCAGATACGACAGCGACGAATAGCCGGTGCCGAAGTCGTCCAGCGCGATGCGCACGCCCAGGCGCTTCAGCGCGACGATCTTCTCCTGCACGAGCTCCGGATATTCGACCATCACGGTTTCGGTGATTTCGAGTTCGAGCTTGTCCGGCGGAATGCCGCTCGCCTCGATCGCGCGTGCCACCGTCTCCAGCAGATCGCCGCGCCAGAACTGCACCGCCGAGATGTTCACGGCCAGCGACAGCCCCGTGTAGCCGTCCTGCTGCCATTGCGCGAGCTGCCTGCACGCGGTGTGGATCACGAAATCGCCGACTGCGACGATCAAGCCCGTGGATTCCGCCACCGGAATGAACTCGTTCGCCGGAATGAGCCCGTGCTGCGGATGATTCCAGCGCACCAGCGCCTCGAAGCCGGTGATGCAGCGGCGCGTCAGATCGATCTTCGGCTGATAGACGAGGAACAGTTGCTCCTCGGTGAGCGCGACGCGCAGCTGCTGTTCCCACTTCATCAAATGATCCGCGCGATGCGACAGCTGCGGCGAGTAGAACTGATAGCAGTTGCGGCCCGCGTCCTTGGCGCTGTACATCGCGAGGTCGGCCTTTTTCAGCAAGTCGATCTCGCTCTCGTTCGACACCGAGAACAGCGCAATGCCGATGCTCGCATGCAGCACGAACGCGCTGCCGCGTACGTCGAAGGGCGTGGCGAACATGGTGGAGATGTCGTCGGCGAGCGTGACGGCGCGCTGCTCGACTTCGTCGCCCTTCACGACCACTACGAACTCGTCGCCGCCGATGCGCGACAGCGTGCCGCTCTGACCCACCGTCTCCGCGAGCCGCGAGGCCGTCATCTGCAGGACGATGTCGCCGGCATTGTGGCCGAGCGTGTCGTTGACGGTCTTGAAGTTGTCGAGGTCGATGAAGAGCAGCGCCAGCCGGCCGATGTTCTCCTGCTGCGCGACGTCCTGGCGCAGCGCGCGCAACGTGGAGTAGCGGTTGCGCAGGCCGGTGAGCAGGTCGTACTCGACCAGGTGCGTCATCTCGCGCTCGCGTCCGAGCAGCTTGCCGATCAGACCGGTCGCGACCGCGAAGAAGCCGAGCATGGCGAGCGAGATGAAGCTCGCCATCAGCAGATAGACGTTGCGCGTGTGGTTGTAGTCGATCATCTCTTCGCGTTCGGAGAGACCGACGAGCACGCCGAGCGGATATCCGTCGATATGCCGGTACGACACGATGCGCTTCACGTGATCGATGGGATCCACGTAGATGCCCGACGCGTGATCCAGCGTGGGATACACGCCGCTCGCGGTGAAGTCCGCGCGGGCGCGGCTGCTGGCGGCAGCGCTTGCATCGCCGCCGTTGCCTTGCGCTGCGGCCGTGGCGGCTGCGGCGCCATCGGCCAGGCCGCCGCCCGTGCTGCGCGCGAGCACCGAGCCGCTGTCCGACACCACGGCGATCACGCCCTCGCGGCCGATCGACGCGACGTTGTAAAAGTCGCTCGTGAAATAGGCCGGGTCTTCCGACACCACCACCACGCCGGCGAACGAGCCGTCCGGATGATTGAGCCGCCGCGTGAACTGCAGCGTCCACAGGCCGGACACGCGGCCGCGCACCGGGCGGCTGACGTAGAGGAGGTCGTCGTTGGAATGCGCGTGGACCTTGAAGTGCTCGCGGTCCGACAGGTCGATGGGTTTCGGATGCGGGTCCGAGGTGTTGCCGACCAGCGTGCCGTATTCGTCGATCAGCGAGACCTGCACCAGCGTGTCGCTCTGCACGACGCCTTTCTCGACGGTGGCGATCAGATCGAAGTTGTCAGGCGATTTCTCGTATTCGTATTTGACGAAACGGGTGATCTGGTCGACCTGATGAATGGCCTTGATGGTGTGCTGCTCGAGCGCCGCCGACAGAATGGCGGCGGAAGACATGGATTCGTGAGTGGTGGCTTCGCGCTCGACCGAGAGCCGGGCGAAGATGACCGCCCACAGCAACACGAGCACAAAGGTGCCCAGCACCGGAATGGCCAGCAACGCCCGCCGCCGCCGCGCCGCCGGGGCGCTTGTGAGGGTGTCCGGGACGGCATGCGTGCGCGCCCGCTTCATGGCGCTCCCTGCAACGCTGGATCGCGTAGCGCCTGACGTGCTGCGAACTGCGCGAAGTGGATGAAGCGATGCATGTGCGGAGGCGTTCGGCCGAAACGAGTGACTATACCGCGCGCAGTACGCCGCGGCTGAGGGATGGACATTCTTTGGCAGATCCTGTCCGCGGCGTCATCCTTGCGGGTGACTTTCGCTTTGCTCACCGTTCTCGACAGCGTTTGCCGTTGCGCTGGCGCCGCTGCAGGATTATTCGAGTCCGGATTCAAGCCGCGCCCCTGCCGGGTCCGTCGCATTGCCGCCGCCACGTCCGACGCTTCTTTTTATCCCCATTGGTCAGATAGTAGCGAAGGCTCCTGCTTTAAGAAAGAGGCCGCCTTTGGGGGTATACGCGCGCCGGAGGGGAAATGCGCAGGTCATTGTTTCAGCTACGGAAATTACCGTCGATCACAGTTACCGAATGGCCGCCGATCCACACCGGCGCGCCATCCGCCTGGTCGTCGTAAGTGACGCTCACGCGGCCGTCGCGGCCCAGCGCGGTGCCCTGACGAACCGTGTAGTGCGCGCCCGGACGCTTGCCTTGCTGCGTCAGCAGCATGGCGAGGGCGGCATTCGCGCTGCCCGTGACCGGATCCTCGATGTTCTCCGCACCCAGCAGAAGCGCGCGCAGTTCGAAGGTCGCCGGTCCGCCGGGCGCGTGCGGCCCGTAGATCACGATGCCGTGCGTGCCCGTCTCGGCGACGATCTGCCGGACTGCTTCGCGCGACTCGCCGGCCAGCGTCAGCGCAAGACACTGCGACGCGTCGCGCACGCGCACCACGAGCCAGGGCGCACCGTTGTCCACCGCGGCGGGCGGCGCTTCGGGATCGAGTGCTGCGGGGGCGAGCGCGGCCGCAAGACGGGCGTTCTGCGCTGCGGTCAAAGGCGTGATGCGAGCCGGCGGCGCGGCGAAGGCCCACTCGCCGCCGGCGCGTTCGGCGAGTGTCACCAGGCCGACGCCGCATTCCTGCACCAATCGTCCGGGCGTCTTCGGCGTATAGCCGGCATCGATGAGCGCGTGCGCGCTGCCGAGCGTCGGATGCCCGGCGAACGGCAATTCCACCGCGGTCGTGAAGATGCGCACGCGGTAGTCGGCGCGGGCGTCGGTCGGCGGCAGCAGGAAAGCGGTTTCGGACAGATTGGTCCAGCGCGCGATCTGTTGCATGCGTTCGGTGGAGAGGCCGTCGGCATCGAAGATCACGGCAAGCGGGTTGCCCTTGAACGGCACGGAGGTGAAGACATCGACCTGCTTGAACTGGACGACCCGTTGGTCGGCGGGTGAGGACATGAGCTTTTTCTCGCTGGAGCAGGGCATAAAAAAACCCGACGCATCGCTGCGTCGGGTTTCGCGGATGAACGGCGAACGGACGCGCGCTTCAGTTGACTTCGGCGACTTCCGCAATCAGTTCGATCTCGACGCACGCGCCGAGCGGAATCTGCGCGACGCCGAAGGCGGAACGCGCGTGCTTGCCGGCATCGCCGAACACGTCCGCGATGAGCTCGGACGCGCCGTTCGTCACGATGTGCTGCTCGGTGAACTCGAAGGTCGAATTGACGAGGCTCATGACCTTGACGATGCGCTTGACGCGGTTCAGGTCGCCGACGTGCGCGTGCAGCGTCGCGATCAGGTCGATGGCCACATTGCGCGCGGCCGCCTTGCCTTCTTCCGTGGAGATGTCGGCGCCGAGCTTGCCGGCGTGCACCTTGCCGTCCTTCTTCGCGATATGCCCGGACAGATAGACCGTGTTGCCGCTCTGCGCGCTCATCACGTAGGCGGCCGCCGGCGCGCCTGCCGTGGGCAGGTCGATGCCGAGTTCCTTCAGCTTGTCGTACACATTCGATGCCATCGGTTGCTCCTTGACTTCAAGCGGGTGAAGGGGCGCGCGGCGCCCCGGAAAATCAGAGGCTCGCGCGGATCAGCGTGCCGAGCCGGCCGACGCCTTCGTCGATCGTCGCGGGCGGCACCGTCACGAACGACAGGCGCAGCGTGTTGTGCGCGGCTGTGTTGGCGTAGAACGGACCGCCCGGCACGAAGGCCACGTTCTGCGCGACGGACTGTTCGAGCAGCTTCATCGTGTCGATGTGCTTCGGCAGCGTCAGCCACACGAACATGCCGCCTTCAGGACGATTCCATTCGACGCCGGCGGGCATGTGGCGTTGCAGCGCGTCGAGCATCGCCTCGCACTGGTCGCGATACAGCGTACGGATCTTCGGCACGTGCTGGTCGAGGAAGCCGTCCTTCACCACTTCGTAGACGATGCGCTGCGTGAGGCTCGGCGTGTGCAGGTCGGTGGCCTGCTTGGCCTGCACGAGTTTGTAGTGCAGCTCCTCGGGCGCGATGATGTAGCCCACGCGCAGGCCCGGCGCCAGCACCTTCGAGAACGAGCCGAGATGCACGATGTGATCGGGCGCCATCGAAAGCAGCGTGGGCAGCGGGGCGCCGGCGTAGTCGAGCGCGCCGTAGGGATCGTCTTCGATCACCGGGAAGGAGGCGGTCTTCGCAAGGGCGGCGAGCGCCTGGCGGCGCGCGAGCGGCAGGCGGCGGCCGGTCGGGTTCTGGAAATTGGGCTGTGCGTAGAGCAGGCGCGCGCCGGCGGTGAGCGCGGCGTCGAGGCCTTCGGGAATCAGGCCGGATTCGTCGGTGGGCACCTGCACGTAGTCAGGCTCGAACAGCGAGAACGACTGGAGCGCGCCGAGATAGGTCGGCGTTTCGACCAGCACGCGGCTGCCCGGATCCACCAGCGTCTTGCCGAGCAGGTCGAGCGCCTGTTGCGAGCCGGTCGTGATCAGCACCTGCGACGGACGGATCGACGCGCCGTTCACCGAATAGCGCGCCGCCACCCATTCGCGCAGCGGCAGGTAGCCTTCGGTCGCGCTGTACTGGAGCGCCGCGGACGGCTGGTCGCGCAGGATGCGCTCGGACGCGTGACGCATTTCCTCGACCGGAAAGGTCGCGGGCGAGGGCAGGCCGCCCGCGAAGGAAATGACCTCCGGCCGCTCCGTGACTTTCAGGATTTCGCGAATCGCCGAGCTGGTGAGCTTGCGGGCGCGTTCGGAGAGTTGCCACGGGGTGGCGCGGAGATCGGCTTGATTCATGGGGTGCCTCGGTTGGCTTTGGAATGGTCCCGCGTTGGGTCAGAAATCGGGGTGCGCGGGCGAGCGGCGCACGCGCAATCCAGCATTATCGCGCGTGCGCGTCATCTTGCGTGCGTCGGGCGGGCGGCGGGCGCCGGCACTGCCTGAGTCTGCAGCGGCGCGGGACGCACGGCGGCGCGGCGGCCGAGCACGACGGTCACGATCACCGCGGCCGCGTATAGCCACGTCGAGCCGCTCACGTGCTCGCCGAAGAACAGCGCGGAGAAGGCCATCGTGAAGAAGATCTGCAGCAGCTGCACCTGGCCCACGCGCGCGATGCCGCCCATCGCCAGGCCGGCGTACCACGCGAAGAAGCCGATGAACTGCGAGAACAGCGTGACATAGCCGAAAGCCAGCCACACCTTGAGCGAGAGCGGCCCGGGATGCGCCGCGTGATGCGCCCACGCGAGGCCGCCGACCGGCAAGAGCAGGAACGGCGCCGACAGCACGAGCGCCCAGCAGATCACCTGCCAGCCGCCCATCTGGCGGGCGAGCCGTGCGCCTTCCGCATAACCGAGCGCGCCGATGCCGACCGCGACCAGCATCAGCAGGTCGCCCGCCTGCAGGCCGCCGCCGCCCGTCTGCACTGCGAATGCGACGACGATTGCGCTGCCCGCGAGCGCGCTGACCCAGAACAGCTTCGACGGCCGTTCGTGCGAGAGCCACGCGGCATAGATCGCGACGCACAGCGGCTGGAGCCCGTTGACGACCGCGCCGTGCGACGCGGGCACGTATTTCATCGACCACGCCGAAAACACCGGAAACGCGATGATCACGCCCAGCGACACCACCGCCAGGCTCCTGACTTGCGGCCAGGTGGGCCACTTTTCGCGCCGCCACGCGAGCAGCGCGGCGGCGGGCAGGGCTGCGACGAGCGCGCGGCCGAGACCGTTGAGCAGCGGATGCACCTCCGCGACGACGATGCGCGTCATCGGCAGCGTCAGGCTGAAAATGACGACGCCGATCAGGCCGAGCAGCATGCCTTCGGTTTCGCGGGTTCTCATCGTGGGGTGTCTCCTCGGATCGGATTTAGATGTCTTGTGGGGGTGTGCCGGGCAGGTCGAGTTGCTGCGGCGCCTGCGTATCCGTTTTCTTCGCGCGGCGGCGTCTGGCTGCCTGCAGCGCCTCTTCCTCGCGCGCCTGGGCCTGTTCCGCGGATTCGCCGAGCGTGAGCGTCGAGCCGTCCGGCAAGTCGAATTCCGCCACCAGCACCGGCGCGCCGGAGGTCGCCTCGATGTGGATCAGGTGCGCCGCGCCGAGCCACGCGAGCTGTTCGGCGATGCGCGCGGCATCGGCATGAAAGCCGCTCAATGCGCGCAGTGCGATGCCGCTGGGAGGCAGCACGTCGCCCGGCAGCAGCGGCGTGTCCCACTGGATCAGCGACGGCAGCACGCCTTGTCCGGCGCCTTGCCACGCGGGGAACGCGCCGTCGTCGGGGACGGTCAGGCCCCAGGTATTGGCGCCGCGCGACATCGCCGCGACCGGCGCGATGCGTTCGGGATACTGCTCGCGCCAGCGCGTCAGCGACTTTGGCCGCTCCACGCGCGCCACCCAGTGCACCAGCTGCGGACCGTGTTCCGCGATGCGCTGTTGCTGCGCCGGATCGTCTAGCCCGAAGAGACGCGGCCGCGGCGTTGCCACGGCGGGCGCGGCCGGATCGATTGCGATCACTTCCAGATAGGCGCCGCCCCACAGGTTCAGCAGGCGATTGTGCGTGCGCATCGACGGATGCGCGCCACCGGGCGCCGTCTCCACGCCGAACTTCGTGGCAACGAATTGCGCGCCTTCTTCAAGCGTGCGCGCGGCGATGACGAGGTGGTCGAGTTTGAATCGGGAATCGGTCATGACAGGCGCGGTTGGACTGGAAGGGCCGCCTGGCATGACGCAACGCTCAAGCATTGCGTCATTCGGCGACCCCGAAAGGAGAATGTAGCGTCTCCTACCATAACAGTAACGGTACAATCGACCCAGCCGTGTTCGGTACAGTTTTTGATGAATTCAGAACATTCCAGAACGCATCGGCAATGCATCGGCAACCCGCCCGGAGGTCCGCATGTCCGTCCCGCTCGACCAGATTCCCGCCCCCCACGACGCCGCGCAGCTCACCCTCGTGGACCAGCTCGTGCAATGGGGCCGCCGCCGCATCGACGAACGCGTGTTCCGGCCCGGCATGCGCATGCCGTCCATCCGCAAGCTCGCGCTCGACAAGGGCGTGTCGCGTTTCACCGTGGTCGAGGCCTATGAGCGGCTCGTCGCGCATGGCTATCTGGATTCGCGCCGCGGTTCCGGCTTCTATGTGCGCGAGCGGGCCGCGCCGTCGCTCGTCGCCCGGGGCGAGGCGCCCGCCGCCGCTTCGGAGCGCGAGCCGTTGCAGAACACCATCGACGTGGTCTGGCTGCTGCGCAACATGCTGCACACGTCGAGTCCGGAGAAAGGGCCGGGCCTGGGCTATCTGCCGGGCCGCTGGCTCGACGGCGAACTGATCACCAACGCGCTGCGCGCGCTGTCCCGCCTGAGCGGCGCGCACATGCTCGGCTTCGGCACGCCGCAGGGCTTCCTGCCGCTGCGCCAGCAGTTGCAGACGCGGCTGGAAGAACTGGAGATCGGTGCGTCGGCGGCGCGGCAGATCGTGCTGACTTCGGGCATCACGCAGGCCATCGACCTGATCGCGCGGCTCTATGTGAAGCCGGGCGATGCGGTGATCGTCGGCGATCCGGCGTGGTTCCAGATGTTCGGGCGTTTCGCCTCGCAGGGAGCGCGGCTCGTCGGCATGCCGTACACGCCGGACGGCCCCGACCTCGACGCGCTCGAGACGCTCGTCGCCACCTGGCGGCCGAAGATGCTGATCATCAACTCCGTGCTGCAGAACCCGACCGGCACTTCGCTGACGGCCGCGCAGGCATACCGGATCCTGCAACTGGCGCAGGAATACGACTTCATCGTCGTGGAAGACGATGTCTACGGCGACCTGTGCCCGACCAACTTCCCGGCCACGCGCCTGGCCTCGCTCGATCAGCTGAAACGCGTGATCTTCCTGGGCAGCTTCTCGAAGACGCTCGCGGCGAACCTGCGGGTCGGCTATATCGCGGCCGCGCCGGACGTCGCGAAGGCGCTGGCCGATCAGAAGATGCTCGTCGGCATGACCAGTCCGGAGTTGAACGAGCGGGTCGTCTACAAGATCCTGACCGAAGGACACTACCGGCGGCATGTCGAGCGCCTGCGCACGCGGCTCGACGGCGTGCGCGACAAGACTGCGCGCATGCTCGAGAAAACCGGCCTGCGGCTGTTCTCGACGCCGTCGGCGGGCATGTTCCTGTGGGCTGACGCGGGGGTCGATTCCGACGGTCTCGCTGCCGCCGGCCACGAAGCCGGCTTCCTGCTGACGCCGGGCAGCCTGTTCTCGCCGCAACAGTCGCCGACCACCTGGATGCGCTTCAATGTCGCCAATTGCGGCGATCCGGCGCTGCCGGAAATGCTGTCGAATTATCTGGACCGTGCGTCGCGGCGCAGCGCCTGAAGTCTGAAGCGGGGCGCTAACGCCTTCGTCCGGGCAGATTGCGCCGCGCGGACGGCGTCCGGATGAATTCGGCCAGCACGGTCTCGAACAGCGCGAGCGCGCCGGGCATCTGCCGGTAGCGCTGCTCGTAGAGCCGGTGCTGGCCGTCGCAGAAGCGCAGCGCGAAATAATCCGCGAGCAGGTTGCCTTGCGCTTCCATGTTGAAATCGGCGAGACGCTTGCCGGCGGCCAGCCGGTAGGCATAGGACAGCCCGATGCGCAGCGCGCCGCGCCATCGGACCGGATAGCCGAGCTGGAATTGCCAGACGTGCGTCATCTCGTGAATGAACCACATGCGATTGCCGAGGTCGCAGCACGAGAAATCGTCCTGACAACAGGCGCGCGGAAAATAGAGGTGGCCGTTGGGCGCCATCGCGGTGCGCGGCGGCTGCAGGCCGAACGGCAGATAGGCGCGGGCATGGACGCGGACCGCCGCATAGTCGATGGCGTCGCCGAACACGAGCCGCGCCATGCCGGTTTCGCCCGGCGTGAGCGGACGGCCTGGCGGTGCGCGGCGGAACAGGAGCGGCATGAGGGTACGGGCGATGCGGCGAGGTCAAAGACGCATCATAAGACCTGGCCTGGGACGGCCCTTGAAAAACGCGGGACCGCCCCGATATCGCTCGGATTGACGGCTCAGGCGGCGCGCGTTTCGCCGCCCGGGCCGTCAGCATCACTTCAACACAGATAAATCAACACAGAGGACCCGGACATGGCGCAAGAAACCATGAGCTTTCAGGCAGAAGTGAAACAGCTTCTGCACCTGATGATTCATTCGCTGTACAGCAACAAGGAAATCTTCCTTCGCGAACTCATTTCCAACGCCTCCGACGCCGCCGACAAACTGCGCTTCGAGGCCATCGAGAACAGCGCGCTGTACGAGAACGATCCGGACCTGCGCATCCGCGTATCGTTCGACAAGGCCGCGCGCACCGTGACCATCGACGACAACGGCATCGGCATGAGCCGCGACGAAGCCATTTCGCATCTCGGCACGATCGCGCGTTCGGGCACCAAGGAATTCTTCTCGAAGCTCTCAGGCGACCAGCAGAAGGATGCGGCGCTGATCGGCCAGTTCGGCGTGGGTTTCTATTCGGGCTTCATCGTCGCGGACAAGATCACGGTCGAAACGCGTCGCGCCGGGCTGCCGGCGGAGCAGGGCGTGCGCTGGACCAGCGCGGGCGAGGGCGATTTCGAAGTCGAGGACATCGAGCGCGCGCAACGCGGCACCACCATCACGCTGCATCTGCGTGCTGACGAAGACGACCTGCTGTCGTCGCACAAGCTCAAGTCGATCATCCAGAAGTATTCGGATCACGTTGCGCTGCCCATCCTGATGAAGAAGGAAGAATGGGACGCGGAAAAGAGCGAGATGGTCACGCAGGACGAAGACGAGACCGTCAACCAGGCGAGCGCGCTGTGGACGCGGCCGAAGAGCGACATCAGCGACGAGCAGTACACGCAGTTCTACCAGCACATCTCGCACGACCACGACGAGCCGCTCGCGTGGACGCACAACCGTGTCGAGGGGCGCAGCGAGTACACGCAACTGCTGTACGTGCCGAAGCACGCGCCGTTCGACCTCTGGAACCGTGAGCATCGCGGCGGCCTCAAGCTGTACGTGAAGCGCGTGTTCATCATGGACGACGCCGAACAACTGCTGCCCGCGTATCTGCGTTTCGTGAAGGGCGTGGTGGATTCGGCGGACCTGCCGCTCAACGTCTCGCGCGAAATCCTGCAGGAGAGCCGCGATGTGAAGGCGATCCGCGAAGGCGTGACGAAGCGCGTGCTGTCGATGCTGGAAGATATCGCGAGCGCATCGGCCGAAGCCACCGACGACGCCGGCAAGCAGAAGTACGCGAGCTTCTGGAGCGAGTTCGGCCAGGTGCTGAAGGAAGGCGTCGGCGAGGACTTCAGCAACCGGGAACGCATTGCGAAACTGGTGCGTTTTGCCTCGACGCACAACGACAGCAGCGAGCAGACCGTTTCGCTCGCGGAGTACGTCGCACGCATGAAGCCCGAGCAGACGAAGATCTACTACGTGACCGCCGACAGCTGGCAGGCCGCGAAGAACAGCCCGCACCTTGAGGTGTTCCGCAAGAAGGGCGTGGAAGTGCTGCTGCTGACGGATCGCGTCGACGAATGGATGCTGTCGTTCCTCAATGAATTCGACGGCAAGCCGCTCGCGAGCGTTGCGCGCGGCGACCTCGATCTCGGCGCGCTCAACGACGAAGAGAAGCAGCAGCAGGAGAAGGTCGGCGAGGACATGAAGCCGCTCGTCGAGAAGATGAAGGAAGCGCTGGAAGGCAAGGCGAAGGATGTGCGGCTCACGTTCCGTCTCACTGATTCGCCCACCTGCCTGGTGGCAGACGAAGGCGACATGAGCGGCTATCTGCAACGCATGCTGAAGGCCGCGGGCCAGCAGGCGCCGGAGATGCAGCCGATTCTGGAAGTGAATCCGGAGCATCCGCTCGTGAAGGCGCTCAACGCCGACAACGCCAACTTCGCGGACTGGTGCCATCTGCTCTTCGATCAGGCCATGCTGGCCGAAGGCGGCACGCTGGAAGATCCGGCGAGCTTCGTCAAGCGGACCAACGCGCTGCTGCTCGCGCGCTGAACAGTCTGAAAGCAGGGTGATGCAGGCGCCGCCGGGCAACCGGCGGCGCCTGTTTTCATTTGCGCTTGCGCTCCTTGTTCGACTGCGCGAGCACGGACGCGGCGAGCTTTTTGGTGTCCGGCGCGTATTTGCTGCTATGGAGCACTTCGCTGGCTTTGTGCTCCATCTCGGCACCGGTTTGCTTGCGCGTATGCGATTGGGCCAAGGCGGATGCAGCAAGGCTCTTGGCCGTTGCCGACGCCTTCGGGTCATGCAATGTTTCCGACGCCAGATGCGCAACCGGTCTGGACGTTTGTTTCTTGTTTATCGACATTCTATTTGCCTCTCGGGATGAAGCCGGCGCGGCGCGCGACCGGCATTTCAGTCTCCGCTTCTGACATGCCGCGCACCATACGATTCGTCCTAAGCTGCGGTCGGCATGGGTGTATGGCGGGCGTTGGCAGGCGGCCTTTATAATCGCCGCCATGTCCATGCCGACCGATCCCACCGACGCGCACTGGCGCGTCGTCCCCTGTGCCGTTCTCTCCGATGCTCAACAAGACTGGCTGACGCGCGGCGGCTCGCTGACTGCGCATCTGCGCACGCTGGGCGCCGTGACCGTCGATGTCACACGCGAAGCCGTCAGTCTTCCCTGGCGGGACGAAGCCCGCGCGCTCGGCATCACGCCGCGTACGCCGGTGTGGCTGCGCGAAGTGGCGTTGAAGGTCGACGGCACGCCCTTCGTCGTGGCGCACAGCATCGTGCCGCTGGCGGTCAGCACTGGCACATGGCAATCGATGCGCCGCCTGCGCACGCGTCCGCTCGCCGAACTGCTGTACAGCGACAGCAGCGTGTCGCGTTCGGCGCTCGCGAGCCGCAGGCTGACGGCGCGCCATCCGCTCTACCGGCTGGCTTTGCAGCAATCGCACGATGTCTCACCTACGCTCGTCGCGCGCCGTTCGGTGTTCGAGCGGCACGGTGCGCCGCTGATGGTCACCGAGTGCATGCTCGATGCGCTATGGACCAGGCTCGCCACGCTCCATGGTCCGCATCGGCGCGAACATGCGCGCGCGTATGGGCATCTGAGTTCGCATGCGAAGCGCGTCGTGCGCGGCGAAGCGAAATGACGCTCGCCGGATTCGAGCCGATCGGCGATCACGCCACGCATACGCTGATTCTCGGCAGCTTTCCGGGCGTCGCTTCGCTGGCGGCGGCCCAGTACTACGCGCATCCGCGCAATCAGTTCTGGCGCCTGGTGGGCGCAGCGATCGGCGAGCCGCTGCACGAACTCGCCTACGACGACCGACTCATGCGGCTTCTGGCGCATGGCATCGGCCTGTGGGACGTGCTGGCGGCCTGCGAGCGCGAAGGCAGCCTCGACAGCGCGATCCGCCATGCGTCGCCGAATGACTTCGCCGTGTTCCACACGCGCTTTCCGGCGCTGCGCCGCGTCTGCTTCAACGGCAAGACCTCGGGTCGCTTCGCGCCGGTGATCGGCGCCGCGGGCTACGCGACGCGGGTGCTGCCGTCGTCGAGTGCGGCCAATGCTATGCTCTCGTTCGACCAAAAACTGCGTCTCTGGCGCGACCTCCTCACCCATGACGACACTGATCAAACGCGCCTCCGCTGAAGCCCGCGCGTTCGGACGCAAGCAGGACTCCAAGCACGCCGGCAAGCAGAAGCAAAAGCAGAAGCGCGCCGCGCGCGAGCACGATGACGACGATCTCGCGCACGCGCCGCGCATCGAGGCGCCGCGCAAGCCGCGCTTCGCGCCGGTGACGTTCTCGGAAGAGGGCGGCGTGCGCTACCTGCACTTCGGCACGGAATGGGTGCAGGGCGCGATGCGTCTCCGCAAGCCCGATCAGATCGAACTCGAATACGTGCAGCAGATGATGGCCTGGCTGCTGTTCATCGAGACGCCGGAGCGGATCGTGCAGCTCGGGCTGGGCGCGGCGGCGCTGACCAAGTTCTGCTACCGCTTCCTGAAGCGCGCACAGGTCGAGGCGGTGGAAGTGAATCCGGCGGTCGTGATCGCGGCCCGCGCGATGTTCGACCTGCCTTATGACGATGCGCGCCTCACCGTCACCGAGCGCGACGCCTGGGAGTTCGTCAACGATCGCGCGAATCACGGCACGACCGGCGCCATGCAGATCGACGTGTATGACGCCGCGGCACAGCGTCCGGTGCTCGACAGCGTGTCGTTCTATCGCGCCTGCCGCGCGTGCCTGACGCCGGCGGCGGGCGTCGTCACGGTGAACCTGTTCGGCGATCATCCGAGCTTCGTGCGCAACATGCGGCATCTGAACGAGGCATTCGATCATCGCGTGATCGCGCTGCCGGAAGTGCACGACGGCAATCGCGTCGCGCTGGCCTTCGCGGGGCCCGCGCTCGACGTGCCGCTCAGTGCGCTCGAGGCGCGTGCGAAGCTGATCGAGGATCAGCTGGGATTGCCCACGCGCAAGTGGGTGAAAGGTCTGGTCGAAAGCGCGGGCCTCAAGCCAGGCGAATCCTTTCGGATCTGACGACGCTGGCCCAACGCAAAAACGCAACACAAAAGCGCGACGCCCAGGCGCAATGCCGCGCTGGTCACGCCTCCCGGCGTGATTACAAAATTCTTTCAAATCAGGGGAATAGTCGGGATTCCCCTTGCTTGACCGGGTTTTAAGGGTCCATATACTCCTCCTGTTATTTCGGGGCGCTTTCAACGGCCGCCAGGCCAGTAACGTGGCGTGCAAACCGATACGACAACCGGCACGTCATCCGTCCGGACCGTAGACCAAAATCAAACAAGAGGAGAGGACCGTTCATGGCTCAAGAAGCTGCGACCGGCACTGGACAACCGCGCAACAAGCACTGGCTGTGGCTTTTGATCCTTCCGTGGATCGGTGTGGTATGGGTGCCGTTTTATAACAAGATCGAGCCCGTGTTGTGGGGCTTCCCGTATTTCTACTGGTACCAGTTGTTGTGGGTGCTGATCAGCGCGGTGATCACCGCGGTCGTCTATAAGAAGACCAAGGCGCTGCCCTCGAATCGCAAGAGCGGAGGCGCGCGATGATGAATTCCACCGCAACCTTCGTCTTCGTCCTCTTCTTCGTCGGCGTCACGATTCTCGGCTTCATCGCCGCGCACTGGCGCAAGGGCGATCTCGCCCAGCTCGACGAATGGGGTCTCGGCGGCCGTCGCTTCGGCACCATCGTCACCTGGTTCCTGCTCGGCGGCGACCTCTACACGGCCTACACCTTCGTCGCGGTTCCGGCGCTCGTGTTCGGCGCGGGCGCGACCGGCTTCTTCGCGCTGCCGTACACCATCCTCATCTATCCGTTCGCGTTCGTCGTGTTCCCGAAGCTGTGGAGCATCGCGAAGCGTCACGGCTATGTGACCGCCGCCGACTTCGTGCATGCCCGCTACAACAGCCGCATGCTGGCGCTGGCCGTCGCGCTGACCGGCATCGTCGCGACCATGCCGTATATCGCGCTGCAACTGGTCGGCATCGAAGTGGTGATCGGTGCGCTCGGCTTCTCCACGCAGGGCCTCGTCGGCGATCTGCCGCTCATCATCGCCTTCGCGATTCTCGCCGCGTACACCTACACCTCAGGTCTGCGCGCACCGGCGATGATCGCCGTGGTGAAGGACGTGCTGATCTACATCACGATCATCGCCGCGATGATCGTGATTCCGGCGCAGCTCGGCGGCTTCGGCCACATCTTCGGCATCGTGCCGCCCGAGAAGATCCTGCTGAAAGCGCCCGACGCCGCGAGCCTCAACGGCTACAGCGCATATGCGACGCTGGCGGTGGGTTCCGCGCTCGCGCTGTTCCTGTACCCGCACTCGGTCACGGCCATCCTGTCGTCGAATTCGGGCAACACGATCCGCCGCAACATGTCGCTGTTGCCGGCGTATTCGCTGGTGCTCGGCCTGCTGGCGCTGCTCGGCTACATGGCGCTCGCCTCGGGCGTGAAGGACATGCCGGAATACGCGCCGTACTTCAAGGCCTACGGCGCGAACTTCGCCGTGCCGGCGCTGTTCCTGCACTACTTCCCGTCGTGGTTCGTGGGCGTGGCGTTTGCGGCAATCGGCATCGGCGCGCTGGTGCCGGCGGCGATCATGTCGATCGCGGCCGCCAACCTGTATACGCGCAACGTGCACCGCGAGTTCGTCAATACGTCGATGACGCCGGAGCAGGAAACCAACGTCGCCAAGCTGGTGTCGCTGATCGTGAAGGTGGGCGCGGTGGTGTTCATTCTCGCGCTGCCGCTGACCTATGCCATCCAGCTGCAACTGCTCGGCGGCATCTGGATCATCCAGACGCTGCCCGCACTGGTGCTCGGCCTCTACACGCGCGTGCTCGACCATCGCGGCCTGCTGATCGGCTGGGCGGTGGGGATCGGCGTCGGTACCTGGATGGCCGTGTCGCTGCAGCTGAAGGGCTCGATCTATCCGCTGCATCTGTTCGGCTATGTCGTGCCGGGCTACGCCGCCGTGTGGGCGCTGATCGCCAACCTGATCGTGTCGATCGCCGTCAGCCTGCTCGTGCGCGTCCTGGGCCTCAAGCGCTCGGAAGACCGCACGCGTCCGGAAGATTATCTGGACATCGTGGAAAGCTGATCGAGCCGTCGCTGATGCCGCTTTTGCCGCACCGGGCGCTGACCCGGCGCGGCTCACGAAAAGCTGGTAAAACGCCCGTAGCAGCCGCTGGCCGCTACGGGCGTTTTGTTTGTGCGACGCGCGAGCCGGCCGGACGAACGATCATGTTCATCGACGCGAGCGAACCATGTTTTCTCCGACATCGACGTCAGTCAGACACGGCCGTCTGTCGCGTCTGTTCAGCTGGATTGCATCGCCGTACTTTCGCTATCGCCACGCCAACCTGATCCACGGCGTGCGGGTCGCGCTGGCCGTGGCGATGTCGATTGCCGTGACCACCGGCATCGACGTGCCGCACGGCGTGTGGGCGACGGTCTCGGTGCTGGTGGTCGTCGGCGGCTTGCAGCACTACGGCAACATTCGCAAGAAAGCCGCCGAACGCGCGATCGGCACGATGCTCGGCGCGGCGTTCGGGCTCGTGCTGATCGCGGCGCAGGCGCTGACCGGCTCGCTGATGCTGTTCTTCGTGCTGATGTGCGCGATCGCGGGCGGCTGCGCCTACTATGCGATCGGCAAGGCGGGCTACGTCGCGCTGCTCACGGCGATCACCATGGTCATCGTCTCGGGCCACGGCGACCTGCCGTTCACGACGGGCCTGTGGCGCACGGCGAACGTGATGATCGGCGTGGTGATCGCGCTCGGCTTCTCGTTCGTGCTGCCGCAATACGCGACCTATTCATGGCGCTACCGGCTCGCCGACAATCTGCGCGAAGGCGCGAAGATCTACGGCGCACTGCTCGAAGGCGTGCCGCTGCTGCCGGAGGACATGGCGAAGCGCTTCTTCCGCATGAGCCAGCGGCTCGTGCAGTCGCGTGGCCTGCTGGAATCGGTATCCAAGGAAACGAACCTGCCGATGGCGCGGCTCGAGGAAATCCAGCGGCTGCATCGCGCGATGCTCGCCGCGCTCGAAATGCTGGTCACGTCGATGCCGGAAGTGACCTCCGTAGGCGGACATCGTTTTGCGCTCGGCTGCTCGCCGGGCGAAGTCGCGGTGCGCCGTCAGTTGCTGCAGATGGCGCGCGCGCTGCGCTTCGGCCGCGTGAGCCTGCTGCATCATGCGCTGGAGATGGAGACCGCGGCCGTGGAATCGGCGGTGTGCGCCGAGACGCCCGGCGATCACGTCACGGAAGGCATGCACTGGCTCGCGATGCGCTTCGTCGAACAGGCGGAGCGCTTGCGGCTGCGACTATCGGAAGTGGAACGGCAGTGGAACATCGAGGGCGCGCGGCCGTTCGGCGCGTGATGCTCTCGGCGCTTCCGGAAATGAAAAAGGACCGCGCACCGGATCGGTGCTGCGGTCCTTCTTATCTCAGGCGAGGCCGGCGTTACTGCAGCGCGGTGATCAGCTTCTCGAGCTTGATGGCGTCGGCAGCGAAGGCGCGGATGCCTTCCGCGAGCTTCTCGGTGGCCATGGCGTCGTCGTTGACGGCGAAGCGGAAGGTCGGCTCATCCACCGCGATTTTCTCGACGTTCTCGTTCTTGCTCGCTTCCGGAGACAGCTTGCGCTCGACGGTGTCGTTGCTGTCGGCGAGTTTCTTGAGCAGGTCGGGGCTGATGGTCAGCAGGTCGCAGCCCGCCAGTTCCGTGATCTGACTCACGGTGCGGAAGCTCGCGCCCATCACCTCGGTCTTGTAGCCGAACTTCTTGTAGTACGCGTAGATGCGGCGCACCGACTGCACGCCCGGATCGTTCGCGCCGCCGTTCTTGACTTCGTCCCATTCGGCGCCGGCCGACTTCTTGTACCAGTCGTAGATGCGGCCGACGAACGGCGAGATCAGTTGCGCGCCTGCGTCCGCGGCGGCGACGGCCTGCGCGAGCGAGAACAGCAGCGTCATGTTGCAGTGGATGCCTTCCTTCTGCAGCACTTCGGCGGCGCGGATGCCTTCCCACGTCGAGGCCAGCTTGATGAGCACGCGCTTGCGGTCGATGCCGGCGTTCTCATACAGCTTGATAATCTCGCGGCCCTTGTCGATGGACGCCTTGGTGTCGAACGACAGGCGCGCATCGACTTCGGTCGAGACGCGGCCCGGGACGATCTTGAGAATTTCGGTGCCGAAGGCGACGAGCAGATTGTCGATGATCTGCGGCATCGGCTTCTTCGCGTGCTCCTTGACGGTCTTTTCGAGCAGCGGCTTGTAGTCGTCCTTCTGGACGGCCTTCAGGATCAGCGACGGATTGGTGGTCGCGTCTTCCGGCTTGAACGCGATGAATTGCTGGAAATCGCCCGTGTCGGCGACGACGGTCGTGTACTGCTTGAGCTGGTCGAGAGCGGATGTCATGTCGAGTCTGAGACGCGTGGCGCCTTGTCAAAGTGCGGTAACAAACCCGCGGATTGCCCATGATTGCGACGCCGCGCGGCGATTTTGATGGCAGTTGCCATTGAAATCACGATCGCGCGGCGCGCCCCTGAAAACCATTCCGTCATTCTAGTCCCGCGCGCGGAAAACGCGCTGATCGCGTGCGCGTCCGGTTCGACCGGGCGCGGGCTTTACCGTTCATCGCGCATTTCTTGTGCCGTCGCGCGGCACGTCTCAATCGGCGGACGAATCACGCGCGCCGGGCATTGAGCACCAGATGCGTCGCCAGGCCCGCGATCAGCCCCCAGAACGCCGGTCCGATCGACAGCAGCGTGAGTCCTGACGCCGTCGTCATGAAGGTGACGAGCGCCGGTTCGCGCTGCCGCGGATCCTGCATCGCATTCGTAAGGCCGCTCATGATCGAGCCGAACAGCGCCAGCGCGGCCACCGACACGACCAGCGCCTTCGGAAACGACGCGAACAGCGCGGCGATGGTCGCGCCGAACACGCCGGCGACGAGATAGAACACGCCGCACCACACCGCCGCCGTATAGCGCCGGTTGCGGTCCTCGTGGGCCTCGCGGCCGGTGCAGATGGCGGCCGTGATGGCGGCCAGATTCACGCCGTGCGAACCGAACGGCGCGAGCAGCAGCGAAGCGAAGCCGGTGGCCGAGATGAGCGGGGCGGACGGCGTGGTGTAGCCGTCGGCGCGCAGGACGGCGATGCCGGGCACGTTCTGCGAGGCCATCGCGACCACGAACAGCGGAATGCCGATGCTGATCGCAGCCGACACGGAGAACGCGGGCATCGTAAAGACGGGATGCGCGAGCGCGACGTGAAAGCGCGAGAAATCGAGCAGCCCGAGCGCGCCCGCCATGGCGATGCCCGCGGCGAGCGTCGCGGGAATCGCGTAGCGCGGCGCGAGGCGCTTGCCGGCGAGATAGGTGAAGAACATGACGAGCACGAGCGGCGTCTGCGCCTGCGCGGCGTGAAAGATCTCGATGCCGATCTCGAACAGGATGCCCGCCAGCAGCGCCGCCGCGATGCCGCCGGGAATGCGCTTCATCAGCGTGTCGAACCAGCCGGTGAGGCCGACGGCGGTCAGCAGCGCCGCGCACACGACGAACGCGCCGATCGCTTCCGCGTACGGGACGTTCGGCAGCGAGGAGACGAGCAGCGCGGCGCCCGGCGTGGACCAGGCGATGACGATCGGAGCGCGGTAACGCAGCGACAGTCCGATGGTGCACACCGCCATGCCGATGGACAGCGCCCAGATCCACGACGAGATCTGCGCATCGCTGAGATGCGCGGCCTGGCCGGCCTGGAACATCAGCACGAGCGAACTGGTATAGCCCGTCATCATCGCGACGAAGCCGGCGACGATGGTGGAGAGGGACGAGTCGAACAACGGGCGCAGCGCGACGGGCGCCGCAGACGGGGCTTTCATGGTGGTTCTGCTTCTGTGCTTTTTATGGATTTATTTCGACAGCGCGCGCATCGCGCTTTCGAGGCCGGACATCGTGAGGCCGTACATGCGATTGCCGAGGATCTGGCGGATCGCACCGATCGACTGGCGGTATTCCCACAGGCGCTCGGGTTCGGGGTTGAGCCACGCGTGATGCGGGAACTGGTCGGCGAGCCTGCGCAGCCACACGGCGCCCGCTTCGGCGTTGTTGTATTCGACCGAGCCGCCCGGCTGCAACACCTCATACGGGCTCATGGTGGCATCGCCGACGAAGATCAGCTTGTAGTCCGGCGTGAACTTGTGCATGACGTCGAGCGTCGGCGTGCGTTCCTGATGACGGCGCCGGTTGTGCTTCCACAGGTAGTCGTACACGCAGTTGTGGAAGTAATAGAACTCGAGATGCTTGAACTCGGCCTTGGCCGCGGAGAACAGCTCTTCGACGCGCTTGATGTGGTCGTCCATCGAGCCGCCGACATCGAGCAGCATCAGCACCTTCACGTTGTTGTGACGCTCGGGCACCATCTTGATGTCGAGCCAGCCGGCGTTGGCAGCGGTGCTGCGGATGGTGTTGAGGAGATCCAGTTCTTCGGCCGCGCCTTCGCGTGCAAAGCGCCGCAGCCGCCGCAGCGCGACCTTGATGTTGCGCGTGCCGATCTCGACCTGGTCGTCAAAGTCCTGATAAGCGCGCTGGTCCCACACCTTCACCGCCGTGCGGTTCCCCGACGATTCCCCGCCAATGCGAATCCCTTCCGGGTTGTAGCCGCCATGTCCGAACGGCGACGTGCCGCCGGTGCCGATCCACTTGCTGCCGCCTTCGTGACGTTCCTTCTGTTCGTCGAGCAGGGCCTTGAGACGCTCCATCAGCTTGTCGAGACCGCCGAGCGCCTCGATGCGCTTCTTTTCCTCGGCGGTGAACTCGCGATCGAGACGCTTCTTGAGCCAGTCGAGCGGAATGTCGAAGGCTTCGTCGGACAGTTGCGCGAGCCCGTGGAAGTAGGCGCCGAACGCGCGATCGAACTTGTCGAAGTACTTTTCGTCCTTCACGAGCGTCATGCGCGCGAGGAAGTAGAACTCGTCGAGCGACGGCGCGATCACCTGCGCCTTCAGCGCCTCGAGCAGCGTCAGGTATTCCTTCACCGAGACGGGCAGCTTCGCGTCGCGCAGCGAATAGAAGAAGTCGATCAGCATGGCGCGCTCACCATCGGCTCAACGATGATTGCGGTTCATGAACAGGAGCCGCTCGAACAGCGCGACATCCTGCTCGTTCTTGAGCAAGGCGCCGTGCAGCGGCGGCACGATCTGCTTGTCGTCGGCCGAGCGCAGCGCCTCGGGCGCGATGTCTTCGGCGAGCAGGAGACGCAGCCAGTCGAGCAGTTCGGACGTGGACGGCTTCTTCTTCAACCCTGAAACCTGGCGCAGCTCGAAGAAGCTCTGCATCGCCGCGGCGAGCAGGTCCTGGCGGATGTTCGGAAAATGCACCTCGACGATGGCCTTCATCGTCTCGGCATCGGGGAAGCGGATGTAGTGGAAGAAGCAGCGGCGCAGGAAGGCGTCGGGCAGCTCCTTCTCGTTGTTCGACGTGATGATGACGAGCGGGCGCTGCTTTGCCTTGATCAGCTCGCGCGTCTCGTAGACGTAGAACTCCATGCGGTCGAGTTCGCGCAGCAGATCGTTCGGAAATTCGATGTCGGCCTTGTCGATTTCATCGATCAGCAATACGCTCGGCTGGTCGGATTCGAAGGCCTGCCACAGCACGCCCTTGACGATGTAGTTGCGGATGTCCTTCACGCGTTCGTCGCCGAGCTGCGAGTCGCGCAGGCGCGAGACGGCGTCGTATTCGTACAGACCTTGCTGGGCCTTCGTCGTGGACTTGATGTGCCATTGCAGGAGCGGCATGCCGAGCGCGCCGGCCACTTCCTCGGCCAGCATGGTCTTGCCGGTGCCGGGTTCGCCCTTGATCAGCAAGGGCCGCTGCAGCGTCATCGCGGCGTTCACCGCGAGCTTGAGATCGTCGGTTGCGACGTACTGCGATGAGCCCTCGAAACGCATGACGAAGATCCGGTCGGAGAAAAAAATCCCAGTATAAGTCAGAAGCCCTTTCGGCATCGGGGGCCGCCGGGTATCGTGTGAGCCGCTTCATGCGCAGGTTCGGCGCTGCGCCGGGGTGGGTCCGGAGCGAGCGCGCAGGCGGGCTCGTTGCTTGTACAGGGACGAATTGTCGCAGCGAAGCGCGGTCCTTTTCAGGCGATTCCCCTTGCCAGCAAGGCTGCGAGAGGGTGCGCGTGTGGACGGAGGGTAGGTCGCGCGGTACAATTAGCGCGATTTTTTTGGCCTGCGTGGCGCCAGACCCTGCAGCAGCAAACAGTCCCGAGAAGGTTGTATGCGCTCGGCGCGGGCCGCGGCCTTGTGAGCGCCGGATTTCCCCTCAAGCCAGGTTAGAAGAGCTATGAACAATTTTGTCGGCAAATGTGCCGTGATTGCAGCGCTGTCCGGTCTCGCCGGCTTCGCGACCCAGGCGTCGGCCGACGTCGTCGGTAACGCGAAGGCCGCAGAGGGCAAGGTTGCGATGTGCATCGGCTGCCACGGCATCCCCGGCTATCGCACCGCGTACCCTGAAGTCTACGAAGTGCCGATGCTGGGCGGCCAGAACGCGCAGTACATTGCCAATGCGCTGAATGCCTACAAGAAGGGCGACCGTCATTTCGACACGATGCGCGCCATCGCGACCACGCTGTCGGATCAGGATATCGCCGATATCGCCGCGTACTACGCCGCGCAGACTCCCCAATCAAAGAACAATCCCGACAAGTAATCCGCGCGTGACACCGCAAAGCGACAACGGGAAGGAGAATTCATGAAGCCCTCGAAGGCACTTCGCAGCATCAAGGCAGCATGCGCGGCGGCGCTGATCGGCATGACGGCGTTCGGCACGGCGCACGCGGCCGACATCAGCAACGGCAAGGCGCTGTCCGACAGCCACAACTGCGCGGCCTGCCACGGCCCCGGTCTCAACAAGCCGGTGAGCGGAGAGTATCCGCGGCTCGCGGGCCAGCATGCCACGTATATCTACTGGGCACTGCGCCAGTATCAGATCGGCGGCAACAATCCGAACTTCGGCCGCAACAACGCCATCATGTCGGCACAGGTGCAGAGCCTCTCGCCGAGCGACCTGAAGGATCTCGCGGCGTACATCGAGTCGCTCGACGGCAATCTCGTGCTGAAGAAGTAAGGGCTGAAGCCCCGGCAGTTCAATCGACACCCCGCGCATGCGGGGTGTTTCATTTGGTGCGGCGTGCTGCGGAGCTCAGTCGCGCGAGGCGCGCCGTTCGATCAGCGCGAGATAGGCGTCAGTATCGGGCGGCGTGTTCGAGCGCTGCGCTTCCCAAATGACCTGGCCGAGACAGTCCATGATCGCGTGCTGCGCGTCGTGCGGCGAACCGAGGCGCGCGACCAGTTTGTCGTGTGCGCGCCGGATGCCCGGCGGCTGGTCGATGGACAACTGTTCGCTGATGGCGAGGTGCATCGACAGATGCAGGAACGGATTGGTCTGGCCGCGATCGGGCGAATAATCGGCGTCGCGCGCTTCGGGATGGGCCAGTGCGTCGTGATATTCCGGATGCTCGCTGATCCAGTCGGCAGCCATGCTTTCGAGCGGCGTCAGGATCTCGCCGGCGCGCTCCTTGCGCCAGGCGTCAGTGAAGAACTGGCGAACTTCGTCGCGGCTGGGATTGAACATAAGGTGCTGATTCGATTGCGGGTTTTCGTAGCCCGGTATTGTACGCCCGCAGTGCTTTTCGACGCTCAAACCCGGCTCACTCCACCGGCGCGGGCGTCTTCGGACGGTACTCGCACAGCGGCTCGATCACGCAATGCCAGCACTCGGGCACGCGCGCCTTGCAGACGTAGCGGCCGTGCAGGATCAGCCAGTGATGCGCGTCGTGGAGGAATTCCTTCGGTGTGAATTTCTCGAGCGCGCTTTCCACTGCGCGCACGTCCTTGCCGGGGGCGAGACCGGTGCGATTGGCGACGCGGAAGATATGGGTGTCGACGGCGATGGTCGGTTGCCCGAACGCGATGTTCAGCACGACATTAGCCGTCTTCCTGCCGACGCCCGGCAGCGCTTCGAGCGCTTCGCGATTGTCGGGCACCTCGCCGCCGTATTGATCGATGAGAATGCGGCACGTCGCGATCACGTTCTTCGCTTTGGTGCGATAAAGCCCGATCGTGCGGATATGTTCCGTCACGCCTTCTTCGCCGAGCGCCAGCACGGCCGCCGGCGTGTTCGCGAGCGGAAACATCTTGCGCATCGCCTTGTTGACGGAGACGTCGGTGGCCTGCGCGGAGAGCATCACGGCGATCAGCAACTCGAAGGGCGTCGTGTATTCGAGTTCGGTGACCGGGTGCGGATTCAGGCTCTGCAGCGTTTCGAAGATCGCGTGGCGCTTCCTGGCGTTCATGGGTCGAGGTCCGTGTTCACGCGGGTTTATCGGGATCCGGCTGCGCGGGCGTGCTGTCTTCTTTCAGGCCGAGACGGCGACGGCGCGCGTCGGCGGCGTCGATCTGCGCCTGCACCGCGGGGCTCACGTGCTCCGTATTCTTCGGTCCCGCACCGAGCTTCGCCATCTCTTCCTTCTTCTTGCGCGCGCGGTCCAGCGCGGCCTGGATGATCGCGCGCTTCTTCGCTTCGGGATCGTCTGCCGGGGCGGGCGGCGCGAGCGGCGCAGTCTGCGGCGTGGAGGCCGCCGCGCTGGCCTCCGCTGCCTGCGCGGTGCGCGATGCCTGGCGCGCGTTCGCCTTCGCTTCGGCGGCGGCGCGCTCGCGCTCGAGACGCGCCGTGCGGCGGTCGTGACGCGTGCGGGCGGCATCGGCTTCGGGCTGGCTCCAGGCGTCCCAGCCGGTGCGCGTGCCAGTGACGGGAATCATCGCGATGCAATCGACCGGGCAGGGCGGCACGCACAGATCGCAGCCCGTGCACAGTTCCGTGATGACCGTATGCATCTGTTTCGCCGCGCCGACGATGGCATCGACCGGACACGCCTGCATGCACAACGTGCAGCCGATGCACACGCTTTCGTCGATGACGGCCACCGGCCGCGGCCGTTCGATGCCATGCGTCGTGTCGAGCGGGATCACCGGCTTGCCAATCAGCGCCGCAATGCGCGCGATGCCTTCGGCGCCGCCCGGCGGGCACTGGTTATGGTTGGCCTCGCCGGCGGCGATGGCTTCGGCATAAGGCCGGCACGCCGGGTAGCCGCACTTGGTGCATTGCGTCTGCGGCAGCAGGTCTTCGATGCGCTCGGCGAGCGTCCTGGAAACGGTTGCGGTCACGGGGGAAGTGCTTTGATGCCGGGGAATGGCGCAGCGTGGATGCGGAGGGTGCCGCGTTGGCCGGATGCTTCGAAGGCGCCGAAATTGCCGAAAGCGCTGCGGGTTCGAAGCAGCTCGCACACTGCCAATTCCAGGCCGGTTGCATGTGGGTGGGTCGCGCGTCCCGTCAGCGGGCGCGCGCCCGGTTTTGTCCGTCATTATCGCCGAAGTCGGCAGGGGCGTGACGGCTAGCTTTCAATCCCAATTGCCAACGTTCTTCGATATGCGCATAATCAAATCGCTTTCGATTGACCGCAGGACGGTGTTCCCCAATCACCTTGGCGCGCCCGTTCACGTCATGTCTCCCGTCCCGGGTTGCGTGACGCTCATCCGGCAACGCGGCTCCCGAATCATGCCACCATGAATCAGCCGAAAATCAAAAGAGATCCTGAAGGCACCCGGCGTCGTATCCTGCTTGCCGCCGCGGAGGAGTTTGCAGCCGGTGGCCTGTTCGGCGCCCGCGTCGACCAGATCGCGCGCCGGGCCGAAACCAATGAACGCATGCTCTATTACTACTTCGGCAGCAAGGAGCAGTTGTTCACGGCGGTCCTGGAGCATGCGCTGTCCGCGCTCGTCGAAGCCGAGCGCACGCTCGAACTGGATGGCGTCGCGCCCATCGAAGCCATGACGCGGCTCGCGCATTTCGTCTGGGATTACTATCGCGATCATCCCGAACTGCTGCGTCTCATCAACAACGAGAACCTGCATGAAGCGCGCTACATCAAGGGATCGAACCGGATCCGCGAGCTGATTTCGCCCATCGTCACGACGCTGACCGCCATTCTCGAACGCGGCCAGAAAGCCGGGTTGTTCCGCAATGACGTCGAACCGCTCAAGTTCTACGTCACGCTCTCGGGTCTCGGTTATTACATCGTGTCGAACCGCTTCACGCTGGAAGCGACTTTCGGACTGGACTTCAACGAAGCCCATCAGCGCGAGCAGATCGTGCGCATGAATACCGAACTGTTATTGGCCTATCTGACGCGGCGCTGAAGGCCGTGTGGGTCGCAGAAAACAAAACGTCGCGCCTGGAAGCAGGCGCGACGTTTTTGTTGATGCTGCGCTGAAAGCGGACTTCAGGCGGGCACGGCTTCGCTCTTCGGCTGCTTGTCGTGTTCGAGGATGAACTCGCGCAGTTGCGGATACACCATCGTGCGCCAGCGGCGGCCCGAGAAGATGCCATAGTGGCCGGCCTTCTCTGCCGTGAAGTGGCGCTTGTTCTTCGCAGGCAGGCCGGTGCACAGGTCATGCGCGGCGCGCGTCTGGCCGCTGCCGGAGATATCGTCCAGCTCGCCTTCAATGGTGAACAGCGCCGTGTGCTTGATGTCCTGCGGACGCACCATCTCGCCATTCACTTCCCACGTGCCTTCCGCGAGCCGGAACTCCTGGAACACGATGCGGATGGTCTCGAGGTAATACTCGGCGGCCATGTCCAGCACGGCGTTGTATTCATCGTAGAAGCGGCGATGTTGCTCGGCGTCGTCGTCGTCGCCGCGCAGCAGGTTCTGATAGAAGTCCCAATGCGCGGTCAGATGGCGCTCCGGATTCATCGCGACGAAGCCCGCGTGCTGCAGGAAGCCCGGATAGACCTTGCGGCCGACGCCCGGATAGTTCGCCGGCACCGTATAGATGACGTTGTTCTCGAACCATTCGTAGGAATGCTCGTTCGCCAGCGAGTTGACCGACGTGGGGCTGCGGCGCGCGTCGATCGGGCCGCCCATCATCGTCATCGTGCGCGGCGTGTCTTCGCCGCGGCTCGCCATCAGCGAAATAGCGGCGAGCACGGGCACGGTCGGCTGGCACACCGAGATCACGTGCAGGTCCTTCGCGCCGATGTGACGGATGAACTCCTGGATGTACTCGACGTAGTCGTCCAGATGGAACGGACCGTTTTCGATCGGCACCATGCGGGCGTCGAGCCAGTCGGTGATGTAGACCTTGTGATCCTGCAGAAGGGTTTTCACCGTGTCGCGCAGCAGCGTCGAGTGATGGCCGGACAGCGGCGCGCACACCAGCACGATGGGTTCGTTCTTCAGCTTGGTGACGGTGGCGCTGTCGTCGGCGAAGCGCTTGAAACGGAGCAGCCGGCAGAAGGGCTTTTCGATGACCGTCTGCTCGACGATGGGAATGTTGTGACCGTCCTTGACGATCTGATGCAGTTCGAACTCCGGCTTTTCGTAATCCTTGCCCAGCCGATAGAGCAGTTCGTAAGCCGCGGCGAAGCGCGTGGAGCCGGGCACGTAGGCGAGGGGGCTGGCCGGGTTGACGAAGGACTTCGATGCGGCCTGAGCCCATGCTGTGAGGGGAGACAGCACGGCTCGCTGGAATTCGTGAATTTGATAGAGCATGGTTGCCCCGGTAACTCCGGTCGGAACCGGTACCCCGTTGATGCCTGCGACCCGAAAGACGGCCCGGCGACGACGTTCAACGGTACTGGATGATCCCCGGCTGCGCGGCGGGCTGACGCCGCACGACCGAGGCACTGTCTTTCTGCGATCACTGACGCTTCACAGGAAGCGATGCGCTTTGAACACTAACGAAACTTAACGACCGCAGCTTCTTCGATCTTGAGTGCAAGATTTTCCGGCTAATGCGCGTTCGATTCAATCGGTCGGTCGAAACTGCCGGCTTTTACACAACACTTCAGATATTGCTTAAAACAGGATACTTTTTGTGCGTTGCACCAATATTACCGTCCGAGCATTATTCTCGCCAGCAAAAACAAGCATTTAGGACTGCCCCGAGGCTGCGTCGATCTCCGCCTGCGCCGCGTCTTCCGCGTGGCCTTCGGAGCCGGAGGGCTGGCCGGTCGCCTTCGCCATCTCCTCTTCGTGACGCATCAGGTTCATCCCGGTGTGCACGAGCGCCACGTGCGTGAAGGCTTGCGGGAAATTCCCCACCATCCGGCGCGCCACGGTGTCGTATTCCTCTGCCAGCAGGCCGACATCGTTCGCCAGGCCCACGAGCCGCTCGAACATCGCGTGCGCTTCGTCGATCCGGCCCTGCAACGCCAGGTTGTCTACCAGCCAGAAGCTGCAAGCCAGAAATGTGCCTTCCCCCGGCGGCAAGCCATCCTCGACTTCGGTCGTGTGATAGCGCTTGACGAGACCATCGTGCGTCAAAGTGGTCTCGATCGCATGTACGGTGCCGATTACTCGCGGATCTTTTGGCGGCAGGAAACCCAGCAACGGGATCAGCAGGAGGTTGGCATCGAGCGCTTCGCTGCCGTAAGCCTGCGTGAACGAGTTGAGCTTCGGGTTCCAGCTCTTCTTCAGCACCTCGGCGCGGATGCGCGAGCGCATGTCGCGCCAGTGATCGATCGGGCCCGGCAGCTCGAAGGTTTCCGCCGACTTGATCGCGCGATCGTACGCTACCCACGCCATCACCTTCGAAAACGTGAAGTGCTGACGGCCGCCGCGCACTTCCCAGATGCCTTCGTCGGGTTCCTGCCAGACGGTGTCGAGATGCTGGAGCATCGCGCACTGGATCGACCAGGCGGTTTCGTCGCTCTGCAGGCCGCCCACGCGCGCGAGGTGCAGCGCGTTCATCACTTCGCCGTAGACATCGAGCTGCAACTGGTTGACCGCGCCGTTGCCGATGCGCACCGGCGCCGCGCCCTCGTAGCCCGGCAGCCAGGGCACTTCCCACTCAGGCAGGCGGCGCTCGCCCGCGATGCCGTACATGATCTGGATCTGCGCCGGCGAGCCGGCCATCACGCGGCCCAGCCAGGCGCGCCAGGCGCGGGCTTCGTCGTAGTAGCCGCCGCGCATCATCGCAAGCAGGGTGATGGTCGCGTCGCGCAGCCAGCAGTAGCGATAGTCCCAGTTGCGCGTGCCGCCCAGCTGTTCCGGCAGCGAGGTCGTCGGCGCGGCGACGATGCCGCCGGTCGGCTCGTAGGCCAGCGCCTTCAGCGTGATGAGCGAGCGGCGGATGGCCGGCGCCCACTGGCCGGTGAGTTCGCTGTGGCTCGACCATTCGCTCCAGTGGTTTTCGGTGCGGGCGAGCTGGGTGTGGGGATCGTGCGCGGGCGGCACGCGCAGGTGCGATTGCGAATAGCACAGCGAGAAGGGCACGCGTTCGCCCGGGCTGATATCGAAGCACGCGGTCGTGCGCATGTTCTCGCCGACGAGATCCACCGGCGTGCGCAACACGGCGAGATCGGGACCGGCGATCGCGCGGATGCCGCTGTCGTCGGGAAGACGGCTGACCCAGGGCACCGCCGAGCCATAGTCGAAGCGCAGCACCAGTTCCATCTTCATGCGCACCGTGCCGCGCCGTCCGACGACGATGCGCACGAGTTCCGAATGGCCATTGCGCAGGGGCATGAAGTCGATGATCGTCACCGCGCCCTGGGGCGTCTCGAAGTCGGTCTCGAGCACCAGCGTGTCGCCACGATAACGCCGCGTGATGACGGGCGTTTCGCCATCGGGCATCTCGGGGGCGAGCAGCCAGCGGCCATGTTCGGGCGTGCCGAGCAGCGCGGCGAAGCAGGCGGCGGAGTCGAAGCGCGGCCAGCAGAGCCAGTCGACCGAACCGTTGCGGGAGATCAGGGCGGCCGTGTGGCCGTCGCCGACCATGGCGTAGTCTTCAATCAAAGCGGGCATAAGCGAACATCTTCCTGCTTGCGGCGTGCGTAATGGGTCCACGCGCGCCGTGGGTTGAGCAAAGGATCCGGGACGCTGCACATCCTGGACGAAGCGCGGCGTCGTCGGACAAGGGTTTTGGATCGCGCCGCGTGCATGCCTTCTGGCCGCATTCTGCCGCAATCGTTCGATACGGGCAGGGAAACGCGCCATCTGGAAGCACGTCGTGTCGGCTCAGGCATGCGACTGCATGCCGCGCCGGTCTGGCGGAAAAAGACGGATCCAGCGCCGTTCCAGCCATTGATCCGCCTTTCGGCTGATGTTTAGAATGAGGTTTCGTGAAAGGATGCAGCGCCGATTCACGGGCGTAGCGCGATAAGCTGCTTTCACGAGTCTTTCCGTTGTGTTGCATTCGTCCTGTTTAATTGGTCCTGCTCATTGTCGCCACACGTGCGCAACGAGTACCGCCTTTAACGTAGCGTTTTCGAGGAACGGAATTCCATGCTCTATCCGTCGAAAGCCGATTGCATCGCCATTCTTTCTGCCGCCAGCGACATGCCGGACACGCAAGCGCTGCTCACGCTCGATCATCGGCATCTGGGCCTGTCGCGTAACGCCATGGAAACTGCCGCCGCTTTTCTCACTGAGCGCGGCTGCTTCAACCGCTACACCTTCGGCGTGAGCGGGGTATCGGTGGGCGCGCTGTCGCTGCAAGGGCGGCTGCGTCTGGATCGGCTCGCCAACGGCTGAGCCGCTGTTCCCGGCACACTTGCGCCGGGCTTTTCCGACTGAACACCTCTGACGCGGATGCGCGGCGCGAGCCGTGCATCCGCGTTCGCGCGTCTGTCGCAGCGGGAAAGGCGTGCGCGCCGCAGTGCTCAGAAATGCGTCGAGCCCATGCCGAACAGGCCGATCAGCCCGATGACGATCAGATAAATCGCGACAATGAAATTCAACAGTCGCGGCATGATGAGAATCAGGATCCCGGCGATCAGCGAAACCAGCGGTCCCAGTGCGAGATGTACGGTCATGGCGGCAACTCCTGTTGTTGGTTCGAATCGGTTGGCCCGTCGTGCGTGGTGTATCTTGGACTCGACACTGTCTTCTTGAAGTCCCGAAGCCGTCATGCGCCTTGCATGCCGTCGCTACCTTCGAGGCGCTTTGGAGCAGAACTTGCTCCCGCACGTCGTCGGCCATGCGAGGCCCGCGCAGGCTACGGTCGCGCATCGCCCCCTGAACAACACGCAGCAAAAAGACGATGAGGAGGTTTCATGCATTCGAGCCCAATCGGCGCATTCGGCGGCGTCACCACGCTCCCCCGCACCTTGCAAGACGCGCGCCTGACGCGCCGCAGGCCGGTGGCCTGGGTGCGCGGGATTGCGCTGATGCTGTCGCTGGCGGCAGCGCAGAGCTTCGCGCAAACGCCCGCCGCGCCGGCCTCGACGAGCAGTGCGGCGGACGGCGCGGCGGGCAATGCGGCCGGCTCGCAGGTCTTCGATCTGCTCATCGGCACCTATACGGCCGGCGGCAAGAGCGAAGGCATCTACGTCTATCGTTTCGACACGGCCAACGGCGAACTGTCGCGCATTGCGTCGGCGCAGACGGTAAATCCGTCGTATCTCGTCGTGAGCCGCGACCGGAATTACGTGTACGCCGTGAACGAATTGCCCGGCGACAACGGCCCCGCCTCGCAGCGTGGCGGCATCAGCGCGTTTCGCTTCGATCGCGCGAGCGGACAGCTGAGCTTTCTCAACCGGGTCTCTTCGGAAGGCAACGATCCCTGCTATCTCGCGATCTCGCCCGACGGCAAGTATCTGCTGACAGCCAACTACTCGGTCGCGTCGAATCCGGGCGGCAGCTTCGCGGTGTTCCCGCTGGCCGCCGATGGCCGAGTAGGCACCTCCGTCCTGACCGTGCATCACGAGGGCGCCGGTCCGGTGAAGGGACGCCAAGACAATTCGCACGTCCACTCGACGGTGTTCTCGCCTGACGGCAAGTATCTGTTCGCGCAGGATCTGGGCGTCGACAAGGTGTTTTCCTACCGCTACACGCCGGACCCGGCCGCGAGCAGCCGTGGCCTGTTCGGCCCGACCGAAGCGCGCTACACGCCGATCAAGCCAGGCTCCGGCCCGCGCCATCTGGTGTTCGACGCCAGCGGCCGGCACGCGTATCTGACGACGGAACTGAGCGCGTCCGTGCTCGTGTTCGACTACCGCGACGGCAAGCTGACGCAGACGCAAAGCGTGCCGATGTTCGCGTCGGGCTTCCGGGGCAAGATTGGCGGCGGGGCGCTGCATCTCTCGCCGGACGGACGCTTCCTGTACGCGACCAATCGCGGCGACGCGAACGAACTGGTCGCGTTCTCGGTCGATCCGTCGAACGGCCAGCTGAAGCTGCTGCACCGTTATCCGACGCTCGGCAAGACGCCGCGCGAATTCGCGATCGATCCGACCGGGCGCTGGCTCGTCGTCGGCAATCAGGAAAGCGACAGCGTCTACTTCTACCGGCGCGATCCGCAGACGGGCGAGCTTGCGTCGGATCCGAAGCAGCTGTCGATCGGCTCACCGGTCGATTTCAAGTTCGTTTCGCCTTCCTGAACGCGGGCGTTTGACGCGCCGGCGTTCCGACGACGATGAAGCGAAGCCTCCTCATGCTGTTCACGGCGTTTGCGCCGTGCGCGCCGCTCGTGGCGCATGCGGCCGATGGCCAGTGCGACTACCAGCGCGACTGGATGGCGTCGGCGTGCGAGCGGGTGACGCGCGTCGCGCGCGACGGCACCTGGGATCTCTACGTGACGGGCTATGGCTGGCACATCGACGGCTTCGACAACCGCAAGGAACTGAATCCGTGGTCATACGGCGGCGGCCTGGGCAAGCACTGGACGGGCGCCGACGGCAACGAGGACATCCTGTTCGCTTTCGCGTTCTCGGATTCGCATCACAACGTCGAGCCGATCGGCGGTTACGCGCGCCAGTGGTACACGAAGCCGGTGCTGGGCGGTTTGCAGGCGGGCGGGGGATTCTTCGTCGGCGTGACCGCGCGCAGCGACGTGGCGCACTATGCGCCGTTGCCGCTCGCGTTGCCGGTGGGTTCGGTGCGATACCGGCGCGCGTCCGTCATGGCGACGATCATCCCGCGCATCCCGGGCCTCAACGACGGCGACGTCGCGTTCTTCTGGGGGCGCTACGAGTTCTAGTACGATGCGACGCACCGCCGTTCTTCGGCTCTCATGCAGCGAAAGCCTCGGTTGATGCAGACACAAGGCAACAGCAGGGAAGCACTTTGAATACGACCAGACCGATCGAAGCGCGCGAACGCGCGACGGACTCTCACCACCCCGGCGAAAAAAGCGACGCCTCGGCGCCGCCGGGTTTCATCACGGCATTTCGCTTTACCGGCGGCCAGGCGCTGCGGCTGACCTGGGACGAGGCGCGTGCGTCGATCGTCGGCGAGAACATGACGTGGCTGCATCTGTCCGCCAACGACGACACCGTCGAAGGCTGGCTCGAAGGCGTCGCGTCGATGCCGGATGTGGCGCGCGAATTCCTGAACGGCGAGGACAAGCGGCCGCGCGTGCATATCGGCACGAACTTCATGTATGGCGTCGTGGCGGATCTCGAACTCGTCGCGAAGACGGCCAATGCGGCCGCGCCCGATGCGCGCGAGGCGAACCGCGCGACCGGCGCGCTGCGCTTCTATGTCGACCGGCACCGGATGATCACGGTGCGCGCGCGGCCGCTGCAATCCACCGACCGCCTGCGTCATGCGCTGCTCGAAGGCACGACCTTCCGCGATCCGGTGGATCTCTTCGCGGGCCTGATCCGCGCGCTGAACGACACCTTCGCGGATCGCATCGACGAACTCGGCGACTGTCTCGACGATGTCGAGGAAACCGTGCTCGAAGGCGGGCATTCACGCTGCCGCGCGCTGCTGGGCGATGTGCGGCGGCGCATCGTGGAGGTGAAGCGCTTCATCGATCCGGAGCGCAATGCGCTGACCCAGCTCGTGCTGCGCCGGCTCGAATGGGCCGAGCCGCGTTCGATGGAAGCGCTGGTGCAGGCGATCCAGGTGCTCAATGGCCTCGGCGGCGGGCTTGAAGGACTTTACGAGCGCGCCAAGCTGCTGCAGGACGAGATCGCGGCGGCGCTCTCCGAGGACATCAACCGCAAGCTGCTGTGGCTGGCGATCATGTCGGCCTTGCTGTTGCCGGCGACGCTCGTGACCGGCATCTTCGGCATGAACGTGGCGGGACTGCCGGGCACGAAGGACCCGGCGTCGTTCTGGGTGGTCGTGGGCGTGATGACGGCGTGCGCCGCCATCACGATCTTCCTGCTGCGCCGCTTGCGGCTCTGGTGAGGTCCGGGCCCGCGCCCGGACGCCGGCCTTACTCGCCCGGTCCGGGCGGCGCGAGCACTTCGCGGTTGCCGTTGCTGCCCATCGGCGAGACCAGGCCGGCGCTTTCCATCTGCTCGACCAGCCGCGCCGCGCGGTTATAGCCGATGCGCAACTGCCGCTGCACCGACGAAATCGACGCGCGCCGCGTCCGCACGACGAAGGCCACGGCTTCGTCGTAGAGCGGATCGGCTTCGGCGTCCGGCGTGTCGCCGAACAGGTCCTGGGTGCCGCCTTCCGATGTCGGACCCGACAGGATGCCTTCCTCGTATTCCGGCTCGCCGAACTGCTTCAGATGCTCGACCACGCGATGCACTTCGTCGTCGGCGACGAACGCGCCGTGCACGCGCTGCGGATAGCCGGTGCCGGGCGGCAGGAACAGCATGTCGCCGGCGCCCAGCAGCGATTCCGCGCCCATCTGGTCGAGGATCGTGCGCGAATCGATCTTCGATGACACCTGGAACGCCACGCGCGTCGGAATGTTCGCCTTGATGAGGCCGGTGATGACATCGACGGACGGACGCTGGGTAGCGAGAATCAGGTGGATGCCGGCCGCGCGCGCCTTCTGCGCGAGCCGCGCGATCAGCTGCTCGATCTGCTTGCCGGCGACCATCATCAGGTCGGCCAGTTCGTCGATGATGACGACGATGAGCGGCAGCGTCGAGAGCGGCTCGGGCGCGTCGGGCGTGAGCGAGAACGGGTTCGAGAGCTTCTTGCCGGCGGCTTCGGTGTTGCGGATCTTCTGGTTGAAGCCCTGCAGGTTGCGCACGCCGACCGCCGACATCAGGCGATAGCGCTTCTCCATCTCGCCGACACACCAGTTGAGCGCGTTCGACGCGAGCTTCATGTCGGTCACGACGGGCGCGAGCAGATGCGGGATGCCTTCGTAGACCGAGAGCTCGAGCATCTTCGGGTCGATCATGATGAGGCGCACGTCCTCGGGCTTCGCCTTGTAGAGCAGCGAGAGGATCATCGCGTTGACCGCGACCGACTTGCCCGAGCCGGTCGTGCCCGCGACCAGCATGTGCGGCGCCTTCGCGAGATCCGTGACCACCGGATTGCCGACGATGTCCTTGCCCATCGCGATGGTCAGGTTCGACTTCGACGTGCGATAGACGTCGTCGCGGAGGATCTCCGAGAGGCGGATCATCTGGCGCTTCGGATTGGGCAGTTCGAGGCCCATGCAGGTCTTGCCGGGAATCGTCTCGACGACGCGGATCGACGTGAGGCCGAGGCCGCGCGACAGATCCTTCATCAGGCCGACGATCTGGCTGCCGCGCACGCCGAGCGCCGGCTCGACCTCGAAGCGCGTGATCACCGGTCCGGCCGATGCGCCGACCACCGTCACCGGCACCTTGAATTCCTGCAGGCGTTGCTCGATCAGCTGGCCGGTTTCGAGCAGACGCTCTTCGGATACGGGCTCGCTTTCGTCGGCGGCGGGCTCGAGCAGGTCGAGGCCGGGCAATTCGACGGGCGACGCGTGCGGTGCGTGGAATTCGAATTCGGTCGAGGTGAAGCCGCGTACGGGCGCGCGGGGTTCGGCCGGGGAGGGCGCTGGGGCCGGTGTCGAGGCCGGTGCTGCAGCCGGTGTGGCGGTCGTCGTGATCGGAAAGCGCACGATGTTCGAGCGCGACGCCCATTCGTCGCCCGCCACCTGGCGCCAATCCTCGTCTTGCTCATCCTCCAGCGCTTCCTCGACGGGTGCGTCGAGCATGTGCAGGCGCGGCGGCGCCGGCGGCTCGACGCTGTCGAGCACGGTTTCGGGCAGGTCCAGCCACGGCGGCGTCTGGTCGGCGTCGCGCAGGGCTTCGTCGGGCGGCGTCACGGCAGCAGACGGCTCGCTGATTTCAGGCAGCGGCGGTTCCGGCGGGAGGGCGGCTTCCGGTGCAGGCTCTGCGGCGTGTGCGTCGATTTCGGGTTCGGGTTCGGGCGGCGCGGGCGGCATGACAGGCAGCGGCGATGCCAACGGCTCAGGCACGCGCATCTCGAATAAAGGCGCAGGTTCGACGAGCGCCGGCGCAATCAGGTGCGCGTCGATCAGCGGGGTGTCGGTGAAATCGTCGTGCTCGCGATGTGCGTGCGGTTCGGCAATCGCTGTCTGCTCGACATCAGTCTCGCTCGACTCGTGCGAGGTGGACACGGTCTGAGCGGGCAAGGTTTCGTCGCTCGCCGGCTGGCCCGATCTCGCCATCGCCACGTGTCCGCGCGCGAGGCTCGCGCCGGCCAGCGAGGTCCACAAGGCCGTTTTCTCCTCGATGGAACGCAGCGTCGCCTGAATCGATTCGGGCGCGGGCGGAGGGCCGGCCGGTGCGGGCGGCGTCGGCGGACGGGAAAACGCGGGCGCGACCAGCGGGGCGGGCGTGAATTCGCGCGCGACGGGTGCAGCGCCCGGATTCAACGGTGCGCGTCTGACGCCGCCGGATGCAGGTTGCGAACCCGTGACCGGGCCGCGTGCAGCGGTGCGCGCGCCTGCGGCGGCGGGCGCGGGCGCCGTGGCGAATGCGCTCACCGAACTCGCCGCGGGCACAGTGCGCTGTGCGGGCATCGACGTGGGGGTTCCGCGCGGGCGGTTCACGCCCGGATTCACGCCCGGGTTGATGGGAGCGGGCTTAGGGGTGGCGGGCGCGTCGGCGGCGATGGAGGCCCGCAGGCCCGAACCCGACGCCGCGAACGCGGACGCCTGGCGCGCCGGATAAGGTGAACGGCCGTCGCGGGCGGCGACGGAAGACGGCGTACCGGGCTTCAGCCAGCCAGCAGGCGCGACGGGTTCGCTCGGTTGCGGACGGAGCGCGGCATCGCCGATGTCGGCGGCTCCGTGCGTGTTGCGGGTAGCGCTCTTGCCCACGGCGGGCGGGCGCCACGGCGTCGGCCGTTGATAGCGGCTGCCGCGTCTGGCCGTAGGCAGGCCGAGCGTCGGTTCGTCGGGCGGTACGCGCGACGACGGCGCGTCGAAGCGCTCGGCACGCACGCTGCGCTCTGGGACATCGCGCGGGGCACGCGTGGCGCGGGCCTGCGCGCGGCGCTCGAACCAGCCGGCCGACTTGTCGCGGGCCGATTGCGCTGATTGCGCTGATTGTGCTGATTGTGCCCGGCTTTCCCGGGGCCGCGCTTCGGCGGAACGTTCGCGGGGCGTGAGCCAGCTTTGCGGCAAGCCGAAGCCGAAGGCCTCGTCGGCCCAGGCGAGCACGCTGCGCCAGCTGAACTCGACCAGCCACGGCAGGAAGATGGCCAGCACCAGCGCGGCCAGCGCGCCCGCGCCGGCCGGATGCGCCAGTTCGCTCAGGGCCGATGCGAGCGCGCGCCCGCATCGGTTGATGTTCAACTGCGTCTCGAGCGAACGAGTCAGCGTTCCTTCGAGGATGCTGCTTGAAAGCAGCACGGCGATGAAGCCGAGCCAGAGGCGGATCGTGCCGGGGCCGCGGCGCGCGGCGCCGCCCGGCAACGCCAGCCTGACGAGGCGCCAGAGCAGGAAGCCGAACCAGATGACCGATGCACCGAACCAGCCGAGAACTACCATGTGCATGCCTGAGATTGAACCAATGTTGAATGAGACTGGAAGTGCTGCCCGGCCGGGCGTGTTGCGCGAGGAGGCCGGGCGGTTGGAGCGAGCAGTTTAACGGGTGGCGCGTCTGCCCATGTGCCTGCGCATGTGCTTGCCCCTGTGCCTGCCGCAAGCACGCAACACATGCGTTCATGGATTCGCCATGTTCGCTGTGCGCACGCCGGGTTCACTTGGCGTGCGGCGCGAAGACGAGGACCTGGCCGTCCTCCAGCGTGAGCTGCAGCGACTGCGGCGGATTCATCTGCACGCCGCTTTTCGCGACATGCGCGAGGCCGTCCAGATAGGGCTGCTCGAGCGCGGCACCCGTGCCGCCCGGGCAAGCCATGCGTGTGCCCGCGAGCGGACCGAAGCTGAGCTTGCCGTCCTTCAGGTCGTACGTGCCGGCAAAGCGGTTGCAGCCCGCGAAGCCGCTCGCGCGTCGGCGGCCGCTGGAGGTCGAGAAATCGAGCGTGAGGGGCTGGCCGGAACGGGCGGCATCGGTTTGAGCGGTGCCCTGGACATCGCCCGGGAGCGCGCGGGTCTGGCCGTTCGCATCGGTCCAGCGGGTCAGCTGCCATTGGGTGTCGTCGAGCAATTGCGTCGCGGCGGGATTGTACGGATCGGTGGGCGGTGCGCTCGCGTCCGAATGTTTCGGGATCGCGCAGCCGGCAACCAGGCTCGCGACCACGAACGCTGCGCCCGCTCCGGCGGCCGTGCGCGTGACCCGCGAGAAGAAGCGCGACGAAAAACGGGACGATGGACGCGCAGCGGATGCGCGAAAGAGGGACGTGAGCATCGATGATCCTGGAGCGGGCGAAACCGTAAGCGTATCGCACTCGTCCTACGATTTGTCCAGCGACAAAGCGCAACAAGCAGCAACAAGCGGCAAGTGAATTGTCGCCGCAACGATTGCGACGGGCAGGGAATTCAATCGTGCCGATGCAGGTCAACCGGCGAAATGCCGAGGCCGCCGGCGAACTTTCGGTTCTGTCCGCTGGCCAAACGGACGAGTCTCGCGGCGCGGACGCTGCGTGTTAACATCCGGCCCAATTCTGCGGATTCCGCCGCCGCAGCACGTTCAGCATTCAACACTTCACGTTTCATTCCGGAGCACGTCATGTCCATCGTTTCACCCCGCACAGCCGCGACCGGCCCGCAAGCCGCCAACACGGGCGCATCGCGCATCGGCACGCCGCTGTCGGCGCACGCCACGCGCGTCATGCTGCTGGGCGCGGGCGAGCTCGGCAAGGAAGTGATCATCGCGTTGCAGCGGCTGGGCGTGGAGGTGATCGCCGTGGACCGTTATGCGAATGCACCGGGTCATCAGGTCGCGCATCGCGCCCATGTGATCGACATGACCGACGCCGCCGCGCTGCAAGCGCTGGTCGAACAGGAACAGCCGCATCTGATCGTGCCGGAGATCGAGGCCATCGCCACGGACGCGCTCGCGGCCATCGAAGCGGCGGGCCAGGTCACGGTGATCCCGACCGCGCGCGCCACGCAGCTCACGATGAATCGCGAGGGCATTCGCCGGCTCGCCGCCGAAACGCTCGGCCTGCCCACTTCGCCTTACGCCTTCGCCAACTCGCTCGACGAACTGAAGGCCGCGATCGGCCGGATCGGTTTTCCGTGCGTGGTGAAGCCGGTGATGTCGTCGTCGGGCAAGGGGCAGTCGGTGCTCAGGAGCGAGGCCGACGTCGAGCCCGCATGGCAGTACGCGCTGGCCGGCGGGCGCGTGAATCACGGGCGCGTGATCGTCGAGGGGTTCGTCGATTTCGAGTACGAGATCACGCTGCTCACAGTGCGTGCGGCGGACCCCGTCAGCGGCGCGACGCAGACGTATTTCTGCGAGCCGGTCGGCCACGTGCAGGTGGCGGGCGACTATGTCGAGTCCTGGCAGCCGCAGGCCATGAGCCCGGTCGCGCTCGAACGCGCGCGCGAGGTGGCGGCCCAGGTGACGACGGCGCTCGGCGGGCGTGGCTTGTTCGGCGTCGAGCTGTTCGTGCGCGGCGACGACGTGTGGTTCTCGGAAGTCAGCCCGCGCCCGCACGATACGGGGCTGGTGACGCTGGCCACGCAACGTTTCTCGGAGTTCGAACTGCACGCGCGGGCCATCCTCGGCTTGCCCGTCGATACGGCCTTGCGCACGCCCGGCGCGTCGGCTGTGATCTATGGCGGGCTGGACGAAGCGGGCATCGCGTTCGAGGGTGTCGCGGAGGCGCTCGCGGTGCCGGGTGCGGACCTGCGCCTGTTCGGCAAGCCTGAGAGCTTCGTGAAGCGCCGCATGGGCGTCGCGCTGGCGACGGGCGCTGATATCACCGAAGCACGCGAACGCGCGCGCGAGGCGGCGTCGAAGGTGCGGCCTGTGAAGGTTGAATGAAGCGGGTTGAATGAATGCGCGGCTGATCGGGCCGACGGGAGCAGACAAGTGAAAGCAAGCATGCTGGCCGCGCTGATCGCGGTCACCCTGGGTCTCTCGGGATGCGGACTGGCGGCCGCGCCGTGCCGGATTGCCTCGGCGGGACTGAAGATCGTGCCGGTGGTCGGGCATGTGGCGGCCGCGCCCACCGACGCCTGCGCCGACGTCATCGATCCCTGACGGCGGAACACCTGCCGGATGCACATGCGAAGCCACCGCGCCGACCTCAACACGAACCCGAAACGAACCATGAAGACACTTCCCGCATTCGCCATTGCCATGGTGCTCGGCGCGCTGGGCGCCCAGGCCGCGCAGGCCATGCCGCTGACCGTGCCGCAAATCCAGACGGCAACGACGCAAAATGTGCGCTACGACTGCAAGGACGGCAAGACCGTGTCCGTGCAGTACACCAACGCGCGGAATCATCAGAGCTTCGCAACGCTGACCGTCGACGGGCGCAAGCTGCTGTTCGTCGGTGTCGTCGCGGCATCGGGCGCGAAATACGTCGCCGATCAGTACACATGGTGGACCAAGGGCCCGCAGGCCAACCTCTACGATGAGATGGCCGCGAAAGACTCGCCGCCGCTGCTGGCCGATTGCGTCGAACGCAAGTAATACGGTTAGTACGGCCGGGAGCCAGGGCATCGGAACCTGCCCAAGCGTGCGGCAGGCTCCGCGCCGCTGCGGGCGGCCCGCCGATGCGGCCGGAGCGCTTGTGCAGGCGGTGCTACAATATGCGGCTTTACGGCCTCGGTAAGTGCGTGGTCGGGCAGTACCCGGTGGGGTGGCGTCGCTTGCGGCCACGCTGTCGGAGCCAGGCGCCAGCGGCCAACCGAGCATTGCCGCAGTGGTCCGGGGCTGAAATAGCTGGCCAAGGGCCTGCAGCGAAATGGCTCATTCGCGGCTCATTCGCCCGCTGCACGGCGCCCGACAGGCCGGCAACGCTTCTCCGTCCGGCGGCGACGCTGCCATGGAAACGTCACGGAAAGCGTGTTCCATCGACGCAGACCTGCAAGCCGCAGATTCCGCAATTGAACAGGGCGACCCGGGCTCGCTCACGAACGCAGTGCCCGGCATCACGCGCCCGCGCGCGTCCGACGCGCCGCGAACGCACCGAAACACATCCGCGTAGGGAACCGGACTGGACCCGGACTGGACCGAATGCCACCGAAGTCATCGGTCGCGCCAGATCGACCGGTTCCTTATGCTTTCCGCATCGAGCGGATTTTTAGCGATAGCCAAATATAGTCACCATGTCCGATTCCGTCGCCACGAACCCGTCCACCGCCGAGGCCGCCGCGCCTACGTTCGACCAGTTCGGTTTGTCCGCCGACATCCTGAAAGCGGTGCGCGAGTCCGGCTACACCACGCCGACGCCCATCCAGGCACAGGCCATCCCGGTCGTGCTCGCCGGCCGCGACGTCATGGGCGCCGCCCAGACCGGCACCGGCAAGACCGCCAGCTTTTCGCTGCCCATCATTCAACGGCTGTTGCCGAACGCCAATACCAGCGCGTCGCCGGCGCGCCATCCCGTGCGCGCGCTGATGCTCACGCCGACGCGCGAACTCGCCGACCAGGTCGCCGCAAACGTGCAGACCTACTCGAAGCACACGCCGTTGCGCAGCACGGTGGTGTTCGGCGGCGTCGACATGAATCCGCAGTCGGACGCGCTGCGCCGCGGCGTCGAGATCGTGATCGCAACGCCGGGGCGTCTGCTCGATCACGTCCAGCAAAAGACGGTGAATCTCGGCCAGGTGCAGATGCTCGTGCTCGACGAAGCCGACCGCATGCTCGACATGGGCTTCCTGCCGGACCTGCAGCGCATCCTGAACCTGCTGCCGAAGGAGCGCCAGACCTTGCTGTTCTCGGCCACCTTCTCGGGTGAGATCAAGAAGCTGGCGTCGACCTACCTGCGCAACCCGCAGACCATCGAGGTTGCGCGCAGCAACTCGACGAACGCGAACGTGCGGCAGATCGTCTACGAAGTTCACGAGAGCGACAAGTCGGGCGCAGTCGCGCAACTGATCCGCGACCGCGAGCTCAAGCAGGTCATCGTGTTCTGCAACAGCAAGATCGGCGCGAGCCGTCTGGCGCGCGTGCTGGAACGCGACGGCATTGTCGCTACCGCGATTCACGGCGACCGCTCGCAGAGCGAGCGCATGCAGGCGCTCGACGCGTTCAAGCGCGGCGAAGTCGAAGCGCTGGTCGCGACCGACGTGGCCGCGCGCGGGCTCGACATCGCCGAGCTGCCCGCCGTCATCAATTTCGACCTGCCGTTCAATGCGGAAGACTATGTGCACCGCATCGGCCGCACGGGGCGCGCGGGCGCATCGGGCGACGCGCTTTCGCTGTGCAGCGCCAACGAGCGCAAGCAACTGGCGGACATCGAGAAGCTGATCAAGCGTCCGCTCGAAGTCGAGCCGCTGGAAGTGAAAATGCCCGCTCGTCGCGACGGGTCGGGTTCGTCTTCGCCGCGTCGTGAAGAGCGCTTCGGCCGTGCGGAGCGGGGCGAGCGCAGCGAGCATCGTCACGCGCCGCGCGAAGACGGTGCTCGCCGTCGCGGGCCGGCCGGGCATGATCGTCCGCGCGGCCGCCAGCAGCCGGTCGACGAGTTCTTCCTGAAGCCTTACGAGCCGTCGCCGTCGGCGATCAAACGTCAGGACGAAACGGTCGAACCCGAACGCAAGAGCACGCCGAAGCAGCCGCTCGCAGCCTTGCTCGGCGGGCTGGGAATGCCGCGCAAGACGTCGTGACGTCGTGATGTCCTGATTGCATTGCTGAGTGAATGAACAAGGCAGCCCGCGCGGCTGCCTTTTTCTATTGCGCGTTCTATTACACGTCCGGCCCGTAGCGTTTCGCCCATGCGCTGGTCGCTGCGCGATAGAAGGCGTCGAGCGTATCCGCCGACACCTCGATGCCCAGATGCCGCGCGGCCTCGATCAGCGCGCCGAGCGGCGCGTGACGGTCGAGCGGCGCGGCGCCCGTCTGCTTGCTGAGCTTCTCGCCGCTCGCGCTGTTGACCACCGGCACATGCAGATAGTCCGGCGTCGGCACGCCGAGACACCGTTGCAGATAGATCTGCCGCGCGGTGGAGTCGAGCAGATCGGCGCCGCGCACGACATGCGTGATGCCGGCTTCGGCATCGTCGACGACGACCGCCAGCTGATACGCCCACAGTCCGTCCGCGCGCCGCAACGCGAAATCGCCGACTTCGGTCGCGAGATTCTGGGTCTGCGGATCCTGCCAGCGATCGATGAAACGGATGCATGCCGCATCGCCGTCCGGCACGCGCAGGCGCCATGCGCGCGCGGGTTTGCCATGCAGACCGTCGCGGCACGTGCCGGGGTAGGCGAGCGTTGCGTGGCGTTCATGGGCCTGCACGAGCGAATCCGCGATCTCGCGCCGCGTGCAGCCGCACGGATAGACGAGCCCGGTCGCCTGCAAGCGCTCGAACGCGGCCTGATACGCGGCGTCGCGCGTGCTTTGCCAGACCGGCGGCGCATCCGAATTCATGCCGAAATGCGCGAGCGTCGCGAGTATCTCGTCGGCGGCGCCGGCGACGGTGCGCGGTGCATCGACGTCCTCGATCCGCACGATCCAGCTGCCGCCGTGTGCCCGCGCATCCAGGAAGCTCGCGAGCGCGCTCACGAGCGAGCCGGCATGCAGCGGACCGGTCGGCGAGGGCGCGAAGCGGCCGCGGTAGGTCATCGGGCGTGGCTCAGGCCGCCTGGCTGTCACCGGTCTTTGCGTCCGGATGGCACGCGGGACAGGTCTTGCCCGGCGTGTAGTACGGCGACTTCTGTGCTTCGGCCGGCACCACCGCGCGGCAGCCGAAGCATTGCGCGGTTGCGGTCGGCTGGAGCTCGGGGTTGAGCGCGGTGCGGTAGTCGAACACGAAGCACTCGCCCGCGTAGTGCGCGCCGCCGACTTCCTCGAAGTATTTGAGAATGCCGCCTTCGAGCTGATACACGTGATCGATGCCCACTTCCTTCATGTGGATCGCGGCCTTCTCGCAGCGAATGCCGCCGGTGCAGAAGGACACGACCGTCTTGCCTTCGAGATCCGCGCGATTCTGCTCGATGACTTCCGGAAACTCGCTGAATTTCGTGATGCGGTAATCGAGCGCATGCTCGAACGTGCCGACATCGACCTCGAACGCATTGCGCGTGTCGAGCATCACAACCGGACGGCCTGCGTCGTCGTGGCCGCGGTCGAGCCAGGCTTTCAGCGTGGGGGCATCGACGGAAGGTGCGCGGCCGAGTTCCGGCCGGATGGCGGGCTTCTTCATCGTGATGATTTCGCGCTTGAGCTTCACCAGCATGCGGCGGAACGGCTGCTTTTCGGAGAGGCTTTCCTTGAACTGCAGGTCGGCGAAGCGGCCGCCGAAGAGCGCGTCGCCGCGCAGGTAATCGATGAAGGCGCGGACTTCGGCAATCGGCCCGGCGATGAAAAGATTGATGCCCTCCGGCGCCAGCAGGATCGTGCCCTTGAGGCCGAGCGCGTTGCAGCGTTCGGTGACGAGCGGCCGCCAGGCCGGGCCGTCTTCGATGGTGACGAATTTATAGGCGGAGAGGTTCAGGATGCTCATGATCGGACGGCGCGCGAAACGGCTGTAACGGGTAAAAAGTGCGGCGGGAAGCAGCCGCGCAAAGGCCGTATTATCTCGCAAACGGCGCGCGTGTTCGTCGCGCGCCGCAAGGCTCGTCCGGCCGTTCCGCCAAGGCTTGCGATTGCGCAAGCTGGCCGCGTGGCCAGGGCCTTGTCCGTTCGGCCAGCGCGCCCGCCCGCCGGTTCGCGCGAACGACCCGCATGTACAATACCGCCATGTCAGATCCCCGCTTCGTTCATCTCCGCGTCCACTCCGAATTCTCGATTGCCGACGGCATCGTGCGGCTGGACGACGTCGTCAAAGCTGCCGCAAAAGACGGTCAGGGCGCGCTCGCGCTGACCGACCTCGGCAACGCCTTCGGGCTCGTGCGTTTCTACAAGGAAGCGCGTGGCAAGGGTGTCAAGCCCATCGCCGGTTGCGACGTCTGGATCACCAATCCCGCCGACCGCGACAAGCCCGCGCGCCTGCTCCTGCTCGTGCGCGACAAGCAGGGCTATCTCAACCTGTGCGAGCTGTTGAGCCGCGCATGGCTGACGAACCAGTATCGCGGCCGCGCCGAGGTGCTGACCGAGTGGCTCGAAGAGGGACTCGCCGAAGGTCTGCTGGCGCTGTCCGGCGCGCAGACGGGCGATATCGGCATGGCGTTCGCGGCCGGCAATGCGGCCAGCGCGCAACGTCACGCGGAACGCTGGGCCAAACTGTTTCCGGATGCGTTCTATATCGAACTGCAACGCGCCGGCCAGCCGGGCGAGCAGGCGTATATCCAGGAAGCGGTCAGGCTCGCGGCGAAGCTGCGCCTGCCGGTGGTCGCCACGCATCCGATGCAGTTCATGACGCCCGACGACTTCACCGCGCACGAAGCGCGCGTGTGCATTTCGGAAGGCGACATCCTGGCCAATCCGCGTCGGCAGAAGCGTTTCACGCAGGACCAGTTTTTCCGCACGCAGGACGAGATGTGCGCGCTGTTCGCGGACATTCCTTCCGCGCTCGCGAATACGGTCGAGATCGCGCGGCGCTGCAACCTCACGCTCGAACTCGGCAAGCCGAAGCTGCCGCTGTTCCCGACGCCGGACGGCATGTCGCTGGACGACTACCTCGTGCAGCTGTCGAAGGAAGGGCTCGAAGTCCGTCTGGAACAGCTGTATCCGGATACCGCCGAACGCGACGCGCAGCGCGAGACCTATTACGCGCGGCTCGACTTCGAATGCGGCACGATCATCAAGATGGGCTTTCCGGGCTACTTCCTGATCGTCGCCGACTTCATCATGTGGGCCAAGAACAATGGCGTGCCGGTGGGTCCGGGCCGCGGTTCGGGCGCCGGCTCGCTGGTCGCGTATGCGCTCGGCATCACGGACCTGGACCCGCTGCGCTACAACCTGCTGTTCGAGCGCTTCCTGAATCCGGAACGCGTGTCGATGCCCGACTTCGACATCGACTTCTGCCAGGAAGGCCGCGACCGCGTCATCCAGTACGTGAAAGGCAAGTACGGCGCGGACGCCGTGTCGCAGATCGCCACCTTCGGCACCATGGCCGCGAAGGCAGCGGTGCGCGACATCGGCCGGGTGCTCGATCTCGGCTACATGTTCACCGACGGCGTCGCGAAGCTGATCCCGTTCAAGCCGGGCAAGCACGTGACCATCGCGGACGCGATGAAGGAAGAGCCCACGCTGCAGGAACGCTTCGACGCCGAAGACGAAGTGCACCAGCTGCTCGAACTTGCGCAGCGCGTGGAAGGGCTGACGCGCAACGTCGGCATGCACGCGGGCGGCGTGCTGATCGCGCCGGGCAAGCTCACCGACTTCTGCCCGCTCTATACGCAGGGCGAGGACGGCGGCGTCGTCAGCCAGTATGACAAGGACGACGTGGAAGCGGTCGGCCTCGTCAAGTTCGACTTTCTGGGCCTGACCACGCTCACCATCCTGGACTGGGCCGAGCGCTACATCCGCCGTCTGGATCCTTCGAAGCAGGACTGGAATCTCGCGCAGGTGCCGCTCGACGATCCGGCTTCGTTCTCCATCCTGAAGAAGGCCAACACGGTCGCCGTGTTCCAGCTGGAAAGCCGCGGCATGCAGGGCATGCTGAAGGACGCGCAGCCGGACCGCTTCGAGGACATCATCGCGCTGGTGGCGCTGTACCGGCCGGGCCCGATGGACCTGATCCCCAGCTTCTGCGCGCGCAAGCACGGACGCGAGATCGTCGAGTATCCGGACCCGCGCGTCGAGCCTGTCCTGAAAGAGACCTACGGCATCATGGTCTACCAGGAGCAGGTGATGCAGATGGCGCAGATCATCGGCGGCTACTCGCTCGGCGGCGCGGACTTGCTGCGTCGCGCGATGGGCAAGAAGAAGGCCGAGGAGATGGCGCAGCATCGCGAGATCTTCGCGGAAGGCGCGGCGAAGAACGGCCTCGCGCGCGCCAAGTCCGACGAGATCTTCGACCTGATGGAGAAGTTCGCGGGCTACGGCTTCAACAAGTCGCACGCAGCGGCCTACGCGCTGCTCGCCTATTACACGGCGTGGCTCAAGGCGCATCATCCGGCGGAATTCATGGCGGCCAACATGTCGCTCGCCATGGACGACACCGACAAGGTCAAGATCCTCTTCGAGGACTGCGCGACCAACGGCCTCAAGGTGCTGCCGCCGGACATCAACCAGTCGGCGTACCGCTTCGAGCCGGTCGCGGAAGCCAGTGGCGCGCGCTCGAAGACCATCCGCTATGGTCTCGGCGCGATCAAGGGCAGCGGGCAGAACGCCATCGAGGAAATCCTGCGCGCGCGCGCGGACGGGCCGTTCACCGACCTGTTCGACTTCTGCGAGCGCATCGACCGCCGCGTGGTGAACCGCCGCACGGTGGAAGCGCTGATCCGTTCGGGCGCGTTCGACACCATGCACGCGAACCGCGCGCAACTGCTCGCCTCCGTGCCGATGGCAATGGAAGCCGCGGACCAGGCAGCCGCCAATGCGATGCAGGCCGGACTCTTCGACATGGGTGACGCGCCGCTCGCGAAGCACGAGTATGTCGAGGAAGCAGAGTGGTCGGACAAGAAGCGGCTGCAGGAAGAGAAGACCGCGCTCGGCTTCTATCTGTCGGGTCACCTGTTCGACGCCTACAAGGGTGAAGTGCGCCGCTTCGTGCGCCAGAAGGTCGGCGAATTGAAGGAAGGGCGCGACAAGCTGATCGCAGGCGTGATCTCCTCGATGCGCACGCAGATGACCCAGCGCGGCAAGATGCTGATCGTCAATCTCGACGACGGCAGCGGCCAGTGCGAAGTCACCGTGTTCAACGAACAGTTCGAGGCGAACAAGGCGCTGTTCAAGGAAGACGAACTGCTCGTCGTGCAGGGCATGGCGCGCAATGACGCGTTCACGGGCGGCATCCGTTTCACCGTCGATACCGCGATGGACCTGGAGCGCGCCCGCAGCCGCTATGCGCAGTCCGTGAAGGTCGAGATGAACGGCAACGCGGATTCGCTGCGCCTGCGCCGTGTGCTCGAAGCGCACGCGGCGGGCGCGCAGAGCGAAGCGCCGCCGCCCGCGCGCGACAACGGCCGTGAGAATGGCCGCGACGGCGGGCGTTCGCGGCAGCCTGCACCTATCCCGAACGGTTTGAACGTGAGCGTCGTGTATCGCAGCGAGCACGCGGAAGGCGAAGTGCGTCTGGGCGACGCCTGGCGCGTCAAGCCCACCGACGAACTCATCCTGGCGCTGCGCGGCGAGTTCGCGGGCAGCGCGATCGAGATCGTCTACTGATGCGGCTCGGCATTTCAGCGAATGCGCTGAAGCATTCCGGCGGTCTCGAACGCTACGCGATGGACCTCGTGCGCGGCCTCGCCGCCGCCGGCTTCGAATGCCGCGACAAGCCCGCGTTCTTCGCACGCAAGATCGACACTTCGCTGCCGGAGAGCAAGCTCGTCGAGGCGCATCGGATCAAGGTGTCGTTCCTGCCGGGCAAGCTGCGCGACGCGTATTTCTCGTGGACATTGAAGCGCGCCCGCAAGAAGGCAAAGGTGGACGTGCTGATCGGCTGCAATCGCGTCGAGGGGTCGGAGATCGCGATCTGCGGCGGCACGCATATCGGCTTCCTGCGCGCCACCGGGCGGCGCGAGAAAGCGTCGGACACGCGGCAGATCGCGCTGGAACGCCGGCAATACGCGCAGGCCGAGGTCATCGTGGCCCATTCGGACATGATGGCCGACGAACTGCGCACGCTCTATCACGTCGATTCCGCGAAGATCCGCGTGCTGTATCCGCCGGTGGATCGCGCGCGTTTCGCACCGGTGGATGCCGCCGCGCGCGCGCGTTTGCGCGAACAGTTCGGTTTCAAGGAAGGCGAGACGGTGCTGCTGTTTCCGTCGAGCAGTCACGAGCGCAAGGGCCTGCCGCTGATCGAACAGGCGCTGGCCGGCATGAACGTCGTGGTGGCCGTCGCGGGCCGCGCGCCGGACTCGCCCGCCGCGAACGTGCGCTATATCGGCTACGTGAAGAACATCGAGGATGCCTACCGCGCCGCGGATTTCACCATTCTCGCGTCGAGCTACGAGCCGTTCGGGCTGGTCGGCATCGAATCGGTCATGTGCGGGACGCCGGTGATCTTCCCGGCGTGCATCGGCTGCTGCGATGCCATCGCGGACCACGCCAAGCACGTGTTCCAGTCGGGCGACGCGGACGATCTGCGCCGCACCGTGCACACCGCTCTCGCGTCGCGCCGCCCCGGCGAACGCGAACGCGTGGGCGCCGACGCCGTGCGCTATGACGCGGAGGTGGCTTCGCACGTCGGCGCGCTGGTCGAGCTGGCGCGCGGCATCGCCGGGAAACGGCGCTGAATTCGACGCCGGGCGTCAGCGGAACTCGTTCATGTGCGCGAGCTTCAGGAACCGGTAATACACCGTCTGCGCGTTGAAGAGCGCGATCATGAAGCCCGTGCGGCCGTCGAGAAAACCGCGCCGCAGTACATACGTCCGCACGAACGCCCATGCCCCGCGCGCCAGCGCAACGCCGAAGCTGCCGCGTTTGCCGGCGGCGTGGCGCTGCTCGGCGCCGGCGGTCGAATAGGCGTCGAGCTTGCGCAACACCGCTTCGAAATCTTCGTAGGAGTAGTGCATCAGCCGGCCGGACAGGCGCACCACGGGCTTGCTCGTCGAGAGCACGAGCCGTTCGTGGACCAGGTCCGGCGAAAAGCGCGCGGTGCCGCGCCGGAACAGGCGCGGGATCCAGTCCGGATACCAGCCGCTGTGCTTCACCCACACGCCGCAGAAGCTCGACAGCCGGTCCACCGCGTAGACATCCGCCTGCGGATCCGTGATGGCGGCGCGGACCGCGACGGCGAGTTCGGGCGTCACGATCTCGTCGGCGTCGATGGACAGCACCCAGTCTGTGGAAAGGGCGTCGAGCGCGCGGTTCTTCTGCGGGCCGAAGCCGGGCCAGTCGCGCGCGACGATCACGCGCGCCCGATGCGCCTCGGCAATGCCCACGGTGGCGTCGCTGCTGCCGCCGTCCACGACGACGATTTCATCGGCGAAGGAGACGGCCTGCAGGCACTGCGCGAGCCGGGCGGCGGCATTGTGCGTGATGATGGCGATGCCGAGCGTCGGAGGGTTCATGGGGCTATAAAGGGGCGGCGCGCGCCGGGAGAAGCGGTTGAGCGGACCCGCGCGATTATCCGCGCAAGTGCCACTTCAGGAAAAAGAAAGGCGAGAACAGCCACGGACAGGTCGCGTAGACAAACATCCTGACGCGAAAGCCGAAGCTGACCTCCGTGGCCCGCGCAAGCAGCGCCAGCTTGCTGCCGACCGAACCGGTGCCGAACATCGCACTCACGTAGGACTCGCGCGCGGACTTGGTCGCGAGCAGAGTGCGCATCTGGGCGCCGACGCCCACCTTGTCGGCATCGCTCAGCAGCTGACGGGTCTCGCCCGAGCCGTTCAGGTTCGCCAGCCGGATGCGCGCGACGAAATCCGCCGGCGTCCGGAAGCGCCGCTTGCTGGAGAGGCCGCCGCGCCGGTACAGCACGAGCGGCTCGTGCAGCGTGTGCGCGCCCTGGCTCATGATGGCGCGGAACGCCATGATCTGATCCTCGCCGTAGATGCCGGGCGCGATCGGACCGAACGCGTCGAACAGCCGCCGCGCCCAGGCGTGCGCCGCGCCGACCAGATGCGGCCGCTTGCCCGACCACGCCTCGAAGCTGCGATAGCCGTCGAGGTCGGTGACGCGCAGCACGTCGTGGGTCTGGCCTGCGGCGTCGAGGTCCTGCAGGTCGGTGGCGATCAGGTCGTAGCGCCGGCCGCTGTCGAGCCACACGCGCATCACGCGCTCGACCCGTTCGGGCCGCGAGATGTCGTCGCCGGCCGCGATGAACAGCATCTCGCCCGCGGCGCGCGCGGCCAGCGCGCTCAGATGCGCGCTGATGCCGAGATTCTTCTCGTTGCGATACAGCCGCACGACGTGCGGACCGCGATAATCGCGCACGCATTGCTCGGCGGCGGCGAAGGTGGCGTCGCTGGAGGCGTCGTCGGAGATGAGGATTTCGAGCGGCGACCAGGTCTGCGCGAGGGCGCCGCGGATCGCATCGGCGACGGTATTCTGCTGATTGAAGGTGATGAGCAGGAAACTTGCGAGCGGCGCGCCCGGAGTGTCTTGAGGTGTCGCTGGCATTTCAGTTTCACAACGCGTGGATGGCTGGAGCGCCTTGCCGGCTATGGCTTCAAAGTTCCTCGAGCAGCTTCTGAGCGAAGAGCGTGCCAGGCGCCAGCGGCTATAATAACGCGGGTTTTTGGGATGCGCGACCGCCGCCGGCCGGTCCACCCCTGTCAGGTTCACGATTTGGAAAAAAATCTTCGTTACGTCATTGCCAGCATGGTGTTGCTGGCGCCCGCGAGCACGCTCGTCGTACGGGGTGGAACCGGTTATTGCTTTTTCGTGCTGCTTGCCATCGCGCTCTTCGCAGGCTTCAGCCGCGCCTTCCGGCTCAAGGGCAGCCTGCTCGTCAGGGCCTATCCCTGGTACACCGTGGCCATGCTGGGCTTCATGGTCTACCTGCCGCTGCAGCAGGCGACGGACGGCTACTTCCTGCCGCGCGAATTCGACGGCATGTCGCGCTTCACGCTGAGCCTGCCCATCTTTCTCCTGCTCGTGAACCTGCCCATCCGGCATCTGAAGGCGTTCGGCTGGGGCTGCGCGCTCGGTGCGATCGGCGCGGGCGCGTGGGCCGTGGACAGCAGCATCCACATGACGGTCAACGACATCAACCGGCTCGGCAACACCTTCACCAATCCGATTCCCTACGGCAACACCGCGCTGCTGCTCGGCTTCCTTTCGGCGATGACGATCCGCTGGGACGACTATCCGAATGCGCTCGCCCGGCGTCTGGGTATCGCGGTGAAGCTGCTGGGGCTGGCGGGCGGCGTCTACGCGTCCTATCTGTCGGGCACGCGCGGCGGCTGGCTGGCGATTCCGCTGTTTCTCGCGCTGTGCTCGCTGAATTTCGGCTGGGTGAAGCACGCAAAGCACTGGCTCGTTGCGCTGCTGGTCGTGGTGCTGGCGATGGCCGCGCTGTTCGCGTCGCCGCTGGGCCGCGAGCGCGTCCTGGCCACGCAGTCCGATGTCACGCAACTGGCGGAAGGCTCGACCGCCTACAGTTCGATCGGCGCGCGTCTGTTGCTGTGGCGCGCGTCGATTCACCTGTTCGAAGCGCATCCGCTGACGGGCGTCGGCAAGGGGCATTTGGAGTCGTCGTTGCGCGATCTGGCGAAGCAGGGCGAAGTGCCGGCCTATATCGTCAACCAGCGGGCTCACAGCGAATTCTTCTCGACCATCGCGGAACTGGGCGCGCTGGGCGTCGTGTGCCTGGGTTTGCTGTATGCCGGGCCGCTGGTGTACTTCGTGCGCTACAGGAGATCGCCGCACCGCGATGTATCGACGGCCGCTTACTGCGGAATGGCCGTGTCGGGGTCGGTTATCATCTTCGGTTTGAGCATCGACGTGTTCACGGTGGTGATGAGCACCGCACTCATCGCGCTCATCTGGGCCGTGCTGCTCGCGGTCATCACGCACGATACGCGCGAGCCGCGGGGGAAACCGGGACGCGGTCCCATCGGTTGAGCGGGTTGAGCGGCATCCGGCCGGCCATCGCTCACAGCCACCTACACCAGACACCAACACGCGCCGCGCGGCAGGACAAGTCAGCCGCCGGGCGAAGTGGAGATACGCTCTTGAACAAGCAAGCAAGTTTGCGCAAGCCGATCGGCGGCACGGAAAGTTCGTCGCCGGCGGCAGTCATGAAACGGCTATGGCCGTATATCCGCCCGCTGATGGGCATGGTGCTGCTGGGCCTGCTGACGATGGGCATCGTCGCGGCGAGCGAGGCCGGCATCCCGATGCTGCTCAAGCCGCTGCTCGATCACGGCTTCGGTTCGAAGGGCAGCGACCACGCGAAATGGCTCGTGCCGGCTGCCGTGATCGGCCTCGCGCTCGTGCGCGGCTCGGCGCAGTATGCGTCGGGCTACTTCCTCTCCTATGTGACGAACAAGATCCTGCTGCAGCTGCGGCTCGAAATGTTCAACCGCATGATCCACACCAGCGCAGGCTTCTTTCAGCGCGAGACGGCGAGCACGATCATCAACGCCGTCGTCTTCGAGGTGAACCAGATCCTGAGCGTGCTGTCGAGCGTCGTCGTGACCCTGGTGCGCGATTCGCTGACGGTCGTGTTCCTGCTCGGCTATCTGTTCATCCTGAACTGGCGCCTGACGCTGATCGTCGCGGTGATTCTGCCGGCCATCGGCTGGCTCGTCAGCAAGATCAACCGGCGTCTGCGCCGCCTGAATCGCGAGCATCAGACGCTCACCAACGAACTCTCGTATATCGTCGAGGAGACGGTCGGCGGCTACAAGGTCGTTAAGGTGCATAACGGCGAGCCGTATGAGATCGGCCGCTTCACCGAGATGAGCCATCGTCTGCGCGGCTATGCCATGCGCATGCAGGTGTCCGGCGGACTCGCGCAGCCGCTGACGCAGTTCCTCGCGTCCATTGCCCTCGCCATTGTCATCACCATCGCGGTGGTGCAGTCGGCGAGCGACCAGACGACGGTGGGCGGCTTCGTGGCCTTCGTCACGTCGATGCTGCTCGTGATCTCGCCGCTCAAGCATCTGATCGACATCAATCAGCCGTTGCAGCGCGGCATGACCGCGGCGGAGCTGATTTTCGGGCTGATCGACGAGCCGGCCGAACCCGCGGGCGGCGGCAAGCCGCTCGAGCGCGCGCGCGGCGAAGTGGAGTTTCGCGACGTGACCTTCGCGTATGGCTCGGCGGACCGGCCAACGCTCGACCGCGTGTCGTTCAAGGTCGCGCCGGGCGAGATGGTGGCGCTGGCGGGTCCGTCGGGCAGCGGCAAGACGACGCTCGTGAACCTGTTGCCGCGCTTCTTCGATCCGCGCGGCGGACAGGTGCTCGTCGACGGCGTGCCGCTCTCCGAATACAAGCTGCACGACCTGCGCGGCCAGCTCGCGATGGTCAGCCAGGATGTCGTGCTCTTCAACGACACGATCGCGGCGAACGTCGCGTACGGACAGACGCCGGATCGCGACCGGGTGATGTCGGCGCTGACGGCGGCCAATCTCGCGGACGTGGTCAATGCGTTGCCGGACGGAATCGATACCTTGATCGGCGGCAATGGCATGCGCTTGTCGGGTGGACAGCGTCAGCGTCTGGCGATTGCGCGCGCCATCTACAAGGACGCGCCGATCCTGATTCTCGACGAGGCGACGTCGGCGCTGGATTCGGAATCGGAGCGGCATGTGCAGTCGGCGCTCGAGACGCTGATGAAGGGGCGCACGACGCTGGTGATCGCGCATCGGCTGTCGACCATCGAGCGTGCGGACCGCATTCTCGTGATGGAGGCGGGGCGCATTGCCGAGCAGGGCAGTCATGCCGAATTGCTGCGCAAGGATGGCTTGTATGCGCACCTGCACCGGATCCAGTATCAGCAGCAGGCGGCTTGATTGGGGGTGGGATGAGCGTGGAAATTTGCTGCGTAGAAACATAAGAAATATCGCGTTCACACGCGACGCGGCAAACGGGATGATGACGGCTTTTGCACGAGTCGGATCAATCCTATGGCTTATTACCGGTTCCCTCAGTATCTCGATCAGAGCGACCACGCGGCATTCGGGGCGGTCTACGAACCTGGACACGCGACGCCGTTTTCCGGCATCTATCGATGCGAAACGTGCGGTCACAATGCCGTGTCCACCGAAGGGCATCCGCTGCCGCCGCAGAATCATCATCAGCATCCGAGCTGGGAGGAGATTCGCTGGCGGTTGATCGTGGCGGCGCATTGAGCAGCGGTCGCGTTGAAGACCGGACCTGGGGTTGGGAGCTGGCGACGAACGCTGAAGCGTTGGTGACGCATCTGGGCGGCTATTCGTCTTTCCATGATTCTGCAGTGCGTTCGTTGTGCATGAGACGGCTGCGCAAGACTTCCACCGGGCTGGATGGTCAGGATTTAACGCACGGGCTCATGCGGACCATGGTGGACGTGCGGCTGGAAGTGCTTCACAACTGCTATGGGCCGCCGCCTACCAACGGGCGCGTGGATCGAATGGTCGTGATCGATTGTCTCGATGTGCGGCAATCGGAGATCGATGTCGACGCCATGCTCGAAGAAGCGACGATCATGGAGATGACGTTGTCGCGCGTGGACGGGTTGATCAAGCTTGATCTGCTGCCGAATGTCGGGCTCGATGTGAGATTGACATGCGTTCAGGTTGTCATTAGCGACATGCCGCCTTATGTCCGCTCCTCTGTTTGGAAGGCCGACTAGTGATGCGTCGCGCCTGAGGCGCCATCCCAGGTGCTTACCGCCGCTTCTCGTAGTGATTCCCCGTGCGCGAGTTCTTGTACTGGCCGCCCTTGTGCGACGAACCATGGCCGCCGGCGTAGCGACCGCCGCGCGCTTCAGCAATGACAGGAACGATCAGGGATGCGCTGATCAGCGCGGTGATGATTGTCTTCATGGAGTCTCCTTTGTTTGAGAGCTTCACATCAACACAATGTCATATTGTTCCTGCGACAAATTACTCTCCACCTGCAACGACACCGGCTTGCCGATGAAATCCATCAGCATCGCCAGATGCTGCGATTCTTCTTCGAGAAACAGGTCGATGACCTGCTGCGAAGCCACCACCCGAAACTCTCTCGGATTGAACTGCCGCGACTCGCGCATGATCTCGCGCAGCACGTCGTAACACACCGTGCGCGGCGTCTTGACCTGTCCCTTGCCCTGACACACTGGACACGGCTCGCACAGCACATGCGCGAGCGATTCGCGCGTGCGCTTGCGTGTCATTTCCACCAGCCCGAGCTGCGAGAACCCATTGACCGTCACCCGCGTGCGATCGCGCGACAAGGCCTTCTTCAGCTCGCCCAGCACCTGATCCCGATGCTCGACATTCTCCATGTCGATGAAGTCGATGATGATGATCCCGCCGAGATTTCTCAACCGCAGTTGCCGCGCGATGGTATGCGCGGCTTCGAGATTGGTCTTGAAAATGGTGTCGTCGAAATTGCGCGCGCCGACATAACCGCCCGTGTTGACGTCGATGGTCGTCATCGCCTCGGTCTGGTCGATCATCAGATAGCCGCCCGACTTCAGGTCCACGCGCCGCGACAACGCACGCTGGATCTCCGCCTCGATGTTGTACAGATCGAAGAGCGGCCGCTCGCCCGTGTAGTGATGCAGGCGCGACGCCACCGCCGGCGTGAACTCGGCCGCGAAGTCCGCGAGCATCTGATAGGTTTCGCGTGAATCGACCTGGATACGCGTGGTTTCGTCGTTGACGAAATCGCGCAGCACGCGCTGGGACAGATTCAGATCCTGATACAGCAGCGTGGTGGGCGGCACGCGCTGCGCCTGCGCGACGATGGTCGCCCAGGTCTTGCGCAGATAGGCGACGTCGGCGGCCAGTTCCTCGCTCGTCGCATCCTCGGCGATGGTCCGCACGATATAGCCGCCTTTCTCGTCGGCGGGCAACACGGCCGTGAGACGCGCGCGCACGGCCTCGCGCTCCGCTTCGCTCTCGATCTTCTGCGAGATGCCGATATGCGGCTCCTGCGGCAGATAAACCAGCGTGCGTCCCGCGATGCTCACCTGCGTGGAGAGGCGCGCGCCCTTGGTGCCGATCGGGTCTTTCACGACCTGCACCATCAGCGACTGGCCTTCGAAGACGATCTTCTCGATCGGCACATGCGGCGTGGACGCATGCGATTCGCCCGCGATGCGCGGATGCCAGATATCGGCGACATGAAGAAACGCGGCGCGTTCGAGGCCGATGTCGATGAATGCCGACTGCATGCCCGGCAGCACGCGCACGACGCGTCCCAGATAGACGTTGCCGACGCGCCCGCGCGACAGCGTGCGCTCGACGTGAAGTTCCTGAACCGCACCTTGCTGAACCAGTGCGACGCGGCATTCCTGCGGTGTGACGTTGATCAGGATTTCTTCGTTCATGGCCTGTTTAGAATTCGACGCGCGCCACGCGCAAGAGTGCTGCGGTTTCGAAAAGGGGCAGACCCATGATACCCGAATAGGACCCGTCGATTCGCTCGATGAACTCCGCCGCGCGGCCCTGGATGCCGTAGGCGCCGGCCTTGCCGAGCGGCTCGCCGGTGGCGGCGTAGCGTTGCAGCGCAGCACGGTCGGCGGCGGCGAACCGCACCGTCGAGCGCGACAGCGCCGGCGCGAGCAGCGTGCCGTGCGCATCGACGACCGCGAGCGCCGTCAGCACTTCATGCTCGCGCCCGGCCAGACGTTCGAGCATCGCCACGGCGTCTTCCTCGTGCAGCGGCTTGCCGAGGATGAGGCCATCGATGGTCACGGTCGTATCGGCGACCAGTATCGGCGCTTCATGATGACCGCCCGCGAGCAGGCGTGCACGCGCCGCTTGCGCCTTCAGCGTACACACGCGCACGACATAGGCGGCGGCGTCTTCGCCGGGCAGTTCGGCTTCGAGCGCTTCGGCGTCTTCATCGGGGCGGGGCAGCAACAATTCGCAGCGCACGCCGAGCTGGGCAAGCAGCTCCTTGCGACGCGGGCTTTGGGAGGCGAGATAAACGAAGGGATAAGTGGTGGGCATCGTCGGGTTGGATCAGAGTGCGCGCGCGAGCTTGCGCGGCCTTCGAGATTCAACCGCCGGTCCGCCTCACGCGCGATGATAAGGATGATTCTGCGTGATGCTCCACGCGCGGTAAAGCTGTTCGGCGAGCAGCACGCGCACCATGCCGTGCGGCAGGGTCAGGCTCGACACGCGCAACAGCAGTTCGGCGCGCGACTTCACGGCGGGATCGAGCCCGTCCGCGCCGCCGATCACGAACGCGACATCGCGGCCCTCCTGCTGCCAGCCGGGCAGGGCGTTCGCCAGTTGCATCGTGGTCCAGTCGCGGCCGCGCTCGTCGAGCGCGACGATCCGCGCATTCTTCGGCAACGCGGCTTCGATTCGCTGCTTCTCCGCTGCCATCACGCTCTCGGCGTTGCGTCCCGACGAGCGCTGCTCCGGCTTGATTTCCCTGAGCTCGATGCGCAGTTCGGGCGGCATGCGCTTCGCATACTCGTCGAAGCCCTTCGTGATCCAGTCGGGCATCTTGTGTCCGACGGCCAGGATGACGAGCTTCATGAAACAGCGAGGCTCAGGACGCGCGCTTGCGGGCGACGCGCTTGACGGCCGGCTTCGCGTCTTCTTCGTCCTCGTCTTCGTCGTCAGCGGTGACGTTCGCGCCGCCGAACATGTTCGGCTTCTGGAGCTTCACGCGCACCGGCTTGTCGCCCCAGACTTCCTCGAGGTTGTAGTACTGGCGCAGCGCCGGTTGCAGGATGTGCACGACCGCGTCGCCGCAGTCCACCAGCACCCATTCGCCGACCTCTTCGCCTTCCGTGCTGACGATGTCGCCGCCCGCTTCCTTGACCTTCTCGCGCACGCTGTTGGCAAGCGCCTTGGTCTGCCGGTTCGACGTGCCGCTTGCGACGACCACACGGTCGAACAGCGAAGTCAGGTGAGTGGTGTTGAAGACCTTGATGTCCTGCGCCTTGACGTCTTCCAGACCGTCGATGATCGCGCGTTGCAGCTTCTGAATTTCCATGATTGGGGTTTACCGTGTCCGGTACAGGTGATGTTGAACAATATAGTCCCATACTGACTCAGGGACTTCGGCGCGGGCGCGGTCATGTTGTTCCGCTGACGGGTCCGGCGCCTGTGCGTCGCGCATCGTGCGGGCTGCTTCGCGAATGGCCGTGGCGGACACGTCGAGCAGCAGGCTTTCGTCGATGAGCATGTGACCGTGCGTGCTCGCCTGCAATGTTTCGGGCGAGGCGCGGCGCAGTTCGAGCTCCGCGGCGACTTCGGCGGGCAGGGTGGCCACGTCGAAGCCGGCGCGCGTTTCCACGCACACGTGCGCATGCTCGAACAGCTCGCGCCACCGATGCCACGAGTTCAGCTTGACCAGCTGATCCGCGCCCATCAGCAGAGAGATCGACGCCTCGGGGCCTTCGCGTTCCCGCCAGCGCGCCAGGGTATCGACGGTATAGGTGTCGCCCTGGCGATCGATCTCGTCGGTCGCGACGGTCACGGTCGCGCCGGGTATCGACAGCGAACGGGCCGCCGCGCGCGTCATGGCCAGTCTGTGCTCAGGCGCCGACACGCCTTCCTTCTGCCACGGCTGACCCGCCGGCAACAGCACGAGTTCGGTCAGCCGCAGCACCTCGGCGAAGCGCCGCGCCAGCGCCAGATGCCCGTTGTGGATGGGATCGAAAGTGCCGCCGAGCAGTCCGATACGCTTCGCGCACGGCGTGCCATGGCTCATGGCCGGGGTTACAGCCATTCTCGCCGCACCAGGAAGTCATTCACGAGCCTGGCCTCGGGCGTGCCCGGTTCCGCGTTCCAGTCGTAGCGCCAATGTGCCTCGGGCGGCATCGACAGCAGGATCGACTCGGTGCGGCCGCCGCTCTGCAGGCCGAAGTGCGTGCCGCGGTCGAAGACGAGATTGAATTCGACATAGCGGCCGCGCCGGTACGCCTGGAACTCGCGCTCGCGTTCGGTATAGGGCGTATCGCGGCGGCGCTCGATGATCGGCAGATAGGCGTTCAGGAACGCGTCGCCGACGCTGCGCATCATCGCGAAGGAAGCCTCGAAACCGGGTTCGGAGAAATCGTCGAAGAAGATCCCGCCGATGCCGCGCTGTTCGTTGCGATGCTTGAGATAGAAGTACTCGTCGCACCAGGTCTTGAAGCGCGGATACAGCTGCGCGCCGAACGGATCGAGCGCGTCGCGGCAGGTCTGGTGAAAATGCCGCGCGTCGTCCTCGTAGCCGTAGACCGGCGTCAGATCCATGCCGCCGCCGAACCAGAAGATGGGCGCTTCGCCGGCCTTCAGCGCCGTCAGCATGCGCACGTTCATGTGCACGGTCGGGCAGTGCGGATTGCGCGGATGCATGACCAGCGAGACGCCCAGTGCCTCGAAGCCGCGTCCGGCCAGTTGCGGGCGCGCGGCGCTCGCGGAGGGCGGCAGCGCGTCGCCTTGCACGTCCGAGAAGCCGATGCCGCCGCGCTCGAAGAATCCGCCGCCTTCCAGGATGCGGGTCACGCCGCCGCCGCGCAGATGCGCGCCGGGTTCGCGGGTCCAGGCATCGGTGCCGAAGGGCGTGCCGTCGAACGCGCCGAGCGCGTCGGCGATGCGCGTCTGCAAGCCCGTCAGGTAGGCGCGCACGGCCGCGATGTCGCAGGCTGTGCCGGATTCGCCGTGGGTCTGTGCGGTGCGGTTCGTTTCACTCATCGATTGCCGGATTACGCCGCTTCGGCGGCCATGAAAGGACGGGGCTCACCCTCCGTCGCGCATCTCTCAAAAGCACGCTGCCGGACGCGAGGTCCGGCAGCGTGCGTACTCGTGCGGCACGGGCCGCGCCAGGCCGGTATCAGCCGTGCTTTTCCGGCTTGTCGTGCTTGCGGTTCAGCGCGCGATAGCCGATGTCCCGACGGTACTGCATGCCGTCGAAGGAAATCTGGTTGACTGTATCGTAGACCACGGATTGCGCGCCGCGCACGGAATCCGCCAGTCCGACCACGCACAGCACGCGTCCGCCGGAGGTGGTCAGCTTGCCGTCGGCGAGCGTCGTGCCCGCATGGAAAGTCACGGATTGCTCGCTTTCCGCCGGAATGCCGTTGATGCGGTCGCCCTTGCGCGGCGTCTCAGGATAGTTGTGCGCCGCCAGCACCACGCCCAGCGCCGTGCGCCGGTCCCAGTCGAGTTCCACGGCGTCGAGCTTGCCGTCGATCGCCATTTCCACGACCTTCGAAAAGTCGCCCTTGAGGCGCGCCATGATCGGCTGCGTCTCGGGGTCGCCCATGCGGCAGTTGAATTCGAGCGTCTTCGGGTTGCCGTTGGCGTCGATCATCAGGCCCGCGTACAGGAAGCCTGTGAAGCGGATGCCTTCGCTTTCCATGCCGCGCACCGTCGGCTGGATGATCTCGCGCATCACGCGCGCGTGCAGCTGCGGCGTGACGATCGGCGCGGGCGAGTAGGCGCCCATGCCGCCCGTGTTGGGGCCGCGGTCGCCGTCGAGCAGGCGCTTGTGGTCCTGGCTGGAGGCGAGCGGCAGCACGTGCTTGCCATCCACCATCACGATGAAACTGGCTTCCTCGCCAGCCAGGAATTCCTCGATCACGACGCGCGCGCCGGCATCGCCCAGCTTGTTGTCGGCGAGCATGGAATCGACGGCGCCGTGCGCTTCTTCCAGCGTCATCGCCACGACGACGCCCTTGCCGGCGGCGAGGCCGTCGGCCTTGATGACGATCGGCGCCCCTTTCGTATCAATGTAGGCGTGGGCCGCGGCGGCGTCGGAGAAGGTTTCGTACTCGGCGGTGGGGATGCTGTGGCGCTTCATGAACGCCTTGGCGAAGTCCTTCGAGCTTTCGAGCTGCGCGGCTTCCTTGCTCGGCCCGAAGATCTTCAGTCCGCGCGAGCGGAACAGGTTGACGATGCCCGCCGCGAGCGGCTGCTCCGGACCGACGAGCGTGAACGCGACATGTTCGCGCTCGACGAAATCGGCGAGTTCCGCCGGGTCCGTGATGTCGATGTTGCGCAGACGCTCGTCCTGCGCGGTGCCGCCGTTGCCCGGCGCCACATAGACGATCTGCACGCGCGGCGATTGCGCAAGCTTCCATGCGAGTGCATGTTCGCGACCGCCGGAACCGACGACGAGTAACTTCATGTGAATCCCCGAAATCCTGACTAAAAGCGTAAAAACGAGCGGTAAAGACGTGCAAAAAGCAGCTTGAGAGATAGCGGCGGATGCGACGGGCTTCGTCATCAGACGGCGCGCATCCCGTGGCGAAGGCGGCTCGCGCGGACTACGGCAGCGTCACGCGCCTTCCTCGGGGCGATGCCGCGCCGCATGCATCCGGCGGCGCTGCTCCGGCCATCATGCCGAAGCGAAAGGCGTTCCATGCACGGCGGGCAAGGGCGCATTCACCTTGCCCCGCAGCAATCCGAAGCTCAGTCCTCGTTGATCGCCGCGTTGGTATGGACTTCCTGCACGTCGTCGAGGTTTTCGAGCGCGTCGAGCAGTTTCTGCATTTTCACCGCGTCGTCGCCGCTGAACTCGACTTCGGTCTGCGGTTTCATCGTCACTTCGGCGAGCTCCGCCTTGAAGCCGGCGGCTTCGAGCGCGTCCTTCACCTTCTGGAAATCGTTCGGCGGGCAGATGACCTCGATGCTGCCGTCTTCGTTCGTGACCACGTCGTCGGCGCCGGCTTCGAGCGCGGCGTCCATCAGCGTGTCTTCCGGCGTGCCGGGCGCGAACAGGAACTGGCCGACGTGATCGAACATGAACGACACCGAGCCGTCCGTGCCCATGTTGCCGCCGAATTTCGAGAACGCATGGCGCACTTCCGCGACGGTGCGCGTGCGGTTGTCCGTCATCGTGTCGACGATGATCGCCGCGCCGCCGATGCCATAGCCTTCGTAACGGATTTCTTCGTAGTTGGCGCCGTCCACGCCGCCGACGCCGCGCTGGATGGCGCGGTTGATGTTGTCCTTCGGCATGTTGGCGTCGTAGGCCTTGTCGATGGCCAGACGCAGGCGCGGGTTCGAATCGACCTCGCCGCCGCCCATGCGCGCCGCAACCTGGATTTCCTTGATGAGGCGTGTCCAGACCTTGCCTTTCTTTGCATCGGCCGCGGCTTTCTTATGCTTGATGTTGGCCCATTTCGAATGACCCGCCATTACCTTTCTCCATCGCGCGCGGGCTTGGCTCCGGCGCCTAGTGTGCTGTCGTGCTGAATGTGTGGTTCCGTGCCGTTGGCCGGTGCGTTCCGGTATGGGCGTGTGACGGAATGGCGCGTGGACCGCCGAGGCGTTGTCCGGTGCTGCCGACCCGATCGGGAACAGACCGAAATTTTAGCATGGAGGCACCCGTCCCCAGTACCCATGCGCGCGAACCAAACCCGGAAAGCGGACCGAAACTGCACCAAATCCCGGCGATACGCGATGAAAAAACGCAAATTCGTTCGGATACGCAAACCGCCGCGCGGAAGGCGCGCGGCGGTTTGCGGGATCAGACGCGATCTGGGGAAAACTCAGTTCTTCGTGCCGAACAGGCGATCCCCGGCGTCACCCAGGCCGGGGACGATGTACGCGTGGTCGTTCAGATGCGAATCGAGCGAGGCGACGTACAGCTTGACATCCGGATGCGCGTCCTGGAACACCTGCACGCCTTCGGGCGCCGCGACCAGCGCGACGAACACAATGTTCTCGCTCTGCACCTTGCGGCGCTTCATCACGTCGACGGCGTGAACCGCCGAATAGCCGGTGGCGACCATCGGATCGCACAGGATGAAGACGCGCTCCTCCAGATCCGGCGGCAGGCGCACGAGGTATTCGACCGGGCGGTGATCGTCCGCGCGATACACGCCGATATGGCCGACGCGCGCCGACGGCACCAGGTCCAGCAAGCCGTCCGACATGCCGATGCCCGCCCGCAGCACGGGCACGATGGCGAGTTTCTTGCCGGCGATCACCGGCGCGTCGATCTCGACGAGCGGCGTGGCCACGCGCTTGGTCGTCAGCGGCAGGTTGCGGGTGATTTCATAGCCCATCAGCAGCGTGATTTCCCGCAGCAGTTCGCGGAAGGTGCGCGTGGACGTGTCCTTGTCGCGCATGTGCGTGAGCTTGTGCTGGATCAGCGGGTGATCGAGGATGAAGAGATTGGGAAAGCGGCTGTCTTGTGTCATGGGTCTCGCGCGTGCTGCGCGTCCTGCTCGTGTGATGGGCTGCCGGGTTGCGCCCGGGCGCAACGGCGGGTCCGGCGCGATGTCGAAGCGTTGTGACGTCGGGTGCGCCTCGCGCGGACAGTGGCGACAGTTTACCGAAAAGGCCGCCCGAGCCTAAGAAGAATCGCGCGCCGTCGAATGGCTGCGCCGAAGCAGGCGCCGACGTTGCCGCCCCGATTCTTCTAGAATTGCGCGATGGATGAACCCGGGCGGCGAGGGCGGGACGCAGTCGGCGTCCGCCTCGTCTGCCGAACGATCACGGAGAACAGCACGATGGACATGGGAATCGCAGGGCGTACGGCGCTCGTGTGCGCGGCGAGCAAGGGACTGGGACGCGGCTGCGCGGAAGCGCTCGCCGCCGAGGGCGTCAACCTGGTGATCACCGCGCGCACCGCGGAGACGCTCGAAGCGACGGCCGCGCACATTCGCGCGCAATACGGCGTGGACGTGAAGACGGTCGCGGGCGACATCACGACGCCCGCCGGCCACGCCGCCGCGCTCGCCGCCTGCCCCGCGCCGGACATCCTGGTGAACAACGCGGGCGGACCGCCGCCGGGCGACTTCCGCACCTTCACGCACGAGATGTGGATCAAGGCGCTGGAAGGCAACATGCTGACGCCGATCGAACTGATGAAGGCAACCATCGACGGGATGATCGAGCGCGGCTTCGGGCGCATCGTGAACATCACGAGTTCCTCGGTGAAGGCGCCGATCGATGTGCTCGGTCTGTCGAACGGCGCGCGTTCGGGGCTGACCGGCTTCGTTGCCGGGGTGGCGCGCAAGGTCGCCGCGACGGGCGTCACCATCAACAACCTGCTGCCGGGCACGTTCGACACGGATCGCATCGGCGTGACGATGGAAGCGCAGGCCAAGGCGCAGAACGTCTCCATCGACGACATCCGCGCGCGCCGCGCCGAGAGTTTGCCGGCCGGACGCTTCGGCACGCCGGAGGAATTCGGCCGCGCCTGTGCGTTCCTGTGCAGCGTGCATGCGGGCTACATCACCGGACAGAACCTGCTGATCGACGGCGGCGCGTATCCGGGCACTTACTGAAACATCAGCAACACCATAACGACAACGACAGGAGGATGGAGCACATGAGCACACGCGTCGCGCTGATCGCGCACGACATGAAGAAGGACGACATCGTCACGCTGGCGGGCGAGTTCGCCGCCACGCTCGCGCAATGCAGCCTCGTGGCCACGGGCACGACGGGCGGCCGCATCGCGGCGGCGCACGGGCTCGAGGTCGAGCGCAAGCTGTCCGGCCCGCACGGCGGCGACCTGCAGATCGGCGCGGAACTGGCCGAAGGGCGCGTCGACATGGTGATCTTCCTGCGCGACCCGATGACGCCGCAGCCCCACGAGCCGGACATCAACGCGCTGGTGCGCGCCTGCGACGTGCACAACGTGCCGTGCGCGACCAACATCGCGACGGCGCGCATGCTGCTCGACGACTTGCGCCTGCGCTTCGCGCGGGCGTCCTGAACCCGACACGTGACGGAGGTGAACGAGCGATGACCAAGGCAATCCGATTCGACAAGGCAGGCGGCCCGGAAGTGATGAAGTGGGTCGACGTGGAGGTGGGCGCGCCGGGCAAGGGCGAGATCCGCGTCAGGCATCATGCGGTGGGGCTGAATTTCATCGACGTGTATTTCCGCACCGGCCTCTATCCGATGCCGCTGCCCGGCGGGCTCGGCATGGAAGGCGCGGGCGAGGTCACGGCGGTGGGCGAGGGCGTCACGCAGTTCAAGCCGGGCGACCGCGTGGCCTACGCGTCGCGTCCGCCGGGCGCGTATGCCGAAGAGCGCGTGATGGCGGCGGACTACGTCGTCAAGCTGCCGGATGCGATCGGCTATGAAGACGCCGCGTCGATCATGCTGCAAGGACTGACCGCGCAGTATCTGCTGCGCCGGACCTATCGCGTGAAGCCGGGCGATACCGTGCTGATCCACGCGGCGGCGGGCGGCGTCGGCATGATCGCGTGCCAGTGGGCCAAGGCGCTGGGCGCGACGGTGATCGGCACCGTGGGGTCGGACGAGAAGGCCGAACTCGCGAAGGCGCACGGCTGCGACCATCCGATCGTCTACACCCGCGACAACTTCACGCAGCGCGTGCGCGAGATCACCAACGGCGCGGGCGTGCCGGTGGTCTACGACTCGATCGGCAAGGACACGTATATCGCCTCGCTCGACTGCCTCGCGCCGCTGGGCCTGTTCGTGAGCTTCGGCAATTCGTCGGGACCGTTGCCGCCGATCGATTCGTCCGAGTTCGCCGGACGGGGCTCGCTCTTTTTCACGCGTCCGACGCTCTTCAGCTATATCGCCAAACGCAGCGATCTCGACACCATGGCGGCGGAACTGTTCGACGTGGTCGCTTCGGGCAAGGTGAAGACCAACGTGCGCCAGCGTTATGCGCTGGCGGAGGCGGGCCGCGCGCACGAAGACCTCGAGGCGCGCCGCACCACCGGTTCGACCATTCTGCTTCCCTGATGCGGGCGCGGGACGGTTCGTGAACACCATGAACGACTGAAACATGAACGAGCCGTCCCCGACCGTCGTCCTGATCGAAGACGACAAACAGATCCGCCGCTTCGTGCGCGTCTCGCTGGAGGCGCAGGGCATGACCGTGCACGAAGCGCTCAGCGGGCAGCAAGGGCTCGTCGAGGCGGCGACGCGCAAGCCCGACCTCGTAATCGTCGACCTCGGCTTGCCGGATGTCGACGGCATCGACGTGATCCGCGAACTGCGCGGCTGGAGCGGGCTGCCGGTGATCGTGCTGTCGGCGCGCACGCAGGAAGAGCAGAAGGTTGCCGCGCTCGATGCCGGCGCCGACGATTACCTCACCAAACCCTTCGGCGTCTCCGAACTGCTGGCGCGGATCCGTGCCCATCTGCGGCGGCGCAATCAGGCGCCGGCCAGCGAAACGCCGGCGGTCAGCTTCGGCGACGTGAGCGTCGATCTCGCGATGCGGCGCGTGACCCGCAATGGCGAGAGCGTGCATCTGACGCCGCTCGAATACCGCCTGCTCGCGGCGCTCGTGCGGCATGCGGGCCGCGTGCTGACGCATCGGCAGTTGCTGCTCGACGTGTGGGGACCGTCGCATGTGGAGAGCCCCCACTATCTGCGCATCTACATGGCGCATCTGCGTCAGAAGCTCGAACGCGATCCGGCGCAACCCGAGCACATCGTGACCGAGACGGGCGTCGGCTACCGGCTCGTGGGCGTGCAGTGACGCGGTCCTGCTGTGTGATGCAGGGTTAGCGCGTGCGGCGGGTGCGCGGCGTCTACACTCGGCCAGCAGTTCCTTGAGCGCTGTCGGCCCTGATGCACAACCTGCCTGACGATCCGAAGCGCTCCCTCGCGTTGCCTGGGAGAAAGTGATGGGCGTTTCCCGTGTCAGCGGCGCCAGCCCGGGCGCCGGGTCGTTTGCGGCTGCCGAACCGGATGCGTCGCCGCGCGCAGAGACGTCGGACGCGCAAGGCGCAGCGCCGGAGCCGCGCGACAGTCCTCAGAACGCGACCGATTCGGCCGATGCGCGCGAGTCTGCGGATGCCGGTTCGGCTGCGTCGGCCAATGAAGCGGGAACGCCGGCGGACGAATCGAAAGAAACGAACGAAGCGAACGCAGCGAACAAGACCGCCGAGCCGGACAAGATCGATCAGCCGGTTCAGTCGACCGCGTCCCAACTCCAGGCAAGCCAGCGCGAGGACGACGTCGCGCCGGCCGCCACGCCGCCGCTGCCGCGCGCCGATGTCGAAGCCGACTCCCTGCCTTCCAGCGCCGCCGCAACCGAAGATGCGCACTCGCGCGTGGAGCGCGGCGCCTGCCAGGGCACGCCCAGTACGGATATTTTTCGCGAGCGGCGCGGCGGTGAGCGGCTCCGGGCGAGAGCCACGGATTGCGTCAAGTTCGATCAGGCCGACTATCGCAGGAAGTGCGGCTATCCGGAGACGGGCGCGTGCGACGGCATCGTCCTCGAAGCGATGCGGCGCGTGGACCGAGGCGCGCAACTGCCGGAGCGGACCCTGTTCTCGGCGGTCCAGAACATGCGCCTCGACGCCGACGCCGATTCGAACTCATTCGCGCACCGTGACTTCTGCGAGCATGTCGAGAAATTCCAGACCAACGCGTACCGGCTCGGTTTCAGCCACTACACGCCGCTCGTCCCCAACAACCTCAGAGCGCGGTATGCGGCGACCTCCGACCGGCTGCGCGCCATACGCGAAGATTTCGCGCTGATGCAACCGGCCGACATGGCGTACCTGCAGATCGGCATGGAGGCGTCCGGCACCCTGCAGGAACGGGGGCATGCGCTGCTCGTGCAACATGGGGACAGCGACAACTGGACCATCTTCGACCCCAACAACGGCGCCTTCCGGTACGGCAGCCGGATCGACATGCAGCGCTCGCTCGAAGGCTATCTCGATGTCGCGTTTTCCGGCACCGAGTGGCGCGCGTCGCCGGTGCAGATGCAGGTCTATTCGCGAAATGGGCCGGGCGGATCCGATCCCGCGCCCACGCCCGCGCCCGTGCCCGTGCCCGTGCTCGCCTCCCGTCCGGGCACGCCGGGCTCCAATCCGCCGGAGTCGGACTACGACTATCAGCTATACGCGGACACCGCGCTTCGGCCCTATCCGATGACACCCGCCGCCATCTTCGAAGGCGCGCGCTGGCCGCTTGCGGGCGTCGATCGCAACGAGGCACTGGTGTCCTTTGCGTTGCGGATGGTCGGCGATTACGCGACGCCGGATTTCCGCAGCGCACTGGAGCCGCTCGACCCGCGCGCGCCCGATCAGGCGCGCCGCCTGCAACTGATCGACACCCTGCGCCTGCGGCACGGCAACACGCCGTCGGCGTCGTCCGTGGACGTGGCGCGCTACATCCGGCATGCCGGCGAGAGCGGAATGGGCAGCGCGGAACACCTGATCGACAACCTGGCGACGAACTTCGGCTCGAACTACTTCGGCGACAGCGCGACGAACGGTTCGCGCAACACCATGGTCGTGATCGATATGGGGCGACGGTCGCCGCCCGCGGACGGGTCGGCCAGCGGCTTCGCCTACAGCGATCCGCTCCTGATCCGGAGAATCGCGCCGGGCAGCAACTTCCGCAGCGACCGTTACGAACTCCTGGCACCCGACTACGGCTTGTTCGAGTACGCGGACTTCGAACACATGACGTCGGCCGTGCGGCGGGCGTTTCTGTCGGGGCGTCATACGGAAGGTGGCGTGAGGGATGCCGAGACGACGTGGTACGCGGAGGACGACGGCAGCATGCAGGGGGGGCACGCCGCGCTCTCCAATCCGCACGACGCGCTCAATCTCTCGTTTCCGGTCGTGCCGGTGGCGGACCTGCCGCCGCCGGTCGCCACCGCGGTCGACTCGCCTTCCCGCTCCTATCCGCACGCGGATTTCAAGCGCGCGGCAGAACGCCCGACGCGCTACAGCGAGCCTGATTTCCTGTTCAGGCCGTCGACGGTGACGCCTTTCGAGATGAGTGCGGAAGGCGGCTTTCACGTGCTCACGACGTCGCTCAAGGACGTCAATCTGGTCACGCACGACTTCGATGTCGGAGCGGGCAAGCGCGACCCGGACAGCGCCGGTTATCTGGCTACGTTCGCGAGTCCCGGCATCGCGCTCGACCGTCTCGAGCATGAGGCGCGGAGCGGCTTCGTCTACGCGATCTCGCCTGGTCCCAACCTCGTGGACGTCAATGCCACGCTGGGTCCTCACGCCGTGGCGCCGGACAATCACGAGTTCGCGGCGATGGGAACCATCGACGCGACGCAGGTCATCGGATGGTGGGAGATCAAGGACGGCGTCGCGTCCAGTTTCAAGGACAATCCGGCATACCGATGGGACGTGTACGGGACGCAGCGAAGCGCCGGCGCGCAACCGCAGCTCGCGCGCTTTCCGCTGAATTCGAAGGCGTGGCAGGAGCTTGCGTACAAACCGTTCGTCGTGCCCGCCGTGCGCGACGGCAAGGTGGTCGGGTACACGCCGAAGGAGAATCCCAACCTCACCCAGGCCGAATTCTACGGCGATGCCGTCCAGCGGCTCGACGACGCCAGCCGCAGACAGGCCGCGCACGAGGAATATCGAGGACCGATGACGTTGCACGCGTACGGCGGCGGCGCGGATCATCCGGCCATCCTCTACGCGGACGCGTCGGACAATGTCTATGTGAACTGGACCTATCGCGCGAGCACCCAGTACCCCGGCAACACCAAGCAGTTCGTCATGGGGTCGGACGGGCGATTCCACTATCCGCGCGACTGGAACAAGACCTTGCGGGTCGGTTCGGATGGCTACGTGTATGTCGGCTCCGTGCCATCGTCACCGAGCCTCAACGGCGTCTTCCGTTACGACAACGGACGCCTGGTGCATGTCGAAGACGGCAAGTACCTGACCGTGGGTCACACCGTCTATGTGCCCTTCGTCACCACGGCGTTCGAAGGAGCCCGCTCGACGTGGAAACTGACCGGCGAAGGCGGCGTGCCGGTGACGCCGCCCGCCTCGAACCGGAACTCGTACAACTATGCCCGCGACACTGGAACCAGCGAGGAGCTGTACCGCTTCGACCAGCGTCCGGAGTCGCTCTTGCCTCCCGGCACGACGCATTTCGTGACCCACATTCCGACGCTCGGCATCAAGGGCGGGTTTCTCGACTGGATGAATCACCGGCATCAGGATGTGGCCGGCACCATCCAGTGGCTGGAACGGAACAATGCGGCCTTCCTCTTCAGGGACGGCTTCTATGCTTTCGGCGTCGGCGACAACATGCTGGAAGTGCGCACGCTCGGCGGCCGCCGCGCTTACTGGATCGTGCGTGATCCGAAGACGGGGAGCATCGCCGAACTGCCGCAAACGCACATCGCGTCCAACTATTCCGTGCGTGCCGACGTCTGGGAAGGCATCGAGGCGCGGGCGCGACTACGCGAGCGGCTTCGTTTGATGCTTGGAGAGTGAGCGATGCGCTCAGGGTCGACACGCCACCCACGGAAGGAAGCATGCCGCCCGCGCGTCATTCCGCTGCGCCCGCCGGACGCGCACGGCCCTGGCGGCGTGCACGCCGGGCTTCCGCGCGGATGCGGAAGCGGTCCATGTAGAGATAGACGACCGGCGTGGTGTAGAGCGTCAGCATCTGGCTGACGATCAGCCCGCCGACAATCGCGATGCCGAGCGGCGCGCGCATCTCCGAACCCTCGCCGGTGCCGAAGGCGAGCGGCAGCGCGCCGAGCAGGGCGGCGGCGGTCGTCATCATGATCGGGCGGAAGCGCAGCAGGCACGCCTCGCGGATCGCGTCGCGCGGCGTGGCCGCGCCGTGGCGCGTGGCCTCGATCGCGAAATCGACCATCATGATCGCGTTCTTCTTCACGATGCCGATCAGCAGGATCACCGCGATGAAGGCGATGATGCTGAACTCCGTCTTGAAGAGCAGCAGCGCGAGCAGCGCGCCGATGCCCGCGGAGGGCAGCGTCGAGAGAATCGTGATCGGATGGATATAGCTCTCGTACAGCATGCCGAGCACGATATACACCGCGGCGAGCGCCGTGAGGATCAGGATGGGCAGCGTGCTGACCGACTGCTGGAACGCCTGCGCCGTGCCCTGGAAACTGCCGTGGATCGTCTGCGGCACGCCGATCTCGGCCATGGTTTCGTAGATCGCGGCGGTGGCGTCGGAGAGCGACTTGCCGGGCGGCAGGTTGAAAGAGATGGTCGAGGCGACGAACTGGCTCTGGTGATTCACTGACAGCGGCGTGTTGCCCGGTCCGAACTTCGCGATGGCCGACAGCGGCACCATGGTTTCCTTCGACGTGGACACCGCCGCGCCCGACGACGAGCCGCTCTTGCCAGTGGCGGCGATTGCGTTGGTCGCCGAGTTCTTCACCGCGGCCAGCGCGAGCGCCGCGCTGGTGTCCGTCGCGCTGGTGGAAGCGCCGCCCGCGCCGGTCGACCCGGTGGCCGAGGTTGAGGCCGTGGAGGTGGTGCTGGACGTGGTGGTGGATTGCGTCGACGACGAACCGCTTGCCGTGCCGCCCGACGTGCTGATCCAGATCTGCTTGAGCATCTCCGGGTCCTGCCAGTATTTCGGCGCGAGCTCCATGACCACGTGGTACTGCGACAGCGGGTTGTAGATGGTCGAGACCTGGCGCTGGCCGAATGCGTCATACAGCGTGTTGTCGATCTGCGCCGGCTTGATGCCGAGCCGCGCGGCCGTGGAACGGTCGAACGTGACCATCGACTCGAGTCCGCCCTGCTGCTGGTCGGAATTGACGTCGGCGAGTTCGGGGCGCTTCTGCAGCGCGTCGGTGAGAATCGGCCCCCACTTGTAGAGATCGGCGGTCGTGTCCGACAGCAGCGTGAACTGGTACTGCGCGTTGGATTGCCGCCCGCCCACGCGAATGTCCTGCACCGCCTGCAGGAAGGTGCGCGCGCCCGCGACATCGCCGAGCGGCGCACGCAGGCGGTTGATGACCTGATCGGCGGAGACCTTGCGCTCGCTCTTCGGCTTGAGCGAGATGAACATGAAGCCGCTGTTGGTCGAGCGCCCGCCCGTGAAGCCGGCCACGCTGTCCACCGCCGGATCGGCCTCGACGATCTTCATCATCTGCGAGAACTTGCCTTTCATGGCCTGGAACGACGTGCTCTGGTCCGCCTGGATGCCGCCGATGATGCGTCCCGTGTCCTGCTGCGGAAAGAAGCCCTTCGGCACGATCACGTAGAGGAACACGTTGAGGAGCACGGTGGCGAACAGCGTCATCAGGATCAGCAGCGGATGCGCGAGCGACCAGTCCAGCGTGCGCGTATAGCCGCCCTGCAGGCGCTGGAACTGGCGTTCGAGCCATTGCGCGATGCGGCCTTCCTGGCGGCGCTCGCCCGGTTCTTCGAGCAGGCGCGAGCACATCATCGGCGTGACGGTGAGCGACACCACCAGCGACACCGCAATGGCGAGCGACAGCGTCAGCGCGAACTCGCGAAACAGCCGCCCGATGATGCCGCCCATCAGCAGGATGGGCAGGAACACCGCCACCAGCGACACGCTGATCGACACCACCGTGAAGCCGACTTCGCGCGCGCCGATGATCGCGGCCTGCATGCGCGGCACGCCTTTCTCGACATGCCGCGTGATGTTCTCCAGCACGACGATGGCGTCGTCGACGACGAAGCCGGTCGCGATGGTCAGCGCCATCAGCGAGAGGTTGTCGAGCGAGAAGCCCAGCAGGTACATGGCCGCGAACGTGCCGATGATCGAGATGGGCACGGCCACGCTTGGGATCAGCGTCGCGCGCCAGTTGCGCAGGAACAGGAACACGACCATCACGACCAGCGCCACCGCGATCACGAGGGTGGCCTCGGTGTCGTGCAGCGACGCGCGGATGGTGGTGGAGCGGTCGGCGGTCGGCGTGATCTGCACGTCGGCGGGCAATGCGGCCTGCAATTGCGGCAGCATCGCCTTGACGCGGTCGATGGTGTCGATGATGTTCGCGCCCGGCTGGCGATACAGGATCACCAGCACCGCGCGCTTGTTGTTGATGAGGCCGAGATTGCGCAGGTCTTCCACGGAATCGACCACCTCGCCGACGTCCGAGAGCTTCACCGCCGCACCGTTGCGGTACGCGACCACGAGGTCCTTGTACTGCGCGGCCTTGCTCGCCTGGTCGTTGGTGTAGAGCTGGATGCGCGTGCCTTTGAACTCGATCGCGCCTTTCGGGCTGTTCGCATTCGCCGAGGCCAGCGCCGCGCGCACGTCCTCCAGCCCGATGCCGTAGTGGAACAGCGCGCCCGGCTCCAGTTCGACCCGCACCGCCGGATTCGCCGAGCCGCTCACGTCGACTTCGCCGACGCCCGGCACCGTGGACAAGGTCTGTTGCAGCACCGTTGCAGCGGAGTCGTACAGCGCGCCCGGCGTGCGCGTGGGCGAGGACAGCGCGAGCACCAGAATGGGCGCGTCGGCCGGGTTCACCTTGTGGTAGGTCGGGTTGCTGCGCAGTGCGGTGGGCAGGTCGGCGCGTGCGGCGTTGATGGCCGCCTGCACGTCGCGCGCGGCGCCGTCGATGTCGCGGTTCAGGCCGAACTGGAGCGTGATGCGCGTCGTGCCGACCGAACTCATCGAGGTCATTTCGCTGACGTCGGCGATGGTGCCGAGATGGCGTTCGAGCGGACTGGCCACGCTGGTCGCGACCGTCTCCGGGCTCGCGCCGGGCAACGACGCCTGCACCGAGATGGTCGGGAAATCGACCTGCGGCAGCGGCGCGACCGGCAGCCGCACGAACGCGAACATGCCCGCGAGCGCAATGCCGATCGCGAGCAGCGTAGTCGCGACAGGCCGGGCGATGAAGATGCGCGACAGGTTCATGACTCAGCGTCCCTCGCCGGCGGCGGGCGTGCGCGGTGGCTCGCGATGAAAGCGTGCGCGCAGCTTGCGGGCGAGCGAATCGAAGCCGAGATAGATGACCGGTGTCGTGAACAGCGTCAGCAGCTGCGACACGATCAGGCCGCCCACGATCGCGATGCCGAGCGGATGGCGCAGTTCGGAGCCCGCGCCCCAGCCGAGCATCAGCGGCAGCGCGCCGAGCAGCGCGGCCATGGTGGTCATGAGAATGGGCCGGAAGCGCAGCAGGCAGGCCTGGAAGATGGCTTCACGCGGCGGCTTGCCTTCCTCGCGCTCGGCTTCGAGCGCGAAGTCGATCATCATGATCGCGTTCTTCTTCACGATGCCGATCAGCAACACGATGCCGATGATGCCGATGATGTCCAGGTCGTGCCCGGTGATCATCAGCGAGAGCAGCGCGCCGACGCCCGCCGAGGGCAGCGTCGAGAGAATGGTGATCGGATGGATGAAGCTCTCGTACAGCACGCCGAGCACGATGTACATCGTGACGATGGCAGCGAGGATCAGGAACAGCTCGTTCGACAGCGACGCCTGGAACGCGAGCGCCGCGCCCTGGAAGCGGATCTGGAACGAGGCGGGCAGGCCGATGTCCTGCTTCGCCTGCTCGATGGCCTTCACGGCTTCGCCGAGCGACGCGCCCTTGGCGAGATTGAAGGACACCGTCGTGGCCGGGAACTGGCCCAGGTGTGTGACGAGCAGCGGGGCCGCGCGTTCGTGGAACTTGGCGATGGCCGACAGCGGCACCTGTCCGTTGGTCGCGGTGGAGGAGGGCAGGTAGATGCCGTTGAGCGTGTCGCTGTAGTGCGCGTCGCTGGGCTCGGCCTCCAGGATCACGCGGTACTGGTTCGACTGCGTGAAGATGGTCGAAATGATGCGCTGGCCGAAGGCGTCGTACAGCGCGTTGTCGACGGTGGCCGGCGTGATGCCGAAGCGCGCGGCCGTCGCGCGGTCGATCTCGATATACACCGACTGACCGTTCTGCTGCAGGTCGGTCGCGACATCGGTCAGCACCGAGGTGCCTTGCAAACGCGCGACGAGCTTCGGCACCCATTCCGCGAACTCGGACGGATTCGGGTCGGTCAGCATGAACTGATATTGCGTCGGGCTGACGGTGGAGTCGATCGTCAGGTCCTGCACCGGCTGCATGTACAGCTTGATGCCCGGAATGTCCGCCACTTCGCTCTGGATGGCGCGGATCACGTCGCTCGACGTGTCGCTGCGGTCATCGCGCGGCTTCAGGTTGATGAGCATGCGGCCGCTGTTCAGCGTGATGTTGGTGCCGTCCACGCCGATGAACGAGGTCAGGCTTTCCACATCCGGGTTCTGCAGGATCTTCTTCGCGAGCGCCTGCTGCTGGTCCGCCACGGCCTGGTAGGACGCGGCCTGCGGCGCCTGCGTGATGGCCTGGATCACGCCGGTGTCCTGCACCGGGAAGAAGCCTTTCGGAATATAGATGTAGAGCACCGCCGTGAAGACCAGCGTCAGCACGAAGACGAACAGGGTGGCGTGCTGGCGGGCCAGCACCCAGTTCAGCGCCACGGCGTAGCGCCCGATCACGTAGTCGATGAACTGGTGCGCGCGCGCCTCGAAGCGCTTGCTGTCCTTCGGCGGCGTGTGGCGCAGCAGCTTGGCGCACATCATCGGCACGAGCGTCAGCGACACGACCGCCGAAATCACGATGGTCACCGCGAGCGTGATCGCGAATTCGTGGAACAGGCGGCCCACGACATCGCCCATGAAGAGCAGCGGGATCAGCACGGCGATCAGCGAGACCGTCAGCGAGATGATGGTGAAGCCGATTTGCTTGCTGCCCTTGAGCGCGGCTTCGAGCGGCGATTCGCCTTCTTCCACGTAGCGCGCGATGTTCTCGATCATCACGATGGCGTCATCGACGACGAAGCCCGTCGCGATGGTCAGCGCCATCAACGAGAGGTTGTCCAGCGAGAAGCCGCACAGATACATGACCGCGAGCGTGCCGACCAGCGAGAGCGGCACCGAAAGGCTCGGGATGATGGTCGCGTAGACGTTGGCGAGGAACAGGTAGATGACCAGCACGACCAATACGACCGAGAGCAGGAGCTCGAACTGCACGTCGCGCACGGACGCACGGATGGTCGTCGTGCGGTCGGTGACCACGCGCACGTCGAGCGCCGCCGGCAGCGACTGCTGCAACTGCGGCAGGATCTGCTTGATGCTGTCCACTACGGCGATCACGTTCGCGCCCGGCTGGCGCTGCACGTTCAGGATGATCGCGGGCGTCGAATCGACCCACGCGCCGAGCTTGGTGTTCTCCGCGCCCTGCACGATGCTCGCGACGTCGGTGAGCATCACCGGGCGGCCGTTGCGGTACGCGATGACCGCGCTCTTGTAGGCGTCGGCGTCGGTGAGCTGGTCGTTGGCGTTGATGGTGTAGGCGCGCGTCGGACCGTCGAAGTTGCCTTTCGGCGTGTTGACGTTGAGATTGGCGATGGTCGTGCGCAGGTCGTCGATGTTGAGCCCGTACGACGCCAGCGCACGCGTGTTCGCCTGGATCCGCACCGCCGGGCGATTGCCGCCGCTGACCGACACGAGGCCCACGCCCGCCACCTGCGAAATCTTCTGCGCGAGGCGCGTGTCGGCCAGATCCTGCACCTGCGTGAGCGGCAGGGTCTTCGAGCTGACGGCCAGCGTCATGATGGGGGCGTCGGCGGGATTCACCTTCGCGTAGATCGGCGGCGCGGGCAGGTCCGAGGGCAGCAGGTTGCCTGCCGCGTTGATCGCCGCCTGCACTTCCTGCTCGGCGATGTCGAGCGGCAGGTCCAGGCTGAATTGCAGCGTGATGACCGACGCGCCCGCCGAACTCTGCGACGACATCTGGTTCAGGCTCGCCATCTGGCCGAACTGCTTCTCCAGCGGCGCGGTGACGCTCGACGTCATGACGTCGGGTGAGGCGCCTGGATAGAAGGTCTGCACCTGGATGGTCGGATAGTCGACGGCGGGCAGCGCGGACAGCGGCAGGAAGCGCAGCGCGACCAGTCCGACCAGCATGATTGCCGCCATCAGGAGCGCCGTGCCGACCGGACGCAGAATAAAAAGACGAGATGGGTTCATGCGGTATTCGTGACCTGAAGCTCGGGGTTACTGCTGCGATTGCGTCTGCTGACGCCGATGCCCGCCGTGATGCGCGCCCGACGCACCCGAGGCCGCGGCGGCGCCTGAAGCACCCGAGGCGCCTGAAGCACCCGAAGCCGCGTTCGCCTTCTCGGCCGGGATGGTGATCTTTGCGCCTTCCTTGAGGCGGTCGGAACCGTCGATCACCACGCGCTCGCCCACTTGCAGGCCGGACTTGATGCTAGTGCGCTCGCCATCGACCGGACCGGCCTTCACGTTGCGCACGGTCACGGTGTTGTCCGGCTTCACGACATACACGAACGCGCCCGACGAGCCGTTCAGCACGGCCGGCGTCGGCACGATGGTCGCGTTCTTGATCACATCGACGAGCAGCTTCGTGTTCACGAACTGATTCGGAAACAGCATGCTGCCCTTGTTGTCGAAGGTCGCGCGCAGCTTGACCGTGCCGGTGGTGGTGTCGATCTGGTTGTCCACCGTCTCCAGATAGCCGGATTCGAGCGCCGTGGTGTTGGCGCGGTCGTAGGCCGTGACCGACATCTTCGTGCCCGCGTGCAGCGGCTTCAGGATGGCGGCGAGGTTGTCCTCGGAGGTGGTGAAGATGACGCTGATCGGCTGCAACTGCGTGATGACGACCACGCCGTTGGTGTCGCCGGTCGTCACGTAGTTGCCCGGATCGACCTGGCGCAGGCCCACGCGTCCCGACACCGGCGCCGTGATGCGCGCGTAGGTCAGGTCGAGCTTGTAGGTATCGACGTTGGCCTGGTCGGACTTGACCGCGCCTTCGTACTGCTTCACGAGCGACGCCTGCGTGTCCACCTGCTGCTTCGCGATGGAGTCCTGCGACAACAGGGTCTGGTAACGCTGCAGGTCGAGGCGCGCGGTCTGCAGCAGCGCTTCGTCGCGCGCGAGCTGGCCTTGCGCGTTGCGAAGCGAGATCTCGTACGGACGCGGGTCGATCTGCGCGAGCAGGTCGCCCTTCTTGACCATCTGGCCTTCCTGGAACGCGACATCCATCAGCGTGCCGTTCAGCTGCGTCTTCACCGTGACGTTGGCGAGCGGCGTGACGGTGCCCAGCGAGTCGATGACCACGGGCATCTCGCCTTGCGTGACGCTTGCGACATGCACCGGCTGCGGCTGGTTCGTCGCGTTCGCGGCGCCGCGCCGGCCGCCTTGCCGCGCTTCATGCTGGGCGCCCGGGGCGCTCGTGCCATTGCGGTTCCATGGATGCCACCAGGCCAGCGCGCCTGCCACGATCAGCACCGCGATGATCAGCGGCACGATTCTGCGACGGCGCGTGGTTGCGTGAGGGTGGGCAGCCGGCGAAGCGGGCGAGGGAGGCGTCGGGCGCGGTTGCCCTGAAGGATTCTTGTGGTCGTCCATCTGTTCGGTGGCTGGGTCTTTCGATTCTGTCTTGCAAGGACGCGGATGAGGAATCAATCACGGTTCGGAGACGCGCGGCGCGCTGCACGTGCAACGCCGGGCAGCGCAGGCTCCGGCGCATGACGGGACCGGCGGGCGCGGCTGGAAGCGGTTGCCCTTTAGCGAAGGTGTCGCCTCAGGCGCAAAGCAGAGCCGCCTTTAGCAAGCTGCAAGCCCGGCGGGGCGCCGACATGCGCGAAGCATGATGCTACGTCCCGCGTCCGGACGCGTCCACCGGTCATTCTTTCGGCTGATTACGACTGTTACACGGCAGACCGGCGCGCCTTCGACGGCTTTCGAAGAGCCTGCGCCGGGCGCAGGCTGTTGGCATGACGGGCCGCGTAGTTTAACCGGCCCGTGTGACTCAATCGGCGGCGTGGGCGGTGTGGGCGGCGGGCGCCGGATGGGTGCCGCCAATCTCTCGCACGATGTGCTCGACGCATTCGAGCAGCGCGGGAGCGACGGTGTCGAGCAGTTTTTCGCGCGGGCATTGGTAGGCAGCGCCGCCGCAATTGACCGCGTAGCGTTCCTCGGACGGACCCACGAAGCCCGCCGCGACCGCGTTCAGTCCGTCGTGCCACTCGCCGACCGACATGGCGAAGCCGCGCTGCAACGCGTCGTCGAGGCCGAGTTGCAGGCTGCTTGCGATGGACGGCCATTCGTCGCCCGAGGCGGTCTGCAGGCTGCCGATGAGCGCGCGCCGGTCGGTTTCGGCCAGCGCCGCGAGATAGGCGCGCCCGACCGAGGTACGGGTGAGATCCATCCGGCCGCCGACTTCGAGCCGCGAGACCAGAACGGCGGAGCGCGGACGGATGGCGTCGATGACGACCATTTCCAGACGGTCGCGCACGGCGAGATGCACCGAAAGTCCGGTTCGCTCGGCTAGCTGAATCAGAAAGGGGCGCGCGCGAGCACGAATATCGAAATTGCGTAAGAATCCGTTGCTGAGTTCAAGCACGGAAGCAGTCAGGACGAAGCGTTCGCTGTCCGGAAGCCGATACAGCAGGCCGGCGCCGACGAGCGTTGCGGTGATGCGCGAGACGGTCGGCTTTGGAATGCCCGTCCAGTCGGTCAGTTCTCGGTTGCTGACGGGCGCATGGGCGGCTGCGATGCGGCGCAATACGTCGAGGCCCCGCGCGAGCGCGGTGACTTCTTCGCCGTCTTTTTCTCGGGTTCTCTCTTTACCCGTGGACCGGTCATTTTGCATGTGGGCCTGTTTTTAATGAAACGTTGTTCCGAAGGTCGGGGGCGCGACATTCTACCGGGACAGATCTCAAAGCTTGCAAGCGATGCAAGGCATGACGATAAGCTGTATCACAGATGAACTTTTTTGGTACAGCGCTTTTTATTCGGTAATAAAGTTGGGCAGTTGCCCGGAGTCAGAAATTTTGCTTGACTTGGGCAACGTTCCCATAAAAAATGGAATTGAATTTCGAAACTTGATAGCGACGTGCGCTGTAGTGCTTCCCGCTCTCAGACTTCGGGATACCGTCTCTCAGGTTCTAGCACGGCCCTCGGAATGGCTAGAACTTTTAAGGCGCTGCGGAAACGCAGCGCCTTTTTTTTGCCCGACGCAGTTTGACGCTTTGACCCGAATATACCTGCAAAGCAGCGCGGCAAGTGGAACGACATGCTCGCTTTCACGCAAATGACGCGGTCCGTAACGCAAGCCTGACTGACGGCAGTTGGTTACAGGCGCAAGAGGGTCTGCACGCGTTCAGGTTCAATGATTGAAAACACGGCGCTCTTTCAGGATACGTCGGCCACGAAGCAGCCAGTAAATGCTCGCGAGCGTCAGGAGCACGGCGACGCACATGACGAACAGCGGCGAGTTGCGTTCAGGCGCGGGCGGGCTGGTTGCCACGAGCAGCGCCGTGAAGAGTGCGACGCCGGCCTGGAAGAAGGAGCGGGCGGCCACACTGCGGCGCAGGCGGAGCGTGGTGAAGCGGGAAACAGGGGGGCGGGCGAACGGTTCGAACAGCATCATCCCTGCGGTGAGGGCGATGGCGGCACTCATGAAATACATGGTGGAAGACTTTCGTGAAGGGCGGGACGCGAGGAAATATAGGCGACCGCGCAGCCTGCCAGAACTAGATGTCTCCTAAATGTAGAAGAATTCTTCTATCTGAAATGGTTGGTCTGATTTTTTCGAAAAACTGATCGGGCGCGACTTTTTCGCGCGCAGAGGGCCATAGTCAGGGTTTTCCTTTGATGCAAGGTTGGATTGGTATCGCAGGCGCAGAGCCTTTTGCCGGCCTCGGGAAGGCGCGTTTGACGAAGGCTGGACAACAGCAGCGTATGATGTGCGCCAGTTTTGCTCGGGATTCAGCCCTTGCGACAGACGACAGACGATGGAAGGCAATACATGCAGATGACTCCCCTGACCCGCATCGCGGCCGCGCTCGGAGCGCTCGCTCTTCTCGCCGCCTGCGAAAAGCACGACGCCACGGCCGGCCAGGCGGTCGGCGCATTCAATAATCTGGCGAGCCAGACGGGTCAGAAATTCGATCAGGCGGCGAGTTACGTCGGCCAGAAGGTCGATGCGGCGAAACAGTCGGCGCAGCAGAATTTCGACAACGCCGGTTCGATGCCCGATATTTCCGCGAGCGGCGTCGCGGCCTCGGCGCGCGCCAACTTCGACAACGCCGCAAGCGCCACTCAGGCCGCGATCAACAACGCGGCAAGCGCGACGGGTGCGGGCCTGCAATCGGCGGGGCGCAAGCTGCAGGACTGGTCGACGCGTCCGGACGGCGCGCAGGCGAGCAGCCAGACGGGCGTCCAGGCGTCCGGCGCGACCGCCAGCTCAGACCCGGGCAACGCGCGCGCCGAAATGGACAAGTAACGCCTTCCCGCATGGCAGCGCTTGCATCCGAACAATCTGATGAATCGGCCTGCAACCGATGGCTAACATTCGGTTACGTCCGCATCGGACGGACCGCAGTTCGCAGCCGCTAAACTGGCGGTCTTTTGAAAACCGGTATCGTCATGAAGTCATGCAAACGCGCGCGTGACGGCGCGTGGGCGTTCGTTGCGATCTTCTGGCTGGCGACCTGCGCGCGCGCGCGGCGAGCGTCGCCGGCACCGCTGTTCGCTGTCCTGCTCTCCTCCGTTTCTTTCGCGCACGCCGCACCCGCGCTCACCCTGCCTTCCTTCGAAGAGCTGATCAAGCCCGCGGCGCCTGCATCGGCGCCGGACGCGGCGTCGAACGCAGCGACGCCCACGGCGTCCGACGCCGACATGGTGCGCTCGCTCGACACGCTCATCGCGACGCTCGACAGCGACCGGCAACGCACCGCACTGGTCGCGCAACTCAAGCGGCTGCGCGATGCGAAGCGCGCGGCCCTGGCCGGCGTCCCCGCGCCAGGCGCCGCAGCCGCGCCGGCCGGCGCCGACACAACGGACGCGAACCCCAGCACCAGCGCCGACGCCGCGAGCAGCGCGAGCGATGCGACATCGGCAGCGGTCGCGCCGGCATCGTCGAGTTCGTCGGCGGCGGCGGTCGTCGCGAAAATGGCGCAGAACGCCGGGCTGCTCGGCGCGATTGCCTCGGCGGTAACCAACATCGAAGCCGACGTCAGGCGCGGCAAGACGCCGCTCGCCTACTGGATTGGCCGCTTCAACGCCGCCGGCAACGAGCTCTTCACCATTGTCACGAGCCAGAGCCGTGAGTCCTTCGGCCGCACGCTCTTCAATTACTTCGCGACGCTCGCCGGCTGGGGCGTCTGCGCGTTCGTGCTGGTCTATATCCAGCGCCGCGTGCAGGCGCGCTACGGCATCGACATGGGGCTGCATTCGAATCCGACGACGGGCGAACTGCTGCGCTTCACGCTGCGCCGCGTCGCGCCCTATCTGTTCGCATTCCTCGCGGCACTGAGCTTCACCCATTACATGCCACTGTCGCTCGGCCGCACGCTGGCCATGGTGACCGCCTACGCGATCGTCGCGGGCGCGGTGTTCTCGGCCATCTGCCTGATCATGTTCTCGCTGTTCGGCTCGGCGCACCGGCGCGTGGCGGTCAACCTGCTGATCGTGCGCGCGCGCCGGCTGTTGTTCGTCATCGGCACGCTCGGCGCGCTCGGCGATGCCGCCGCGAACTACGACGTCGCCCAGCAGCTCGGCACCAATCTCTCGGCGCTCATCTCGACCTTCGCGAACATGGGCGCGGCCGGCCTGACTGCTTATTTCGCGCTGGCCTTCCAGCGGCCCGTCGCGCATCTGATCCGCAGCCGCAGCTACGAGCAGCGCAACACCCGCAAGGCCGCGACCGAAACCTTCGAGGTGGTCGCCTCGCTGTGGCAACTGCCGCTGTTGCTGCTGGCGTCGGCGTCGGTGGTGGCGACGCTGATGGGCATCGGCACGTCCGAGAACGTGTTGCAGATGGCGATCGCGACCGCCGGTCTGCTGGTCGTCGGGTTCTTCCTCTCGGCGATCGTCGTGCGCGTCACGCGTCCGAAGTCGCGCAAGCCGCGCCGGCAGTCGGCATATGTGCGCAGGCTCGTGAAGTTCGTCGGGACGATGATCGTGGTCGGCGTGTGGCTCGTGTTCCTCGAACTGTCGTCGCGCTTCTGGGGCTTCTCGCTCGCGCACATGGCCGAGGAGAGCGTGGCCGCGCGCGGCATCACGCATGCCGTCGCGATGATCGTGCTGACCTTCTTCGTCGTGTGGCTCGTGTGGATTTTGATCGACACGGGCATCCAGGAAGCGCTCAAGCCGGACTCGACGCGGCGCGGCGGACGCGGCCCGAGCATGCGCGCGCGCACGATGCTGCCGCTCGTGCGCAATGTCGTGTTCGTGTTCCTGCTGACGGTGGCGGCCATCGTCACGGCGGCGAACCTCGGACTGAACGTGACGCCGCTGCTGGCGGGCGCGGGCGTGATCGGCCTGGCGGTGGGCTTCGGCGCGCAGTCGCTGGTCGCCGACCTCATCACGGGTCTGTTCATTATCATCGAGGACACCATTTCGGTGGGCGATTCGATCGAAGTGGAGGGCGGTCACGCGGGCATCGTGGAAAGCCTGACGATCCGCACCGTGCGCCTGCGCGACGGCCAGGGCGCGGTCCACGCGATTCCGTTTTCGCAGATCAAGACGGTGAAGAACCTGTCGCGCGATTTCGCGTATGCGGTGTTCGAGGTGCGCGTGCCGTTCTCGGCCGATGTCGATGAAGTCACGCAGATGATCCGCGAAGTCGGCGCGGACCTGATGTCCGACTTCCGTTACCGGATGGAGATGCTGGGTCCGGTGGAAGTGTGGGGACTCGATCGCTTCGATCCGAACTGGATGGTCGTGAAAGGCCAGATCAAGACGCGGCCGCTGCAGCAATGGAGCGTCGCGCGCGCGTTCAATCTGCGCATCAAGCGCAAGATGGACGAGGCCGGCATGGACATTCCGGTGCCGCAGATGCACGTGCAGATGACGCGCGACACGCTGGCCGGCGATGCAGCGGCGGCCGGGCACGAGCGCGCGCGGCGCATCTGGACCGGCGAGGCGCCGCCGGCAGAGGAACCCGAGGAGGCGATGGCGGGTCCGGAACCCGCGCGTCAGAGTCAGATGAAGGGCGAGACGGCGGCGCTGCGCGACATTTCGCACGATCCGCAGGCCGCGCCGCCGCCGACGGATCAATCGGTGCAGATTCCGCCGCAGATTCCCACTGCGTCCGAGCCAGGGAAGGGCTGAACGGCGTGTGTCCGTGGCGACGCGCGGGCGTCAGGCGGCGAGCAGATCGTTGACGTGCGTGGCTATCTCCGCGCCCGCGACGCCGTAGACGTGCAGCGAGATGGCGCGGGTGGCGGCATCGGCGGGATTGCCGAGTTGATGGATCGCGCCGCGTCCTGCTTCGACGCACGACACCGCACCTGCCGGGCGCGCGTGACGGCGGACCGGCACCGCGCTTTGCGTATCCATGTCCCAGCGATACAGCGTTTCTTCCAGCGTGCCTTCGATGACCGCATAACCGCACCACGTCAGATGGCCATGCACCGGGCTGGCTTGCCCCGGCGTCCAGACCAGCGCGGCGATCGCGTAACGGTTGAGCGGATCGGCGGCGAGAAGGTGGCGGCAATAGCGCTGTGCTTCGGCGGCGCGCTGCTCGGGACGCAGCAGATCGGGCGCGGCGATCGCGCGACGCAGCGCCGCGCGCACGCGTTCTCCGAAGGCATGGCGCGGGCCGGTCGACGTGGCGTCGAAGGCGGCATCGAGTTCCTGGCACAAGGCGGCGAGCGCATCGCCGGGCCGGGTTGGCATCGCTGCGAAAGGCCGCGCCGGGCGGCTGACGTGTTCGGATTGCATGGTGTCGGAACCGTGATATTCGTTGAAAAAGGCACGGTTCATTTATACCGGCTTGCCTCCAGAATTGGTTTCCATATAATTCCGCTCGGACATCCAGAAAGAGAATAATTTCCTACCGGGGGTGCAGCATGGGAATGGACCTCATCGACCGCAAACTGCTCGAGCTGCTGCAGAACGACGTAACCATGCCCATCGCCGAACTGGCGCAGCGCGTGAACCTGTCGCAGACGCCGTGCTGGAAGCGGGTGCAGCGCCTCAAGGAAACCGGCGTGATCCGCGCGCAAGTGGCGCTGTGCGATCCGAAGAAGCTGGGCGTGGGCACGACGGTGTTCGTCGCGGTCCGCACCAATCAGCACACGCAGACCTGGGCCGAAGATTTCACCCGTGCGGTGCGCGACATTCCGGAAGTGGTCGAGGTCTACCGGATGAGCGGCGAGACCGACTATCTGCTGCGCGTCGTGGTGTCAGATATCGACGACTACGACCGCGTCTACAAGACCCTGATCCGCGCGGTGCCGCTGTACGACGTCAGTTCGAGCTTCGCGATGGAGCAGATCAAGTATTCGACGGCGCTGCCGGTCCGACCCACCGCCGAGTTTCCTTGACCTGACTTTCCTGGAGAAAGGCGCCGGCACGGCCCGTGCGACATCATCCCGCAATCCAGTTGAAAACCATCGCGGGTACCATGTCGGGTCTTTCCGAACCTGCGTCACCAAGCGCATTGCCCATGATCGACGATCCCCGCCGCCCCGCCGGCAAGCCCAGAAAGAATCCGACGCGCGCCATCAGCGTGTTCATCGTGGTGGTGGTGCTGATCGTCATCGGCACGGTGCTGTTCAATGCGATCCGCGAGAAGCGCGAGTTCGACCAGCAGAACACGCCCGCCGCGAGCGACGTGCGTCCCGCGTTGCCGGCGACGGGCGCATCGCAATAGTCGATGCGGCGGCGCGCCCGCTAGCCGCTAGCGGGCGTCACACCGGCAAGCGGATCTGCGTCGCGTCCTTGCTGATCAGCGCCGACGCGCCCAGCATCTGCTTGCATTGATGCGCCAGCAGCTTGAGGTCGTGGAGCGCGTCGGGCGGCAGGGCCTGTGCGCGTTCGGCCTGGATGACCATCGCGTCGAGTTCGCGGCGCAACTCCTTCAGTGCATCGCTTTGCGCGGGCGCCGCGTCCGGTTGCGGCGCGGCGGGCAGTTCGTCCTGCGCGTCGGCCAGATGCTCGCGCACCATGCCGAAGGTGCGCTGCACCGGCTCGAAGCGCTGACCGTCCTGGCCCGAGCTTTCGTTGAGCGACTGCAGCAGCGGCGCGGCCGCCGTGATCTGCGAGGCGAGCACATGGCTCTGCACCAGCAGGTCGTTCAACTCCGCCACGTAACGCTGCTGCGCCTTCGGTTCGAGCATCATGCGCTGGAAGGCCTGCGCCAGATTGGCGAAGGCGATGTGCACGTTCTTGCGCGCCAGCCGGTAGCGGAAATCCCGGTCCAGTGCGGTGGCGGCGACCGTCGCGGCGGCGGACGCGCCCTTGCTGGCCGTGGCCGCCGTGCTCTCGCCGATGCTCACCGCCGCCAGCTTCTGCGCCGTCGCGTTCGCGGCCTTTACGGCCGAGTCCGAGACGACTTCGGGATCGAGCGGCGGCGTGGCGGCGACGGGCTCGTTCGCTGCGTCGGCGGCGGGCGCGGCGACGGGCTGATCCGGGGATGACGCTGCGACGCCTGCGTTGGCGTCGGCGAACACGGCGGGGTTGACTGCCGTCTCCGGCGCGGCGGCGCGCGCTTTGTCCGGCTGCGCGGAGGCCTTGGCCTTCCACCACCAGCTCGCTTCCAGATAGTTGCGCGTGGCGGACAGGAGATCCTTCACGAGCTTGCCCATCAGCCGGTATTCCCAGTAGGGGAACAGATGGCTGGCCGCGATGGCGATCGCGCAGCCCACCACCGTATCGATCGCGCGCTCGCCGATCAGCCTCAGGCTGCCCGGCGCGAGCAGATGGAACATCAAGAGCACGTAGGACGACGTGAACACGACGCTCGCCGCATAGTTGAAGAGCAGCAGGCTGTAGCTCATCACCATCGACGCGAACATCACGATTAGCAGGATATGCGGCTCCTTGACGAACAGGATGAGCGCGATGGTCACGCCGCAGCCGATAGCCGTGCCGATGATCCGCTGCGTGTTGCGCTGTTTCGTCAGCGAGTAGCCGGGCTTCAGGATGATGACGGTGGTCATCACGATCCAGTAGGCGTTGGTGAGCGGCAGCAGCCGGCCGAGCCAGAAGCCTGCGCCGACGGCGATCGTCACGCGCAGCGCGTGCCTGAAGCTCGGCGACGACATCGTCAGGTTCGAGAAGATCTGCATGAACGGCACGCGCCGGCTCGAGATGAAGCGTGACAGCGCGTGGTCGATCTGCACTTCGGTTTCGGTCGGACTGGCGTCGTCGCGGGTGCGGCGGCGCATCTTGTCGATCAGGCGCGTTGCGCTCCACAGGCGGCGGAACACGGCCGCCGCCGCCGCGTAGGCTTCCGGATTCTTCTCGGGCAGGCCGTTTTTGCGCATCAGTTCGAGTTCGTACTCGATCGCGCGCAGTTCCGCCTTCATGCTGATCTGCCGGCCGGCGGCATTGTTCTGCAGCACGGCGAGGCCGATTTCCTCGAGATCGGCGGCAGCTTTGCGCATCAGGTCGCGATAGAAGATCAGCACGTCCGAGCCCGCGAAGGTCTTGCGCACCAGCGGATAGTCGGTATGTGCGCCGACGAAGAACTCGTGCAGGTCCACCACGTTGATGAACAGATTGAAGAGCCGGGCGCGGCGTGCGTCGAGCCGGCCGCTTTTCAGCTTCGGCAGGTTGCGCAGCACGATGTCGCGGGCGGCTTCCTGGCGCTCGACCGCGGCGATCTGCTTTTCGATCAGCTTGCGATAGCACTCGTCGAGATCGGCATCGCCGTCGTAGAAATCGGCGCGTGCGAGGAGGTATTCGGCGCAGCTGAAAATGCTTTCGGCGAGCGCCTGCTGCTCGATGCGATAGACCAGCAGCCGGCTCACGAGCGTGGCCCAGTAGGTGTACCAGAGACCGCCGAGCAGGATCCACGAGGCGTTGATGAGCGCCTGTAGCGGCGTGAAATGGTCTTCGAGCGTGACGACCATCATGAACAGGGTCGCGAAGCTGATCTGTGGCCAGCGGTTGCCGTAGACGACGATCAGCGAGAGCACGAAGGTCAGCGGCACGATGGTGAGCCAGAGCGTCAGCGGATGCGCGGTGGCGATGCCGGTGGCGAGCGAGGAGAGGAAGCCGATGAAGGTGCAGGCTAGCATCTCGTTGTGCTTGTGCCTGAGGGGGCCGGGCATGTCGACGACGCATGCGCCGAGGGCGCCGGTGGCGATCGTGAAGCCGAGCTCGCGGTTGTGGAACACGATGAGCATCAGGACCGCGGGCAGCGAGACGCCGAGCGCGATGCGCAGGCCGCCGAAGAAGTACTGGCTGTAGATGAACTTCCTGATTTCGAACGAATAGCGCATCGAGTTTCTGGGTTTGTCGGCTCGGCGGGGGTGGGTTCGACGGAGTCGGGTGAGTCTAACCCATGCGGGTTGGGTGGGGAGGCAGGTTATATGCCTGGGGGGGTGTCGCTCGGGGTCCTCGCTTAGGGTTGGCTTTGTGTTTGCCTGTGCTTCTATGGACTTCCCTTTGTCGCGTCGGTCTATTAGCACTGCCCCTCCCCGGGGCGGGGGTAACTTTCTTTGCTGCTGCAAAGAAAGTCACCAAAGAAAGCAGCTTTTCTTCCCGCCC
>NZ_JARUXR010000001.1:982885-1366984 GCF_031451215.1 Caballeronia sp. LZ034LL
GTACTTTCCAAAGGGCCAGCCTGTGGATCAATACTCGCAGGCTCAATTGAATGCAGTGGCCAAGCGACTGAATCAACGGCCTCGTCAGACGTTGGGCTTCATGAATCCAGCGGAAAAGCTAGCCGAAACGTTAGGGGTTGCGTTGACCGGTTGAATCCGCCAGCGTTGGGTTGGTGCAGCGAGATGGATGCGTCAGCAAGCGGGCACGGGCAGCCCGATTGACCAATCGGCGCGCGTAGCGCTGCGCGGGAATTTTCAGGGCACCTGTCCGTTCAATGGCGCGGTTGCACAGCGGATCCACGACCCAAGCCCAGTGGGAAGATCCTTCATGCCGGGCGCAAGAATAGGCATTCAGCGGGAATCGGTGGCAGGGCGCGCACAACCGCGCCGAATCAGCACGAATGAAACGATCGCAAAGACAATCAAGCCGAGCCAGCACATCAGAAACAAGCCAAGGAGATATAAGGCTTCGATGTCGTCCGGTTCGACGATCATCGGCGCAAAATGATTGCGAAACCAGAGCACAGCATCAAATAGCCAAGTGATGCTGCCCGGCGCAATCAGAACGTCATTGATCCAGTGCGCCAGGTGGAAGGCGCCATAGTAGGAGCCGATCAGAATTGTCACGATCAGGGCCACACGACGAACGACCCCATTCATTTGACTTCGACCACGCCATAGGACATCAGCGTGGTTCCGGGAACCGGCATTCTCGGTGGGGCAGTGCGAATAAAGCGCTGCAATCGTTCGAATCCGGCGGAATCGGAAACCGTGATGCAGCCTTCGCTTATGCGAGCGGGACCCTCCGGATGCAAGCGAAAATGCCCGCGTTTTACACCATTGATCATCGTGAAGTCGCCCGTGCGCGGATTCCACAACATGAACCATTTCGCTTTGTCCGTCGTGCCGTAACCATTCTGGCTCCACCAGTCACGCACGGAGCCCAGCACTCCGCCAGACTGACGATCGACAAGGTAATAGACGCCACGTGGTATGGGCCCCAATCCTGTTATTGCGACAGCGTCCGGATTGTCCCGTCCGTCGTTGTGCCCTGAGTAGGCCTCCACGTCCCCAAAACCTCCGCAGGAGAGTTTCGAAGTCTTCTCCCGGTTCAACAGGAAAGTACAGTTCACGGGCATGAGAGATCCTGTGCGAATCGGTCGCGCGTTTTCTGCTATGCAGCTCTGTTTTGCCGGATATCGATCAACGCAGTGACCGCGCCCATGTTCCCGCCCATGGCGTTCTGCACAAAATACTCTTGCTTCATGCTCGCAAACGACAGTCCCACAGTTTCGATCGGATTCGCGCCGTCCACGGAAGGCCACACGCGGGTCACCATGACGTCGTTCATCGTGATTCGGTAGTACTGAAACGGCACACCTCCTGCCTTACGCATGATGAGCTTCGCCTCCGGAATATGCCTCCCGGTATGGCAGTACACCGCAAGATTGGGCGAAGCGCGATCCAGGTCATGACGAAACACCAGGTCCGACACGGAGGCCTTGCCCGCGCCACCTCCGGATCCGGAGTGCTGGCTTGAAGCTTGTTTTATCTCGAATTCCCAATGCAGAACCTGGATTGCCTTGGCGAATTCCGAATCCTGAGATTCGCCGTCGATGCCCTGTATCTGAACGAAGATGTCTGATGCCACTGTTATCAGCCTCATCGATGGCTGGATTTGCGATCCAGCATGAATGCGCAATTGACGCTGTCGTCAAAAGCAAAGTAACGACAGCCGCTTCCGCGAAATGAATTGGCTAACGATATCGTTTCCAGATGCCCCAAACGCATCGATTTAAGTCACAAATCGTGACTGTCTGCTGATTGACAGATATGTGCCGATCCAGGTCGACGGGAAGCAAAGAAGCTCGGCGTCGTTACCTCCATGCAGCGATGCCCATCCATCCAGCTTCTCGCCTCAAAGCCTGCTTTGCTATGCTGGCGCTGAACTGCACATCAACTGAATGCGCTATCCGAAACACCCGCCCCCAACCCCGCCCAAACAACCGCCCGACAGGAGCGGACCCATGCCGATGATCGGAAGTCTCGCCGTGCCGCCGAACGAAGTCGAACTCACCGCCGTGCGTGCCCAGGGCGCGGGCGGCCAGAACGTCAACAAGGTATCGAGCGCGATTCACCTGCGCTTCGACATCCGCGCCTCATCGCTGCCGGAACACATCAAAACGCGACTCCTCGCACTCTCCGACAGCCGCATCACGCGTGAAGGCGTCATCGTCATCAAGTCGCAGGAACATCGCACGCAGGACATGAATCGGGCGGCGGCGCTCGCCCGGCTCGACGAACTCATCCACAGTGTCAGCGTCACGCGCCGCACACGCATCGCGACGAAGCCGACGCGCGGGTCGCAACTGCGGCGCGTCGAAGGCAAGGTGAAGCGCGGCGCGATCAAGGCGGGACGCGGACCCGTGCGCGGCGAATAAGACCGTCGATACAGCCCAGGCACATCTCAGCCCCGCCGCAACCCAGGCGGCTGCCCCACGCGCGGACCCAGAAAATAGCGCTTCATCGTGTCGCCGCCCAGCACCCGGGCGAGCTCGGCAAAGACACAGTAATTGCCGATCATCAGCACGAGCAGGATTTGCACCGCCCAGAACTGCGGCCAGTTGATCTGCCCGATCAATTCATGATGCGCAGCGCCCAGACTGTGCGTCTCCTTCCAGAACTCGAACAGACGTTCGAGGTAATGCAGCAGCCCCGCGACGACCGTATAGATGAGCGTCTTCCACGCGGCATTCCAGATCAAGGGCCGCTCCGGATAGCGATTGATGAACGGCAGCATGTTGGCGAGCAACACCGCCTTGCCGAGAATCAGCGACGCAACGATGACCGAGAACGAGGTCGGCAGCGAGATGCCGGTGCCCCTCACCATCAGCGCGCGGACGAGGATCACCACATGCAGCAGCACGAAGAAAAAGACGGTGGGCGGCACCATCTTGAGCATCTCGTGCTTGATTCCGGCGAACGACATTCCCATGGCGGCAGCTCCGGGCGCAAGGCGCGAAGGATGACGCAGGCTCGCACGTATCCCGACGAGCCGCGCGTCACAGGAAAAGTCTAGTTCACCGCGCGAGCTTGCGTCGGCGCAACGGCAAGCGTCCGAGCGCGCCGGTGGCGAGCGCGGTGCCCGCTAGCACAATCCCGCAGCCGGCGATCATCGCGAGCGAGACCGGTTCGCCGAGAAACCATGCGCCCCACAGGATGCCGAAGAGCGGAATCACGAAGGTCACCGTCATCGCGCGGGCGGGACCGGCAACGGCAACCAGATGGAAGTAGATGAAGTACGCGATACCCGTGCAGCCGATGCCCAGCGCCAGCACCGCGCCCCATGCCTGTCCGGATACCGGCGCCGCGGGCCACGTGAGACACGCGAGCGGCGCCAGCGTGAGGGTCGCGCCGAGCATGCTGCCGGCGGCGTTGGTGAGTGCATCGACGTCCATCAGATAGCGCTTGGCGAAGTTGCCCGCCACGCCGTAGAGCGCAGCCGCCGCCAGCGCCGCGCCCGCCGCGAGCAGGCCGGGCACCGGCACCACGGCAGCGATGCCGGCACCCGCGCCGCCCGGCGCCGACGCCGGCGCAATCTGGTTCCACACGAGCACCAGCACGCCCGCGAAACCGATCGCCATGCCGATGGTGCGAACAGGCGTCAGGCGATCCCTGAGCCACAGATAGGCCACCAGCGCGCCCCATAAGGGCGTGGTCGCGTTGATGACGGAAGTCGCGCCGGCCGAGAGCGTCAGTTCGGCATAGGCGAACAGGCAGAACGGCGCGGCAGAGTTGAGAATCCCGACGATCAGCAACGGCAGCCAGCGGCGGCGCAGCGTCGCAAGAGTGGCGTCTAGTGGACGTCGGGCGAGCAGCATCGCCACGAGAAACAGCGCGCCGATGCCGACGCGCAGCGCCATCAGCGGCGCGACACCCAACTCGACGACCCCCACGCGGATAAAGAGAAACGACGCGCCCCACAGGGCGGCCAGCACGATCAGTTGCAGCAGGTTGGCGAGGGACATGGCAGGGCGGACGTCGGGAATGCAACGAAAGTCCGCGCATGCTAACACCGGCTCGTATCGCTCCGGTCATCCTCCGGAAGAGAGCGCAAGAACCGGTAGAATCCGCCCCCGCCGCGCGTCGTCAATCGGCCGTCAATCGGTCGTCAATGCGGCGGAATCATCCACGTCAGCACGTTCTGCTGCAGCCACACGAGCACGCCCAGCAGCACCGTGAGCAGGATCGAATGCCAGAAGGTGCGCGCGAACACGAGACCCTCGCGTCCCTTGAGTTCGGTCGTGGCGACGCCCGTCGCAATGTTCTGCGGCGAGATCATCTTGCCCATCACCCCGCCCGACGAATTGGTCGCCGCCATCAGCACCGGATTGAGATTCAGCTGGTTCGCCGCCACCACCTGCAGGTTGCCGAACAGCGCGTTGCCCGAGGTATCGCTGCCCGACAGGAATACCGCCACCCAGCCGAGGAACGCCGAGACCAGCGGAAAGAACGCACCCACCGACGCCACGCCCAGTCCGAGCGTGTAGTTCATCCCGGAGTAGTTCATCAGGTAAGCCAGTCCGACGATGGTCGCCACCGTAAGGATCGCGATGCGTGTCTGCACCCAGGTATCGCCGATCGCCGCGGTGAAGTCGCGCGCGGGCAGTTTCACCAGCAGCGCGGTGATGATCGCCGCGACGAGGATCGCCGTGCCGGTAGCGAGCGGCTGGAAGTCCCAGATGGCGCCATAGGGCTGGTTGTACAGCGTGATGAACACGGCCTTGTCGAGACCCGGCCAGGGAATCTTGACGTCGCCGATCAGGAAGATCTTGAGCACCGTCCATACGATCACCACCACCGACACGACGATCCACGGCACCCAGCCGTGGCCGCCCGAGAGCGTCGCGCGCGTGTCGGACAGGCGGTCGACGTTGACGGCGAAGCGCTCGTCCGCGACCGGCTTCCACACGCGCAGGAACGCGATCGTCAGGATCAGCGAGACGAGCGAGGACAGCACGTCGGTCAGCGCGTAGCTGATGAAGTTGGAGGTCACGAACTGGGTCAGCGCGAAGCTGCCGCCCGAGACGAGCAGCACCGGCCAGATGCGCAGCATGTTGCGAAAGCCCGCGTACACGCCGATTACATAGAACGGCAGGAACAGCGCGAACAGCGGCAACTGGCGGCCGACCATTTTTGCGAGGGCGTCGGTGGGCAGGTGCGTGACCGCGCCGAGCACCGTGATCGGCACGCCCAGCGCGCCGAAGGCGACCGGCGCGGTGTTGAAGATCAGCGTGAAGGTGAGGGCTTCGAGCGTCGGGAAGCCGAGCAGGATCAGCAGCGAACTCGTGATGGCGATCGGCGTGCCGAAACCGGAGATGCCTTCGAGCAACGCGCCGAACGAGAAGCCGATCACGACGAGGACGATGCGCCGGTCGTTCGGCAGGTTATCGACCATCCACAGGCGGAAGGCCTCGAAGCGTCCCGAGCGTTGCGCGATGTTGTACAGCAGGATGGCGGCGAACACGATCCACATGACCGGCCAGAGCGCGAAGACGGCGCCTGCCGCGACCGAATCGAGCGCGAGCGCGACCGGGAAATGCCAGCCCGCGACCGCGATGATCAGCCCGAGCACGAGACCCGCGAGCGAGGCCTGCCAGGCCGGGCGGCGCGCCCAGCCGAGCAGGACGAGCACGAGGACGATAGGCAGCGCAGCGACGATGAACGATGCGAACAGCGAATGGGCGATCGGCGTGAGGATCTGATGGAACATCGCGTCTCCTTGCGGACATGAGCGGGAGCGGCGAGCTGGCTCGCCGCCGTGCGCGTCCCATCGATGCAGAAGCTGCGGGCGTCCGCGCTGCGGGCGTATCGATGCCGGATTGACGCTGGATCGAAGCCTTAAGCGGACGCATAACGCGCACACTAAGAATAGGGCGCGATCCGTTTGCGTCAAGGCGTGAATGCCCGCGCATTGCGGCGTGGCGGGCATCTGTGTGCCCTGACGCGCGCGCTGGACGATGGCTCAAGCGACGCCAACGACGTCGGGCGTTTAGCCCTCGGCGACGCTTGGCACGGTTTCGTCGCGGCGCACGGCAGGTGTCTGACGGAATACCCAGACGGTCAGCAGGCCGAGCGAAGCCAGCATCCAAAGCAGAAAAAATACGAAGGCCATCATGTCCGACTCCCCGAGAACCGATGTTGTCGCAACGTTGATCCGCGTTGCGCGACGGCAAATGAGGGACACGATTAGCCAGTTTCGTGCCAAAGGTCTGGCGATATCCGCCAAGTCTTTGACGGAAAAGGAAAGTGGTCCAGCGCACGCAGGCGGCTCGTGCGCTCGTGCGAGCTAAACGCCCGGAAAATGTTGCAGGTTTGTTACTGGCCGGCAGAATCGGCACGGCGCGCCAGCGTGTTGCCGGGTCCGGGCGTCCGCGATCTAGTGACCGTGTCCGCCGCCACCGTGCCAACCGCCGCCGCCTTGCCATCCGTGGCCATATCCGCCGCCGCCGTGCCAGCCGCCGCCACCGTGCCAGTCATGGCCGTAGTAGCCGCCGCCACGCCAGCCGCGACCCCAGCAGCAACCGCCGCCGCCCCAGTAGCCGAAGCTGAATGAAACCGGCGCGTAGCCGTAGCCGTAATACGCGGGGTAGCCGCCATAGGCGGGGTAATAGGGGTAGCCGGCGTACGGATAAGGATAGGTCTGGTAGTAGTTCGAGTAGTTCGGATCGGGGGCGCCGACCGCGTATTCATACTGCGGCGGCAAGGTCGCCGAGGGAACGGTGGCCACCGTCGCGCCGGACGCCGGCACGGTGAACTCGCGCTGCGTGTAGGCGGTGTTGACAACCGGGTAGGAAGGGTAGGCCGGGTAACCGTAGTAGCACCCGCCGAGAAGTGTTGCAGCGGCCGTACCCGCGATGACGGCCGACCTGCGGAGAACGAGACGAGCGAATTCCATGATGCTGCTCCTGACGGTGTGTAACGCCCGGTGTAGATCGATGATGAAGCGTTGCTGCCGGGCGGGTCCGTCATGAAACAGCTTACTCGGACGGCGGCGCTGCGGTCGGCCGGCGGTCTTGGGTGAGATGACCGGTGTGGCCGTTTGTGTCAGTTCTGAAACGTGGCGGCGAAACGACTGCGTTTCGCCGTACCGGGCAGGCCGGATTACTTCCCGACCTGATTGCCGATGATGCCGCCGACGGCCGCGCCGCCGAGCGTCGACAGTCCGCTGCCGCCGATGGCGGCGCCACCCGCCGCGCCGACGCCTGCGCCGATCGCGGTATCCCGTTGACGCGTGCTCATGTCGCCGCAGGCAGTGAGGCCCGCAAGCAGTGCCACGACCGTTGCAGCGACGCCGATCTGTTTGATGTTTTTCATGTCGACTCTCCGAATACGATGTTGAGCGAAGCGACGGCGGGGCGGCTTCCAGGCATCCGCAGGAGCCGCGACCGTCCCGACCGCTTCGTCGCTTGATCAGCAGGAAAAGTGCCTGATTCGTCTGGAGAGGCTCAAGCCTTATGGAACAAGGCCGGCGCCGGATGCGTCAGGAAAAACGGCCCGACGCACATGAAGCGCGTCAGGCCGTTGTAAGCGAATGAAAGCCGTCAGGCATCAGGTCGGCTGATAGATCTCCGAACCCTTCTTCACGAATTCGATCGCCTTGGTTTCCATGCCTTTCGCCAGCGCGTCCTGTTCGCTGAGACCCTGTTTCGCCGCGAAGTCGCGCACGTCCTGCGTGATCTTCATCGAGCAGAAATGCGGACCGCACATCGAGCAGAAGTGCGCAACCTTGGCCGAATCCTTCGGCAGGGTTTCATCGTGGAATTCGCGCGCCTTGTCCGGGTCCAGGCCCAGGTTGAACTGGTCTTCCCAGCGGAACTCGAAACGCGCCTTCGACAGCGCGTTGTCGCGCACCTGCGCGCCCGGATGCCCCTTGGCCAGATCGGCCGCGTGCGCCGCGAGCTTGTAGGTGATGATGCCTTCCTTGACGTCGTCCTTGTTCGGCAGGCCGAGATGCTCCTTCGGCGTGACGTAGCACAGCATCGCCGTGCCGAACCAGCCGATCATCGCTGCGCCGATGCCCGATGTGATGTGGTCGTAGCCCGGCGCGATGTCGGTCGTCAGCGGCCCGAGCGTGTAGAACGGCGCTTCGTCGCACCATTGCAGCTGGAGATCCATGTTCTCCTTGATGAGCTGCATCGGCACGTGGCCCGGACCTTCGATCATCACCTGCACGTCGTGCTTCCACGCCACCTGCGTGAGTTCGCCGAGCGTCTTCAGTTCGCCGAGCTGGGCTTCGTCGTTGGCGTCGTAGATCGAGCCGGGACGCAGGCCGTCGCCGAGCGAGAACGAGACGTCGTACTGCTTCATGATTTCGCAGATGTCTTCGAAGTGCTCGTAGATGAAGCTCTCGCGATGATGCGCGAGACACCATTTCGCCATGATCGAGCCGCCGCGCGACACGATGCCCGTCATCCGGTTCGCGGTCAGCGGCACGTATTGCAGGCGCACGCCGGCGTGGATCGTGAAATAGTCGACGCCCTGTTCCGCCTGCTCGATGAGCGTGTCGCGGAAGATTTCCCAGGTCAGGTCCTCGGCCTTGCCGTTGACCTTTTCGAGCGCCTGGTAGATGGGCACCGTGCCGATCGGCACCGGCGAATTGCGGATGATCCACTCGCGCGTTTCGTGAATGTGCTTGCCGGTGGAGAGGTCCATCACCGTGTCGCCGCCCCAGCGGATCGCCCAGGTCATCTTGTCGACTTCTTCGCCGATCGACGACGTCACCGCCGAATTGCCGATATTCGCGTTGATCTTCACGAGGAAGTTGCGGCCGATGATCATCGGCTCGCTTTCCGGGTGGTTGATGTTCGCCGGGATGATGGCGCGCCCGCGGGCCACTTCGTCACGCACGAACTCGGGCGTGATCGCCTTCAGCGCGTCCTTGCCGAACGCCGCTGCACCGAAGGCCTGGCCCGGATGCTGGCGGCCCATCATGGCGGCGAGCTTCTCGCCGTTCGGGCCGCTCTGCTTCAGGCTTTCGAGGTATTCGGCGCGCCGCTGGTTTTCGCGGATCGCGATGTATTCCATCTCCGGCGTGATGATGCCGGCGCGCGCGTAGTGCATCTGCGACACGTTCTTGCCGGCGAGCGCGCGGCGCGGCTTGCGATGCAGGCCGGGGAAACGCAGTTCGGCGGTCTTGGCGTCGGCGGCGCGCTCGCGGCCGAAGTCGCTGGAGAGGCCGGTGAGTTCCTCAGTGTCGCCGCGCTCTTCGATCCATGCGCCGCGCAGCGCGGGCAAGCCCGAACGGATGTCGATCTTCGCATCCGGATCCGTGTACGGGCCGGACGTGTCGTACACGTAGACCGGCGGATTCTTCTCGCCGCCGAAGCCGTCGGGGGTATCGGACTGGGTGATTTCGCGCATCGGGACGCGGATGTCAGGCGTCGAGCCGGTGACGTAGACCTTGCGCGAGTTCGGCAGCGGCGCGATGGCGGCGGCGTCGACGACGGCGTTTTCGGACAGGAACTTGGGATTGGCATTCATGTGCTGTTTCTCCTTGCGACAGAAGTGAGCGCGTGGGCGCTTGCTTCCGTCCCATGCGAAGCAATAGGGACGATATTTTTTCAGCACGAGCGATGACGCCGCCCGAACTGACTCAGGAGCTAAACAGGAGGAACGAGATGGAAAGGTACGGGCTCGGAAGAGGTGGCCGGATGCGGCAGGCCATGGAGCCCGAACGCTTCCCTGCGCTGGCATTATCCAGATCAGGTTCAAAGGGTATTTCTCACCCACGCCGCACGAAGCGGTTCGGCCATGTCAGGCCGGCCAAACCGCGATGCGCAACGCAGGACCCCCGCGTTAGCAGCCGTGACATTACACCGCGGCGTGGCGTCTTGGCAACCATCGGCGAAATCCTTCGAATGCGCAGGGCGCTTACTGCATAATGGCGGGCGCCGCGAATTCCGGGTTTTCCCGGGGCGCTTGCGGCTCACCTTGCAGCCCCTCCCGCGTACCCCGTTTATCCCGCATTTCCTCGTTCCGCCATGCCGTTGAGTCTGGTTTTTGCCGCAGCGTTTTCGCCTGTTCTTGTCTCATCGATCCGGCGCGCAGCCGTCGCGGAGTAATGCATGTCCGCACTCCCGCCGCCGCGCCTGCCATTCAGTTTTCCCGATCGTTTTCCGTTTCGTGCACCGCGTTCCTTCAAGGGACAGGTGGCGCTCGCGCTCGCCGTCGTCTACCTCGTCTGGGGTTCGACGTATCTCGGCATTCATCTCGCGCTCGAATCGTTTCCGCCGCTGCTGCTCGGCGGCCTGCGTAATTTGTGCGCGGGCATCGGGCTGTTCGCGCTCGCCGTGCATCGCAAGGCCGTGTGGCCGAGCGCGCGGGAAGTGCGCAATGCGGCGATTGTCGGCACCCTGCTCGAAGGGTTGTCGAGCGGAATGATGGCCTACGGTATGGGCACCGTCGGCACCGGCACGGCCGCCGTGATGGTCGCCACCGTGCCGCTCTTTGCGACCATCTTCACCGCGCTGTCGGGCCGGGGCGTCGCGCGCGGCGAATGGTTCGCGGTGGCGCTCGGGTTGATCGGCATCGTGTTGCTGAACCACGGCGATCCGTCGCCGAGTTCAACGGTCGGCACGCTCGCCATCCTGTGCGCCGCGATCTTCTGGGCAGGCGGCGCGCATCTGGCGGGGCGTCTGCTGCAGCCGTCCGATTTGCTGATGTCCACGGCGCTGCAGATCGGACTGGGCGGGCTCATTGCGACGGGCATCGCATTCGCCGCCGGTGAACGCCTGACGCAAGTCAGCCTCGGCGCGGGCGTGTCGTTCCTGTACCTGATGCTGATCGGTTCGATGGCCGCCTATGTCGCCTACAACTTCCTGATCCGCCATACCAGCACGATCGTCGCAACGAGTTGCCTGTATGTGAATCCGGTGGTCGCCGTGCTGCTCGGTGCGCTGCTGCTGGGCGAGATCGTCACGCGCTGGACCGTCATCGCGACGGTCGTGATCCTGCTGTCTGTCGGCCTGTCTTTCTGGTTCGATCACCGCCGGCGCGGGCTGCTCTGAGCGCTTTCCTTTTGTAAAAATCTCCGTTTTGCGCGCGGCGACAGCGGTATGCAGTCGGTGCGCGTCGGTTCTCTTCCGGCTTCCTTGAGCAATTCCTCTAACTAATTCAGAAGCCCTGCTGCATAAGGCTTCGCGACGTGCGGGCCGGTCGTGCGCACCGGCGCGGGGCATGTGCATTGCTCAATGCAGGCACCGGAATCCACGGCTTCGCTTGCGGGGCCGAAACCGGCAAGGAAGGAAAACAGAAGGTCGGTCCGCGAGCTGGAAGGGGTAGACATCTGGACGTTCGCGCGTACCGGTCCGCGTAACGAGGTGGTCGAATACAACAAGGAAGGTGGAAACATGAAGCTCATCCGCACCGCAGCCGCGCTCGCCGCTGTTGCCTCCGTGCTGTCCGCTTGCGGCGGCAGTTCGGACGATCTGGGCAAGGAGATCGGCGTCACGCAGCCCCAGGTCCATTTCGTTCACGCGCTCCCTGGCGGGCCGAACGTCGACTTCTACGACAACGGCAAGATCCTCCAGTCGAATCTCGCCTATCCGACGGCGACCAACTTCGCCAACATCGACACGGGCCAGCACAACTTCTCGTATGCGGCCATCAACACGACGACGCAGCTCGCCACCGACACCAGCATCAACAACGCGGCAAAGGGTCACGAATACACGGTGATCGCGCTGCCGGACGCGGGCTTCCTGCCGTCGATCGCGGTAATCGACGATCCCTTCGACAAGGGTCTGCTCTCGGGCAGCGCGCGCGTGCGGGCCTTCAACGCATCGACGAACGCGCCGAACCTGGACCTCTATCTGATTGCGCCGGGCGCGAGCATCGCGAACGTCAGCCCGACCATGGCAGGCGTGTCCTACAAGAACGCCGTGCCGGCGACGAAGCAGGACTCGATCTACGTGTCGGGCGGCACGTACCAGCTGATCGCGACGCTGCCGGGTTCGAAGACGCCGGTTTATACGTCGGCTTCGTTCGATCTGGTCAACAACGCGGACTGGCTGATCACGACGCTTCCTTCGGGCAATGCGGCTTCGCAGCTCATTCCGGAGAAGATCCGTTTGCTGGTGGCGCAGGGCGGGAATACGCAGCAGCCGGTGCGGGAGTTGCCGGATACGCAGTAAGGCGCTTCGTGGCAGCTATCGAAAACCGGCCTTTGGGCCGGTTTTCTTTTGGTTAAAGAAATCTGCTCAAGAAAAGCCGAAATCTGCTCAAGTTCGGGGAATCTGCTCAGTATCTGCTCAAATCCGGTGAATCTGCTCATTTTTCGCTAGAATCTGCTCAAGTGAGCAGATTCTGGATTGGACATGGACAAGTTGATCGAGACAGCAGTGCTGGACGCCGTTCGTGATCTGGCTCGAGCGGGCCATGCCGAAGTGACTTCAACCGAGATATTCGAGACCGCGAAGGGCAGTTACGCCAGCATTCGCCGCGCGCTGGACACGCTGTGCGCCGATGGCCGTCTCATCCGCAGCGGCCGAGCCCGGGCAACGCGATATCGCTTGACGGAAGCCGCCGCGAACGACACCAGCCGGGACACGGGCTCCGCGGAACAGACTCATTCCGATGCCCATCCGCTGTGGTCTCACGCGGCCGTCGAACTGGGTCGCAAGCTGGAACTGCCGCTTGCGGCGCGCGATCCCGTGACTTATCAGCGCGCGTTCGTCGACGACTACGTTCCCAACGAAAGCTGGCTCATGCCGCAGGAAGTTGCCGAGGCGCTTTATCGCGACGGCAGGTTGCGTGACCAGCAGCCTGTGGCAACCTACGCGCGCAAGGTGCTGGAGCAACTCCTCATTGACCTGTCGTGGTCGTCCTCGCGCCTGGAAGGCAACCGCTATAGCCTGCTGGCGACGGAGCAATTGTTCAAACGCGGAACGGCAGATGGCGATGCGGACGCGGTGATGCTGCTCAATCACAGGGCGGCCATCGAGTTTCTGGTTGAAGCGGTACCGATGCAAGGGCTCTCCACGGCGCTCGTGCGCAATCTGCATGCGGTGTTGATGCAGGATCTGCTCGCAGATACCGATTCGCTGGGCGCGATACGCACCAAGCTAGTCCATATCAGCGACACGGTATATGTGCCGACCCAGGTTCCGGCCTTGCTCGAGGACATGCTGGTCACCATTCTCGGCAAGGCAAGACTGATCAAGAACCCTGTCGAGAGCGCCTTCTTTCTGTGGGTCAATCTGGCTTATCTGCAACCGTTCGAAGACGGCAACAAACGAACCAGCCGCCTGGCGGCGAACATCCCATTGATGCTCTACAACTGCTCGCCTTTGTCGTTTCTGGACGTCGATCCTCACGACTACGCTTGCGCGATGCTGGGCGTATATGAGTTTCTGGATGTCTCGCGCGCCGTGGATCTTTTCGTGTGGACGTATCGGCGTTCGATGAAGAAATATGCGGTCGTGGTGGAATCGTTGGGAGCGCCTGATCCGCTCAGACTGCGCTACCGGGAGCATCTGACTGAGGCCGTGGGACTCGTGGTCCGGGACGGACGCACGGCGCAGCAGGCCATTGATGAACTGGGCCTCACCGAGGAGCAGGCGCCTGGCTTCCGTGCGATGTTGCTCGACGAACTGAAGAAGCTGGAAGTCTATAACTGCGCGCGTTACCGGCTGACAATGGCGGCGACGCAGACATGGATCCATGCTGGCAGACCACACTGAGCGGCTCGCGCGCGTTCATTAGCGCCCAGAAAAAATCCCGCCACGACAACGCGGCGGGAAGACAGGGAACACGATCAACGCTATGGAACCTGCTGAGGCGGGCGCCGCACTGCGGCGGCGCTCCGCGCGTCTTGCATTTACTTGTGTTCTTCGGCGGAATTGCTGATGGCCTGGCCGCCCTTGGAGATGTCCTGGCCAGCGCCCGAAACCGTGTTGCAGCCCGCGAGCAGCGCCGTGCCGGCGAGCAGAAAAAGTGCGATAAGTCGAGTCATGTGTATTCCCCTTGAAGTTGAAATGCGTGACAGGAATCGCAATCGCGCATCGTGTCGGGTGGTAAGGCGCCCGTCTGGCCAGTGGCAATCCTCACAAGTTCGTGAGGCAGGTGCACCCAGCAATTTCAGCGCCCGACCCGCCGGTACAAACAATCATAAAAAAGGCGCAGCAGACCGGCTGTAGGCAGAGCCGGGATTCTCCTGTAGTCCCGTTCCGCATTTCGCGTGGGAATCGTCCTACGCGAGCGGCGTCATGCCGATGGCCGGATCCACCGCCCCCGCACTCCGTTCACGCGGCATCGACACGCTGATGATCGTGCCGCGCGGACTCGCGCGCTCAATCTCCAGGCGCCCGCCGCGCGCCGACACGCGCTGACGCATGCCCACCAGCCCATGAGTCTGGGTGCGCTTCAGGTCTTGCGGCCGGATGCCGATGCCGTCGTCGCCGATCGAGAGCGACACCGTCTCTTCGTCGAGCGCGAGCGCCACGCGGATGCCGCTGGCATGCGCGTACTTGGCGGCATTGGTGAGACTTTCCTGCGCGACGCGGAACAGCGCGATCTCGACTGCTTCGCCGAGCTTCACGTCCTCGCCGGGCAGCGCCAGTTCGAGGCTCCAGCCGTTGCGTTGCGCGGCTTCGTCGGCGAGCGAGCGCAGGGCGGTCACGAGCCCGAAGTTGGCCAGCACGGTCGGCCGCATGTCCTCGATGATGCGACGCTTCAGCGCAATGCCCTGATCCAGATTGCCGAGCGCGCGCGTGAGCTTGTCGGCCATCGCGGGCTCGGCGTCGCGGAGCTTGCCGCGCACCCAGGCCACGTCCATCTTGCTGGCCGTGAGGATCGAGCCGAGTTCGTCGTGCAGTTCGCGCGCGAGCTCGGTCTTTTCGTTTTCGCTGACGGATTGCAAATGCCACGCCAGCGCTTCCAGCTGTCGCGTGCGCGCGAAGACCAGCTGATCGAGTTCTTCCTGCTGCGTGATGAGCGCTTTCTGCACGCGCGCCTGCTTGTCGAGCTGGATGCCGAGATTGCGGAACAGCAACAGGAACAACACGATGTTCAGCGCGCAGAGCGCCCCGACGCACAGCGTGGAGATGCGCTGGTCGGCGCGGCTGGCATCGAGCGCGTGCTGCGCCCGCTGGTCCTCGTTGAGACGCAGCAGGGCCAGCGCGGCGTCGAGTGTCGCGCTGGTGTCGGGCGGCGGCAGCGCGAGCGTGTTCGCGCGCGCCGCGTCTTTCGACGAATCGGCGAGCCGCGCGCTGCCTTGTGCGATCTCATCGACGGCGGCGGCGCGGACTTGCGCGAAGCTCGCGAGCGCGGTGTCGTCGCCGATGCGCCGGTAGTACGCGTCCAGCGAGGCGAGCGTGCGCTGCATGCGGCCGGCGGTTTCCCGGAAATGCGTCTGGAAGACGGCGGCCGGATCGAGGGCGAAGCCGCGTTCGTCGGCGACGAGCGTCGCGATATCGGCGGCCAGCGTCGATAGTTGCGCTGTCGCGCCCTTCGCGTCGAGCGCCGTCTCGTATTCGGCGGCAATGCGCATGCGTCCCGACTCGAGGATCACGAGGCCGCCTACGGTGATGACGATCGCCACCGTCATCGCCACCGCCCAGCTGTAGCGGCGCATCCATTCATTGACGCGCGCGGCGCGGCGCGCCAGTCCGACGGGCGCAGTCTTGTCGGGCGCACCGGATGCGTCGGACCGGGCGGTGGCGAGCGGCGCCTTGTCTTCCAGAACTTCGGACGGCAGGGCGGGCGGGACTTGGCTCATGGCGTAATCAAAAAAATCGGGACGAATACGAAGACCGTTGAAAGCGTGTGTCGGTGGATTCCCACAGCAAAAAAGGAGCCAGCCCGAGTGCGCGGCCCCGGCGCCGCGACTAGCATGGTCCGGTCATCACTCATACGGGGAACGATCATGCTGAAGTGGGCCTTGTTTTTCGCGATCGTGGCCGTGATTGCCGGTTTGCTCGGTTTCACGGGCGTCGCCGCCGGCGCTGCCGCCATCGCCAAATTTATCTTCGTGTTGTTCCTGATCCTCTGCGTCGTGTTCCTGGTGCTGGGGTTCGTCGTCACGAAAAAAGTCGTCGACTAGCGGCGCGGCTAGTTGAGCCGCTGAACCCGTTCACGCTGAACCATTCGTGGAGGAGGTCCCATGCTTCATTACGCAGCCGTCTTCTTCGTCATTGCGATCATCGCCGCCGTGTTCGGCTTCACGGGCATCGCGGCGGGTGCGGCGGAGATTGCCAAGATCCTGTTCTTCATTTTCCTGGTGGTGTTCGTCGTCACCTTGCTGCTCGGCGTCTTCCGGACCTGACGACCCGCGCGAACGCCGCGCCGGATGGCGTTTTCGAACGTCGTCCGGCGAGTCCAACAGAGCGGGCATGCAGCATGCATCGGCGTATGTGTTTGGATAGCAGGGCGCTATGCGGTCTTTCATGAAGAAGGCCTTCCTGCTCCAGCCATCGACACCTCAACTCATTCACAGGAGCGAACCACATGTCCAACTCGTCTGCTGTTAAAACTGCGCCCCAAACGTCGTCCGATCCGTTCGTGCTGGATCTGGACAAGATCCGCGCCGACGCCCGTCAGCACATGGACGAAGGCCCCGTGACGGCAAGCTATGGCGCCGATCGCGAAACCGTGCTGAAGCTGCTTAACGATTCGCTGGCCACCGAGATCGTCTGCGTGCTGCGCTACAAGCGGCACTATTTCATGGCGAAGGGCATCCATTCGGAAGCCGTCGCGCAGGAGTTCCTCGAACACGCGAACGAAGAGCAGGAGCATGCCGATACGCTCGCCGAGCGCATCGTGCAACTGGGCGGCGAACCGAATTTCGCACCTGACGGCCTGGCCTCGCGCTCGCACTCGCAGTACAGCGAAGGCAAGGACCTGATCGACATGATCCGCGAGAACCTGATTGCCGAGCGGATCGCCATCGATACGTATCGGGAGATCATTCGCTATCTCGGCGACAAGGACGTCACGACGCGCCGTCTCTTCGAAGACATTCTCGCCGTCGAGGAAGAACACGCCGACGACATGGCGGACCTGCTGGAAGGCCGCAACGGTTGATGCCGGCAATGCCCGCGTTGGCTGCACGCCGCGCCGGATGGTTCATCCTGCGCGGTGTGCGCCGTCGCGTGTGCATGGCATGCGTACAATGAGCCTCCACCTTCACACAGAGCGTCCGGCAGCACGGATGGCGCGCATGATTCGAGTTCTCATAGCCGACGACCACGCGATCGTCCGCAGCGGTTTTCGCCAGTTCGTCGCGGACGAGCCCGACATGGAAGTTGCCGCCGAGGCCGCGAGCGGCGACGAGGCCATTGCGCTCGTGCGCGCGCAGGCATTCGATGTCGTCTTGCTCGACATCGCGATGCCCGACAAGAACGGCGTGGATACCTTGCGTGTCATCAAGCAAATCCGGCCGGAGCAGGGCGTGCTGATGCTGTCGGGTTATCCGGAGAGCCAGTACGCGATCAATCTGCTCAAGGCGGGCGCGAACGGTTATCTGAACAAGGACGCCGCGCCCGACGAGATCGTCCGGGCGATCCGCACGGTGGCGCGCGGGCATCGCTACCTGTCGGAGTTCATCGCCGACGCGCTGGCCGACAAGCTCGACAAGCCCGCCGCGGAACGGCCGCACGAACTGCTTTCGGAGCGCGAATTCCAGATCTTCTGCAAGCTCGCGGGCGGCCAGATTCCGACGGAAATCGCGCAGGAACTGCATCTCTCGGTGAAGACCGTGAGCACCTACCGGGCGCGGGTTCTGGAAAAAATGCGGCTGGCGAACAACGCCGACCTCACGTATTACGCGATCAAGAACGGCCTGATCGAATAGCGGCGCTGCATCCGGGATCCGGGCGCGGCGCGAAGCAATCGCACGCCTTGCGCCCCGAGTGCAGCGCGCATCAGCCGGAGGACGCCCGACGTGGGCAATCACATCACCACCGACGACCGGGCACGCCACGCAGCGCCGCATCAGGCGCCGCTCGCCGTGCTGCTGATCGAGGATTCGCCGCTGATCCGCCGCAGCCTCACCGAGGCCATCGATGCGCTCGGACCGTGGCGCGTGGCCGCCTGCGCCGATGCGCCCGAGGACGCCATCGCACTGCTGTCGGCGCAGCGCTTCGACGCGGTGATCGTCGACCTGCAGCTGAAGCGCGGCTCCGGCATCGACGTGCTTGCGTGGCTCAGGCAGACCGGCACGGATTATCTGCAGGACGCCTTCGTCGCGGTGCTCACCAATCACGCGCTGCCCGCCTATCGCGAACGATGCTTGCAATACGGCGTGCATCGCTTCTTCGACAAATCACTCGAATTCGATCGCGTGCTCGACGCGCTGCACGACTACGCGCGCGAACGCGCACGCGGCTGAAGCGTCATTCATTGCGGCGTGCGTCCGCGCCTGCGCCAGTGACTCAGCCCCGCGAGGCTGGTGGCCGCGAGCCCTGCCAGACATACACCGGTCCAGCCGAACGCATGCCAGGCGAGCGACGCGAACGCGGAACCCAGCGACCCGCCGATGAAATACGCCACCATGTAGACCGTGTTGACGCGGCTGCGTGCTTCGGGCCTGAGCGCGTAGATGCGCGACTGGTTCGAGATCTGCGCGGCCTGCACGCCGACATCAAGCACGATCACGCCGATCACGAGCCCGATGATGCTGCGCCCCGACAACGCGAACACGACGAACGACAGCGCAGTCAGCACGATGCACAGCGAGATCACGGCGCGCGGCCCGCGCCGGTCGGCCGACTTGCCCGCGAGCGGCGCCGCGAGCGCGCCCGCCGCGCCGACGATGCCGAACAGGCCGGCCGCCTGCGGTCCCATGTGGAACGGCTCGCCGGCCAGCAGCAGCGTCAGCACCGACCAGAACATGCTGAACGCGGCGAACAGCGCGCCGCCGGTGAGCGCCGCCTCGCGCAGCGCGGGGCTTTCCCGCGTCAGATGCCACATCGAGCCGAGCAGCTTGCTGTAGGGAAGCGTCGAGGTGGGACGGCTGCGCGGCAGGCGCGCTATCACGACGCCCGCCAGCGCGACGCACGCGAACACCGACGCCCCGAACACCGCGCGCCAGCCGAAGTACTGCGCGACGAAGCCGGACACGGTGCGCGCGAGCAGGATGCCGAGCAGCAGGCCGCTCATCACGGTGCCGACCGCGTGGCCGCGCTCGGCGGCGGGTGCGAGTTCGGCGGCGAAGGGCACGGCTTGTTGAGCGATGGTCGAGGCCACGCCGATCGCGAGGCTTGCCGCTATCAGCACGGCAAGCGTGCCCGCGAAGCACGCGACGACGAGCGCGGCGCCGAGCGCCGCGAGTTGCAGCAGGATCAGCAGACGCCGGTCGAAGCGGTCGCCGAGCGGCGCGAGCACGAGCATGCCGAGCGCATAGCCGAGCTGGGTCGCGGCCGGCACTGCGCCGATCAGCCACGCGCTGTGCGGGAACGCGGCGCGGAAGTCGTCGAGCAGCGGCTGGTTGAAATAGATGTTGGCGACCGAGACGCCGGCGATGGTCGCGAGCAGCCACAGCGTGGCGCGCGAATAGGATGAATCGTGAGGCTGCGGTGGCGGAGTCGACATGGCGGGCGGGCGCGGGAAACCAGCCGCCGATGATACTGAAGCCCTGCGCCTGCCGCTTGCCGCGGCTAGAACGGCTGCGGCCCGCCGTCCTGATCGACGCTCATGCAATGCGTGACGAGTCCCGTCTCCTTGCGCCAGAGATGCAGGCCGAAGGCGGGCGGCTCCATGACGAACGCGTCGGGCGCGCCGGGGTTGAGTTGCAGCGCGACCTGGTGCGCCGTGGACGGTGCGCACCATGCCAGCGTGCCGCCGAAGCGCACACTGATCGCGCGATGCACATGACCGCACACGATGCGCTCCACGTTCGGATGGCGGCGCAGCAGCGCGTCGAGCGCGCGGCTGTCGTCGGGGGCGAGCCGGATCTCGTCCATGAACCCGATGCCGCAGGCGAACGGCGGATGATGCATGCCGATCAGCACGGGCCGCTCCGGGCAGGCGTCGAGTTGCGCTTCGAGCCACGCCAGGCGGGCAGGGCACAGCCGTCCGGAACCGTGGCCGGGATCGAGCGTATCGAGCGCGATCACGCGCACCTCGGCGACATCGAATGCGTAATGAATGAAGCCGGCGGGATCCGCCGGCGGCAGGCGGTCGCCGAACACGGCGCGCAGGTTGTCGCGCGCATCGTGGTTGCCGGCCATCGGATACCACGGCATTGCCAGGCGGTCGAGCAGCGTGCGCAAGTGCCGGTATTCGTCGAGACCGCCCGCATCCACGAGATCGCCGGTGATGAGCACGGCATCGGGGCGCGGGTCGAGCGCGTTGAGGGCGTCGATCGCGCGGACCAGACAGGCGGCCGTATCGACCTGGCCGTAGGCGTGCGTGCCTGGCGGCGTGATGTGCAGATCGGTGATCTGGGCTAGCAGCATGACTCGATCTCCTCGATGCGGCCGCGCAGCCGGGCGGGCTGCACGGGGCGGGCGGTGCTTCGGGGTGAGCTTACTCGCTGTCGGTGTCGTCGGCGGCCGGCGGCTTGGGGGCGAGCTTCGCGGGCAACAGCCACTGGAAGTTCGTCATGGACTGCTCGGTGAAGGTGCATTCGGCCGCGGCGTAGTTCGTGACCTTCTTGGCCTTGCTGGCGGCAGGCGGCAGGTTCCGGTCGTCGATGGTCGCGTGCACGATCACCCGCGATCCATGATAAGCGGCGTTGGAGCCGGTGATCTTGAGCGGCGCGCTGGCGGCGTCGGGGTAGTCCGCGAGCATCTTCCCCTTGCAGGCTTCGACGTTCTTGTAATAAGACGTGCAGCCGGCAAGCGTGACGAGCGGAAGGGCGAGCAGCAACAGCAGGGAGGACATGCGATTCATCGATGAATCCGGTCGATGCCCGGCGCCGCCAGCGGCGTCCGGGCGTGATGAGAGTCGGGGCGGTGCTTTATAACATGCGCGAACCTGCGCGCGGCCGTGCATTACTGTAGTGCATCGCGGCGGATCGGGCCGCTTGTCTCGCCGCGCGATGCGGTAGCACAATCGGCACAGCATGCTTCCCGTGCGTATCTGGCGCGCTCAGACTGCGTTTCTCACGATGGAGACGACCGTCATGGAAAAGGACATCGAAGTCGGCGACTACTTGCTCGCCATGCAGGCCGTGCCGCGGCCGCGCCCGGCCGTCGATGGCGCGGAGGCCGACGCCGCGCCGTCCGAAGGCTATGCGATCCGCGTGCGCGTCACGCGCCTCGACCGTCAACCGGTCCACGGCAGCCGCGTGGCCGACGATTCCGGCGAGATGACCGGCGACCATGGTCCGTTCGAGACCGTCGCCGAGGCCATTGCGCACGGCGAGGCCTGGGGCCGTCACTACGTGGCGCGCGTGCTGGGTCATTCGGTGTAGGGAGGCGGGCGAAAGCGGGGTGCGCGTCCCCGCATGATGCGGGGTGCGTGGCCCGTGCGGTCCTCGCTAGACTGGCCTCGTCGACCGGATGCCGGCCGGCATCACCGAGCCGCGGAGGCCGCCATGACGTCCCTGACCCTGCCAATGGCGCTGTATGTCATGCCGAACTACATTGCATCGGTACGGCGCGGCAAGGCGCGCGAATCGTTCAGCGGGACGGTGCGTTTCATCGGCGTGGAGGCGCTGCCGTTCGATATCGAGCACCTGTGCGTGTTCGATCGCGATACGCCGATCGAAGCGCTGTTCGACGCCGTGAGGGACGCCGAGCGATTGCTCAACGCAGTGTGACTTCGGCGGCAGGTTCTGCGTGTGCGCTGGACTCTGCATCTGACCCGTTTCGCGCGCGCCACACCCCGCGTAATAATTTTTTAGCGTCTTCTTAAGAACAGTAGAATCCGCGCATAAAAAAACAACGAGAACGACGGATGTTCGGGGCTGTGCGAAGAGTAGTCGCCTGGAGATGGACGGCTGTGATGTACTTGGCCGTGTTGTGGACCGTGTCGATGCTGCATGTTTTCACGGGATGGGCCGATAACGGCGACTTTGCGCGCACCTTCGGCTTTCTGATCGACAAGCCGTTCGGCTGGAACACCGACGTGCCGGACGCGGGCTCGGCGGACTGGCAGCAACGCTACTTTCATGTCTGGATGGACAGCTGGCAGGTCTGCTCGCATCCTCCCTGCATCCAGCATCTTTACTCGTTTTCCACGCACAAGATCTGGATGATCATCCAGCTTCTCAGTTCCATCGCGCTGACGGGGAGCGCGTCGGCATATTCGGTGATCGCGGGCTCCATTCCCGGACGACTCGTCTATGCCGCGGCCTATACGTGGCTGTTTTTAGCGCTGCGGCGTCATGCGGGCCATCGCGCCGCATGGGCCTATCTCATCCTGATTACGCCGGTCGCGCTGTCTTCGTCGTTCATCGCGTTCCTGAATTCGTTCTTCGAAGAGCAGACAATGATCGTCGGCCTGCCGATGCTCGGCGCCTGTCTTCTCATGTTCCGCGCGCGCGGACGGCGTCGCGATGCGCTGGCCGCGTTCGGGCTGGGATGCTTCATCGCGCTGTCGAAGACGGCTTACTTCGCGCTGCCGCTGGTGCTTGCGCCGTTCATTGCGAGCGCGTTCGGACGGCGCTGGACAGCGTGCGCGGCCGTGCTGGCGACGGTCGCCGCGCTGTTGCCTTCGGTGTTCGGACCCAACACCGACATCAACAAATATCATGCGCTGTACTTCGGCATTCTCGGCCACCTGAAGACTCACGACGGCATCGAACTGGCTACGATCGGCAATAAGCCGGTGCTTGCCGCGTGCGTGAGCAACATGGGTTACGACGAAGCCGGCATGCAATGCGTGCGCGATGCGCAGGCGACTTATCTGGACACGGTGCGCGTCGCGCTCGCGCATCCGGGCATTCTGCCGGTGATGGCCTGGCACGTGCTCGAAAAGGGCAGCCAGATCGAACTACCCGGCCTCGGGATGAGCCTGCGGGACGCGCCGAGCTTCGCGAACGCGCCGCTGTTCCGGCTCTGGTCACGCATGTATGCGCATCGGCTGAACGTGCTGATCCTGGGGGCGGCGCTGGTCGTGGCGTGGCTCGCGCAGGCGCGGCGGATCAGCGCGGCGGCGGCGACGGGCTTGTTCTTCGCGGCCTGGGGCGCGCTGCAATACGTGCTCGTGCTCGCGGACGGCTTCATGGAAATCGAAAAGCATCTGATCGGGGCGAACTACTGTTTGTCTTTTGCGGGCGTGCTGTTCGCCGCTGCGTTGTGCGCGAGCACGGCGAGGGTCGCGGTGCGCGGAACGAGGGGCTGGCGGTCGTCGTCGGCGGGGATCGATGCGGGTGCTGGATGGGCAGCTACTTTGCCTGGAAAGGCGGGGCGCGCGTTTGACGCGGGGGGCATGGTTGTAGATGAGCGCGGCGTGGCGGCTGCGCGGGTGGAGGAGAGCGTGAGCGCTTGAAGGGGGGCGTTCGAGTGGAATGTGCGGCGTGGGGAAGCAAACCTTGACTGCCTTTTATGCTTGCCGTCTTCGCCGGCTGCGCGCAGCGGCGGCGAGAAAGTTTCTTCCCTGTCAAAACGACGGCGGGTAGAAGGAACCGTCGCGCCGCTTACCACCGATACTCGTCAATCTCGATGGTCCCGCCCATTCCCTCCATCATGGTGCGGATCGGCTCTGGAATGTCCGGAATGCGGTTGCCTGACTCGTTGACCCAGTAGCAGAAGAAGCGCATTTTCGCGTTCGCCTGCTCCAGCAATTCGGGTAGGTCACGGCGCGGTAACGCAAGTGAGGTTTTCAAATACCACAGGTGCAGCGCAAGCAGATCACTTCGCACGCGCCCCTTGGTTCGAACGCCCCAAAAGCCGATCGGTCGTTCCGCGTAGAGCTTTCCCGCAGGCGGACGCATCCGCTCTCCCTTCATCCTGGCAACGTCCGGCTGTTGCTGAAAATACTTTGTCCAGAATGCGGGGTCCACGCCATCGCCGGAAATGGTGAAGCTGGCGTAAGCGAGTTGCTCGTCGTGCGTTGCCATCTCAGTCTTTATAGCCGTGAAAGTTGTCGAGGAACGGCGCGCCTGGCGCGTGAGCAAAGATCCGTCTGATCGCGGCAAATCGGTCGGGGGAAAACGTGCGGCGCCCGCCCGCGTCGGGCATCTGGACCTCACGACGCAAGGGGCGCGAGGGAAACAACTTCAGCCGCCTGACCGCTCCATTACCGGTATTCGTCAATTTCGATCGTGCCTCCCATTGCTTCCATCATCTCGCGTGCAAACGGCGGAATGTCCGGGACCCGATCGCCGGAAGGGTTGCACCAGTAGCACCACAGCGCGATCGTAGCGCCTTGGGCTTCCAGCAATGCGCGCGCGTCCCTACGCGGCAGCGAGAGGCGGCTTTGAAGGAAAATCAGATGCGGCGCAAGAAAATCGGACCTGGTACCGGGTCCGCTTGAAAACGCCCATAGACCTAGCTGTGCAGGGCGGGGGCTCATTCGACCAGACGGCAGTTCGAATCGCTCTCCTTTCGTGGACGTGCGACTTGGCTTGACGCCGAAAAACGCTGTCCAGAACGCGGGCAGCACGGTGGGACCGGAGACAATCAGCGTTGCGTTAGCAAGGGCGTTCGGTCTGTCCGCAGGGGCGTTTTCAGGGCGCATAGTTGTGGATGTTGTCATCGAGAATCTGCTTCTTGAACTCCACGCTTCCATCGTCGTAGAAAATCAGATTGTCATTCCTCCTTAGCCCGTTCTGTGGTTTGAAGACGTGCAGCATGGCGCCGAAGGTATCGCGGTCGTATCCGAGCATTTTGGCGGCGTGGTCCGGATTGTTTGTCTTGGCCGCCAGCGCCATCGCTTCTGCGCTGAGTGTATGCGGCACGTAGACGAATGGCTCTGTCTCGAGCGCTGTCGCAATAGTACCGTCAGGCAGCACATCGCCTGGATTGGCCGCCAAGATTGCGAAGAAGTCGTTGCGCGGCTTCGGTAGCCGGGCAGGAATCTTGAACGATCTGACGCGGGCCGCCGCCTCGGACGCGCGCTGAAAGAGCGGCAGCGCCGCAACGGCTTCCCGTGACTTCGGAACAGGCCGGACATCGCCGCCACCCGTCCGGATGAAGGTCGTCGTACGCGGCGGAAGGTCCGGAATCGTCACCAGTTCGCCGGTCTCGATCGCGCGTTTGATCTTGCGAAGACGCTCGTCGTCCCCGTCTTTCACGCCAATCAGCGCGCCCAGTTCGGTCAGCAAGCGGCGATCGTTCAACCACGACATAGAATCAGTGAGAAATCTGCGTGCCTCCTGGGCGGCGCGTGTCTCATCGTCGCGGTTCATATAACGCACGTCGCAGCGCCGCTGCACGGCTATCCCCGCATTGGAAATTTTGACTTCCCTGCTCAAGCGCGTCTCCCTGCTGTGAGGACGCATTAGTAGCATGGCGAAGCATCGGGTCGGTCGCCGGCACGGGCGAAGGATCGTCAAGCGCCGGCGCAGTCAGGCGCGGTCGCTGAATGTGAATGAGTCGACGGTGGAGGAGCGGTGCGCGCGTGCCAGAAAGATGGGCATCGCATCGACCGGCCGCAGTGCGCCTGCGGACTACTTGGTACCGGGGACCGGACTTGAACCGGCAAGCCGTTAGGCGGCGGATTTTAAGTCCGCTATGTTTACCAATTTCATCACCCCGGCAGGGCGGACGCGATTCTACCATTGCGCCTGCATCGGCCAAAACCCGCGCATGCGGTTCGACACCGGTTTCGCCGTCGCGCATAATCGGCGGCACCGTTCCCGCGACACGCACCTCCCAATAAAACCCACGCCGCCCGAAAGACATCGACGTCAGGAGAGCACCATGCGCATCGGCCTGATCTCCGATACCCACAACCTCGTGCGCCCTGAAGCGCTCGATGCCTTGCGCGGCTGCGCGCACATCATCCACGCGGGCGACATCTGCCGGCGCGACGTCCTCGACAGTCTGGCGCCGCTCGCGCCGCTGACGGTCGTGCGCGGCAACAACGATACGGGTGCAGACGTCGCTCATCTGCCGGAGCACGCGCGCATCGAACTCGGCGGCGTGTCGATCCATGTCGTACACGACATCGCAGACATTCCGAAGCAGCTCTCGGGTATCGACGTCGTCGTTACCGGGCATTCGCACAAGCCCTTGATCGAGCGGCGTGGCGCGACGCTGTTCGTGAATCCCGGCAGCGCGGGGCCGCGCCGCTTCAAGCTGCCGATCACGCTCGGGTGGCTCGACATCGACACGGATACCAACGGCAGCGCACCCGAAGCGCGCATCGTCACGCTTACGCCATAGCGCCATAAAAAAAGGCCGATGCGGGAAGCATCGGCCTTCGACAACTCACACCACGACAACCTCGATCAGGCGCGCGCCGTGCCTTCCGGGAACGCGTCGTCCATCTCGCCCGCTTCGCGATGACCGCGCAGGATCGCATGCGCTTCCGAGTGCGAGGCGACGGCCGGCGGCGAGCCCTTCAACGGCTTCTTCGCCGATTCGTGCAGCGCGATCACCGACACGATGCCGATCACCGAAGCGCCCATCAGATAGTACGCGGGCATCATCAGCATGCCGGTCTTGTCGACGAGCCACGCCGTGACGAGCGGCGTCGTGCCGCCGAACAGCGACACCGACACGTTGAAGCCGATGGCGAGCGCGCCATAGCGGATCTTCGTCGGGAACAGCGCCGGCAGCGACGACGGCATCACGCCCGTGAAGGTCGAAAGCAGCGTGCCGAGAATCATCATGCCAGCGAAGATCGACGGAATCGTGCCCATGCGGATCAGCGAGAGCGCCGGGATCGACAGCAGCAGCAAGCCGACGCAGCCCGCCAGCATCACCGGCTTGCGGCCGACGACATCGGACAGACGGCCGAACAGCAGCGTCAGCGGCATCATCAGCACCATCACGACCAGCACGATGAACAGGCCATGCGTCTCGTTGAACTTGAGCGTCGCGGACAGATAGCTCGGCAGGTACGAGAGCGCCATGTAGTCAGTGACGTTGAAGATCAGCACGAGGCCCACGCATTGCAGCAGCGGCCGCCATTGCTGCACCAGCGTCTCGCGGAACTGCTGCTTGGTGGTTTCGTGCGAGACGGCTTCCGCCTTTTCGGCTTCACGCTGGAACGCCGGGGTTTCTTCCAGCTTCATCCGGATATACAGGCCGATCAGACCGAGCGGTCCCGCGATCATGAACGGAATGCGCCAGCCCCACGACAGCAGCGCGTGCTCCGACATCACCGCCGTCAGCACCGCCACCACGCCCGCGCCGAGCACATAGCCCACCAGCGTGCCGAATTCGAGGAAGCTCGCCATGAAGCCGCGTTTCTTGTCCGGCGAGAACTCGGCGATGAAGGTCGCCGCGCCGCCGTACTCGCCGCCCGTCGAGAAGCCCTGCACCAGACGCGCAACCAGCAGCAGCACCGGCGCCAGCACGCCGATGCTGTCATAGCTCGGAATCAGGCCGATCGCGAACGTGCCGAGGGCCATCATGATCATCGTCATCGCGAGCACGCGCTTGCGGCCGATGCGGTCGCCGAGCGGGCCGAACACCATGCCGCCGATCGGCCGCACCAGGAACGCGGCCGCGAACGTGCCGAAGGTCGCGAGCAGCTGTGCGGCGGGACTGCTCGACGGAAAGAACACCTTGCCGAGCGTCACGGCGATGTAGCTGTACACGCCGAAGTCGAACCACTCCATCGCGTTACCGATGGCCATGGCGCCGACGGCGCGCTTCAGCAGGGACTGATCGACGATCGTGATGTCGTCGAGGGTGAGGTCGGATTTCTGGCTCGATGAATCGCGTTCGCGCCAAAGGCCCTCGTGATGGGATGACATGTTTCGAAGACTCCGTATTCGATCCCGAGCACTCCGGGGAGTGGCTTCGGGTGCGCCATCGAAAGCATCGATGACGCGAATTGCCGGGAGAGTGCAGTTTCGCGACGGCGCCGCCATGCAGGGCAGCGCAAAACGATCGCCAATGGCTCCGCGCAGCGTCGAATGGAGCGGACGCTGAGAAATCAGTAGCAAACGCGGTGCCGGTGCATCGCGGTGGGTCGCGAAATTGCACTCGGGGGTAACGCAACGAGTTTGACGTGCGGACGGTCAACCCCGGCGATGTGCCTGGGTTGCCGCGGGTGGGCCGCGACGTCGGCGAAAAAACAGCTTGAGACGAAAAAGGCCGGCGTGTTTTTGCTGAACCAAGGGGTTCATCTGGTCAATCTGGCAAAAGCAGCTTAAAAACCGACGCGCCTCTTTGTATGAAAAACAGTCACTACCGCGTTGAGTTGGACAGCTTTGACGCTGAACTACGCCGCGTGAATGATGGTGAATTGCTGTTGATAAGAAGGAGATGATATCACGATGACAGACGATCTGCAAACCGGCCCGTCCAGCGGAGGCTGCTGGAGGCCCGCAAGCCCTTATCCCGTCTGGGATAGCGCGAAGTCATCGCGGTGTGTCCGGGTGTACCGTCCGGACCAATCTCACGGGTTTCGCGGGCAATAAAAAACCGGCCCAGGGGCCGGTTTTCGCCGAACGGATGATGCGCCGATTTCAGCCTTGCGGCGGCACGTAGCCGGACGCGGTATCGGCGCCTTCGCCGAAGAAATACTTCTCCGTCTGCTTGATCAGGTACTGGCGCGCGCGCGGATCGGCCATGTTCAGGCGATTCTCGTTGATGAGCATCGTCTGCTGCTTGAGCCAGCCCTGCCAGGCTTCCTTGGAGATCGTTTCGTAGATGCGCTTGCCGAGTTCGCCCGGCAGCGGCGGGAAGTCCAGTCCTTCGGCTTCCTTGCCGAGCTTCGCGCATTGAATCATTCGGGCCATTGTGTCTTTCTCCTCTGTATCGGGGGGAGAGGCGCCGTCCCGCGCCTCTCGAATCAGTTCTTCAAAGCTGTTTCATCAGCACGAGCGACTTGCGCTGCCAGTTGTAGAGGCGGCGGCGGTCTTCCGGCAGGTCGTCGACGGTGACCTTGACGAAGCCGCGCTTCAGGAACCAGTGCTCGGTGCGCGTCGTCAGGACGAAGATGCGCGTGAGGCCGCGCGCGCGGGCGCGCTGCTCGATGCGTTTCAGGAGCCGCTCGCCGTCGCCGGAACCTTGCGCTTCGGGCGCGACCGTCAGGCAGGCCATTTCGCCGATACGCTCCTGCGTGTACGGATACAGCGCCGCGCAGCCGAACAGCACGCCATCGTGCTCGATGACCGAGAAATGGTCGATGTCGCGTTCGATCTGGTGGCGACCGCGGCGCACCAGCGTGCCGTCGGACTCGAGCGGTTCGATCAGCGTGAGAATGCCGCCGACGTCGTCCGGCGTGGCCTCGCGCAGGCTCTCCAGATTCTCGTACGAGATCATCGTGCCGACGCCGTCGTGCAGGAACAGTTCGAGCAGCACGCTGCCGTCGAGCGCGTACGGAATGATGTGGCCCCGCGCCACGCCGCCGCGGCAGGCGCGAATCGTATGCTTCAGGTAGAACGCGGTGTCGCCCTGCAACTCGCCGCTTTCCTGCAGGCGATAGGCGTCGTCGAGCGACATTTCGCGCACCAGTTCGCCTTCCGCGTCGGCAAGACCGGGGATCTCCGTGACGAAGATGATCTTGTCGGCGCGCAGTGCGATGGCGGCGGCCGAGGCGACGTCTTCCATCGACAGATTGAAGGCTTCGCCGGTGGGCGAGAAACCGAGCGGGGAGAGCAGCACGAGCTTGTTGCTGGCGAGCGACTGGCGCACGGAATCGCCGTCGATCTTGCGTACGACGCCGGTGTGCTGGAAATCGACGCCGTCGAGAATGCCGACCGGCCGCGCCGTCACAAAGTTGCCCGACACGACGCTGATGTGCGCGTGCGCCATCGGCGTGTTGGGCAGGCCCTGGCTGATCGCGGCCTCGATGTCGAGGCGCACTTCGCCGGCGGCTTCCTTGGCGGATTCGAGCGCGCGGGCGTCGGTGATGCGCAGGCCGTGCGAGAACGACGATTCGACGCCGTGCAGGCTCAGCTGTTCATCGAGCTGCGGCCGCGAGCCGTGCACCAGCACGACGTGGATGCCCATCGCGTGAAGCAGGCCGACGTCCTGCACGAGCGCATTCAGGCGTCCTTCCTGCACCAGTTCCCCGCCGAACGCCACGACGAACGTCTTGTTCCGGAACGCGTGGATATACGGCGCGACGGAGCGCATCCAGTCGACGAACTGGGCATGGGGATCGGGCGCTTCCGGCTCGGCCGCGGCCAGTGGCGATGCCGCTTGAGGAGTCATCGTGAGGTCGGTTTGAGAATTCATCCCGGGATTATAATGCGACGCTATGTCGAATGTTTCTCGTCCCTCGCGTCCCGCGCGCCCTTCAAGTTCTCAGCAGGCAGACACGTCCCGGTCCGCCGACTCCTCCACCGATCCCCTGGCGCAGTTGCGGCAACTGCGGGAAAGTCTGCGGCGTGACGCGCAGGAAGCGTCGGATCCCTCCGGCGATGCTGCGACGCTGAGCAAGAAGGAACTGGCCGCCCGGCGTTTTGCCGGCACGGCGGGCGCGCAGCAGCAGAAGAGACAGGAGGGACCGGAGGGACCGGAGCGGAGGAACGCGCCGCGTGAGGCGGCGGTTACGGGGGCGCAGAAGCAGGCCGCGGTCGTTCGGCCGCAGTCCACGCAGGATTCGCGCAAACCGCAAGGGGTGCAGGCGCCGCGTCAGCCGATGCAGGCGCAAACCGCGCCGACGCCGCGACCCGATGGCCGCGAGCGTACGCCTCAGACTGAACGGCCGGAGACGGGTCGGTTAGTCGGGACGAAGCCGGCTGCACCGCGCGTCGAACGCCGGGGCGCGGTGTCTTCAGTGGAAGCCGACCACGTTGGTGAAGGCCGCCGCGCCGGTCACATGCGCGAAGTGCAGGGCGCGGAATCGCGCGAGGCGCGTCAGGTTCGCGAACACCGCAAGCCCGCCGAACCCCGCGAGCCGCATCAAACTCGCGAACCACGCGGACCTGCTCAACCGCGCGAGCCACGCCCGGCGCGCGAAGCCGCTCAATCCCGCGAACCACGCGAACCCCGCGCCTCCCGCCCGCCGCGACAGGCCATCACCCCCAACCCCGTCCCGCCGATCACCTTCCCGGAAGCTTTACCCGTTTCCGGCCGGCGCGAGGAAATCGCCCGGGCGATCGCCGGCCATCAGGTCGTGATCGTCAGCGGCGAAACCGGCTCCGGCAAGACCACGCAGTTGCCCAAGATCTGCCTCGCGCTCCGGCGCGGGCTGGGCGCGGGCGGCAGCGGCCTGATCGGCCATACGCAGCCGCGCCGGATCGCGGCATCCGCGACGGGACGGCGCATCGCCGAGGAACTGGGCACGCCGTTCGGCGAAGTGGTCGGCTACAAGGTGCGCTTCACGGACAATCTCGCGCCCGGCGCCTCCGTCAAGCTGATGACCGACGGCATTCTGCTCGCCGAGACGCAAACCGATCCGCTGCTCACGGCCTACGACACGATCATCATCGACGAGGCGCACGAGCGCAGTCTCAACATCGACTTCCTGCTGGGCTATCTGAAAGAGATCCTGCCGAAGCGCCCGGACCTGAAGTTGATTGTGACGTCCGCGACCATCGACGCCCAACGCTTCGCGCGCCACTTCGGCAGCGACGAGCATCCGGCGCCGGTGATCGAGGTGAGCGGCCGTCTGTATCCGGTGGAAGTGCGCTATCGGCCGATTGAGGAAGACAGCGTCGCGGTGAAATCCGCGCAGGGCACCTTGCCCAAACGAGGCGAGCGCAACGACCGCAAGAGCGATCGCGACCTGATGGAAGCCATCGTCGATGCTGTCGATGAACTCTGCCGCGTCGGTCCCGGCGACGTGCTCGTATTCCTTCCCGGCGAGCGCGAAATCCGCGACGCCGCCGAGGCCTTGAGAAAGCATCATCCGCCGCACACCGAAATCCTGCCGCTGTTCGCCCGGCTCTCGGCGCAGGAGCAGGAACGGGTGTTCCGGCCGTCGAACGCGCGGCGCATCGTGCTCGCCACCAATGTCGCCGAAACCTCGCTGACGGTGCCGGGCATCCGCTATGTGGTCGATACCGGCATGGCGCGCGTGAAGCGCTATTCGTATCGCAACAAGGTGGAGCAGCTGCAGATCGAGCCGGTGTCGCAGGCGGCGGCGAACCAGCGCGCCGGGCGGTGCGGCCGCGTCGCGGACGGCGTGTGCATCCGTCTCTACGACGAAGCCGACTTCCAGATGCGCCCGCGCTTCACCGATCCCGAGATCCTGCGCTCGTCGCTCGCGGCGGTCATCCTGCGGATGAAGTCGCTGCATCTGACGGCGATCGAAACCTTCCCGTTCATCGAGCCGCCGCCGGGACGCGCGATCGCCGACGGCTATCAGCTGCTGAACGAACTCGGCGCCGTCGATGACGACAACGCCCTCACGCCGCTCGGCCGCGAGCTCGCGCGTTTGCCGCTCGATCCGCGCGTCGGCCGGATGATCCTCGCCGCGCGCGATCATCACGCGCTGAAAGAGGTGCTGATCATCGCATCGGCGCTCTCGGTGCAGGACCCGCGCGACCGGCCCATCGAGGCGCAGGAGCAGGCGGATCAGGCGCACCGCCAGTTCGTCGACGAGCGCTCCGAATTCCTGCAATGGACGCGCATCTGGAAGTGGTTCGAGGAAGCGGTCGCGCACAAGAAGTCGAACCGCCAGCTCACCGATGCCTGCCGTGCCGCCTTCCTGTCGCATCTGCGGCTGCGCGAATGGCGCGACGTGCATTCGCAACTGCTCACGGTCGTGCGCGAACACGGCTGGCGTCTGAACGAGTCGGACGCCACCTTCGAACAGGTGCATCTGTCGCTGCTGACCGGCCTGCTCGGCAACGTAGGCCTGAAGGCCGACGACGAACCGCATTATCTCGGCGCGCGCGGCATCAAGTTCCATCTGTGGCCGGGTTCGGCGCTGCTGAAGAAGGCCGGGCGCTGGGTGATGGCCGGCGAACTCGTCGAGACCAGCCGGCTGTATGCGCGCACCATCGCGAAGATCGAGCCGGAATGGCTCGAAACCGTCGGCGGGCATCTGCTGAAGAAATCGCTCTCGGACGCCCATTGGGAGAAAAAGGCCGCGCAGGTCGTCGCGTTCGAGCGCGCGGTGCTCTATGGCCTGACGGTCTATGCGCGGCGGCGCGTGAGCTTCGGCCAGCAGGATCAGAAATACGCGCGCGAGCTGTTCATTCGCGGCGCGCTGGTCGAGGGCGAGTTCGACACGCGCCTGCCGTTCTTCGCGCACAACCGCAAGCTGGTGGCGGATATCGAGCAGCTCGAACACAAGTCGCGCCGCCAGGACGTGCTGGTCGACGACGAACTGATCTACGGCTTCTACGATGCGTCGCTGCCGGAAGGCATGTGGACCGGCGCGGCCTTCGAGCGCTGGTATCGCGACGAGCAGAAGAAGCCGGGCAACGACAAGTTGCTGTTCCTGTCGCGCGACGACCTGATGCGCCACGAGGCGGCCGGCGTCACCACCGACCTGTTCCCGAAGCGCATGACGATGTCGGGCATCGAGATGGCGCTGACCTATCACTTCGAGCCCGGCTCGCCGCGCGACGGCGTCACGCTCGCGGTGCCGCTCTACGGCCTGAATCAGGTCGATGCGCGGCGCGTCGAGTGGCTCGTGCCGGGCATGATCAAGGAGAAGGCGCAGCTGCTGCTGAAGTCGCTGCCGCAGAAGCTGCGCCGGCACGTCGTGCCGCTGCCGGAGTACGCGGCGGGCTTCGCGCAGCGGCACGCCGGACCCGCGTTCGGCGCGGGCGCGCTGGTCGAGGCGCTGATCGCGGATATCCGCGGCGAAACGCAGGTTGCCGTCAAGAGCGCGGACTTCAAGCTCGAAACGCTGCCGGCGCATTTGTTCATGAACTTCAAGGTCATCGACGAGCACGGCCGTCAGCTTGCGATGGGCCGCAATCTCGCGCAACTGCGCGCGGAACTCGGCGGCCAGGCGCAGCAGCAGTTCCAGAAACTGACGTCGGCGGCGGCCAGCGTGGCGCTCGACGCGCTCTCCGGCGAATCCGGCGCGCCCGTGACGCCGCCGGCCGGAGCCGGAGTCGGCGCCAGCACCGGCACCGCGCTGTACGAGAACCTGACCACCTGGAACTTCGGCAAGCTGCCCGAGCTGCTCGAAATCCGCCGGCGCGGCCAGACGCTGTTCGGCTATCCGGCGCTGGTGGATCGCGGTACGCATTGCGATGTCGAAGTGTTCGATTCGCCCGAGGAAGCGGCGCGCATTCATCGCGCGGGACTGCGGCGGCTGTTCGCGTTGCAGCTGCGCGAGCCGATCCGCTATCTGGAGAAGAACCTGCCGGGCCTGCGCGAGATGTCGCTGCATTTCATGGCGCTCGGCACGGCCGATGAGTTGCGCGACCAGATCGTCGGGACGGCGCTGGATCGGGCATGCCTGCAAGACCCGCTGCCCGACGACGACGCCAGCTTCCACGCCCGCCGCGACGCCGCGAAAGGGCGCCTGACGCTGCTGGCGCAGGAGATCGCGCGTCTGGTCGGCGCGATCCTGACCGAATACGCGACGCTCGCGAAAAAGCTCGCGCAGGCGAAGCCGTTCGCACAGGCTTATGCCGACATCCAGGCGCAACTGGCCGCGCTGATCGGCAAGCGTTTCGTGATCGACACGCCTTATGCGCAGCTCGCCCACTTTCCGCGCTATTTGAAGGCGATCGGCCTGCGCATCGACAAGCTCAAGGCCGAGCCCGCCCGCGACGCGCGCCAGTTCGCCGACTTGCAGCCGCTCGCGCAGCACTATCAGCGCGCGGTGTCGCAGCGCGGCGGCGTGGCGGATGCGCGGCTCGCGGAATATCGCTGGCTGCTGGAGGAACTGCGCGTGTCGCTGTTTGCGCAGGAGTTGCGCACGCCGATGCCCGTGTCCGTCAAGCGCCTGCACAAAGTGTGGGAGTCGATGCAGCGCTGAACTTGGCGCTGCCCGGATTGTTGCGCCGGGCGGCGCCCGTTATCTCGCAAAATGCCGCGTTCGGTCAACGTGCCGGCCGGGGCAAACGTTCTACAATGACGCCTGCCTTCCGAAGCCAATCTTTCATGCGCAATCTTTTTCGTTCTGGCCGCCCGTCCGGCCGCTTCCGCGCGACCGCCGCGCGTGCAGTGCTCGCGACCGGCGCGGCGCTCGTCGCCACCGCCGCGTTTGCCAACAATGTCATCGTCCTGAATTCCGCCGAAGCCACGCTCAGTCTCATCGACGAGAACACGCGCCAGGTCGTCGGCACCGTGCCGACCGGCAAGGAACCGCACCATCTGATGGTGACGCCCGACAACGCGTCGCTGATCGTCGCGAACTCGGTGTCGAACAACCTGATGTTCGTCGACCCGAAAACCGGCGCGTTCCAGCGCTGGGTGCAGGACATCGAGGATCCCTACCAGATCGGCTTCTCGCCGGACAAGAAGTGGTTCGTGTCCACCGGCCTGCGCCTCGACCGCCTCGACATCTATCATTTCGACGGCAAGAACCTGTCAGTGGCGAAGCGTCTGCCGCTCGCGACCATGCCGAGCCACATCGCCTTCACGAAGGACAGCGCCACCGCGTTCATCTCGCTGCAGGTGTCCGGCGAGATCGCGGCCATCGACCTGGCGACGCAGACGGTCAAATGGAAGATGAAGGTCGGCAAGGTGCCGGCCGGCGTCTGGCTCACGCCGGGCGACAAATACCTGCTGGTCGGCATGACGGGCGCAGATTATGTTGCCGTCGTGGACTGGCGCAACCAGAAGATCGTCAAGACCATCACGACGGGCAAGGGCGCGCACAACTTCCGTTCGATGGTGGACGGCAAGCACGTGCTGGTGTCGAACCGCGTGGCGAACACCATCAGCATCATCGACGAGGACTCGCTCACGAATGTCGGCGACATCACCGGACTGCTGCCCGGCCCGGACGACATGGAACTTTCCGCCGACAAAAAGTATCTCTGGGTGACGTTCCGCTTTGCGAAGCATGTCGGCGTGATCGACATGGCGAGCCGTAAGCTGATCGAAACCATCAAGGTCGGACGCTCGCCGCACGGCATCTACTTCTACAACCGCGCGCCCGTCACGGCGCCGAACGGGGCGTAGGCGTCGGAGTGAAAGGGCGCTTTGCCGAGCCCTGTACTACGATTGAGGAATGGCCCGCCGCACCGGGCCGCCGCCAGCACCACGGAGCATCATGTTTCATTCCATCGTTTCGCTGCTAGACACCTTCGTTTCGTCGCTGCAGACGCTGCTGTATGTCGACGTGGTTCAGCCGGTGCTGTTCAAGATCGGCATGATGGACTACGACGAGGACACCTACGATGCGCTGTACTGGGTGATCGTCGGCGTGCTGGAAGTGCTCGCGATGTACGCGGTCCTGCGCCCGCTCGAGGCCTTCCGTCCGGCAGAAAACTGGCAAGACCGCAAGGGCGTGCGCGTGGACGTGCTGTACACGTGGATCGTCAAGCTGGGCATTCTCAACCTGTTTTTCTTCTTCACCTTCCAGCCGATCTTCGATTCGCTGCAAAGCTGGCTGCGGCTGAACGGCGTGCCCAATCTCGAGATCGACAATCTGTGGCCCGGCGTCACCACGCAGCCGCTCGTCACCTTCGTCATCTACCTGCTGATCCTCGACGTCGCCGGCTACTGGTATCACCGGCTGGAGCATCGCATCGGCATCTGGTGGGAACTGCACGCGGTGCATCACAGCCAGCAGAAGATGTCGCTGTGGAGCGACGACCGCAATCATCTGCTCGACGACATCCTGCAAGCGAGCGTCTTCGCGCTCGTCGCGCTGGTGATCGGCGTTGAGCCCTCGCAGTTCGTCGTGCTCGTCGCCATCACCAATTTCATGCAGAGCGTGCAGCACGCCAACATCCGCCTGCATTTCGGCTGGTTGGGCGAACGCATCGTCGTCAGCCCGGCGTTTCACCGGCGTCATCATGCGATCGGCTACGGCCACGAAGGCACCACTTACGGCTGCAACTTCGGCGTGCTGTTCTCGTTCTGGGACATCCTGTTCCGCTCGGCGTCGTTCGACCGCACCGTCGAGCCGACCGGCATCCGCGACCAGCTCGGCGCGCCGGGCGTGATGCCCGTGCATTACGGCGACGGCTTCTTCGAACAGCACTGGCTCGCGTTCAAGCGCATCGGCGCGCGTCTTTCGAACCGCCGCGGCCGCGCGTCCGATTCCGCCACCATCTGAGCTTTCCGCCTCGCCCATACCAGCGCCCGCACGCGGCGTTGGTTTATCCTGTTGTTTCTACTTTTCCCTGACGATCACGCATGAATGACTTGCTGCGTTCGTTCGTGCGCGCGGTGGCGAACGTCTTCCATCCGCGCATGCTGTGGCTCACGCTGATGCCTTTCGGCGTCGCGACGGTGGTATGGGGCGGCCTGCTGTGGTTCTTCTGGCAGACGCTCACCGGCGCCGCCAACGGCTGGCTCGAGGGCTGGGCGCTCACCTCCGCGATGTACCGGCTGTTCGACGCAGTCGGCTTCTCGTCGCTGCATGCGGTCATCGCGCCGTTCCTGGTCGTCATCATGACGATTCCGCTGATCGTCGTGACGGTGTTGCTGCTGATCGCGACGCTCTCCATGCCGGGCGTCGTCAAGCTGCTCACGCGCCGGCCGCGCGGACATTATTCGTCGCTGGAAGAGCGGCGCGGCGGTTCGTGGTACGGCAGTCTCGGACATTCGGTGGTGACCACCGTGGTCTGTCTCGTGTTGCTCGCCGTCACGCTGCCGCTGTGGCTGATCCCGCCGTTCTTCGCGCTGATTCCGCCGCTGCTGTGGGGCTGGCTGACGTATCGCGTGATGACTTACGACGCGCTTGCGCTGCATGCGAGCGTCGAGGAACGCCGGGCGATCGTGCGGGACGGGCGCTGGCCGCTGCTGGCGATCGGCATCGTGAGCGGCCTGTTCAGTTCCGTCCCGACGATGCTCTGGGCCTGGTCCGTCTGGCTGCTGCCGCTGTTCCCGGTGGTCGCGGCGGTGACGATCTGGGCGTATGCATTCATCCTGGTGTTCTCGGCGCTGTGGTTCGCGCACTACTGCCTGCACGCGCTGGAGCGCCTGCGCGCCGGGGAGCCGCAGTATCCGGCGATCACGGTCGAGTCCCGTGAAGTCTCCGTAAAGGAACAATGAAACGATAAAGGGGGTTCCCATGGGCATTGGCGTCATCATCATCGGCGATGAAATCCTGTCGGGCCGACGCACCGACAAGCATCTGCCGAAAATCATCGAATTGCTGGGCGCGCGCGGGCTGTCGCTGGACTGGGCCGAGTATGTCGGCGACGATCCGGCGCGCATCACGGCGACGCTCAAGCGCACCTTCGCGTCCGGCGACATCGTGTTCTCGACGGGCGGCATCGGCGCGACGCCCGACGATCACACCCGCCAGTGCGCGGCCGAAGCACTCGGGCGTCCGCTCGAACTGCAGCCGGAGGCGGCGGAGCTGATCCGCGCGCGCATCCGCGACACGGCCGAACAGGCCGGCAAGCCGGTCGAACTCGACTCGCCCGAGAACCTGCATCGCCTGAACATGGGCACGTTTCCGCAGGGCGCGGCCATCATCCCGAACAGCTACAACAAGATCCCGGGCTTTTCGGTCGGCGATCATCACTTCGTGCCGGGCTTTCCGGTGATGGCCTGGCCGATGATCGAGTGGGTGCTCGACAACCGTTATGCCCACCTGCATCACGCGGTGCCGCACGTCGAGCGTTCGCTGCTCGTGTTCGGCCTGCCGGAGTCGCGCATCACGCCGCTGATGGTGGCGATCGAACGCGACTTTGAAGGCGTGCGCGCGTTCAGCCTGCCGAGCGTCGGCGATTCGGCGCGTGGCGCGCTGTACGCGCGGTCGCACATCGATCTGGGCGTGAAGGGCGATCCGCAGCAGGCGAATGCGGCGTTCGACGTCCTGCGCGAGGGCGTGCGGGCGCTGGGCGGCGAGATCGTGGAAGTGCCGCCGGAGCAGGCGAAGTGACGGTGCTGGAAGTCATTGCGACGACGGTGGCCGACGCACGCGCCGCCGAGCGCGGCGGCGCGGACCGGATCGAACTGGTCACGGCGATGGGCGAGGGCGGCCTGACGCCGGGCATCGGGCTGGTGGAGGCGGTCGTGGAGGCGGTGGCGATTCCGGTGAACGTGATGGTGCGGCCGCACAGCCGCTCGTTCGTCTACGATGCCGACGATTACAGCGTGATGCAACGCGAGGCGCGCGCGATCGCGAAGACGGGTGCGCATGCGCTCGTGGTCGGGATGCTGCGGGCGGACGGCTGTATCGATACGGAAGGGTTGAAGTGTGTGGTGGAGGCGGCGGGAGCATTGCCGCTTACGTTCCACCGCGCGTTCGATGAAACACACGATCTGTTTGTGGCCTTCGAAACGCTCTCGGCCTTCGAGACGGTCACGAACGTACTGACGTCGGGCGGCAAGGCATCGGTGCTCGATGCCGGTGAGACGATCACGCGACTGGTCGGCATGGCGGCCGGATCGCACTGTACGGTGCTGGCGGGCGCGGGCCTCGGTGTGGAGACCGTCGCGCCCTTCGTGGCATCGACGGGCGTGCGCGCCGTGCATCTGGGTTCGGGCGTGCGCGTCGGCGGACAGGCCTTGGCGCCGGTCGATGAAGCCAGGGTCAGGCGCGTGCGGGCGTTACTGGACGGGCTGGCTTCCTGAGTGCGGTGCGAAGCGGTTCGATCCGCGTCATTCCATAAATAGATGACAGCTCAAGCTCCAATCCAAGGCAATCCCCGGAAGCACCACCCGCCCATCGTCTTCCGGTGCCCGTTCGCGTCCTTGTCGCCCTCGAAGCCTTCCAGCAGGTCATAGGCCTTCGCAAACCCCTGTTTCTGCGCGGCGACGGCCGCAAGCTTGGAGCGCGCCGCGCTGCGGCACAGGAAAATCACTGTCGTATCCGGGGTGGCGACCTGTCGCAATTGTTCGATAAACTCAGCGTTCGGTACCGAGCCGGGGTAGCGGATCCATTCGATATGCGCGTACTGCGCGCCATCGATCGCCGGGCGGCCCACCCAGTCGAGCTCGGCACGGGTGCGGACGTCGACGAGCCGCACGGCCGGATCGAGTTGCAGCAGTTCGAACGCCTCGGCGGGCGAGAAGGCGCCCGCGTAGGTCAGTTGGTTGTCGGCGGCGCGGCGTCCCGCCTGATCAAAGAGTTGTTCCAGCGTGCTCATGGCGTGTTTGTCTCCGGTCAAACGCAAACAATGATTCTAGCGAACGTAACGGCGCTGCCGGCGTCGTTACGGTAAATGGTCCAGATTGGTGCATTCCTGCATCAATGCACCACGAACTATCATATTTCAGACCGGTCATGCGGTTGCGCACCATAAGTGTGCGTAAAGGCTGTAGGACGGCTGCGAGGTCATCATGAACCCCTCGGTCGTCTCACAAAAAATGCGCGCCGCTTCAGGCGCTTAGCGCAAAGTTGGTGCGCTTGGCACGGAAGCTGCTTTTTTATCCTCGATTGAATTGATGTACAGGATTGGTCGGGGCGGCGGAGCGATTCGCCGACTTTTGTTAATCAGGAGATAGGTAATGAGTAAATCCGTGGCCGACGTCATGCAACTCGTCAAGGACGAGGACGTCAAGTTCGTCGACTTCCGTTTCACCGACACGCGCGGCAAGGAACAGCACGTCTCCGTGCCGGTCTCGGCCTTCGACGAAGACAAGTTTGAAAGCGGCCACGCTTTCGACGGTTCGTCCATCGCCGGCTGGAAGGGCATCGAGGCATCGGACATGCTGCTCGTGCCGGACGCGAACACCGCCTTCATCGACCCGTTCTTCGAAGAAGCGACGCTCGTGCTGAGCTGCGACGTCGTCGAGCCCGCCGACGGCAAGGGCTACGAACGCGACCCGCGTTCGCTCGCGAAGCGCGCGGAAGCCTATCTCAAGAGCTCGGGCCTGGGCGACACCGCCTACTTCGGTCCGGAGCCGGAATTCTTCATCTTCGACAGCGTCCAGTGGAACACCGACCAGTCGGGCACCTTCGTCAAGATCGGCTCGGAAGAAGCACCGTGGTCGTCGGCCAAGGAATTCGAAGGCGGCAACACGGGCCACCGTCCGGGCACCAAGGGCGGCTACTTCCCGGTCGCGCCGGTCGACACGTTCCAGGACATCCGCTCGGAAATGTGCCTGCTGCTCGAGCAGATCGGCATTCCGGTCGAAGTGCACCACCACGAAGTGGCGGGCCAGGGCCAGAACGAAATCGGCACCAAGTTCTCGACGCTGGTTCAGCGCGCAGACTGGCTGCAGCAGATGAAGTACATCATCCACAACGTCGCGCACACGTACGGCAAGACGGCGACGTTCATGCCGAAGCCGATCGTCGGCGACAACGGTTCGGGCATGCACGTTCACCAGTCCATCTGGAAGGACGGTCAGAACCTGTTCGCGGGTAACGGCTACGCCGGTCTGTCGGAATTCGCGCTGTTCTACATCGGCGGCATCATCAAGCACGCCCGCGCGCTGAACGCGATCACGAACCCGGGTACGAACTCGTACAAGCGTCTCGTGCCGCACTTCGAAGCGCCGGTCAAGCTGGCTTACTCGGCTCGCAACCGTTCGGCATCGATCCGTATTCCGCACGTGAGCAACCCGAAGGGCCGCCGTATCGAAACGCGCTTCCCGGATCCGCTCGCGAATCCGTACCTGTGCTTCTCGGCACTGATGATGGCCGGTCTCGACGGCGTGCAGAACAAGATTCATCCGGGCGAAGCCGCGGACAAGAATCTGTACGACCTGCCGCCGGAAGAAGACAAGAAGATCCCGACCGTGTGCGCGGGCCTCGACCAGGCACTCGACGCGCTCGACGCGGATCGCGAGTTCCTGACGCGCGGCGGCGTGTTCACGGATTCGATGCTCGACGCCTACATCGAACTGAAGACGAACGAGCTGCAACGTTATCGTCAGGCGGTGCATCCGATCGAGTTCGAGATGTACTACTCGCTGTAAGCATGACGGCAGCGCGCTTCTCTGCTGATAGTCCGGCGAAGCGCGCGGCACATGCGATGCGATGACACGAAGGGACGGCGCGCCGTCCCTTTTTTCATCGCCGCGGTTTTCCGAAATCCAACCACAAGATCGGTTTCACGAACGGCCTCAATCATTGCCCGATGGTGCTCAAGAATCTGATCAAGGCGCGCCGTGGCCACGCCGACGCGCTCTCCGACGATGCCCAGCTCGCCAGCAGCGGTTTGCTGGCCGGTTTCGAGGCGCTCCCGACGACCGTGCTCGTGCTGGACATGCGGCATGTGCGCATCGCGTACGCGAATCCTTCGGCGGAAGCGATGCTGGAGATGTCGCGCAAGCAGCTGACGCAGATGAACTGGACCGAACTGTTCGCGAACGCCGATGAGCTCGCGGGCACGATCGCGTCGATCGGCGAGAACCGGTTCAATGCAACGCGTCTCGACGCCGTGCTCGACCGTCCGAACCGCGAGCCGGTGCATGTGCATGCGATCGTCGGCTATCTCGAAGCGGCCAGCGACTACGTGCTGCTCGAACTCTTCGAGAATGAGCGCCACCTGCGCACGGACCGCGAAGAGCGCATCCACGACCTGACCGCGGTCAACAAGCAGCTGATCCGCAACCTGGCGCACGAGATCAAGAATCCGCTCGGCGGCATCCGGGGCGCGGCGCAGTTGCTCGAGTTCGAACTGAGTACGCTCGAACGCGACGAACTGCGTGAATACACGCAGGTCATCATCAAGGAATCGGACCGGCTGCAGACGCTGGTCGATCGCCTGCTGGAGCCGCACCGGCATCCGCATATCGTCGGCGACGTGAACATTCATGAAGTATGCGAACGCGTGCGGGCAGTGATCCTCGCCGAGTTCCCGCGCGGGCTCACGATCGAACGCGACTACGACGTCAGCGTGCCCGACCTGCGCGGCGACAAGGAACAACTGATCCAGGCGCTGCTCAACATCGTGCGCAATGCGGCAGAAGCATTGCGCGAACGCATTTCTCAAGGCGATGCAAAAATCGAATTGCGTACGCGCATCGCACGCAAGGTGACGATCGGCAAGAAGCTGCACAAACTGGCACTGGACTTGCATATCACTGACAACGGTCCCGGAATCCCCAGTGAGATTCGCGACCGGATCTTCTTTCCGCTCGTATCGGGCAGGGAAGACGGCAGCGGCCTGGGCCTCACGCTCGCGCAATCGTTCGTGCAGCAGCACGATGGATTGATCGAAGTGGAGAGCAAACCGGGCTGCACCGAGTTCATCATCCTGTTGCCATTCGGGAGCTGAAGCCGGCTTGACCATCGACATCACGTGCCATCACGTCACAGGCCGTCATCCACCCAGGCCACGTCCGCATCACGCTTTGAAGCCGCACCGTTTCGACGGGCTCACACCGAACCATACGAAGACTTCTCGCCGAACGATATGAAGCCGATCTGGATAGTAGACGACGACCAATCCATCCGCTGGGTGCTGGAAAAAGCGCTGGCCCGCGAGAATTTCTCGACACGCAGTTTCTCCGGCGTGCGCGATGCGCTCGCCGCACTCGAGCACGAAAGCCCGCAGGTGCTCGTGTCCGACATCCGCATGCCGGGCGGCTCGGGGCTCGAATTGTTGCAGACAGTGCGCGACCGTCTGCCGGGCTTGCCGGTCATCATCATGACGGCGTTCTCGGATCTCGACAGCGCCGTGGCTGCGTTCCAGGGCGGCGCCTTCGAATATCTCGCCAAGCCGTTCGACGTGGACAAGGCGGTCGAACTGATTCGCCGCGCGGTGGACGAAAGCATGCGCGGCGAAGCGGCCTATGACGAGCGCGTGACGGAGACGCCCGAGATGCTCGGCCAGGCGCCCGCGATGCAGGACATGTTCCGCGCGATCGGGCGTTTGTCTCACTCGGCGGCGACCGTGCTCATCACGGGCGAATCAGGCACCGGAAAGGAGCTTGTCGCGCGCGCCTTGCACCGACATAGCCCACGCGCGAGCGGGCCGTTCATCGCGCTGAACACGGCGGCGATTCCGAAGGATCTGCTGGAATCCGAACTGTTCGGTCATGAGCGCGGCGCGTTCACGGGCGCGCAGGCGATGCGCCAGGGCCGTTTTGAGCAGGCCGAGAACGGCACGCTGTTTCTGGACGAAATCGGCGACATGCCGTTCGACTTGCAGACGCGGTTGTTGCGCGTGCTGTCGGACGGGCAGTTCTATCGCGTGGGCGGGCACAACCCGTTGAAGGCCAACGTGCGCGTGATCGCGGCGACGCACCAGAATCTCGATGCGCGCGTGCGGCAAGGCCTGTTCCGCGAGGACTTGTATCACCGGCTGAACGTGATCCGGCTGCGCCTGCCCGCGTTGCGCGAACGCAGCGAGGACATTCCCTTGCTCGCGCGGCATTTCCTGCAGAAGAGCGCGCGCGATCTCGGCGTGGAGCCGAAGCGCGTGTCGGATGAGGCGTTGGCGTATCTCGCGTCGCTGCCGTTTCCCGGCAACGTGCGGCAGCTCGAAAACCTGTGCAACTGGCTGACGGTGATGGCGCCGGCGCAGGTGATCGAGCAGAAGGATCTGCCGCCCGATCTCACGCCGCGTCAGGACTATGCGGCCGAGGCCATCGCGGTCTCGACCGACGGCGCCGTGGCCGCGGCGCCGCTCGCGCAGAACGGCGCGGGCGCGCCGGCTATTGCGGCGCCGCTGGCGGCCGGGGTGGCGGCGAGCGTGTGGGAGAACGGCTTGCGTACTGAAGTCGCACGGCTGTTGCGCGAGAATTCCGCCGACGTGATGGACGAACTCGCGCGCCGGTTCGAGGCGGCCGTGATCCGCGAGGCGCTCGACTTCACGCGCGGCCGCAAGGTGGAAGCGGCCGAGCGCCTGGGCATCGGGCGCAACACGATCACGCGCAAGATCCAGGAGCTGCACCTGGACGCGTGATGCCGATGCCCGCGAGACGGGATCAGCCGAGCGTCGCGATCACGGGCGCGTGGTCCGACGGCTGGTCCCACTTGCGCGGCACCTTGTCGACTTCGCACGCGGTGCAGGTCGCGGCCAGTTCCTTCGACAACAGGATGTGGTCGATGCGCAGCCCCGCGTTGCGCCGGAACGCCATCATCCTGTAGTCCCACCACGTGAAGAGCTTGTCCGCCTGTTCGAACTGGCGGAAGGCATCGGTGAGGCCGAGTTCGAGCAGTTGCGTGAAGTGCGCGCGCTCTTCCGGCGACACCAGATTCTGGCCTTCCCACGCTTTCGGGTCGTGCACGTCGCGGTCGTCGGGGGCGATGTTGTAGTCGCCGAGCAGGGCGAGCTTCGGATGCCGGGCCAGGTCTTCACGCAGCCATTCGCGCAGTGCGTCGAGCCAGCGCATCTTGTAGGCGAACTTCTCGGTGCCGGGCGCCTGGCCGTTCGGGAAATAGGCCGAGATGATGCGCACGCCGTTGATGGTCGCGGCGATCACGCGCTGCTGCAAATCCTCGAAGCCGGGGATGTTGCGCACGACGCTGATCTCGTCCACTTCGAAGTTCGCCTCGGCGCGCACCAGGATGCCGACGCCGTTGTAGGTCTTCTGTCCCGCGAACCAGCTTTTGTAGCCGGCGGCTTCGAGGTCCGCGCGCGGAAACTTCTCGTCGGGCATTTTCAGTTCCTGCAGGCACAGCACGTCGACGCCCGACAGCGCGAGCCAGTCGATGACGTGTTGCTGGCGGACTTTGAGGGAGTTGACGTTCCAGGTAGCTATCTTCACGAGATGTCCAGAATGTTGATGCTTCGGCGGTGTGACATTTTACTTGGCCAGCAACATGAGGATGGATGTATAGTCAGCCCGAATCCGTATCACGTCGCTTCGAGCAAGTCGACACATCCGAGCGGCGCAGCTTTATCGATGACCGCGAGCGCCATATTCGCCTTGGCGACGAGTTCGAGTGGCCTGAGTCCCTGCTCGTAATGACCGTGGGTAATCCGGTCCATGCCCGCCCCAGCGAGCTTGGCGACCGTGCGCAGGCTCGCGTGCAGGGCAACACTGTCCAGCCGGCCGCCGTGGAGGATGAGGTTGCGTTGCCGGTACAGGCGATGAAACGATTCCGCGATCAGCTCCTTGATCGTCTGCAATTCCGGTTGCGGGTTCAGCAGCAACTTTCTCATCCGTGCGACGGCTGCTTGATCCGCGACAGAGGGCATCACGGGCATGCGGTCTTCGAGGATCATTCTGGCCAGCACGCGCGACCGTTCCCGGTTTGCCTCGATGCCGGCCAGTTCGGCACACTCGACGGGAAAAATGCGTTCTGCCCGTCGAGATAGTGACGTAAGCTCCGCGCGCGGAAAGGAGCAGGTGACGAGCGTCGCCAGATTGTCCGCTGCCGAAGCCCTGTCGTTGGGATCGGCAAGCAGGCCTTCGATCGCCCCCCAGCCTCCCGCGATCGCGGCAGGCGGCGAACTGTCTTCGAGGTGCGCAAGCAGTTCCAATGCAGCGTCAACGTCCTGGCTTCCATCGCTTGCGAAAATGCGATCGCTTCGAAACAACTCGCTCACCGCAACGCCGCGCGAATTAGCTTTCGTAAAGAACTCCACTGTGCTACCGCTCACCCAGACATTGGGCAGGAGGTCGAGTGGCTTGCCCGTGGCCAGCAGAGCTCGAGCCGAATACCGGTCGGACTCGTTGCGGGCAGCGTTGGCTGCGCCGATTTCATCTCTGGCCGTCACCGTAATGGTCATCGCTGCGGCTGCTCGCACGCCGGTCGTGTCGAAACCATGCTGTCTCAGCCATTCGGTGACCGCTGCCGCTCTCAACCATCGCGTGTTCGCGACTTCATTCAGCTTCGGCATGCTCTTGACGGCAATCAACACTTCGAACGCGCGGGGCGGGTTCGATCGGATCAGGCCCTGAAGTTCTTCGGCGAGCTCGGCAAGCGTGATGGGTTGAGGTGAGTCACGTCGGTCTGCAATCCAGTCGTGCAGAAATTGAGCGGAGAAGCCGGCATCGAGCAGATGGGCGCCGACGTGACGCGCAAAGTGCTCGGGCCGAAAGTCACCTCTTGCGACCGCGTCTGCCCACCGCGACACATAATTCGAGGACACCCGCTGGCACAGCTCGCGGATGGTGAAATGAGCAACGCCCTCCGGCCGTGGGACCTGCCGAACGTGTTCAGTGAGAAGTTGCTTTTCAGCAGGAGAGAAGGCCGGATGCGTGCCAACGCGTTTCTGCAATGACGAGGCGATACGCTTGACCGATCCCTCGCTGAGATGCCCCTGTTTCAAGACCGTGCATGCTTCGAACAGTTCGTCCATGGCGAGCACGGTGCCGATTCCCCAGAGTGACCGGTACCAGCGTTTTTGTTCGGAGAAGAACTCGTGCAAGCGTGCAAATGCGATCTGCTGAGCTGGATTGACAAGGTTGAGCATGCAAATTACGATGACGGTCCGGTCAGCAGAAGTGTTGATCTACAGTCTAGTGGGGCGCGACCCAATCGAAAGCGACAATCATAGATTGTTTAACTCGAACGGCTCAAGCCCCCAGTTGTTGAAAGCCCCGCCATTGGCGGGGCTTTTTTTCGACTGCCGACAAAATGATTCACATCCGCCGTGACAAATGCGGCTTGCACTGCATGGTTCGTCCTGCGCGTTGCAGGTTCCGAAGCCATCCCGCACGATGCTGCGCGCCGCGGCCGCATTTCACTCCACACGGGCGATTCTTGCCCAGAACGGGCGTTCAGTTCCTCCTGAAGTTGCTGATACTGGCTCCGCATCGCCGGACCCGCGGCCGTGCCGCTCGATCAGGCAAACCAAAACCGATCGAGCGCGTGAAATAGTTGGTGATCCTACTCATAAAAGCGAACGCAGCCGACCATCGCAAGGACGGCTCGCGCTCGTCTTTCACACTCACACGCATCCTTGTTCAAATGAATCCGATCGACCTCATCGAAGAAACCATTGGCCTCGAAGGCGGCTATTCGAATCATCCCGACGACGCGGGCGGCGAAACCATGTGGGGCATCACCGAAGCGACCGCTCGCGCGTACGGCTATACCGGCCCGATGGACGAGATGCCGCGCGAAGTGGCCATCGACATCTATCTGCAAAGCTATTGGGAGGAACCGCATTTCGACGAGGTCAACGCCATCGACGAGGACATTGCCGGCAAGCTGTTCGACATCGGCGTGAACATGGGGCCCGCCACCGGCGTCCGGTTCCTGCAACGCGCGCTCAACGTGCTGAACGACCAGGAGTCCGCCTACGACGATATCTCGGCTGACGGACTCATCGGCCCGATGACGCTTTCCGCGATGCAGTCCTTCATCGATCAACGCGGTAACGACGGTCGCCGTGTGCTGCTCGGCATGATCGCGGCCCAGCAGTCGGTGCGCTATGTGGAGATCGCGGAGGACGATCCGTCGCAGGAGAGCTTCGAGTACGGCTGGCAGTTGAACCGGGCGTTCAGCATTGCGGGATAGGCGAGCCACAAACATCACGCGGGGCCGCGTCGTATACACGATTTTTATACGCCGTCTCCCACTCTTGTCGCGCCCTTTACGCGGCTTTCCCTAATCTCCCCTTGTCCCGATCGCACTGATCGAACAAGGGGAGAACCACACAATGGACCTGTTTTATCTCGCCGGCATCGTCCTGTTCCTGGGACTCTGCATGGCGCTTGCGAGCGGCTGCGAGACGTTGCGCCGCCATCCGCCGGGAGGCCGCCCATGAACGGCTGGATGATCGCACTGGCTTCCGCCGCCACGCTGCTGCTCCTCGTCTACCTCGTGTACGCCCTGTTGCGCGCGGAGGAGCTCGAATGAACGCCAGCAGTCTCATGCAGACGGCGCTCTTCATCGCCGTGCTGATTGCGCTCGCGCTGCCGCTCGGGCGCTATATGTCGAACGTCTTCGAGGGCACGTCGGTCGTCGTGCGCAGGATCGGACGTCCGGTCGAGCAGATGCTCTATCGCCTCGCGGGCATCGATCCGGAAGCGGAGATGTCCTGGAAGCACTATGCGCTCGCCGTGCTGCTCTTCAACGGGCTCGGCGCGCTGGTGCTGTACGCGATCCTGCGTCTGCAAGCGGTGCTGCCGCTCAATCCGCAGGGCATGGCCGGCATGACACCCGACGCCGCCTTCAACACCGCTGTCAGCTTCGTCGCCAACACCAACTGGCAGGACTACGGCGGCGAAAGCACGCTCGGCTATCTCGCGCAGATGCTGGGCCTGACCGTGCAGAACTTCCTCTCGGCGGCGACCGGCATCGCGGTGGTCATTGCGCTGGTGCGCGGCTTCAAGCGTCATGGTGCGCAGACCATCGGCAACTTCTGGGTCGATCTGACGCGCGCGACGCTCTATGTGCTGATGCCGCTCGCCGTCGTGTTGGCGCTGGCGTTCGTGAGCCAGGGCGCGATCCAGAACTTCAGGCCGTATGCCGAGGTGCCCACGCTGCAAGTCACGACTTATCAGGCGCCACGCCTCGACGCGCAAGGCAAGCCGATGAAGGACGCGCAGGGCAAGCCGGTGATGCAGGACCAGCAAGCCAGCACGCAGACGCTGGCCATGGGCCCGGTGGCTTCGCAGGAAGCGATCAAGATGCTTGGCACCAACGGCGGCGGCTTCTTCAACGCCAACTCGGCGCATCCGTACGAGAACCCGACGCCGTTCTCCAACTTCCTCCAGATGCTGGCTATCCTGCTGATCCCCGCCGCGCTGTGCGTGACGTTCGGGCGCATGGTCGGCGACGGACGGCAGGGTCACGCGGTGCTCGCGGCGATGACCATCGCGCTCGCGGTGGCCTGCGTCGGCGAGATCTCGGCGGAGCAGGCGGGCAATCCGCTCGTGACGAAGCTGCACGTGGATGCCCAGGCTTCGGCGTTGCAGCCGGGCGGCAACATGGAGGGCAAGGAAACGCGCCTCGGCATCGCGCAATCCGGCCTCTTCACCGTGGTGACGACGGCCGCCTCGTGCGGCGCGGTGAACACCATGCACGACTCGCTGACGCCGCTCGGCGGTCTCGTGCCGATGCTGCTGATCCAGCTCGGCGAGGTCATCTTCGGCGGCGTCGGCTCGGGTCTCTACGGGATGCTGGCGTTCGCGCTGCTGGCGGTGTTCGTCGCGGGGCTGATGATCGGCCGCACGCCCGAATACATCGGCAAGAAGATCGAGGCCTTCGACATGAAGATGGTCTCCATCGTGATCCTGCTCACGCCGATGCTGGTCCTCGCGGGCGCCTCGATCGCCGTGCTGGCCTCGGCGGGCAAGGCGGGGATAGCCAACCCGGGCGCGCACGGCTTCTCCGAAATCCTCTACGCGTTCAGCTCCGCCGCCAACAACAACGGCAGCGCGTTCGCGGGACTCTCGGTCAACACGCCGTTCTACAACCAGATGCTCGCTGTCGCGATGTGGTTCGGCCGCTTCGGGACCATCGTGCCGATCCTGGCGATCGCCGGCTCGCTGGCCGCGAAGAAGCGTCTTGCCGCCAATGCCGGCACCTTGCCCACCCACGGACCGCTGTTCGTCGTGCTGCTGCTCGGCACGCTGCTGCTGGTCGGCGCGCTCACCTACGTGCCCGCGCTCGCGCTGGGACCGGTGGTCGAGCATCTCGCCATGATCGCTGGACAATGATTTCGAGGACTGCATGAATCACGAAAAACAAGCGTCTGCGCATCTCCCGGGCAATCTCGGCCAGGCGCGCACGGCGGCACGCTCAATGTTCGATCCGGCGCTCGTCCGCCCCGCGGTCATCGATGCCTTCAGGAAGCTCGCGCCGCGCACGCAGCTGCGCAATCCGGTGATGTTCTGTGTCTACGTCGGCAGCGTGCTCGCGACCATCCTGTGGATCGCCGCGCTCGCCGGTCAGGCCGAGGCGCCCGCCGGCTTCATCCTGGCCATCGCACTGTGGCTGTGGTTCACCGTGCTGTTCGCGAACTTCGCCGAAGCGCTGGCTGAAGGCCGCTCGAAGGCGCAGGCGGCCGCGCTGCGCCAGGCCAAGCACAACGTGATGGCGAAGAAGCTCAACGAGCCGCATCCGAAATCGCCGATCCGCATCACCACGTCCACCGACCTGCGCCGCGACGACGTCGTGCTCGTCGAGGCCGGCGACGTGATCCCCGCCGACGGCGAAGTGATCGACGGTGTCGCGTCCGTCGACGAATCCGCCATCACCGGCGAATCCGCGCCGGTGATCCGCGAGTCGGGCGGCGATTTCTCGTCGGTCACGGGCGGCACGCGGGTGCTGTCGGACTGGATCGTGGTGCGGGTCTCGGTGAATCCGGGCGAAGCGTTTCTGGACCGCATGATCGCGATGGTCGAAGGCGCGAAGCGGCGCAAGACGCCCAACGAAATCGCGCTGACCATCCTGCTGGTGGCCTTGACGCTCGTGCTGCTGTTCGCGACCGCCACGCTGCTGCCGTTCTCGATGTTCGCCGTTGAAGCGGCGGGGCAGGGCCAGGTCGTGACGATCACCGTGCTGGTCGCGCTGCTCGTGTGCCTGATTCCGACGACCATCGGCGGGCTGCTGTCCGCCATCGGCGTGGCCGGCATGAGCCGCATGATGCAGGCGAACGTGATCGCGACCTCGGGGCGCGCGGTGGAAGCCGCGGGCGACGTCGACGTGCTGCTGCTCGACAAGACCGGCACGATCACGCTGGGCAACCGGCAGGCGTCGTCGTTCAGCGCGGCGCCCGGTATCGACGAACGCGATCTGGCCGATGCCGCGCAACTCGCCTCGCTCGCCGACGAGACGCCCGAGGGCCGCAGCATCGTCGTGCTGGCGAAGCAGCGTTTCGACATCCGCGCCCGCGACATGGCGGCGCTGCACGCGAACTTCCTGTCGTTCAGCGCGCAGACGCGCATGAGCGGCGTCGACCTGCCGGGCCGCGAGATTCGCAAGGGCGCGGCGACGGCGCTGAAACAGTACGTCGAGGCGCGCGGCGGGCGCTTTCCGCAGGAAGTGCAGCACGCGGTCGACGAGATCGCGCGGCGCGGCGGCACGCCGCTCGTCGTGGCGGAGTGTGTGAACGGCCGAGCGCGCGCGCTGGGCGTGATCGAGCTGAAGGATATCGTCAAGGGCGGCATTCGCGAGCGCTTCGCGGAGCTGCGCAAGATGGGCATCAAGACGGTGATGGTGACGGGCGACAACCGGCTCACGGCGGCGGCGATCGCGGCCGAAGCAGGCGTCGACGACTTTCTCGCCGAAGCGACGCCCGAAGCCAAGCTGACGATCATTCGCGAGCATCAGGCGCAAGGCCGGCTCGTTGCGATGACCGGCGACGGCACCAACGACGCCCCCGCGCTCGCCCAGGCCGATGTCGCCGTGGCGATGAACACCGGCACCCAGGCGGCGAAGGAAGCCGGCAACATGGTCGATCTCGATTCGAATCCGACCAAGCTGATCGAGATCGTGGAGATCGGCAAGCAGATGCTGATGACGCGCGGCTCGCTGACGACGTTCTCCATCGCCAACGACGTCGCCAAGTACTTCGCGATCATCCCTGCCGCGTTCGCGACCACGTATCCGCAGTTGCGCGTGCTGGACGTGATGCACCTGGCTTCGCCGTCGTCGGCCATCTTGTCGGCGGTGATTTTCAACGCGCTGATCATCGTGTTCCTGATTCCGCTCGCGCTGAAAGGCGTCAAGTATCGCGCGCTTGGCGCCGCCGCGCTGTTGCGGCGCAATCTGCTCGTGTACGGGCTGGGCGGCATCGTGTTGCCGTTTCCGTTCATCAAGCTGATCGACATGGCGATCACCGCGCTCGGCTGGCACTGAGCCCATCTTTTCAAAGGCAGAATCATGATGAAAACTTCATTGCGTCCGATGCTCGTGCTGTTCGTCGCGCTGACGGTGCTGACCGGCGTGCTCTATCCGTTGGCGGTCACCGCGATCGGCCAGGCCGTGTTTCCACATCAGGCCAACGGCAGCCTGATCGAGCGCGACGGCAAGGTGGTCGGCTCGGCGCTGATCGGGCAGCAGTTCGATGCGCCGCGCTATTTTTGGGGCCGTCTCTCGGCCACGACGCCGAATCCGTACAACGCAGGCAGCTCGGGCGGTTCCAACCTCGGGCCGACCAACCCCGCGCTCGTCGACGAAGTGAAGGCGCACATCGCCGCCTTGCAGGCCGCCGATCCGGACAATCACGATGCCGTGCCGGTGGATCTGGTGACGTCGTCGGCGAGCGGGCTCGATCCTGAAATCAGTCCGGCCGCCGCCGCGTATCAGGTGGCACGCGTGGCCCGCGCGCGCGGCCTGCCGGTTGCACGGGTCGAGGCACTGGTGGCGCAGGCCACGTCCGGACGTCAGTTCGGCTTGCTCGGGGAGCCGCGGGTGAATGTGCTTAAATTGAACCTCGCGCTGGACCAGCAAGCAGAACCGGCACGCACAAGCGGAACCTGAAGCGCCAGCCCACCCGACACAGCGAATGCCCCGCCCAACTCCAGACGAGCTTCTCGACAAACTTCATCGCGAGGAAGAAAAACGCCAGCGCGGCCGGCTGAAGATCTTCTTCGGGGCGTCCGCGGGCGTCGGCAAGACTTTTGCGATGCTGCAGGCCGCGCGCCGGCGCCGCGACGAAGGCGGCGAGGTGCTGGTGGGCGTGGTCGAGACGCATGGCCGCAAGGAAACGCTCGCGCTCGCGCAGGGGCTCGACAGCTTGCCGCCCGCGCAGATCGACTATCGCGGCCGCGCGCTCGCCGAGTTCGATCTCGACGCCGCGCTGCATCGCAAGCCGCAACTGATCCTCGTCGACGAACTCGCGCACGCCAACGTGCAGGGCGCGCGCCACGTGAAGCGCTGGCAGGACGTGCAGGCGTTGCTGGATGCGGGCATCGATGTCTACACGACCGTCAACGTCCAGCATCTCGAAAGCCTCAACGACATCGTCGGGCGGATTACCGGCATCCGGGTCCGCGAGACGATCCCCGACCGCATCTTCGATCTCGCCGACGAAGTCACGCTCGTCGATCTGCCGCCCGAAGAACTGCTCGACCGCCTGCGCGACGGCAAGGTGTACGTGCCGCAGCAGGCCGCGCATGCGGTGCGCAACTTCTTCCGCAAGGGCAACCTGATCGCGCTGCGCGAACTGGCCTTGCGCCGTACCGCCGACCGCGTCGATGCCCAGATGCGCGAGTATCGTGCCGACCAGTCCATCGAACACATCTGGCGCGCGCGCGAGCGGCTGATCGCGTGCATCGGGCCCGGACCGGAAAGCGCGACGCTGGTGCGCGCGGCGGCGCGTCTTGCCGCGGCGCTGAAGGCGGACTGGCTTGCCGTCTATGTCGAGACGCCCAAGCTGCAGCGTCTCTCCGACGAACGCCGCACGCGCACGCTCGACGCGCTCAAGCTCGCGGCCGAACTCGGCGCGGAAACGGTCACGCTCGATGGCGCCGATGCCGCCGCGACGCTCATCGACTATGCGCGGCTGCGCAATGTCTCGAAACTGGTCGCGGGGGCGTCGGCGGCGCGCGGCTGGCGGCGGCTCTTCGATGCCCCGGTGAGCGAACGCATCGTCCAGCGCGGCCCGGACATCGACGTGACATTGGTGGCGACCGGCGCCCGCGACGAACCGGGCGGCACGCAGGCGCCGCGCCCGGGCGCGCTCGCCGCGTGGTGCGACGGGGCGCATTCGCCGCCGCGCGCGTACGGCATTGCGTTGGCGATCGGCGCGGGCATCACGCTGCTGGCGGACCTGCTTGCCGCGCGCCAGTTCGCGATCACCAATCTCGTGATGCTCTATCTGCTCGGCGTGGTCTTCACGGCGGTGCGGCTCGGGCGCGGGCCGGGCGTGATGCTGTCGTTTCTCTCGGTCGCGGCCGTCGACTTCTTCTTCGTGCCGCCGCAACTGTCGTTCTCGGTCACGGACACGCAGTATCTGCTGACCTTCGGCGTGATGTTGCTGACCTCGCTCACCATCAGTCATCTCACGTCGAGCCTCAGGCGCCAGGCGCGCATCGCGTCGCTGCGCGAACGCCGGACCGGCGCCATGTATGCGATGACCAAGGAGCTCGGCGCGGCGTTGATGACCGGGCAGATCGTCGAGATCGGCGTGCGCCATGTCGCCGAGGTCTTCCAGGCGAAAGCCGCGATCCTGCTGCCCGACGCGGCGGACAAGGTGCGCCGGAACGTGGGCGAGGAGGGCGGCATCGGGCTGGATGAAACCTCCCTCGATGCCGATGTCGCGCAATGGGTCTACGACCAGCAGCGTCCGGCGGGCCGCGGCACCGACACCTTGCCAGCGGGCCGTGCGCTGTATCTGCCGCTGAAGGCGCCGATGCGCACGCGCGGCGTGCTCGCGCTCGTCACCGGACGCGAAGGCGAGTTCGCGGTGCCCGAGCAGCGCCGCATGATCGAGACCTTCGCGGCGCAGATCGCGCTTGCGCTCGAACGCGTGCATTACGTCGAGATCGCGCAGGATGCGCTCGTCAACATGGAGTCGGAGCGGCTGCGCAACTCGCTGCTGTCGGCGATCTCGCACGACTTGCGCACGCCGCTGACGTCGATCGTCGGCTTCGCGTCGGTGCTGGAAGAGCAGGCGCGCGAGGCGGGCGGCGGCAATCCGGAGACCTCGCGCGAACTGGTGCAGGCAATCCACGAGGAAGCGCTGCGCATGAGCGGGCTCGTGATCAATCTGCTCGACATGGCGCGGCTGCAAGCCGGGTCGGTGCGGCTGAACCGGCAGTGGTCGATGCTCGAGGAAACGGTCGGCGCGGCGCTCGCCGCGTCGCGCCGCGTGCTCGCGGGCCGGGCGGTGCGCACGGACGTGCCGGCGGACCTGCCCTTGCTCGAACTCGACGCGGTGCTGATGGAGCGGCTCTTCGCCAATCTGCTGGAGAACGCGGCGAAGTACACGCCGGCGGGTACGCCGGTGGCGATCGGCGCCGCGCTGGTCGAGTCGGATGACAACGGCGATGGGGGGAATGCCCGCGTCGTGCGCGTGCATCTCGACGACGACGGCCCGGGCGTGCCCGAGGCCTTGCGGGCGCGTCTGTTCGACAAGTTCACGCGCGGCGAGAAGGAATCGGCGCAGGCGGGAATCGGGCTGGGCCTCGCGATCTGCCGTGCGATCGTCGAGGCGCACGGCGGGAAGATCGGTGTCGAGAATCGGCGGGATGGCGAAGGCCGCGTGTCGGGCGCGCGCTTCTGGTTCACGCTGCCGGTGAGCGACGCCGCACCGCGCGATGTGCCCGATGACATCTCGCCCGGCGAACCTTCTTCGCGGGAAGCGTAGGGCCTGTGTCCGCAGCGTTTTATGATGTGCGCTCGACCCACGAAAGAAGACCGGCCATGAGCGAATCCCAACCCACGTTGAGCGGCACGCGCGTGCAGCTCCGGCCACTGCGGCGCGAAGACCGCGCCGCGCTGCTCGCGGCCGCCGCCGACGGCGAACTGTGGAATCTGCGCGTGACGGTGGTGCCGAACGAAGACACCATCGACCGCATGATCGACACCGTCTTCGCGGACCGCGACGCCGGCACGGTCATGCCCTTCGTGATCGTGCGGCGTGAGGATGGACGGGTTGTCGGCAGCACGCGCTTCTGGAAGATCGACCGCGTCAACCGCAAGTGCGAGATCGGCAGCACGTGGCTGGCGGCCTCGGCGCAGCGCACCGGCATCAATATCGAGGCGAAGCTGCTGATGCTCACGCACGCGTTCGAGGTCATGCAATGCGTGCGGGTGCAGTTCACGACCGACGAGCTCAACGAGAAATCCCGCGCCGCGATTCTCGGCATCGGCGCGCAGCAGGAAGGGATTGTGCGTCACGAACGCATCATGCCGGATGGTCGCAAGCGCAATTCGGTGCGTTTTTCGATCATCGACGATGAATGGGCCGGCGTGAAGGCGATGCTCGAAGCAAGGCTCAGGCGGAGGGCGTAGCGGGGCGCTTCAGGCTCTTGTCCTGTGTCTTCATGAACGCGACGAAACGGCGCGTGACCGCGTCGTCGCGTTCCTCGGCCCACGCGAGGCCGATGCGCCAGCGCGCGGGCTTGTCGCGCAAGGGCAGCACCCGTGCATCGCGCAACAGGTATTGCGCGCGCGACGGCAGAAACGCCGCGCCCACGCCACCCGCCACCGATGCCAGCACGGTCTGGATATCGTCGGCTTCCTGGATCACGCGCGGCACGAAGTGATGTTCCGCACACCAGCGCTCGATCTGGCCGGCAAGGCCCGGTCCCCGCGCGCGCGCCAGAACGATGAAACCCGGTTCGTTGAGTTCGTCCAGCTGCGCGGGCAAGCGCGTGTGGCGGGATTGCTCGGGAAGGGCGAGCGCGAGCGTTTCATCGAGCACGGGAAACGCCGAGAGACCGGGTTCGACGGGTATGCGCATGAAGCCGGCGTCGAGTGTGCCGGCGAGGATGCGGCGCGTCTGCTCGTGCGACGAAAGATCGTGCAGCGTGATGCGCAGGCCCGGATGCAACGCACCGAATCTGGCGATGAGCCGGGGCACGTGCGTGAGCGTCGAGAGGCACAGTCCGACGCGCAGGAAGCCGCGCGCGCCGCTCGCGCTTGCGCGGGCGCGTGCGAGTACGGCATCGGCGTCGCGTACGAGCGTGGCGGCGTCCGCCATGAACGCTGCGCCGAACGAGGTCAGTAAGGCGCCGTGACGGCCGCGCTCGAAAAGGCGCGCGCCGAGGCTCGCTTCCAGCGCTGCGACTTGCTTGCTGAGCGCCGGCTGGCTGAGGTGCAGTGCCTGCGCTGCGCGGCCGAAGTGACCCAGTTCAGCGATGGTGAGGAATGCCCTAAGCAGCCTGAGTTCCATGGCTTTGATTCCAGAAGGTGATCAAATCGATCCAAAGATTCATTTTACTTATCGATCGCCGGGCGTTTCAATGAGGCCGTTCTGACCTTCCTGCCGAGGTGTCGTGTGGATGCTGCTTCGTTGTGTGTGGCTGTCGTGCCTTTCGAATCGCATGCTGGCGAGCCGCGTCGCAACGCGGTGCGGATAGCCACAGCGCTTGCGGATGCCGCGGCGCACGGCGTGCGGCTCGCACTGTTTCCGCAATGGAGCATCAGTGGCCCGGACGACGCGACGCTTGCGGAATCAATCGACGGGCCAGCGCTCGACACGGTCGCCATGGCGATCGATGCCAGCGGGGTTGCCGCAGGCGTCGGCTGGCTGGAACGCGGCGGCGATGGCCGGCTCTACGACGCCTATGCGCTGTGCTTTCCTGGCGGCATGCGCGTGCGCCATCGGAGGCTGCACGTGACGCAGCGCGCGTTGCAAGGCGGCCAACGTTTCACCGTCAGCGATACGCCATTGGGGATGCGCGTCGGCATTCTCATCGGCGACGACAACGACCTCGTCGAGAACGTGCGGATGACGGCGCTGCTCGGCGCGACGCTGCTCGCCGCACCGATGAACCATGCTGCGACGGCGCAGGCCACGCTTGCCGCACGCGCCGTCGATAACGGCCTGTATATCGCTTGCGCCCATCCGGCGGCGCGTGAGGCGCGGATCGTCGGACCTGATGGCCGCGTGCTCGCGCGCCGCAGGCAGGGCGCCGATGGACCGATCATCGCGTGCGTGCACGCTGCGCAGGCGGCCGCGAGCGCTGGACGCAAGGCGTTCGCGGTACGCCGCCCGGAACTCTATGCGCCGCTCGCGGGGCAGGGCAATACCTATCCACTCGTGCAGGAACCCGGGCACGCCGTGCCGCGCGGTTCGCTGCCGATCAGCTTCGCGGTGGTCGCCCGTAGCCGCATGCCGCGTTGAACCCTTCCGGCGCCACTTCAGCAGAATCCGCCGCGCATTTCTGTCCCGCTACAATCAAACCACACGCTGGACACCTGTCCCAGGACGGAGGCTTCGCACATGGATTTGATCATTCGTCGCGCGGCGCTCGCAGGAGCGCGCGAACTCGTCGATATCGGCATGGATGCCGGGCGCATCGCCGCCATCGAACCGCATCTCTCCGCCGCCGCGCGCGGGGAAATCGATGCTGCCGGCGCGCTCGTCACGCCGCCTTTCGTCGATGCGCACTTCCACATGGACGCCACGCTGTCCTATGGCCTGCCGCGCGTGAATGCATCGGGCACGCTGCTCGAGGGCATCGCGCTGTGGGGCGAACTGAAGCCCGATCTCACGCAGGAAGCGCTCGTCGAACGGGCGCTGCAATACTGCGACTGGGCCGTGGCGCGCGGGCTGCTGGCCATCCGCTCGCACGTGGATGTATGCGACCCGCGGCTGCTGGCGGTCGAGGCACTGCTCGAAGTGAAGCGTCGCGTGAAGCCCTATCTTGATCTGCAACTGGTCGCGTTTCCGCAGGACGGCGTTTTGCGCAGCGCCGGCGCATTCGACAACCTGAAGCGTGCGATCGCGCTGGGTGTCGATGTCGTCGGCGGCATTCCGCATTTCGAGCGCACGATGGACGACGGCGCCGCATCGGTGAAGCTGCTGTGCGAATTCGCGGCTGAGCAGGGCTTGCGCGTGGACATGCATTGCGACGAGTCGGACGATCCGCTGTCGCGCCATATTGAAACCCTGGCCGCGGAGACGCACCGGCTTGGCCTGCAAGGGCGCGTGACGGGTTCGCATCTGACCTCGATGCACTCGATGGACAACTACTACGTGAGCAAGCTGATCCCGCTGATGCGCGAATCCGGCGTGGCGGCGATTGCCAATCCGCTCATCAACATCACGCTTCAGGGACGCGCCGATACCTATCCGAAGCGGCGCGGCATGACGCGCGTGCCCGAGCTGATGGCAGCGGGCGTCACGGTTGCGTTCGGCCACGATTGCGTGATGGATCCGTGGTACAGCCTCGGTTCGGGCGACATGCTCGAAGTCGCGCACATGGGACTGCACGTCGCGCAGATGACGGGCGTCGAGGCGATGCGCGCCTGCTTCGATGCCGTCACGGTCAATCCGGCGCGCATCCTCGGGCTGGAGGGCTATGGCATCGAAGTGGGTTGCCATGCGGACTGCGTGGTGCTCGATGCGCGCGATCCGATCGAGGCCATCCGTCTGCGCGCGGCCCGCACGGTCGTGGTGAGAAGAGGGAAGGTGGTGAGCCGCAGTCCCGCCGTGCGCGCGACGCTGGCGCTGGAAGGCCGGCCCGGTGAGGTGGACTTTCGCATCCGCCGATAAAAAAACGCCGGCATCCCATGAGATGCCGGCGTCCTTGTCCTTGCCGGTCAGTGTGCTCAGTGCACTGCCTGCCCCGACATGCCGTTGTGCCGCAGCAAGGCATCGATGTCCGGCTCGCGGCCACGGAACGCCTTGAACGATTCCATCGCCGGGCGGCTGCCGCCCACTTCCAGGATCTCCCGGCGATAGCGCATGCCCGTTTGCCCGTCCAGCACCGAACCGCTGCCGAGCTTCGCGGCTTCCTCGAACGCGGCGTATGCATCGGCGGACAGCACTTCGGCCCACTTGTAGCTGTAGTAGCCCGCGGCGTAACCGCCCGCGAAGATATGGCTGAAGGTGTTCGGCCAGCGCGAGAACGGCGCCTGCGGAATCACGTGGAACTGCTCGTTGATCGCGCGTGCGAGGTCGTTCACGTTCTGCGTGCCGTTGGCCGGATCGTAGGACGTGTGCAGCACCATGTCGAACATCGAGAAGACGATCTGGCGCAATGTGCCCAGACCGCTCTGGAAATTCTTCGCGGCGAGCATCTTGTCGAAGAGTTCGCGCGGCAGCGGCGCGCCGGTTTCCACGTGAGCGGACATGTCGGTGAGCACGTCCCACTCCCAGCAGAAATTCTCCATGAACTGCGACGGCAGTTCGACCGCATCCCACTCGACCCCGTTGATGCCCGACACGCCCAGTTCGTCGATGCGCGTCAGCATGTGATGCAGGCCGTGGCCGAACTCGTGGAACAGCGTGATGACTTCGTCGTGCGTGAAGCAGGCGGGCTTGCCGCCTACCGGCGCCGAGAAGTTGCAGGTGAGATACGCCACCGGCGTCTGCACGCCGCCCTGGACGCGCTTGTGACGCGAGCGGGCGTCGTCCATCCAGGCGCCGCCGCGCTTGCCTTCGCGCGCGTAGAGATCCAGATAGAACTGCGCGACCAGCGTGCCGTCCGCATTCTCGACGCGGAAGAAGCGCACGTCCGGATTCCACACGGCGGCTTCGTCGCGACGAATCGACACGTTGAAGAGCGTTTCAGTGACCTTGAACAGGCCCTTCAGCACGGCTTCCTGCGGGAAGTATTGCTTGACCTCGTTCTCCGAGAACGAGTAACGCTTCTGGCGCAGCTTCTCGGCGGCGTAGGCGACGTCCCACGGTTGCAGCTCGGGCATGCCGAGCTCGGTCGCGGCGAACGCACGCAGCTCCATCCAGTCGTTTTCGGCGTAGGGCCGCGCGCGGGTGGCGAGGTCTTCGAGGAACGCGATCACCTGCGCCGGCGATTCGGCCATTTTCGGGGCCAGCGACACTTCGGCAAAGTTTTGGTAGCCGAGCGTCTTGGCTTCTTCGTCGCGCAGGGCCAGGTTCTCGACGATGTTCGCCGTGTTGTCCCACTCGGCCTTGCCGCCGCCGTAGGTTTCGCCGAGTTCGGACGCGCGCGTGACGTAGGCGCGGTACATCGCTTCGCGCATCGGACGATGCTCGGCGTATTGCAGCACTGGGAAATACGACGGGAAATGCAGCGTGAATTTCCAGCCGTCCTTGCCGTCGCGCTGGGCCGCCTCGCGCGCGCCTTCGATCACGTCATCGGGCAGGCCGGCGAGATCGCTTTCCTGCGTGACGACATACGAGTAGGCGTTGGTGGCGTCGAGCACGTGATCGGAGAACGCCTTCGAGAGCGCTGCCTGTTCTTCCTGCAACTGCGCGAAGCGCGGCTTGCGATCTTCAGGCAACTCGGCGCCGGACAGACGGAAGTCGCGCAGCGAATTGTTGAGGATTTTCTTGCGCTCGTCGCTCAGGCCCGCGAATTCCGGACCGGCGGCGATGGCCTTGTACTTCTCGTACAGCGCGAGGTTCTGGCCGACGCTCGCGGAGAATTCGGTCACGCGCGGCAGGTTTTCGGCATGCGCGGCGCGCAGTTCAGGGGTATCGGCGACGGCGTTCAGATGGCCGATGACGCCCCACGCGCGCGACAGCTTTTCCGATTCCAGTTCGACCGCCTCGACGACGTCCGTCCAGGTGGCGGGCGTGTCCGGTGCGGCCGCGCGATCCACGGCGCTTCTGGCCGCCGCCAGCAGCACATCCAGCGCGGGCGTGACGTGTTCGGGGCGGATCTCGCCGAAACGCGGGAGATCGGAGAAATCGAGCAGCGGATTGGCCGCTGCCGGGGTGGACGTGGTGTCGCTCATGGCTCTCCCGTTCTGGTGTTGGGTGAAGCCCCGGCGGGACAGCGCGCCCCGCGCCGGGTTCTCTCAAGGATTATTGGGGCGGGCGGGGCAAATTCCAATCGATAGTTTTTTCAGGATGCGCGATTGTTTCAAACCCGGTTTCAGCCTTGGTTCTAGCCCTGCGCCGCGCGTTCCGCTGCTTCGATGGTGTTGACGAGCAGCATCGTGATGGTCATCGGGCCGACTCCGCCCGGCACCGGCGTGATATAGCCGGCCACTTCCTTCACGTGGGCGAAATCGACGTCGCCGCACAGCTTGCCTTCGTCGTTGCGGTTCATGCCGACGTCGATCACCGTCGCGCCCGGCTTCACCATCTCGGCGGTCAGGATGTCGCGGCGGCCGACCGCGGCGACGATCACCTCCGCCTCACGCGTGTGCTTCGCCAGATCGCGGGTCTTGCTGTGACAAATGGTGACGGTGGCGCCCGCTTCGAGCAGCAGCAGGGCCATCGGCTTGCCGACGATGTTCGAACGGCCGATCACGACCGCATTCGCACCCGTCAGGTCGATGCCGTGCGCCTCGAACATCTTCATTACGCCGTAGGGCGTGCACGGGCGGAACAGCGGCTTGCCGGTCATCAGCGCACCTGCGTTCGCGACGTGGAAGCCGTCTACGTCCTTTTCCGGGGCGATGGCTTCGATGACCTTATGGCTGTCGATGTGCGGCGGAAGCGGCAATTGCACGAGGATGCCGTGGATGGCGGCATCGGCATTGAGTTTTGCGATGTGCGCGAGGAGTTCGGCTTCGGTGAGCGTGGCGGGAAAGCGGTCCATCACGGAATGCAGGCCGTTGTCGTGGCACGCCTTCACCTTGTTGCGCACATAGACCTCGCTCGCGGGGTTGTCGCCCACCAGCACGACGGCGAGGCCCGGCTTGTGCCCGCGGGCGGAGAGAGCGGCGGCGCGCTGGGCGACTTCGGCGCGAAGGGTCTTGGAGAGGGCGTTGCCGTCGATGAGTTGGGCGGTCATGGTGAATCGTGTGGGGTGAGCGAGGGGGCGGTGCGAAGAATCGAGTCGGGCCGGGGTGCGGCTCGGTGTGCTGTCAGGCGGAAGTATACCGTGCCTCGATGGCGCGGGTAACGGAGTGCTGAATTCTTGCGGCTTCTAATGCGTTTTCAAACGGCGATTTGAAATGTTTTGTTTCCGCTTGATTTTACGCTTCGGCGGCTATTTCGGACGGTCACGAGTCTGATAGTGTCTTGAAGGCGATTTTTAAAGAACGGCATGAGCATGTGTGCGCTTTGATTATCTGCGAACAAGACTGGGGTTCATGGATGTGCACGATCTTTGGTTTTTCCTCTCGTTTTGAAACGACAATGATGTCCGGAGTGGCGCAATGATGAAAATGTCGGTTGCGGGGGAAACCATTGCATCCAGAAAGCCGAAATATTCGGTTTCTCGAACAGTTTCCCTCAACGTTGTCGATTCGGAAGCTGATGACGAAGATGATACGGATGAAGGCACGCCGTTGATGGGCGCAGGTCGACCTCCGGCGAAAAATACCGTGCGTTCATCGACTGTTGTCGAAGAATGTAGCGTTGTCGAAGTCAAAACCGAGCCCGAAACCAAACGCGATTCACATCCTGCGTCCTGGTTGAATTCGTATTTATTCACCACGGCAGGAATGGCGAAGAATCTTACGCGAAGAGTACTTTCACTATTGGTTTCACCGTCCGACTCCTGTTCACCGCTGAAGCCTTTCATTACCACGGATTTTGCGATGCTGACGTATCTCTTTACCGGAGATTCGTGGTCTGCCGTCACGACGGAACGGGGCCTCAATATCCTGATCGATGAGGAAACGGAGAAGTTCCATGAGGATTGCGAGACCTTGAGGAAGGAGACCGTGGAGGTGTTTGTCAAGCTTCGCGAAAATCCAGCGCTCGCAGCCGTCATTGTGCCGGACCTTACCTTGGAGTGGACCGGCCAACGTCTGAGAGCGCTTGGAGAGAACTTGCTGATCGAGGGCGCCGCAATTGATTTTGGTTGTAATGCGCCGATCTACATTAGAGGAGTTTTGGAGAGCTGGCGTTATTTGTCGCATGGGCGCCATCTTCTTAGGCAAGCGGCGATCGGCAATGGTGCGGAAGCGCTACTTACTCTCACGAGCAACGCGATATCCGAGCAGTTCATTCGGCGATTCATGGCTGAGTCGTCTGAACCGAATAATGATGGTTTGGCTCAGACTGCGATGTTCGCGCTTGGCTGGTTCTTAGCGTACCGTTGTCTGGAAAGACACCCGTCCCTGGCAAATTCGAAGTGGCGAGCTGATTTCAGAAAGCTGCGAGGGCGGATACTGGCGCTGCGTAATCCTTATTCGATATCCATGGCGCAGCATCTGATCGTCGCCTTCACAGGGCCGACCGTGGAGCGCAAGTCCTTCATGCCGGTGGACAAAGAGATCCTGGTCGTGAACGGTTTCAGAAGGCTGAAAGACTATGGAGCGTTCAAGCCACCTTCCCTGAATGCTCATGCTGTTCAGGATCACCCCCAGGAGCTGGTCGACGATGTGTGCGACGCGCTGCACTTGGCAAAACTGTGGGACAACCAGCTCCTGGAATACATTGAGCTGTGCCCGCCATTCGTCGAGCCGGAATCCAGGTTTGGTGTTCCTCAATCAATCGAAGAACAAGAACGCGCCGCAAACCACGCCAGGCGGCGCGAGATGGAACATCACAAGGAACTGAAAGTACTCGACACAAATCTCGAGGAACTATTCGAAGGTATCGGCGAAGTAACCGATGCTGAAATCGATGAGGATTTCGATTCGGGAGACTGTGCATGGCCCGATGTAGCAGCGGATGCAGGATTCGATGAAAAGCCGGATGAAAAGGCGGATGAAAACAGCGGTGCAGTCAATGCGACGCTCGAAGAAGATTTTGAAGTAGTAGAAATCGAAGCAGAACCTGACGAGGACGTCGAAGTCGAACTCGACGCAGCATCAGAACCCGCGGCTCCGGATCCATCTGACGCGCCGATGGCATCGCCAGCACCGCGCAACGTCGCGTCAGGAGTGGCCGCTGTGGTTGCAGCTGCCGTGCCGCTCCTGGCCGCGCCGGAACGCTTCCAGATCGAGCTTCCCCTCAATGACTTGGCCCATGGCCGAAACCCGCTTCGTTACCCCGTGATCATTGCGGGCTTGGTCGCCGCGGGTGCGGCGGCGGGCTTCGTCGGGTTGGCGATCAACTTCTTTGTCACTACCTCGGCAAGCAACAAGCGTGCTTTGGCACTGAAAGAACAGGAGCACGAGCGCGAGCAGGAAAGAGCACAAGAGATGGAAATCATGCTCGCAGATCGCGCCGTTTTTAATCAATTTGTGAACGAAACAGGCGAGATCATTCGCAAGGACCTTCGCGGGATGGCAGCGATCGAAGCCGGTCCTCTTATCGAACTGGAAGAAGTCGAAGAAATGCCTGAGACAAGGGACAAGCGCGCTGCAGGGGACGAGGGCGCTCCACCCGCTCAGATTCAGAACATCGACGTCATCGTTCCCCAAGCCCGGGTTTTGAATGTCAGCGCCATCCTGCCGGATTTCTCCGACGCACCGGAAAAACGCGAATTCGTATGGCACGTTTTACGCGATATTGATCCAGCGGATTTCGTGAAAGCGTTTGAGACGCCGGCCGAATTGCGCATCGATACAGATCCGGTGTTGTTCAATGCCGGCATGGCGAAGGCCGAGGAACTTCATGACGACGATCCGGATTGCAGCGGCGATTCGGTGCGCATTGCGCGGGAGCATTTTGGAAAGCCGATCGAATACGTGCTGAGCCCCGCCATGTTGCTGAATCGCGACGAGTCCGAAGTGCGTGGCGAAATCGCGGAGCTGCTCGTCGCCGGGCGAGCTTACATGGCCTTGTGTGAGTCAGCTCCATCATCGAAGCAGTACTTCAGCATACTGTTGCCTGAACCGACGATCCCGGCCGAACTGCTCGTGCCCGATCCCGAAGCAGCGCTGGCACAGTGGGATGGAATCGTGAAGCCAGGCGACCTCGTGTCCACGGCTATCTCATCGCTTGTCGACCGATTCAAAGGTCGTGCGCAGCAAATCTATGGAAATCAGCGGTCGAGGCGGATCGATATAGCCGAAATCGAGAAGATTTTTGAATCACTCCGGTCGGACCTGGAAGCTGAAAGCGCACGTCGCAGGTCGTCGCCCGATCGTCAGGAATCGGACGCCAGACAGATCGCGCAAATTGCCCTGCATATTTTTCCGTCGTTCGAAAAGCGTACGCTCGAGTACTTCCGGGTATTGAACAAGGTGCGCGTGGACTTGCGGCAGATGCACCCTGTCAGTCCCGAATATGACCTCTACGCAGCGCTGGTCTATGGCGTCAGATATGCGGTTGCGCGCACCATGCCCCAAGTGTCTCCGCTGTTCCAGAGCGTCTCCCGGGATATGGTGCTCCTGCAGGTTGATCTGGCAGGCGACGAGACCTACAAACAGGTTCAGGGTTTCGCACAGTCCATGCTCTATGCGCTGCTGGACGGAGGCGGATGGGCGAAGGCGCTGAATATGTCGATGCAGCCGAAGAAACTGGCCGACGAGTTTGCTAGCGCATTTGAGAATTCGGATTTTCGCCGGAGGATGAGTCCCCATGCACTTGAAGGATTGAAAAAACTCAGCGAATTCGAGACAGAGGAAAAAGTCGGATCGGGACCGGCAGCGCGCATTAAATACTACGAGCAATTCAATGGCTGGCGCGACAAGTATCTTGAAGCGGCGTCCAAGGCACTGACCGTGACGCGGCTCGACAGCATCGATGCTTCACCCTTCTGGATCCATGAACCGACCACTACGACTTACTGCGTCACTATCGTTCTCGGTTTGCGAGCGTTCGGACGAAGAACCTATTTCGAAAAGAAAAGGACCGTCTATTGGTCGAAGCTGTCAGACGACAGATATATGATCATCGAGACTGATAATACGATTCCTGAGGTGAGGGTAGTCAGTCGGGACGAAACACAATGTGACGAGGCGCTTTTCAAAAAATTTTTTATAGAACAAACAGAATACAAATTTCGTGATTATTTCCGTGTTACTACGCCGGAACACAAGGAAGTGGCTGAATGCATCGAGAAGCTCTTCAAAATCTCTCACATTCAATGGGGCAACGATCGAGCGGACCTCAGGATCAGCACGGAAAAAACGGGAGCTCAGGTCGTACAACAGCTTGATATCCTCTGCACAGACGGGTTGAAAACGTTTGTCAAAAACCTGAAGGAGTCGATGCGAGCGAAATATTGGTACACCCCGATCAACGGTGCAATTCCCTTCTACGACCTTGCGGTCCGATTAAGCGAAGATCGTTACTACGAGACCGGCGCCGTGCGAATCGCTGAAGAGGTCGTCAACCTTGTTCTTCTTGTGGCCGATCCGGCCGTGCAGGCTGGAAAAGCGCTCGGCGTCGCAGCGGAATCCGGGTTTCACATCCTCCTCGAGGGCTATTTTGCCGAACAGGCGGTCGGTAAGCTTGCTGTGCGCATTGGGGAAGAAGTCGTGCCGAATCTGGCTGAAGGATTGATAAAAGCCGGGCAGGAGCTGTCCAGCAACATCGTCATCGGCTTGCTGATGCCCCCATTAGGGCCCTTGGCGCTTCCGTTGCAAATCTATGGGCTGGTGAATCTGGGGCGTAGAGCATTTCAGGCAGCAAGATCGTTCCGGTACTTTCAGCCCGTGTCCATCAGCGGCAGGGCATCGCCGCTCACCGCGCAGCTGGTAGAAAAAGGATACGTGAAGTTCGTCAAGGAATGGCCGATGCCATGGAAGGCGCCCAAGTTGAAGCTCCATGAGTATGAGATAACGCCGCTGGGCGCAACGGTTCTCAGATTACAAGGCGGCCAGGGTCCTGATGTGAACGAGGGCGAACTTGGCGAATCCTGGGCTGCGTCCTTGAATGGCGTCGTGGATTTCAGTGTTGCCCTGACTGACGCCGCACTGCCCGAGCTGGAGAGTCAACCCGCCTGGCTTGAGCGGAGCATGGAACGTGACGGGAAGCTCCTGCAGCTTCTGGATGGCTCTGACGCAATCAGTTATCCGGATGATTCGAACATCATGCTGACGGCCACCGTATTGAAGTTGAATCGTGCAGAAGACGGCTTCGTTCATGCAACCGTCGACTTGACGAGACTGGACGTGGCCGACTCGATCGTGCTCGACGCGCAAATCGGTGAGAGACAGCTTCTCCTGACCGCGGTTTCAGAAGACGAGCGTCGTCTGGAAGTTTTTTATTTCAGTCGTTTCGACGTCGAACCGTGGAGCCTGAAATACGCCGACGCGATGTTGGGAGCGTGGAACACGAAGTATCCGGGTTCAGCGCTCAACCCGTCACTGCGCGAGCAGTCGCCCCAGCAGCTCATTGCGTCGATGGGGCTATCCCAATCGAATTTGATCTTTGGAAATCGCTGGAATGGAAGGCAGTTCGACTGGATGACCGCGGTGCCCGATGCTCCGGCCTCGCAGCAGATGCTGTTGAGGGCCGGTTCGTCGCTTGACGCGCAATCCGGTCATTACGTCGATAGCCGCATCGACTGTCGTATGACCGCGCTCAGGACCGGTGATGTCGTCAACGTGCGCACGGCCACCTCAAAGGTTCATCAGCGTTCCATCCAGCGCATTTCCGCGCCGGTCGCTGCAGCGAAACAGGGCTCTGTTTTCCATGTTGCCGAGACGTCCAACATGGTCGACATACTGCGTGGTGTGAAGCTCGAGACACATCCGAAGGCGCTGATCGATGCTGTCACGAACGCGATGAAAGACAAGTTTGGCGAAGATGGCGTCGTGGTCGAGCCGCAGGTGTTGTCGAAGAAGTCGGGAAGTCTCACGACCCGATCACTCTTGTTTCAAATCCGACAGAATGGCGATGTGTTCATGGCGGGATGGGCGGATGAAACGTCCAGCGAACCTTTCTGCCTGGCTGAGCAATCGTGGTTCGAGAAGGCGCGACGAGAGAACGAAGGCACGACTTCGGTGCTCTCGGCGGTGAACAGTCAGAATTGGGCCAAGAGCTTTTCCACTCCGATCGAAGCACTGTTGCAGAGTGCCGACGCACAGGTTTTATCCATCGATGTACAGGCACTCGAATTCAGCGAGCCCGTGAGACTGGACAGCGGCGTCAAACCCATCGAGAAAAGCCCTGAAATCGACATGCGCGTCGAGAGAAGCGTCGGCGATATCGACGATATCGTGGAGCACTACCTGCATGAGCGCGCGCCGGCGGATCTTATCAAGGGACTCGACGACCTTCGTGATCACATTCAGCCTTCCGCCGTGCGCGTCACCACCGTGGTGCGGCTGGCTTATTCCGCGGAGACGATGCATGCACCGTCATGCTCGGTCGCGCTGCATGTCACCTTGAAGAATGGCGCTGATTTTGTCGTGCCCGGTCAACCTGCAGCCGAACCGGTCGTCTTTTCAGGCGTCAGGGTCTGGGCAAGCCGCGGCGCAGACCTCATCCTCACGTTTGAACAGGACGCACCCGTTGCCAGCTTCTCAGCCATCCTGAATGAAGACCGCGCCGGGATGAAGTTTTTCGATGGCGCTTACTGGAAACGCGCGGACAGCCGGTACGAGATTCAATATTTCAATCCGAAGCTGAAAGGTTTTCTGCTTGAGCAGTTGGATCAGAGTCGCGCGGAACTGGATCTGCCATGGCGCGATGTGTTAAATAGCGGCGTTCGTCCACAGTCATACTTTGAATCCCGGGCTTATCGGATCTTGCAGCTGAAAGAGCGTGTCTTCGATTATCCAGATGAAGCGCCGATGCGGGAACGGGCGAGTGCGCAGGACCTGGAAACGCGTCGAGCGTCGGAATCGCCGAACTCGAAGCTTGAAAGATATGCTGTCAAGGTAAAGCCATTTCTCGCGTGGAACGAGCAGGCTCGCGTACAGGAGATCAACGCCGACGGCAGCTTGACGGACAGGCCCGATATTGAAGTCGACCGTCTTCCGTCCTCGAAACTGCTGGTGGATTTCAACGAAGCATCACGGATACTCGAACATTACAGGCAAATTTACCAGGACATCGAAGGCCAGGCGCAAGTCTTTGGTGGCGATACCGGCAACGAGGTTGTCGAGTTGGCAGAGATGGCCCTGTCCAACCTCGACGCCATTCAGAAATCGGTTGAAGCGAAAGCGTCAGAAGAAGCGATCCACGCAATAGGAAGTTCAAGTCCTGGGTCAGTGGACGCCGCGAAACAGAATCTCTTCGGATTCTGCGCATTTGCCCGGCCCGCTGCGAAGAACGTATTGGTTGGACGTGCAATGGTGATCCATCCATTTGTGGCCCTTCGGGAACATCCGTCATTCCTTTTCTATTATCAAACGAGGAAGAGGACAGATTTGACGGATGACTTTCATCTTTTCAATCTCCAGAGCGTTGAAACGAAATTGGTCGCCGATGCGGTATCTGCATTGAAAGAGGACAACAAAGCAGACCTTGTGCTGTTCGAAATCGCCAACCCGGGATTGAACGCCAGGGCGAGAGCATCTGGATTCGAAAAGATATCGGGTGCCGAGTTTGACGACATCAAGGCGAGCGGAGAGAGGTGGGGCAAGCGAAAAAAATCGCTGGAGGAAGAAAATGCGGGCAGCTCGAGAGCGGCTCAGCTTCCCGTTTTTGTGGACTTCCCCAACTCCCGAGTCTTGGCGGGCTGGTCAGACAGAGAAATTTTCCCGCCTGCGCTCATCAACCATGTGGCATCTCTTCAGTATGACAATGGCTTGCTCACGCGCAATTTCATATATGGGGTTGGCACGGGGGATTTCGTCGATCTGAGCGGCCGGTCCAAGCAGACACTTGCGCTTTTCAAGGGTGTGTCCACGGAGGACTACATCAGACAGGTCTTAAGAGTGTTGAAGAGCAAGGAATCGGTGGCGCGCGCTCCCTTTGGTACGGTATTCCGGTCATTTACCTTTCCAGCAGGGCATGAACCGGCCATCAAGGTGGGTGACGTGATGCAAAATCACGGATTAATGGCTTTCTCAAAATCGGTCCAAAGCGTGCTGCCCGAGCGGGGTAAGGTGGAGATTCTCTATGTACTGCAACAGGATGCTCCCGGAGGTCTCAGAAAGTTTCCGAAACTTGAACCGGTGTTCAGTTTGCCTGGAGACTTGTTTCAGGTGACTGGGATCAAGAGAGAAGCGAGAAACGATGGCGGTGTAAAACTCAGTGTCGCAATTGAACCCGCCGGGAGTGACAGAAGGGTATGGACCAAATCACTGACTGGAGAAACCATCGAGGTGGCAGACAGCATAGAGCCACTCGGCACGTTCGAGTCGGGACGCTTCGACGCTTTGACTGAACGAGATGTCAAAAGAGCATTGGATCTGATTGGCGAGAAGGATCTCGAACTGCGCGGCTATCGTGATCGCCCGAAGTTGAAATGTGATAAGGCGGCCGAGCGTTTCGGCGCGCTCTACAAGCATGGGTTTTTATCAATTATCCAGAAGCTGGAAGGTCCCGAAGAGTTGGCGCTTAAGGATACGCTCCAAAAAATGGCGAACAGTAGAATAAAATTCAGATTTATGCAGTTGGCACAAAAACCGACCAAAGATGAGCCTTTCAACATGGGAGCGGATCACTATGTGATCCTTCTTGAATATCCGCGCCCCGACGGCCAATCCATACCCGTCAGGATGGTCGCCGATTATACGGCAGGGCAATTCGCCGGCAGATTCAAGATAGATGAGGCCATCTTTGATTATGAAGATAATTGGGCCGAGCGTTACATGGCGGGGGCGAAACGCCGACTTGGCGAAGACCTGATTGTCTTTGAGGATTTTGGGACTTTCTTCAAGGCGAATGGAGCAGGAAGAAGAGGGCGCATCGATCGTACGCCCACCCTCAAGAACGGCTTGCGCATGACCGCGCCTCAGTGGTATTCGGATATTCCGTATAAAATCACGGTGCCCCCCGCAAAACCAGGGCGGAGAGCAGAAATCGAGGGCGGCTATTTCGCGGCGCTCGAACTGATTGAGAAACTCTCGCTTGATCCGGTGTCTTCGCTGTTGTTGTACGACGAACATTACGACGCGCGAGCGTCCGATAGAACGCTGGACGAGATCCTGGTTGCTTCATATCGCACGGGCGTTGAAGCCAAGGCAAGTGTCGAGCCAAACGTGAGTCTGCAAGCGATCAGGGTGAAACAGCCTGTGTCCGAAGTGTTCGCCAATAATTTCATGAAGTTGGCCATCGAACGATTCTCTTCGGTGGTGCCGGTTGGAAAGGACGCGATCGAGCAATTCGCATCCACCGAGTTTTTGGAGAAGGTTGAAAGCCTGCCCGCCGAGATGCATCACGTGTTCATGATCGACATCGGAAATCTGGAGCATAAGTTCATATTTGTGCTCCCTTCCGGCCTGGTTGAAGAAGGAAAGGAAGGGCAAGAAGGCAAGCCGGCGGGCCTGGTGCTGCAGTCGGACCTGGGGGATGGGATTCTGCCCGAATTGGCGATCGATGACTGGATAGGCAGCGGCAGCGCGCTAAAAAAAGTAGCGGTCGAAGATATCGATCAACTGATGAAACTTCAGGGCCCGGTATTGAGCCGGCAGGATCAGTTTTTGATTTCGAGAGTGCTCTCGGACTCGAATCCCTACCGGCTTCAGAAACTCGAAATCGATACAGGGAAGCCCGCAAGCTTCAGCTTCCAACGGTTTTACCCTGGAAATCTGGTGCGGAATCTTCAAATTCTGGAGCCGCAGCTGGTGGAATCGGGCAGTAAGGTAGAGCCGGGCAAGATGGATCCAGCCTGGTCTGTTGGGGAACAACTGCCAACGGGCGGAAGAGTGATCAGCAGGCAGGAATGGCTTGATTCCGAGGCCAGCGGGAATCCGGCGGAATTCTTCCAGTTGCCAGGAAGTACGCCCTTTTATATTCAGGAAGGGCGTTTTTATTACCGCGTGATGTTCAGCGAGTCGAATTCACTGTTTCTGGTCAATCCTTCGGCCGTCAACGCGGAAACGGCCTTTTATAAGCTGTTCAACCTGAAGAAGGAATGGCAGGTGGTCAAGGACCGGAGCGCTTGGATCGATAAGGATTATTGACACGGATCGCGGCGCTTTCGGCGAGGCCTGGCCCGCTTTCGCGGCTCAGGCCAGCGCCGCCGGTCGCGTCCTTCTTACGGCGCGACCGGCCGCCAGGATGCACCAGGAGCGGTAAGCGAAACCTTCGAGGCCAGCTCGGCCGATTTCGCTCCGAGGTCCTTCTCGAAAAGCTGTCCGTCCTGCTTCACGAGAAAACTCATCACCCCCGTCTGGCCGTAACGGGCGGGAGTCGCGATCAGTCCGACACCGCCGCCTTGGGCCGACAGGATGCGGTAGTGATAGCCGTAATAGCCATCCGCCGCGCTCGGCTTGTTCGGCATCTCCGCGGCCAGCGGGCCGAGCGGGCTTTCCGGTTCGCCCGCCGCCGTTTCCCAGTAGAGGCCGTCATGCTTGCCCGGCGTGCTGACGAAGCGGTCGGCGTAGCGCCCCTGCTTGTCGTGGAACTCCTTCTGTGCGGCGACATAGGCGAGCGCGACCTGCATCGCCGAACGCTCGTTGCGGCCGATACGCCGCGTAAGCACTTCGTCCCGCGCGGCGGGCATGTCGAAGCGCCAGCCGCTCGCCACCTTCACGAGCGGAATCGGCAGCGTCCAGCCGCTAGTGCCGACCTCGATGTGCGCGGCAGGGCGGCCGTCGAGCGGCTGCGGGTCATCGACGATGCGATGCTGCTGCGCCCAGGCGCCGAGATACGCATAGTTGTCCTGTTCGCCGATGCTGTCGGTGGGAACGTAGTGCGCGTGGTCTTTGCCGAGGACTATCGAGAGCGCGCGTTCGTCGTTGCTGGCGATGGCGTCCGTCAGCGCCTGGGCCGCGGCCTCGGTGCTCGGATAGACAGCCTGCGATGCGGCTTGAGCGTGCGCCATGGTCGCGCTGAACGCGAACGAGGCGAACGACGCGGCGAGCACCGCGCCAAGCAAGGCTTTTTTCGGTAAGGCGAAAGTGTGGATAGGGGTCATCTCAGGCTCCTTGAGCGGTCGTTCGCCGCGTGCGCGGCGCGTAGGCATGGGTAGGTTCATCAACGGCGATGGAAGCCTCCGCCGCCATGGAATCCGCCGCCGCCGAAGCCGCCCGGATGCTGTATTCCGCCACCACCGCCGCCCAGTCCGCCGCCTTCGTGCTGGATGCCGCCACCGCCGCTGCCGAGACCGCCGCCCTGACGCTGCACGCCGCCACCGCCGCTGCCGAGACCGCCGCCTTGGCGCTGCACGCCGCCGCCGTTCGCGCCGGGCCGGCTTTGCGTCCGGTTTGCGTACGACTGCCGGCTTGCCTGTCCGCGCTGCATGTCCTGCCGCGCGGCGTTGCCGTCGCCGGCGCCGCGCAGTGCATTGTCGCGGTTGACGCTCTGCGCGCGCTGCTGGAGGTCGCTGCGGTTGAGCGCATTCTGACCGCCGCCCTGGCGGATGCTCTGCGCGCGCTGGCTGGCCGTCTGATTGAGGTTCTGGCCGGTGCGTTGCTGCAGCGTCTGCGCAGCCTGCGCGCGTGCGTCCTCGCGGCCGCGGAACTGGCCGGCATTCGCGCCGAGATTGGCGTTGTTGAAATTGTTCTGCCGGCTGCCGAGGTTGTTGCGGTTGAACTGCGGGTCGTTGCGATTCCAGCGCACATTGTTGCTGTTCGCGTTGATGCGGTTGTTCACGTTGATGTTGTTGTAGCGGTTCACGTTGACGTTGACGTCGCCGTGATTCCAGTCGCAGTTGCCCCACAGCGAATTGGCGACCGCGATGCCCGCGCCGAAGGCCAGGCCCGACACGAAGCCGGTCGCGATGGCGTAGCCGGGCGGGGGCGGCACGTAGACCGGCGGATAGGCCGGATAGGGCCACGCGCCGTAGACGACCGTCGGGTTATAGGTGGGCACGTAGACCACCTGCGGATTGGCCGGCACGATTTCGATCCGGGTCGTGCTGACGGTGCTGGTGGTGCCGGTGGTGCTCGGCGCCTGCTGCACCACGACGGTCTGCTGCTCGTTGCTCTTCAGGTTGCCCGCGCCTTGCGCTGCGCGCCGCAGACGCTGCACGGAGTCCATGACATCGCTGGGTTGCGCGATGAAGGCATTGCCGAGCTGCGCGGTCCAGTCGATCTTGGACGCCAGGGTCGCGAGCGCCTGCGGGAACGCCACGAGCGATTGCACGCTCGGATCCCACGGCTGGGACTGCACGGCGCGGACGGCGTCGTCGCCCTTTACGTTCGTGTTGGCCTTGGACCATGCATCCGCATCGGTGACTTGCGCGGGATAGGTCGACGCCATCAGCACCTGGGCAAGCAGGGCATCGGGATACAGCGCGATCGGCGCGGTCAATGCGTCGAGCTGCTGGCTGGAGAGCTTCTGCATCGGGGTTGCCGCGACAGGCTGCGGAGGCACTTGAGCCGGCACCTGCGCCGGCACCTGAGCCTGAGCCTGCGCATAGTACGGATGCAGATACTGGACCGCGACGGGCACGGCGACCAGCGCCGCGCTGAGCGCCACGATGCGGACCGTACGCTTGCGCGACGGCGAACCGTTTGACGTCGGATTGGAAGGGTTGCGTTCCACGATCAGGTCCTCCGGTGCGCGGTGCCCGCGACAGGTGAGGAAGAGGGAAACGGGAGATGCTCGGCATCGAGCCCGGCGGCTGCGATGCCAAACGTTTGCTGGCCGAGCCAGGACGCGAGGGACGTCTTGTCGCGCATGACGTTGTCCGGTAGTTAAGGCCCGCAGACGTTACGTTCGGGCCCCAAGGTGTGTCAACGTGATTGAGGAAATATCACGTTTCACTGTTACGGACAACGGAATTCAGACCGGGGAAGAGAGGGCGTGGAGGCGCCGGAACCGGCGCACCATGACAACGCGGCCGGCATGTCGATGCCGGCCGCGTGAGGGGAACAGCGCGCTTACTGCTGCGGCTTGTTGGAGAGCGCGAGGCGCAGCAGGTCGGCGACGGTATTCACGGAGAGCTTCTCCATGATGTTCGCGCGATGCGCCTCGACGGTCTTGATGCTGATGCCGAGATCGTCGGCGATCTGCTTGTTGAGCCGCCCGGCGATGATGCGTTCCAGCACCTGATGCTCGCGCGCCGTCAGCTTGCCGAGCCGCTCGGCGGCGGCGCGCTGCTGTTGCACGCTGGTGCTTTCGCTGCGCGCCTTCTCGAGCATGCGCTCGACCAGCTTGCGCAATTCGGCTTCGTCGAACGGCTTTTCGATGAAATCCATCGCGCCTTTCTTCATGGTCGAAACGGCCATCGGCACGTCGCCGTGACCCGTCACGAAAATGATCGGCAGCAGCGAGTTTTCGGCGATCAGCTTTTCCTGCAGCTCGAGCCCCGTCATGCCGGCCATGCGCACGTCGAGGATCAGGCACGAGATCGCGCCGGAATGGGCGATCGGCAGGTACACGTCGAGGAAGGACTCGGCGCTCGAAAAGCACTGCACGCGATAGCCGTTTGCCTCGAGCAGCCAGCGCAAGGAATCGCGCACCGCTTCGTCATCATCCACGACGAAGACGGTTTCCTGAGTGGTGACTGTGCTCATAGTTCTCCCGTAACGGTTTGTTGTCTCGTATGTTCGTCTTGAGCGGACCCGTCCGTGCCCGAACCGTCCACCTGGCCGATCGGCAGGCTGCAGTGGAAGGTCGCGCCGGTCACGTGACCGTCCGCCTCGACGTTGTTGACCACCCAAAGTCTTCCGCGATGCGATTCGATGATCGAGCGGCAGATATTCAGCCCCATGCCCATGCCGTCGGACTTGGTGCTGTAAAACGGTTCGAACAGGCGCTCGGCGGTGGCTTCGTCCACGCCCGGGCCCTGGTCGACCACGCTGATGCAGACAAAGCCGCCGTCCATGCGCTGCACGATGACGCGGATCACCGGATCGATGGCATGTGGTTTCGCATCATGCATCGCTTCCGCTGCGTTTTTCAACAGGTTCACCAACACTTGTTCGATCAAAACCGGATCGACGTAGATCACCGGCATGCGCGAGCGGATTTCCGTGACGATGCGGATCTTGCGTTTGCGCGCCTCGATCTCGGCGAGACCCACCGCGTCCGCGACGATATCCGCAACGCGCGTGGCCTGGCGTTTCGGTTCCGAACGCTTCACGAACTCGCGGATACGCTTGATGATCATGCCTGCGCGCACCGCCTGCTGGGCGGTTTTTTCGAGCGCCGGCAGCAACGTTTCCTGCGTCATGCGGCCGGATTTGACCAGCGCGACGCAACCTGAGCAGTAATTGTTGATGGCGGCGAGCGGCTGGTTCAGTTCGTGGGCGAGCGAGGACGCCATTTCGCCCATCGTCATCAGGCGGCTCGTGAACTGGAGCTTTTCCTCTTGCTGGTGCGCGAGTTCCTGGGCCTGCTTGCGCTGCGTGATGTCGGTGGCGATCTGCATCTGCGCGAGATGACCGTCGACCCACTGGATGTACTGGCGGCGCACCTCGAACCATTTCTGGATGCCCTCGACATACACTTCCTGCGCGTCCGCCGAGCTTTCGGTCAGCGCGGTGGCGGGCAGGCCGGCGTAGGTGTCGACCATGTCGATGGTGTCGGACGAACTCTGCGAGGTGCCGTCGAAGGCGGCGCCGGCGAGTTCCAGATGGCCGTCCGGCCGAATGCCGAACAGATGCCGGTAATAGCGGTTCGCGAACAGCAGTTCGGCTTCGTCGGCGGCGAGCACGGAGACGGCGGCGTCGAGGCTTTCGAGCACCGTGGTGAAGCGTTCGTGCGCGGCGGCGAGTTCCTCGCGGGCGCGCTTCGGCTCGGTGATGTCCGTCATCGACGACATCCAGCCGGTCTGGCGTCCCGAACTGTCGATCAGCGGCGAAACGTACAGGCGCGCATGGAAGAACGAGCCGTCCTTGCGGCGCACGCGCAGCTCGAAGCCGGACGAGGGCGCCTTGCCGCGCAGGGTCATGTCGAGCTGGCGCTGCATTTCCGGATAGGCGTCGCGCGGCCAGTAGGGGAACGGCGCGTTCTTGCCGACCAGATCGCTTTCGTCCCAGCCCGTCATGCGGCAGAAGGCGGGATTCACGTGCGTGATGCGGCCGTGCATGTCGAGCACGCGCATGCCGATCAGCACGGAGTTCTCCATCGCGCGGCGGAAGAAGGCCTCGGCGTAGAGCGCCTGCTGCGCCTCGAAACGCTGGCGGGTGTGCTTCCAGAGACTCCACAGGCTCCACAGCACGAAGCACGACAGGCCGGCGACGAGCCACACCAGCGTGTTGTTGGTGAAGTTGGTGAGCTGCGGATACGAATAGACGCGCACCGACAAACCCTGGCCCGGCGGATCGAGCGGCAGGTCATAGAACATGTCGCGCGGCAGGCGCGGGCGGCTCGACGTGGTCGCGAGCTCGCGGTTGTTCAGGTCGGTGATGGAGATCTTGTACTTCGCCGACAGTTCGCTCGGAATGTCGTGCTTCAGGATCCCTTCGATGGAAAACACCGCGGCAATCGAGCCGAGAAACTCGCGGTCGCGGAACACCGGCGTCTGCAGCGTGATATAGCCGTTGCCGAGGTCGTCGTAGAGCAGCGGCGAGTAGACCTGGCGGCGGGTGTTGCGGGCTTCGTCGAAGGCGGCCTGCACGGCCTCGTCCATCTGCGTGTCGTTGGGCTTCGCGAGGCGCGAACCGAGCAGCGGCAGCGGCGTATTGGGCCAGCGCGGCTTGTGCTCGCTGGTGTACCAGTTCATGTAGAGGATCTCGGGATGCCCCTGCATGATGTCGGTGGATGCGGTCTGGAAATTCTGCGGGTCGCCGTGACCGCCGGCGATGTCGCGCGCGAGCGCCTGGATCTGTTCCTGCGCGCCGGTCATCGACAGGCGGATCTGCTGCTGCGCCCACGCCACATTGCGATACAGCGTGTCTTCCTGCTGTTGCTGCTCGCGCCGGTTGAGGCTCCACAGGATCAGGCTCATGACGACCAGGAACACCAGGATCGAGATGAGTGGCGTGAGCAAATAGGAGTTCGACCACCACGGGCCGTGGTGCCAGCGGGTAGACGACGAGTCAGACGGCTTGCGCCCGCCCTTCGCCGAGCGTTTGATCAGCCGTTCGGTCAACATGCGTGCGATTGTAACGCAGCACCTGATTGTTAATTGGCGTAAAAAGACAGGGAAGACCGCCCAAACGCCGCAAAAGGAGGAGAAACGTCTGATAAAAAAAGCCTTACCGGACGGTGCATTGCAGCATTTTTTCGTATTATGAGATTAGCTCTCATGATTTGAAAAATTCCTTGCGTCTTGATCTAGACCCTCTTTAGAATTGCCGGCACGCGGCCGGGCCCGCTTTTTTACGGGCGCGCGCCAGTGGTTCAAGAGTGTTCCTCACATCAGGAGACGAGCATGTCCGCTGTACCCGACGAAGTTCTCAAATATGTCGCCAACGCCAAGGACGACGATCCCCAGGAAACCGCCGAATGGCTCGACGCGCTCGACGGCGTGATTTCCGCGGTCGGCCCTGATCGCGCGCATTACCTGATCGAGAAACAAATCGAATTCGCTCGCGTGCATGGCGAGCACCTGCCGTTCTCGGCGAACACGCCGTACATCAACACGATCCCCGTCGCCTCGCAGTCGAAGATTCCGGGCGACCAGGACGTCGAACACCGGATTCGCTCGTACACGCGCTGGAACGCCATCGCCATGGTGCTGCGCGCGGGCAAGGACACCAACGTCGGCGGCCACATCGCCTCGTTCGCGTCGGCCGCGACGCTCTATGACGTCGGCTTCAACCACTTCTGGCACGCACCGTCGAAAGACCATGGCGGCGACCTCGTGTTCGTGCAGGGCCACTCGTCGCCGGGCGTGTACTCGCGCGCGTTCCTGCTCGGCCGCCTGACCGAGAAGCAACTCAACAACTTCCGCCAGGAAGTGGGCGGCGAGGGCATCTCGTCGTATCCGCATCCGTGGCTGATGCCGGACTTCTGGCAGTTCCCGACCGTGTCGATGGGCCTCGGCCCGATCATGGCCATCTATCAGGCGCGCTTCATGAAGTACATGGCGGCGCGCGGCATCGCGAAGACCGAAGGCCGCAAGGTCTGGGCGTTCCTCGGCGACGGCGAGACGGACGAGCCGGAATCGCTCGGCGCGATCGGCATGGCCGGCCGCGAGCGTCTCGACAACCTCGTGTTCGTCATCAACTGCAACCTGCAGCGTCTGGACGGCCCGGTGCGCGGCAACGGCAAGATCATCCAGGAACTCGAAAGCGAGTTCCGCGGCGCCGGCTGGAACGTCATCAAGGTGATCTGGGGCAGCCGCTGGGATGCGCTGTTCGCACGCGACAAGACGGGCGCGCTGATGCGCCGCATGATGGACGTCGTCGACGGCGAGTACCAGACCTACAAGTCGGAGTCGGGCGCGTTCGTGCGCGAGCACTTCTTCAACACGCCGGAACTGAAGGCGCTGGTGTCCGACTGGTCCGATGAAGACATCTGGAACCTGAACCGCGGCGGCCACGACCCGCACAAGATCTACGCCGCCTTCGACGCCGCCACCAAGACGAAGGGCGCGCCGACCGTCATCCTCGCCAAGACCATCAAGGGCTATGGCATGGGCGAGCACGGCCAGGCGATGAACATCACGCACCAGCAGAAGAAGCTGCCGATCGACACGCTGAAGAAATTCCGCGACCAGTTCCGCCTGCCGCTGACCGACGAACAGATCGCCGACGTGCCGTACCTCACGTTCGAGGAAGGCTCGAAGGAACTGGAATACATGCGCCAGAAGCGCATGGACCTGGGCGGCTATCTGCCGGCGCGCCGCGAGAAGGCGGAATCGCTGCCGGTGCCGGCGCTCAGCGCATTCGAGCCGCTGCTCAAGGGCACGGGCGAAGGCCGCGAAATCTCCACGACGATGGCCTTCGTGCGCGTGCTCAACATCCTGTTGAAGGACAAGGCCATCGGCAAGCGCATCGTGCCGATCGTGCCGGACGAGTCGCGCACCTTCGGCATGGAAGGCCTGTTCCGCCAGATCGGCATCTGGAATCAGGACGGCCAGAAGTACATTCCGGAAGACTCCGACCAGCTGATGTTCTACAAGGAATCGGAGACCGGCCAGATCCTGCAGGAAGGCATCAACGAAGCTGGGGGCATGTGTGACTGGATCGCAGCCGCGACGTCGTACTCGACGCACGGCGAGATCATGATCCCGTTCTACATCTTCTATTCGATGTTCGGCTTCCAGCGTATCGGCGACCTGGCCTGGGCCGCGGGCGACATGCGTTCGCGCGGCTTCCTGCTGGGCGGCACCGCGGGCCGCACGACGCTCAACGGCGAAGGCCTGCAGCACGAAGACGGCCACTCGCTGCTGTGGGCGGCGTCCGTCCCGAACTGCGTGAGCTACGACCCGACCTTCGGCTACGAACTCGCGGTCATCATGCAGGACGGCCTGCGCCGCATGGTCGCGGAACAGGAAGACGTGTACTACTACATCACGGTGATGAACGAGAACTACGAGCATCCGGCGATTCCGCAAGGTGACGCCGTGGCCGCCGACATCATCAAGGGCATGTACGCGTTCAGGAAGTCCGACGCGCCGGCCAAGGCGCACGTCCAGCTGATGGGCGCGGGCACGATCTTCAATGAAGTGATCGCCGCCGCCGACCTGCTGAAGAACGACTGGGGCGTGTCTGCCGACCTGTGGAGCGTGCCGAGCTTCACCGAACTGGCCCGCGAAGGCCAGGCCATCGAGCGCTACAACCTGCTGCATCCGGCGGAAGAGAAGCGCGTGCCGCACGTGACGAAGCTGCTGACGGGCGCGAAGGGTCCGGTGATTGCATCGACCGACTACATCCGGGCGCTGACGGACCAGATCCGCGCGTTCGTGCCGCAGAAGTTCGTGGTGCTCGGCACCGACGGCTACGGCCGCTCGGACACGCGCGAGGCGCTGCGCCACTTCTTCGAGGTCGACCGCTACTGGGTCACGCTGGCTGCGCTCAACGCGCTCGCCGACGAAGGCACGATCGAGCGCAAGGTCGTCGGCGAGGCGATCAAGAAGTACAACCTCGACCCGTCCAAACCCAACCCGATGACCGTCTAAAGGCATCGCCCCCGTGTGTTGTGACGTGGCCTCTTTCCGAAGCGGAGAGAGGCCGCGTGCAACCAGGAGACACTAATAATGAGTCAAGCGATCGAAGTCAAAGTGCCGGACATCGGCGATTTCAAGGACATTCCGGTGATCGAGGTTCTGGTCAAGCCGGGTGACACCGTCGAGGCCGAGCAGTCGCTCGTCACGCTCGAGTCCGACAAGGCGACGATGGACGTGCCTAGTTCCGCCGCCGGCACCGTGAAGGAAGTGAAGGTCAAGGTCGGCGACAACGTGTCGGAAGGCACGCTGATCGTCGTGCTGGAAGGCGGCGCCGCCGAAGCGCCGAAGAAGGAAGAAACGAAGCAGGAAGCGGCCGCCGCGCCGGCGCCCGCCGCTGCACCCGCGCCCGCGGCTTCCGGCGGCGGCGTGGTCGAAGTGAAGGTGCCGGACATCGGCGACTTCAAGGACATTCCGGTCATCGAGATCGCGGTCAAGGTCGGCGACACGGTCGAGAAGGAACAGTCGCTCGTCACGCTCGAATCCGACAAGGCCACGATGGACGTGCCGTCGCCTGCCGCCGGCACCGTCAAGGAGCTGAAGGTCAAGATCGGCGACAACGTGTCCGAAGGCACGCTGATCCTCGTGCTCGAAGGCGGCGCAGGTGCATCGGCGCCGGCCGCTGCTCCCGCTCCGGCCGCGAAGACCGAAGCGGCGCCGGATGCGCCGGCCAAGCCGGCCCCCGCGAAGGAAGCGCCGTCCGCGCTCGCGCAGGCGCCCGTGATGCCTGCCGGCGACGGCACGCGTTCGTCGAGCCATGCCTCGCCTTCGGTGCGCAAGTTCGCGCGCGAACTCGGCGTGGACGTGGCGCGCGTGCGCGGCACGGGTCCGAAGGGCCGCATCACGCAGCAGGACATCACGAGCTTCGTGAAGGGCGTGATGTCGGGTCAGGGTGCAGCGCCCACAGCGGCGGCTCCGGCCGGCGGCGGTGGCGGCGAACTCGGCCTGCTGCCGTGGCCGAAGGTCGATTTCACGAAGTTCGGCCCGGTCGATCCGAAGCCGCTGTCGCGCATCAAGAAGATCTCGGGCGCGAACCTGCATCGCAACTGGGTCATGATTCCGCACGTCACCAACAACGACGAAGCGGACATCACCGAGCTCGAGGAACTGCGCGTCAAGCTCAACAAGGAGAACGAGAAGGCCGGCGTGAAGTTCACGATGCTGGCGTTCGTCATCAAGGCGGTCGTGTCTGCGCTGAAGAAATTCCCGACCTTCAACGCCAGCCTCGACGGCGACAACCTCGTCTTCAAGCAGTACTACCACGTCGGTTTCGCAGCCGATACGCCGAACGGCCTCGTCGTTCCGGTGATCCGCGACGCCGACAAGAAGGGCCTCGTCGACATCGCGAAGGAAATGGCGGACCTGTCGAAGGCGGCGCGCGACGGCAAGCTCAAGCCCGACCAGATGCAGGGCGGCTGCTTCTCGATCTCGTCGCTGGGCGGCATCGGCGGAACGAACTTCACGCCGATCATCAACGCGCCCGAAGTCGCGATCCTCGGCCTGTCGCGCGGTCAGATGAAGCCCGTGTGGGACGGCAAGCAGTTCGTGCCGCGCCTCACGCTGCCGCTGTCGCTGTCGTATGACCATCGCGTCATCGACGGCGCCGAGGCCGCGCGCTTCAACGCGTATCTGTCGGCGATTCTGGGCGATTTCCGTCGCGTCATTCTTTGATCGTTTGATCGGGGCCGCGTCCGGACCTGCGGGTCCGGGACCGCGGCCGGCCGACGGGGACCGGCAATGTCCGGTCCAACCGCTCTTTTCTTAGGGGACACCATGAGTCTCGTCGAACTAAAAGTACCCGACATCGGCGACTTCTCCGATGTCGATGTCATCGAAATCCATATCCAGGCCGGCGACCGCATCGAGAAGGAACAGGGCGTCATCACGCTCGAAACCGACAAGGCCACGATGGAAGTGCCCGCCGACGCGGCCGGCACGATCAAGGAAGTGAAGGTCAAGCAGGGCGACAAGGTTTCGCAGGGCACGGTCATCGCGATGATCGAGACCGAAGGCGCGGCTGCTGCGCCCGCGGCGGCTCCGGCTGCTTCGGCACCGGCCGCGGCTCCCGCTGCAAGCGGCGCCGTGCAGGACGTGAAGGTGCCGGATATCGGCGACTTCAAGGACATTCCGGTCATCGAAGTGCACGTGAAGCCGGGCGACACGGTCGAGAAGGAGCAGTCGCTCATCACCCTCGAGTCCGACAAGGCCACGATGGACGTGCCTTCGCCCGCTGCCGGCACCGTCAAGGAAGTGAAGGTCAAGGTCGGCGACAACGTGTCGGAAGGCACGCTGGTCCTGACGCTGGAAGGCGGCGCAGCCGCAGCGGCCGCACCGCAGAAGGCGGCTCCGGCAGCGGCTCCCGCTGCCGCCCCGGCTGCATCTTCGGCGCCGGCGCCGCAGGCCGGTTCCTATTCCGGCACGGCCGATGTCGAATGCGACATGCTCGTGCTCGGCGCCGGCCCCGGCGGCTATTCGGCGGCCTTCCGCGCTGCCGATCTCGGCATGAAGACCGTACTCGTCGAACGTTATGCGACGCTCGGCGGCGTGTGCCTGAACGTCGGCTGCATTCCGTCGAAGGCGCTGCTGCACACGGCGCTCGTCATCGACGAAGCCGCCGAACTCGCCGCGCACGGCATCAGCTTCGGCGAGCCGAAGATCGACCTCGACAAGCTGCGCGGCTTCAAGGAAGGCGTCGTCAAGAAGCTGACCGGCGGCCTCGCCGGCATGGCGAAGGCGCGCAAGGTGCAGGTGATGACGGGCGTCGGCAATTTCGTCGATCCGTATCACATGGAAGTGCAGGGTGCCGACGGCAAGAAGGTCGTCAAGTTCAAGCAGGCGATCATCGCGGCCGGTTCGCAGGCCGTGAAGCTGCCGTTCTTCCCGGACGATCCGCGGGTCGTCGATTCGACCGGCGCGCTCGAACTGCGTCAGCTGCCCAAGCGCATGCTGGTGGTGGGCGGCGGCATCATCGGCCTGGAAATGGCCACGGTCTATTCGACGCTTGGCGCCGATATCGACGTGGTTGAAATGCTCGACGGCCTGATGCAAGGCGCGGACCGCGATCTCGTGAAGGTCTGGGAGAAGTTCAACGCCAAGCGCTTCGGCAACGTCATGCTGAAGACGAAGACCACGAAGGCCGAAGCGAAGGAAGACGGCATCTACGTGACCTTCGAGGGCGAGAAGGCGCCGGCCGAGCCGCAACGCTACGATCTCGTGCTGCTCGCGGTGGGCCGCAGCCCGAACGGCGGCAAGATCAGCGCGGACAAGGCGGGCGTGGCGGTGACGGAGCGCGGCTTCATCAATGTCGACAAGCAGATGCGCACCAACGTGCCGCACATCTTCGCGATCGGCGACCTGGTCGGCCAGCCGATGCTCGCGCACAAGGCCGTGCATGAAGGCCACGTCGCGGCGGAAGCGGCGCACGGCGAGAAGGCGTACTTCGATGCGCTGCAGATTCCGTCGGTGGCCTATACCGATCCGGAAGTGGCCTGGGCCGGCAAGACGGAAGAGCAGTGCAAGGCAGAAGGCATCAAGTTCGGCAAGGCGGTGTTCCCGTGGGCCGCTTCGGGCCGCGCAATCGCCAATGGCCGCGACGAAGGCTTCACCAAGCTGATCTTCGACGAGGAAACGCATCGCGTGATCGGCGGCGGTATCGTCGGCCTGAATGCGGGCGACCTGATCAGCGAAGTGTGCCTCGCGATCGAGATGGGCGCGGATGCCACGGATATCGGCAAGACGATCCATCCGCACCCGACGCTCGGCGAATCGGTCGGCATGGCGGCGGAGCTGTATGAAGGAGTCTGCACGGACTTGCCGCCGCAGCGCAAGAAGTAAGCTCTCTACGCGTTGAACCAACGCAAAAGGCGCGCTCCTGCAAGGGAGCGCGCCTTTTTTCATGCGTCTTTTCATGTGCGCCACGGGCAATAAAAAACCCGGCACAACGGCCGGGTTTTCCTGGTGCTTGGTCAGTCAGCCGGGGCGAGGCCCGGCAGCAGACTTAGGCAACCGACTTCTTGGCGACGCGCGAAGCTTGCTCGGTCGCTTGCGTAGCGGCCTTCGTGGCGGCCGTGGCGGCTGCGTTGAAGTTGCTTTCAGCGATCTCGACGGCTTGCTTCGTTGCCTTGTGGACCGTTTCGTACGTGGTGTTGGCGGCGGTGATGGCCGACTTCATCACGGCGACGGCCGTTTCCGAACCAGCCGGTGCGTTCTTCGCGACGTTGTCGACGAGCGTTTGCACCTTGCGGTTCTGCTCTTCGTACTGCACTTCCGCGACACGGGCGAATTCGGCTTGCGTGGCCGATGCGATTTCATACAGGTGACGGCCATACGACAGGACCTTTTCCGCAACCGGCTGCGTCAGGCTGGCTTGCAGCGCGAGCAGTTCCTGTGCGTCCTTCACCGACAACGCGCGTTGCGCGTTTTCCTGGCTTTCGGCCAGCGTGGACTTCACGACTTGCAGATTCAGTTCAACCAGCTTTTCGACGCCTTCGAACGCCTTGTTCGTCAGACCGAACAGCGTGTCGAAGTTGGCTTTCTGGGCAGCGGCGATTTGCTCGGGGGTCAACAGCGTCATCTCAGGCTCCTGATGGCCGACCCATCAAACGCGGGTCGTGGTTTGGTAGATCCGGCGAAAACGGGTGCCGGCTCAGTGCAACAGCGATTGGTGCGTCGCAACATGAAAGCCATTTTAGTGATATCCCAAACGTTGTCAAGCTCTTTTTGTGCATCGCACAAACGGGATAAAACTCAGTTTAAACAGCGACTTACAAGTCACACTCAGGCGCTTGCGGCAGCCCGTGAAAACCCTTGTGCACCACGCTGGGATCCAAGCGTGCAGGCGTTCGGCGGGAGCGTGATGCTGATGAAATCACGCTTCGATGAAACTTTGATGTTTGGAGTTGGCGCGCGCGCCGGACCGGTCTTTCGGCGGCTGGCCTGCCGCGGCGCAACCGCGCATGGCTTATATGAAGGGCTCGTCTTACTTTTTGGCCTTTCGGCGTACACCAAAATCGTGAAGAACCGTTAACATCTCGGCTGTCCGACCCGCTGTGCACTGTCCGCCGCACTTCCGACACCCGTCCCCGTTTCAAAAACTTCGTTGTCGCTGACGCGTTGTTAAGCGTTTGACTAAAGTCACGGAAAGTATTGCCGATAGAGCGCTTGTCATCATGTAGTAAAAGCGCGCTCTCGCAGCAATCTTCTGCCGGAATGATCGTTTTTTCCGCTCGGAGTGCGGTTCGTCATCGATAATACGCAATCACGGCTTACAACTCGGTTTAAAGAGCACCGATAAGTGCTTAATATTGCTTAAATTTCGTAGCTTCACTACACTTGGCGGTACCCTCCAGCCGCCCAACAGAACACTAATGAAAACCGAAATGTTTTCGTCGTTGAAGGTGGTGCATGGCGTCGCAGTGCGATCCGCACTGTCGCTCGCCGTCTCCATCGCAGTAGCGACGTCCTTCGCAGCGGCTCCGGCTGAAGCCCTCGCAAAGACTGCAACCGCCAGCAAGACCGTCAAGAAATCCGCCCAATCTGCTAGCAAGACTGCCAAGCCCGCACGTGCCGCGAAGACCGCGCTGAAATCGCCCAAGCCGGCGAAGGCTGCCAAGGTCGCCGCCGCGAACGACGATGACGACGCGCCGCGCGCGTCGCGCAAGCGCCGTGTCGCGTATCGCATGGAGCCGCACGCTCGGCGCGCCGCGGTCCACGCGGTGGCGTTCCAGCCGCGTTCGCCTTCGGTGGGACAGGCATTCGGTCTGCATGACACGCCCGACAGCCTCGCGCTGCGTTCGAGCGTGGCCTATGTGATCGACCAGAACACCTCCGAAACGCTCTTCGACAAGAATTCGCGCGCCGTCGTGCCGATCGCATCGATCACCAAGCTCATGACGGCGATGGTCGTGCTCGACTCGCACGCACCGCTCACCGAGGACATCTCCGTCACCGACGAAGATCGCGATTACGAGAAGTTCACCGGCTCGCGTCTCTCCGTCGGCTCGGTGCTGAATCGCGAGGACATGCTGCACATCGCGCTGATGGCGTCGGAAAACCGTGCGGCAGCGGCGTTGTCCCGTTATTACCCAGGCGGACGTCCGGCATTCATCGCTGCAATGAATGCGAAGGCGAAGTCGCTCGGCATGAGCGACACCCACTTCGAGAATTCCACCGGCCTCACCAGCCAGAACGTGTCGAGCGCGCGTGACCTCGCCAAGATGGTCAACGCCGCGTATCAGTACCCGCTGATCCGCAAGTTCTCGACCGACCGCAGCTATGACGTCTTCACCGGCAAGCGCAATCTCGCCTACAACAGCACGAATGCGCTGATCCGCAACGCGTCGTGGGACATCGGCCTGCAGAAGACCGGCTTCATCAACGAAGCGGGCGAGTGCCTGGTGATGCAGGCGACCGTTCACGGCCGTCCGGTCGTGATGGTGCTGCTCGATTCCTACGGCAAGTATTCGCGCTTCGCGGATGCCGGCCGTTTGCGTTCGTATCTCGACACGCTCGGCGAACCGCACATCATGAGCGCCGACATGGGCGGCGGCGCGAATCCTTAAGCTGGATCAAGCCCGGCGCACCGGCCGGGCTTGAAAAGCGAAAAGGGGATTCGTCGAAAGACGAATCCCCTTTTCATTTACACAGCAAAGACGATTCAGCGATGCGCATGCGCCCCGTGCTGTGCCTGCTGCGCCTCCGCGGCCGCCTGCTCCGGGTGATAGCCGAGCGAGCGTGAAATCTCCAGCGCCGTATGGCTCAGCTGCTTGAGCCACGCGTCCTGCAGCCGGTCGGCGGGCGCCGACAGCGACAGCCCCGCGACCAGCCTCCCGGTATCGTCATAGATGCCCGCCGCGATGCAGCGCACGCCCAGTTCGAGTTCCTCGTTGTCGCGCGCGCAGGACTGTTGGCGCACCAGCAGCAGTTCGCGTTCGAGCTTCGCGAGGTCGGTGATGCTGTTCTGCGTATGGCCGGAGAGCCCGGTGCGCGTCGCGTAGGCGCGCACGCGCGTGGCTTCGTCGGCGGCGAGGAACAGCTTGCCCACCGACGTGAGATGCAGCGGCGCCCGTCCGCCGATCGCCCGCACCACCTGCATGCCCGAGCGCTCCGAGTAGGCGCGCTCGATATAGACGATCTCGTCGCCCTGACGCACCGACAGGTTGACCGTCTGGCCCGTCTGGCGATGCAGTTCGCGCATCGGCGGCATCGCGGCCTCGCGCACGGAAAGGCGCGCCTTCACCAGATTGCCGAGTTCGAGCAGGCGCATGCCCAGCCGGTACGTGCCGGGATCCGAGCGGTCGACGAGCCGGCACAGCACCATGTCATTGAGAATGCGGTGCGCGGTGGACGGATGCAGCTCGGTGCTCTGCGACAGTTCTTTGAGACTGACGGGATCGGTGTGATCAGCGAGTGCGTCGAGCAGACGCATCATGCGTTCGATCACCTGAATGGAGGTCTTGGAATCCGGGTTCGTATCGCTCATCGTGAAAAATCGGTTGATGCGTCAAACAGCGGAAATGCAATTGTATCTCGTATCGTGAAAAGGCAAGCAGGCCATTTGTCCGCGGCGAACGATCCGCTCGTTCGAATCGACGTGAACGGGCCGGCGCGGCGGCGTTTTCACGGATAATTGCCGGGCGTTCACATCACTCTACAAAACAGGAAACGCCCCCCATGCGAGTCGGATTATTCGTGACATGTCTCGTCGACATGATGCGCCCCGAGATCGGCTTCTCCGCGATCAAGCTGATCGAGCGCGCGGGCTTCGAGGTCATCGTGCCGCCGTCGCAGACCTGCTGCGGCCAGCCTGCCTACAATTCCGGCGATCGCCCGCTTGCCCGCGATCTGGCCGAAAAGACGCTGCGCGAATTCGAGCAGTTCGACTACGTCGTGGTGCCGTCCGGTTCCTGCGGCGGCATGATCCGCGCGCACTACGGCGACCTGTTCCGCGACGATCCCCAGTTGATGAGCCGCTTCGCCCGGCTTCAGCCGCGTGTGTTCGAACTCACCGATTTCCTCGTGACGGTCGCGCAGGCGCGCATGGAGCCCGCGGGCTTCGACGGCACCGCGACCTATCACGATTCCTGCTCCGGCCTGCGTGAACTCGGCGTGAAGACCCAGCCGCGCGAGCTGTTGTCGCAGGCAGGCGTGGCCGTGACGGAGATGGCGGCCTGCGAGCATTGCTGCGGTTTCGGCGGCACCTTCGCGGTGAAGTACGGCGATATCTCGACGGCGATCGTCGACGAAAAATGCGCCAACATCCGGGCGAGCGGGGCAGATGCGGTCGTGCTGGGCGATCTCGGCTGCATGCTGAACATCGAAGGCCGGCTGCGCCGCACCGGCGATACCACGACACGCGTGCTGCACATCGCGCAGGTGCTTGCCGGCGACGCGCCGGCCGGCGTCTGACGGCAGCAGACGGAGCACTCCCCATGCAAGTTCAGACGATGCAGTTCAAGGCGCGCGCCGGCAGCAAGCTCGCGGACGAACGCCTGCAACAGAACCTCAGGAAGCTGTCGACGAAGTTCGTCACCGGGCGGGCGAACGCGGTGCGCGACATCGACTTCGAGGCAACGCGCGCGGCGTTGAAGGAACGGCGCAACCGGGCGCTGGAGAACCTCGACGTCTGGCTCGAAACCTTCGAGCGCGAGGCGACCCGGCGCGGCGCCACCGTGCTGTACGCCGAATCGACGCAGGACGCCGCGCGGCTGGTGGCCGAGATCGCGCGCAAGCACGACGTGAAGAAGGTCATCAAGACCAAGTCGATGGTGTCGGAAGAGATGCAGCTCAATCGCGTGCTGGGCGAGATGGGCGTGCAGTCGATCGAAACCGATCTCGGCGAATACATCCTGCAGATCAACGGCAACGAGCCGCCGAGCCACATCATCGCGCCGGTCGTGCACAAGGATAAGGACGAGATCGCCGATCTCTTCGCGAAGACGCACCACAAGCCACGCCTGACCGACATTCCCGAGATGACGCGCGAGGCGCGCGAGGTGTTGCGGCCGCATTTCATGTCGGCGGACATGGGCGTGACCGGCGGCAATTTTTTGATCGCGGAAACGGGTTCGGTGGCGGTCGTCACGAACGAGGGCAACGAAGGCATGTGTACGGTGATGCCGCGCGTGCACGTCGCGGTGACGGGCATCGAGAAGGTGCTGCCGACTCTCGAGGATCTCGCGACCGCCATGCGCCTGCTGCCGCGCTCGGCGACCGGACAGACGGTGTCCAACTATTTCTCGCTGCTGACCGGTCCGCGCGCCGCGGATGACGCCGACGGTCCCGAGCACATGTACTTCGTGCTCGTCGATGGCGGGCGCACCGGGCTGATCGGCGGCGAGTTCCAGGAGATGTTGCGCTGCATCCGCTGCGGCGCATGCATGAACCACTGTCCGGTGTATCAGAAGATCGGCGGACATGCGTACGGCTGGGTGTACCCCGGGCCGATGGGATCGGTGCTGACGCCGGCCTATGTGGGCATCGACCGCGCGCTCGACCTGCCGCAGGCCGCCACGCTATGCGGCGAGTGCAACAGCGTGTGTCCGGTCGGGATTCCGCTGTCGGACCTGCTGCGCAAGCTGCGGGAGAAGCAGATGGAGCGGCGGCTGCGCCCCTGGAAGGAGCGCGCCGGGCTCGCCATGTGGGGCTGTCTCGCGAAGCATCCGACCGCGTATGCGCTGTTCACGAAACTCGCGGTGCGCGTGCTGGAGCGCATGGGCGGCAAGAACCGGTCGATTGCACGCCTGCCGCTCGGCGCCGGCTGGACCGCGACGCGCGACATGCCGGCGCCCGTCGGCCGGACCTTCCGCGAGTTGTACAAGGCGCAGCGGTCGCATCTGGGCTGAGCGCGGCAAATAAAAAACGGCGCCCGAGTTGCTTCGGGCGCCGTACTTTTGTGCAGCACGATGGCGGGTTTAGTTGCCGACCGGCCCATTGTGCCAGCGGCCGCCGTTGCCGCCACTGTTGCCACCGCCACCGCCCCGGTTGCCACCCTGATTACCACCCGGGTTCGACGGCGGCGGTGCGGCTTGAGGTCGCATCGGCGGGCCGCCGACGGCTCTCGGCAACGCGCCGCCGTTGGCCTGGGGCGGCTGACCGCCCGGCGGACGTCCTCCACCCGCCTGTGGCGGCGGACCGCCGTGGCCGCCGCCGGCCTGCGGCGGAGGACCACCGTTGCCACGATTGGGCGGCGGCCGGTTGTTCCAGCCGCCATTCCATCCGCCGGGCGGGGGACGTCGCCAGCCGGGGCCGTCGTCCCAATAGCGGCCAAGACCCGGACCGCCGTAGTAATACCCGCCGCCTACGACCACGCCCTGCTGCACGACGGGCGGTCCGCCGTAATAAGCGTCGTAGCCGGGCGTGTCATACGCGGTGGCGGGATAGCCGCCGCCGTAGTACCCGCCGGCATCGGGATAAGCTGCGCAACCGCCGAGCAGCGCGGCAGACGAGGCGAACAAAAGACCAGCGACTGCGGATTTCATGATCTTGGAATAATTCGTTGGAGCGTGTCTTATTAAGACACGCCCGATGGTCCGATGTCCCGACAACTTTGTAAGCCTTTATGACGGCCGTCTGCCGCGTGGAGCGGCTTTTCCAGGCGCATCGTCGCCGGAGCCTTGTTGCCCCGGCTGCAACAAAGCTTTGCTTTTCAATATCTTTTTAAGATTCTCTCATTTCCGTAACATTTGGAGTGTCGGCAAGTGGGCGTTCGCTCCGCTCCGACATCGAATCGAGGTAGTCCAAATGAGAAAGACAATATCGACTTACTGGCCCGTGGTGATGCTGCTGCCTATCGCGCTGGCCTTTTGCATGCAGGCGGGCAGCCACCGCGCGGCCGGCGTGCGCCAGGAACAGACCGACGTCACGACCGTGAGCGCCGAACTCGCGCGGGCGATTTCATACGGTTTCGTCGACGCCGACGATGCCGTCACGGTCCCGGCCGCATCGCCGACGCTGTAACGCGCGCGCTTCAGCGCGAGAAAAAACCAGCGCAAAAAAATGGCGCCTTTGCGGTTCACGCAGGGCGCCATTTCTTCGTCCGGCCGCCAGAGCGCCCGGACTTCCACGAGACAGCCTTACTTCAGCACGGCCGCCACCGCCGTCGCGACGGCGTCGAGGTTGCGCGTGTTCAGCGCGGCCGCGCAGATGCGGCCCGTGCTGACGGCATAGATGCCGAACTCTTCGCGCAGGCGGTCGACTTGCGCCGACGTCAGGCCCGAGTACGAGAACATGCCGCGCTGCTGATTGACGAACGAGAAGTCGCGGTCGACGCCGCTCGCCTTCAGGCGCTCGACGAGGCCGTTGCGCATTGCGCGGATGCGGTCGCGCATTTCGCCCAGTTCCTGCTCCCAGGTCGCGCGCAGTTGCGGCGACGCCAGCACGGCCGCGACGATCGAGCCGCCGTGCGTGGGCGGGTTCGAGTAGTTGGTGCGGATCACGCGCTTCAGTTGCGAGAGCACGCGCGCCGATTCTTCCTTGCTGGTGGTGATGATCGACAGCGCGCCGACGCGCTCGCCATACAGCGAGAACGACTTCGAGAACGACGACGACACGAACACGTTGAGTTCAGCGCCCGCGAACAGGCGCACGGCGGCCGAATCCGCCTCGATGTTGTCCGCGAAGCCCTGATAGGCCATGTCGAGGAAGGGCACGAGCTCGCGCGCCTTCACGACTTCGACGATCTGCTTCCACTGCGCGTCCGAGAGGTCGACGCCCGTCGGGTTGTGGCAGCACGCGTGCAGCACGACCACGGTGCCCGCGGCGTAGCTGTTCAGCGCGGCCAGCATGGCGTCGAAGTTCACGCCGTGCGTGGCGGCCTCGTAGTACGGGTAGTTGACGACGTCGAAGCCGGCGCCTTCGAACAGCGCGCGATGGTTTTCCCAGCTCGGATCGCTGATCGCGACCTTGGCGTTCGGGTTCAGGCGCTTCAGGAAGTCCGCGCCGATCTTCAGCGCGCCCGTGCCGCCCAGCGCCTGCGCCGTGACGACGCGGCCTGCGGCGATCAGCGGCGAGTCCTGGCCGAGCAGCAGCGCTTGCACGGCGGCGTCATAGGCGGCGATGCCGTCGATGGGCAGGTAGCCGCGCGGCAGGGCGGCATCGACGCGTGCCTTTTCGGCTTCGCGCACGGCGCGCAGCAGCGGAATCTTGCCTTCCTCGTTGGTGTAGACACCGACGCCCAGATTCACTTTGGTGGCGCGCGTGTCGGCGTTGAAGGCTTCGTTGAGGCCCAGGATGGGGTCGCGGGGAGCGAGTTCGACGGCAGAGAAAAGAGACATGATCTATCGGCAGTGAGAAAAAGACGGTGCGGCGGAGTGGCGCCCGGAAGGCCAACGAGCGCGAAACTGGCGCGAAGCCAGCCCGGAACGGGGACGATGCCCGCGTGGCGTCTTCGGCGGTCCCTGCAGCGCGGCATGCTGCGCCGCTGTGAGAAATGTCCGTTGCCCGCCGTCGAGCACAGTCGCACATTGTAGCGAATCCGGCCCGGCTTTTTGCCGCCACCTTGCCGGCAGCGCGTGTTTTTCACGCCGGCGTCATTTCGACCGATCCCGCCCGCGTCGTCAAAAAGGGCCGCAAGGCCGGCGCTTGAGATCGGCGGCGCGGTCCCAATGTGCTATGGACCCAGGCGCCGCGCCGTCAGTCCCGACCGCCGCGCGCTCCCATCCGCCGGGCCGCGCGTGTTTTCGGCAGCCGCTAGAATAAGTGTTTGCTCCGGCGACGACGCATCGAATCTCCATGTCCGACACTCTCATCGACTCTCCCGAAGCACTGGACGAATCGAAGTTCGTCACCTTCGACGGCTCGCCGTTCCAGCTCTATCAGCCGTATCCGCCCGCGGGCGACCAGCCCGAAGCCATCGCCAAGCTCGTCGAAGGGATCGAGGACGGTCTCTCGTTCCAGACGCTGCTCGGCGTGACCGGCTCCGGCAAGACCTTCACGATGGCCAACGTGATCGCCCGCATGGGCCGTCCGGCTATCGTGTTCGCGCCGAACAAGACGCTCGCCGCGCAGCTCTACGCCGAGTTCCGCGAATTCTTCCCGCGCAATGCGGTCGAGTACTTCGTCTCGTACTACGACTACTACCAGCCGGAAGCGTACGTGCCGCAGCGCGACCTGTTCATCGAGAAGGATTCGTCGATCAACGACCACATTGAGCAGATGCGGCTCTCCGCCACCAAGAGCCTGCTCGAACGGCGCGACGTGGTGATCGTGGCCACCGTGTCGGCGATCTACGGTATCGGCAATCCGTCCGAATACCATCGCATGATCCTGACGCTGCGCACCGGCGACAAGCTCGGCCAGCGCGACATCATCGCGCGCCTGATCGCGATGCAGTACACGCGCAACGAAGCCGACTTCTCGCGCGGCACCTTCCGCGTGCGCGGCGACACCATCGACATCTTTCCGGCGGAACACGCGGAAATGGCCGTGCGCGTGGAACTGTTCGACGATGAAGTCGAAGCCATGCATCTGTTCGATCCGCTCACCGGCCGCGTGCGCAACAAGATTCCGCGCTTCACCGTGTATCCGTCGTCGCACTACGTGACGCCGCGCGACACCGTGATGCGTGCCGTCGAAGCCATCAAGGACGAACTGCGCGAACGGCTCGAGTTCTTCTACGACCAGGGCAAGCTGGTCGAGGCGCAGCGGCTGGAGCAGCGCACCCGCTTCGACCTGGAGATGCTGCAGGAGCTCGGCTTCTGCAAGGGCATCGAGAACTACTCGCGGCACTTCTCCGGCGCGATGCCCGGCGAGCCGCCGCCGACGCTCGTCGACTATCTGCCGTCCGACGCGCTGATGCTGCTCGACGAATCGCACGTGCTGATCGGGCAGTTGAACGGCATGTACAACGGCGACCGCGCGCGCAAGGAGAATCTCGTCGACTACGGTTTCCGGCTGCCGTGCGCGCTCGACAACCGCCCGCTCAAGTTCAACGAGTTCGAGCGCAAGATGCGCCAGGCGGTGTTCGTCTCGGCCACGCCCGCCGACTATGAAAAGGGCAAGGCCGGACAGGTGGCCGAGCAGCTCGTGCGCCCGACCGGTCTGGTCGATCCGGAAATCGAAGTGCGTCCCGCGCGTTCGCAGGTGGACGACGTGCTCTCCGAGATCAACGCGCGCGTCGCCGTGCATGAGCGCGTGCTCGTCACCACGCTTACCAAGCGCATGGCCGAACAGCTGACCGAGTTTCTCGCCGATCACGGCGTGAAGGTGCGCTACCTGCACAGCGACATCGACACGGTAGAGCGCGTGGAAATCATCCGCGACCTGCGGCTCGGCACCTTCGACGTGCTGGTCGGCATCAACCTGCTGCGCGAAGGGCTGGACATTCCGGAGGTCTCGCTCGTCGCGATTCTCGACGCCGACAAGGAAGGTTTCCTGCGTGCCGAACGCTCGCTGATCCAGACCATCGGCCGGGCGGCGCGCAATGTGAACGGCAAGGCGATTCTCTACGCCGACAACATGACCGATTCGATGAAGCGCGCCATCGACGAGACCGAGCGGCGCCGCGCCAAGCAGATCGCGCATAACCAGGCGATGGGCATCACGCCGCGCGGCGTGGAGAAGCGCATCAAGGACATCATCGACGGTGTCTATAACGCCGACGAAGCCCGCGCCGAGCTGAAGGAAGCGCAGACGCGCGCGAAGTTCGAGGACATGTCCGAGAAGCAGATCGCCAAGGAAATCAAGCGGCTCGAAAAGCAGATGATGGACCACGCCAAGAATCTCGAATTCGAGAAGGCCGCGCAGACCCGCGACCAATTGGCGCTGCTGCGGCAACGCGTGTTCGGCGCGAATGTCGGCGACCACGTGGGTGGAACCGGCGGAAAGTAAGGCTTATGTAATAGTTTCTTAAGGCCTGGTTTAAAATACGCGGCGGCCCGGCGGGCCGGCCGCGTTTTTTTGCGCCTCGCACGTTCAAGTCGATGCCGCGAAAAGCCTTGTCGGCACTGGGTTTGTAAGCCCGCTCAAATTGTTCCGGGTGTCGAACGATGCTAAACTTGGCAAACTTTGAGAATGGTTCGTATTAACGTTCACAAAGTTGTGCTAGCGCTGCTCACCGTGGACGTTCGAATCGCCCATCCCTGGCAGAAACTTTCAATCCGTCCGGCGCATCGTCCGGATATCCGGCAGTCGGACCTGATGTTCGGGCAGCAGGCGCGCGTGGCGCCCCGCGCCGGTCGATAACAACAAGGAGTATCTATGGGTTCAACGTTGATGCGCGGCCTCGTGGCCGCCGCGGGCCTTACGGCAATGATGGCGGCGTCGGCCGCGGAATATCCGATCGGCAAGCAGCATATCGAGGGCGGCATGGAAACGGGCGCCGTCTACCTCCAGCCGATCACGATGGCGCCGGAAGGCATGATGCGCAAGGCATCGGATTCGGATATCCACCTCGAGGCGGACATCCACGCGGTCAAGAACAACCCGACCGGTTTCGCCGAAGGCGACTGGATGCCCTATCTCAACGTGACCTATGAACTGAGCAAGGTGGGCACGACTCAGACCGTCAAGGGCGACCTGATGGCGATGGTCGCGAACGACGGCCCGCACTACGGCGACAACGTGAAGCTCTTCGGCCCGGGCAAGTACCACCTGAAACTGCACATCGCGCCGCCGACGGAAACCGGCCACATGGCCTTCGGCCGTCACACCGACAAGGAAACCGGCGTGGGTCCGTGGTTCAAGCCGTTCACGATCGAATACGACTTCCCGTTCGCGGGCATCGGCAAGAAGGGCGGTTACTGATCGTCCGTGGCGCCCGGCATCCCGGACCGGGCGCGTACTTAACCAGGAAGTTCGCATGAAACTGACAAGCCAGATGGCGGCGATCGCGATGTCGCTGTGCGCCGCCGCTGCCGGGATGAACATGGCGCATGCCGCCGATCTGCCTACGTTCAAGCTCGAGATGAACGACGGCAAGCTGAATCCGGCGCGTATCGAAGTGCCGGCGGGGCAGCGCATCAAGATCGAGGTGCACAACATCGGCAAGGGCGCAGCCGAGTTCGAGAGCGTGCAGTTGCGCAAGGAAAAGGTGCTCGCGCCGGGCGCGGATTCGTTCGTCGTGATCGCGCCGCTCGATCCGGGCGAATACAAGTTTTTCGACGACTTTCACCAGAGCGCGCAGGGCGTGATCGTCGCCAAGTAAAGGGTATTGGACGCGCCTCGCGCGCGGCCAGTTGAAGTGGAATCGCTGGAGGTTGGGTATGGGGCAGGTACTTTTCATCGTATGGCGTGAGAGCGTCGAGGCATTGCTCGTCGTCGGCATTCTCTACGCGTGGCTGAAGAACGGCGACCATCAGGCGCGCCGCGGCCTGCCTTATCTGTGGGCCGGCGTCGTCATCGGCCTGCTCGCGGCGGTGGCGCTGGGCGCCGCGCTGATCGGCTTCACCGAAGTGCTGTCGGGCAACGCGCAGGATTACTTCCAGACCGCGATGGTGCTGGTGGCGTGCGTGCTGATCGTGCAGATGGTCCTGTGGATGAAGCGTCACGGCCGCACGCTGAAGCGCGACATGGAAACCTCGCTGCAGAAGAGCACGCAGGACGGACACTGGTGGAGCATCGCGCTGCTGGTTGCGCTGGCGATCGCGCGCGAGGGCAGCGAGACGGCCGTGTTCCTGTATGGCGTCGGCTTCGGTCAATCGGGGCACGTCGCCGCGTCACAATACGTGGCCATCATCCTGGGCTTCGGGCTCGCGCTGCTGACCTTCTACGTGCTGCAACTCGGCGGCAAGATCTTCTCCTGGCGCGCCTTCTTCCGCGTCACGGAAATCATGCTGCTGTTCCTCGCGGCTGGTCTGTTCGAGACGGGCGTGGACAAATTGATCGACATGGAAGTGCTGCCGGTCATCGTCAACCAGGTGTGGAACACCTCTGCGCTACTCGACGATTCCAGCACCTTCGGCTCGCTGGTCGCTACACTGACGGGCTATCGCGCGCATCCGGCCGGCATGAACCTCGTGGCGTACGCCGTGTACTGGATCGTCATTTATCTTCTGCTGCGCCGTTCGAATCATCAGATGGCGCAAAAACAAAAGGCGGCAAGCCGTCCAGCATGAGTTCTGTAATGCCTCAACCCGGCCGGCTCCAGCAAGCCGGCCAATGGATGCAACGTCACGGCAGCGCGATCCGCATGATTCAGTGGGTCGTCGTTGCCGTGTATGCGTTTCTGATCCTCGTTCCCGCCGTGATGCCGCTGCCCGATGGCTCGGCGCATCTGTGGAACAACCTGACGCTCGCCGCACAGTTCGTGTTCTGGGGCATCTGGTGGCCGTTTGTGTTGCTCTCGATGGTCATGCTCGGCCGCGTCTGGTGCGGCGTGCTGTGTCCCGAGGGCGCGCTCACCGAGTTCGCGAGCCGCTTCGGCCGCGGCTGGGCCATTCCGCGCTGGATGCGCTGGGGCGGCTGGCCGTTCGTCGCGTTCGGCCTGACGACCATCTACGGCCAGATGGTCAGCGTCTATCAATATCCGAAGGCCGTGCTGCTGGTGCTCGGCGGCTCGACCGTCGGGGCGATGATCATCGGCGTGCTGTATGGCCGCGAGAAGCGCGTGTGGTGCAAGTACCTGTGTCCGGTGAATGGCGTGTTCACGCTGCTGGCACGCCTCGCGCCGTTCCACTTCAAGGTCAGCGAGGACGCGTGGCGCCGCTCGTACAAGCAGGGCGAGCATGGCCATCGCGTGATTCCGATCAACTGCGCGCCGCTCGTGCCCTTGCGCAACATGAAAGGCGCCGCCGACTGCCACATGTGCGGCCGCTGCAGCGGTCATCGCGACGCCATTGCGCTCACGTGGCGCTCGCCCGCCGAGGAAGTCGTGAAGCTCGGCGACAAGGCCGCGAATCCGTGGGACACGGCGCTCATCCTGTACGGGCTGCTCGGCATCGCGATCGGCGCGTTCCACTGGACCGTCAGCACGTGGTTCGTCGACCTGAAGCAGTTCTTTGCCGGCTGGCTGATCGACCACAACATCCTGTGGCCGCTCGACACCAACGCGCCGTGGTTCCTCTTCACGCATTACCCCGAGCAGAACGACGTCTTCTCGTGGCTCGACGGCACGATGGTCATCGGCTATATCGTCGTGACGGGGCTCGTGTACGGCACCGCGCTGCTGGCGCTGCTCGCGGCGGGCACGCGCATGCTCGGCAAGATGGAAGCGAGGCGCCTGCATCACCTGACGCTCGCGCTGATTCCGCTGGCGGGCTGCGGCGTGTTCCTGGGCTTGTCGGCGACAACGGTATCGCTGCTGCGCGCCGAGCAGCTGCCGCTCTGGTGGGTGACGGATCTGCGCCTCACGCTGCTGTTCATCGCGAACGCATGGAGCGCGTGGCTCGCGTGGCGCGTGACAGGGCGCCATGCCACGACGCTTGTTCCGCGCGTCCTCACGATGGTATGGTTTGTCGCTGCGCTGGCTGTAGCGGACAGCGCGTGGTACCTGATGTTCTGGGGCTTCAGCCGATAAACCGTCCACGCCGTGACCGACGGCCGCGAGAACGCACGTGAGAACCAAACCCGTACTGACCGACGACGACGTCAAGTCGATGGCCGCCGCCGCCGAGGCGCACGCGAAGGATCACAACTGGAACGTGACGATTGCGATCGTCGACGATGGCGGGCATCTGCTGCATCTGCATCGTCTGGAAGGGGCGGGGGCGAGCACCGTCGAGATGGCGACGGGCAAGGCCCGCACCGCCGTGCTCGGCCGCCGCGAGACGAAGGTCTATGAAGACACCATCAAGCAAGGCCGCACGGCCTTTCTCAGCGCACCGATGACCGCGATGCTCGAAGGCGGCGTGCCGATCTTCGTCGGTACGGACATCGTGGGTGCGGTGGGCGTATCGGGCGTGAAGTCGGAACAGGATGCGCAGATCGCCAAGGCGGGGATTGCTGCGCTGGGTATCGAGAACGTCTGACGCTTTTCATCAAAGACAAAACGGCACGCCTTCGAAAGAAGAACGTGCCGTTCGATGGATCATCATTGCGCTCGCCTCATCAGGCGGACCATCACGCAAACGCGCGGGAACCAAAAAAAAAGCGGCTTCGCTTGCTATCGACGACTGGCTGGTGTTTGCACGAAGGGGTCTAAATTCTCGCGTGCAAGTCGTCCTCGCTGGCTAAGGCCAAACACCTCTTGGAGAGGTGGTCCCCACAATACACAGTGCTACTGCTGTTCTTTGCGCTACTTCGTCAGGATCAGCTTGCCCAGACGAGTCGCGCGCAACTGATAGGTCTCCCCGTTATGCAGGATGCTGACATGACTGCGTCCCTGCAACAGCGCATCGCTTTTGAGTGACCGCTCGCCCGGGCTCTCCGCGGCGTGCTGGACGTGAACGGTGGTCACGGTGGTCGCTTTCGGGCGGGTGATCGCGGCGTCGCGGACAGCCGGGCGGCGCAGCCTGAGCGTGGAAGATCGCAGCGTGTCGGTCATGTCGGAAGAGTGCGTTCGTTGATTCGATGGGTCTATAGTAAATGATAACTATTCCTATTTGCAAATAGACTTTCTGATCGAAGCACAATTTTTGATAGCCAGGCTCGATGCGGCGGCGAAGCATCCGCCGCCGCGTGTGAGCGAGGCTCAGTGCAGCGGCTTGTCGTCGTTCCGGCCGTGCGCGAACCGGCGGATCAGATGCACGGTGTCGATATCCGATTCGCGATACGCCGACTTCACGATCTCCTGCGTCTGCAGTTCATCGGGCGTCGGGTTGGCTTGCTCCGGCAGCGTCGTGCTGTAGGTGAAGCGCAGGAAGAGCTGCTGCTCGTCGGGCTCCTCGATCGCCATCGTCAGCGAGCCGCCCACATATTCGGCGGTCGGCAGGATGTCGTAGCGCACGCTCGACTGCGGGTTGAGCGTCACGCGATCGCGCACGACGGCCTGGCCGTAGTGCAGCTCGCGCTCCATGCTGTCGCCGTCGCGCGAAAGGATGTCACAGCGGTCCAGTCCCAGCACGAACAACTGCGGCTGCTCGGCGCGCAGAACGAGGCCTTCCCACAATTGCTCGCGTGTCAGCGACTGGACCAGCGGATTCTGGGGATCGTTGATCTGGATGAGGTGTTCGAAATTCAAAACGACGTTTCCTTGAACGTTCAGTGTGCCCGCGACGCGTTACGGCGCCAGTGCGGAATCGATGTGGATCGGACCGGACAGAACCTTGTGGATCGGGCACGCATTGGCAATTTGCAAGAGACGTTCCCGCTGTTCGTCGCTGAGCGGACCGGTCAGCGCGATGCGGCGATCGATCCGCGTGCCCGCTGCGGCGCTCTCTATCGACAGTTCCACATGCACCGCCTCCAGCGGCCATTCCTTGCGCTTCGCGTACATCTTCAGCGTGATGGACGTGCAGGCGCCGAGGCTGCCGAGCAGGAGCGAATGCGGGTCCGGAGCCGTGTCGCCGCCACCGAGGCCGACGGGTTCGTCGGCGCTCCAGTCGTGCGAGCCGTCCGCGAGGCGGACGTGGAAATCGGTAGCGCCGATGTCGGCGGTCACGACGGGGCGGGTCATGCGCTGCTCCTCGGTTGATCCGGTGAAATGAAAGTGTGAAACGAAACGGCGCGGAACGAACGGTCATTGTGACGCAATGTGTCCGTTCATGCCGCGCCGGAGTCGCTGAAACTCAGCGCCCGTGCCTGTTCAACGCTGACTGCTCAATGCGCGATCGCGCCCATCCGACCCGCCTGATAGTCGATGACGGCCTGGCGGATCTCGTCCTCGGTGTTCATCACGAACGGACCGTAGCGCACGACCGGCTCCTTGAGCGGCACGCCGCCAATCAACAGCAGTTCCACGGGCTCGTCGCCGGCGGCGAGCGAGACCGTATCGCTGTCGTCGCGGAAGATCACCATCTGCTGGGCGCGCACCGGCTGCTTCTGCGGGCCGTACAGCGCCGTGCCCGACAGCGGATACGCGAACACGCGGAATTCGCGCGGCACGTTCAGCGCGATCGTCGCGCCCGGCTGCAGCGAGACGTGCTGATACAGGATCGGCGTGCGCGTTTCGATCGCCGCCTTCACGCCGAGCGCCTCACCGGCGATGACCTTCACGCGGACCTTGCCGTCCTCGCTCGTCGCGACCGGAATGCGCGCCGACGGAATCTCCTGGTAATGCGGCGCGACCATCTTGTCGCGCTGCGGCAGGTTCACCCACAGTTGCAGGCCATGGACGCGGCCGCCGCGCTGCGTGAAAGCCTCGGCGGGGATCTCGCTGTGCACGACGCCCGCGCCGGCGGTCATCCATTGCACGTCGCCGGGCAGCAGCGTGCCGGAATGACCCGCCGAGTCCTTGTGGCCGAACTCGCCTTCGAGCATGTACGTGACGGTCTCGAAGCCGCGATGCGGATGATCGGGCGCGCCCTTGGCCTCGCCGGGCGCGTAATCGACGGGGCCCATTTCATCGAGCAGGAGAAACGGGTCGAAGTCCATCAGAAGACGGGTCGGAAACGGGCGATGCACGACGAACCCGCCGCCTTCGACGGTGCGGGTCGCCGGAATGATGCGTTCGATGCTGCGGCTGTCGGTCATGATGTCTCGCTTCGTGAATCCAGCGTTCAAAGGGGAATAGCGATATTTTTGAAACACAGAGCTATTATATGGGCCGCATTTCGCGTAAAAAGCCGCCTCGGCGCAATGGATTGTCCCGCTGGCGATAACGAACCACAGCAACGCGCCTTATCGAGTTTTCCGATCGACCATGAAAGTTGACTCGCACGACCTGAACGATCTGATGTATTTCTCGCACGTCGTCGAGCACGGCGGCTTCTCGGCTGCGGAACGCGTGCTCGGCATTTCGAAGTCGCGTTTGTCGCGCCGTGTCTCGGAACTCGAGGCGTCGCTCGGCGTGCGCCTGCTGCAGCGCTCCACGCGCAAGCTGGCGCTGACGGAGGCGGGCCAGCTGTTCTACCAGCATTGCCAGGCGATGCTGGCCGAGGCGCAGGCGGCGGTGAATGTCGTGCAGAGCCTGCGCGATTCGCCGCGCGGCACGGTGCGCGTGAGCGTGCCGGTGACCATCGCGCAGACCTTTCTGTCCGCCGTGGTGCCGGACTTCATGCATCGCTTTCCGGAAGTGCGGGTCGTGCTGCGCGTGACCAACCGCGTGGTGGACCTGTTCGAGGATGCCATCGACGTCGCGCTGCGCGTGCGCTCCGAGCCGCCCGCCAGTTCGAACGTGGTCGCGCGGCCGCTATGGCGCACGGAACAGATGCTGGTGGCGGCGCCGTCGCTGCTGAAGTCGAATGCGCCGCCGATGACGCCCGCCGAACTCGCCCAATACGACACGCTCGACACGCCCTCGGCGGACGGCCGCCATGTCTACCGGCTGATCGCGCCCGACGGCACGCGCCACGAGTTCGAGCACGAGCCGCGGCTCGTCACCGCCGACCTGTCGATGATCCGCGAGGCCGTCATGCGCGGCGTCGGCATCGCGGCGCTGCCCGAGATGATGTACGGCGCGCCGCTCCGCACGGGGCAACTGTCGCCGGTCATGCCGGGCTGGACCTTTCCGTCGCCGCAGCTGTATGCGGTCTTTTTGTCGCGGCAAGGCATGGTCCCTGCAGTGCGCGCGTTCGTCGATTTTCTGGTCGAGTCGATCGGCAGCGGACAGCACTTCCCCGGAGAATGTCCTGTTCATGAACGGCCGGAACGAGAAACAGTTTCAACGCAATGACGCGCGTCATTGATTCGAGGCGGGGCAGTGCGGATAAGCGATGGTCAGATTCAATTGATGCCCGAAAATGGCGGCAGTATATTGAAACCTCTTTCGCTAAGGAGCTCCTATGCGAAAACTCACGGCTGCTCTGATAGTTAGCCTGATAGGGTTGATTGCACTGTCCGTGTCGACCACGGCTGCTGCATGTGACGGGACTTCTGGTTCTGGCTATACGAACCCAAAGTGACCGCCTCGCCCGAATGCGCCGAGCGCGCACAAAAAAAGGCCTTCATCTGACGATGAAGGCCTTTTACTTTGGAGCGTGAGAAAGTTCGAAAGGGCGCGCTTGCGTTACTTGCCGCTCTTCGGTTCGGTGACGAAGCCGATCTTGGTCAGCCCGCCCGCCTGCGCCGCCGACATCAGGTCGGCGACCTTCTCATACGCGACCTTGCGGTCCGCGCGCAACTGGATCTCCGGCTGCGGCGTCTGCTGCGACGCCTGCGCGATGCGCGCGTTGAGCGTCGCTTCGTCGACCGGCTGCTCGTCCCACAGCGTCGTGCCGTCGGCCTGGATCGCGATGTTCACGTGCGCGGGCTTCTCGTCCTGCGGCTGGCTGCTCGCGTGCGGCAGGTCGATCTTCACCGCGTGATGCATCGCGGGAATCGTCACCAGGAAGATGATCAGCAGGACCAGCATGACGTCGACGAGCGGCGTCATGTTGATCTCGCTCATCATGCCGTCGTCTTCATCGCCGGCAAAAGGGCTCATGGCCATGATGCGAACCTCCCGGGCTTACGACGCGCGCGTCGCGAGACGCAGGCTGTCGGACGAGGCGTTCGTCGCGCGCTTGGTCGACGAGAGCTTCGTGCCCGTGACGAAGAACGCGTGCAGGCCGTGCGCAAAGCGATTCAGCTTCGTGACGATGCCCTTGTTCGCGCGCGTCAGGGCGTTGTAGCCGAGCACCGCGGGAATCGCGACGAACAGGCCGAACGCCGTCATGATGAGCGACTCGCCGACCGGGCCAGCGACCTGGTCGATCGACGTCTGGCCGGTCGCGCCGATGGTCAGCAGCGCGTGATAGATCCCCCACACGGTGCCGAACAGCCCGACGAACGGCGAGGTGGAACCGATGGACGCGAGAATTGCGAGGCCCGCCTGCATGCGGCCGACGCCTTCGTCCATCACATCCTTCAGGCAGCGCGTGATCCAGTCCGACACGTCCATGCGGTCGTGCAGATGCGGCTGCGTCTGGTGATGGTGATCCGCCGCTTCCTGGCCGGCGAGGGCCAAGGCGAGGAACGGGTTGTCGGCCGGGCTCGACGACTGGCTGCCGAGCTTCTTGATGCCGTCGTTGAAATCGTCGGAGTGCCAGAAGGCCTGTTCGGCGTTCTTGGTCAGGCGCTTCAGGCGCACGACATTCCATGCCTTCACGATGATGACGGTCCACGACAGCACCGACATGATCACCAGCGCGAGCGCGATGCCCCGCGTTACGAAGTCACCTTGCGCCCAGACGTGCGCAATCCCGTAGTTTTGCATTGCTCTTTCCTTGTATCTAAAAAAACCGGTCAGTCGTTGAGACTGAATACGAATGGCACCGTGGCGGTAGCGCGGATCGCTTCGCCATTTTCCTTGTACGGGCTGCACGCGCTGCTGCGTACCGCCGCGAGCGCAGCGTCATCCAGCCGCGACGAGCCGCTGCTTTTCTGCAGCGTGATGTTCTCGATCTTGCCCGACACGCCGACCGTCAGCCGCACGGTCGCCGTGCCTGTTTCGCCGCGGCGCTTGGCCATGGCCGGGTAATCCGGCTGGGCGATATTGCAGCTCAGCCGCGCGACGTTCTTCGGCGCGGCGAGATCCATGCTCGGCTTGCCGATGGCCGGCGCGGTGGGCGGCGGGGTCGGTTGCGCCGGCGCGGGCGGAGTGGGATCCGGTGCGGGCGCGGCGATCTGCGACGGCGCCTCGGTGACCGGCATCGGCGTGGGCGCAGGCTCGATCTTCGGCTTGACCTTGGGCTTGGGCAGCGGCTTCGGGACGGGCTTCGGAAGCGGCTTGGGCGGCGGCGGCGTTTCGACCGCGACCGGCTGCGGCGCGGGCTGCGGCGTTTCGCTGATGAGCTGCGCGGTGATCGACTTGGCTTCGATGGGTCGCGGCGGCGGCTCGTTGTGCATCGTCATCGCGACGCCGAGCAGGACTGCGTGAAGCACGACGACGGCGGCGCACGCGGCGATCACGCGCGGACTGGCGCTCGATGCCGGCGCCGTCTGGAAAGCGGCGGGAGTGGTGGTCGGGGACTGCATTCTTATTGGCTGCTTTGAGTGCTGCTTGTGGTGCGATGTGAATTGATGCCGATCATGCCGCGGGTTCGTTTCAGCTTGAAGTCCAGCAACGGTGCGGATCCGGCGCAACGGGGAAACGGGAATCCAGGCGACGTCATGTTCGAAAGATCAGCAATGAGATAAACAGGGTAGTCACGAAACCGATCAGCAATTCCATGGTTCCCTCCAGGGATAGGGGTTGCTCGGGGAGGTGCTTGGCTAGCTGGAAGTGACCGGATGTTCGAAGGTAACCTGGCTTGCTGGAGGCGGTTCGGAAACCGGACTGCGAAAACTGGCAAGAAAGCTTGAAAGACTGCGGGCGCCGCCGCGGAAGCGCGACGCCTGAACCTGCGGCCTGGCCTCAGGCCGCCTTGCGCTCGTAAAACATCAGCGGCGCCACGTGCTCGCGCTGCTCGACGCCACACTGCGAGGCGCACACGCCGCTCTGTGCCATCACGTCGCGAACGCTCTCCTCGCACTTGCCGCAGCACATGGCCACGCCGAGCTCGAACTGGAGCTCGTCGAAGGTGTCCACACCCTCGGCGATGGATGCTCGGATCTTGCGGTCGGATACTGATTTGCAGACACAGACAATCATGATCGTTCGCGATAGCTTGCGTTAATGCGAATTATTATCATTCGACTTGCGCACCAATGCAAGCGGGGCTCTGTGTTTTTTGTAACAGAGCAGGCAAGTTAGCAGAATTGTTGCTAGAGGCCAGAGCTGGCGCGGGAAAGCGCGCGCCGGGGAACATGCGGCGGGCGAGAAACCCTCACGCGATGTCGGGTTCGGCGAGCCGTGGGAGGCCGGAGGGAATGCTGACATGCTCGACGGGCGCGTCGAGCCTGAGGAGGGCAGCGGCGAGCTGGCGCTGCGATTCGCCGTCGGCCGTCGAGCAGAAGCGGGGCAGAAGATCAGCCGAATCTGCGTCCGAGCGGCGCGCGTGGGTATCGAGCAGACGTTCGAGCTGCCGGGCGATGGCCACGCTCGTGTCCACGATGTGCAGGCGCTCGCCGGCAATGGCGCGGATTGCGCCGTCCAGGAAAGGGTAGTGCGTGCAGCCGAGCACCAGTGTGTCGGCGCCGGCGTCCAGCATGGGGGACAGGTAGCTTTCGAGCAGCGCCATGAGGGCGGGCGACGACGTATCGCCGCGCTCCACCGCCTGCACCAGGCCGTGTCCCGCCTGGCAGATGAAGCGGCAGTCGCCGGCGTAGCGGTCCAGCAGCGACTGGAAACGCGCGGAACGCAGCGTCACCGCCGTCGCTAGAACGCCGACGACGCGCGAGCGCGACACGTTCGCCGCGGGCTTCACGCCCGGCTCCACGCCGACCAGCGGAATGGGCAGGCGCTCGCGCACCAGCGCGATGGACTGCGCGGTCGCGGTATTGCATGCGACCACGAGCGCTTTCGCGCCCTGCGACACGAGCCATTCGCCGATGGCCAGCGTGCGTTCGCCGATGAACGCGTCGGTTTTTTCGCCGTACGGCGCGTGAAGCGAGTCGGCCACGTAGATCAGGTGCTCGTGCGGCAGGATGGCGCGCACGGCGCGCAGCACCGACAGCCCGCCCAGGCCGGAATCGAAAATGCCGACCGGCGCGCTCGCGTCCAGCGCGGCGCGTGGGGGCAGGGCAAGCGGGGATGCTGCGCTGACGGGCATCGTGACGAACGGATTACTCGTGATCGCCCATCATGGTTTGCTGGTAGTTCTGGATGCCGACCTTGTCGATCAGGTCCAGTTGCGTTTCCAGCCAGTCGATGTGCTCTTCCGTGTCGTGCAGGATCTTTTCGAAGATCTCGCGCGAGACGAAGTCACGCACGGATTCGCAATACGCGATGGCTTCCTTGCAGGTGGACTGCGAGATCTGCTCGAGCTTCAGGTCGCACTCGAGGATTTCCTTGGTTTCCTCGCCGATCAGCAGCTTGTGCAGGTCCTGCAGGTTCGGCAGTCCGTCGAGCATGAAGACGCGCTGGATGAGCCAGTCGGCGTGCTTCATTTCGCCGATCGATTCGTCGTACTCGTGCTTGTTGAGCTTTTCGAGACCCCAGTGCTGATACATCCGGGCGTGCAGGAAGTATTGATTGATCGCGGTCAGTTCGTTCTTCAACTGCGAGTTCAGATATTCGATGACTTTCGCGTCGCCTTGCATGGCTTGATTCCTGTTCGTAAACGTGGGGTTTTGAGAAAGATAAACCTTGGGCGTGACAAAGCCAAGGTTGAGTAGAAAATTTTTTTTCGAGATAAAACTGAGAATGAAAACCCTTCTCGATGGGCGCGGTGTCAAAGAAAAGAGCCGGGCGTGTGCCCGGCTCTTTCGTTGACGGGTTGCCTGTCAGCGGATCATTGCGACAGGCAACCGTCGATCCCGCCTCAGACCGTGGCGACCGGAATCTTGCCGATCTTCGCCTGCCATTCGGCCGGACCCGTCTTGTGGACCGACGTGCCGTTCGAATCGACGGCCACCGTCACCGGCATGTCCTGCACGTCGAATTCGTAGATGGCTTCCATGCCGAGGTCTTCGAACGCGAGCACCTTCGCCTCGCGGATCGCCTTCGACACCAGATACGCCGCGCCGCCGACCGCCATCAGATAGGCCGCCTTGTGCTTCCTGATCGACTCGATGGCGACCGGGCCGCGCTCGGCCTTGCCGATCATCGAGATGAGGCCGGTTTGCGCCAGCATCGTTTCGGTGAACTTGTCCATGCGCGTGGCCGTGGTCGGGCCGGCCGGGCCGACGGCTTCGTCGCGCACCGGATCGACCGGGCCTACGTAATAGATCACGCGGTTGGTGAAGTCGACGGGCAGCTTTTCGCCCGCGGCCAGCATGTCGGCAATGCGCTTGTGCGCGGCGTCGCGTCCCGTGAGCATCTTGCCCGACAGCAGCAGCGTCTGGCCGGGCTTCCACGAGGCGACTTCCTCGGGCGTCAGCGTGTTCAGGTCGACGCGCTGGCTCGTCTCGGTGTTGGGCTGCCACGTGACGTCGGGCCAGGCATCGAGCGGCGGCGCTTCGAGCTTCGCGGCGCCGCTGCCGTCGAGCGTGAAGTGCGCGTGACGGGTCGCGGCGCAGTTCGGGATGATCGCGACGGGCTTCGAGGCCGCATGCGTCGGCGCGGCCATGATCTTGACGTCGAGCACGGTGGCGAGGCCGCCGAGACCCTGCGCGCCGATGCCGAGCGCATTCACCTTCTCATGCAGCTCGACGCGCAGTTCCTCGATCCAGTCCTTGGGGCCGCGCGCGATGACGTCCTGGATGTCGATGGGGTCCATCAGCGATTCCTTCGCCATGACCATCGCCTTTTCCGCGGTCCCGCCGATGCCGATGCCGAGCATGCCCGGCGGGCACCAGCCGGCGCCCATGGTCGGCACGGTCTTGATGATCCAGTCGACGATCGAGTCCGACGGGTTCAGCATCGCGAACTTCGACTTGTTCTCCGAGCCGCCGCCCTTGGCCGCGACCTGCACGTCCACCTTGTCGCCCGGCACGATCTCGTAGTGGATCACGGCCGGCGTGTTGTCCTTGGTGTTCTTGCGGCCGCCTTCGGGCGGCGAGACGATGGACGCGCGCAGCACGTTGTCCGGGTTCAGGTAACCGCGGCGCACGCCTTCGTTGATCATGTCGGTGACGGACATCGTCGCACCGCCGTTGTCGCTGCCCCAGCGCACGTCCATGCCCACCTTCACGAACACCGTCACGATGCCCGTGTCTTGGCAGATCGGGCGCTTCCCTTCGGCGCACATGCGGCTGTTGGTGAGGATCTGCGCGATGGCGTCCTTCGCCGCCGGGCTTTCTTCCAGCTCGTAGGCGCGGCCGAGCGCCTGGATGTAGTCGAGCGGATGGTAGTAGCTGATGTACTGCAGGGAATCCGCAATGCTCTGGATCAGGTCTTCCTGTTTGATGACGGTCATGGCTCGAGGCTCTGGGGGACGAAATTTTTTCTGGTGTGCGTTCAGGCGACGCTTCAGTTGACGCTCAGTCTGTTGTGCCGCGCGGCGGCGCGAAGGACTCGTCGTGAAAGTGCCGCGGATGCGTATGCGTGGTCAGCTTGTCGACATACGCCATGATGAGCGCGGACAGCAGGAAGGCCACGTGAATGATCACTTGCCACAGCACGGTATGGAAAGTGTGCTGGTCGGGGTTGATGAAGGTCTTGAGCAGATGGATGGACGAGATGCTGATGAGCGCCATCGAGAGCTTGACCTTCAGCACGCCGGCGTTGACGTGATCGAGCCATTCGGGTTCGTCGGGGTGGCCTTCGACGCCCAGCCGCGACACGAAGGTCTCGTAGCCGCCGACGATCACCATGATGAGCAGGTTCGAGATCATCACCACGTCGATCAGGCCGAGCACGACGAGCATGATGTTGGTTTCGTCGAGCGACATGGCGTGCGTGACGAGATGCCAGACTTCCTTCAGGAAGAGCACGACATACACGCCTTGCGCGACGATCAGCCCGAGATAGAGCGGCACCTGCAGCCAGCGGCTCATGAAGATGATTCTGGGGAGCGCCTTCATCGCGCCGGGCCGAACGGAACCGGGGGTGTGCTGGGGAGCGGACATGAGCGGCTTTTCAGTCGAAGCAAAACGGACGAAACAGGCGAAGGACGAAGCGGACGGCGGCTGAACCCGGGCCGCAATGCGCCGGCGGAATGCGGACTCGAAGCGCATTCGAGCACGTCTGCGGTCAGGGAAAGCCCGGTATTGTAGCGCGTCGGCGTGACAGTCTGCGCGAACGTTGCGGCGCATGGGCAGGGGCGACGCAAGGGGGCGAAGCGAGGGGCGACGCAAGAGGGTGCGCGGCCGAAACCCTGGTTTGGATCAAAAGAATCGCACGTCGCGCCGGGCCGGATACCGCACCGGGAGTCAGTTCAGTTACGATTGCAGGGCGCATGCGCAACACGCGCTCACTTCGCGTATACCCCGTGTTCATTGGCCGGCACGCGTAAGAAGCGGGTAAGTTGAGCGGCTTATCTTGAATTCAATGCTTGAAGTCGATGCTTGAAGTCGATGCTTGAAGTCGATGCGGCATGCCCGCGGCTGCACGAGGCGCCGCGGCATGTGCCCGTGCCGCCCGGCGCGGGCCTTCGCAACGGCCGGACGCGCGCGCCATGACGGCGGTGCCGGCCACAAGAACGGAGACAGGATCGGGTCCGGAAACGCTGCGCGTTTCCGCCGACGGATCCCACCACATGCGGCGCACGCAGCCCATTCAGCGATGCGGGCGCCGGCGGATTTTGGAAACACCATCAGAGAGGTTGTCGATGTCTGCGATCGAATCAGTTCTTCACGAAAAACGCGTATTCCCGCCGTCGGCCAAGGCAACGGCGGATGCGGCCATTGCCGGCATGGACGCGTATCAGGCGCTCGTCGCCCAGGCGGAGAAAGATTACGAAGGTTTCTGGGCCGGCCTCGCACGCGAGACGCTCGCCTGGCACAAGCCGTTCACGAAGGTGCTGGATGAAACGAAGGCGCCGTTCTATACGTGGTTCGAGGACGGCGAACTCAATGCGTCGTACAACTGTCTCGACCGCCATATCGAAGCGGGCCGCGGCAATGACAACGCGATCATCTTCGAAGCCGACGACGGCACCGTCACCCACATCACCTATCAGGACCTGCTCGAGCGCGTGTGCCGTCTCGCCAATGCGCTCAAGAAGCGCGGCGTGAAGAAGGGCGATCGGGTCGTCATCTATCTGCCGATGTCGGTGGAAGGCGTGGTTGCGATGCAGGCGTGCGCGCGCATCGGCGCCACGCATTCGGTGGTGTTCGGCGGTTTCTCGTCGAAGTCGCTCAACGAGCGTCTCGTCGATGTCGGCGCGGTCGCGCTCATCACGGCGGACGAGCAGATGCGCGGCGGCAAGGCGCTGCCGCTCAAGAGCATTGCCGACGAAGCGCTGGCCGCGGGCGGCTGCGACAAGGTCAAGGACGTGATCGTGTATCGCCGCACCGGCGGCAAGATCGGCTGGACCGAAGGGCGCGACGCATGGCTGCACGAGGTCGTCGAGAACGAGCCGGCGCAATGCGAGCCGGAGTGGGTGGGCGCGGAACATCCGCTGTTCATCCTCTACACGTCGGGCTCGACGGGCAAGCCGAAGGGCGTGCAGCACAGCACGGCGGGCCTGCTGCTGTGGGCCGCGCAGACCATGAAGTGGACCTTCGACATGAAGCCGGACGATGTCTTCTGGTGCACGGCGGACATCGGCTGGATCACCGGGCATAGCTATATCGCGTACGGGCCGCTCGCCATCGGCGCGACCCAGGTGATGTTCGAGGGCGTGCCCACTTATCCGCACGCGGGACGGTTCTGGGAGATGATCGGCCGTCACAAGGTCACGATCTTCTACACCGCGCCGACGGCGATCCGCTCGCTGATCAAGGTGTCGGAGGCGGATGCGAAGGTGCATCCGAAGAGCTTCGACCTGTCGACATTGCGCATCCTCGGCACGGTCGGCGAGCCGATCAATCCGGAAGCGTGGGTTTGGTATCACGAGAATGTCGGGCGCGGGCAGTGTCCGATCGTCGATACGTGGTGGCAGACCGAGACCGGCGGCCACATGATCACGCCGCTGCCGGGCGCGACGCCGCTGGTGCCGGGTTCCTGCACGCTGCCGCTGCCGGGCATCATGGCCGCGGTCGTCGACGAGACCGGTCAGGACGTGCCGAACGGGCAGGGCGGCATCCTGGTCGTGAAGCGTCCGTGGCCGTCGATGCTGCGCAACGTCTGGGGCGACCCGAAGCGTTACCAGACCAGCTACTTCCCCGAGGAACTCGGCGGCAAGCTGTATCTGGCCGGCGACGGCGCGGTGCGCGACAAGACCACCGGCTATTTCACGATCATGGGCCGCATCGACGACGTGCTGAACGTCTCGGGGCACCGTCTGGGCACGATGGAGATCGAGTCGGCGCTGGTGGCGAATCCGCTCGTCGCGGAAGCGGCGGTGGTCGGCCGTCCGGACGACACGACCGGCGAAGCAGTGGTGGCGTTCGTCGTGCTGAAGCGCGCGCGTCCCGAAGGCGACGAAGCGAAGCAGATCGCGACTGAACTGCGCAACTGGGTCGGCAAGGAGATCGGTCCGATCGCCAAGCCGAAGGACATCCGCTTCGGCGAGAATCTGCCGAAGACGCGTTCCGGGAAGATCATGCGGCGCTTGCTGCGCTCGCTCGCGAAGGGCGAGGCGATCACGCAGGACGTGTCCACGCTTGAAAACCCCGCGATCCTTGATCAGCTCGGCGAAGCGCGTTGATGCATTGACGCTCGCGGCGGCTCATAGAGCGATGCACTGAGCGCCGCGGTCGATCCTGATTGCCGATGCCATGCGGTTTTGTTAAAAAACCGCATGGCCACCCCTCCCGCCGATTCCTCCAGCCAGCCGCCTGCTTCCCCGCCGCCCGTCTCGGCCGCGATGGCGCGTGCGCATCGCACGTACTGGCGCTTCAACCTCGCACTCATTGCCGTGCTGATGACGATCGGCTTCGTCGTCTCGTTCGGCTTGCCGCTGGTGGCGCAACGCGTCGATCACGTGCGCGTCGCAGGCTTCCCGTTGCCGTTCTATTTCGGCGCGCAGGGCGCGATCCTGGTGTATGTCGGGTTGATCGTCGTGTACATCGTGCTGATGCAGGTCGCCGATGCGCGTCTGCTGCGCGTCGCCCGCGCGGAACAGGGCGAGGGCGCATGAAGCTCACGAACCGGCTGATCGTCTACTACGCGCTCTATACGCTCGGCTTCCTGCTGTTCATCTTCCTGATGGAGCGCGTCGAGCGCACGACGGGATCCGGCACGTGGATCGGCTATGTGTTCCTGTTCGTGCCGATCGCGGTCTATGCGGTGATCGGCCTGCTGTCGCGCACGTCGGACCTGGTTGAGTATTACGTGGCCGGGCGCCGCGTGCCGTCGGCGTTCAACGGCATGGCAACGGCCGCCGACTGGCTGTCGGCGGCGTCGTTCATCGGGCTCGCGGGTTCCATCTATGCGAGCGGCTACGACGGCCTCGCCTACGTGATGGGCTGGACGGGCGGCTATTGTCTCGTCGCGTTCCTGCTTGCGCCGTACGTGCGCAAGCTCGCCCGCTACACGATTCCCGACTTTCTCGGCACACGCTTCTCGAGCAACCTGGTGCGCGCGCTGGCGGCCGTCGCGGCGATTCTCTGTTCCTTCGTGTATCTCGTTGCGCAGATCCAGGGCATCGGGCTGATTGCTTCGCGCTTCATCGGCATCGAGTTTTCGATCGGCATCTTCTGCGGGCTCGCGGGCATCCTGGTGTGCTCGTTTCTCGGCGGCATGCGCGCAGTGACGTGGACGCAGGTGGCGCAGTACATCATCCTGATCAGCGCGATGCTGATTCCCGTGTCGATGATCGCGCATCGTGAAGGTCTCGGCTGGTTCCCGCAACTGAACTATGGCCGCGTGATGGAGCGGGTCGAGGCGCTCGAGCGGGCGGTGGCGGTGTCGCCGGACGAAGCGCGCGTTCGTGCCGACTTTCAACGGCAGGCGACGCGGGTGCAGGAGCGCATCGACGCGTTACCCCAGTCGTTCCATGTCGAGCATGCGCGGCTGACGGCGGAGATTGCCGAGTTGCGGCGGCATAACGGGCCGCTGCGCGAGATCAACGAGCGGGAACGGGAACTGGCCGCTTTTCCGCGCGATTCCGCCGATGCGCAGGTCAAGTGGACGCGCGAGCGCGATGCGCTGAGCGAACGCGTGGCCGCTCCCGTGCCGATGGCCGAAGCCTTCGCGCCGGGTTCCGCCGGCGACGAAAGCCCGCGCGTGCATCAGGTGAACTTTCTCTCGTTGCTGCTGTGTCTGTCGATCGGCACGGCGAGCCTGCCGCACATTCTCACGCGCTACAACACGACGACGTCGGTGGCGTCGGCGCGGCGTTCGGTCGGCTGGACGCTGTTCTTCGTCGCGCTGTTCTATCTGACGGTGCCGGTGCTCGCGGTGCTGATCAAGCACGAGATCCTGACGGGACTGGTGGGGCATCGGTTCGCGGATCTGCCGCAATGGGTCACGCAGTGGCGGCGCGTGGAACCGTATCTGATCCGGATCAGCGACGTGAACGGCGACGGCATCGTGCGTTGGGCCGGCATTCAGATGCAGCCGGACATGGTGGTGTTGGCCGCGCCGGAGATTGCCGGGCTGCCGTACGTGATCTCGGGGCTGATTGCGGCGGGTGCGCTGGCGGCGGCGCTATCGACGGCCGATGGCCTGCTGCTGACGATCGCCAATGCGCTCTCGCACGATGTCTATTACTGCATGGTGGATCGCGGCGCGAGCAGTCAGCGGCGCGTGACCATCTCGAAGATCCTGCTGCTGGGCGTGGCGCTGCTGGCGTCGTATGTGGCCTCGCTGAATGCGGGCAACATCCTGTTCCTGGTGGGCGCGGCGTTTTCGCTGGCGGCGTCGAGTCTGTTTCCGGCGCTGGTGCTCGGCGTGTTCTGGAAGCGCACGACGCAGCGCGGGGTCGTCGCGGGGATGATCGCGGGGCTGGTGGTGTGCGTGTACTACATCGTGTCGACGTATCCGTTCTTCGTGCAGCTCACCGGGTTCGCGGGGGCGCGCTGGTTTGGCATCGAGCCGATCAGTTCAGGGGTGTTCGGCGTGCCGGCAGGGTTTGCGGTGGCGATCGTGGTGAGTCTGCTGGACCGCAAGCCGGACGCTTATACGCGCGCGCTGGTGGATTACATTCGCCATCCATAGGGGCTGGCGCAGTGGCGGGAACTTGGTATAATCGCGGTCTTCCGGAGAGATGGATGAGTGGTTTAAGTCGCACGCCTGGAAAGCGTGTATAGGGTAAAACCTATCGGGGGTTCGAATCCCCCTCTCTCCGCCAGGACAGACATCAGATCCCGCATGGTCATCGGCCATGTGGGATTTTTGTTTGCGCCGCTGGTTTATCTCGAAGTCTTGAGCACGCCGGCCGCGCTAACCATCCGGTCACTCGCGGTTACTCGCGGCGACGGCGTCGTCCCAGACCAGTCCATCGATGCAGTTCAAACGTTCGACGGCCGCCCCGTCTTCACCGTCTCGAGCGCCTTGATCGCTGCGATCAACTTTTTCTCCGGCGCGGCGTCGAGCATCGCGATTGCGGCGCGCAGCAGTTCGCTCTTCTTCACGCGCACACCGCCTTTCTGGCACTTGTCCTTCAGCGCGGCGATCTTTGCGTAGCCCGACTTCGGCATCGTGAAACTGTCGCGCACGACTTTTTCCTTTTTCACGCGCTTCGGTTTTGCCTGGGTCTTCGACGAAGCCTTCACGGCGTTCTGCTTCGTGTCTGCTTCGACGGCGGGCGTTTGCTTTGGCGTCGCTGCGGGTGTCTTTTTAGCGGCAGTCTTCTTGACGGTCTTCGCCGATGCAGCTTGCGCTACCGGTTTCTTCCTGGTCGAGGTCTTCGGAGTCGTTGCGGGTTGGACTTCAGCGGTCGTGCCATCGACGGCTTCGGTCTTTGCTTCGGTCTTTGCTTTCGCCTGCGCCTTGCCGGCGGTGCTCTTCGGGAAGTGGAAGGCTTTCTTCGTAGGCGCCTTGACTTGCGGTGTGCTCATCCGTTCTCTCCTGGTCATGAGGAGAAAACAGTATATACGGTTTATGCATACGGTCCTGCGCGAAGCATGATCGGTTCAGGCGAACCCGAAATCTTGATTGATGCGGTCACGTGGCGTCGCATGCTTCATCGACGCCACGCGCATGCACCACTTACTGCTTGATGGTGCCGGTCGATTGCGGCGGGTTGGTGGGCGCATCGGACGACATGCCGTGTTCGCGTTGCTGCATCAATGTTCCGCTTCCCGAGGTACCCGAAGGTACGCCGCCGCGCGAGGCATCGCCGGTGCGAGGCGTCGGCACGGAATCATGCTTGCCGGGCTGCATTTGCTGAGGCTTCTGCATAAGTTGATCGCGCGACATGTCCTGGGCAAACGCCGTTGCGCTGCAGAGCGCGAGGAGGGCGCCGCCGATGGTGAGAGTGGCTTTCATGACCGTCTCCTTGAAAGTCGACGCGAGTGCGCCGCTTAACAAAGATGGCAGCATCGACCATGCCGCACCGGCGGACGATGCTTGCCTTTCGGACGCGCTCTGATAATCATAATATTCATTGGGTATCCGTACGATTTGGCGAAGACTGCGTGAAACGATTCGTACGAAGTAAGACTATTTACATCGCGTAGAATGCGTGGTTCGAGCAGCTAAGTGATTCGTTCGGCATACTCCGCGCCAAGTCGTGAAATATAGCTGCTCAGGCCGCGCCCGCTTAGGGCCAGGCGTTTCATTGCTTCTACGTGCATCCGTCCGGGCACGTGATAGTCATACAAATAGGTCCCGCCGCTGACGAAACGCACCATGATGCCGGTGCGCAGGATGTCGAATGCTTCGACACCCGAATTTCCGGCAAGGTTCAGATAGGTTTGCATGTGAATCAGGGCATTCCCTCACGCAAACGATTGCGTATCGCGTGCCCCTCTCAAGTTTCGTCGGTGAGGACCGTAATAGGTGCCATGAACAAAGACCAACTCCCTTTCATCGATTCGGACGACCCGCACTTCCAGCACGCACGCGCGTTGAGTCTCTCGGTAGGAGCGATTCGCCGGGCGCAAGGGAAGAGCAATCCGAACGACTTCGCCGTCGGCACGATCGAGTGGCACCTCGCCATCGAAGATTTCGCGTCCGATGTTCTCCGCGCCCTGACCGATGAAACGGAAGGCACCAACATGCAGGTCGGCGAGCGGCCGCTCGACTGATCTCGCGGCCGCTCGACGCTGTCGGTTACCTCGTCAGAGCTTGACGCCACCGGCCTCGGGCGCATCGACGCCTTCGGGCGGAATGGCCCCTGACGGGCTCACGTCTCTCGCACGATCCGTCGCCCAGTACGGCTCGCGCCCGTAGTGCTGATGCACCGTGCTGGCCCAGACGTGATCGGCCATCGAAGGCCACGCGTCCTTGTCGAAACCCGGTGAATTCCGGACCTGTTCAGCCGTCGCATCGAGACGGAAGCAGCGGTTGTCGGTGTCGAGCGTGAGCGCGCTCCATGGAATGGCGAGCAATTTATTGCCGATTCCAAGAAAACCCCCGCTCGACAGCACCGCATACGCGATATGCCCATTGCTCACATCGAGCATGATGTCCTTCAGCGAACCGACATCGTGGCCATCGCTGCTGATCACCGAATTGCCATCGAGCGTGCTGGCTGCCATCACATCCGGTCCCGGTCCCGCGGCGGTCGCCGCGCCCTTGCCGACGATCTTCGCGCCGCCGGAAGACGATCCCATCGAATCACTCATGTTCTGCTCCTTGGCTCAGTTGCGGACAGACCTCCCGCGTCTTCTGGACTGCGCGTGACGGTCCTGCATTGAACCAGCAACAGCCGTACCCATACGGACGGGCGGCGCACGGTTGCGTCTTCCTGGTCTGCTAAGCTCGGCGTTCGCTTATTTCGCCCGGGTCTCATGATCGAATTCGACGAACTGCTGGCCGTTGCCTACAAACGAGAACGCATGCAAAGCCGCAGGCTCGCCCGGGGCGCGGCCATCAGCGAACATGCGGCGTTGTACAGGACGCTGGCCAAGGCCGCTGCCGGACAGACCGTGCAAGCGCTCGTCGATGCGCGCCGCGCGACCCAACGCAAGGATGAAGCGGCGCGGCGCCAGCGCGAGACGCGCCGCGCCGAACGAGCGAGTGCGGCGCAGCAACATCAGCGGGATTCCGGTACAGGCGGGTGGCGCGGATGGTTCGACGGATCCGCGCTGCCGAATCCGGGCCGGCTCGGGATCGGCGGCGTGCTGGTCGGGCCATGTGGCCGCACGGTGGAGATCAGCGCCGCGTGCGGCCATGGCGACAGCAGCGTGGCGGAATATCGTGCGCTCATCGCGGTGCTCGAAGCCGCGCTGCGCGAGCGGGCGCAGGGCATCGTGATTCACGGCGACAGCCGCGTCGTGGTCGATGACGTGAACGCGCCCGAACACACGGGCATTCGCGCGCTGGCGGCTTATGCGCAGCATGCGCGCGCGCTCATCGCGCAACTCGGCGATGCGCGCATCCAGTGGCTTCCCCGCGCCCGCAATCAGCGCGCGGACGCGCTTTCGCGCACCGCGTTCGAGCTGCCTCCCGCGGCCGGCGCGGCCGCCTGAGAGGGCGCTTCCGCAGTCAGGGCAACTCGCGGACATCGGCGGTCGGATGACTGCCGAACGTATCGCTCAGGAGATATTGAACGAGCTTGCGCGCCGCTTCTTCCGGCGTCGCGAGTTGGCCATCGCGCTTCAGGGCGTCGAAGCGTTCCCGCAGCGGAAAGTGCTCGAGACCGGTGCCGCGGATCTCCGCCTGCATGTCGGTATCGATGACGCCCGGCGCCACGCTGCCGATAAGCAGCGACGGGCTGCCGTCCAGCGCGACTGCACGGGCGTGCTGATCGAGCGCGGCCTTGGTCGCGCAGTAGATGCTCCATCCGGGATAGGCATTGCGCGCGGCGCCGCTCGACACATGGACGATGCGCGTATCCGGCGCCTGTCCGCCGGCACGCGCGGCGCACTCTGCGAGGGCCGCCGCAAGCATCAACGGCGCAGCGACGTTCACGTTCACCGCGCGCGCGACCTGGGCGGGCGGCTGGGCCGCAAGGCCGCCGACCGGCGCAAGCACGCCGGCATTGTTCACGAGCAGCACCTGCTGCGCACCGTCCATGAAGCGGATCAAGGTGTCGCCCGCGAGCCAGTCGGCGAGCGCGGACAAGTCGGCGAGATCCAGTTCGACCTGGCTCAGCTTTCCGGAATGGCGGGCGGCAAGCCCGGCATTGGCTGTGCGCGAGAGGCCGAGCACCTCGATATCCTGAGCCAGCAGTTGAGCGGCGATCGCGGCGCCGAGTCCGCGTGTGTGGCCCGTGAGGATGGCGCGAGTCGGGTAGGGCATGGTGGCTTTGTAGGAGTGGCTAATTGAGGTAAGGGCCCGTCGATTCTAGCGGCAAGCCGGAAGCGGCGTCGGCGAGGCTCGATAGGCTCAAGCGCAACGAATCGGCAAGACAAAAAAAAGCGCTGAACGACTGTTCGTTGGTTCCAGGACACAGACGCCGGCACGGCGGAATTTTTTCTGACAAGCCTCTTCACAAAACTGACAATCTTTCTCAAACGCAGAAACAACGGAGACTGTCATGCCGACCCGACCAAGCCCGCCTCCCTCTGTGTCGTCGTGCTCTGAAACAGATGCTCCACTCGTGCCGATGGTGGCCATGCGGGCCTTGTCCATCGCGGTGGCCGCTGCCCTGTTCGGCGTGCCCCACGCCGCATCGGCACAAAGTTCCGTGCAACTGTATGGCGAGCTGGATGCAGGACTGGCCTGGACCAACAATGTCGCCGGCCATTCGCAGTATCGGCTGACCACGGGCACCATCGACGGCAGCTACTGGGGCCTGCAGGGCTCGGAAGACCTCGGCGGGGGCGCCCGGGCAATCTTCCGTCTCGAACGCGGCTTGTCGGTCGCGACCGGCGAAAGCCTCAACGATCACCCGATTTACGTCGGCATCGGCTCGGACCGGCTCGGTACGGTCACTTTCGGCCGCCAGTACGATTCCATCCACGATTATTTCCAGACTTTCACGCTGACCGGCAACATCGGCGGCACGGCCTTCGCGCACCTGCTCGACAACGACAACGCCAATAACTCGTTCCTGGCATCGAATTCGGTCAAGTACACGAGCGCCAGCTATGGCGGTTTCAGCTTCGGCGGCCTGTACGCGTTTTCCAACGAAGCGGGCGCGTTCTCGGACAACCGCGCGTACAGCGTCGGCGCGAATTATTCGCTCGGCTCGTTCAATGCCGGCGCGGCCTATCTGCACAACAACGGCCGCGGCAACACGACGACCGGCGCCTATGAAGCCCTCGCGCTGCCCGGCACGACACAGGGCAGCGTTTTCACAGCCAACGTGCAGCAGCAGAACACCTTCGGCGTCGGCATGAGTTACGAGCTGGGCGAATTCACGCTGAGCGGGGCGTTCTCGCGCGCGATCAACTCCGGCGTCATCGATGCCGACAGCGGCGATCTGGTCCCGTCGCTCGGGCTCAACAACTACGAGATCAACGGCATCTACAAGCTGACGCCGGCCATCATGCTGGCCGGCATGTACGTCTACACGAATGGCGGCGGCGCGCACTGGCACGAAGGCGCGCTGCAGGTCGACTATCTGCTCTCCAAGCGCACGGACGTGTATCTGGAGTCGATCTATCAACGCGCATCGTCGAATGCGCCGGCGGTGATCAACACCAACGATCCGTCCAGCGGGCGCAATCAACTGATGATCGGGACGGGCATCCGGCATCGTTTCTGACGCTTTCGCGGGCGGGATGCGCGTGCTAGCTTGACGGTTTCTCTCTGCCGTCGCGCGGTGTCCCATGTCGCTGCAAAGCTTCTTCATCTTCCTGCCCGCCTGCTTCGCGATCAACATGGCCTTCGGGCCGAACAACGTGCTGTCGCTGTCGAACGGCGCCCGCGATGGCGTGCGCACGTCGGTGCGGGCATCGTTTGGACGGCTCGCCGCCTTTGCGATCATGATCGCCATCGCCGGACTGGGGCTCGGTGCGCTGCTGCTTGCCTCGCAGACGCTGTTCACGGCGATCAAGTTCGCGGGAGCGGGCTATCTCGTGTGGATCGGCGTGAAACTGATCCGTTCGGGACCGGCGCTGATCGTTTCGGAGCCGGGGAGCGGATCGGGCACGGCCAGCATCGCGCGGCTGACGAAGCAGGAGTTCTGGGTGGCCGCGGGCAATCCGAAGGCCATTCTCGTCTTCACCGCCTTCTTCCCGCAGTTCGTCGACCGCAGCGCCTACGCGGCCAGCTTCGCCATCCTCGGCGCCACCTTCCTGTTGCTCGAACTCGTGGCCATCGTCATTTACGCGCTGCTGGGGGCGCGGCTCGGCTCGATGTCGCGGGGCGCGCGCGGCTTCGCGTGGTTCAACCGGATCAGCGGTGCGCTGATGATCGGTTTCGGCGTCATGCTGGCATTCGTTCGACGGCCGGGCCGCCTGATTATGTCTCTTTATTACGATTGCAGCTTTTCGATTATCACATCCGGTTATTGCGAATAAGCGCAGGTTTATGAGTCAGGGCAATTCCCGAGTGACCGCATATGCGAACCACTGGAAAATCCGGCACTCGTCAGTCGCAATAAGCTTGCGATTGACTTAAATCAACTGACGCACCCGAAAGCGATCCTTTTGAGTGTGTCGAGAGCCGAGATCATCGTTGTGCGATAAGTTCGTAAAACGATGTGGCAATGGACGGTCGATGAATACTCCCTCTCCGCACGTCCGGCGCGCCTGCGCCGTGCGCTGCTCACGCATCAATCCCCGATTTTCTCTGTTACGCCCTTTGCGGATTGTCATTCTTCCGGCGGCGGCTACCATCCGTGATTTGCGATAATCACGGGTTCTGCTTCTGCGCTGAATCTTTTGTTGCGCATTCATGCTCGCCGTGAAAGCGGTGCTCACGCATTGCTGTCATTTCTGCCGAAGAGGCGACTCTCATCCGGCCGTCTCATCCCCTCGCTGTTCGAAGGATTTTCTTGCTCATGATTAACTCATCGCCTGGCCCGTCGCAGACACGTTCATTCACCACGGTTTCATTGATCGAAATGTGGGAGCGGTTTGGCTATTACGGCATGGCCGCGTTGCTCGTGCTGTTCATGATCGACAAGATCGGTTTCGCCGACGATCACGCCAACCTGACCTGGGGCGCCTTCACCGCGCTGGTGTTCTCGGCGCCGTCGATCGGCGGCTGGATCGGCGACAAGGTGCTCGGCGCGCGCCGCACGATGATCGCGGGCGCGATCGTGCTCGCGTGCGGCTATCTGATGCTGGCGCTGCCGGTAGACACGCTCGGCTTCATGTACGCGTCGCTGGGCGTGATCGTGGTCGGCAACGGGCTGTTCAAGTCGAACGCGGCGAATCTGGTGCGCCGCATCTTCGAAGGCGATGATGCGCGCATCGACAGCGCCTTCACCATCTACTACATGGCGGTCAATATCGGCTCGACGTTCTCGATGCTCGCCACGCCGTGGATCAAGGATCACTGGGGCTGGCATGCCGCATTCGCCGTGTGCTGCGGCGGCATGCTGCTCGGACTGCTCAATTTCGCGCTGCTGCGCCGGTCGCTTGCACACGTCGGCTCCGCGCCGGACGACGAGCCGCTGCGCGTGTCGCGCGTGTTCGCGGTGATTGCGGGTTCGATTGCGCTGGCGGCGTCGACCGTCTTCATCCTGCAGCACAAGCAGGTCGCGGTGGCCTGCGTGTATGCGGCGGGCATCGCGATCCTGGCGATCTTCGGTTTCATGCTCAAGACCTGCGACCGCAGCGAGCGCGCCGGCCTGATCGCCGCGCTGATTTTGACGCTCCAAGTGATCCTCTTCTTCGTCTTCTACCAGCAGATGTCGACGTCGCTCACGCTGTTCGCGCTGCGCAACGTCGACCCGGCGTTCTCTATCGGCGGCATCGAACTGTTCACCTGGAGCGCCGCCCAGTTCCAGGCGCTCAACCCGATCTGGATCATGGTGCTGAGCCCGCTGCTCGCCTTCGTGTATGCGCGTCAGGCCCGGCGCGGACGCGACATGCCGGTGGCCGCGAAGTACGCGCTGGGCTTCGTGGTGGTGGCGATCGGCTTTTTCGTATTCGGCCTGAGCGGGCGCCACGCGGTGGAAGGGCGGGTCTCGTCGTGGTTCATGGTGGCCGGCTACGGGCTGTACTCGTTCGGCGAACTGCTGGTCTCGGGCCTGGGGCTCGCGATGATCGCCCGGTACGTGCCGGCGCGCATGGGCGGCTTCATGATGGGCGCGTTTTTCGTCGCGACCGGCGTGTCGCAGTATCTCGGCAGCGTCGTTGCCAACTTCGCGCGCATGCCGGCCGGCAATCTCGATGCGGCGCAATCGCTGCCGCTCTATACGCACTTGTTCTTCGGGCTGGGATGGCTGGCGGCGGGCGGAGCGGTGGTGGCCATTGCGCTGCTGCCGTTGCTGGGCAAGCTCTCGAGGGCGCATCAGCGCGCGACGCAGGCGGCGAGCCGACACGAATCGCTGGCGCCTGCTCCGATATCGCTGAACGCAAAGAATGTTTGACTCCGATCCTCGCTTCAGTCTATAATTTAATTCTTCAGACGCGGGGTGGAGCAGTCTGGCAGCTCGTCGGGCTCATAACCCGAAGGTCGTAGGTTCAAATCCTACCCCCGCAACCAAATCGTCAAGCAAAGAGCCCGGTTCAGCCGGGCTCTTTGCTTTTGTGCGTTCGGATATCGTGTTTAATCCCCGTCCAGCTTCGACCCCGCGCCTTGCTTGCGCAGCCGAGCACACCTTCTCTCGAAAACACCCGCCCCGGAAACACGAAAAGCCTGCATGAGCATTCACTCATGCAGGCTTTGAGCAATCTTGCTCACCTTTATCGACCAGGGCGCACCAGGCTGTGCGTCACTCCGCGAGCTTTCGCGCGACCTTCTCCGCGCGAATCCGCGACCCGATCGAACTCAGGCGGCGATGCCGAACTGATCTGAACCGATGCGGGCAGGGCCCCGCAATCGATCAATAGAACTTCTTCGGCAGTTGTGCGCGGCGGATCTGCTTGCGCAGACGAGCAACAGCAGCAGCTTTCTTGCGCTTGCGCTCGGTGGTGGGCTTTTCATAAGCCATGCGCGACTTGAGTTCCTGGATCAGGCCCGTACGCTCGACGGTACGGCGGAAACGGCGCATTGCAACATCAAACGGTTCGTTTTCTTTCAGCAGAACTTTAGTCATTGAAATCTCGGTTGATCTGGCCCTGCCAGAATTTTGGGCAAAGCGCAATTGTACACTTTTTGAGAGCCGTTCTGCACGCCCTTTGCATGGATTGTTCCATTGCCGGCTCCGGGAATCCAATCGTAGATCGTTGATTCAAGACGACAATACCGACAAACCCGGGTCAGAAGCCGCGCGGGCGCACGGGCCGCGTATCCGCGACGGCTTCGCGCGTGTCGGGCTGATGGATCGTCACGTCGCCGTGCGGCAGCGCCACGCAGGGCAGAATCCAGCCCTGCGCCTTTTCTTCCTTCGTCAGCCCCGGCCAGTCGACGCGATACGACACCGCGCCCTCGACCATCCGGCACAGGCAAGCGCGGCACGTGCCGTTGCGGCACGAGCGCGGCAGCGACAAGCCAGCGCGCAGTGCGGCTTCGAGCAGGCTCTCGTTCTCCCTGACGGCGACCAGGTGTCCATCCGGCTCGATGACAAGGGCAAAGGCGCGTGGCTCCGCGGCCGGCTCCGTCACGTCCGCACCTCGATGCCCGCGCGCCCGTTGGTCAGATCGCGCAGTTCGAGCGCCGCCGGTTCGCGCGCCGCGGCGGCCATGCGCACGACGAGGCGCACCGTCATGCCATAGGCGCTCTCGACGAGTTCCGCCTCATGCTGCTCGATCCAGCGCCGCACCCGCGCTTCGTCGGCGTAATCGAGCTCGATGCCGATCAGCCCGCGCTCGACCCGCTCCACGCGCTCGGCCTGCTGCATCACGGTGGCGATGGCGTCGGTGTAAGCGCGCACGAGGCCGCCCGCACCCAGCTTGATGCCGCCGTAGTAACGCACGACTGCGGCCAGCACGCCGTCCACTTCGTGATGGCGCAGCACTTCGAGAATCGGGCGGCCGGCGGTGCCGGAGGGTTCGCCGTCGTCGGACATGCCGGACTGGCCGCCGGCCAGCAAGGCCCAGCAGACATGCGTCGCGCCGGGATGCGCGGCCCGCAGGCTGTCGAGTTCGCGCATGGCTTCATCGCGATTGGCCACCGGAATGGCGCACGCGATGAAGCGGCTCTTGCGGATGTCGATTTCCGCGCTGACGGATGAGGCGAGGGTGTAAGTCGGCAAGGCTGGAATCGCGCGGGACGTAAAGTCCGAATCTTAGCTGCTGTGCGCGGGCGGTTGCGCGGCGGGCTGCAGAAGCGGATCGAGCGCGCGCTGCATCAGCACGGTATCGACCCATTGGCCATGCTTGAAGCCGACCTTGCGCAACACGCCCGCATGCTCGAAGCCGAGCCGCGCATGCAGCGCGATGGAACCGGCATTGCCGCTGTTGCCGATCACCGCGATCATCTGCCGCCACGGTCCACGTTCGCAGCGTTCGACGAGCGCCTCGAGCAGCGCCCGGCCGACGCCGCGCCCATGAAAGCCATCGGCCACATAGACCGAATCCTCGACGGTATGCCGGTACGCCGAGCGCGCCCGGTAGGCCGATGCGTAGGCATAGCCGGCGACCACGCCGTCGAGTTCGGCGATCAGATACGGCATGCCGGCGGCCACGATGGCCGCGTGGCGCGTGCGCATTTCGTCGGCGGAGGGCGGCACTTCCTCGAAGGTCGCGAGCGCGTGCTCGACGTAATGCGCATAAATCCGGGCGATGCCGTCGAAGTCGGCGGTTGCGGCGTCGCGCACGAGCGGAGAGGAGGGTGGGTCTTGAGCCATGGCGGGCAAAGATCAGCGCAAAAAATCAGCGCAAGAAATCAGCGCAAAAAAGGAGAAATTCGCAGCGGCGATTCTCGCATGGCATGACCACGGCAAAAAAAGGGCCGGGGAGCCGTGCGGAAGCCCACTAAAACGACGTGCTTTCAGGCAAAGAAATCGTTGAACGCGGCCGGGCGCGCCCCCTACACTAAGTCGTTTGTCCGAGACTGCGCGGTGACGGCGTGCGATGCGCCGTTTCACTGACGTCGGGGAACGAGAAAACGCGCGCGAGTCGCCTGCCTCGCGCCGCGGACCATAACACGCAATGAACAACACTCAACGTGGGGCGCTGGCGGCGCTTCTGATCGTCATCGTGGTGATTGCGGCGCTGGCGCCGGCGGGCATCGGCTTTCTGTTCGCCCAGCGCAGCCAGCGGCTCGAGGAAACCGAGCGTCTCAACCTGTTCGCCGATGCCACGCTGCGGCGCGCCGAGGATCTCACCCAGCACCTCTCCGGCGCGCTCGGCGAGATCGGCCAGGTGTCGGCGGCGCCGTGCTCGCGGCCTTACCTGACCGAACTGCGGCGCATCGCGCTCACGCATGCGCAGGTGCGCGACGCCGGCGCCTACGACCAGAACGGCCGCTGGCAATGTTCGTCGCTGCTGGGCGCGGTGTCGGTGGGCGCGCTCGACGGCGTCACCGGCGGCCTCATGCTGCCGCCGCCGGACTGGCGTTCGCGCGACGGCATGCTGGCGTGGTACGGCCTCGCCCGGCTGCCGGGCGGAAAGGCGTCGCTCGTCATGGGGCGCAACGGCTTCTACATCGCCGCCGATCCCGCGCTCTACGTGGACAGCCACGGCGCGCCCGCCGCGCCGGTGGAAGGCGTCGCGGTCATCAATACGGAGGTGAGCCGCGTGATCGCCAGCGCGCCCGCCGCCGATGCCGCCGCCACCGCCGCCGTCCTCGCCGTCTACCGGACCGCGCCGCCCGTGCGCGACTGTTCGCCCTACGTGGTGCGGCGTTCGGCCTCGATGCCGCTGGCGGTCGTCGTCAGCGCGCCGCATCAGCCGTGGCGCCAGCGCGTGCGCACGCTGCCGTGGGGCTGGCTGCTGGGCGGCGTGGCGGCGGGCTTGCTGGTGGCCGGCTGGGCGGCGTATTTCATCCTCCGCAGGCTCTCGCCGCGCGGCCAGCTGAGCGACGCCGTGCGGCGCCATCAGTTCATCGTCGCGTATCAGCCGATCGTCGAACTCGCCACGCGCCGCTGTGTCGGGGCGGAGGCGCTGGTGCGCTGGAAGTATCACGACCGCATCGTGCGGCCGGACGATTTCATTCCGCTCGCCGAACATCGCGGGCTGATCCAGGCCATCACGGACCAGGTGCTCGATACCGTGCTGCTCGAACTCGGCGACTTTCTGCGTCGCTATCGCGAGTACTACGTGTCGGTGAATCTCTCCGCGCCCGACCTGACGACGCACCGTTTCCTCGACGTGCTCGGCCCGGCGCTCGCCCAGCAGGGCGTGCGGCCGGGGCAGATCCGCATCGAAGCGACCGAGCGCAGCTTTCTCGACGCCGATGCCGCCAAGGAAGTCATCGGCGCCTTCCGTCACGCGGGCCATGCGGTCTATCTTGACGATTTCGGCACCGGCTATTCGAGCCTGTCGCACCTGCAGAACTTCCGCGTCGACGGCTTGAAGATCGACAAGTCTTTCGTCGATACGGTCGGGCAGGATGCGGCGTCGAGCAGCGTGGCCTCGCACATCATCGACATGGCGGCGACGCTCGAGGTGCAGGTGATCGCCGAGGGCATCGAGCGCGAGGAACAGGCCGCCTATCTGCATGCGCGCGGCGCGCAGTTCGGGCAGGGCTGGCTGTTTTCGGCGCCGCTGACCGCGGCCGAATTCATCCGCTACGCGGGCCGCACGCGGGGTGCTTGATCGCGGGCAAAACGGCCTTACTTAGGGAGCTTCCAGAAACGCAACTGAAACGCAACTGAAGCGCAACTCCTACGACGAGGCCCGCCATGACCGCCATCACCGACCAAGCCGCCACCGCTTTTCTGCGCGACGTGCGCCATCCGCTGCTCGCGCTTCATCGCAGCGTGCTCGCGCATCTGCGCGCGCGGCACGAGGCCGAGTTCGGCGCGGTGTCGCCGGGCGAGTTCCTGCAGATTGTGATCAATGGTTCGGCGTATCGCTGGCTCGCGCCGTTCTCGACGCTGATCGCCGCCATCGACGATGTCCTCGACGACAGCGAGGCCACGCCGGACATGCGCATCGCGCATGCGAAGGCCGTGCTCGGCATGTTCCGGGCCGGTACGCGCGATCCGGCCTTCGCGGAGCAGTTTCTGCCCTTGCTGCAGGACAGCCCGGAAATCGCCGTGGCCAACGGTGAAGTCGCGCAGCATCTGCGCGCCCTGGTCGGCAAGTAAGCCTGAGCCGCGCGCCGTCCGCTATCGGAAATGCGACCTGAAAAGCGCATTTTTCGTCGGCGGCGGCGCTGCGGGTTTTCCTGTCTGTCGCGACAGAGCCATGCGTTTCGACAAGGGCGTGCGGCCGCAGCCCGCCCCGGGCGTCGCATGTTGCGTCGCAGCACGCAACCGCTGCCGCCTTGAGCAAATAAAGCCGTCCTGAGAGCATCGCCGCCATTCCAGTCAACGAAGGAGGCGGCTCGTGGTCCTGCATGGTTTCGGTCCGCTCCTGTGGGCGGGCGCAAAAGAGACACTGGCGCTTGCGCTGCTCTCCCTGACAGTGGCCGTGCTGCTCGGCCTCGTGGGCGCGGCGGCGAAGCTTTCCCGGCATGGGCCGATGCGCGGCATCGCGACCGCCTACACGACGCTGATCCGCGCGGTGCCCGACCTCGTGCTGATGCTGCTGCTGTTCTACGGCATCCAGATCGCGCTGAACCATCTGACCGACGCGCTGGGCTGGGACCAGCTCGATATCGATCCCTTCACGGCCGGCGTCGTGACGCTCGGCTTCATCTACGGCGCGTATTTCGCGGAGACCTTCCGCGGCGCGTTTCTCGCCGTGCCGCGCGGCCAGCTGGAGGCGGGCAGCGCCTACGGCATGAACGGCCTGCGCGTGTTCGGCCGGATCCTGTTTCCGCAGATGATGCGCTTCGCGTTGCCGGGCATCGGCAACAACTGGCAGGTGCTGGTGAAAGCGACGGCGCTGGTGTCGATCATCGGTCTCGCGGACATCGTCAAGGCCGCGCAGGATGCCGGCAAGAGCACCTTCCACATGTTCTTCTTCATCCTGGTGGCGGCGCTGATCTATCTCGCGATCACGAGCGCGTCGAACGTCGTGCTGACGCTGCTCGAGCGGCGCTATTCGACCGGCGTGCGTCACGCCGAACTCTGAACCCGCCGATCCCCGATCCCCGATCCCCTCCGCGAGCGCCAAGCCATGATCCAGATCTTCGCCGAATACTGGCGCCCCTTCCTCTATTCCGACGGCCTGCGCGCGTCGGGTCTCGTCGTGACGCTGTGGCTGCTGGCGGCGTCGCTGGCATTGGGTTTCTGCGCGGCGGTGCCGCTGGCGTGCGCGCGGGTATCGCGTAACCGCTGGCTGGCGACGCCGGTGCGCCTCTACACCTTCGTGTTTCGCGGCACGCCGCTCTATGTGCAATTGCTGCTGCTCTACACCGGCATGTACAGCCTGGAGTTCGTGCGGACGCAGTCGCTGCTGGAGGCGTTCTTCCGCAGCGGCTTCAATTGCGCGATCCTGGCGTTCGCGCTCAACACCTGCGCCTATACGACCGAGATCTTCGCCGGTGCGATCCGCGCGATTCCGCACGCCGAAGTCGAAGCCGCGCGCGCCTATGGCATGAGCACCTTCACGATGTACCGGCGCGTGATCCTGCCGTCCGCTTTGCGCCGCGCGTTGCCGCTGTACAGCAACGAAGTGATCCTGATGCTGCATGCAACGACGGTTGCCTTCACCGCGACCGTGCCGGACATCCTGAAGGTCGCCCGCGACGCCAATTCCGCCACCTATCAGTCATTCGAATCGTTCGGCGTGGCGGCGCTGCTCTACGTGGCGATTTCGTTTGCGCTGGTGGCGGCGTTCCGGCACGCGGAGCGGCGCTGGCTCGCGTATCTGCGGCCGGCCGGCGCGGTGAGGACACGCCGCGCATGAGCGGCCACATCAGCGCAGAGCGGGCGGTAGAATCCGATCCCATGCACCACACCCTGTCATCACTCGAGGAGAACGCGTTGGAGCCCACCGTCAAGGACGTTGCGACCAAGCTCGTCGCCGAGGACATTCACAAGCGCTACGGCGACAACGAAGTGCTGAAGGGCGTCTCGCTCGCCGCGAAAGCCGGGGACGTGATTAGCATCATCGGCGCGAGCGGCTCGGGCAAGAGCACGTTCCTGCGCTGCATCAACTTTCTCGAACGGCCGAACGCGGGGCGCATCATCGTCGATGGCGAAGCGGTGCGCACGAAAGCCGACAAGACCGGCAATCTCGAAGTCGCGGATCACAAGCAGTTGCAGCGCGTGCGCACCAAGCTCGCGATGGTCTTCCAGCATTTCAACCTGTGGTCGCACATGACGGCCATCGAGAACGTGATGGAAGCGCCTATCCACGTACTCGGCGTGTCGAAGAAGGAAGCGGAAGAGCGTGCGCGCGAGTATCTGGAAAAGGTGGGACTGCCGCCGCGCGTCGAGAAACAATATCCGTCGCATCTGTCGGGCGGGCAGCAGCAGCGCGTCGCGATCGCACGCGCGCTGGCAATGCATCCCGATGTCATGCTGTTCGACGAACCCACGTCCGCGCTGGATCCGGAACTCGTCGGCGAAGTGCTGAAGGTGATGCAGCGGCTAGCGGAAGAGGGCCGCACGATGATCGTCGTCACGCATGAAATGGGTTTTGCCCGCAACGTGTCGAATCACGTGATGTTCCTGCATCAGGGCCGCACCGAAGAGGAAGGCGCGCCCGCAGACGTGCTCACGGCGCCGAAGAGCGAGCGCCTGCGCCAGTTCCTGTCGGGCAGCCTCAAATAACGTGGCGAATGGGGCCGGCGCGCCGCGGCAGGTGACCATCGTTGCGCTAGCGCCGGTCTCGATGAGCGGCATCGCGCCGATCATCGACAGTCTTGCGCTCGCCAACGAGATCGACGGGCATCGCCTCTACGAGTGGCGCATCTGTTCCTGGGACGGCCGTCCGGTGCCGCTGTCGGGCGGCGCGCACCTGCCCGCCGACGGCGCCTTCAACGACACCGTCCGCTGCGACTGGCTGATCGTCGTCACGGAGCGCTATCAGCAGTTCGCCGACTACCGGCTGTTTCTCGCCAGCCTCGCGCGGGTGGCGCCGCGCACGCCGCTCGTGAGCGGCATTCATCATGGCGTATGGTGGCTCGCGATGGCCGGACAGCTCGCGCAGTATCGCGTCGCGGTGAACTGGGAAACCTACCAGCAGTTCACCGAGCAGTTCGAGCGCGCCATCGTCAGCCAGCAGATTTTCGAAATCGACCGGGACCGCGCCACGTGCGCGGGCGGACAGGCCAGCATCGACTTCATGCTGGCGATGATCGCGCGCGATCACGGCCCGGACCTCGCGGAACGCATCGCGGATTCGCTGGGCATCGGCGTGTTGCGCGCGGGCACCGAGCGCCAGCGCATTCCCTTCGTCACCGCGCCCGGCGAACGGCATCCGCGCCTCAACGACGCGCTCCAGCTGATGGAGGCCAACATCGAGGATCCGCTCACCACTGACGAGATCGCGAGTCTCGCCGGCATCTCGCGGCGGCAGCTGGAGCGGCTGTTTCGTCAATACCTCGGCGCGATGCCGTCGAAGTACTACCTCAATCTGCGGCTCACGAAGGCACGCACGCAATTGCAGCGCACGAACAAATCGGTGGTGCAGATCAGCCTGGCGTGCGGATTTTCGTCGGCGGCGCATTTCTCGAACGCCTACCGCGACCGTTTCGGCGTGACGCCGCGCGAGGAGCGCCGCAACTGGATCGAAAAACAGCGCGGCACGCCCGACGAACCGCGCGGCGGCGCATTGATCGAGCCGCCCGACGCCGCGTGAGCGGACGGGCAAAGCGGTGGAAGCATGTCGCGAACGCGCAAGACGGAACCCGCGCGATTGCCTAATATCGAACCTGATACCGATGCGGAACCTGAAAAGGAGTGGCTCATGACCGAGATCAATGTGAATCGCGCGACCTTCGACGAGGTCATGGTGCCGGTGTTCGCGCCCGCCAACTTCGTGCCCGACCGGGGGCGCGGCTCGCGCGTGTGGGATACGGACGGACGCGACTATGTGGATTTTGCCGGCGGCATCGCGGTGACGGCGCTGGGACACGGCCATCCGGAACTGCTCAAGGTGCTGCACGAACAGGGCGACAAGCTCTGGCACATCGGCAACGGCTACACCAACGCGCCGGTGCTGCGTCTCGCGAAACGCCTGACCGACCTGACCTTCGCGGATCGCGCGTTCTTCGCCAACTCGGGCGCCGAAGCCAACGAAGCGGCGCTCAAGCTGGCGCGGCGTTATGCCATCGACCAGCACGGCGACGACAAGATCGAGATCATCTCGTTCACGCAGTCGTTTCACGGGCGCACGTTCTTCACGGTGAGCGTCGGCGGCCAGCCGAAGTACGCCGAAGGCTTCGGCCCGCAGCCGCAGGGCATCCGCCATCTGCCTTATAACGATCTGTCGGCCGCACTCGCGGCGATCGGCCCGAAGACCTGTGCGGTGATCGTCGAGCCGGTGCAGGGCGAAGGCGGCGTACTTCCGGCCGATCCCACCTTCATGCAAGGCCTGCGCGACGCGTGCGACCAGCACGGCGCGCTGCTGATCTTCGACGAGGTGCAGACCGGCGTCGGCCGCACAGGCAGCTTCTATGCGTACATGCAGTACGGCGTGACGCCGGACATCCTCACGAGCGCGAAGGCGCTGGGCAATGGCTTCCCGATCGGCGTGATGCTGACGACCGACGCCATCGCCGCGCACTTCAAGGTGGGCGTGCACGGCACGACCTACGGCGGCAATCCGCTGGGCGCGGCGATCGCGGAAAAGGTGGTCGAGCTGATCAGCGATCCCCAACTGCTCGAAGGCGTGCACGAACGCAGCCGCGCGATCAAGGCGCATCTGGCGCGCCTCAACGAACGCTTCGGCCTCTTCAAGGAGATTCGCGGGCGCGGCCTGCTGATCGGCGCGGAACTGAACGATGCCTATCGCGACCGCGCGAAGGACGTGCTGAACGCGGCCGCTGCGAACGGCGTCATCATGCTGATCGCCGGGCCGAACGTGCTGCGCTTCGCGCCCTCGCTCATCATGCCGATGGCTGATCTCGACGAAGGTTTCGCGCGCATCGGCCGGGCGTTGGAGCAGGTGGTCGGTGCGGCGGCGGTCAAGTGAACCCCGGGACCCGATGATGCTCTTCGTCCGTCCCGCCAGACTCGCCGATCTCGACGAACTCGAACGCATGGCGCGCGCCGCGCAGCCGGTGCTGCACTCGCTGCCGCGCGAGCGGCGCGCGCTGGAGCCGCGCGTCGCGCTTTCGGAAGATTCGTTCCGCGCCGAAGTCGAGTTTCCCGGCGAGGAGTTCTATCTCTTCGTGCTCGAGGATACCGAAACGAAGCGGCTGCTCGGTACGTCGAGCATCGTCGCATCGGCGGGTTATGCCGAGCCATTTCATGCTTTTCGAAACGATGCGCTGATCCATGCGTCGCGCGAACTCAAGGTGAACCGCAAGATCCATGCGCTCACCATGTCGCACGAACTGACGGGCAAGAGCCGCCTGACCGGCTTTTACATCGATCCATCGTTGCGCGACGAAGACAACGCCGCGGCCGCGCATCTGCTGTCGCGGGCGCGCATGATCTATATCGCCGCGAATCCGCGGCGCTTCTCGACTGAAGTGTTTTCGCTGATGCTGGGCGTCACCGACGAGGCGGGCGCGTCGCCGTTCTGGGATGCGGTCGGCCGCAAGTTCTTCGGACGCGACTTCGAACAGGTGGAAGCGGAATCGGGCGGACGCAGCCGCACGTTCATCGCCGAAGTGATGCCGAGCTATCCGCTCTATGTGCCGCTGCTGCCCGCCGACGCCCAGCGCGTGCTGGGCGAACCCAACGAACATACGCTGCTCGCCTACGACATCCATCTCGAGGAAGGTTTCGAGCCGGACCGCTACGTCGATATCTTCGACGCGGGCCCGGTGCTGACCATCGCCGTCGACAAGAGCGCGTCGGCGAGTTCCGGCGAACTGCGCGCGGTGCGTGAGCGTGGCGCGGAAGATGGCGCGGGCGCGCCGTATCTCGTCGCGGCGGGCGGCGCGCATGCGTTTCGCTGCGTGATCGCCCGGCTGAGCGGCACGCGCGCCGACGGCGCCGCGCTGACCGAGGCGGCGCGCGCGGCGCTCGGCGTCAGCGACGGCGACACGGTGCGCTGCGTGCCCTTGCATCAGGCCTCGGGAGAATTGCCATGATCGTCGTGCGTTGCACGCAGCCGGGCGACGTCGACGCATTGCTCGCGCTCGCCCAGGAAACGGGCCCCGGGCTGACCACCTTCAAGCCGGACCGCGCGGCGCTGGCGGCGCGCGTCGAACGCGCGCGCCGCACGCTGGACGGCTCGGCCGCGCCCTTCGAAGCGGGCTACTTCTTCGTGATGGAAGACACCGCGACGGGCGACGTGGCGGGCGTATGCGGCATCGAAACGGAAGTCGGGCTGGAGCAGCCGTTCTACAACTATCGCGTGTCGACGGTCGTGCATGCCAGCAAGGACATGGGCGTGTGGACGCGCATGGCGCTGCTCAACATGTCTCACGACCTGACCGGTTATGCGGAGGTGTGCTCGCTGTTCCTGAGCCCGCGTTATCGGACGGCGGGCGTGGGCGGGTTGCTGTCGCGCTCGCGCTTCATGTTCATCGCGCAGTTCACGGAGCGCTTTCCGCAGCGTCTGTGCGCGGAGTTGCGCGGCCATTTCGACGAAAACGGCGAGTCGCCGTTCTGGAACGCGGTGGGCTCGCACTTCTACCAGATCGATTTCAACGAAGCGGACTACCTCAGTTCGCACGGCAAGAAGTCGTTCGTGGCGGAACTGATGCCGCGCTATCCGGTGTATCTCGACCTGCTGCCCGACGCCGCGCAGCGTGCGGTCGGCGTGACGCACAAGGACACGGCGCCCGCGCGCAAGATGCTGGAGGCGGAAGGCCTGCGCTATGAGAATCACGTCGATATCTTCGACGCCGGTCCGGTGCTCGAATGCCATATCGGCGACTTGCGCACGGTGCGTGAAAGCGTGCTGGCGAGCGTGCGTATCGGCACGCGCTCGGACACGGACAGCGATGTGAAGAGCCTCGTGTCCAACACGCTGCTCGATGACTTCCGCTGCGGCGCGACCGTCGGCGTGGTGCAGGGTGGCACGTTCCTGCTGACGGCGGACGAAGCAGGAGCCTTGCGCGTGAAGGAAGGCGACGCGGTGCGCGTGCTGAGTTCGCCTTCGCGACCCCGATGACAGAGACAGGACATGGATATTTCGAACCAGTTGTATATCGACGGTGACTGGCAGGAAGGCCGGGGCGCAGCGTTCGGCTCGCGCAATCCGGGCAATGGCGAAACCGTCTGGCAGGGCAACAGTGCGTCGGCGGACGATGTCGAGCGCGCGGTGTCGTCGGCGCGGCGCGCGTTTCCCGCGTGGGCCGCGCGCGCATTCGACGAACGCGTGGCGATCGCGAAGCGCTTCGCCGCGCTGCTCAACGAGAACAAGGACGCGCTGGCGCACGCGATCGGCCGTGAAACCGGCAAGCCCTTGTGGGAAGCGCGCACGGAGGTTGCGTCGATGGCGGCCAAGGTCGATATCTCGGTGCAGGCCTATCACGAGCGCACCGGCGAAAAGCGCGCGCCGATGGCCGAGGGCGTCGCGGTGCTGCGGCATCGGCCGCATGGCGTCGTTGCCGTGTTCGGACCGTACAACTTTCCGGGGCATCTGCCGAACGGTCATATCGTGCCGGCGCTGATCGCGGGCAACGCGGTGGTCTTCAAGCCGTCGGAACTCGCGCCCGGCGTCGCGGCCGCGACCGTCGCGCTGTGGATCCAGGCGGGGTTGCCCGCAGGCGTGCTCAATCTCGTGCAAGGCGAGAAGGACACGGGCGTGGCGCTCGCCAATCACCGGCAGATCGACGGGCTGTTCTTCACCGGCAGTTCGGACACCGGGACGCTGCTGCACAAGCAGTTCGGCGGCCGGCCCGAGATCGTGCTCGCGCTCGAAATGGGCGGCAACAATCCGCTCGTCGTCGCGCCGGTGGAAGACATCGACGCGGCCGTGCATCACACGATTCAATCGGCGTTCCTGTCGGCGGGCCAGCGCTGCACCTGCGCGCGGCGTCTGTTCGTGCCCGACGATGCCTTCGGCGAACGCTTCCTGCGCCGCTTCACCGAGGTGAGCGCGAACCTGCGCGTCGGCGCCTATGACGAGGAGCCGCAGCCGTTCATGGGCGCGGTGATCTCGGCGCGCGCGGCGGCGCGGCTCGTCGGGGCCCAGCGGCAACTCGTCGAGGCGGGCGCCGTGCCGGTGCTGTCGATGCAGCAACGCGACGCGCATCTCGGCTTCGTCACGCCCGCGATTCTCGATGTCACGCAGGCGCGCGACGTGCCCGACGAGGAGCACTTCGGACCGATGGTTCAGGTCACGCGCTACTGCAGCTTCGACGAAGCCATCGAGCGCGCCAACGACACCGCCTACGGTCTCTCCGCCGGCCTGCTCGCCGATGACGAACACGCCTGGACGCACTTCCAGCGCACGATTCGCGCGGGCATCGTCAACTGGAACCGGCCGACCAATGGGGCATCGTCGGCGGCGCCGTTCGGCGGCATCGGACGGTCGGGCAATCAGCGGCCGAGCGCGTATTACGCGGCGGACTACTGCTCGTATCCGATGGCATCGGTCGAGAGCGCGCAGCTCCAGATGCCCGCGAGCCTGTCGCCGGGAATGCGGTTTTGAGTTTTGTGTCACGCGCCATGTCGCGCGAAGTTCCAGCACTGCAAGCAGTCATCGCTAAGGATTCATGATGCAGGCATCGAAAACAGCACCGACAGCCTACGAAGCGAATTTCGACGGGCTGGTCGGCCCGACGCACAACTACGCCGGACTGTCCTTCGGCAACGTCGCGTCGCGCAGCAACGAGAAGTCGGTGGCCAATCCGAAGGCCGCAGCCAGCCAGGGTCTGCGCAAGATGAAGCGCCTCGCGGACGCGGGCTTCCGGCAAGGCGTGCTGCCGCCGCTCGAACGGCCTTCGGTGCGGCTGTTGCGCTCCCTGGGCTTCTCGGGCGACGACGCCGGCGTGATCGCCCGAGCGGCGCGCGAAGCGCCCGAACTGCTGGCGGCGGCAAGCTCGGCATCGGCGATGTGGACCGCGAACGCCGCGACCGTGAGTCCGTCCGCCGACACCGCCGATGGCCGCGTGCATTTCACGCCGGCCAATCTGGCGGCGAAGCTGCATCGCGCGATCGAGCATGACGAGACGCGCCGTTCGCTCGGCGCGATCTTCGCCGACGAAGCGCACTTCCAGATTCATCACGCGCTGCCTGGCACGCCCGCGCTCGGCGACGAGGGCGCGGCGAACCATACGCGCTTCGCCAGGGCGTACGGCGACCCGGGCGTCGAGTTCTTCGTGTATGGCCGCAGCGAATATGGCGCGGGCCCGCAGCCACGGCGATATCCGGCGCGGCAGACGCTGGAAGCGAGCCGCGCCGTGGCGCGCCTGCATGGTCTGGACGCCGACGCGGCCGTGTTCGCGCAACAATCGCCCGATGTGATCGATGCCGGCGTGTTTCACAACGACGTGATCGCGGTGGGCAATCTCACGACGCTGTTCTGCCACGAGCAGGCCTTCGTCGATCAACAAGCGGTGTATGACGCGCTGCGTACGCGTCTCGAGGCACGCGGCGCCGCGTTCACCGCGCTCGAAGTGCCGGCGGACGAAGTGAGCGTCGAGGACGCGGTGACGTCGTACTTGTTCAACAGCCAGTTGCTGTCGGCGGCGGATGGACGGCAAGTGCTGGTGGTGCCGCAGGAATGCCGCGAGAACGCGCGCGTGGCCGCGTATCTGGACGGACTCGCGGCGCGCTCGACGCCCATCGACGAGGTGCTCGTCTTCGACCTGCGCGAGAGCATGAAGAACGGCGGCGGCCCGGCGTGCCTGCGCTTGCGGGTCGTGCTGAACGAGGCCGAACGCGCGGCCGTGAACCCGCACGCGTGGATGACCGACGCGCTGTTCGCGCGCCTTGACGCGTGGATCGAACGGCATTATCGCGATCGCCTCGCGCCGGCCGATCTCGCCGATCCACAGTTGCTCGTCGAGTCGCGCACGGCGCTCGACGAACTGACGACTATCCTCGGACTGGGTGCTCTCTATGATTTCCAGCGCTGATCCTTCGCGCATGCTCGACGATTTTCTCGGCTTCACCCTCGGCAACGGCGCGCCCGCAACGCACGCCGGCACGACGGCCTCGGGCGTGCGCTGGACGTGGATGGGAGACGGCGTGCTGCGCCTCGAACCGGAGTACTCGCCTTCGCATAGCGTGCTTGCCTCGGCGGGCATTCACGGCGACGAAACCGCGCCGATCGAACTGCTGACGCGGCTCGTCGCGGATGTCGCAAGCGGCCGGGCGCCGCTGGCTGCGCGGCTGCTGGTGATTCTAGGCAACATCGGCGCGATGCGCGCGGGCGAGCGTTATGCCGACGACGATCTGAACCGGCTCTTCGGCGGCCGTCACGCGCAGTTCGGCGCCAGCCGTGAAGCGCCGCGCGCCGTGGAACTGGAACAGGCGGCGCTGGCCTTCTTCGCGGACGCCGCCCACGACAAGTGGCACATCGACATGCATACGGCGATCCGCGCGTCGGTGTTCGAGCAGTTCGCGCTGCTGCCGTACACGGGCGCGCCGCCCGCGCGCGCGATGTTCGACTGGCTGCGCGACGCGCGTCTTCAGGCGGTGCTGCTGCATCGCGAGAAGGGTCACACGTTCACGCAGTTCACCGCGCAGCATGCGGGCGCGCTGGCCTGCACGCTGGAACTCGGCAAGGTACGGCCGTTCGGCCAGAACGACCTGACGCGCTTCACGGCGGCGGATGCCGCGCTGCGCCGCTTGCTGGCGGGCGCGCCGGCAGCGGCTTCAGCGGCTCCAGCGGCAGGGGAGGCGTCGTTGCACGTGTTCAGCGTGGTCGCGCAGATCGACAAGCGCAGCGAGCATTTCGTGCTGAACGTAGCCGGCGATGTGCCGAACTTCACCGCGTTCGCGGCGGGCACGGAGCTGGCCCGTGACGGCGACTATCGCTACCGGGTTTCGCACGACGAAGAGCGCATCGTGTTTCCGAATCCGAAGGTGAAGCCGGGATTGCGCGCGGGCCTGATGGTCGTCGATACGACCGACGCCACGCTCGCCGCGCTGGCCTGACACGGACTCAACGGGCGGGATCGTCGCCGGTCATTGTTCCGGCGGCGCGGGATCGTCCTTGACGAAGAGCATCGAGATATACAGCACGGTCGACACCGCGATGATCCCGACGCCCGTGAACACCTTGGTCCGGTTGAACTCCAGTCCGCCATTGATCGCCATGCCGATGCCGAAACACGCCGCCAGCGTGCCGGCCGCGGCCAGCGCCACGTGCGCGCGGCTCAGGAACATGCGGCGCCGTCTCCTGCCTGCTTCGCTGAACGGTCCTCGTTTCATCGCATCCTCCGCCTGAGTCTGCCGTGTCCGGGCAGCTCATCACCAATATCACAATCGGCAGGGCGGTCAGCGAGGACTGCGCACTGCGTCGTCCTACATGGACGGCGCGATCACCACGGTGGCCGTCGTTCCGGCCGAGAGCAGCACGCCGTCCGGGACGTGATCGATCCCCACGCGCACCGGCACGCGCTGTGCGAGCCGCACCCAGTTGAAGGTCGGGTTGACGTCGGCGAGCAGTTCGCGGCTTTGCGGATTGTCGCGGTCATAGATGCCGCGCGAGATGCTCTCCACGTGGCCTTGCAATTCGCCGCCGCTCATCAGGCGGATCGACGCGCGGTCGCCCACGCGCACGTGCGGCAGCTTGGTTTCCTCGAAGTAGCCGTAGACCCAGAACGAGTGACTGTCGACGATCGCGAGCTTCGCCGTGCCCGCCGTCGCATAGTCGCCGCGAAACACGTTCAGGTTCGTCACGTAGCCGTCCACCGGCGACACCACCCGCGTGCGTTCGAGATTGAGCTGCGCGGCATCGAGCGCGGCCTGGGCCTGCTGGAGCTGCGCCGCCGCCGTCGAAGCGGTCTGTTGCGCGTTGTCGCGGGATTCCTTCGAGACGACGAGACTGTCCATGTCGGCGCGGCGCGCGGCGTCCGCGCGGCGCATGCGCAATTCGGCGGCGCGCGCCGCCACGTTCGCCTGCGCCTGCTCGACGGCGATCCGGTAATGCGACGGATCGATCTCCATCAGCAGGTCGCCCTTCTTGACGAACTGGTTGTCGCGCACCGGCAACCGCACGACCGCGCCCGACACGTCCGGCGCCACGTTGACGACATCGGCGCGCACGCGGCCGTCGCGGGTCCACGGCTCATCCATGTAATGGACCCACAGCACGCGCCCGATGACGAGCGCCACCGCGAACATCGCGAGGGTCAGCACGAGGCCGATGATTTTTCTGAGAACCATGATGCAACTCTCTGGACTGGATTGAAGGTTGGAACGGACCGGCTCAGCGATACGCGACGAGCCCGAGCGTGCCGCAAATGCAGACGAGCAGGCTCGCGCGGAACAGCGCCGGATGCCAGACCACGCGATACAGCCCGGTCAGCGCCAGCACGCGGTCGATGAACCACGTCAGCACCGCGCCGGCGATGAAGAGCAGCAGGATCGTCGGCACATAGGCTTCGAGGATCGCGACGTTACGCGGCAGCATGGGGCGCTCCTTCGGGTGTGGCGGGATCAATGGACGCATGTCGTGCGAACGGTGCTTCGGGGTCGAGCAGCGCGGTACGGATCAGATGCAGATGGCTTGTCACGCGCCGCAGCTGGCGCGGGTTGTCGGACGCCGCCTGCACGTCCTGGATCGCACGCGCGGTGGCGGCGAGCGCGGTCTCGAAGCGTTGCGGGCCCGGACGTTCGAACAGCCGCGCGACGGCGTCGAGCGTCGCTTCGACCGAGGGTCGCCACTGCATCGGAGCATCGTTCCCGGGAGCACCGAGTTCGTGCCGCAGGTCGATCACCGCGTTGCCGAATTCGAGCACCGCGAACAGCCATTGCAGCGCGTCGCGCCGCAAGTCGGCACGGCCGGCCGCGATCGCATTGATCTGGGCGAGCAGGTCGCGCGTGCGGCTCTCGAAGTGCGTCTTGATGCGCGGCAGGCGGCCACGGCGCGCGTGCGCCACTTCACGGCGCAGGTCGGCGAGCAGCAACGTGCGCAGCCACGGCGCATCGGTGGGCAGCAGCACGGCGAAGGCGATCGCGGCGACGATCATCGACAGCACCAGCGCGAGGGCGTCGTTCATGAAGCCGGTCGGATCGTAGTGGACGAGATTGTCCGGGCCCGCAAGAAAACAGAAGAAGATGCAGTAGCCGATGCCCGCGCCCGCGAACCGCGGCCGCGTGCTCAGATACGCGCCGAACATCAGCGCGGGGGCGAGCGCGGCGCACATCATCGGAAAGCCGTCCACATGCGGGAACACGCCGAAGACGACCACCATGCCGGCGAGCGCGGCGAGGATCGTGCCGGCCGCCATCTGCGCCGACATCAGCGCGGGCCGCGGCGACGACGACGCCAGCGCGCACACGGCGGCCGCGTTGAGGACCATCGTGCCGCCGCTCGGCCACGCGGTGCCGATCCAGAACGCCGACAGCGCGAACATGACGACCGCCCCGCGCAGCCCCGACACGGCCGCCGCAAACAGGTTGGTGCGCGGCACATAGCGGGCGACCCAGCGCTCGCGTTCGTGCGACGGCGCGCTCAGTGACGCATAGGTTTCGGCGTAGGCGAGCATGTCGTCGACGAAGCGATGGAGCAGTTCGGTGGCCGTGTCGAATTCGAGCGGCACGAAGTCCGGATGCGTTTCGACTCCGGCGCGCGCCGCGCGCACGCGTGGCGGCAACGCGGCCCCGTAGGCGCGCAACTGCGTGGCGGCCTGCGCGGCGTCGGCGGCGTTGCGCACCGGCTCGCCGGCGATCGAGAACAGCGGCGGCACTTCGCGAAAGAACGGTTCGAGCGCGGCGATGGTGGTCACCGATGCGTTCTCGCGCAGCCGGTTCATCAGCTGATGCAGCGCGTGGAAGCGCGTCGACGCGTTCATGAACTCGCTGTTCAGCCGCGCGAGCCGGCCGCCGCGCCTGCGCGATTCCGGGTTCTCGAACACCGCGACGCTGCGCGCCGCCTCGAAGCCGACGATATCCGCGACGAACGCCAGGTTGGTGCGCTCGATCTGCGCGCGCGGCATGGCGCCGGACATCGCGCGGCATACGTAATCGACGAATTGCATGAAGCGGCGGCGTACGGTGGTGCGGACCTGCTCGCCCGCGTGCTGCGGAAAGATCAGCGCGCTCACCGCTCCCGAGCAGACGATGCCGAGCGTCACTTCGCCGACCCGCGTCAGCGCCGACAGATACGCGCCGTCCGGATGCTGCGCGGCCGGGATGCCGATCAGCGCCGCCGTGTAGCCGGCGAGCACGAAGCCGTACGAGCGGAAGTTGCGGTTGCGCGCCGCGCCCGCCGTGCAGATGCCGACCCACAGCGCGGTGGCCGACAGGAACAGCACCGGCTGCTGCGCGAACAGGCTGATGAAGACCATCATCACGACGAGCCCGACCATCGTGCCGCAGAAGCGATAGAAGCTTTTCGCGAGCACCATGCCGCTTTGCGGCTGCATCACGACGAACACCGTGGTCATCGCGGTGCGCGGCTGCTGCATGTCGAGGCGCATCGCGAGCCACAGCGCGAGTAAAGCGGCGAGCACGGCCTTGAAGATGTATATCCACGCGAGCCCGTCGGTGCGCGCCCAGTCGGCGAGCGCCTGCATGAACGCGTGGCGGGCGCCTGCTGGATGAGTGGAGGAGGTCATGGGCGCCGCCTCACTTCGGTGCGTGCGCGCTCAGCCGCCCGAGCGTGCTGATGTGCCGGGACGGTGCGAGCGCGGTCTGCTCCGGCCCGTTCGACGGATCGTCGAGGCCGCCGCCGAGCGCCGAGGTGAGGGTCGCATAGGCCGCGAGCCGTGCCGCGCGCACGCGCGCCTGGCCATCCTGCGCCTTGAGCAACTGCGTCTGCGCGACGAGCACGTTCAGGTAATCGGTGAGACCGCGCCGGTAGCCTTCGTTCGCGAGGTCGTAGCTCTTGCGCGCGGCGGCGACCGAGCGGCCCGAAGCGTCGAGCTGGGTGTCGAGCGAATGCACGCGCACGACCTGATCCGCGATGTCCTTCAGCGCCGCAACCAGCGTCGCGTTGTAGTGATCGACGGCTTCGTCGTATTGCGCCGATGCCGCGCCCAGTTGCGCGCGCAGGCGTCCGCCTTCGAAGATCGGCAGCGAGATGGCCGGGCCGAAGCTGTAGCCCGACGCCTTGCTCGTGAGGAAGCTCAGCAGCGCACCGCCCGCGAAGGCCTGGGTCAGCGATGCGGCCAGGTTGATGTTCGGATAGAAGCCGGCCTTCGCGACGTCGATGCCGCGCGCCTGCGCCGCCACCATCCAGCGGGCCGCGACGATATCGGGCCGGTGGCCGACGAGTTCGGCCGGCAGCGCGGAAGGCAGCGGCAAGGGCCTGGCGAGCGACAGCGCGGGGCGCGTCAGCGCTTCTCCGGCGCCCGGCCCTGCGCCCGCGAGCGCGGCCAGCTGATGACGCGCGAGTGCGATCTCTTCCTGATAGATGTCGACCTGACGCTCGTACTCGGGCAGCGGCGCTTCGGCCTGGCTGAGTTCGAGCTGCGTGCCGATGCCGCCGTTCAGACGGCGGCGCGCATGGTCGGCGATATGTTGCTGCTGTTCGAGTGTTTGCTGCGCGATGTCCAGCAGCGCGAAAGCCTGCGAGAAGCCGATGTAGGCGCGCACCACGTTGGTTTCGAGATCGAGCTGCGCGGCGCGGGCGTCGGCGGCGCGGACGTGGGCGACATCGAGCGCGCGCTCGGCGTTGTTCTCGTCGCGGCCCCACAGGTCGAGGTTGTAGGACAGCGTCAGCCCCGCCGTGTCGTCCCAGGTGGTCGTGTCCGCGTAAGGGCCGGGGCCATAGAAGTCGTTGTTGGGCCAGTTCTTGCGCGCGACGCTCATGGCGGCATCGACGTGCGGATACAGGTCCGAGCGCGCAATGCCGGCTGCTTCATGCGCCTCGCGCACGCGCGCCGCGGCCATCGCGAGCGTCGGATTGCCGCTCGTCGCGCGTTCGATCCACTGGTCGAGTTGCGGGTCCTGATAGGCGCGCCACCATTGTTCGGCGGGCCATTGGGCATCGGCGTTGGCTTGCCGGATCGCGCTGCCGGCGTCGAGCGTCGCGGCGTCGTTCAGCGAATCGTGAGGCGCGATGTTGCCGGTGCTGGCGCACCCGGAGATGATCAAGATAGTTGCAAGAACTGTGGCTGAAGCAGTCTTGCGGAATACTCGCCCTCGCACGATTCACTCCCAAATTTGATTCAAACGCTTGGAAGTGATTATATTTTTGCAGTATTTGTCGAATAACCCGCGAGGGCGCAAAGCATTTTTACGGATTATGTGATAATCGGTCTTGCGAGAAGTGCAACAATTCGTCACGTTACCAGTTTCATTGAGTCGGAAAGCGCTATGGACACGCTGCAGAACATGCGCGTATTTGTGCGGGTCGTGGAGGCGGGCAGCTTCACGGCGGCCGCGCAGCATCTCAACACGACGACCGCGTATGCGTCGCGGGCCGTTTCGGATCTCGAGGCGCATCTGCGTGCGCGTCTGTTGAATCGCACGACGCGCCGCATCGCGCTCACCGAGGCCGGCGAGCGCTACCTGCAACGCTGCGAGCAGATCCTGGCGTACGTGGACCAGGCGGAAGCCGAGGCGGGCGACGCCCATGCGCGGCCCTCCGGCAAGCTCAAGGTGCATTCGATGACGAGCTTCGGCCAGCACTACATCGTGCCGATGATCTCGCGCTACCAGGAGCGGCATCCGGCGGTGCAGGTCGATCTGACGCTGGCGCAGCGCGTGCCGGACCTGCTCGACGAAGGCTACGACGTGTCAGTCGTGCTCGCCTCCGAATTGCCCGATTCGGCGCTGGTGTCGGCGCGGCTGGGTTCGGTCTTCAACATCGCGTGCGCGTCGCCGGCCTATGTGGAGAAGCATGGCGCGCCGCATGTGCTGTCGGACCTCGTGCGCCATACCTGCCTGCATCTGATGACGCCGGTCTCGCCGCCGGACCGCTGGCTGTTCGACGGTCCGAACGGGCAGGAAACCGTGAGCCTGGGACCGTCGGTGTTCACGGTGAACGTGGCGGACGCGATGGTCGTGGCGCTGCGCGAGGGCATGGGTGTGGGCGTGCTGCCGACGTCATCCGCGCTGCCGGCCTTGCGCGCGGGCACGCTGGTGCGGGTGCTGCCGCAGTACACGATGCAGGAGTTGAACGTGTACGCGCTGTACCCGTCGCGCCAGTATCTCGACGCGAAGATCCGCACCTGGGTGGAATTCCTGCGCGAGGTCATGCCGGACACGCTCGCGGCCGATACCGATTCCCTGAAGGAGTTCGTGGTTAGCTGAGCAGAGGCGCGGCTGTTACGAAATTAGATGCGGCGCAACACTTGCTTACTCACGAAGCGTCCGCAGCTTGGTACTGTCAGCCTTTGACCACTCGCACCTTCACTCGCACCTTTTACGGGGACTCTCACATGAGTACGCCACTTCTGCTCGCCCTTGCGGCTTTGCTGCTGCTGATCGCGATTCCGGCTTCGCGCGATCTGTTCAATGCGATGCGTGCTCAATCGGAACGCAATGCACGACGCCGCCTCGTGCCGATCCGCATCGACGACGACCGCGACCCGCGCAGGCGCTGAACGGCGCTGCCCGCTCAGAGCAGCGTTTCCAGCGGCTCGATCAGGCGCGGTTCGTCGTTAGTGGCGCGGTTGACGTCGGTGGACACGCGGTGCCACGTGAAATGCGACGCCGGCACGCCATCGGTTTTGACCAGCGCGGCGAGATCCTCGGGCGTGGCGTCCGGATCCAGCCAGCGTCGCGCGGCGGCGGGCGCGAATACGAGCGGCCGGCGGTCATGGACGTCGACGAGACCTTCGTCGGCGGCCGCCGTCACGATCACGAAGCCCGCGCCCGGGACGGCGGCGTCTTCATCGCGCATGATGCTCGTGAGCGCGGCGAGGTACATGGGCTCGCCGTCGGCACGCTGGATGTAGTACGGCTGCTTGGCAGGCTTCGCGGCCGGATTGTCCGGACGCGGCTCGATGCGCCACTCGAACCAGCCATCGGCCGGGATGAGGATGCGGGCTTTCTTCCACAGATGCTTGAAATAAGCGCTCGTCGCCGCGGTTTCGACGCGCGCGTTGATGGTCTGCGGCAGCTTCTTCTGCAGCGCCCACGGCGGGCAGTATCCCCAGTGAACGGCACGGATGGACTCGTCCGGATACACGCCCAGCGGATGCGTACCCGGCGAGAGGTTATAGCCCGGACGCCGGTCGGCGGCATCCACGAGCACGAACGGATTTTTCAGATGCAGGCGTTGCGCGTAATGCATCGGCAGTCGGTACTGGCTGATTCGGCCGCACATGGCGTTCCTCCGCAGGGTCCAACAGGGTTCCGTGCTGCTTGTTGCGTTGCTGTCCTATCCGTGCCTGTTCAGATCTCGACGACCTTGTCCCACGCAAACTGCTCGTTCTCCCAGCGGCCGCTGCGCCTGCTGAAGTAGCCGCGCGGATTGCACACCACGCGCGTGCCGTCCGCTTCGTAATCGAACGAGGTATGCGTATGGCCGTGAATCCATAGCGCAACCGGCGCGCACGCGAGCGTGGGCAAGTGGTTGACGAACCCCGCCGAAACGATGTCTTCCGCGTACTGCGGCGCGAGGCTCTCGCGCCGGGGCGCATGATGCGTGACGACGATCGTCTGGCCCGCGAAGGGCTTCGCGAGCTCGGCTTCGAGCCAGCCGCGTGCCTGCTCGTGCAGCGCCAGTGAGTCGTCGGGTGCGAACGCGCGCGGCTCGCCGTCCGGCTCGGGCCACGCGAGCTGGATCGCCCCCTTATAGTCGAGCATGACTTTCGTACACGCCTCGTAGGCGCGCCCGATGTCGCTCTCGCCCGATCCGAACAGCTCGAAGTCCGTCCACAGTGTCGTGCCGAGCACGCGCCACGCGCCCCGGCGATCCACTAGCGACGCGTTGTTCAGGTAATGCACGTTGTCGACGCTGCGGGCGGCGTCCTGCATGGCCACTTCCATCGCGCCGAATTCGGCGTCGTAATACTCGTGATTGCCGGGCACGTAGATGACCGGGACATCGGAAGCGAAATTCTCGGCGGCCCAGCGCAGCCCTTCGGCGTGATTGTGGATGTCGCCGGCGAGCACGACGAGATCCGCCTGCGCGTAGGGAATGGCCAGTGGCTCGTCGCACTCCAGATGCAGGTCCGACAGCACGCGAATCTTCATGCGCCGTTCTCCTGGGCAGGCGCCGCGCCGGAGTGCACGACCTTGCCGGGATTCATCAGGTTGTCGGGATCGAGCGCGGCCTTGAGCGCCTGCATGAGGCGCACCTCGACCGGCGACTTGTAATGCATGGCTTCCTCGGCTTTCAGCTGGCCGAGACCGTGCTCGGCGCTGATGCTGCCGCGATGGGCATGCACCTGATCGTAGACGAGCGCGTTGATCTGCGTTTCGCATTCGGCCAGGAAGGTCTTTTCGTCGACGCCTTCGGGCGCCTGCACGTTGTAGTGCAGATTGCCGTCGCCGAGGTGCCCGAAGGTCACCATGCGCGCGCCGGGTACGGCTTTCGCGATGATCGCGTCGGTTTCCTCGATGAAGCGGCCGATGCCCGAGATGGGCACCGCGATGTCATGCTTGATGTTCAGGCCTTCCTCGGCCTGTGCAAGCGGAATGTGTTCACGCAGCGACCAGAACGCCTGCGACTGCGCGAGGTTCTCGGCCACCACCGCATCTTCCACGATGCCTTGCTCCAGCGCTTCTTCCATCAGCCGCTCGAAGAGGGCGCGGGCGTGCGCTTCGCTTTCGCTGTCCGAGAATTCGAGCAGCACCGTCTGTGCATGTGTGGCCTCGAACGGATAGCGCAGCTGCGGGAAATGCCGGCCGACCAGGCGCATGCAGAAGTCCGACATGAGTTCGAAGCCGGTCAGCAGCGCGCCCGCGTGATGCTGCGCCAGCGAGAGGAAGTCGAGCGCGGCCTGCGCGGACGCCAGACCGGCGAGAGCCGTGACCTTCGCGACCGGCGCGGGGTGCAGCTTCATGACGGCGGCCGTGATGATGCCGAGCGTGCCTTCCGCACCGATGTAGAGATCGCGCAGGTCGTAGCCGGTGTTGTCCTTGCGCAGCCCGCGCAGGCCGTCCCAGATCTCGCCCTGCGGCGTGACCACTTCGAGCCCGAGGCACAGTTCGCGCGTGTTGCCGTAGCGCAGCACGCCGGTGCCGCCGGCATTGGTCGCAAGATTGCCGCCGATCGTGCAGCTGCCCTCGGCGGCCAGACTCAACGGGAACAGACGCTGCGCCGCTTGCGCGCGCGCCTGGATGTCGGCGAGCACGACGCCTGCTTCGACGGTGATCGTGTTGTTGTGCGGGTCGATGCCGCGCACGCGGTTCAGCCGCTTCAGGCTCAGCACGGCCTGTGCGCCGCTGTTGTCCGGCGTGGCGCCGCCGGCCAGGCCGGTGTTGCCGCCTTGCGGGACGATGGCGATGCGGTATTCACGCGCCAGCCGCACGACGCCGGCCACCTGTTCGGTGTTCGCGGGCAGCAGCACGGCGCACGCGTCGCCGCGATAGCGCTTGCGCCAGTCGACGAGATACGGCTCGGTGTCGTGGGTCTCGGTCAGGACGTGCGAGTTGCCGAGCAGTTCGGCGCAGGCAGAAACGAAAGCTTGGGTGGCGGTCATGAACGATTGGGCAGGAAAGGGGTTCAGGCGTAGTGCAGAGTATCGCGCAGGGCGGCGCCGCGCGAACCTCGGCCGAATGGCATAGGCACGCACAGTGCGCCGGGAATCGTGCTACAAAGCATCACGTCGAAGCGATGCAGGCGTGGGAAAAGCGCACGGCTCAGCGTTTCTTCGCACGCGCATCCAGCTTCGCCGCACGCTTGAATGGCGCGACATACGCCAGCGCGAAGCCGAAAAAGGCGGCTGCAAGCAGCGCTTCGAGCCAGCCCAGCGACGCGGACAGGCCCGCATCCGTCATGCCGCGCACCACGCCCTCGGCGAGATAGAGCAGGACGAGCATCGCGGCCCACTGCAGCGTGTAGAGGCTCTTGCGCGCCACGCCCGGCAGCGCGCACGCGAGCGGCACGGCTTTCAGCGCGAGCGCCCAGGCGCCTGGCCGCACCGGTGCGAGCCAGAGTTCCCAGAGCAGCGCCAGCACGATCAGCGCAAGCAGGCTCGCAAGCGCACCGCGGGCGTAGGCAGGGTGGGGGCGGCAAACGGCGGCGGGTGCGTTCATCGTCTGCGTCAGGCTGCTTGCGCGCCGCGTTGGACATTGAGCGCCGTGCGGGCGAGCCGTGCGCCGAGCGCGATGGCGAGCGCCTTTTCGTCGGCGGTGATGCCGTGGCTGGCGGAGTCGCTGCCGAGGCGCGCGTGATGCGACGCGCCATAAGGCGTGCCGCCGCTCTGGGTCGTGGAGAGACGCGACTCCGTGTACGGAATGCCCAGGATCAGCATGCCGTGATGCAGCAGCGGCAGCATCATCGAAAGCAGGGTGCTTTCCTGGCCGCCGTGCAGGCTGCCGGTCGAGGTGAACACGCAGGCAGGTTTGTCCGCGAGCGCGCCCGAGAGCCATTGCGGCGTGGTGCCGTCGAGAAAATACTTGAGCGGCGCGGCCATGTTGCCGAAGCGCGTCGGCGAACCCAGCGCCAGGCCCGCGCATTCTTCGAGATCGCGCAATTCGGCGTAGGGCGGACCGTCGGCGGGAATGTCGGGCTGGGTCGCTTCGCAGACCGCGGATACCGGCGGCACCGTGCGCACGCGCGCCTGCATGCCGGGAACGCTGTCGACGCCCTGGGCGATGGCGAGCGCAAGCTCGCGGGTCGCGCCATGGCGGCTGTAATAAAGCACGAGGATGTCGTTCATAAGGCTTTTTAGTGAACGGCTATTATAGGTTTTGAGCTGGTTTCCGGGGCGTGCGCCCTTTCGGTCATGCGGGCATGGGGCAAGGCGGGCATGGCCCGCCGCAATTGCGTACGCCGGAAATCACGACGAGGAGAATGCCTTTGCAGTCACTTTCCATCGATCTCGCCGCGGTCAGGCGTCTCGCCAGCTTCGTGGCGCGCCGCATCGGCGAAGACCGCGTCGCGCAGGTGGCGGGCAGCCTGACGTTCACGAGCGTGCTGTCGCTGGTGCCGCTCGCCACGGTCGCGTTCGCGCTGTTCACCGCGTTTCCGATCTTCGGCTCGTTCCAGGCTTCGTTGCAGGACTTCCTGGCGGTCCACCTGATGCCGCCGCAGATCAACGACCAGATCTTCAAATACCTGAACCAGTTCGCGGCGAAGGCGAAGGGGCTCACGACCGTCGGCATGATCATCCTGTTCGTGACCGCCGTGATGACGATGATGACCGTCGAATCCGCGTTCAACGTCATCTGGCGCGTGCGCAAGGCGCGTCCCTTTGCGCAGCGCGTGCTGGTCTACTGGTCGATCATCACGCTCGGCCCCATCCTGTTCGGCTGCAGCCTGTCCATCTCGTCCTATGTGTTCGCGCATTCGGTCGCCTTCGCGGGCTCGCACAACCTGATGCCGCCGGTCATCGAATGGGCGCTGACCGGCGTGTCGCTGCCGCTGACGGTGGTCGCGTTCACGCTCATCTACGTGTTCATGCCGAACTGCAAGGTGGAATGGCGCGATGCGCTGGTCGGCGGGCTGATCGCGGCGGTGGCGTTCGAGCTCGGCAAGCGCGGTTTCGGCTCCTACGTGCGGCGCATTCCCACTTACACCGCCGTCTACGGCGCCTTCGCCGCGTTGCCGGTGTTCCTGCTGTGGGTCTATCTGTGCTGGATGATCGCGCTGGTCGGCGCCATGGTGACGTCCGCGCTGCCCGCCATTCGCACCGGGCAATATCACCGGCGCGATTTTCCCGGCAGCGACCTGCTGGACGCGCTCGAGATCCTGGCGCGACTGGTGGAGGCGCGCGTCGAAGGCAAGCCCGGCTACACGGCGCTGCAACTTTCGACGATGGCGCGCTGCGACCTCGATACCTCGAACCGGCTCATCGCCCGGCTCGACGCGCTTGGCTGGATCGGCCGGCTGGAGGACGCACGTCAGCCGCGTTACGTGCTCATCGCGAATCCGAACCAGATGACCGTGACGATGCTGTTCGACCAGTTCGTGATCGATCGCGCGGAACTCGAATATCAGCTGAAGCTCGATGCCGCGCAGGTGGATTGCGCCGCGCTCATGAACGCGCTCGAAAACGACGGGCTGGACATCACGGTGGGCTCGCTGATCGCCGCGCGCGCCTCGGCGCTCACCGACGCGCGCCTGCGCGAGCCGCCGCCTTCCGCGCTGCCCCGGCAGACGGCATGAATTGCATGAGCCGTCAGAGCGAAATCCTGCCGATGCAGATGTCCTTGAACATCACCCAGTCGCCCATCAGGCTGTAGATCGGGTGGCGAAACGTGGCCGGCCGGTTTTTTTCGAAGAAGAAGTGGCCGATCCACGCGAAGCCATAGCCGCAGACCACGGCGGCCGGCAGCCAGAGCCAGTCGCCGGTGGCGATCGCCATGGCGAGACAGCCGATCACGCCGAGCGAACCGATGAAATGCAGCCGGCGCGAAACGAGATTGCGATGCTCCTCGATATAGAACGGATAGAACTGGGCGAAGTTCGCGAAATGATCCCCGTGTGCGGCGTGCGCCATGACGGCCTCCCTGTCATGCTTGGCTGATGTGCTGAGGCGCGTGGCGCGCCGGCTTTCCGACACCAGCAAGATTCATTCTGCGGCGGCGGCAGGCGCGGCGCAAGCGGGGGTTCCGGGGGGCGTTTCAAGCGGGCGGGCGAGCGCCGCGTGCGCAATCGAGCGCGAATGCAAACAGGGCGTCGAGCGTCGCGTCCGGCTGTTCGGTCATCATGGCGTGACCCGCGTCCAGTTCCACTGTCTGCACCGTCGCGCCAGCCTTTCTCAAGGCCTCGACGACCGGACGCGACGCACGCGGCGGCGTCATGACGTCGCGGCGGCCGCTCAGCACGCACACCGGACAGCGCACTGCGGCGGCGCGTTCGAGCGCCTCCGCGTAGGCATTGCAGGCGCTGAAGTCGGTATGGAAGAGCAAGGGCTCGCCCAGCAGGCTCACGCGTTCCATCAGCCGCCGGTTCGCGCCGTGCAGCCAGAAGCCGGGCGCGGGGCTCGAAGGCTTCGCGGCAAGCGTCGAATGCGACCACTGGTTGACCATCTCGATGGCCTCCGGCTCGTGCTCGCGGGCCGCGTCGAGCAGTGTCGCGGAGACGGTCATCGGCGCGGCGGTCGCGAGCAGCGCGAGACCCAGCGCACGCTCGGGATGGCGCGCGGCGGCGTCGAGCGCGATCAGCGACCCCATGCTGTGGCCGGCGAAGACCGCCTGCCGTACGCCGGCCGCGTCGAGCAGGCCGATCACCCAGTCGGCCAGCGCGCCAATGCTGGACAGCGGCGCGCCGGCGCTGCGTCCATGTCCCGGAAGATCGAGCGCGAGCACGCCGAAGCCGTGATGCGCGAAATAGCGCGTCTGCAACGCCCACACGCTGTGATCGTGCTCCGCGCCGTGGATGAACACGACGGTAGGGCGCGCGGCGTCGAACGCTTTGCCGCCGGTATAGGCGTAGGCGGCGCGGCCGTGATGATCGAGCATCATGCGCGGCTCCCGAGCGGCGCGGCGGCGCCGTTGCTGACGTGCTCGGCGGCCTTTTGCGCCGCCTTGAGCCCGCGCTTCAGGTCATCGATCAGGTCGTCTGGATCCTCCAGGCCGATCGACAGGCGGATGCGCCCCGGCCCGATGCCCGCCGCGGCGAGCGCGGCGGCGTCCATGCGGAAATGGGTGGTGGAGGCGGGATGGATGACGAGCGAGCGTGCATCGCCGACATTCGCGAGATGCGAGAACAGCGTGAGCGTCTCGATGAAGCTGCGCGCCGCCGGCACGCCGCCCTTGAGGTCGAAGCTGAACACCGCGCCCGCGCCGCGCGGCAGCAGGCGCTGGGCGAGCGCGTGGTCGCGGTGGGTCGGCAGTTCGGGATAGGCCACGCCCTCGACCGCCGCGGAACCCAGCAGGAATTCGATTACCTTGCGCGTGTTCGCGACATGCCGGTCCATGCGCAACGGCAAGGTTTCGATGCCTTGCAACAGTTGCCACGCGGCTTGCGGATGCAGACAGGCGCCAAAGTCGCGTAGACCTTCGCGGCGGGCGCGCAGCAGAAACGGCGCGACGGTGCTTTCCTCGGCGAACACCATGCCGTGAAAGCCGTCGTAAGGCTCGGTGAATTCGGGGAAGCGGCCGTTGGCGAAGTCGAAGGTGCCGCCGTCGACCAGCACGCCGCCGATGGTCGTCCCGTGGCCGCCGAGGAACTTGGTCGCCGAGTGGTAGACGAGGTCCGCGCCGTGCTCGAAAGGTCGCAGCAAATACGGCGTCGTGAAAGTGGAATCGACCAGCAGCGGCGCGCCATGCGCATGGGCGATGTCCGCGACGCCCGCGATATCGAGCACGTCGAGGCCCGGATTGCCGAGCGTCTCGCCGAAGAACAGGCGTGTTTCGGGCCGCGCGGCCGCGCGCCAGGCGTCGAGATCGTGCGGCGCGACGAAGGTGGTGTCGATGCCGAAACGCCGCAACGTGTAATGCAGCAGATTGTGCGAGCCGCCGTAGAGCGCACTCGACGCGACCACATGCGAGCCCGCGCCCATCAGCGTGGCGATCGCGAGATGCAGCGCGGCCTGGCCGCTCGCGGTGCCGATCGCGCCGACACCGCCTTCGAGCGCCGCGACCCTTTCCTCGAACACCGCGACGGTCGGGTTCGAGATGCGCGAGTAGACGTGCCCGGAGCGCTCCATGTTGAAGAGCGCGGCGGCGTGATCGCTGTCGCGGAAGGTGAACGAGGTGGTCTGATAAATGGGCGTCGCGCGGGCGCCGGTGGCGGGGTCGGGCGCGGCGCCCGCGTGCAGCGCGAGCGTGTCGAAACGGTTGGCTGGCATCGTGGACGGCCGGCGCGCAGGGTGCCGGCGGGCGGCGAACAAGGGCCGATCATCGTAACATCGAGGCTGGGCGTTCAAACTTAGGGCGAACATCAGGGCTAAGGTCAGCATTAAGCCACGCCAGAATGCATGCTCCGAAGCAGGCACTCGAAACCGCGCAAAGCCTTGTCCATCCGGCCAGTGCGGGCGTTTCCCGGGCCGTTCGCCTTTTCTTTTGCGAGCCTTTCCGATAGCATCGATCCATCTTTGCCACCCCGTTCGCGCCGCGGCTGCACGCCGCGGGCAACGCCGGCGGCGTCAACGTTTCAGGCTGCAACCGGCATCGTGCGGCCATTCGCGAGGAGACAACCATGCGAGTCAGCGACATTCTCAAGGTGAAGGGCAACACCCTTTTCACCGTCACACCGGACACCCCGCTCGGCGAGGCCGTCGACACCATGGCGGCGCATGACATCGGCTCGCTGGTGGTCATGGAGTACGGCGACCTGGTCGGCATGCTGACCTTCCGCGAAATCATCGTGACCTTGCGCGACAACGGCGGCTCGGTGGGCACGTCCACCATCCGCAAGATCATGGACGACCATCCGCTCACCTGCACGCCGGAAACCGACGTGAACGAAGTACGCCGCATGATGCTCGAGCATCACGTGCGCTATCTCCCGGTCATGGAAAAGCGTCAGCTGATGGGCGTGATCTCGTTCTATGACGTCGCGAAGGCGGTGGTGGAGGAGCAGGGCTTCGAGAACCGCATGCTGAAGGCCTATATCCGCGACTGGCCCGAGCAGCAGGAAGAGGCGCGCTGAGCGCGTCATATTCATTGCCGCGGAGCTTCGCAATCGAACATGATCTGGCTCGGGCTGTTTGAGCAGCTTGCCTGAAGCCCGCGCCCCCCGAAGCGCGCCCGACCGGCGCGCTTTTTTTCGCCTGGCCCGGCAATCCGTCTGGCTTCAACGACTTCCATTCGGGCGCGCCCGACACCCAATCTCACCCTCCCGCAAGACATGAGCGACCATCCGCCGCGCGCCCGAGAGCGCGACTCCCGACGTGCGCATGCAGCCGGCGAAAGCCAGTTCCGCCTGCTGCGCGAGCGCCGTTTCGCACCGTTTTTCTGGACGCAGTTCCTGGGCGCGATGAACGACAACGTCTTCAAGGTCGGCTTCACGTCGCTCGTGACCTTCCAGGCGGCGCGCTTTTCCGGCGTCGATCCGAAGACGGCCGCGTTCCTGATTTCCGCCATCTTCATCGTGCCGTTCGTGCTGTTCTCGGCCACCTCCGGCCAGATCGCCGACAAGTACGACAAGGCCGTGCTCGCGCGCCTCGTGAAGAGCTTTGAGATCGTCGTGATGCTGATCGGCGGCGCGGGCTTCCTGTGGCACAGCGCGCCGCTGCTGTACACCTGTACCTTCCTCATGGGCGTGCATTCCACCGTGTTCGGTCCGGTGAAATACGCCTATCTGCCGCAGCATCTCGACGCGCATGAACTGGTCGGCGGCAACGGGCTGGTCGAGATGGGCACCTTCGTCGCCATCCTGTTCGGCACGATCATCGGCGGCGCGGCAGCGGGCGCGTCCGAACACGGCGCGCTGCTGCTCGCCTGCGCCTGCTTTGCGTTCGCGCTGATCGGACGAGTGGCGGCCGCGTTCGTGCCGGCATCGGCGCCGTCGCAATCCGGGCTGCGCATCAACTGGAATCCGTTCTCGGAAACCTGGCGCAACCTGCGGCTCGCGAAATCCGACCGCACCGTGTTCCTGAGCCTGCTCGGCATCTCCTGGCTGTGGTTCGTCGGCGCGACCTTCCTGACCTCGTTCTTCAATTTCGCCAAGGACGTGCTGTCCGCCGATCCCGATGTCGTGACCGTCCTGCTCGCGACGTTTTCCCTGGGCATCGGCACGGGTTCGCTGCTGTGCGAGCGCCTGTCGAAACGGCGCGTGGAGATCGGACTCGTGCCGCTCGGGTCCATCGGCATCAGCGTCTTCGCGGTCGACCTGTTCTTCGCCAGCCACCGGATGATGCCGGCGGAACATCTGCTCGGCGTCGGCGAGTTCCTGCTCGCGCTGCCGCACTGGCGGATTCTCGCGGACCTGTTCCTGCTCGCGATGTTCGGCGGCTTCTACAGCGTGCCGCTCTACGCGCTGATCCAGGCGCGCAGTCAGCCGACGCACCGCGCGCGCATCATTGCGGCCAATAACATCCTCAATTCGTTCTTCATGATCGTGTCGGCGCTGATGGCGCTTGCGCTCACGTCTTTCGGCGTCGGCATTCCGGGGCTGTTCCTGGCCACGGCGCTGCTGAATGTGGTTGTCGCCGTGTACATCTATTCGCTCGTGCCGGAGTTCCTGCTGCGCTTCATCGCGTGGCTGCTGGTGCATACGTTCTATCGCATTCGTCTGGTCGATGCAGAGCGCATTCCCGCCCATGGTGCGGCCGTGCTGGTGTGCAACCACGTGAGTTTCGTGGACGCCGTGGTGATCATGGCCGAAAGTCCCCGGCCGATCCGCTTCGTCATGGACCATCGCATCTTCCGCACGCCGCTGTTCGGCTGGATGTTCCGCCACGTGAAGGCCATTCCGATCGCGCCCGCTCACGAGGATGCCGCCATGCTCGAACGCGCCTACGATGCATGCGCCCAGGCGCTGGAAGAGGGCGATCTGGTCTGCATCTTCCCGGAAGGCAAGCTCACGCGCACCGGCGAGCTGAATCCGTTCCGGCATGGCATCGCCGAAATCCTGCGGCGCCATCCGGCGCCGGTCGTGCCGATGGCGCTGCGCGGCCTGTGGGGCAGCGTGTTCTCGCGTCACGAAGACGCGCAATGGCCGCGGCCGATCCGGCGCGGCGCGATGACGCGGCTGACGCTCGCGGTGGGCGAGCCCATCGCGCCCGAGGATGCGACGCCGCAACATCTGCAGGAGGTGGTGTCCGCCTTGCGCGGGGCGCGCCGCTAGGGCGCGCCTGCGGGTGGCACTGGGCGGCGCTGGCATAATAGCGGTTTCCCCCGACACTTTTTTCTCAGGTCGCGCTCATGTCCGGCAATACCCTTGGCACGCTCTTCACCGTCACGAACTTCGGCGAGTCGCATGGTCCGGCGATCGGCTGCGTGATCGACGGCTGCCCGCCCGGCATGGCGCTCACCGAAGCCGACATCCAGATCGAACTCGATCGCCGCCGTCCCGGCACGTCGCGGCACGTGACGCAGCGTCAGGAGGCGGATCGGGTCGAGATTCTCTCCGGCGTGTTCGAGGGCGTGACCACGGGCACGCCCATCGCGCTTCTGATCCGCAATACCGACCAGCGCAGCAAGGACTACGGCAATATCGCGCAGAGCTTCCGTCCCGGTCATGCGGACTACACGTACCTGCAGAAATACGGCGTGCGCGACTATCGGGGCGGCGGCCGTTCGTCGGCGCGTCTGACCGCGCCGACCGTGGCCGCGGGCGCGGTCGCGAAGAAATGGCTGCGCGAGAAATTCGGTCTCGAAACGCGCGGCTGCATGAGCGCGCTGGGCGAAGTGGCGATTCCGTTCGAAAGCTGGGACCACGTGCGGGAGAACCCGTTTTTCTCGCCGAACGCGCAGATCGTGCCGCAGCTCGAGGAATACATGGACAACCTGCGTCGCGACGGCGATTCGGTCGGCGCGCGCATCGAGGTGGTGGCGAGCGGCGTGCCAGTGGGTCTCGGCGAGCCGTTGTACGACCGGCTCGACGCGGACATCGCCCACGCGATGATGGGCCTCAATGCCGTGAAGGCCGTGGAGATCGGCGCGGGCTTCGCGAGCGTCGCGCAACGCGGCTCGCAGCACGGCGACGAGATGTCGCCCGAAGGCTTCGCCACCAACAACGCCGGCGGCATTCTCGGCGGGATTTCGAGCGGGCAGGACATCACGGTGTCCATCGCGATCAAGCCGACGTCGAGCATCCGCACGCCGCGCCAGTCCATCGACACGGACGGCGCGCCCGCCACCGTCGAAACCTTCGGCCGTCATGATCCGTGCGTCGGCATCCGCGCCACGCCGATCGCCGAAGCGCTGCTCGCGCTGGTGCTGATGGACCACGCACTGCGGCATCGCGCGCAATGCGGCGACGTCGTCGTGGGCACGCCGAAGATCGCGGCCCAGGCGCCGTCGAAGTAGGCGGCGCGCGCCAACCTGAAATGAGAAACGGGCGCCATGGCGCCCGTTTTTTATCGCTCGGACGATGCCGCCGGAACCCGGCCGCACGCCCTCACATGTTCGGATAGTTCGGGCCGCCGCCGCCTTCCGGCGTGACCCACACGATGTTCTGCGTCGGATCCTTGATGTCGCACGTCTTGCAGTGCACGCAGTTCTGCGCGTTGATCTGCAGGCGCTCGTTGCCGTCGTCGCCCTTCACGAATTCATACACGGCCGCCGGACAGTAGCGGCTTTCCGGGCCCGCATAGGTGCGCAGGTTGACATCGACCGGCACCTTCGGGTCCTTGAGCGTCAGGTGCGCCGGCTGGTTTTCCTCGTGATTCGTGTTCGAGATGAACACGGACGAGAGCCGGTCGAAGGTGAGCTTGCCGTCGGGTTTCGGATAGACGATCGGCTTGCACTGCGAAGCCGGCTTCAGCATCTCGTGATCCCAGTGCTGATGGTGCAGCGTCCAGGGCACGTTGCCGCCCATCACCTTCTGCTCCAGGCCCACCATGAAGGTGCCGAGGTACAGGCCCTTGCTCATCCACTGCTTGAAATTGCGCGCTCGATACAGCTCCGTCTTGAGCCACGAGCTGTCGAACGCTTCCGGATAGGCCGTGAGCTCGTCGTTCTGGCGGCCGGCCTGCACGGCGTCGAACGCGGCTTCGGCGGCCATCTTGCCGGACTTGATCGCCGCGTGGCTGCCCTTGATGCGCGAGGCGTTCAGGAAGCCGGCGTCGTCGCCCGCCAGCGCGCCGCCCGGGAAGCTCAGCTTCGGCAGCGACATCAGCCCGCCCGCCGTGATCGCGCGCGCGCCGTAGGAAATGCGCTTGCCGCCTTCGAGGAACGCGCGGATCGACGGATGCGTCTTGTAGCGCTGGAATTCCTCGAACGGCGACAGATACGGATTCGAATACCCCAGCCCGACGACGAAGCCCACCACCACCTGGTTGTTGTCCATGTGATAGAGGAACGAGCCGCCGTACGTATCAGGCTCGAGCGGCCAGCCGGCCGTGTGGATCACCAGGCCGGGCTTGTGCTTGACCGGATCGATCTCCCACAGCTCCTTGATGCCGATGCCGTACACCTGCGGATCGGCATTGCGGTTCAGCTTGTACTTGTCGATCAGCTGGCGGCCGAGGTGCCCGCGCGCGCCTTCGCAGAACAGCGTGTACTTCGCGTGCAACTCCATGCCGAGCTGGAAGTTTTCGGTCGGCTGGCCGTCCTTGCCGACGCCCATGTTGCCCGTGACCACGCCGCGCACCGAACCGTCTTCCGCATACAGCACTTCGGCTGCCGGAAAGCCCGGGAAAATCTCGACGCCCAGCGCCTCGGCCTGCTGGCCCAGCCAGCGCGTGACGTTGGCGAGCGAAATCACATAGTTGCCGTGATTCTTGAAGTTGTCGGGAAGCAGCCAGTTCGGCACCTGCTTCGCGTCGCTCTGCGACAGGAACAGGAAGCGGTCCTCGGTCACCTCGACGTCGAGCGGCGCGCCTTTTTCCTTCCAGTCGGGAATCAGTTCAGAGAGTCCGCGCGGGTCCATCACCGCGCCCGACAGGATGTGCGCGCCGACCTCGGAGCCTTTCTCCAGCACGCACACGCCGATCTCGACGCCTTTTTCTTCCGCCAGTTGCTTCAACCGGATGGCCGCCGACAAACCGGCTGGCCCACCGCCGACGATCACGACGTCGTATTCCATCGATTCGCGGGGACCGTACTGCTCGATGAGGCTCGCCGGGGTCATCAATGCTCCTCTGTACTTTAGAATGCCCTTTCGGGTTCGGGGATCGCGTATTGTCGGGGAAGCTCAGGCAGCCCGCAACCGATGCTCGTCATATTCGCACGAACGTACTATTATGGCGGCGCCTGTGCCATCGGTGCCGACGCTGATGGCTTGCGGCGCGCGCCCGGTGCGCCGTCGAGGCTGAATCCACCCTGGAAAAGGAAGCACAATGGGCCGTTCGATCAACCTGGAAGGCAAGGTCGCGCTGATTACCGGCGCGTCCAGTGGTTTGGGCAAACGTTTCGCGCAGGTGCTGTCGCAGGCGGGCGCCAAGGTGGTGCTCGCGAGCCGCCGCACGGAGCGGCTGAAGGAATTGCGCGCGGAGATCGAGGCGTCGGGCGGCGCGGCCCACGTGGTCTCGCTCGACGTGACGGATTACCAAAGCGTCAAGTCCGCCGTGGCGCATGCCGAGACGGAAGCCGGCACCATCGACATCCTGGTGAACAACTCGGGCGTCTCCACTACGCAGAAACTCACCGACGTCACGCCCGCCGACTTCGAATTCGTGTTCGGCACGAATGTGCGCGGCGCGTTCTTCGTCGCGCAGGAAGTGGCCAAGCGCATGATCATGCGCGGCAACGGCGCCGCGAAACCGGCTTACCGGATCATCAACATCGCCTCGGTGGCGGGGCTGCGGGTGTTTCCGCAGATCGGCGTCTACTCGATGAGCAAGGCCGCTGTCGTGCAGATGACGAAGTCGATGGCGCTCGAATGGGGCCGCCACGGCATCAACGTCAACGCCATCTGCCCGGGTTATATCGACACCGAGATCAACCACCACCACTGGAAGACCGAGCAGGGGCAAAAGCTCATGTCGATGCTGCCGCGCCGGCGCGTCGGCACGCCGAACGATCTCGACGGCCTGCTGCTCCTGCTGGCCGCCGACGAATCGCAGTTCATGAACGGCGCCGTGATTTCGGCGGACGACGGTTTTTCGGTCTGAGCGCGGCGCTTCCACTTTCAGTCATACACGCCGTCATACGGCAACAGGTAACGCAGTCAATGAGCAGCGAGCAGACCTTCCACACCGTCATCGAATTACCCATGCCGATCCGCTGGGGCGACATGGACGCCTTCGGGCACGTCAACAACACCGTCTATTTCCGCTACATGGAGCAGGTGCGGATTTCCTGGTTCGAGCAGCTCGGCATCGTGGGCGGCCACGGCGCGGGGCAGGGGCCGGTGATCGTGAACGCATCGATGGAATTTCTCAGGCAGCTGCACTATCCCGGCGACGTGATCGGCCGGATGTCGGTCGGCCAGCCGGGACGCAGCAGCTTCGACACGCATTTCGAGCTGGTGCGCGCCGATGCGCCCGACACGCTGGTCGCGCGCGGCGCGGCGAAGATCGTGTGGATCGAATACGCCGCGGGCAAGTCGGCGCCGCTGCCGGACGCGCTGCGCCGCGTGATCGAGACGGGCGCGTCCGTCGCGCTGTGAGTCCGTGGGTCAGGTGCCGAGCAGCCGCTGCAGCAGTTCGGTGGCGTTGCCGGTGTCGTATTTGCGCATGAGGCGCGCGCGATAGATGTCGACGGTGCGCGGGCTGATGTCGAGCACGCGGCCGATCTGCTTGCTGGTCTTGCCCGTCACGAGCTGCGCGGCGATTTCGCGCTCGCGCGGCGTCAGTTCGATGGCGACCCGCCGCGTCGCGCTCAGGTCCTCGAAGGTCCAGACGCCTGCTGCGTGCGGCGTGGCGCGGTCGAGCGCGCGGCCGGTCACGTGGCACCAGAAGAGTTCGCCATTGTTGCGCTTCATGATGCGGTCGTCGCTGTAGGTGCCTTCCTTGCTGATGTGCGCGGCGATCCGCTCGCCGATCCGCGCGAACTCGTCCGGCGACGGATACAGCACCTCGAACGACTGGCCGATGAGCGCCTCGCGCGCAAAGCCGAAGATCGCGCAGAGCTGCACGTTGCAGTCCTCGATCGCGCGCTCGCGCGAGAGCACGAGCCCGACGGGCGCGAGATGAAACGCGGTTTGATAGTCCAGTGCAGGCATGTGATCCGGGCGCCCGGGCGCTTGGCGCGGCGCGGCTGACGGGGCCGGGAACCAAACGCGCGCGGGCAATGACTTATGTATTTTTGCGTATTGTGCCGGATCAGCCGGGCAGCGTACTCTTTCGCCACGCTTCTGCCTCGCCAGCAGGCCGTCCGCGCGTCGATGACAGCGTCGTGACGGTTCACAAGCCGACGGATCAAGGCCGGTGCAAAACCGCTCATCACAAAACCGCTCATCACAAAACCGCTCAACAGCCGATTCTCAGTTGGTTTCACACATGGAAGGGACACACAGATGAACAAGGTCTATCCCAGCGCGAAAGCCGCGCTCGAGGACATCGTCAAGGACGGGCAGACATTCGCCGTCGGCGGTTTCGGGCTGTGCGGCATTCCCGAGGCGCTGATCGCCGCATTGCGCGACACCGGCGTGAAGGGCATCACCTGCATCAGCAATAACGCGGGCGTCGACGGCTTCGGTCTCGGGCAGCTGCTCGAAACGCGCCAGGTCAAGAAGATGATTTCTTCCTACGTCGGCGAGAACAAGGAGTTCGAACGGCAATACCTGGCCGGCGAACTCGAACTCGAATTCACGCCGCAGGGCACGCTGGCCGAAAAGCTGCGCGCGGGCGGCGCGGGCATCCCGGCCTTCTTCACCAATACCGGTTTCGGCACCGTGATCGCCGACGGCAAGGAAACGCGCCAGTTCGGCGAGAACCACTACGTGCTCGAACATTCGCTGACGGCGGATGTCGCGCTCGTGAAGGCGTGGAAGGCCGACAAGTCCGGCAACCTGATCTACCGCCGCACGGCGCGCAACTTCAACCCGATGTGCGCGATGGCCGGCAAGACCACGGTGGTGGAAGTGGAAGAGATCGTCGAGGTGGGCGAGCTCGATCCGGACGCCATCCATACGCCCGGCATCTTCGTGCAGCGCCTCGTGCTGAACGCACAGCCCGAGAAGCGCATCGAACAACGCATCGTCCGCGCGAAAGGAGAGTAATCATGGCTTGGACTCGTGACCAGATGGCCGCGCGCGCGGCGCAGGAACTGCAGGACGGCTTTTACGTGAACCTGGGTATCGGCTTGCCGACGCTCGTCGCCAATCACGTGCCGGACGGCATGGAAGTGTGGCTGCAATCGGAGAACGGCTTGCTGGGCATCGGCCCGTCGCCGTACGAAGACGAAGTGGACGCCGATCTCATCAACGCCGGCAAGCAGACCGTGACCACGTTGCCGGGCTCGTCGATTTTTTCGTCGGCGGATTCGTTCGCGATGATTCGCGGCGGCCACATCAACCTGGCGATCCTGGGCGCCATGCAGATCAGCAAGAAGGGCGACCTGGCCAACTGGATGATCCCCGGCAAGATGATCAAGGGCATGGGCGGCGCGATGGACCTGGTCGCCGGCGTCAAGAAGGTGGTCGTGCTGATGGAGCACGTCGCCAAGGGCGACCAGCACAAGATCCTCGAAGAATGCTCGTTGCCGCTGACGGGCGTGGGCGTCGTGGACCGCATCATCACGGATCTCGGCGTGATCGACGTCACGGAGAACGGACTGCGGCTGGTCGAGCTGGCGGACGGCGTGTCGGCCGAGGAAATCCAGCAGAAGACGGGTGCGCCGCTGGATGTCTCGGGCGTGAAGTGACGCTCGGGCACGCGGTTTAAGCGCCGGATCTCGAACGGGCGCGGCTTTCGGGCTGCGCCCGTTTTGCTTTTTGCTCTTCGCGCCGATGGTTCTTCCAGGGTCGTCCGTTCGGCCAGCGGAATTCCGGCGGGCGCCACGCGCCGTACAATCGTTGCAATCCAAGTCACCAACTGCAATCTCATCGCGAGGACCGCTTCATGACCGCACCGATCGTCGTCGAACCCGTTCACCCGGAGCTGAGCGAGCCGCGCCAGCGCTTCGTGCAATGCGCGAGTCCGGGCGGGCTGCATCGCGTGGCGTACACGGAATGGGGCGACCCGTCGAACCCCCGCGTGCTGCTCTGCGTGCATGGCCTCACGCGCTCGGGACGCGACTTCGACAAGCTCGCGAAGGCGTTCGCCCACGAGTATCGGGTCGTGTGTCCGGATGTCGCCGGGCGCGGGCTCTCGGGCTGGCTGGCGGACCCGCGTTACTACGGCGTGCCGCAATACGTCGCGGACATGGTCACGCTGATCGCGCGGCTCAATGTGGAAACGGTGGACTGGTTCGGCACGTCGATGGGCGGACTGATCGGCATGGCGCTCGGCGGACTGCCGGACTCGCCCATCCGCAAGCTGCTCCTGAACGATGTCGGACCGCATATCGAGCCGGTCGCGCTCGGGCGTATCGGCGAATATCTGGGCAAGCCGGCGCGCTTTGCTTCGCTCGAAGAGGGCGTGCGGCGTGCGGCGGAACTCGCGGCGAGCTTCGGGCCGCTCAGCGACGCGGAATGGGCCAGCATCAACACGCCGCTGCTGCGCGAGCGCGACGGCGCGTGGACCTTCCACTATGACCCGGCCATCGCCACGCCGTTTGCGTCGGTGACCGAGGAGCAGGCCGCCGCGTATGAGGCGTTCCTGTGGCATTCGGTAGCGTCCATCGCGTCGCCGGTGCTGGTCGTGCGCGGCGAGACGTCCGATCTGCTCTCGCGCGAAACCGTCGAACGGATGGTGAAAACGGGGCAGTCGGTGACGAGCGTCGAGATTCCTGGCGTGGGCCACGCGCCGGCGTTTCTTGCCGAAGATCAAATCGCCATTGCCAAAGGGTTCTTTCTGGGCGACGGCAGCAGCGGGGCATAATATCGGGCTTGGCTTGAGCCGCCCGGCTTCATCGATCGTTTCTTTCCATCAATCAACGTCAGGAATCCATCATGGCAGTCATTCGTCATCACGTCGGCCCGCGTTTGTCCGAAACCGCCATTCATAACGGTACGGTCTATCTCGCTGGCCAGATCGCCGAGGACACGGACCAGGACATCACCGGCCAGACGCGTGAGGTGCTCGGCCACATCGACCGTCTGCTGGAAGAGGCGAACAGCGACAAGGCGCATTTGCTGTCGGTGCAGATCTATATCTCCGATCTCGTGCATTTCTCCGGCATGAACGCGGTGTGGGATGCATGGGTCGCCGACGGCAACGCGCCGCCGCGTGCCACCGTCGAGGCCAAGCTGGCGAATCCGGCCTGCCTCGTCGAAGTCGTCGTGGTCGCGGCGCAGCGCACCTGAACTTTCGTATCGGCTGAAGCAGTCGCATTTCCCGCATGAGCGAGACCGCCGTTCCCACCGAGACCTGGCCCGAGCCGTCCATCGACGACGCGCTCGCGTTCGTGCACGAGCACGCGCGGGACGCCCGGCTGTCCACGGGCGAACTGCTCGCGGAGCACGCGGTGGGCACTGCACGCATCATGCAGACGCTCAATGTCGATGCGCACGCGGTCGCGGCGGCGGCGTTGTTTGCGCTGGCGCCGCATCTGGACGATCCCGAAAAGCTCATCACCGAGCGCTTCGGTCCGGAAGTGCAGCGTCTCGTCGGCGATGTGCGCAAGCTGTTGAGGCTCGGTTCGGTCAGTTCGCGCGCGACCTTGGCCGAGTTTCCCGATACCCGCGACGCGCAGGCCGCCCGTCGCGCGCAGGTCGAGTCGCTGCGCAAGATGCTGCTGGCGTTCGCGCAGGACATTCGCGTGGTGCTGATCCGGCTGGCGTCGCGGGTGCAGACCTTGCGCTTTCACGCCGCGCACAAGATCGATCCGCCGCCGGACGTGCCGCGCGAAACCCTCGAGATCTACGCGCCGCTCGCCAACCGGCTCGGCATCTGGCAACTGAAGTGGGAGCTGGAGGACCTCTCGTTCCGCTTCCAGGATCCGGTCACGTACAAGCGCATCGCCAAGCTGCTCGACGAAAAGCGCGTCGAACGCGAAAGCTATGTGACCGAGGCGATCGCGCGCCTGCAGCGCGAGCTGGACACGGCGCACATCAAGGCCGAAGTGAGCGGCCGGCCGAAGCACATCTACAGCATCTGGAAGAAGATGCGCGGCAAGCATCTCGACTTCTCGGAGCTGAACGACGTGCGCGCGTTTCGCGTGATCGTCGGCGACATCAAGGATTGCTACACCGTGCTCGGCATCGTGCACAACCTGTGGCAGCCGGTTCCACGCGAGTTCGACGACTACATATCCCGGCCCAAGCCGAACGGCTACAAGTCGCTGCACACGGTCGTGATCGGCGACGACGGGCGCGCGTTCGAAGTGCAGATCCGCACGCAGGAGATGCATCAGTTCGCCGAGTACGGCGTGGCGGCGCACTGGCGCTACAAGGAAGCGGGCGCGCGCGGTTACGCGGGCCAGGTGACCGCGAGCGAGAAATACGACGAGAAGATCGCGTGGCTGCGTCAGCTGCTGGCCTGGAAGGACGACGTGGAAGGCGACGGCGAGGGCGATGCGGAGCCGGAAAAGCGCGGCTGGCAGCATCTGCGCGACGCCACGCTCGACGACGACCACATTTACGTGCTGACGCCGCAGGCTCGCGTGATCGCGCTGCCGCACGGCGCGACGCCGGTCGATTTCGCTTATCACCTGCACAGCGAGCTGGGACATCGTTGCCGTGGCGCACGTGTCGACGGCGCAATGGTGCCGCTCAATACGCAACTGCAGAACGGCCAGACGGTCGAGATCGTCGCGGTGAAGGAGGGCGGCCCCTCGCGCGACTGGCTCAACCCGCAGCTCGGCTATCTGCACAGCCCGCGGGCGCGGCAGAAGGTGCGCTCGTGGTTCCTTGCGGCGGACGCGGCGGAGACCATCGCGGCGGGCCGGACGATCGTTGAAAAGACGCTGCAGCGCGAAGGCAAGACGTCCGTCAGCCTCGATCAACTGGCCACGAAGCTCGGCTTCAAGACGCCGGAGGAGTTGTACGCGGTCGTCGGCAAGGACGAGTTCAGCCTGCGCAACATCGAGCAGGCGCTCTCCGACGCGCCGCCGCCCGAGCCCGAACCGGAAGCGCCCGAGCAGTTCGAGAAACGCAGCAGCGGGCAGAGCGTGGCTCATGGCGCGTCGACGGGCGTGCTCGTCGTCGGCGTCGATGCCTTGCTGACGCAACTGGCGCGTTGCTGCCGCCCCGCGCCGCCGGACCCGATCGCCGGATTCGTGACGCGCGGCAAAGGCATGTCGGTCCATCGCACTGACTGCACGACCTTCAAGCGCATGGCGCAGCGCTCGCCGGAGCGCGTGCTGCATACGACCTGGTCGGCGGAGGTGATGAACGGGCGCGGCTCATCGGTTTATCCGGTGGATCTGTCGGTGGAGTCGACCGACCGGCAAGGTTTGCTGCGGGATATCTCGGAAGTGTTCGCGCGCGAGAAGATCAACGTGATCGGCGTGAAGAGCCAGAGCCGCCGCAATGTCGCGTACATGCAGTTCACGGTGGAAGTGTCGAGCGCCGCGCAGATCCAGCGCGCCTGCACGTTGCTGGGCGAAGTGCCGGGCGTGATCCGCGCGTCGCGGCGTGCGTGAAATGCCGTCTCGGTGAATTCCGCCTGACTTGCCCCGCAGCGGAATTCACCGAAAGATCCGCGGTTCGGCGAATAAACTTGAAGTTTCTCCGGACAAACCCTTGCCAAGGTTCGAAATACTCCATATAATCTCACTTCTTTCAGGCTCGTAGCTCAGCTGGTTAGAGCACCACCTTGACATGGTGGGGGTCGTTGGTTCGAGTCCAATCGAGCCTACCAACGAAAAAGAAGGCTTGCGGACTCCGGTTCGCGGGTTTTCAAACCGCGAAGGGCGTCTGCATGGCGCTCAGTGCAAAAGGCGAATGAAAATGGCACGTCGAACGTTGACCGAAACAGTTTCGGAGCGACGCTAGTCGAGGACCTAATTCGCCTTCTGCCAAATTGTTTCGCGGTAAGTGTGAAAAGTGAATGCGGCCCCTCGATAGCGGGGCCGCATTTTTTTTGTCTCCCGATTTCTCGACGTGAGATCGCGAGGCAAGCCTCAAACGACATCGCCTGGCGTGCGCCGGCGTTCTGGAGAACGATATGGTTTCGGTACGTTTGCCTGATGGGTCGGTCCGTCAATACGACCACCCGGTGACCGTCGCGGAAGTCGCGGCATCGATCGGTGCGGGCCTCGCCAAGGCCGCGCTCGCCGGCAAGCTCAACGGCGAACTCGTCGATACCTCCTTCCTGATCGACCGCGATGCATCGCTTGCCATCGTCACCGACAAGGACCCGGAAGGCGTCGATGTCGTGCGCCACTCCACCGCGCATTTGCTGGCGTATGCGGTGAAGGACCTGTTCCCCGAGGCGCAGGTGACCATCGGACCGGTCATCGACAACGGCTTCTACTACGACTTCTCCTACAGCCGGCCGTTTACCCCCGAAGATCTCGAGAAGATCGAAAAGCGCATGCAGGAACTCGTCAAGAAGGACGAGCCCGTGTCGCGCCGCGTGGTGTCGCGCAACGAGGCCGTCGAGTACTTCAAGAGCATCGGCGAGAAGTACAAGGCCGAGATCATCGAGTCGATCCCCGAAAGCGACGAAATCAAGCTGTATTCGCACGGTGGTTTCACCGATCTGTGCCGCGGCCCGCACGTGCCGTCCACCGGCAAGCTCAAGGTCTTCAAGCTGATGAAGCTCGCGGGCGCCTACTGGCGTGGCGACTCGAAGAACGAGCAGCTGCAGCGCATCTACGGCACCGCCTGGACCAAAAAGGAAGACCAGGAAGCCTATCTGCACATGCTGGAAGAAGCCGAGAAGCGCGATCACCGCAAGCTTGGCAAGCAACTCGACCTGTTCCATCTGCAGGACGAGGCGCCCGGCATGGTGTTCTGGCATCCGAAGGGCTGGTCGCTGTGGCAGCAGGTCGAGCAATACATGCGCCGTCGTGTGAACGAGGCCGGCTATCTCGAGATCAAGACCCCGATGGTCATGGACCGTTCGCTGTGGGAAGCCTCGGGTCACTGGCAGAACTATCGTGAAAACATGTTCACGACCGAGTCGGAGAAGCGCGACTACGCCATCAAGCCGATGAACTGCCCGGGTCACGTGCAGGTGTTCAATCACGGCCTGCGCTCGTACCGCGATCTGCCGCTGCGTTACGCGGAGTTCGGGTCGTGTCACCGCAATGAGCCGTCGGGCGCGCTGCACGGCCTGATGCGCGTGCGCGGCTTCGTTCAGGACGATGCGCACATCTTCTGCACCGAAGACCAGTTCATCGCGGAGTCCATCGCGTTCAACACGCTGGCCATGAGCGTGTACAAGGATTTCGGCTTCGATCACATCGCCATCAAGCTGTCGCTGCGTCCCGAGCAGCGCGCGGGCAGCGATGAAACCTGGGATCGCGCCGAGCAAGGCCTGCGCGAGGCGCTGACCGCGTGCGGTCTGGAATGGGAAGAGCTCGAGGGCGAGGGCGCGTTCTACGGTCCGAAGATCGAGTACCACATCAAGGACGCGCTGGGCCGTTCGTGGCAATGCGGCACCCTGCAGCTCGACATGGTGTTGCCGGAGCGTCTGGGCGCTGAATATGTCGCCGAAGACAACAGCCGCCGGCGTCCGGTGATGCTCCACCGTGCAATCGTCGGATCAATGGAGCGTTTCCTCGGGATTCTGATCGAACACCACGCCGGCGCCATGCCGCCGTGGCTCGCGCCGACGCAGGCAGTCGTGCTCAATATTGCCGAAAGTCAGGCAGAATATGCCGCGAATCTGGCCCAATCGTTGCAAAAACAAGGGCTTAGAGTCGAGTGCGATTTGCGCAATGAGAAGATTAGCTATAAAATACGCGAGCACACGCTGAAGAAGGTGCCGTATTTGCTGGTTGTCGGCGATAAAGAGCGTGATGCGCAAACCGTAGCCGTGCGTGCTCGTGGCGGTGTCGATCTGGGCGTGATGCCGGTCGACGCATTTCTGGAGCGTCTGCAGCAGGATGTGCGGGCGTTCAGGTAAGTCACTCGCAGCGCGGCTTGTTTTTTAATTTTTAGAGGAAACGTAACATCGCTACTGATAAGTCGTCACATCGCATCAACGGTGAGATTACCGCACCGGAAGTGCGCTTGGTCGGAGTGGACAACGAGCCGCTCGGAATCGTGAAACTGGCCGACGCGTTCCGTCAATCGGAACAGCTCGATGTGGATCTCGTCGAAATCGCGCCGCAGGCTTCCCCGCCTGTCTGCCGTTTGATGGATTACGGCAAGTTCAAATACTCGGAAGCGAAGAAGCAACACGAGGCGAAGCTGAAGCAGAAGATCGTGCAGGTGAAGGAAGTCAAATTCCGCCCCGGCACGGATGACGGTGACTACAACGTCAAGCTGCGCAACCTCACCCGCTTCCTCGAAGACGGCGACAAGACGAAAATCACCTTGCGTTTCCGCGGTCGTGAAATGGCGCACCAGGAAATCGGCATGCGCATGCTGGAACGGTTGAAGTCGGATCTCGACGAATTCGGCCAGGTCGAGCAGATGCCGAAGATGGAAGGGCGTCAGATGATCATGGTGCTGGCCCCGAAAAAGAAGGGCAAGTAACCTCAAGCAACAAGCAATGGATCGCGCGCCGTCGAATGGCGGTCGGCGCGGCATTGCCGGCAGTTTCAGGCCGGCGTCATCTCGGTGACGCCGGTCATGAAAAGCGGCGACTCTTCACCGAGTCGTCTGCAAACAAGTGGAGCGTGGGTTTCGAAGGGCGGGAAGGGGTCCTGGCCAGCATGGACGGATCAGCCGCACACCCATGACCATCTAATAAACTGGAGTAGTTTCATGCCGAAGATGAAGACCAAGAAGAGCGCTGCAAAGCGCTTCGTGGTGCGTCCGGGCGGTACCGTCAAGCGCGGTCAAGCGTTCAAGCGCCACATTCTTACCAAGAAAACCACCAAGAACAAACGCCATCTGCGTGGCGCCACGGCCGTTCATGATTCCGATCTGAACTCCGTCCGCGCAATGCTGCCGTTCGCCTAACCTCAACTTAACTTAAGGAGCGCAACATGCCTCGAGTAAAACGTGGGGTTACCGCACGGGCCCGTCACAAGAAGATCATCCGTCTGGCCAAGGGTTACCGCGGCCGTCGCAATAACGTCTATCGCATCGCCAAGCAGGCGGTCATGCGCGCTGGCCAATACGCCTACCGCGATCGCCGCAACAAGAAGCGTGTGTTCCGCGCACTGTGGATCACGCGTATCAACGCAGCGGTGCGTCAGCATGACATGACCTACAGCGTGTTCATCAACGGCCTGAAAAAGGCTTCGATCGAACTCGACCGCAAGGTGCTGGCTGACATGGCTGTGTTCGACAAGGCTGCTTTTGCTGCGATCGTGAAGCAGGTGAAAGCCGCCGTTGCAGCCTAATTGCGAAATTAGTACTGCGTGGTTCGCCTTCTCGTCGCCGGGTTGTTGACGGCGGCGCGAAGGCAGAAAACGGGGCTCTCACCGAGCCCCGTTTTTGTTGGTCGGACGGTTTTGCACATCGCATGCGCGCGTACCGGCGTGGATGAGCAAAACCGAACCTCTGTTTGAACTTCGACGTTAAGAAGATGGGATCAATGGATCTGGATCAGATTGTCGCGGACGCGAAAAGCGCCTTTGAACACGCCACCGACGCCAACACGCTCGAAAACGAGAAAGCGCGCTTTCTCGGCAAGTCGGGCGCGCTGACCGACTTGCTGAAGGGCCTGGGCAAGCTCGATCCCGAAGCGAAGAAGACCGAAGGCGCGCGCATCAACCAGGCGAAGCAGCAGGTCGAAGCTGCGCTGACCGCGCGTCGCCAGGCATTGGCCGATGCGTTGCTCAACCAGCGTCTCGCGGCGGAAGCCATCGACGTCACCTTGCCCGGCCGCGGCGCCGGCGCCGGTACGCTGCATCCGGTGATGCGCACGTGGGAACGCGTCGAGCAGGTGTTCCGCTCGATCGGCTTCGACGTCGCCGACGGTCCCGAGATCGAAACCGACTGGTACAACTTCACCGCGTTGAACAGCCCGGAAAACCATCCGGCGCGCTCGATGCAGGACACGTTCTATGTCGACGGCCAGGATGCCGACGGCCGGCCGCTCCTGCTCCGCACGCACACGAGCCCGATGCAGGTGCGTTACGCGCGCATGAACAAGCCGCCCATCAAGGTGATCGTGCCGGGCCGCACGTACCGGGTGGACAGCGACGCCACGCACTCGCCGATGTTCAACCAGGTCGAAGGCCTGTGGATCGAAGAGAACATCAGCTTTGCCGACCTGAAGGGCGCCTACACCGATTTCCTGAAGAAGTTCTTCGAGCGCGACGACATTCTCGTGCGCTTCCGTCCGTCGTATTTTCCGTTCACGGAACCGTCGGCCGAGATCGACATGATGTTCGAGCACGGCAAGAACGCGGGCAAATGGCTGGAAATCTCCGGCTCGGGCCAGGTGCATCCCACCGTCATCCGCAACATGGGCCTCGATCCGGAGCGCTATATCGGCTTTGCGTTCGGCAGCGGCCTCGAGCGCCTGACGATGCTGCGCTACGGCGTGCAAGACCTGCGTCTGTTCTTCGAGAACGACCTGCGCTTCCTGCGCCAGTTCGCCTGAAGCACGCACGGCCCGCGACGTCCGGCTGCTCGCACCCGCCGAAGCCGGACCCGAGACTCCAAACATTTCGAACGTAGACATCCATGCAATTCCCAGAATCCTGGCTCCGCAGCTTCGTCGATCCGCAGCTCTCCACCGACGAACTCGCGCACGCGCTGACCATGGCCGGCCTCGAAGTCGAAGACCTGCGGCCGGTCGCGCCGCCCACCACGAAGATCGTCGTGGGCCAGGTGCTCGAAGTCGCGAAGCATCCGAACGCGGACAAGCTCAACGTCTGTCAGGTCGATGCTGGCACGGGCGAGCAGTTGAACATCGTGTGCGGTGCGCCGAATGTGGCGCCGGGCATCAAGGTGCCGGTCGCGCTGATGGGCGCCGTGCTGCCGCCGGCCGAAGCGGGCGGCGAGCCGTTCGTGATCAAGCCCGCGAAGCTGCGCGGCGTCGATAGCCAGGGCATGCTGTGCTCGGCGCGCGAACTGAAGCTGTCGGAAGATCACAGCGGCCTGCTGATCCTGCCCGCCGATGCACAAGTCGGCCAGGACATCCGCGAGACGCTCAATCTCGACGACACGGTCTTCGAGATCAAGCTCACGCCGAACAAGGCGGATTGCCTGTCGGTGTATGGCGTCGCGCGCGAAACCGCCGCGATCACCGGTGCGCCGCTGAAGGCGCTCGAGGTGCCGGCAGTCGAGGTCAAGCTCGATGAAAAGCTGCCCGTGAAGATCCTCGCGCCGGACCTGTGCGGCCGCTTTTCCGGCCGCGTGATTCGCGGCGTGAACGCGCACGCGAAGACGCCGCAATGGATGGTCGAGCGGCTCGAACGCGCGGGCCAGCGCAGCATTTCCGCGCTCGTCGACATCTCGAACTACGTGATGCTCGAACTCGGCCGTCCGTCGCACGTGTTCGATCTCGACAAGATCCACGGCGCGATCGAAGTGCGCTGGGGCAAGCAGGGCGAGTCGCTGAAGCTCCTGAACGGCAACACCGTCGAGCTCGATGAAACCGTCGGCGTGATCGCCGATGACCGTCATGTCGAAAGTCTCGCGGGCATCATGGGCGGCGACAGCACGGCGGTGTCGCTGGATACCACCCACATTTATCTCGAAGCCGCGTTCTGGTGGCCCGACGCCATTCGCGGCCGCGCGCGCAAGTACAACTTCTCGACCGATGCCGCGCATCGCTTCGAGCGCGGCGTCGATTATTCGACGACCGTCGAGCACATCGAAATCATCTCGCGCCTGATCCTGGACATCTGTGGCGGCGCGGCGGGTCCGGTCGACGACCAGATCGTCAACGTGCCCGAGCGCAATCCGGTGGCCATGCGCGTGTCGCGCGCGCATCGCATCATCGGTGTGGAGATCGGCGCCGAGGAGATCGCGCAGATCTTCACGCGCCTGAACCTCGCATTCGAGCGCGACGGCGATACCTTCAAGGTCACGCCGCCGCCGTATCGCTTCGACATCGAGATCGAGGAAGACCTGATCGAGGAAGTCGCGCGCATCTATGGTTTCGAAAAGATTCCGGCGCGTCCGCCGGTCGCGCACAGCGAAATGCGCCGCACCGACGAGACCCGCCGTTCGATCCACGTGCTGCGTCACGCGGTGGCCGCGCGCGACTACTCGGAGACGGTGAACTTCAGTTTCGTCGATGCCGAGTGGGAGAAGGACTTCGCCGGCAACGATCAGCCCATCAAGCTGCTGAACCCGATCGCGAGCCAGCTCTCGGTGATGCGCACGACGCTCTTCGGCAGCCTGATCGAAGTGCTGCGTCATAACCTGAACCGTCGCGCCGAGCGTATCCGCGTGTTCGAGGCGGGCCGCGTGTTTCATCGCGATGCATCCGTGCAGGCAGGCGAACTCAGCGTGCAAGGCTATGCGCAGCCGAAGATGATCGGCGGCCTCGCTTATGGCCCGGTCATCGAGGAGCAATGGGGCGCGGCGACCCGCAATGTCGACTTCTTCGACGTCAAGGGCGACGTCGAGGCGCTGTTCGCGCCGGTTGTGCCGCGCTTCGTGAAGGCCGAGCATCCGGCGCTGCATCCGGGACGCAGCGCGCGTATCGAGGTAGCGGGGCGCGCGGTGGGCTGGATCGGCGAACTGCATCCGCGCTGGCTGCAAAAGTATGACCTTCCGCATGCGCCGGTCGTCTTCGAAGTCGATGCCGAAGCGTTGATGGAACGCGCGCTGCCGGCGACGTCCGAGGTGTCGAAATTCCCGCCGGTGCGACGCGATATCGCGGTTGTCGTGGACCAGGACGTGCCGGTTCGGGCGCTGCTCGACGAGCTCGAAAACGCCCGTTCGGAACCCGCCTGCAGGCACGTCACGAGGGTTGCGCTTTTCGACGAATTTCGTCCAAAATCAAATACTTCCGGAGGGTTGGGCACGCACGAGAAAAGTCTTGCCTTCCGTGTAACGTTGCAAGATACTGGCGGCACGCTTCAGGACGAAACAGTCGATACGGCCATCAAAACCCTGGTGGATCGTCTGACTCGAGTACACGGCGCGCGATTGCGCGGATAGCCTTCCTCTGGAGTCGGCCCATCCGCACAACGCCCAAAGTCTCAAGCGTGTTACGCGCCGTTTTACCGATATGAACCAAATGAACTCGAGTGATTTCGAAGCCCTTCTTTCGGCGCAGCGCAGCGCCATGACCCGAGATATCCCGACCTCGAGCGCGCCTGGCGATACGCCGACGCTCACGAAAGCCGAACTGGCGGAGATGCTGTTCGACCACGTCGGCTTGAACAAGCGCGAGGCGAAAGACATGGTCGAAGCTTTCTTCGAAGTCATTCGCGACGCGCTGGAGAGCGGCGAGAGCGTCAAGCTCTCCGGCTTCGGCAATTTCCAGTTGCGCGACAAGCCGCAGCGTCCCGGGCGTAATCCGAAGACCGGCGAGGCCATTCCCATTGCGGCGCGGCGGGTCGTCACGTTTCATGCAAGTCAGAAGCTGAAGGCGCTGGTTGAAACGGGAGCGGAGACGGATCTCGCACGTTGATCCCTGATTCACGGAAGGCATGCGGCTTGATCCGCGCTTTCCGCTGCTGCTGACCACCGCGCTTCAATCGACATCAATAACCACGATGGTTGATCGACGATGGAAAAAGTCGTCTTGCCTCCTATCCCGGCCAAGCGTTATTTCACGATTGGCGAAGTGAGCGAACTGTGCGGCGTCAAGCCTCACGTGCTGCGCTATTGGGAACAGGAGTTCACGCAGCTGAGGCCGGTGAAGCGGCGCGGCAATCGCCGCTACTATCAGCATCACGAGGTTCTGCTGATCCGGCGCATCCGCGATCTGCTATACGAGCAGGGCTTCACGATCAACGGAGCGCGCAATCGCCTCGATTCGCAAGGCCGTGCAAGCGCCGACGAAGCCGAAGCCGAGGGCATGCCGGGCGATCCGCAAGCGGCGCAGGGATCGCTCGATGTCGATCAGTTGCGCAAGGACATTCTTAAGGTGATCGATTTGCTGGGCGGCTGAAGGCCGTCTGCGGATGGTCGATGCGCTTGCGTCGTGAAGGTACCGCAATGCCGCGATTCGTCGCGGCATTTTTTTGTCTGCGCAAAAAGCGTTGGCGCGGCTGCGCGGCCGAGTTCATGCGCTGCATGCCGCACACCGGCGCAGTACGATACGCCTGCTTGTCCCGTCCCGTCCTATCGATTCAGGAGGCTTTATGCGAGTACTGCTCGTTGGCGCAACCGGTCTGCTGGGCACCGAAATCAAACGGCTTCTCGAAGCCCGGCACGAAGTGATCACCGCGAGCCGCAAGGGCTCTGATGAAGCCGTGGATCTGTCGGACAAGGCGAGCATCGTCGCCCTGTATGAACGAGTGGGGATGGTCGGTGCAGTGGTGTGTGTCGGCGGGGCAGCGAAGTTCAAGCCCCTCGATGCGCTGGACGACGCGGACTATGCCTTCAGCCTCGCCAACAAACTGATGGGTCAGGTGAACCTCGTGCGCTGTGCACGCGGACATGTCGAGGCCGGCGGCTCGATCACGCTGACGAGCGGCACATTGGCGCAGGAACCGATGATCGGCGCGGCTGCGGTGAGCATCGTCAATGCGGGGCTCGAGGGTTTCGTGCGGGTCGCGGCGCTCGAGCTGCAAGGCGCGTTGCGCGTGAACGTGGTGAGTCCGGGGTGGGTCGCGGAGACGCTCGAATCGATGGGCAAGGATCCATCGCAGGGCATTGCCGCTGCGGAGGTTGCAAAGGTGTATCAGCGCGCCATCGATGAGGCCATCACCGGGCAGACGCTCCTCGCCGTCAGGAGCTAGGACTTGAGGGCGGCGCGCAAGCGTCGCTTCGGGCGAAGCGCGGCGCGAGCGGCTGAAGGGGCGGGCGCTTTGACGTCGACTGAGCAATAAACGATGCTCGGTCCGACACCCGACGGCGGATAGATGCGCCAGTCGTCATCGCCATGATGGAAGAAATAGAGTGCGTATTGACCGCCGGGCTTGGGCGCGCTCAGACATACGTAGCGGCTGCCGCCGGGATAGATGCGCCCGTAGCGCGAAACGCGCGCGTGACTCGTGGAATCGAACCATTTCGAGACTTCCTCGCGCAAACGGGAGAAAGGTCGATCAGAAGAAATTCGCCCGGATTGCAAGGGCGTGGAAACGGTCGTGAGCATGCGCGCCAATCCTTATGCGTCACCTTAAGACTAGAGCTTAAATAGCTGATTGACAAGTCTTTTTTCGTGCTTAACGTATGAGCATTAAGCCTTAAAGCCGTGACCTTCGACAGCCGCCAAAAGGCTTTCGACTGTCAGACGCTGAAGCCCATCATCGCGCCGGTACTGGAGAGGGCTTCCTCTTCCGCGCGGGCCTTGAGCATGGCATCGGCGAGACGGTAGTAAAGCTGCGCGCGCTCTTCGAGAAACTCGGAGGAGGCATCGTTCGACAAGGTGTCGTCTGCCATGTCGCCCGCCAGGGCCTGACCGGCGAAATAGTCCCGGAGCGACATCCCGAAGTTGCTATTGCCGGGAAATGCGCGCGGGTTGTTGAGCTTGTTATACGCCATTGTTCTTGCTCGCCGTGTGTACGTAACGGTTCTTCAGATTCCCAAGCGGGTTCTTTTCAAGCTTGATGGAAGCGACAAAGAAAAAGGCTCTCTGGTGGAGACCAGAGAGCCTTTTTTTGTACTGGTCGGGGCGAGAGGATTTGAACCTCCGACCACCTGCACCCCATGCAGGTACGCTACCAGGCTGCGCTACGCCCCGATTGCCTTTGCGAAAGGTCCGCCGTTGCCGTCTGACCCTTCGCCACGATCCCGAACTGCGCTGCGTGGCAGCAGGGTGTGTAGCAAAGAACGGCGATTGTAGCGTGGCGGCGAGCAGGCCGCAAGCGGCCTGCCACCGGTTACCTACTGTCGAGCGCCAACGAAGAGCACGCCCGCTTTCGTCGGCGACTGAAGCGTCTGAAGTTCGGCACGCATGGTCGTTCCAGTCATGACCGCAACACCCGATGCAGTGGTGTTCGGATAGGCGCAGTTGCCGCCACCGAAGCTGATCGTCAGGTCGTAGACGTTGCCTGACGCATGCGGCTTGATGGACCCGGTGAAACTGCAGCTCGTGCCTGTACCCGTGATCGAACCGGTGGCGTCTGCCGTCAGCGTGACGTTTCGATCGTTGCCGCCGCTGGTCACGCTTTCTCCCTTGAAGGTACCCGTGACCGTGGCCTGCATCGGCACGGTGTCGTAGCTTGGATCGTACGTGCCGACGAAGGTGGTCTTCGCTCCGTTCGCGTAGAGGATCGTGGTGTTGAGAGAGGCTTTCGCAGAGTAAGCGCCTGATAGCGTGACTGCGCTACTGCCTTGACCCTCGAGGTTGTAGTCGATGCCGCTGCCATTGGACAACTTGCCGTTGCTCGACGCGACCGCTCCGATGACCCCGCCCGCGATAAAGTCCGTATTGCCAGCGACGGCGTAGATCGAATACAGGCGTCCGTCGTCGAGAATGAGTACAGAGGCTTGCCGGTTGCTGTCTGTATTGCCCGAGTAAAGCCCTGCCGCAGAAGCCGTGGAAACGGGTGTCGACGGCCCGTTGTCGCTGCCACCGCCGCCGCATGCGGTCAGGATGATCGCGGCCGCAGCGGCCGCGATAGGTGCATGTCGTCTCATTGGATGTCTAGGTTGCAGATGTGAAATTTGGCTCAGGAAAACGGGCTCAACGCGCACAAACAGTCACCGTTCGAGATCCCTTAAGCCGCAACTCCGACCGCGTATAAGCCGACGTCTGGATCTGCACGACATCACGCCGCTTGCACTGCGCGCGTCGCTCCGGCGGACACTGCGCGCAAGCCCTCGCACTTCCACCCGCACGACATCGCGCGAAGCGCTGACGCCTTCGGAACCGCACCGCCAGCGCCAGCGCGATCGTCAACTGGATCAGGTAAGTCACGGCCCGCTCACCCCAGTCGCCCCGCGATGCATAACGCTCATACTCCGTCCGCTCGTAGAAGCTGGCCGAAGCAAAGATCATCGTGAGGGCGAAGTCCAGCAGCATCGCCAGACAACAGAGTGCAAAGAAGAACAGCGCGCCGTTCCATCGCGGAACGCCGCAAGCTGCATTGACCGTGCGGCACACGAACATTACGAACGCCAGCAGGCACAGCCCGAACACCAGGGGAAGCCAGGAAAAATCCATGTCGCGCAAACCTCGTGACAGACGAAGTGAGGGAAGGTCCCGGCGACGCGCGAGATCGCGACACACCCACGACACACCAGGTCGCGCGCACGCTCAGGGAAGCGGCGCGATGATGTCACGTCGTCCCTCAAGCACGAATACGAGTAATCCTAATAAGGCGGGCGTTCGCTGAGCGCGTCGGAGAGGAAATCGATGAAGGTCCGCACCTTGCTCGTCATGAACTTGCGGCTGGTGTACACCGCGTACACCGATGGCGCGAACGCCGAATAGTCCGGCAGCACCCGCAGCAGCGTTCCTGACGCAAATTCCGGTTCCGCGATCCACGCCGGAAAGTACGCGAGCCCGAGTCCGGCGCGCACGAGTTGGAGCGCCATCGCGGTGTCGTTGGTCTTGAGCACGGCCTGATGCTTCACCGTGAAGGCACCGTCTGGTCCGGTCAGCGTCACCGATTCGATGTTGGTGTAAGTCGGCAACACCAGTTGGTGCCGGGCGAGATCGTCCGGATGGCGCGGCTGGCCGTGCCGCTCCAGATAGCCACGCGCGCCAGCCAGCATGAAGGGCATCCTGCACAGCGGCCGGACGATCAGCGAGGGCGAAGGATCGGAGGTCGCGCGCAACGCCATGTCGTAGCCTTCCTCGACCAGATCGACGAAGCGGTTCTCCAGCCGCAGGTCCACCAGCACGCCGGGATAGCGCGCCTGATACGCCACTACGAGTTCAGCAAAAGTGGGATTGGCGAACCAGCCCGGCGCGGTCACCTTGAGCACGCCTTGCGGCTGCGCCGTCTGCGCGCCGACGGCCGCTTCGGCGGCCTGAAGGATATCGAGCGCCTCGCTGCATTGCTCGAAATACACACTGCCGGCTTCCGTGAGACTGAGATGTCGCGTGGTCCGGTTCAGGAGACGCACGCGCAACTGCCGCTCCAGATTCGCGACATGCTTGCTGGTCATGGCGGTCGACATGTCGAGGCGCTCGGCAGCCTTCACGAAGCTGCCCGCCTCGACGACCTCGCGAAACACCCGCAGACTGGTCAGCGCATCCATCAATCATTTCCTGCCGGGCAATAAAACTGCGATGTTAGCGGGATTCATCGCCAGCGAGGGCAAGCTCACTTCGGCCATTCGTCGAGTTCATCGTTGAACAACGCGGCCACGACACCGCGCAGCCATTTCGTGCGGGCGTCGTTATGGAACTTGCGATGCCAGTGCTGCTTGAGATCGAAGCGCGGCAGCGCGAGCGGCGGTTCGGCGAGCGTGATCGATGCATGTTCGGCGACGTACGCGAAGCCGATCGCATGCGGCACCGTCGCGATCAGGTCGGTGCGCGACAGGATGAACGGCAGGCTCATGAAGTGCGGCGTTTCGAGCACGGCGCGGCGGCGCACGCGTTCGCGGTCGAGATGGTTCTCGAGGATCTCCTGGCTGCGGCCTTCCGCGCGCACCACGGCATGTCCGCAGGCGAGAAAGCGTTCCAGCGTCAGCGGTTCGCGTGCAAACGGATGATCACGCCGCATCAGGCAGATGAACCGGTGTGAAAAGAGCCGCTGCTGGAAGAAGTTGTTGCCGCGCAGATCCGGAAAATAGCCGATGGCCAGATCGATTTCACCGGCTTCGATCCCGCGTCCGACATCGCCATGCGAAGCCGACACCGAGCGCAGGTTCGCGTTCGGCGCCTGCTGCGCGAACGCCTGCAGAAGACGCGGCAGGAACACGATCTCGCCGACATCCGACAGCGCGATCGAAAAGGTTTCCGTGCTCGTGGCCGGATCGAAATGCTGCCGGTCGAGCATGCCGCGCTCGATGCGGGCGAGCGCCTCGCGCGCCGCGGGCACCAGCGCGAGCGTGCGCGGCGTCGGCTCCATGCCGCGCGCGGTGCGCACGAACAGCGGGTCGTTGAAATACTCGCGCAGCCGCGCCAGCGCCGTCGATACACGCGGCTGGCTCACGCCGAGCCGCTCGGCCGCGCGGCTCACATTGCGCGTCTCCTCGATGGCGACGAGGTACGGGATCAGGTTCAGATCGAGATCGTTCATGGCGCTCATTGCGTCCAATGCTTCAACCTGCGGAAAAAACCATCAGCCGCGCCGCGCAACCATGTCCGACACGCGCTGCGCCGCGTCCAGCAAGGGCTCGAGAAAGGCCTTCGCCATCTGCTTCGCGCTCTTGCGCTGCGCATTGCCGCTGATGTTGAGCGCCGCGATCACCCGGCCTTGCCGGTCGCGGATCGGCGCCGACATCGAGATCAGTCCTTCCTCCAGTTCCTGATCGACGATGGCCCAGCCTTGCGCGCGCACGACCGCAATGGCTTCCTTCAGCGCAGCGCGGTCGACGATCGTGCGCGGCGTGCGCGCCACCAGCGGATTGGCATCGAGGATGGCGTCGAGGCTGGTTTCGTCGAGCGCGGCGAGCAGGACCCGGCCCATCGACGTGCAGAACGCGGGCAGCCGGCTGCCGATGGAGAGGTTCTGCGTGATGATCTTGTGCGTCGGCACCCGCAGCACGTAGACGATCTCCGCGCCGTTCAGCACGGCCGCCGAACAGCTCTCGTGCACCTGTCCGACCAGATCTTCCATGACGGGTTCGGCGAGATTCCAAAAGGGCATCGATGTCAGGTACGCGAATCCCAGGTCGAGGATTTTTGGCGTAAGTTGGAACAGGCGGCCGTCCGCCTCGACATAGCCGAGCGCCTGCAAGGTCAGCAGGATGCGGCGCGCGCCGGCACGCGTGAGCCCGGTGGCCGCGGCGACGTCGGTGAGGGTCTGGGCGGGACGGCTGGCGTCGAAGGAGCGGATCACCGAAAGCCCGCGCGCGAAGGACTGGACATACGCGTCGCCGGGACGCGACTGCGCATCCGGTGCATCCGGCGCATCTGTCGGGTCGATCTCGGGAGCGGCTGAGGCTGAGGGTTTCATAGGCATGATCCAGGTGGCGCGAAGCAGCGGCGGCTCCGTGAAAACCCGCACTTCGGCAGTGCTTCGTTGACACGGCAATAAACGCAGGACTACCATGCCGATGTTCGCTAAACGAATCCATGTTCGCATATCGAACATTCGCTGGCAAGAGAGTTCGCACGATGATTTGCACGATGCGCTGCAAGTCGGCTTTCAAGCAGATAAACCCTGGAACGGGACGGACGCCTGCGGCAACCGCGGGCGTCCAGACTGGAGAAGAACGGCAATGATCAACAAGATTTTCGATTCGCTCGCTTCGGCCGTGGCCGACGTCCACGACGGCGCGACCATCATGATCGGCGGTTTCGGTACGGCGGGCATGCCGTCCGAGCTGATCGACGCGCTCATCGAGCAGGGCGCGCGCGATCTCACGATCGTCAACAACAACGCCGGCAATGGCGACATCGGCCTGGCCGCGCTGCTGAAGGCGAAGCGCGTGCGCAAGATCATCTGCTCGTTCCCGCGCCAGACCGATTCGCACGTGTTCGACGCGTTGTATCGCGCGGGCGAGATCGAGCTCGAACTCGTGCCGCAGGGCAATCTGGCCGAGCGCATTCGCGCGGCGGGCGCGGGCATCGGCGGATTCTTCACGCCGACGGGCTACGGCACCAAGCTCGCGGAAGGCCGCGAAACGCGCGAGATCGACGGCAAGCACTACGTGCTGGAGTCGCCGCTGCATGCGGACTTCGCGCTGGTGAAAGCATTCAAGGGCGATCGCTGGGGCAATCTGGTGTATCGCAAGACGGCGCGCAACTTCGGCCCGATCATGGCGAGCGCCGCGAAGACGGCCATCGTGCAGGTGTCGAAGGTCGTGCCGCTGGGCGAACTGGACCCCGAGAACATCGTGACGCCGGGCATTTTCGTGCAGCGCGTGGTGGAAGTGCCGCAAGCGGTGCATCAAGCCGAACTCGCTGCCTGAATGAACGTTGACGAAGGATATAGCCATGAAGAAACTCACTCGTGACGAAATGGCCCGGCGCGTGGCCGCGGACATTCCCGAAGGCGCCTACGTGAACCTGGGCATCGGCGTGCCGACGCTCGTCGCCAATCACCTCGCGGCGGACCGCGAAATCTTCCTGCACAGCGAAAACGGCCTGCTCGGCATGGGCCCGGCGCCGGCCAAGGGCGAGGAAGACGACGAACTCATCAACGCCGGCAAGCAGCACGTCACGCTGCTCACGGGCGGTGCGTATTTCCATCACGCGGATTCGTTCGCGATGATGCGCGGCGGCCATCTCGATTTCTGCGTGCTCGGCGCGTTCCAGGTGTCGGCGGACGGCGATCTCGCGAACTGGCACACCGGCGCGCCGGATGCGATTCCGGCGGTCGGCGGCGCGATGGATCTGGCGATCGGTGCGAAGCAGGTCTACGTGATGATGGAACTGTTGACCAAGCAGGGCGAAAGCAAGCTGGTCGCACAATGCTCGTATCCGGTGACGGGCGTGCAGTGCGTGGATCGCGTGTACACGGACCTCGCCGTGTTCGACGTCACGCCGGAAGGCTTCGTCGTGCGGGAAATGGTGGAAGGCCTGACGTTCGATGAGCTGCAGAAGCTCGCGCAGGTGCCGCTGCAGTACGCGCCGCTGAGCGAAGCCGCCTGAACGGCATACCGAGCCCGAGCCGAAGCCGAAGCCCGAGCCTGAGATACACAAGACAATACTGGAGCCAAGCAATGAAAGACGTCTTCGTATGTGATGCGATCCGCACACCGATCGGCCGTTACGGCGGCGCACTCTCGTCAGTGCGCGCCGACGATCTCGGCGCCGTGCCGCTGCGCGCGCTCATCGAACGCAACAAGGATGTGGACTGGGACGCGGTCGACGAAGTGATCTACGGCTGCGCCAACCAGGCGGGCGAAGACAACCGCAACGTCGCGCGCATGTCGGCGTTGCTGGCGGGCCTGCCGGTCGGCACGCCGGGCTCGACCGTCAACCGCCTGTGCGGCTCCGGGATGGACGCGGTCGGCATTGCCGCGCGCGCGATCAAGGCGGGCGAAGCCACGCTGATGATTGCGGGCGGCGTCGAAAGCATGAGCCGCGCGCCGTTCGTGATGGGCAAGGCGACGAGCGCGTTCTCGCGCACCGCCGAGATCCACGACACGACCATCGGCTGGCGCTTCATCAATCCGCTGATGAAGAAGCAATATGGCGTTGATTCGATGCCGGAAACCGCCGAAAACGTCGCCGACGACTACAAGGTGAGCCGCGCCGATCAGGACGCGTTCGCGCTGCGCTCGCAGCAGAAGGCGGCCCGTGCGCAGCAGGACGGCACGCTGGCGCAGGAGATCGTCGCGGTGACGATCGCGCAGAAGAAGGGCGACCCGCTGGTCGTCGGGCGCGATGAACACCCGCGCGAAACCACGCTCGAGGCGCTGGCGAAGCTGAAGGGCGTCGTGCGGCCGGACGGCTCGGTGACGGCCGGCAATGCGTCGGGCGTGAACGACGGCGCGGTCGCCATGCTGATCGCCGACGAAGAGAGCGCGCAGCGCCACGGCCTCACGCCGCGCGCGCGCATTCTCGGCGTCGCCACGGCAGGCGTGCCGCCGCGCGTGATGGGCATCGGCCCGGCGCCGGCGTCGCAGAAGCTGCTGACGCGCCTCGGCATGAGCATCGACCAGATGGACGTGATCGAGCTGAACGAAGCGTTCGCCGCGCAAGGGCTCGCGACGCTGCGCATGCTCGGCGTGGCCGATGACGACGCCCGCGTCAATCCGAACGGCGGCGCGATCGCGCTGGGCCATCCGCTCGGCGCATCGGGCGCGCGTCTCGTCACGACCGCGAGCTATCAGCTGCATCGCACGGGCGGCCGCTATGCGCTGTGCACGATGTGCATCGGCGTGGGCCAGGGCATCGCGATCGTCATCGAGCGCGTGTAAGCGCATGTTCGCAGCCACGGGACGTCTCACCGATCTGATCTGCGGCAGCGAGGCCGCCAACGCGCTCTGGTCGCCGCGCGCGACGGTGCAGGCGATGCTCGACGTCGAGGCCGCGCTCGCGCGTGCGTCGGCGCTGCATGGCGTGATTCCGGCGAGCGCCGTGGACGCCATCGTCGCCGCGTGCCAGGCCGACGAGATCGACGCGCAAGCCTTGATGAGCGGCGCGCAGGCGGGCGGCAATCTGGCGATTCCGCTCGTCAAGCAGTTGACGGCGGTGGTCAAGGCGCGCGACGCCGAGGCCGCGAAGTATGTGCACTGGGGCGCGACGAGCCAGGACATCATCGACACGGGACTGGTGCTGCAACTGCGCGCCGCGCTCGATCAGCTCGATGCCGACCTGCGCACGCTCGCCACGGCGCTCGCCGCGCAGGCGCAGGCGCACCGCGCGACGCCGATGATCGGCCGCACGTGGCTGCAGCAGGCGCTGCCGATCACGCTCGGGCTCAAGTTCGCGCAATGGCTCGACGCCATCACGCGCCAGCGCGCGCGCCTGGGCGAGCTGAAAGCGCGCGCGCTGGTGCTGCAGTTCGGCGGCGCGGCGGGCACGCTCGCGAGTCTGCGCGACCACGCGTTGCCGGTCGCACAGTCGCTCGCGGACGATCTGCATCTGACGCTGCCCGTCCTGCCGTGGCATACGCAGCGCGACCGCATCGCGGAAGCCGCGGCCTGGTTCGGCATGCTGACGGGCACGCTCGGCAAGATCGCGCGCGACATCTCGCTGATGATGCAGACCGAGGTCGGCGAAGTCGCGGAGCCGGCGGCGGCGGGCAAGGGCGGTTCATCGACGATGCCGCACAAGCGCAATCCGGTCGGCTGCGCGGCGGTGCTGACGGCCGCGACGCGCGCGCCGAATCTCGTCGCGACGATCTTCGCCGGCATGGTGCAGGAGCACGAACGCGCGCTCGGCGGCTGGCAGGCCGAGTGGGAAGCGCTGCCCGATCTCGCGCGGCTGGCGGCGGGCGCGGTGGCGAATCTCAACGGCATCGTCGCGGGGCTGGAGGTGAACGCGGAACGGCTCGCACAGAATCTCGATGCCACCCACGGCCTCGTGCTCGGCGAAGCGGTGATGCTGGCGCTGGGCGATGCCATCGGCCGGATGGAGGCGCACAAGCTGGTGGAAGGGGCATCGAAGGCGGCGGTCGCGAACGGCCGCCCGCTGCTCGAAGCACTCGCCGCCAACGAAACCGTGATGCGCCATTTGTCGCGCGCACAACTCGAATCCTTGCTCGATCCGGCGAACTACGTCGGACAGGCGCAGTCGTTCGTCGATGCCGCCATCGCGAACGCCAACTTGAAAGAACCGAAAGAACAGGAGCGTTAAGACATGCCTCTTGCTGAAGTCAACGGAACCCGGCTTCACTATCGCGTCGATGCCACGGCGGGCGACAGCGCCCCGTGGCTCGTGCTGTCCAACTCGCTCGGCGCGGATGTGTCGATGTGGACGCCGAACATCGAGGCGTTCGCGCAGCGCTACCGGGTCCTGCGCTATGACACGCGCGGCCACGGTCACTCGGACGTGCCGTCGGGGCCGTACACGATCGATCAGCTGATCGGCGACGTGATCGGCCTCATGGATCATCTGAAGATCGAGCGCGCGCACTACTGCGGGCTGTCGATGGGCGGTCTCACCGGCATCGGCCTCGCGGCGCGGCATCCGCAGCGCTTTGCGCGCGTCGTGTTGTCGAATACGGCGGCGCTGATCGGCTCGGACGCGGTGTGGACGCCGCGCGCTGCGAAAGCGCGCGAGCCGGGCGGCATGCCCGCGCTCACCGACGCCGTGATCGCACGCTGGTTCACCGCGCCGTTCATCGAGCGCGAGCCGCTCGCGCTCGCCAACATCCGCGATGTGTTCCGCCATACGTCGGGCGACGGCTACGCGTCGAATTGCGAAGCGATCCGCGACGCCGACCTGCGCGACGAAGCGAAGACCATCACGCTGCCGGTGCTGATGATCGCCGGCACGCACGATCTCTCGACGACCGCCGAGCAGGGCCGCGAGCTGGCGGGTTATATCGAAGGCGCGCGTTATCTCGAACTGGACGCGGCGCATTTGTCGAACATCGAAAAGCGCAACGAATACACCAGCGCCGTTCTCGACTTTCTTGGAGCATGAGCATGACCGATGACGAACGCTACGAAGCCGGGATGAAGGTGCGCCGCGCGGTGTTGTCCGACGCGCACGTGGACCGGTCGCTCGCGAACCGCACCGAACTCACGACCGATTTCCAGAACTTCATCACGCGTTATGCATGGGGCGAGATCTGGACGCGCGACGGCCTGCCGCGGCACACGCGCAGCCTCATCACGATCGCGATGATGGTGGCGCTGAATCGCAGCGAGGAACTTGCGCTGCATCTGCGCGCCGCGAAGAACAACGGCGTGACGCAGGACGAGATCAAGGAAGTGCTGTTGCAGACGGCCGTGTATTGCGGTGTGCCGGCGGCGAACTCGGCCTATCACCTGGCGCAGAAGATCTTCGACGAAGAGAAGCAGAAGCAGGCCTAGCCTCGGGCGCATTGTCGAAGCAGATCTCGAAGCAGATCCTGAAGCCGTCCCGGCGCAAACCGGGACGGCTTTTTTCATGCGCGGCTCAGAACGCGTAGTAAGGTCCGGCGCCGGCAGGCGTCGCGCGTTCCTGGAACGCCGTGAAGACGCGCCGGCCGAAGAAGAACGGCAGGCCCCAGGCGAAGCCACTGTTCGACGGCCCCGCGAGATTGTCGAAGGCGTAGTTGCCGCTGCCGAACAGGCTCGTCGAGGACGCGACGCTGAAGTTCACCGTGCTTTGCGCGCCTGCCGGCGAGCGGATCGTCGCGCTGAGCGACTGCGTCGTCGCCGGACAGAACCATACGCCGCAGCGTGCGAGCGTCGTCGAGGGAAAGAACAGGCCGTTCGAACCGCTGTCGATGTAACTCGCGCCATAGGTCGCGCCGCCGAAATCCGTCGTCACGTAGGCGCTCGACGAATTCGCCGCAAGCACCGTGGCCGAGCCGAGCGCATTGTTCGCCTGCGAGCCGATGCCGAAGGTCAACGTGCCGTTGACGCTGAAGGCGCCGTTATCGGGCACGTCGGGCAGTTCGATCACGACGCCGTTGTTGTCGGTGGCGAAGTTCGCGACCGGATTCGTCACCTGCTGCGCGACCGCAAGCGGGCTTGCCGCGCACGCGCCCGCCGTGCATTGGTAATACCAGCGCGGCATGGGCGAGCTGGCGCAGTTCGCGCCGCAATCGGCGACGAATGGCCCGATGCCGAGAATGCCGTTGCCGCGCAGGGTGGTTGCGTTGAGCATCGACAGTCCCGACTGGTTGCAATCCTGCGCGACGGCGGGCACCGCGGGATCGGCGATGATCTGCACCGACGTCGAGGCCGCCATCTGGCCCGCGAGCCGGACGTCCGCCTGACGCACCGCGCCCCACGTGTAGCCGGAACCGAACACGGCGCATTCCGCCATCACCGAGCCGGACGTGCTGCCCGCGACGGGCGGCAGCGCCATCGTCGAATCGAGCGCGGAGGCCAGGACGCGCAGGCCGTGCGATCCGGTATCGACCTGAATGCCGTCGATGGTCTGGCAGGTGTTCGTACCCGGCACGCAGAGCGTCACGCTGGTTTGCAGCATGTTGCGCGTGTCGGTGGCGGTGCGCGACACGGTGACGGGCTGCACGTTCGGCAACGACGATTGCACGACGGCCGTGCTCGCCGCGTCCGGTGCGCTTGCCTGCGCGGGTGCAGCCGAAGATGCGGGTGAGGCGGGTTGGGCGGTGGCGGTCCCGCGGGCGCTGGCCCCGCTTGCTGCGCCATCTCCTCCGCCACCGCCGCCGCAGGCAGCCAGCAGCGAACAGAGCGCCGCGACGAGCAGCAGCGCGCAGGCTTCACGAAACGCTTCGAGGCAGGGCATGGCGGCCTCCTACTGAATGTCCGACGCGTTCATGCCGGGCGGCAGCGCGTTCGCGAGCCATGCGCGTCCGCTGAACTCGCGCAGGCGCATGTGGTTCTCGACGACCAGGTCTCCCGTCGCCACCTGTGCCGTGTGCAACCCGAGCGTGCCCATCGATGCCAGCGCGCCGTCCCTGAACGTCTCGAAATGCGCGCCGAGAAGCGCCTGGATGTCCGGCATCGCGGGCCCTCGCCAGGACACGGCGTAGACGGCGCCGTTTCCATCGACATATTCGCGGATGACGATCCCGTTCGCGTCGGTCGTTTCGCTGAAGGCCGGCAGGCCCGATTGCGCCCGCCGCATGACAGCATCCGATGCTTCGTCCGACGCGCGCACGGTGCCGCCGAGATGAGCGGTCGCAGTCGCCGTCAGCAACAGGGAACCTATCGCCAGCCCCCGCGCGATATTTTTAGGATGTCTGATATTCGTCATCGAATCCCTCTCTCAAATTGGGAGTTTTCGTATTGTTTGAGAGGAGATTCTAGGGTTATGGTTAGGCTTCGCAATAGATGGCTGCTTTTGAGCAAGAGCGCGCCGAACATTGCGCCCATCGGGAAATTCCAATACGAATCAGCGGCTTGGCGCGAGCACAAACCGCTATCGCCGATTTGGCCAATCGTCATAAATTGTCATTTGTTGCCGTGTCGATGCGGTGGGCTATCTGCGCGTTGCGCCGGCACCGTGAATCGATGCAAGCACGGCTCTCCGATTCATCGCACAGTGCCAGTCATGAGGGATATCCCGTGTTTTTGCACCTGCGCGCGCGGGATCGGTAAAATAACGGGTTGATCCACGGAAGAACGCCCGTGGCGTAGCGGAAGGACTTTCCAGACATGACAGATTTTCGTGTAACCAGGCGGGTAACCCAGCAGCTCACCACGCGGGCAGCCACGCGCATGGCTGCGCTGCTCGCGGTAGCAGGAATCGTGGCGGGATGCGGCTCGACCAATCCCAATGCGTTCAATTACAAGAGCGATCAGCGTTCGAAGCAGGTGTCTCTCGCCGTGCCGCCAAATCTGATCGACGAAGCATCCGACTCGCGCTCGCTGCCGCCGCAGGGCGGACAGGCCTCGCTCTCCGATCTCCAGCAAGTACAGAAAGTCGCGCCGAACGCGCCGACCGTCGTGCCGCCCGTCTCGGGCATGCACATCCAGCGGGACGGCGCCGAGCGCTGGCTCGTGGTCGACGGCAAGTCCCCCGATCAAGTGTGGCCGCAGATCCGGCGCTTCTGGCAGGAGCAGGGCTTCCTGCTGGTGGTGGATCAGCGCGACAAGGGCGTGATGGAGACGGACTGGAACGAAACTCATCCGCAGATTTCCGACGGCCTGATTCGCGACACGCTCGCCAAGGCCACCGGCAATTCGTATGTCACGGCCGAGCGCAACAAGTACCGGACGCGTCTCGAAAAGGCGCCGGACGGCGGCACCTACGTGTTCGTCAGCCAGAAGGGCATGCGTGAGGCGCTCACCGGCGTCAACAACGATTCGAGCCAGTGGCAGGCACGTCCGAACGATCCCGCGCTCGAGAACGAATACCTGAAGCGGTTGATGTCGTCGCTAGCGTTGTCCGACCAGCGCGCGGCTTCGGGCGGGGCGACCTCGCTGGATACGCCTGCTGCGGCCAACGTGGCCGGTGCGCAAGGCGCGAAGGGCGGCGATGCCAAGGCGGCTTCGGTTGCGGCACAGAACGTCGCGAATGCCGGCAACACGCCGATCCGCAACGAAGTCGTGCCCGAGGCCGATACCTCGCAAATCACCTTGCCGGAAGCCTACGATCGCGCCTGGCTGCGCGTGGGCACCGCGCTCGACCGCGCCAACTTCACCGTGGATGACCGCGATCGCGCCAAGGGCATGTACTACGTGCGCTACGTGGATCCGACCGACAAGACATCGGCGGAGCAGGGCTTCTGGAGCCAGGTCTTCCACGGCCGCAAGGAAATGAAGGCCAAGCAGTATCAGGTCAACGTGCGGGCCGTGACGGAAGCGCAGACGCGCGTCGCTATCGTCGATGACAAGGGCAATCCGGACTCGTCGCCGCAAGCGCGTCAGATCATGGCGCTGCTCGCCGGGCAGATCAGCTGATCTCTCTCGCGAGACGCTGCACTTCGGAACGCCTCCTTCGGGAGGCGTTTTTGTTTGCATCGTTCGCGAAGTATCCAGGACAACCGGTCATCGCATGCTCGTTTCGTAATGCGCGCTAATGCGAAACTCGCCTGCGATATGCGCAGACAATTCTTTCGATCGGGAAATGTGCGCAAAAGCTTATAAAAAATGGGCCTCTGGATAGTACATTGCATCAATGGCGCGAATCGCCGCTCGAAGCTTCTTCGACAAGCGAGTCATCCCGCGCAATGAACCAGACATGCCGAACATTGGCTCGCCATGCAGCGAGCCCCGATGGCCCCGTCGCCTATCCTCGTAGGGCGACGGTTTTTGCCCGCGTTTCCACCGGAACGCGGGCTTTTTCTTTGTGCGTCGCGTTCGTGTCGCGGCTGCTTCATTCCGGCAGCGTATGACGCGGACGGTTATGCTCGTGCTTCGTCAATCAACGAAGACAGGAGAAGCTCATGTCGGAAGTCGCCGTTGTCGCGATATTTGTCGCGAAGCCGGGCAAGGAAGAGGAACTGAAGCAGGTGCTCGAAGCGAACGTCGAGCCGACGCGCAAGGAGCGCGGCGCATTGCAATACGACCTGCATCGCGACAACGAGGAGCCGCGCCGCTTCATCTTCGTCGAGCGCTGGGAGAGCCAGGACGCGCTCGACGCACACGGCCAGGCGCCGCACATTCAGGCATTCCGCGCGAAGGCGCCGGCGCTGTGCGAACACGGCGAAGTGCGCAAGGCTACGAAACTCCTCTGAACCGCTCTAAACAGATCTAAGCCCGCAGGAAGCGGACGCCGTCAGTGCGTGTCGTGCGGCACGTCGAGGATGAGGATGATGGTCCAGTCGGCGTCGCCTTCGTGATGGTACTGGCGTTCCGCGACGATGAACGGCTGCTGCTTGCCGTCCGGGCCGAGAAACAGCACGTCGCCTTCCATCGGCAGGCATTCGATGGGCGGCAGCGCCAGGTAAGCGTCCTTGTTGGCGTTGCGCGGCATCAGTTTTTCGATCTTGCGCGATGCCGCTTCGGTCCATTCGATATCGAGCTGGATGTTGCTCATGCTGTCGTTCGCACGGTGAGTGCGCTCCACGGTTGAATCGTTGAAAAAGGCGATGCGCAATGTAGCACACGCCATGCTCGGCCCATCATGCGCCTCAAACGAAAAAACGGCCCGCAGGCCGTTTTTTCGCACGCGAGGCGTCACCAAGCACGACGCTCAGATCTCCTCGTACAGCGGCAGCGTCAGAAACTCGGTGAAGTCGGCCGAGGTCGACATCTCCTCGAAGATCTTCGCCGCGCGTTCATACGGCTTCGTGTCCGCGCCCGTTGCGCCGACGCTCATTCTCACCTTCTCCAGCTCGTCGATGGTGATCTCGCGCACCAGCGCCGCCGTGACCTTGCGGCCGTCGTCGAGCGTGCCCTTCGGCGAGCGGATCCACTGCCACACCTGCGAGCGCGAGATCTCGGCGGTCGCGGCATCTTCCATCAGGTTGTGGATCGGCACGCAGCCATTGCCCGCGAGCCACGAACCGAGATAGTGGATGCCGACGTTCACATTGTTGCGCAGACCGGCTTCGGTGATCGGCGCCTCCGGACGGAAGTCGAGCAGATCGTGCGCGGTGACCTGGACGTCGGGGCGTTGCTTGCCGATCTGGTTCGGCTGGTCGCCGAGCACGTCGACGAACGCTTTCATCGCGATCGGCACGAGGCCCGGATGCGCGACCCAGCCGCCGTCGTAGCCGTCGGTGGCGTCGCGCGTCTTGTCGGAGCGCACGCCGTCCATGGCGCGCTCGTTCGCCGCGGGATCGTTCTTGATCGGAATCAGCGCCGACATCCCGCCGATCGCCGGCGCATTGCGCTTATGGCAGGTCTTCAGCAGTTCGAGCGCATAGGCGCGCATGAACGGCGAGGTCATCGTGATCTTCGCGCGGTCGGCGAGACAGAAGTCCGTGTCGTTCTTGAACTTCTTGATCGCCGAGAAAATGTAGTCCCAGCGTCCCGCGTTCAAGCCCGAGCTGTGCTCGCGCAGTTCGTAGAGGATCTCGTCCATTTCGAAGGCGGCGAGAATCGTCTCGACGAGCACGGTGGCGCGGATCGTGCCGCGCGGAATGCCGACCGCCTCCTGTGCCGCGACGAAAACATCGTTCCACAGGCGCGCTTCGAGATGGCTCTCCATCTTCGGCAGATAGAAGTAAGGACCGCTGCCGCGCGCGATCAGCTCGCGCGCGTTGTGGAACAGATAGAGCGCGAAGTCGAACAGGCCGCCGGACACGCGCTGGCCGTCCACGGTCACGTGCTTTTCATCGAGATGCCAGCCGCGCGGACGGACGATCAGCGTCGCGATCTTGTCGTTGAGCGTGTACGACTTGCCGTTCTGCTGCAGCGAGATCGTGCGGCGCACCGCGTCGCGCAAATTGATCTGACCGACGATCTGGTTGTCCCAGTTCGGCGCGTTCGAATCCTCGAAGTCGGTCATGTACGAATCGGCGCCGGAATTAAGCGCGTTGATGATCATCTTGCGCTCGACCGGACCCGTGATCTCGACGCGGCGGCATTGCAGATCCTTCGGCAGCGGCGCAACGGTCCAGTCGCTCTCGCGGATCGAGTGCGTGGCGTCGAGGAAATCGGGGCGCTCGCCGGCGTCGAGGCGTTGGGTGCGCTCGACGCGTGCAGCGAGCAATTGCTGGCGGCGCGGTTCGAACTGACGGTGCAGCGCCGCGACCAGCTCGAGCGCTTCGGGCGTCAGGATGGCCTGGTAGTCCGGCTTGATGTCGGCCGAGATTGCCATGCCCTTCGGCAGCGTGAGCGGATTCGAAATTGAGGTCATTGTTTTCTCCATGGTCGGTCAGACGGTTTTGCTTAGTGGCTTGCGTGGGATTGATGCGTGGCGAATCAGGCCGCCGACGCGCGGCGCACATTGCCCGCTGCGCGGCTGCGCTCTCGCGCGGGCGGACGCGCCGCGCTCGCTTCGACGAACGCGACGAGATCCGCCATGCCGCGCCCGCGTCCATGCGGCGCGACGCCGAGTTCTTCGGCCGCCAGCGCCGCGCGATTGATCCAGAAACTCGTGTAGCCGAACCAGGTCGCGCCCGCGACGTTCCAGCCGCTGCCCGAGACGAACACGATGTCGCGCGGCGGCGCGTCGAAGGCGCCGGTGCCGAGCGCGTACGCGGCGGGCGCGGGCGGATAGGCGCGCGCGGCATCGACGGACAGCACGTGATCGAACAGGCCGCTCATGCCGGCGCTTTTCACGGCGACGTCGAGCATCGGCGCGCTGCCGTTCGAGAGGATCGCGAGCGGCAGGTTGAAGCGCTCGCGCAGCGCCGTGAGCGCCGGCACGATGTCGGGAAACGTCGAGAGGCACGCGTATTCGTCGAGCAGGCGCTTTTCGGCGGCGCGGGTCAGCGCGTCGGCGAGCGCGAGACGCGCGGCGGCGTGGCGCAGCGCATCGACGGTGATCTTCCAGAACGGCTCATAGTGCGTGCCGGCCGGGTCGGCGAGCGTGCGCAATTGCGTGTATTCGATCTGCTTGCGACGCCACAGCCGCGACAGCGCGACGCCGCGTCCGGGAAACAGTTGTTCGGCGGCGGCGACGACTGAATGGACGTCGAAGAGGGTGCCGTAGGCATCGAAGATGACGGCGCGCGGAAGCCGGGGCATGTCGGGGAGAGACGAGGGTGTCGCGTTTGCGTTGAGTGTCGTTCTGGCCGACATAGCCGTGCGCTCCGTGTAGAGGTCGGGACCGATTCTATTCGTGATCCAGGTGATGGAAAAAGCACCGCAACATCACTTGATCTTTTACTTTTTAATACCTAATCTGTGTCCGGTATCCCCGAATGACGACGAAAACGCATGGATCGGTTCAAGCAGATAGAAACCTTCGCCGCGGTGGCAGCCAAGGGCAGCCTGTCGGCGGCGGCGCAGGCGGAAGGCATCGCGCCGGCCGTGATCGGACGCCGGCTCGATGCGCTCGAAGAGCGTCTCGGCGTCAAGCTGCTGGTGCGCACCACGCGCAGGATCACGCTGACCTTCGAAGGCTCGGCGTTCCTCGAGGATTGCCAGCGCATCATCAACGACATGCAGAACGCCGAGGCCAGCGTGTCGGCGGGCGGCGTGAAGGCGAGCGGGCACTTGCGCGTGTCGGCGCCGGCGGGTTTCGGCCGGCGGCATGTGGCCTCGCTGGTGCCGCGCTTCACCGCGCAGCATCCGGATGTGTCGGTGAGCCTCGACCTGACCGACCGCATGGTCGATCTCGTCAATGAAGGCTTCGACTGCGCGGTGCGGCTCGGAGAATTGCCGGATTCGTCGCTGGTGTCGCTGAAGCTCGGCGAGAACCGCCGCGTGTGCGTCGCGTCGCCGGACTATCTGGCGCGCCGCGGCACGCCCGCCGATCTCGCGGCGCTCGCCCAGCACAATTGCCTGGCGCTCGGGGCATCGGCGAATCAGCAGCGCGGCTGGGTGTTCCAGCAGGACGGCCGCGTCGTGACGATCAAGGTGTCCGGCACGATGGAATGTTCCGACGGCGCAGTCCTGCACGAATGGTGTCTGGAAGGACGCGGACTCGCGTGGCGCTCGTGGTGGGAGGTCGGCGAGGACATCGGTGAAGGACGGCTCGTGAGCGTGCTCGAAGGCTTTGCTGCGCCGCCCATCGGCATTCACGCGGTGTTTCCGCAGCGCCGGCATCTGCCGCTGCGGGTGCGCCTGTTCCTCGATCTGCTCAAGCATACGTACAACGCTCCGGGATATTGGGGCGACGAGGCGTAGCAGGGAAACGTCTCGCCGCCGCGCGGCCCTGACTACAATGAAGCGTGCCCCGCGGTTCGAAGGAGGACGCCATGTTCAAGCACATCCTGGTGCCGACCGACGGCTCCGAGCTGTCGCAGAAGGCCATCGACGGCGCGATCGATCTCGCGCAATCCGTTGGCGCGCGCATCACGGCTTATGCGTGTCTGCCGCAATATCCGTATTCGCCGTTCGCGGATGTCGCCGTCGAGCCGCCCGACGATTTCCACGCCCGCGCCGAAAACGAAGCCCGCGAGCATCTGCATGCGGTCATGCGCGCCGCCGACGACGCCGGCGTGCCCTGCAACAGCGTCACCAGCATCGAGGCGGCGCCGTATATCGGCATCATCGAAGCAGCGGAGCAGAACGGCTGCGACGTCATCCTGATGGCGTCGCACGGACGCCGCGGGCTCGGCAGCCTGTTGATCGGCAGCGAGACCCAGCGCGTGCTCACGCATACCAAGATTCCCGTCATCGTGTATCGCTGAGAAGCTGCCATTGCGCAGCGGCCGCCGCCTGCTTTCGCGAGGACGGCGGCCGCCGCTTTCTTCACTGCGCTCCCTGATTCAGCCTGCTGCTGCGTGATGGTCGACGTGCAAGTCAGGCAACCTTCTTGTCGAAGAACTGCTCGTCTTCCGTCGAGCCGTGCAGCGCGGTGGTCGATGCGTCGCGCTCGACCGTCTGCGTGACCGCGTCGAAATAGCCGGTGCCCACTTCGCGCTGATGCTTGACCGCGGTGAAGCCCTTGTCGGCGGCGGCGAACTCGGCTTGCTGCAGTTCGACGAATGCGCTCATCTGCGAACGGGCATAGCCGTGCGCGAGGTTGAACATCGAGTAGTTCAGCGCGTGGAAGCCGGCGAGCGTGATGAACTGGAACTTGTAGCCCATCGCGCCGAGCTCGCGCTGGAACTTGGCGATGGTCGCGTCGTCGAGATTCTTCTTCCAGTTGAACGACGGCGAGCAGTTGTACGACAGCATCTTGCCCGGGAATTCCTTGTGGATCGCCTCGGCGAATTTCTTTGCGTATTCGAGGTCCGGCTTGCCCGTCTCGCACCACACGAGATCCGCGTAGGGTGCATAGGCGAGACCGCGCGACACCGCCTGCTCCAGGCCCGGCTTCGTGCGGAAGAAGCCTTCGACGGTGCGCTCGCCGGTGAGGAACGGCTTGTCGTTGTCGTCGATGTCGGAGGTGACGAGATCGGCGGCTTCGGCATCCGTGCGCGCAATCAGCAGCGTCGGCGTGCCGCAGACGTCGGCGGCGAGGCGCGCGGCCGTCAGCTTCGCGACGTTCTCGCGGGTCGGCACGAGCACCTTGCCGCCCATGTGGCCGCACTTCTTGACCGAAGCCAGCTGATCCTCGAAGTGCACGCCGGCCGCGCCGGCTTCGATCATCGCCTTCATCAGTTCGAACGCGTTGAGCACGCCGCCGAAACCGGCCTCGGCATCGGCCACGATCGGCGCGAAGTAGTCGAGGTAGCCTTCATCGCCCGGATTCTTGCCTTCCGACCACTGGATCTGGTCGGCGCGCGTGAGCGTGTTGTTGATGCGCTTGACGACGAGCGGCACCGAATTGGCCGGATACAGCGACTGATCCGGATACATTTCGCCCGCCACGTTGGCGTCGCCCGCCACTTGCCAGCCCGACAGATAGATGGCCTTCAGGCCGGCCTTGACCTGCTGCATCGCCTGATTGCCGGTCAGCGCGCCGAGCGCGTTGACGAACGGCTCTTCGTTGATCGACGCCCACAGCTTCTCCGCGCCACGCCGCGCGAGGGTGTGCTCCACCGGCACCGAGCCGCGCAGGCGCACGACGTCGTCCGCCGAGTAGCCGCGCTTGACGCCTTTCCAGCGCGGGTCGCTTTCCCATTGTTGATGGAGTTGCTGAGCGAGTTGTTGACGTGAGGTCATGGCGTTTCTCCTTGAGATTGGAATGAACGGCGATTCGTGAAGCGGTGATCTTTCTGGACTTGAGCTTGATACGCCGTGTCGGGCGCCGTGTGTTTGCTCAACTCTTATATAAGAGTCTAGGCAAACCGGGCCGCGCGAAACACCCCTTGCCACGAGAAACTACGAATATTTTTATCGTTCTTAATCAGTTGGTTAGGGACTTAATTCCGCAATTTGAAATGGCTTTTTCTATGTTGCAACGCGCGAATTTGTGCCGCGCAGCACATCTTTTGCGACGCAAAAGGCCATTGCGCATCGTGAAATATGGCGACAAGACGAAAAAAAACCGATGCACAGGGCATCGGTTTTCTGGTGAAGCAGGAAGCGGCGCCTAGCCGCTTCCTGTCAGACGAGGGCTTAGCTGCCGCGGCGCGGTGCGCGCGGGCCGTCGTTACGGCGTGCGCTGTAGCCGTCGCGCGAGCCATAGCCGCCTTCGCCGCGATTGCCGCCACGATAACCGCCATCGCTGTTGCCGCCACGATAACCACCGTCGCTGTTGCCACCGCGATAGCCGCCTTCGCTGTTGCCGCCGCGATAACCGCCTTCACGCGAGCCGGCATTCGACTTGTTGCCGTAGCCGCTGGCGTTGCTCGGGCCGTAGCCACGGCCGCTGCTGCTGCCGCCGCCATTGCCGAAGCGTCGGCCGCCACCGCCGTTGCCGCCCGGACGGCCGCGGCCGCCGCCGAAACCGCCCTTCGGCGGGCTCTTGCGCGGCTCGAAGCCGACCACGACATTCACCGGCAGCGGCGCACGCACGAAACGCTCGATGCGCTTGAGCGCGCCCATTTCGGCGTAATGCACGAGGCTGACTGCGGTGCCGCTGCGGCCCGCGCGGCCAGTGCGGCCGATGCGGTGCACGTAGTCTTCGGCGAACTTCGGCAGGTCGTAGTTGAAGACGTGCGTGATGCCCGGAATGTCGATGCCGCGAGCCGCGACGTCGGTGGCCACCAGCACGCGCACGCGGCGCTCGCGCAGCGCGCGGATGGTGCGGTTGCGCGCGCCTTGCGGCAGGTCGCCGTGCAGCGCGGCGGATTCGAAGCCGGCATCGGCGAGACGGTTGGCGATCAGGTCGGCGTCGCTCTTGGTCGCCGTGAAGACGATCGCCTGGTCCAGCGCGTCGTCGCGCAGCAGGTGATCGAGCAGGCGGTCCTTGTGATCGCGGTCATCCACATAGTGCACCGTCTGCGCGATGTTGCTCTTCGCTTCGAGCTTCTGGACGATCTCGATGCGCTCCGGATCCTTCAGCAGGCGGCCGGTCAGCGAGCTGATCTTGCCGTCGATGGTGGCCGAGAACAGCAGCGTCTGGCGCGAGGCGGGCGTGGCGTCGACGATCGTCTCGATGTCTTCGATGAAGCCCATGTCGAGCATGCGGTCGGCTTCGTCGAGCACGAGCATGTTCAGTTCGGACAGGTCGATGCGGCCGCGCTCGAGGTGATCGATCAGGCGGCCCGGCGTGGCGACGAGAATCTCGGGGTTCTTCGCGAGCAGCATCAATTGCTGACCATACGCGACACCGCCGAGGATGCTGACGGTGCGCAGGCGGCGCAGGTGCTTGCCGTAGGTGGAAGCAGCGGTCGAGACTTGCATCGCGAGTTCGCGGGTGGGCGTCAACACGAGCAGCTTCGGACGCGCGATCGGCTGCGGACGACGGCCGCGCGGGGCGTTCGGGTCACGCGGTTCGCGCGGTTGCTGGGCTTCCAGCTTCTGCATCTGCGAGAACTTCTCGATGGCGGGCAGCATGAACGCAGCCGTCTTGCCCGAACCGGTCGGGCTGGAGACGAGCAGGTCGCGGCCGGCGAGCGCGGCGGGAATCGCGCGCTGCTGCACGGGCGTCGGGCTGGCGTAGCCCGCGGCGGTCAATGCGGAAACGATGTCGGCCGAAAGACCGAGCGATTCGAAACTGGGGCCGGTGGGCACGTCGGCTGCCGGAGCGGCTGCGGCGACGGGCGCGTCGGTGGTGGGGGTGAGGCCAATGTCTGCTGCGAGGTTGTCCAACGGGCTAGCGGTGAAGCTCGAAGTCATGTCGATCCTTGAAACGAGGAATAAGGCGTCGGCGCCAATCGGCATACCCAAGTCGTTGGATTCAGCGAGCGAAAAAACAGCGAGCAAATCGAAAAACGAAGGTCACTCACGCGAACGGGCGGTGAGTCTCTTTGTTAGAAGCTGTATCGGATACGGCAGGCCCGTTCGGCCGGAACCGAGCGATGGGCGCTGACGTCAGCCTGATGCATGACGGGCCGGGGACACTGACTGCGTGCAAAGCAACGCAAAACGGCCTAGCAGGGAGGGGACAGTTTCTAAACTGGATTGGAGCGAAACGCTACGATGTGCCTTGCTGCAAGAGGCCTGGCTGAAAAGCCGGGCAGCCGCCGCAGGACACAGAAACGCGAGTATATAGGAGTTTGCTGCACCGCGCCAGATCATGACGCCGTTTTGGCGCATTCGCGCGCCAGGGCCGGGCATGACAGACGCAGTGCGGTTCGTTTCGGGGAATCGGCGCGCCTGAATGACGCATCAATCCGCGCAGGCTCAGGCCGCTTCGCCGCGTTTCAACGATTCGACGAGTTCGACGTAGCGCGCCTTGGCTTCGTCGGCGGGCGTGCCTTTCAGCGCTTCCCACGCTTCGAACTTGAACTTGCCGGCGATGTCGGTGAAGCCGGGCTTTTCGCCCTGGATGTCGCCCAGGCTGCCTTGCTTGAAGAGCGCATACAGGCGCAGCAGCGTGAGATTGCCGGGCCGCTCGGGCAACTCGGTGACGTCGGTTTGGGCCTGCGCGAATTGCTGCTCGATGTCGGTCATGCGTGCTCCATTCGGGTTGAAAAGGCTGCGGTCGATCTTAACAAGCGACGCGCGCTCTGCCTGTCGAGGCATTCTTCGAACCGAGCACGCCTTCCAGACGCGCGCGACATCTGCCGTGAGCGTCGATGGCGCGAAACCGGCGCAGGTGTCGCATTACAATACCGGCTATGACACGCACCGCCTCAAGTACAGCCGGTACAGCACGTACAGCCCTGCTGGCTCTCGACACATCGACCGAGTTCTGCTCAGTCGCGCTGTTACTCGCCGATTCCGCTTCTCCTTCCCCTGACACCGCCATCCCGTCCGTCGCGCCGCAGTATGCGAGCGGCGCGGTGCGCGCCTGGTTCCGCCACGAGGCTACCGGCGCGGTGTCCAGCACGCGCCTGCTGCCTGCGGTGCGCGAGCTGTTCGACGACGCGGGCGTGGCACTCGCCGATTGCGGCGCCATCGCGTTCGGCGCGGGTCCGGGGTCGTTCACCGGTCTGCGCACGGCAACGGGCGTCGCACAGGGACTGGCGTTCGGACTGAATGTGCCGGTGGTGCCGGTGAGCACGCTGCTCGCCTGCGCCGAAGCGGCGCGCCTGCACGATCCCGCCGCGCCGCAGCGCGTGCTCGCCGCGCTCGATGCGCGCATGGACGAGGTCTATTGGGCCGACTACGCCTACGACGCCGCGTCGGACGAGTGGCGCACGCTGCATGCGGCCGCGCTCGATGCGCCCGGCGCGCTCGCGCTGCCCGATGTGCCGTTCACGCTCGCCGGCAACGCCGCGGCGGCTTTCGACGAGCGGCTGCCGGCGCTTGCCGCCGCCGCGCACGTGGATCGCGAGGCGCTGCCGCATGCGTTGCCCGTTGCGCTGCTCGGCTTGCGGGCGTGGCGCGCGGGCCGCACCGTCGCGCCCGAACACGCGGCGCCGGAATACGTGCGCGACAAGGTCGCGCAGACCACGGCCGAGCGCATGCGGGCCCGCGAGGAGGCGCTGCGGTGAGCGGCGTGCTGCTGGCGGACCGGTATCTCACGCCGATGACCGAAGCCGACCTCGACGAAGTCGCCGCGGTCGAGAAACTCGCCTATGAGTTTCCGTGGAGCCGCGGCAATTTCCAGGATTCCTTGCGCAACGGTTATTACGGCGTCTGCCTGCGGCATGTGACGGGCACGCTGATCGGCTATTGCGTGCTGATGCCGGTCGTCGACGAAATGCATCTGCTGAACCTATGTGTCGCGCCGGCGGCGCAGCGCGCGGGCGCGGGGCTCACGCTGCTGCGCGAGGCGGTGCGCATCACGCGCTCCGAGAAGCTCGAAGGCGTGCTGCTCGAAGTGCGGCCGTCCAATCCGCGCGCCATCCAGCTATACGAACGCTTCGGCTTTACCGCCATCGGGCGCCGCAAGAACTATTACCCCGCGCGGCATCGCTCGCGCGAGGACGCAATCGTCATGCGTCTGTCGTTTTCGAAGGAGAGTGCGCATGGCGCTCGATGAATCGCTGATCGAAGAGCTCGGAATCGGACCGGTGTGGGTCCGGCGCGCGGCGGCCACGGCGTCTGCCATGCAGGCGGACGCGCCCGAAGTGCAGGCAACGGCTGCGGCGGTTGCGGAAGCGCCGCCCGTCACGGAGCGCGTGGAAGCGCGTGCCGCGTCGCCCCGGCCCGAAGCCGCGCAACCGAAAGCCGAGCAGCCGGAAGCGCCGTCCGCCTCCGACCTCCCGCCGCTCGACGCCTACGACGATCTCCCCTGGGCCGACGAAGCGCCCGCCGCCCCCGAACCCGCGCTGGCCGACGCCCCCGGCGACCGCGACATCGCCACGCTCGACTGGGATGCGCTCGCCGACCGTGTCTCGAACTGCCAGCGTTGCCGCTTGTGCGAGCGGCGCACGAACACGGTCTTCGGCGTCGGCGATCGCGAGGCGGACTGGATGCTGATCGGCGAGGCGCCGGGCGAGAACGAGGACAAGCAGGGCGAGCCGTTCGTCGGCCAGGCGGGCAAACTGCTCGACAACATGCTGCGCGCGCTCACGCTGTCGCGCGTGTCGAATGTCTATATCGCCAACGTGATCAAGTGCCGTCCGCCCGGCAATCGCAATCCCGAGCCCGATGAAGTCGCGCGCTGCGAGCCGTATCTGCAACGGCAGGTCGCACTGGTGAAGCCGAAGGTCATCGTCGCGATGGGACGCTTCGCCGCGCAGAGCCTCCTCAAGAGCGACGCCAGCATTGCGTCGCTGCGCGGCCGCGTGCACGAATATGAGGGCGTGCCGGTGATCGTCACGTATCACCCGGCTTATCTGCTGCGCAGTCTGCAGGACAAGTCGAAGGCCTGGGCTGATCTCTGTCTCGCGCGCGCGACCCATCGCGACGCGCTCGCGGCGCTCGGCGTCGAGCCCGGCGCCGGCCAAGGCGCGCGGCAAGCATCGGGGAAGGGCGGCCGCTGATGGCGGTCACGGCGAGCGAACTGACGCGCCTCGTCGAACGTTTCGACGACGTCACCGTGCGCGACCTCGCCTGGCTGCTGTTCGCGCCGGATCTGTTGAGCGGCGCGGACGCGGAACTGGCGCAGCCGGTCGCGTCCGCCGCCGAATACGACGCGACGCTCGCCTGGCTCACGCAACTCGACACCGCGCCGCAGAGCCTGCATGAACACGCACGCGATCCGCGCTTCACCCGTCTCGGCATCTACGCGGAAAGCCTGCTGCGCTACTTTCTCGTCCATGGGCCGGCGGCGCGTCTCGTCGCGGCGAACGTGCCGGTGCGGCGCCAGCGTCAGACCATCGGCGAATGCGACTTCCTGCTCGAAGCCGCGAACGGCGCGAAGCTGCACTGGGAACTGGCGGTGAAGTTCTATCTGCATATCGGCGACGGCTCGGGCGACACCGCCTCTGCCGCGCGGTTGTCCGATTATGTCGGCCCGAACCTGCAGGATCGCTTCGATCTCAAGCACGCCCGTCTGCTCACGCATCAGCTCGGGCTGACCGCGCGCGCCGAATTCGCGACGCTCGGCTTCGACGGACCCTGGCGCGCGCAATCCTTCATCAAGGGCCGGCTCTTCTATCACGGCCTGCATGCCGAGGCGGTCATCCCCGCGCCGGAGATCGGCGCAAACCATGTGCGCGGCTGGTGGCTGACGGCGTCGGAGTGGCGGGAGGCGCGTGCCGCGTCTTCGCACGGCGAACGCGCCTGGGTCGTGCAGCCGCGCATGGCGTGGCTCGCGTCGCGCCAAATCGATGCAGCGGCCGCCGACGCGCTCGTGGCCGAATCGGAAGAAATCGCCCTGCGCCTCGCGCACGTCGCGACGCCGACGATGATCGCCACCTACGCGCGCACCGAAGCGGAAGGCTGGGTCGAGGAATCGCGCGGGTTCATCGTGCCGGACGGATGGCCGGACGCCGCGCGCGCCTTCGCCCGGCAGGCAGTCTGACTCACACGTCAATCAAGACGCGACTCACCACCAGCGAAAGAAATGATGCACCGGCCCGACGCCGTGGCCGACGTCGAGTTGCCCGCTCGCCTCGATTGCGCCGGTCAGGTAGCGCTTGGCCTCCGAGGTGGCGCTCGCCAGGTCGCCGCTGTGCGCCAGCAAGGCGGCGATCGCCGACGACAGCGTGCAGCCCGTGCCATGCGTGTTCCTGAGCGGCACGCGCACGCCGCCGAGCCGCAGCGCGCCATGTTCCTCGATGAGCCAGTCCGGACTTTCCGTCGAGGCCAGATGGCCGCCTTTCATCAGCACGGCCTGCGCGCCGAGCGCGCGCAGCGCTTCGCCTTGACGGACCATCGCGTCTTCGTCGGCGGCGGATTCGGTGCCGAGCAGCGCGGCCGCTTCCGGCAGATTCGGCGTGACGAGCGTCGCGAGCGGCAGCAGTTCATCGCGCAACGCGGCGACGGCTTCCGGCGCCAGCAACGCGTGATGGCTTTTCGAGATCATCACGGTATCGAGCACGACATGCTTCGGCCGGTAACGCCGCAATGCGTCGGCGACCGCGCGCACGATGCCCGCGTTCGCCAGCATGCCGATCTTGACCGCGTCGATGCGGATGTCGTCGAACACGGCGTCCAGCTGCGCGCCGATGAACGACGGCTCCGGCGCATGGACCGCCGTGACGCCCCGCGTGTTCTGCGCGGTCAGCGCCGTGATGACGCTCGCACCGTACGCGCCGAGCGCGGAGAAGGCCTTGAGATCGGCCTGGATGCCCGCGCCGCCGCCCGAGTCGGAACCGGCGATCGTGAGCACGTTGGGAATGGTTTGCTTGGCGGACAGGTCGGACATGGCGGATTCAGGTTGGAGCGCGGGCGATCGTGGCGCGCAGGGCCGCCGCGGCTGCACGCGGATCCGCGGCCCGGCAGAGCGCCGATACGACGGCCAGGCCGGCGGGCCGGGCGCGCAGCACGTCGGCGGCGTTGTGCGTCTGAATGCCGCCGATCGCCACGGTCGGAAAACGCGCGGCGGCGCGGATGGCCGCGAGGCCGTCGATGCCGCATGGCGTGGACGCGTCGGTCTTGGTCGGCGTCGCGTAGACCGGCCCCGCGCCGAGATAATCGATGACGCCGGCGAGCGCGTCGGCTGCGGCGGTCTCCTCGAGATTCGATACCGACAGCCCGATCAGCGCATCCGGCCCGAGCATGTCCCGGACGACGGCGGCCGGCAGGTCGCGCTGGCCGACATGCACGCCATCGGCGCCGACTGCCAGCGCGACATCGACGTGATCGTTGATGACGAAGGGCACGCCGTGCGCGCGCGTCAGCGGCAGTATGTCTCGCGCCAAGTCGAACCACGCGCGCTTGTGCCACTCGGGCGCGCGCAGCTGCACGAGCGTTGCGCCGCCCTCGAGCGCCGCGCGCGCGACCTGCACGGCCGCGTCGTGGCCGCCGCATTGCACCGGATCGAGCACGAGGTACAGCGACAGGTCGAAGCCGGTGCGCATCATCGGCTCGCGATGACGTCGCGCTGCATGAGCGTCTGGCCGAACGTGGCCTGATCGAGCGATGCGAGCCGGTCCAGATACGCGACCGCGAAGCTGCCGGGCAGGGCGGCGTCGCGCGCGGCGAGTTCGCCGGCGATGGTCGAATACGCGACGGCGGCCACCGTGGCGGCCCAGAACTCGCTGGGATCGGACGCCGTGCCGACGAACGCCGCGACCGTCGCCGACAGCGCGCAGCCAACGCCTGTCACGCGCGTCATCAAGGGCGAGCCGTTCGAGAGCGCGATCACGCGGCGGCCATCGGTCACGTAGTCGGTCTGGCCCGTCACGGCAACCACGGCCTGCGTCTTGAGCGCGAGGATCTGGGCGGCATCGAGGGCGGCGTCGGTGGCGGCGGTGCTGTCGACGCCGCGTCCGCTTGCCGCGCCGCCCGACAGGCTGATGATCTCGGAAGCGTTGCCACGGATGACGGCAGGTCTGGCATCGAGCAGGTCGAGCGCGAAATCAGTGCGGAACGAGAGCGGCCCGACCGCGACGGGATCGAGGATCCACGGCGTGCGCGCGTCGTTGGCGGCATGCACGGCGGCGCGGATTGCGCGCGTCTGGGGCACGTCGAGCGTGCCGAGATTGACCGACAGCGCCTGCGCGATGGGCGCGAATTCCGCGACTTCCTCGCGCGCGACGACCATCGCCGGAGCCGCGCCGAGCGCCAGCAGCACGTTGGCCGTGAAGTTGGTGACGACGAGATTCGTCAGGCAATGCACCAGCGGGGCGCGCTCGCGCACACGGGAAACGAAGGCGTAGAGGTCGGCGGCGAGCATGAGGGGATGTCGATGAAGCGGCGCGTCAGTGACGCATCAGTGCCGCGCCTCGCCGATCAGCGCGACTGAATCGAACGCGCGCTGGTTGGCCTGATGCCGGCGCATCACAAAATACATCATGAGGCAGACGAACGAGCCGAACATGACGATGACGAACTGGATCGGCATGTCGAGCCAGACGAGCACCGCGTACAGGCACAGCATGACGAGCACGGAGAGGTTCTCGTTGAAGTTCTGCACGGCGATGGAATGGCCCGCCGACAGCAGCACGTGCCCGCGATGCTGGAGCAGCGCGTTCATCGGCACGACAAAGAAGCCCGACAGTCCGCCGACCACCATCAGGAACAGATAGGCGATCAGCAGGTAGCCCGGGAAGTGCAGCTTGCCGAAGTAGATGCCCCAGTGCGCCGGAAACAGGTGGCGGGTGTAAAACGCCATCAGCATGACGGCGATGCCCATCATGATGCCGACCGGCAGCACCGAGAGCGAGCGCTTGAGCGGCACGCGGGCCGCCGCCAGCACGGCGCCGACCGCCACGCCGACCGCGATCACGGCCTGCAGGATGGCCGCCTGCGAGAGCGTCATGCCGAGCGAAACTTCGGCCCACTTCAGTACGATAAATTGCAAGGTAGCGCCCGCGCCCCAGAAGAGCGTCGTGACGGCCAGCGAAATCTGCCCGAGCTTGTCGCGCCAGAGGATCAGGAAGCAGTCGGCGAAATCGGTGATGAGCTTGAGCGGCCGCGTTTCCTGTTTCGGATAGCGCGCGCCGGTGTCGGGAATGCGCAGGTTGAACATCGCGGCGATCACGTACATCAGCATGATGACGAGCATCGCAGCTTCGGCGGGCGTATGGATGCGCGGAATGTGCAGCGACAGCAGATGACTCGCGATATGCGGACTGATGAGCGCGCCGCCCATCACGGTGCCGAGGATGATCGAGCCGACCGTCGTGCCTTCGATCCAGCCGTTCGCCGCCACGAGACGGTCGGGCGGCAGGAGTTCGGTAAGAATGCCGTATTTGGCGGGCGAGTAGGCGGCGGCGCCGAAGCCGACGATGCCGTAAGCAAGCAGCGGATGCGCGCCGAACAGCATGGTGATGCAGCCGACCACCTTGATGGAGTTGGTCACGAACATCACGTGACCCTTGGGCCGGGAATCCGCGAAGGCGCCGACGAAGGCCGCGAGCACCACGTACGAGAGGACGAAGAACAGCTTGAGCAGCGGCGTCATCCAGTTCGGGGCGTGAAGATCTTTCAGCAGTGCAATGGCAGCGATCAGTAAAGCGTTGTCGGCCAGCGATGAGAAAAACTGCGCGGCCATGATGGTGTAAAAACCTTTTTTCATCTGATCCGAAGCTTTCCTCACTGCGGGTGATCCGCCCCGGGCACGTCGTGTGTGACCGGGCTTATGCCTTTCGAAATGGGTTGTGCGCACGGCTTTATAACACGAAAATAGATGCATTCTGACTAGCAGTAATCTCGATGACGTGCGAAATGGCACGCCCGTCCCGAAGATTCGTCATAACTTACTGATTCGCAAGGCGCCTCTGCGGCGCAGCGGGATGCATCCTGCTGGCGTATGCTCGCCGTTCCGGCCGCCTTCATCGCCTTCAACCAGACACTCATGCCGCGCCCCCTATCCGCAACCATCCACACCGCCGCACTCGCCAACAATCTCGCTATTGCCCGTAAGTTCGCGCCGAAATCCAAGATCTGGGCCGTGGTCAAGGCCAATGCGTATGGCCATGGTCTTGCCCGGGCGTTCCCGGGATTGCGCGCGACGGACGGCTTTGGGCTTCTCGACCTCGAAGAAGCCGCGAAGTTGCGTGAATTGGGCTGGGCGGGGCCGATTCTTTTGCTCGAAGGCTTTTTCCGCCCGACTGACATCGATGTCATCGACCGCTACAGCCTGACCACCGCGATCCATTGCGACGAGCAATTGCGCATGCTGGAAATGGCGCGGCTCTCGAAGCCCGTCAACGTCCAGCTCAAGATGAACAGCGGCATGAACCGCCTGGGCTACCGGCCGGAAAAGTATCGCGCGGCGTGGGAGCGGGCGCGGGCGTGCCAGGGCATCGGCCAGATCACGCTGATGACCCATTTCTCCGATGCCGACGGCCCGCGCGGCGTCGCTCATCAGCTCGAAGCCTTCGAGCGCGGCGCCGAGGGCATCGCCGGCGCGCGCAGCCTGTCCAATTCGGCGGCGCTGCTGTGGCACAAGGACGCGCATTTCGACTGGGTGCGGCCCGGCATCATGCTGTACGGCGCATCGCCGTCGGGCGTGACCGCGGATATTTCCTCGATCGGACTCAAGCCCGCCATGACGCTGCAATCCGAGCTGATCGCCGTGCAGACGGTCGATGCGGGCAGCAGCATCGGTTATGGCTCGACTTTCACGGCGGGGCAGTCGATGCGCGTCGGCGTGGTCGCGTGCGGTTATGCGGACGGCTACCCGCGCGTGGCGCCGGAGGGCACGCCGGTGATCGTCGACGGCGTGCGCACGAAGCTCGTCGGCCGCGTCTCGATGGACATGCTCACCGTCGATCTCACGCCCTGCCCGAACGCGGGCGTCGGCGCGCGCGTCGAGCTGTGGGGCCCGCACCTGCCGATCGACGACGTCGCCGGCGCGGCGGGCACGATCGGCTACGAGCTCATGTGCGCGATCGCGCAGCGCGTGCCGGTGCGCGCGGAATGACGCGTTGCTGACACGGCAACCCGAATGACTCCAGAACAAGGCAAGGCACTCAGTGGCAAAAGCAGCAAAGGCGAAGACGCTCTTTACGTGTAGCGAATGCGGCGGACAGTCGCCGAAATGGACGGGCCAGTGCGCCGCGTGCGGGGCCTGGAACACGCTGGTGGAAACCGTGGAGCAGGCGCCCTCGGCGCATCGCTTCCAGGCGCTGGCAAAGAGCTCGGCGGTGCGCAAGCTGGCGGACATCGAGGCCGCCGACGTACCGCGTTTCACCACCGGCGTCGGTGAATTCGACCGCGTGCTGGGCGGCGGCCTGGTGCCGGGCGGCGTCGTGCTGATTGGCGGCGATCCGGGCATCGGCAAGTCCACGCTTTTGCTGCAGTCGCTCGCCGAAATCGCACGCGAGCGGCCCGCGCTGTATGTGAGCGGCGAGGAATCCGGCGCGCAGATCGCGTTGCGGGCGCAGCGGCTGGGGCTGATCGGCGGCGCGAGTGGCGCTGGCGACCTGGCGCTGCTCGCGGAAATCCAGCTCGAAAAGATCCAGGCGACCATCGACGAGCAACGGCCCGAAGTCGCCGTGATCGACTCCATCCAGACCATCTACTCCGAAGCGCTGACCTCGGCGCCCGGTTCGGTCGCGCAGGTGCGCGAGTGCGCGGCGCAACTGACGCGCATCGCGAAGCAGACCGGCACGGCGATCATCATGGTCGGCCACGTGACCAAGGAAGGCAGTCTCGCGGGGCCGCGCGTGCTGGAACATATCGTCGATACCGTGCTGTACTTCGAGGGCGACACGCATTCGTCGTTCAGGCTCGTGCGCGCGTTCAAGAACCGCTTCGGCGCGGTCAACGAGCTCGGCGTGTTCGCGATGACGGAGAAGGGTTTGCGCGGCGTCGCCAATCCTTCAGCGCTGTTTCTCTCGCAGCACGAGCAGAGCGTCTCGGGCTCGTGCGTGCTGGTGACGCAGGAAGGCTCGCGGCCCTTGCTGGTGGAAGTGCAGGCGCTGGTCGATACCGCCCACGTGCCCAATCCGCGCCGTCTTGCCGTGGGCCTGGAGCAGAACCGTCTGGCGCTGTTGCTCGCGGTGCTACACCGGCACGCGGGCATTGCGTGCTTCGACCAGGACGTGTTCCTCAACGCGGTCGGCGGGGTGAAGATCACCGAGCCGGCGGCCGATCTGGCCGTGCTGCTCGCCATTCACTCGTCGCTGCGCAACAAGCCGCTGCCCAAGGGGCTCATCACCTTCGGCGAAGTCGGGCTGGCCGGCGAGATCCGGCCGTCGCCGCGCGGCCAGGACCGTCTGAAGGAAGCCGCCAAGCTCGGGTTTTCGGTCGCGCTGATTCCGAAGGCGAATGCGCCGAAACAGGCGATCGACGGACTCAAGGTGGTGGCGGTGGACCGCATCGAGGAAGCGATCGACCGGGTGCGCGATCTCGAATAGCGCCTCGCGTAGTCCGCGCCCGGCATGCGGCATGAAAACGCAATGATCGGGCCCCTCGTAACGCCTCGTAAAAATGTCGTTGCGCAATGTAACCCAACTCGCGCGCGCTTTTCTTATCCTTCCAGTGCTACGGACCCGGCCAACCTCGCTCGCGCCTCTCAAGAAGCGAGGTGACTGGAAGGATCGAGAGGACCACGCTTTGAAACACCTGAAATCTACCCGGCCGAAGCCCGCGTTCCATCTGCGCGGATGCCGCGTCTCCGCGCCGCTGCAACAGCCGTGGGGCAGCGGTTGCAGGATCGTGGAATGGATCGACGAGCACGGCCAGATTTCGCGCCGCGCCGTTGCCGCCGATGTCACCGAAGACGAAGTGGTCGCCACCATCCGCAAGCATGTGACCGGCCGCAAGCACGTGCTGGTGGATGACGAACGCGAGCCGCGCCAGGTTCTGCCCCGCCGCTAGTCCGGCGTCTGGCCCACTGGCGCTGCAAAGAGGGGATGCACGGCCGCTTCGGCGGGAGTGAGCACTGGCGCGACACAGCAATCGAGCGGCTCCAGCAACGCCATCCATTCGTCGCGCGTGCGCTCGCGAAAGCATGCCGCGAGTTCCGCCGACAGTTCCGCCGCGTCCACGCCACCGATTGCCTGCCCGAGACTCCAGTGACGGCCGGCCCAGTCCGGGCGGCCAAGCGTTGCGCACAGCGTCTGCCAGAATTTCAGTTCGAGCGCGCCGACGGCAATGAAGCGTTCATCGCGCGTGCGATACACGTCGTAACAAGGTACGCCGCCGTTCAGCAAGCCCGCGCCGGCGCGCGTGGCCGCGGGGTCTTCATTGGTGAGTGCGATGTGGGCCATCACGTTGTGGGCGTGCATGGCGTGCGTCATCGATACGTCGATGCGCCTTCCCGCGCCGCCGCGCGCCACCTGCCACGCTGCCGCGAGCATTTCCGTCACTGCAGTCAACGCGCCGCCGAGCAGGTCGGCCAGCTGGAAATTCGGTGCGATGGGCGTGCCGTCGCGGGCCGCGAGTTGATCGAGCACGCCCGCGTAGGCGATGTAGTTCAGGTCGTGACCGGCCTTGTGCGCGAACGGTCCCTCGGCGCCGAAGCCCGTGATCGCGCAATAGACGAGCTTCGGATTGACCACGCGCAGCACGTCGTAGCCCACGCCCAGCCGTGTCATGACCGCGGGCCGGAAGCTTTCCACCAGAATGTCCGCGTCGCGCGCCAGTTCGATCAGTTGGGCGCGGCCTTCCGGCGTTTTCAGATCCAGCGTGAGCTGCCGTTTGCCGCGATTGACGATGCGATAGAACGCACTCGGCACGCCGCGCGCGCGGTCGGCGGGGCTTTGCAGCATCGTGCGCGCGTAGTCGCCTTCACCCGGCGGTTCGATCTTGAGGACGTCGGCGCCGAGTTCCGCCAGCCGCAGCGTAGCGACGGGTCCGGGCAGAAGCCGCGTCAGGTCGAGGACGCGCAGGCCGGTAAGTGCAGGCGTCACGTGGCGGGTCTCCTCATCAGCCGATCTGCTCCAGTTCCTCGTGCGTGTCGAGCCACTCCATTTCGAGCGTCTCGAGGCGCGCGCCGACTTCGCCCTGACGGCGGAGCGTCTCGGTCAGCCGGGTCTTCAAGGCCGTGTCATAGCTCGCGGGATCGGCGACGAACGCATCGAGTTCGGCTTTCTCGGCGTTGAGCGTGTCCATTTCCTTTTCGATCTTCTTGATGCGCGTCTGCAGCGGCTTCTTCAGATGCGCGAGCTTCTGCCGCTCCTGCGCGTCCTGCCGACGCTGTTCGCGCCGGTTCACGCCGCTGTCCTGCGCCTCGCCCGACGCCGCCGCGCCCGCTTCCCGGGCCGCCGCGCGCGTTTCGGCGGCGTGTTGCAACAGCCAGTCGCGATAGTCGTCGAGGTCGCCGTCGAACGGATGCAGCCGATGCTTCGCGACCAGCATGAAGGTGTCCGTGGTCGCGCGCAGCAGATGGCGGTCATGCGACACCAGGATCAGCGTGCCTTCGAACTGCGCGAGCGCCATGGTCAGCGCATGACGGGTTTCGAGGTCGAGGTGATTGGTCGGTTCGTCGAGCAGTAGCAGATTCGGCTTTTGCCAGATGATCAGCGCCAGCGCCAGCCGCGCCTTCTCGCCGCCGGAGAAAGGCGCGATTTGCGCCGTGGCCATGTCGCCGGAGAAGTTGAAGCTGCCAAGGAAATCGCGCAATTCCTGTTCGCGCGTGTCCGGGGCGAGGCGCGCGAGATGCTGGAGCGGCGAATCGTCGGGACGCAGGGTTTCCAGCTGATGCTGCGCAAAATAGCCGATCTGCAGACCGCGCCCCTGGCGCACGTCGCCCGACAGCGGCGCGAGCGTGTGCGCCAGGGTCTTGATGAGCGTGGACTTGCCCTGGCCATTGGCGCCGAGCAGGCCGATGCGCTGGCCGTTCTGGATGGACAGCGACACGCCCTCCACAATTGGAATCTCGCCGCCTTCCTCACTGCGATAGCCGCAGCGCACGTCCTCCATGACCATCATCGGATTGGGCGCCGCGTCGGGTTCGCGGAACTCGAACGTGAACGGCGAGCTCGCGTGCGCCGGCGCGATCAGCTCCATCTTTTCGAGCGCCTTCACGCGACTCTGCGCCTGCTTGGCCTTGGTGGCCTTCGCCTTGAAGCGGTTGATGAAGCTTTGCAGGTGCGCGACCGTTTTCTGCTGCTTCTCGTAGGCGCTCTGCTGCAGCGCGATCTGCTGGGCGCGCAGCACTTCGAACTGGCTGTAGTTGCCGCCGTAGCGCTTGACCTGACGATTTTCAAGATGCAGCGTGACGTTGCAGACCGCATCGAGAAACTCGCGGTCGTGCGAAATCACGACCAGCGTGCCGGGATAGCGCGCGAGCCAGTCTTCCAGCCAGACGATGGCGTCCAGATCCAGGTGATTGGTCGGTTCGTCGAGCAGCAGGAGGTCGGACGGGCACATCAGCGCCTGGGCGAGATTCAGCCGCATGCGCCAGCCGCCCGAAAAGCTGGAAACAGGCTCACGCGTCTGCTCCAGCGTGAAGCCGAGGCCCAGCAGCAAGGTTTCGGCGCGGGCGGGGGCGGTGTAGCCGTCGGCGTCCGCGAAGGCGGCGTGCGCTTCGGCTTCGGCGGCGCCGTCGTGCGCGGCGGAGGCAGCGGCGATGCGGGCTTCGATGTCCCGCAGGCGGGTATCGCCGTCGAGCGTGTATTCGAGCGCGCTGCGGTGCACGGCGGGCGTTTCCTGCGCGACATGGGCGATGCGCCACGACGGCGGCATGGAAAAGTCGCCGCCGTCCGCGTGCAGTTCGCCGCGCAGCACGGAGAAGAGCGTGGACTTGCCTGCGCCATTGGCGCCGACGAGACCGGCTTTCTCGCCCGGATTGAGCGTGAAGCTGGTGTCTTCGAAAAGCGGCTTGGTGCCGCGCGACAGGCTGAACTGGTTGAAGCGGATCACGTGCGTAGGGCGGCGAAGGGGGCGCGGCTTGAAGAGAAAGCGCTATTTTAGACCGGACCGATCGCGCGACAGGGGTCGTCCGTTCGGCCGATGGCAGGCATTCGCGCGGCGGGTTAGCATCCCGGGACTTTCATCGAATGCGCATAGCGCGCCTTTCAGGAGCAGGATCATGAGCGAATCCATGAGCACACCCGGCACGGACATCTACGGTTTCTCGGCCGAAACCTTAGGCGGCGGCACCGTCACCCTGGACCAGTACCGGGACAAGGTGCTGCTGATCGTCAACACGGCGAGCGAATGCGGTTTCACGCCGCAATACAAGGGCTTGCAGGCGGTCTATCAGCAACTCGCCGCGCGCGGCTTCGAGGTGCTGGGCTTTCCCTGCAACCAGTTCGGCAAGCAGGAGCCCGGCGACGCCGCGCAGATCGGCGCGTTCTGCGAGCAGAACTACGGCGTCACCTTCCCGATGTTCGCGAAGATCGACGTGAACGGCGCGAACGCCCATCCGCTCTTCAAGTATCTGAAGGACAAGGAGCCCGGCCTGCTCGGCATCGAGGCCATCAAATGGAATTTCACGAAGTTCCTCGTGGATCGCAACGGCGCCGTGGTCAAGCGCTATGCGCCGCAGACCAAGCCGGAAGCGATCGTCGAGGACATCGAAAAGCTGCTCTGAGGTTTCAGAGAATCGGCGAGAACAGCCGCGCCACGTGCATCGCCATGCGCCGCCAGAACACGGCGCCGCGATAGTCGTTGGTGTCGATCTCGACGGAATGCGCGAAATCGGCATCCAGCATCGCTTCCACTTCGGCTGCGAAAGCGCGGTCCACGGTGAGCACCGTGATTTCGAAGTTCAGGCGGAACGAACGGTTGTCGAGATTCGCGCTGCCCACGGACGCGGCTGTGTCGTCCACGAGCACCACTTTCTGATGCAGGAAGCCCGGCTGGTAGCGGAAGATGCGCACGCCCGCCTGCACGAGGTCGTAGGCGAAGAGTTTCGACGCCGCGAACACCACGTGATGATCGCGCCGGCTCGGAATCAGGATGCGCACGTCCACGCCGCGCAGCACCGCCAGACGAAGCGCGGAAAACACGGCTTCGTCGGGAATCAGGTAGGGCGACGTGATCCAGATGCGCTCGCGCGCCGCATTGATCGCTTCGACGAAGAACAGCGAACAGGTTTCCTGCTTGTCGGCGGGGCCGCTCGACAGCACCATGCAATGCATGTTCTCGTCCGAATGCGGTGCGGGACCGAGTTCGGGCAGGCGCTGCGTGGCCCAGTACCAGTCCTCGGTGAAGACGAACTGGATGCTGGCGATGGCCGGTCCGCGCACTTCCACGTGCGTGTCGCGCCACGGCGAGAGACGCGGATTGCCGCCCAGATACTCCACGCCCACGTTATGACCGCCGACGAACGCGCGCTTGCCGTCCACCACCACGATCTTCCGGTGATTGCGGAAGTTGATCTGAAAGCGGTGCACGAACTTGCGCTTGGCCGCGAACGGATGGGTTTCCACGCCGCCCGCGCGCAGTGCGTTCACGTAGCGGTGCGGCAGGTCGAAGCTGCCGACGCTGTCGTACAGGAAGTACACGCGCACGCCTGCCTGCGCCCGGCGGATGAGCGCGTCCTTCAGCATCTCGCCGAGGGCGTCGTCGCGCACGATGAAGAACTGCACAACCACGTAGTGCTCGGCGGTGGCAATGGCGTCGAGGATCGCGGCGAAGGTGGCGTCGCCGTTCACCAGCACGCGCACCGAATTGCCGCGCAGGAACGGCATGCCGGACAGGCGCTGCAGCGTGCGGATGGTCGGGTTGCCGAGATAGGCCGCCGGTCCCGGCGTTAGTTCGCCGCGCGCGCCTGAAGAATCCAGGGCGGGCAGGGTGTCCGGCGCATCGCTGCGCGCGCCGGAATCCCATTCGGCGGGTTTCGAGCGGCTGCGCAGGATGTCGAGTTCGAGGCGGCGCTCGTCGATATAGCCGGCGAACTTGCTGCGGCCGAGGAACAGGTAGGGAATAAGCGTGAAGTAAGGCATCGCGACCAGCGACACGGCCCACGCCACCGCGCCTTGCGAGGTGCGCGTATGAATCACGGCATGGATCGCGGCGATCACGCCCAGCACGTGCGCGGCGATCACCAGCGTGCCTAGGTGGAGCCAGTCCGATGCTTGCATAGACGCGAGACGGGTGAGGGAAATGGGTAGGCTGACGGCGATTCGCCATCTTACCCAAGCCTTCCGCGCGAAGTGTCAGCAATCGTTGCAGCGGGGCGTCGCGCAGTGTCGCGCAGTTGCGCCCCGCCGCCCGGTCATGCGGTCTCAGGCCGGCAAGTCGGCGGCCTGGATCAGGAACACGTTGTCGTCGCCGGCGCTGGTCGAGAGCCAGACGAGGTCGAGGCCGCCAAGCGCCGCTTCCACGTTCGCCCGCTCGTTGCCGATCTCGACCACCAGCACGCCGTCCTCGGTCAGCCACTTGCCCGCTTCGCGCACGATGCGCCGCACCACGTCCATGCCGTCCGCGCCGCCCGCCAGCGCCAGTTCCGGCTCGTGCTGGTACTCGCGCGGCAGCGCCTGCATCGACTCGGCGTTGACGTAGGGCGGGTTCGAGAGGATCACCTCGTAGCGGGTGGTCGGCAGCGGCGCGTACAGGTCGCCTTCGAACAGCGTCACGCGCGCGTCGAGTCCATAGTCGTCGACGTTGCGGCGCGCCACGGCGAGCGCGTCCGCCGAAATGTCGACGGCATCGACATCGGCATGGTCGAACGCGTGCGCCGCGAGAATCGCAAGGCAGCCCGAGCCGGTGCAGAGTTCGAGCACGCGCGTCACCTGGTCGGGGTCCGCCACGTAGGGTTGCAGGCCGTCCTGCAGCAGTTCGCCGATGAACGAACGCGGCACGATCACGCGCTCGTCCACATAGAAGCGGTTGCCGTGCATCCACGCTTCCTGCGTGATGTAGGCGGCGGGCACGCGCTCGGTGGCGCGGCGCTCGATCACCTTCATGACGGCGTCGATTTCATGGTCGAGCAGGCGCGCGTCGAGGAACGGGTCGAGCGTGTCGAGCGGCAGATGCAGCGTATGCAGGATCAGATAGGCGGCTTCGTCGTAGGCATTGGTCGTGCCATGGCCGAACGAGAGGCCGGCTTGCGTGAAACGCGAGACGCCGAAGCGCAGCAGGTCGCGCACGGTCGTGAAGGGTAGCGCCATGGAAGGCTCCTGTTTGTTGTCGGACTGGATTGAGCGGACCGTTTCAGGCGATGAGCCGTTCCAGCACGCGGCGGTACACGTTTTTCAACGGCTCGATGAAGCGCACTTCCACATGCTCGTCGATCTTGTGGATGGTGCCGTTCGGCGGGCCGAATTCCACGACCTGATCGCAGATCTGCGCGATGAAGCGTCCATCCGACGTCCCGCCGGTCGTGGACAGCTCGGTGCGCACCCCGGTTTCGTCGTGGATGGCCTGCTCCAGCGCGTCGGACAGCGCGCCGCGCGGCGTCAGGAAGGGCAGGCCGCTGACGGTCCATGTCAGGTCGTAGTCGAGGCCGTGCTTGTCGAGGATCGCGTGGACGCGGGCCTGCAATCCTTCCACCGTGCTCGCCGTCGAGAAGCGGAAGTTGAACATCAGGTCTGCGTGGCCGGGGATGATGTTGGTGGCGCCGGTGCCGGAGTGCAGGTTGGACACCTGCCAGGTGGTCGGCGGGAAGTATTCGTTGCCGTCGTCCCATTTTTCCGCGACGAGTTCCGTCAGCGCCGGGGCCAGCAGATGCACCGGATTCTTCGCCAGATGCGGATAGGCAATATGCCCCTGCACACCCTTGACGATGAGCTTGCCGCTCATCGAGCCGCGCCGGCCGTTCTTGACCATGTCGCCGAGCGTTGCGCTCGACGTCGGCTCGCCGACGATGCAGTAGTCGAGCCGCGTGCCGCGCGCCTTCAGCGCCTGGACGACCTTGATGGTGCCGTCGGTGGCGGGGCCTTCCTCGTCGCTGGTGATGAGGAAGGCGAGCGTGCCGCGATGCTGCGGATGCTGCGCGACGAACTCCTCGCTCGACACGACGAACGCCGCCAGCGACGCCTTCATGTCCGCCGCGCCGCGGCCATAGAGCTTGCCGTCGCGGTGGGTCGGCGTGAAGGGCGGCGAGGTCCACTGTTCGAGCGGGCCGGTGGGCACGACATCGGTATGGCCCGCGAAGGCGAGCAGCTTGCCGGACGGGTCCGTGCCGCGCTTCACGGCCCACAGGTTGGTGACGCCGCCCGATTCGATCGTTTCGCAGTCGAAGCCGAGCGCGGCGAGCCGCTCGATCATCAGCGCCTGACAGGCCTGGTCGTCGGGCGTGACGGAGGCGCGCTCGATCAGCGCTTCGGTGAGGGAAAGGGTGCCGGACATGGTGAATTCACGTAGGTGCGATGAAAAATGCCGGCGCGCGGGCCGGCACTCGAAGCAAGCGGGCGATGACCGTAAGAGGCACAGTCATCGCGGGGACTCAGGCGAAGAGCGTGTCGTACTGCTCGGCGGAAAAACCGAGCGTCTTCACGCGCCCGTTCACGACGACCACCGGCCGCTTGATGATCGACGGCTTGTGGATCATCAGCGCAATGGCGCCGGCCGTGGTGCCGGCCTCGGCCTTGTGGACCTCCGACAAACCGCGCCAGGTGGTGCCGCGCTTGTTGATCAGCTGGTCCAGCGGCACGTCCTTCAGCCAGTCCTGGATCAGCGCGGTCGACACGCCGGCCTTCTTGAAGTCGTGGAACTCGAACGGCACGCCGTGCTCTTCCAGCCACACGCGCGCTTTCTTCACGGTGTCGCAGTTCGGAATGCCGTAGACGACGGTGGTTGGAGTCGAGCCGCGGGCCACGTTCAGTCGCCTCGCAGCAGTTCGTTCAGGCCGACCTTGGCGCGCGTCTTGGCGTCGACCTTCTTGACGATCACGGCGCAGTACAGGCTGTGCGAACCGTCCTTCGACGGCAGGTTGCCCGCCACCACCACCGAACCCGCCGGGATGCGGCCGTAGCTGACTTCACCGGTTTCGCGGTCGTAGATCTTGGTGGACTGGCCGAGGTACACGCCCATCGAGATGACCGAGTTTTCTTCGACGATCACGCCTTCCACCACTTCCGAGCGCGCGCCGATGAAGCAGTTGTCCTCGATGATGACCGGGTTCGCCTGCAGCGGCTCCAGCACGCCGCCGATGCCCACGCCGCCCGACAAGTGCACGTTCTTGCCGATCTGCGCGCACGAGCCGACGGTGGCCCAGGTATCGACCATCGTGCCTTCGTCGACATAAGCGCCGATGTTGGTGTACGACGGCATCAGCACGACGTTCTTCGCGATGAACGAGCCGCGGCGCGCGATGGCCGGCGGCACCACGCGGAAGCCGCCTGCCGCGAAGTCTTCCGCGGTGTAGTTCGCGAACTTCGAGGGCACCTTGTCGTAGAACTGGGAGTAACCGCCGGCGGGCATCGGCGCGTTGTCTTCGAGGCGGAACGACAGCAGCACGGCCTTCTTGAGCCACTGGTTCACGGTCCACTCGCCGTCGCGCTTTTCAGCGACGCGCATGTGACCCTTGTCCAGTTGTTCGATGGCGTGCGCGACGGCTTCGCGGACTTCGGCGGGCGCGGCCTTGGGCGAGAGCTCGGCGCGGTTGTCCCAGGCGGTATCGATGATGCTCTGAAGTTGTTGCGACATAGTAGGGTTCGAGGATGGGTGATCAGGGCGGCTGGCGTTCGGTCCGTGAAACTCGGTTCTTCAAGCTCAGGACGCGAGCGAGCGGCAGAATTCGACGATGCGGCGTGCGCCTTCGACACATTCCCCGGTTTCGGCCACCAGCGCGATGCGCACGAAGCCGATGCCGGGATTCGTGCCATGCGCCGCGCGAGCGAGGAAGGAGCCCGGCAGAACGGTCACATTATAGTCGGCGTACAGGCGCGCCGCGAACTCGGTATCCGTCAGGCCAGTGCGTTCGACGTTCGCCCAGAGATAGAACGCGGCGTCCGGCAGGCGCACGTCGAGCACCTCGGCGAGCATCGGCGTGACGGACGTGAACTTCTCCACATACTTCGCGCGATTTTCGCGCACGTGCGTTTCGTCTTGCCAGGCGGCGATGCTCGCGCGCTGGAACATCGTCGACAAGGCCGCGCCGTGATACGTGCGATACAGCAGGAAGTCCTTCAGGATCGCTGCGTCGCCGGCGACGAAGCCCGAGCGCATGCCCGGCACGTTCGAGCGCTTCGACAGGCTCGACAGCATGACCAGACGCTCGAAGCCGCGGCCGAGCAGGCGTGCCGCTTCCAGGCCGCCGAGCGGCGGTTTTGCTTCGTCGAAGTAGATCTCCGAGTAGCACTCGTCCGAGGCGATCACGAAGCCATGCTGGTCCGAGAGCGCGAACAGTTCGCGCCAGTTGTCGAGCGTGAGCACCGCGCCGGTCGGGTTGCCCGGCGAGCACACGTAGAGCAGTTGCGTGCGGGCCCAGATGTGCTCGGGCACCGCCGAATAATCGCAGGCGAAGTTGCGCGCCGGATCGCTGTTGACGAAGTAGGGTTCGGCGCCTGCGAGCAGCGCGGCGCCTTCGTAGATTTGATAGAACGGGTTCGGACAGAGTACGATGGGCGGCGCTTCGGCCATGCCCGCGCTGCGGCTGTCGATCACGGTCTGCGCGAGCGAGAACAGCGCTTCGCGGGAACCCGACACGGGCAGCACTTCGGTCGCCGGATTTATTTTCTCGAGGCCGTAGCGCTGCATGACCCATGCGGCGATGGCTTGGCGCAATGGCTCGCTGCCGAGCGTCGCCGGGTAGGATGCGAGACCGTCGAGGGCGGCGATCACCGCGTCGCGGACGAGCGGCGGCGTCGGATGCTTGGGCTCGCCGATGCCGAAGCCGATCGGCGTGAATCCGGCGCGCGGTTCGATGCCTTCGAAGAGCGCCCGAAGCTTTTCGAACGGATAAGGCTGAAGTGTCTTGAGAAGTGGATTCACGGCGTGATCGATAAGCAGGGGTCGACGCGCGAGCGGCATCCGAAGGGCATCGAACGGGACGAGACAGACACTCGCCACCGAGTGCTTTGAACGCGCGCGCAAGGCAAGCTGAAGATTATAGCGCGGGGCCGTATGCGTGAAACGGCCGGCAGCCCGCCGCTTCAAGAGGTTGAACGATCGAGGTTGAACGATCAAACCGGAGACAGTAGTGAAGAAGCACACCATGACCGGCGCGCCGCAATGAGCGGCAGTCTGCGCAACGCATGGCCCACGTTCGCGATCATGCTCGGCGCGTCCGTCTGGGGACTCGTCTGGTATCCGATGCGCATGCTCGCCGCCATGGGCCTCACCGGCACCGCCGCGAGCGCCACCACCAGCGCCGCCGCCTGTCTCTTCGTGCTGCTGGTCCGGCGCCGCTCGATCAGCACGCTGTCCTGGCACTGGCTGCTGGTCGCGCTCGGGCTGGCGTCGGGCGTGACCAATCTGGGCTTCGTGTGGGGCGCCATCCACGGCCAGGTGATGCGCGTGCTGCTGCTGTTCTATCTGACGCCCGCGTGGACCGCGGTCTTCGCGCACTTCATCCTCAGGGAACGCCTGACGCGCGCCGATGCGTGCCTGTCGCTGCTCTCGCTCGCGGGCGCGGTGACGATGCTCTGGTCGCCCGAGCTGGGGCTTCCGCTGCCCGCCAGCCTTGCCGAATGGGCCGGGCTGATGGGCGGCATGGGTTTCGCGATGAGCAACGTGCTGATCGTCAAGGTCTCGCGCACGCTGCCCGCGATGAAGGCCGAGATGCGCACTGCCGTGATCTTCGGCGGCGCGGCCTTGCTCGCGTCCCTCGCCACGCTGTTCGAGCCGATGCCCGCGCCGCCCGCCGCCGCGCTCTGGCCGGCGGTGGCGTGCATCGTGATCGGGCTCGGCATCGTGCTCGCGGGCAACAACATGATCGTGCAGCTCGGACTCGCGCGCGTGCCGCCGAATCGCGCGTCCATCATCATGCTGTTCGAACTCGTGGTGACGGCGCTGTCGTCCTGGCTCTTCGCGGGCGAGGTGCCCGGTCCGCGCGAATGGGCGGGCGGTGCGTGCATCGTCGCGGCGTGCGTGCTGTCGGCGTGGGTGCACCGGCGGCGCGTGCCGCCCCGCGCGCCGCGATCGTCGGATTCAGCGCGTTCGCCGCACGCGTCCGAGGCGTCCGGCGCGAGCGGACACGCGCCGGAAAGCAAAAAGAAATCGGTTCGCGCGATGGTATGATGGTGTCCGCTTCGCCGGGCCCGGGCGCAGATCCATGCAGCGCACCGGCCCATGACGATCGACGGGCCGCACTGCGGCCTGTCTGCCATTCATCCTCCGTCTCATTCAAAACAGCGATATCGCCGTGCGTCTGACCTCGATAAAACTCGCTGGCTTCAAGTCCTTCGTCGATCCCACGCATTTTCAGGTCCCCGGCCAGCTGGTCGGCGTCGTCGGGCCGAATGGCTGTGGCAAGTCCAACATCATCGATGCCGTGCGCTGGGTGCTCGGCGAATCGCGCGCCTCCGAGCTGCGCGGCGAATCGATGCAGGACGTGATCTTCAACGGCTCGACGGCGCGCAAGCCCGGCAGCCGGGCAAGCGTCGAACTCATTTTCGATAACGCCGACGGCCGCGCCGCCGGTCAATGGAGCAGCTACGGCGAGATCGCGGTCAAGCGCGTGCTCACGCGCGACGGCACCTCCAGCTACTACATCAACAATCTGCCGGCGCGCCGCCGCGACATCCAGGACATCTTCCTCGGCACGGGCCTGGGTCCGCGCGCGTACGCGATCATCGGGCAGGGCATGATCTCGCGGATCATCGAGGCCAAGCCGGAAGAGCTGCGCGTGTTCCTCGAGGAAGCCGCGGGCGTCTCGAAGTACAAGGAGCGCCGCCGCGAAACCGAGAACCGCCTGCACGACACGCGCGAGAACCTGACGCGCGTCGAGGATATCGTCCGCGAACTGAGCGCCAATCTCGAGAAGCTCGAAGCGCAGGCTGTCGTCGCGACGAAGTACAAGGCCTTGCAGGCCGAAGGCGAAGAGAAGCAGCGCCTGCTGTGGCTCTTGCGCAAGAAGGAAGCGGGCAACGAGGCCGAGCGCCAGCAGCGCGCGATCCGCGAGGCGCAAGTCGAACTCGAAGCCCAGACGGCGCGTCTGCGCGAAGTCGAGGCGCAGCTGGAAACGCTGCGCGTCGCGCACTACAGCGCCAGCGATTCGATGCAGGGCGCGCAGGGCAAGCTCTATGAGGCAAATGCCGAAGTGAGCCGGCTGGAAGCGGAGATCCGCTTCATCGTCGAGTCGCGCAACCGGGTGCAGGCGCAGATCGCCGCGCTCACCGCGCAGCGCGAACAATGGCAGGTTCAGGCGCAGAAGGCGCGTGACGAAATCGATACGGCGACCGAAGCACTGGCCGAAGGCGAGGAAAAAGCCGCCATCGCGCAGGAAAACGCCGCGACGAAACACGATGAACTGCCCGCACTCGAAGCCCGCTGGCGCGACGCGCAGACGCAGTTGAACGAGGAGCGTGCGGGCATCGCGCGGGCGGAGCAGGCGCTCAAGCTCGAAGCCGCCCATCAGCGCAACGCGGACCAGCAGCTGCAGCAGTTGCAGCAGCGCCAGGAACGCCTGAAGAACGAGGCCAGCGGCCTCGACGCACCGGACGAAGCGCAGCTCGAAGAGTTGCGCATGCAACTGGCCGAGAACGAAGAGATTCTCGCGGAAGCCCAGGCGCGTCTCACGGACGCGCAGGAAACCGTGCCGCGTCTGGACGCCGAACGCCGCGCCGCGCAGGAACTCGTGCAGAAGGAAAGCGCGCAGATTCATCAGCTCGAAGCACGTCTTGCGGCTTTGAAGCAGCTTCAGGAAAGCGTGCAGACCGAAGGAAAGGTCCAGCCGTGGCTCGACAAGCACGAGCTCGGCGCGTTGCCGCGTCTGTGGAAGAAGCTGCATGTCGAGGCGGGCTGGGAAGCCGCGCTCGAATCGGTGCTGCGCGAACGCCTGGCCGCGCTCGAAGTGTCGAACCTGGACTGGATCAAGGCCTTCGCCACCGACGCGCCGCCGGCCAAGCTCGCGTTCTATTCGCCGCCCGTCGCGGGCAAGCCGGTCGAGACGCCGCACGGCTTGCGGCCGCTGCTGTCGCTGGTGCGCATCGACGATCCGGGTCTGCGTGCCGTGCTCAACGAATGGCTAGCCGCGACCTTCGTCGCCGACGACCTCGCGCAGGCGCTGGCCCAGCGCCAGCAACTGCCCGATGGCGGCGCATTCGTCGTGAAGGCGGGGCACGTGGTGACGCGCGTGGGCGTGCAGCTCTATGCGTCGGACTCCGAGCAGTCGGGCATGCTTGCGCGGGCGCAGGAAATCGAGAATCTGACCAGGCAGTTGCGCGCGCAGGCGCTTCTGTCGGACGAAGCGAAGTCCAACGCCGTGCGTGCCGATGCCGCCCATACGCAGGCCTCGCAGACACTTGCCGAAGCCCGCGCCGCCGCCGAGCGCGCCACCCAGCGCGTCCATGCGCTGCAGCTCGACGTGCTGAAGCTCGCGCAGGCGCATGAGCGCTATACGCAGCGCAACACGCAGATCGGCGAGGAACTGGAAGAAATCGCCGCGCAGGTCGAGGAGCAGCGTGCGCTGCGTGCCGAGTCCGAAGCCGCGTTCGAGCGTCACGACGGCGAGATCGCCCAGTTGCAGGCGCGCTTCGAGGACAACCAGCTGGCTTTCGAGACCCTCGACGAACAGCTCACGGCCGCGCGCCAGGAACTGCGCGAGCTGGAACGCGCCGCGAGCGACGCCGGTTTTGCGGTGCGCGGCCTGTCCGCGAAGATCGACGAATACCGACGCAACATCGACACCGCGCACGACCAGAGCGAGCAGATCGCGGCCACGCTGGAAGACGCCCGCGCCGAGCTCGAGACCATCAACGAGCAGACCGCGCAAACCGGCCTGCACGACGCGCTCGAAGTGCGCGGCGCGCGCGAGGAAGCGCTGCATGCGGCGCGCATCGAACTGGACGACCTGACCGCGCGCCTGCGCCAGTGCGACGAACAGCGTCTGCTGGCCGAGCGCTCGCTGCAGCCGCTGCGCGACCGCATCAACGAATTGCAGTTGAAGGAACAGGCGGCGCGCATCAGCGGCGAGCAGTTTGTCGAGCAGTTGCAGGCGGCGGGCGTCGACGAAGCCGAACTCGCACAGAAGCTCGCGCCGGACATGAAGCCGTCGTATCTGCAGGGTGAGGTCACGCGCCTGAACAACGCGATCCTGGCGCTGGGACCGGTCAACATGGCCGCGCTGGAAGAACTCGCCTCGGCGACCGAGCGCAAGCACTTCCTGGACGCCCAGTCGGCCGACCTTACCGGCGCCATCAACACGCTGGAAGACGCAATCCAGAAGATCGATCAGGAAACCCGCGCGCTGCTGCAGGGCACCTTCGATGAAGTGAACCGTCACTTCGGCGAACTGTTCCCGCGGCTGTTCGGCGGCGGCCAGGCCAGGCTCATCATGACCGGCGACGAAATTCTCGACGCCGGCGTGCAGGTGATGGCGCAGCCGCCCGGCAAGAAGAATTCGACCATTCACTTGCTGTCGGGCGGCGAGAAGGCGTTGACCGCAACGGCGCTCGTGTTCGCGATGTTCCAGCTGAATCCGGCGCCGTTCTGTCTGCTCGACGAAGTGGACGCGCCGCTCGACGACGCCAACACCGAACGGTTCGCGAACCTGGTGCGCGCGATGGCGGTGAAGACGCAGTTCCTGTTCATCTCGCACAACAAGATCGCAATGGAAATGGCGCAGCAGTTGATCGGCGTGACGATGCAGGAGCAGGGCGTGTCGCGCATCGTCGCGGTGGACATGGAATCGGCAGCAGGTTTCGCGCAGAACGGCTGAAGGTCTCGCGGTTCGCGACAGTGTTTCATTGAGTCATGGGTTAATTGGGCCGGACGATGATCCGGCGGCGTGCGCAAGGGCGCGGAGTGGCGCGCATCGGCCAGGCGGCGGCGACAAGCCGGAACGCGGCGCGATGCGGGCGACAGATCGCGCGGCGCTTCGTAACGTAAAAGAATGATGGAGCCTGCATGGATGAGTTGACGCTCGGTTTGATTGGAGCCGGTGCCGTGGTGGTGGGCGGCGTGGTGGTGTACAACGCGTGGCAGAACGCCAAGGTGCGGCGCAAGATGCCGCGCCCGATGCCGGACGAAGCCGCCGACGCGCTCGCGCGCCAGGACACGGACGACGAGCAGCCGTTCATCGAACCGGTGCGCCAGCCGCGCCGGGAGCCGGCCGCCGGAGACGGCGCCGCCGAGCGTGATTCGCGGGTCGAGCCGAGCTTCGGCACGGCGCAGGCCACGCAGGCCGCGGCGACGCCGCCTGTCGTGCCGGTTCCGCCGGCTGACACGGCCGTCGATCTCCAGGCCGAAGCGACCGCGCCGAACGGCACAGCCGAAATCTCTGGCGATGACGCCGACGAAACCCGCGCCGAGCCGGTGATGCCTGCCGCGACCACGCATTCGTCGGCGCTGCCGGCGGTCGTGGATCGCCGCATCGATTGCGTCGTGCCTATCCGTCTGGCCGCGCCGGTCGCGGGCGACCGCGTGATTCCGCTGGCGCAGCGTCTGCGCCGCGCGGGCACGAAACCCGTCACGATCGAAGGCAAGCCTGAAGGCGACAGCACGTGGGAACTGCCGCGCAACGGCGGGCGCTATGAGGAACTGCGCGCGGCGGCGCAACTGGCGAATCGCAGCGGGCCGCTGAATGAACTGGAATTCTCGGAATTCGTGACCGGCGTGCAGCGTCTGGCCGACGCGCTCGACGGCGCGCCCGAGTTCCCCGACATGATGGAAACGGTCGGCATGGCGCGCGAGCTGGACGGCTTCGCCGCGCAATGCGACGCGCAACTGTCGATCAACATTCTCTCCGACGGCGCGCCGTGGTCCGCGAACTACGTGCAGGCGGTGGCGTCGCAGGACGGCCTGCTGCTGTCGCGCGACGGCACGCGCTTCGTCAAGCTCGACGCGAAGCAGAACCCGGTGTTCATGCTGCTGTTCGGCGACACCAACTTCCTGCGCGACGACCTCACCTACAAGGGCGGCCAGATGATCACGCTGGTGCTCGACGTGCCCGTCGCCGACGAAGACATCCTGCCGTTCCGCCTCATGTGCGACTACGCGAAGTCGCTGTCGGAGCGCATCGGCGCACGCGTCGTCGACGATCAGCGCCGGCCGCTGCCGGAGTCCGCGTTGCTCGCCATCGAGAAGCAGTTGATGACGCTATATGCCAAGCTGGAGCAGGCGGGCATGCCGGCCGGATCGCCCGCGACGCGGCGTTTGTTCAGCCAGTAAGCGCGAGCCTTGCACGCGCTGTTCCGGCAGTGAAGATCGCGCCCCGACCGGGGCGCTTTCTTTTGCCTGCTCATCCTCTGCAATCGCGCGTGCAGTAGCGCCCCGGCCGCATCCGCTGGCCGTTCGGCCGATGCCCCGATTGTCCGATCTTCTGCGACAATCGAACGACTGCCTGTCGAGTTGCAGGGTTGCAGGGTCGCAATCACGGACAGGCGCGATCGATCTCAATCATTCCACAAGCATGTCCGCAAAAACCAAAGCCGAGTCCGCCGCCAGCCGCAAGTCGGGCGCCGCCGTGCCCAGCGCCGATCATCCGGCCGAACGCGCCGCCTGGCTGCGCTCGGAACTGGAGCGCGCGAACTACGCCTATTACGTGCTGGATCAGCCGGACCTGCCCGACGCCGAATACGACACGCTGTTCAAGGAACTCCAGGGCATCGAGAGCGAGCATCCGGATCTGGTCACGCCGGAGTCGCCCACCCAGCGGGTCGGCGGCGAGGTGGCCGAAGGCTTTACGCCGGTCGTGCATGACGTGCCCATGCTGTCGCTCAACAACGGGTTCGCGGACGAAGACATCGCCGCCTTCGACAAGCGCGTGTCCGACGCGCTCGACCAGGCGCCCGTCGAATATGCCTGCGAACTGAAGTTCGACGGCCTCGCCATCTCGCTGCGCTACGAGGACGGCCGCTTCGTGCAGGCGGCCACGCGCGGCGACGGCGCGACCGGCGAAGACGTCACGGCCAACGTCCGCACCATCCGTTCAATCCCGCTCACGCTGAAGGGCAAGCACGTGCCCAAACGCCTGGACGTACGCGGCGAAGTGCTGATGTTCAAGCGCGACTTCGAGCGCCTGAATCAGCGGCAGCGCGATGCCGGGCAGCGTGAGTTCGCAAACCCGCGCAATGCGGCGGCGGGCGGCCTGCGTCAGCTCGACTCGAAGATGACCGCGCAGCGCTCGCTGTCGTTCTTCGCGTACGGCATCGGCGTGCTGGACGGCGCCGAGATGCCGGCCACGCATGCCGGGCTGCTCGACTGGTACAAGGACATGGGCTTGCCCGTGAATGCGGAGCGCGCGGTGGTGCAAGGCGCGGACGGCCTGCTCGGCTTCTTCCGCAAGGTAGGCGAGAAGCGCGACAAGCTGCCGTACGATATCGACGGCGTCGTCTACAAGGTCGACCGGCGGGACCAGCAGGAACAACTGGGCTTCGTGTCGCGCGCACCGCGCTTCGCGCTCGCGCACAAGTTTCCCGCACAGGAAGCGCTGACGCAGCTCGTCGGCATCGACGTGCAGGTCGGCCGCACCGGCGCCATCACGCCGGTCGCGCGGCTCGCGCCGGTGTTCGTCGGCGGCGCGACGGTCACGAATGCCACGCTGCACAACGAGGACGAAGTGCGCCGCAAGGACATCCGCATCGGCGATACCGTCACTGTGCGGCGTGCGGGCGACGTGATTCCCGAGGTCGTCGGGGCGATCCTTGAGCGCCGTCCCGCGGATGCGCGCGAGTTCGTCATGCCCACGGAATGTCCGGTGTGCGGCTCGAAGATCGAACGCCTGCCGGACGAAGCCATTGCACGCTGCACCGGCGGGCTGTTCTGCCCGGCGCAGCGCAAGCAGGCGTTGTGGCACTTCGCGCAGCGCCGGGCGCTCGACATCGACGGACTCGGGGAAAAGCTCATCGACCAGCTGGTCGAAGAAAACCTCGTGCGCACGCCCGCCGACCTCTTCAACCTCGGCTTCTCGACGCTCGCGGCGCTCGACCGTTTCGCCGACAAATCCGCGCAGAACCTGCTCGACTCGCTCGAAAAAGCGCGCAACACGACGCTCGCGCGCTTCATCTATGCGTTGGGGATCCGGCACGTCGGCGAATCCACTGCGAAGGATCTCGCGAAACACTTCGGGTCGCTGGATCCGATCATGAAGGCAACGGTCGAAGAGCTGCTCGAAGTCAACGATGTCGGCCCGATCGTGGCCGAGGCCATCCACAACTTCTTCAGCGAGGCGCACAACCAGCATGTGATCGAACAGTTGCGTCTGAAGGTGTCGTGGCCCGAAGGTCCGCCCGCGCCGAAGGCGCCGCAGGGCGTGCTGGCGGGCAAGACCGTCGTGCTGACGGGCACGCTGCCCACGCTCTCGCGTGAAGAAGCCAAGGAAATGCTGGAGAACGCCGGGGCGAAGGTCGCCGGATCGGTATCGAAGAAAACCGACTATGTCGTGGCGGGCGCGGAAGCCGGCAGCAAACTTGCGAAGGCGGAGGAGCTCGGCGTTCCGGTGCTCGACGAAGACGGTATGCGCAAGCTCTTGGAAGGAGCCATTCAATGATTCGCGAAATTCTGAAGATGGGCGATCCGCGCTTGTTGCGGATCGCGCAGCCGGTCGAGCACTTCGACACGCCGGAACTGCACGCGCTCGTGCAGGACATGTTCGACACGATGCGCGACGCCAACGGGGCAGGACTGGCCGCGCCGCAAATCGGTGTCGATCTCCAGGTGGTGATCTTCGGCTTCGGCCACAACGAGCGTTATCCCGATGCGCCTTCGGTGCCCGAGACCGTGCTGATCAATCCGATCATCTCGCCGAACGGGCATGACATGGAGGAGGGCTGGGAAGGGTGCCTGTCCCTGCCGGGGCTGCGCGGCGTGGTGCAGCGCTTCTCGATGATCCGCTATCAGGGCTTCGACCAGTATGGCAACGCCATCGAGCGGCTTGCCGAGGGGTTTCATGCGCGCGTCGTGCAGCACGAGTGCGATCACCTGATCGGCAAGCTCTATCCGATGCGCATCACCGACTTCTCGAAATTCGGCTTCACCGAAGTGCTGTTCCCCGGACTCGATCCGGCCCACGACGACTGACGCCGGGCCGGCGGCATGCACTCGCTGCATGCGCCGCCTGGGGTAGCAAGGACGCTGAACGCGAGGCCGCTTCACACAATGCGGCCTTGTGTTCAGGCGAGGGTTTTGGGACTGCCGGAGATGTCCGGCTGACGGAACAACGCGATGTGTTCGGGATTGGCGGTAGCTTGGAGGCGGCCATCGGGCAGGCGTGCGATCACTATTTCACCGACGCCCGGACTCATCACGACGACTTCGTCGCGCAGGGCGAGCAGGGCTTCGAGCCGTCGTCGGCCGCTGACGATTTCGAGGCCGGTTCCGGTTTCCCGCACGATGATTTCAACTGACATGGCCATTCTCCTTCGATGCCGTTCAATGCTGCCGCCGTTCATCCGGCCGGCGCGGCCATGCGCGTCGCGCCCTGACCTGCCAGATGTAACGGATCGATGATTCATTTTCTTTAACCAAAAAGCGGTCAAAAAAGAAAAGGCACGATCCGCGACGGATCGTGCCCTTCAGAGCGGTAAAAGTGGCGTGGACGCGACGCGCCGGGCATGTCCCGACGCGCGGCCTTCAGAAGGATTCGTTGGGTCCGAGATAGCGCCACTGTCCCGGCGGCAGGTTCCCGAGCGTGACGCCGCCCATGCGGATGCGCTTCAGCCCGACCACCTCCAGTCCCACGAGCTCGCACATCCGGCGAATCTGCCGCTTCTTGCCTTCACGCAGCACGAAGCGCAGTTGCTCGCCGTTCTGCCAGCTGACCTGGGCAGTCTTGAGCGGCACGCCGTCGAGTTCGAGGCCGTGGCGCAGCAGCGCGAGTTGTTCCGCGGGCAGATGCTTGTCGACATCGACGGTATGGTCGCCGAGGCGCACGCGCACCAGATATTCCTTGTCCACTTCCGAATGACCGCCGATCAGCTGCTTCGCGATGCGGCCGTCCTGGGTCAGCACGAGCAGGCCAGTGGAGTCGATGTCGAGTCGTCCGGCCGGCGCGAGCGTGCGCAGGTGACCGGGCGCAAAGCGGATGCCGGCGCGATCCTCTTCCCAGCGGTTGGCCGGAGTGATCAGCGTGACGGCCGGCTCGTAACCGTCTTCCGCCTGACCCGACACATAGCCGACCGGCTTGTGCAGCAGGATGGTCACCAGTTGCGACTGCGCCGAACGCGCTGCGGGCAGCACGTCGATTTCCGCCGTCGGACGGATGCGCGTGCCGAGCGTATCGATCACTTCGCCATCGACGAGCACCCAGCCTTTCTCGATCCACTCGTCGGCTTCGCGGCGCGAGCAGAGACCGAGTTCCGACATGACTTTCGAGAGACGCACGAGGCCGTCGTGGTGATCGTGATCGCGATGCTTCGGTGCGGATTCGGCGGCGGGCGGCTGGCGCGTGTCGGTGTGACTTGCACGTGCGGGGCCGCGGCTTTCCGCGTTCTTGCGCGGAGCCGGACCGGAGCGCGCATCGTCGCCGAACGACTTGCGCGGGCCGCGCTCGCGGTCGCCGAACGACGGACGCGAATCGTCGCTGCGTGGCTTGAATGTGCGACGTTCGTCGCCGCCGGAAGGACGATCGCCGCGTGCGGGCGGGCGGCCTTCGAAGGACTTGCGCGGGCCGCGGTCACGGTCGCCGAACGACGGACGCGTGTCGTCGCCACGCGGCTTGAAGGGACGACGCTCGTCGCCGCCTGCAGGACGCTCACCACGTGCAGGCGGACGGCCCTCGAACGACTTGCGCGGACCACGATCACGCTCACCGAACGGCGGACGCGAATCTTCACCACGCGGCTTGAACGGACGACGCTCGTCGCCACCGGCAGGACGCTCACCGCGCGCGGGCGGACGGCCTTCGAACGACTTGCGCGGACCACGCTCACGCTCACCGAACGGTGGACGCGAATCGTCACCACGCGGCTTAAACGGACGACGCTCGTCGCCGCCTGAAGGACGCTCACCGCGTGCAGGCGGGCGGCCTTCGAACGACTTGCGCGGGCCGCGTTCACGGTCACCAAACGCAGGACGCGAATCTTCACCACGCGGCTTGAACGGGCGACGTTCGTCACCGCCCGCAGGACGCTCACCACGTGCAAGCGGACGGCCTTCGAACGATTTACGCGGACCACGCTCACGGTCACCAAACGCAGGACGCGAATCATCACCCCGCGGCTTGAACGGACGACGCTCGTCACCACCCGCAGCCCGCTCACCACGCGCAGGCGGCCGGCCTTCGAACGACTTTCGCGGACCACGCTCACGCTCACCGAACGCAGGACGCGAATCATCGCCCCGCGGCTTGAACGAGCGACGCTCGTCACCCCCTGCAGCACGCTCGCCACGCGCCGGCGGCCGGCTTTCGAACGATTTGCGCGGCGCGTCGCCGCGATGCTCCCCGGCCGACGGCTTTGCGCGAGCAGGCCGCGCTTCATCCGGCACGGCGGGCCGCGCAGGCTTGCGCCCGGTGGAGGTGCCGGTCCGGACCGGCGAACGCGTGGCCGAGGTCGGACGCGGATGTTTGGCTGTCAGTTTGACGCGCATAAAGTCTCAGGCTGCGATCGCGCGCAGCAGTTCGGTTTCGACCTGGATCTGGGTGCGGTTGTTCGACAGGCTCTTGCCGTCGATCAGGAACACGTCCTCGACGCGTTCGCCGAGCGTATTGATCCGCGCCGCCTGCACGCCGATCCGGTGTTGCGCGAGCACCCGCGCGATCGAATAAAGAAGGCCCTGCCGGTCGTTGGCGGACACGGACAGGATGTAGTACTGGCCGCGGTCGTCGGGACGCAGGTCCACGCGCGGCGTGATCGGAAACGTCCGCACGAGCCGCGAGACGCGGCCCTTCGACGGTTCCGGAAGAATGCGCTCGTCGGTCAGCAGCGTGCTCAGTTGCTGTTCGACGAGATTCGCGATGTCGCGATAACTGCCGTCGTGCTCGGGATGCGCGACCAGGAAGTTGTCGAGCGCGTAGCCATGGCGCGTCGTCGTGATGCGGGCATCGAGCACGGACAGGCCGTTGCGGTCGAAATACCCGCAGATGCCGGCGAACAGATCCGGGCGATCCTGCACATACACGAGCACCTGCAAGGCCGCGCCGATCGGCGAGGGCCGGGCGCGCACGATCGGGCGGTCGCTTTCGACGTGGCGGTAGAGCACGCGCGTCTGCCAGGCGATATCGGCGGGATCGTGCCGCAGGAAGTAGCCGACGTCGAGCTGGTCCCACAGACGCTTCTGCGCGCCTTCGGGGACGGTTTCGAGCCGCAGCAGCGCGAGCGCCGCTTCCTGACGCGACTTCAGTTCCGAGTGCGCATCCGGCTCGGCGCCGCCGAGCACGGCTTGCGTGGCGCGGAACAGATCCTCGAGCAGCTTGCCCTTCCAGTTGTTCCAGACTTTCGGACTGGTGCCGCGGATATCGGCGACGGTCAGCAGATAGAGCGCCGTCAGGCGCCGCTCGGTGCGCACGACCGAGGCGAATTGCTTGATGACCTCGGGATCGCTCGTGTCCTGTTTCTGCGCGACCTGGCTCATGGTCAGATGCTGCTGCACGAGCCACACAACCAGGTCCGTGTCTTCCTGGCCGAGCTCGTGTTCGCGGCAGAAGCGGCGGGCGTCGGCCATGCCGAGCGTCGAGTGATCGCCGCCGCGTCCCTTGGCGATATCGTGGAACAGCGCCGCGACGTACAGCACCCACGGGCGCTCGAAATTGCCCATCAGCTGGCTGCAGAACGGGTACTCGTGCGCGTGCTCCGCAATCGCGAAGCGGCGCAGGTTCCGCAGCACCATCAGGATGTGCTGGTCGACCGTGTAGACGTGATACAGGTCGTGCTGCATCTGCCCGACGATGCGCCGGAAGTTGATCAGATAACGCCCCAGCACGCTGGTCTGGTTCATCAGGCGGAAGGCGTGCGTGATGCCTTCGGGCTGCTTCAGGATCTTCATGAACAGCCGGCGGTTGTCCGGATCGCGCCGCCATGCGCGGTCCATCAGGTCGCGCGCGTTGTAGATCGCCCGCAGCGTGCGCGCCGAAAAGCCCTTTACGCCGCGTGTCTGCTCGTACAGCAGGAAGGCTTCCAGAATGGCGTGCGGTTCGTGTTCGAAGACATTGTCGCGGGCGATTTCCAGCATGCCCTGTTTCTCGACGAAGCGGCTGTTGAGCACGCGCGTGATGCCGCTCGTCGACGGAAACAGCTGCGCCTCGACGTTCTGGATCAGGATGGTCGCCAGTTGCGTGACGGCTTTCGCGGCCCAGTAATAGCGGCGCATCAGCTGCTCGCTCGCGCGCTTGGCGGCGGTCGCCTCGAAACCGAAGCTCTCGGCCAGCGGCGTCTGCAGATCGAATACGAGGATGTCCTGGCGGCGCTTCGCGATCACGTGCAGCCGTGCGCGCAGCGCCTTCAGGAAGCCTTCGTTGCGGCGCAGTTCGCGCGCCTCGCGATCGGTGATGAGGCCGCGCGTGTCGAGTTGGCGCCAGTTGCTGCCGAAGCCCGCCGCGCGCGCGATCCACAGGATCAGTTGCAGGTCGCGCAGGCCGCCGGGACTTTCCTTGATGTTCGGTTCGAGGCTGTACGGCGTGTCCTGGAACTTTGCGTGACGCTGGCGCATTTCCAGCACCTTCGCCTGGAAGAACGCGCGCGGATCGAGCGTCTCGTGATAGCGCTCCGAAAAGCGCTGGTACAGGCGCGTGTCGCCGCAGATGCGCCGTGCCTCGAGCAGCGAGGTCTGCACGGTGATGTCGTTGGCCGCCTCCGCGATGCACTGCTCGACCGAGCGCACGCTGCTGCCGATGTCGAGCCCGAGATCCCACGCCATGCCGATAAAACGCTCGATCCGGCCGTTGAGTTCGGTGTCGGTGTCGGAGGCGCTGTCCGGCAGCAGGACCAGGATGTCGACGTCGGAAAACGGCGCGAGCTCGCCGCGGCCGTAGCCGCCCACCGCCACGAGCGCCGCGTTGTCCGGCATCGCGCAGGCGTGCCAGGCGCCCTTGAGGGCGTCGTCGGTGGCGCGCCCGAGCGCGTGCATCAGCGGCTCGACGTTCGAGGTCGTCTGGAAGCGCTCGATAAGCACGGCCTTCGCGGCCTTGTAGGCGGCGCGCAGGGTTTCACAGGGCGTGGCGACGGCGATGACGCTCATGGCTCGGATCGGCGGGCGGGAGAAGGGGCGGCGCTGCGCGGTTGCGGCGCGCGCCGGAGAGAGTGGAACGCGTTCAGGCGGTGGCCGCGATCAGCTGCGACGGCGCCTGCGTGCCGGCCGAAACCGTCAGCACGTCATAGCCGGTGGGCGTCACGAGCACGGTGTGCTCCCATTGCGCGGACAGGCTGCGGTCGCGCGTCTTGACGGTCCACTGGTCGGGCATCGTGCGGATTTCGCGGCGGCCGGCGTTGATCATCGGCTCGACGGTGAAGATCATGCCCGCCTGGAGTTCGATGCCGGTGCCCGGACGGCCGTAGTGCAGCACTTGCGGCTCTTCGTGGAAGACCTGGCCGATGCCGTGGCCGCAGTATTCGCGCACGACGCTATAGCCTTGCGATTCGGCGTGCTTCTGGATGGCCGCGCCGATATCGCCGAGGTGCGCGCCGGGGCGTACCTGGTCGATGCCGAGCCACATGCAGTCGAAGGTCGTCTGGACGAGGCGTTTCGCGAGGATCGAACCCTCGCCGACGATGAACATCCGGCTCGTGTCGCCGAAATAGCCGTTCTTGATGACCGTGATGTCGATATTGAGCGCGTCGCCGTTCTTGAGCACCTTTTCACCGGGAATGCCGTGACAGATCACGTCGTTGACGGAGATGCAGGTGGCCTTCGGGTAGGGCGGGTAGCCGGGCGGCTGATAATTGAGCGGCGCGGGAACGGTGCCTTGCTCCTTCAGCATGTACTCATGGCAAAGGCGGTCGAGTTCCTCGGTCGTCACGCCGGGCACGATGTGCGGCGTGATGAAATCGAGCACTTCGCTGGCGAGCCGGCAGGCGACGCGCATCTGCGCGATATCGTGGTCGTTTTTCAGCGTAATGGACATGACTTGGCTCGGAAGGACGCGAGTGTGCGTGTAATGACTTGCGTACGCGGATTTCGTACGTGTTCTGCAGCAATTCAGGCGGCTGTAGCGCGCCAAAGCGGCATTATCGCACTTCAGGAAATGTGCCGCACCCGGATACTTGGGGGCAGATGGCGCTGCGGCAAGGCGTCGGGGCCGGGTCGCCGTGACTTCGGCGCTTTTCAGCGCCTGACGGGCGGCTTGAGCCGATCAATCCTCACATGCTATACTCACGGGCTAAGTCTTGATCCACATCCATAGCAGTGTCACGGTTCGCCGGGACAATGTCAGCGGTGGTTCAACGATCAAGACTTGGAAATTAGTTTCACCAGTCAAGTTCATCAAGTCGAATCGCAAGCCGGCGCACCCAGGGTGTCCGGCGTCCGTCAGGCGAATTTCGCCACCCGGGCGCAGGATGCGGCAGCCGGCTTAAGACCCAACCCTCGCGGAGAATTTCATGGCAGTCACGATGCGTCAAATGCTGGAAGCCGGTGTCCACTTCGGTCACCAAACCCGCTTCTGGAACCCCAAGATGGCCCCGTACATCTTCGGTCATCGCAACAAGATTCACATCATCAACCTCGAAAAGACCCTGCCGCTCTACAACGACGCGCTGAAGTACGTGCGCCAGTTGGCAGCCAACCGCGGCACGATCCTTTTCGTCGGCACGAAGCGCCAGTCGCGCGACACCATCGCCCAGGAAGCAGCACGCGCCGGCATGCCGTTCGTCAATGCGCGCTGGCTCGGCGGCATGATGACCAACTTCAAGACCCTGAAAGTGTCGATCAAGCGCCTGAAGGACATGGAAGCGGCGCTGGAATCGGGTGAAACCGAGCGCATGAGCAAGAAGGAAGCCCTTCTGTTCGAACGCGAAATGGTCAAGCTGCAAAAGTCGATCGGCGGCGTGAAGGACATGGGCGGCATTCCTGACGCAATGTTCGTCATCGACGTCGGCTACCACAAGATTGCCGTGACCGAAGCCAAGAAGCTGGGCATTCCGGTCATCGCCGTGGTCGACACGAACCACTCGCCGGAAGGCATCGACTACGTGATCCCGGGTAACGACGACGCGTCGAAGGCCGTCGCGCTGTACGCCGAAGGCGTGGCCGACGCGATCCTCGAAGGCCGCGCGAACGCGGTGAACGACGTGGTCCAGGCTGTGCGCAACGGCGAAGGCGACGAGTTCGTCGAGGTCAACGAACAGGCGTAATCGAGCCCTGTGGCCGACAAAAAAGGGGGCTTTGCGAAAGGCCCCTTTTTTTTAGCCGGGCCGCTGGACCTGCCTATTTTTCCTGCCGTGGGCGAGCCGTAAGGCCCGCGGCACGTATCAAACAGACTCAAGGAGCGAATGATGGCGGCAATTACCGCAAGCATGGTGGCAGAACTGCGCGCGAAGACCGACGCGCCGATGATGGAATGCAAGAAGGCGCTGACGGAAGCCGACGGCGACATGGCGCGCGCTGAAGAGTTGCTGCGCGTGAAGCTCGGCAACAAGGCGAGCAAGGCGGCATCGCGCGTGACGGCGGAAGGCATCGTTTCGGCGTTCGTCGACGGCAACGTGGGCGCGCTGGTCGAACTGAACTGCGAAACCGACTTCGTTGCGAAGAACGACGACTTCCTGGCCTTCGGCAAGACCATCGCCGAACTGGTTGCCAAGCGGAACCCGGCTGACGTGGCCGCGCTGTCGGCGCTGCCGCTCGAAAGCTCGACGGTCGACGCCGTGCGTCTCGCGCTGGTCGGCAAGATTGGCGAAAACCTCTCGATCCGCCGTTTCGTGCGTTTTGAATCCGCCAACAAGATTGCTTCGTACCTGCATGGCACGCGTATCGGCGTGCTGGTCGACTTCACGGGCGCGGACGAGCAAGTGGGCAAGGACGTCGCCATGCACGTCGCCGCAATGAAGCCGGTCTCGCTGTCGTCGGACGAAGTGCCGGCTGACCTGATCGCCAAGGAACGCAGCATCGCCGAGCAGAAGGCCGCTGAGTCGGGCAAGCCGGCTGAGATCGTCGCGAAGATGGTCGACGGTTCGGTCCAGAAGTACCTGAAGGAAGTCTCGCTGCTGAACCAGCCGTTCGTGAAGAACGACAAGCAGACCATCGAGCAGATGCTGAAGGCCAGCAGCGCGTCGGTGCAGAAGTTCGCGCTGTTCGTGGTGGGCGAGGGCATCGAGAAGCGTCAGGACGACTTCGCCGCTGAAGTCGCGGCACAGGTCGCGGCAGCCAAGCAGTCTTAAGGCGTTGCTAAGGGAGCGTCTGCTGAAATAGCGCGGCCGAGTGTCGCGCTGGCTGGACCGGCGGCGGTCGCACCGCCGCCCGCTTCCAGCGTTCCGGTTCGCCTCATGCAGCGGGCGCGGCAGATCAGGGTTAACCCTCGTCTTCCGCGCCCGCCGCCCGATCCGGCCCGCTTGCAGTAAATATTGTTTCACCCCTACAGTTCTACGTTGTTGCAACCCTCCTCGGCGCGATCGGAACCTCATATGCCCACAGCCTACAAACGCGTACTCCTCAAACTCTCCGGCGAAGCCCTGATGGGCGACGATGCCTTCGGCATCAATCGGGCAACAATCGAAAGGATGGTGGCGGACATCGCGGAGGTAGTGCGGATCGGGACCCAGCTGGCGGTGGTCATCGGCGGCGGCAACATCTTCCGCGGCGTCGCGGGCGGTGCGGCCGGCATGGACCGCGCCACGGCCGACTACATGGGCATGCTCGCGACCATGATGAACGCGCTGGCGCTGCAGGACGCGATGCGCCACGCCGGCATCGAGGCGCGCGTGCAGTCGGCGCTGCGCATGGACCAGGTGGTCGAGCCGTATATCCGCCCGCGCGCCATCCGCCAGCTCGAAGAAGGCCGGGTGGTGATCTTCGCGGCCGGCACGGGCAATCCGTTCTTCACGACGGACACGGCAGCGGCGCTGCGCGGTTCGGAAGTCGGCGCCGAAGTGGTGCTGAAAGCCACCAAGGTCGATGGCGTATACTCCGCCGACCCGAAGAAGGATCCGCACGCAACGCGCTACAGCACGATCAGCTTCGACGAAGCCATCGGCAAGAATCTGCAGGTGATGGACGCAACCGCCTTCGCGCTGTGCCGCGACCAGAAGCTGCCGATCCGCGTGTTCTCGATCACGAAGCCCGGCGCCCTCAAGCGCATCGTGCAGGGCGACGACGAAGGGACGCTCGTCCACGTGTAAACTCTCGCAATATCGGGCGCGGCGCGCGGTGGCTCGGGCCCTGCGCGCCAGGCGCCGCTATTGCAGGTAAAACTCAGGTTTGGAGGTTCAAATGAGTGTGGCTGACATCAAAAAGGGCGTCGACCAGAAGATGCAACGGTCGATCGAGGCATTCAAGGCCGATCTCGCGAAGATCCGTACGGGCCGTGCCCATACTGGCCTGCTCGACCATATCCAGGTCGACTACTACGGCTCGAACGTGCCCATCTCGCAAGTCGCGAACATGACGCTCGTCGATGCCCGCACCATCGGCGTTCAGCCGTGGGAAAAGAAGATGGTTCCGGTGGTCGAGAAGGCAATCCGCGAATCGGATCTCGGTCTGAATCCGGCGACCCAGGGCGACCTGATCCGCGTGCCGATGCCCGCGCTGACTGAAGAGCGCCGCCGCGAGCTGACGAAGGTCGTCAAGAGCGAAGGCGAAACCGCCAAGGTTGCGGTGCGCAACCTGCGTCGCGACGCGAACGACCAGCTCAAGAAGCTCGTCAAGGACAAGGAAATCTCCGAAGACGACGAACGCCGCGCCAGCGACGAAGTCCAGAAGTTCACCGACAAGTTCGTCGCCGAGATCGACAAGCTCGTGCAGACCAAAGAAGCGGAAATCATGACGGTGTGAGGCCGCAGGAACGGTCCCGCCGGCCTCGGCGTCTTACATTGAGGCCGGCTCTCACTCCTTCAGATTTCAAGATTCAGCGGCCATGACCTATACCAGCTCTACCGTTACCGTGCCCGATGTCGCAGCCGTACCGCGTCACGTCGCGATCATCATGGACGGCAACGGCCGTTGGGCGACCGAGCGGCGCCTGCCGCGCGTCGCCGGTCACACGCGCGGCGTCGATGCGGTCCGGGCGACCGTCGAAAGCTGCGCGCTGCGCGGCGTCGAGTTCGTCACGCTGTTCGCGTTCAGTTCCGAGAACTGGCGCCGTCCGACCGACGAAGTCTCCTTCCTGATGCGTCTTTTCGTGACCGCGCTGGAGCGCGAGATCGGCAAGCTGCACGCGAACGGCATCCGTCTGCGCGTCGTCGGCGACACCTCGATGTTCAACGACCGTATCCGCGCGCTGATCCAGCGCGCCGAGACCAAGACGGCCCGCAACACCCGCCTCACGCTGACCATCGCTGCCAATTACGGCGGGCGCTGGGACATCATGCAGGCCACCAAGAAGCTCATTGCCGAATCGCTGGAGAGCGGCGTGCCCGCGCGCGTCGACGACGAATCGTTCGCCCAGCATCTCGCCATGGCGTACGCGCCGGAGCCGGACCTGTTCATCCGCACCGGCGGCGAGCAGCGCATCAGCAACTTCCTGTTGTGGCAGCTCGCGTACACCGAGTTTCACTTCACCGATACCTACTGGCCCGACTTCGACGCCGCCGCGCTCGACCGCGCGATCGCCTCGTATGGCGGGCGCGAGCGCCGTTTCGGCCGCACCAGCGCGCAGGTCGAATCCCAATCGCAGAAGGCCGACACCCTTTCATGCTAAAGACCCGTGTCATCACGGCAATCGTTCTGCTGGCCATTCTCGTGCCGGTCACGCTGTATGCGCCGATCGGCGGATTCGCCACCCTGATCGGGTTCGTCGTGGTGCTCGCGGCGTGGGAATGGGGGCGTCTGCTCAAGCTGAACGGCGCCGGGCCGGTCGCCTACGCGCTGGTCGCCGGTCTCGCGCTGATTTTCAGCGCCTGGCTCGGCGTGGCGGGCAAGCCGCTGTATCAGATGGCGGCCATTTTCTGGGTGCTCGCCGGGCCGTACGCGCTGATCCGCAAGCCCACGCTCGCCGCCGGCGCCTGGCGCGCGTTCCTGCTGTTTGCCGGGATCGTCGTGTTCATCGCCTGCTGGCACGCCGTCGTCGATGCCCGACTCCGCGGCGTGGCCTTTGTGCTATCGCTTCTGCTAGTAGTCTGGCTGGCTGACATAGGCGCATACTTCGCCGGCAAAGCCATCGGCCGGCACAAGCTCGCCCCGTCGATCAGCCCCGGCAAGACCTGGGAAGGCGCCATCGGCGGCTGGCTGGCCGTCATCGTGATCGGCGCGCTCGCCGCCGCCACCGGTTTTTACGCGCCCACCGTATTCACGGCCTTCGCGGAGCGTCTCGGCTGGGACCGCGCGTTCGTCGCGCTCAGCGTGCTGGTCGCGTTCAGCGTGATCGGCGACCTGTTCGAGTCGCTCCTGAAGCGCCAGGCCGGCGTCAAGGATTCGAGCGGCCTGCTGCCGGGCCACGGCGGCGTGCTCGACCGCATCGACGCATTGTTGCCTGTTCTGCCGATCGCATTGCTCATGCTCGGCTAATCGGCTAGAGAAGAATTCATGCAAAAACGTCTCACATTGCTCGGCTCCACGGGCTCGATCGGCGATAGCACGCTCGACGTCGTGGCGCGGCACCCGGACCGTTTCTCGGTCCATGCGCTCACCGCACACCGCAACGGCGACAAGCTCATCGCGCAGTGCCTCCGGTTCCAGCCCGAAGTGGCGGTCGTCGGCGACGCCGACACGGCCGCGCGCGTGGCGTCCGCCCTGCGCGCCGAGGGCTGCAGGACCGAGGTCACGCACGGCCCCGAGGCGCTCGTCGAGGTGGCCCGCGCGGCGCAGTGCGACACCGTGGTCGCGGCGATCGTTGGCGCGGCCGGCCTCGCGCCCACGCTCGCGGCGGCACGCGCCGGCAAGCGCATCCTGCTGGCCAACAAGGAAGCGCTGGTGATGTCCGGCCAGATCTTCATGGATGCCGTGCGCGACAACGGCGCCATCCTGCTGCCGGTGGACAGCGAGCACAACGCCGTGTTCCAGTGCCTGCCGCCTTGCGCGGACAAGGAAGCCAAGCTGCACGGCGGCGTCTCGAAGATCATCCTGACGGCGTCGGGCGGTCCGTTCCGCACGCGCGAACCCGCCACGCTCGTCAACGTGACGCCTGACGAGGCCGTCAAGCATCCGAACTGGGCGATGGGCCGCAAGATTTCCGTCGATTCGGCGACGATGATGAACAAGGGCCTCGAAGTGATCGAGGCGCACTGGCTGTTCGATCTTCCCGGCTCGCGCATCGAGGTGCTGATCCATCCGCAGAGCGTGATCCATTCGATGGTCTCCTACGCCGACGGCTCGGTGCTCGCGCAGCTCGGCAACCCGGACATGCGTACGCCCATCGCGCACGCGCTGGCGTATCCTGACCGGGTCGATTCGGGCGTCATGCCGCTCGATCTGGCGCAGATCGCCACGCTCACGTTCGAAAAGCCTGATTTCAAGCGCTTCCCGTGTCTCGCGCTGGCCATCGAGGCGCTGGAGGCGGGCGGCATCGCCAGCGCCGCGCTCAACGCGGCGAACGAGATCGCCGTGGAAGCGTTCCTTGAGCGCCGCATCGGCTTCATGGCGATCGGCGAGGTCGTGGAGCGCGTGCTGAATGCGCTGCCGAACACGAGCGCTGCGTCGCTGGACGACGTCCTCGCCGCCGACGCGAACGCGCGCCGGCTCGCTTCCGGTTTCGTCGCAGAGCTCACCGCGAGCGCGCCAGGCGCCGAACCCATCGCCCATTGAGGCCGTCATGAACTTTCTGACCGAAATCGTCGCCTTCGTCGTCGCGATTGGCGTGCTCGTCGTCGTCCACGAATTCGGTCACTACAGCGTCGCGCGATGGTGCGGCGTCAAGGTGCTGCGCTTTTCCGTCGGCTTCGGCAAGCCGCTCGTGCAGTGGACCAGCAAGAAGACCGGCGTTGAATGGACCATCGCCGCGCTGCCGCTGGGCGGCTATGTGAAGATGCTCGACGAGCGCGAGGTCGATCCCGACAGCGGCACGAAGATTCCCGCCGAAGACCTGCCGCGCGCGTTCAACCGCCAGAGCGTCGCCAAGCGCATCGCGATCGTCGCGGCGGGGCCGATCGCCAACTTCCTGCTGGCGATCGCGCTGTTCTCCGCGGTGTTCGCGGCCGGCGTCACCGAGCCCGCGGCGATCGTCTCGCAGCCCGCGCCGGACACCGCCGCCGCACGCGCGGGCTTCGAGGGCGGCGAAACGGTGCTCGCGATGCGCGACGCCTCGGGCGGCGAGACTCACGCCATCCGCTCCTGGTCCGACCTGCGCTGGAAGCTGCTCGACGCCGCGTTCGATCATCGCCGCGTGGTGCTGTCGGCGAAAACGAAAGACGGCACCTTCGACTTCCCGGTGAGCGTCACGGGCATCACCGACGCCGACGCCGATCAGGACTTCATGGACAAGCTCGGCTTCACGCCGGGCGGCGGCACGCTGACGGTGGCGGCCGTGGAGGCGGGCAGCGCGGCGCAGAAGAGCGGGCTCAAGCCCGGCGACACGCTGCGCACCATCGACGGCCGCACGGTCGACAACGCGACCAGCTTCATCGATTACGTGAAGGCGCACGGCGGCAAGCCGGTGACGCTCGGCATCGAACGCAACGGCAAGCTCGATGCCGTGCAGATCACGCCCGATCTCAAGCACGATGCGACGACCGGCAAGGAGATCGGCCGGATCGGCGCGGCGCTCGGCAATGTGCTGCCTTCGGTCAACGTGCGTTACGGGCCGATCGAAAGCCTGCGTCTGGGCGTGAACCGCACCTGGGACATCAGCGCTTACTCGTTGCGCATGTTCGGGCGGATGATCGTCGGCGAGGCGTCGCTCAAGAACCTGTCGGGACCGGTCACCATCGCGGACTACGCGGGCAAGAGCGCGAGGCTGGGTTTGTCGGCGTTCTTGTCGTTTCTGGCGCTGGTCAGCATCAGCCTTGGAGTGTTGAACTTGTTACCGATTCCGGTATTGGACGGTGGGCATCTGTTATATTATTTGGTTGAGGCTGTCACCGGCAAAGCCGTATCCGATCGCTGGCAGCTGGTTCTGCAAAGGGCGGGCCTGGTCTGCATCGTCGCGCTCTCGATGATTGCGCTGTTCAACGACCTCGCTCGTCTGATTCGTTTCTGATCCACTTTGACAATTTCTGGCGGCGTCGCTCGGGCGACCGCTGGAACGAATGCAGCTTTAAATACTGGGGAAGCACGTTGTTCAAACCTCATCGCTTTGTTCCTAAGACGGCTGTGGCCGCGGCGCTCGCCGCGACGGGTATGGCGGCACACGCCACCACGCCGTTCGTCGTGCAGGATATTCGGATCGACGGTCTTCAGCGCATCGAACCGGGCTCCGTGTTCGCATACCTGCCGATCAAGCAAGGCGACACCTTCACCGACGACAAAGCCTCCGAAGCGATCCGCGCGCTCTACGCAACGGGCTTCTTCAACGACGTGCAGATCGCCACGGAAGGGAACGTGGTGGTCGTGCAAGTGCAGGAACGTCCGGCCATCTCGAGCATCGACTTCGCCGGCCTGCACGAATTCGACAAGGACAACCTGACGAAGGCGCTGCGCTCGGTGGGCTTGTCGCAGGGCCGTTCCTACGACAAGGCGCTGGTCGACAAGGCCGAGCAGGAACTGAAGCGGCAATACCTGACGCGCGGCTACTACGCGGCGGAAGTGACCACCACGGTGACGCCGGTGGACCGCAATCGCGTGGCCATCCTGTTCTCGGTGGCGGAAGGTCCGAGCGCGAAGATCCGCCAGATCAACTTCGTCGGCAACAAGGCGGTCAGTTCGAGCACGCTGCTGGGCGAAATGCAGCTCTCCACGCCGAACTGGTTCTCCTGGTACACGAAGAGCGACCTCTACGCGAAGGAAAAGCTCACGGGCGACCTCGAGAACGTGCGCTCGTACTACCTGAACCGCGGCTATCTCGAGTTCAGCATCGACTCGACGCAGGTGTCCATCTCGCCCGACAAGAAGGACATGTACCTGACGATCGCCGTGCATGAAGGCGAGCCGTACAAGATCAGCAGCATCAAGCTGTCGGGCAATCTGCTCGACCGCGAAGCCGAGCTCAAGAAGCTCGTGAAGATCAAGCCGGGCGACCGCTTCTCGGCCGAGAAGCTGCAGGCCACCACGAAGTCGATCGTCGACAAGCTCGGCGAATACGGTTACGCGTTCGCGCAGGTCAACGCGCAGCCGGACATCGACCAGAAGGATCACACGGTCGCGCTGACGCTGCAGGTCGACCCAAGCCGCCGCGTGTACGTGCGGCGCGTGAACATCGTCGGCAACACCCGCACGCGCGACGAAGTGGTCCGCCGCGAAATGCGCCAGCTGGAAAGCTCGTGGTTCGATTCGAGCCGTCTCGCGCTCTCGAAAGACCGTATCAACCGTCTCGGCTACTTCACGGACGTGGACGTGGCCACGGTGCCGGTCGAAGGCACGAACGACCAGGTGGACGTGGACGTCAAGGTGGCCGAAAAGCCGACCGGCGCCATCACGCTGGGCGCGGGCTTCTCGTCGACGGACAAGGTGGTGCTGTCGGCGGGCGTCTCGCAGGACAACGTCTTCGGTTCGGGCACGAGCCTTTCGGTGAACGTGAACACCGCGAAGACCTACCGCACGCTGACGGTCACGCAGGTCGATCCGTACTTCACCATCGACGGCATCAAGCGCATTACCGACGCCTACTACCGCACTTACCAGCCGCTCTACTACTCGACCGATTCGAGTTTCCGGATCGTGACGATGGGCGCCGACACGAAGTTCGGCATTCCGTTCTCGGAGCAGGACACGGTGTTCTTCGGCGTCGGCGCCGAGCAGAACACCATGGACCTGGACGCCGCCACGCCGAAGGCCTACACGAACTACGTGAACGAGTTCGGCCGGGTGGTGAACAACTATCCGCTGACGGTGGGCTGGTCGCGCGACAATCGCGACAGCGCGCTCGTGCCGAGCCGCGGCTACTACCTGCAATCGAACGCGGAATACGGCACGCCGATCGGCAACACCACGTACGCGAAGTTCGACGCGCAGTTCCAGTATTACTACTCGTTCGCGCGCGGCTTCGTGCTCGGCTTCAACCTGCAGGGCGGCTACGGCAAGGGCCTGGACGGCCAGACGTACCCGATCTTCAAGAACTACTACGCGGGCGGTATCGGTTCGGTGCGCGGTTACTCGCCGAGCTCGCTGGGTCCGCGCGACGCCACCACGAATGACCCGATCGGCGGTTCGCGCATGGCGGTCGGCAATATCGAGCTGACGTTCCCGCTGCCGGGCACGGGCTATGACCGCACGCTGCGCGTGTTCACCTTCCTCGATGCCGGTAACGTCTGGGGCGACCCGGGCCAGGGCGGCACGACCAGCGGCGCGAACGGCCTGCGCTACGGCTACGGTGTGGGTCTGGCGTGGATTTCGCCGATCGGCCCGCTCAAGCTGAGCCTCGGTTTCCCGCTGCAGAAGCATGAAGGCGATCAGTACCAGAAGTTCCAGTTCCAGATCGGTACGGCTTTCTAAGCAGCGTGTCGATGAACCCGAACTTCACTCAATTCGACGTAACGTGAGGAACACTTTGCGAACCGGTAAGCTTGCGAAACACAGGGCACTGGCGCTTGCGTTGTCGCTGGTTCTCGGCCTGGGCGCCGCCGCCGGCGCGAGCGCGCAGGAAGCGCGCATCGCGGCGGTCAACTCAGACCGCATCCTGCGCGAATCCTCGGCGGCCAAGGCTGCCCAGTCGAAGCTGGAGCAGGAATTCTCCAAGCGCGACAAGGCGCTGCAGGACATGGCGCAGCGCCTGAAGGCGATGTCGGACAACATCGACAAGAACGGCACCTCGCTGTCGCCCACCGACCGCGCCGCGCGCCAGCGCGACCTCGCCCAGCTCGACGCGGATTTCCAGCGCAAGCAGCGCGAATTCCGCGAAGACCTGAACCAGCGCCGCAACGAAGAACTCGCGGCCGTGCTGGACCGGGCCAACAAGGTCATCAAGCAGATCGCGGAACAGCAGCACTATGACCTGATCGTGCAGGAGGCGGTGTACGTCAGCCCGCGCATCGACATCACGGATCAGGTGCTGAAGGCGCTCGCGGCGAATTCGAACGCCATGGGTGCGAGCGGCACGAGCCCGAACTGACGAGGACTGAGAGGAGATGGCATCAGGCATGGCGATCACGCTCGACGAACTGGTGAAACGCTTCGGCGGTGAAGTGGCCGGCAACGGGGCGCATCGCGTCGGGAGTCTCGCACCGCTCGACAAGGCGGATTCCACCCAGCTCGCGTTTCTCGCGAACCAGAAGTATCTGCCGCAGGTCGAGACGACCCAGGCGGGCGCGGTGCTCATTTCGCACGCCGATCTCGAGAAAGTGACGAATCGCGCGGGCAGTAATTTCATCGTCACGCCGAACCCCTACGCTTACTTCGCCCGCGTGGCACAGGCCTTCATCGACCTGGCCACGCCGAAAGCCGTGCCCGGCGTGCATCCGAGCGCGTATGTCGATCCCGCCGCGCAGGTCGCGGCCAGCGCCGTGATCGGACCGCATGTGACGGTCGAGGCGGGCGCGGTGATCGGCGAGCGCGTGAAGCTCGATGCCGGCGTGACCGTCGGCCAGCGCGTCACGCTCGGCGACGACGTGCATCTGTATCCCCACGTCACCGTCTATCACGGCTGCACGCTCGGCGCGCGCGTGATCGTGCACGCGGGCGCCGTGATCGGCGCAGACGGTTTCGGCTTCGCGCCGGACTTCACCGGCGAAGGCGAAGCCCGCACCGGCAACTGGGTGAAGATTCCGCAGGTCGGCGCGGTGAAGATCGCGGCTGACGTCGAGATCGGCGCGAATACCACGATCGATCGCGGCGCGATGGCGGATACCGTCATCGAGGAATGCGTGAAGATCGACAATCTCGTGCAGATCGGCCATAACTGCCGCATCGGCGCGTACACGGTGATTGCCGGGTGCGCGGGCATCGCGGGCAGCACCAGCATTGGCCGGCATTGCATGATCGGCGGCGCCGTGGGCATCGCGGGACATGTGACGCTCGCGGACTACGTGATCGTCACGGCGCAGTCGGGCGTCTCGAAGTCGCTGCTCAAGCCCGGCATGTACACGAGCGCCTTCCCGGCCGTGCCGCACGCGGACTGGAACAAGAGCGCCGCCATCATGCGCAATCTCGACAAGATGCGCGAACGCATCAAGGCGCTGGAGAGCGCGCTCGCCGGCGCAGGCAAGCAGGACGGCGAGCGCTGAGCGCAAGCGAAGCAGGCGGCTTCCGGCGGCGAACGTGGTATCCGCCGGCCGCGGCAGAATCGAAAAGCGGGCCGGTCCGAACCGCCGGACTGGACCCGGCAAGAGACACAGCAATCCGGGCGGGCGTCGCAGACGGCCCGCCATCCCATTTCCACGCGGGACCCGCGCGTGAGCAGAACGACCATGAGCACAGAAAAAATCAATCTCGACATCCACAAGATCCTCACGCTGCTGCCGCATCGCTATCCGATCCTGCTCGTGGACCGCGTGCTCGAACTCGAGCCGCACAAGAGCATCAAAGCGTTGAAGAACGTGACGATCAACGAGCCGTATTTCCAGGGCCACTTCCCGACGCGTCCGGTCATGCCGGGCGTGCTGATTCTCGAAGCGCTCGCGCAGACGGCGGCGCTGCTGACCTTCGCGGAAGAGCCGCACGATCCGACCAACACGCTGTACTACTTCGTCGGCATCGATGGCGCGCGTTTCAAGCGCGTGGTGGAACCGGGCGACCAGCTGATCCTCAACGTGACTTTCGAGCGCTACATGCGCGGCATCTGGAAGTTCAAGGCGCGCGCCGAAGTGGATGGCGTGACCGCCGCCGAAGCCGAACTCATGTGTACCGTGAAGACCACGGACGCCTGAGCGCACGGGCGTCATCCGCGTCAGAGAAACGAGCAGCACGAACAGCATAGGCGAACAGCGCATGAGCAAGATTCACCCCTCCGCGATCATCGAGCCGGGCGCTCAGCTCGACGAGTCCGTCGAGATCGGACCGTACGCGATCGTCGGCGCGCACGTCGTGATCGGCGCCGGCACGACGGTCGGCTCGCACAGCGTGATCGAAGGCCACACGACCATCGGCCGGGACAATCGCATCGGCCATTACGCGTCGATCGGCGGCCGTCCGCAGGACATGAAGTACAAGGGCGAGCCGACCCGTCTCGAAATCGGCGATCGCAACACCATCCGCGAATTCACCACGCTGCATACCGGCACGGTGCAGGACCAGAGCCTGACGTCCATCGGCAGCGACTGCTGGATCATGGCCTACGTGCACGTCGGCCATGACTGCCGGCTCGGCGACAACGTCATCATGTCGAGCAACGCGCAGCTGGCGGGCCACGTGATCGTCGGCGATCACGCGATCATCGGCGGCATGTCGGGCGTGCACCAGTTCGTGCGCATCGGCGCGCATTCGATGCTCGGCGGCGCGTCGGCGCTCGTGCAGGACGTGCCGCCGTTCGTGATCGCGGCGGGCAACAAGGCGGAGCCGCACGGCATCAACGTGGAAGGGCTGCGCCGCCGCGGCTTCACGCCGGACGCCATCTCGGCATTGCGCTCGGCTTATCGGATCGTCTACAAGAGCGGCCTGTCGCTCGAGGAAGCCAAGTCGCAGCTCCAGGATCTCGGCGCCGCAGGCGGCGAGGGCGACGAAGTGGTCAAGGCCTTCGCCGGCTTCATCGCGGCCTCGCAGCGCGGCATCATCCGCTAGACCGCCGCCCGATGACCCCGTTCAACCTTCCGCCGCGCGTCGCGATGGTCGCCGGCGAGCCGTCCGGCGACCTGCTGGCGGCCTCGCTGCTCAAGGGCCTGAAGGGCGCGCTGCCCGAAGGCACGCGCTATAGCGGCATCGGCGGTCCGCGCATGACGGCCGAAGGCTTCGAAGCGCACTGGCCGATGGACAAGCTGACCGTGCGCGGCTATGTCGAAGCGCTGAAGCACATTCCCGAGATTCTCGGCATCCGCAATGAGATCCGCCGGCAGTTGCTGGCGGAGCCGCCGTCGGTGTTCATCGGCGTGGATGCGCCCGATTTCAACTTCGGCCTGGAACAGCCGCTGCGCGAAGCCGGCATTCCCACTATTCACTTCGTTTGTCCGTCCATCTGGGCGTGGCGCGGCGGGCGCATCAAGAAGATCGTCAAGGCCGTCGATCACATGCTCTGCGTGTTTCCGTTCGAAACGGCGCTGATGGAGAAGGCGGGCGTGGCGGCGAGCTACGTCGGCCATCCGCTCGCCGACGAGATCCCGCTCGAACCGGATACGCAGGGTGCGCGCCGTGAACTCGGCATCGCGACGGGCGGCCCGGTGATTGCCGTGCTGCCGGGCAGCCGGCGTTCGGAAATCGCGCTGATCGGCCCGACTTTCTTCGACGCGATGGAGCTGATGCAACAGCGCGAGCCCGGCGTGCGTTTCCTGATGCCCGCCGCGAATCCGGCGTTGCGTGAATTGCTGCGGCCGCTCGTGGACGCGCATCCGAACCTTGCGCTGACGATCACCGACGGCAACGCCCAGCGCGCGATGACCGCCGCCGACGCGATCCTCGTGAAGAGCGGCACGGTCACGCTCGAAGCCGCGCTGCTGAAGAAGCCGATGGTCATCTCGTACAAGGTGCCCTGGCTCACGGGCCAGATCATGAAGCGGCAGGGCTATCTGCCGTATGTGGGCCTGCCGAACATTCTCGCCGGGCGCTTCGTCGTGCCGGAGTTGTTGCAGCATTTCGCGACGCCCGAGGCGCTCGCGGACGCGACGCTGAAACAGTTGAACGACGACGCGAACCGCCGTACGCTGACGGACATCTTCACCGAGATGCACATCGCGCTGCGCCAGGATACGTCGCAGAAGGCGGCACAGGCCGTGGCGCGGGTGCTCGACACGCGGAGACCCCGGTAATGGCGTCAAGACTGACTCAGCCCGGCCTCGATTTCAGTTCCCCGCTCGACATCATCTGCGGCGTCGATGAAGCGGGCCGCGGTCCGCTGGCCGGACCGGTGGTCGCGGCGGCGGTGATCTTCGATCCCGCGAAGCCGCGCATCAACGGACTCGACGACTCGAAGGCGCTGAGCGCGAAACGTCGCGAGGAACTGTACGAGAAGATCGTCGACCGGGCGCTGGCGTATTGCATTGCGTCGGCGAGCGTCGAGGAAATCGACACCATCAACATTCTGCATGCGTCCATGCTCGCGATGAAACGCGCGGTGGAAGGGTTGTCCATTGCGCCTACGCTCGTGAAGGTGGACGGCAACCGTTGCCCGACGCTTTCGATCCGAGCGGAAGCGGTGATCGGCGGCGATGCGCTCATCAAGCAGATTTCGGCGGCCTCCATTCTCGCGAAGGTCACGCGCGACCGCATGCTGGTCGAGCTGCACGACGTGCATCCGATGTACGGCTTCAACGTGCATTCGGGTTACGGCACGCCGCAGCACCTGAAGGCGCTGCGCGAACACGGACCCTGCGTTCATCACCGGCGTTCGTTTGCGCCGGTGCGCGAGGCGCACGCACGCTCCGGCTCGGTGCTGCCCGAAATCGCGCCGGAAGTGCTCGAAGTCACCGCAGCCGCGCAAGACGATTCGGACACGCTGGCCTTCTGAGCGGCATCGACACCACGTGAAATCCATCACCTCGCGGGACAATCCGCTCTACAAGCGCATCAAGGCGCTCGCCGGCTCGACGGCGCAGCAGCGCCGCAGCGGCCACGCGTTGCTCGAAGGCCTGCATCTCGCTTCCGCCTATCTCGATGCCGCCGGGCAGCCGGAAACCTGCATCGTGACCGAGGGCGCGCTCACGCACGAGGAAGCGCGCAGGATCGTCGCGCGCATCGAGGAAAAGCGGGTGATGGTGCTGCCGGATGCGCTCTTTGGCCAGCTGTCGAGCGTCGTGCATGGCGTGGGCATGCTGTTGCTGGTCGAGAAGCTCGAAGCCGAACTGCCCGCGCGAGTCGCCGAGACCTGCGTGATTCTCGATGGCGTGCAGGACGCCGGCAATGTCGGCTCGATCCTGCGCAGCGCGGCGGCCGCCGGCATCACGCGCGTGTTCTGCGCGCCGGGGACGGCGTATGCGTGGTCGTCGAAGGTACTGCGCTCGGGCATGGGCGCGCATTTTCTGCTGGACATCTTCGAGGACGTCGAACCGGCCGGGTTGATCGCGCGGCTCGACGCGCCCGTGACGATCACGGACTCCCACGGCGCCGTGGCGCTGTATGACTGCGACCTGTCCGGCGCGCTGGCGTGGGTGTTCGGCAACGAAGGGGCGGGCGTGTCGCAGGTCTGGCGCGATGCCGTCACGCATCGCGTGACGATCCCGCAGCCGGGCGGCATGGAGTCGTTGAACGTGGCCGCTGCGGCGGCGATCTGTCTGTTCGAGCAGTGCCGCCAGCAGCGCTGAGCCCGCCTTGGTACGTCAGTAGTAGGAAGGCCGCTCGGGCTTCACTTCCTGCAGGATCGTCGTGGCGATTTCCTCGATCGACTTGTGCGTCGACGACAGCCATTTGACGCCCTCGCGCTTCATCATCATCTCCGCTTCGTTGATCTCGTAGCGGCAGTTCTCCAGCGCCGCATACTTGCTGCCCGGACGCCGCTCGTTGCGGATTTCGGAGAGCCGTTGCGGATCGATCGACAGCCCGAACATCTTCTCGCGATGTTCCAGCAGCGGCGTCGGCAGCTTGCCGCGCTCGAAATCTTCCGGAATCAGCGGATAGTTCGCTGCCTTCACGCCGTATTGCATCGCCAGGTAGAGGCTGGTCGGCGTCTTGCCGCTGCGCGACACGCCCACCAGGATCACGTCGGCATCGGCGAGATTGCGGTTGGACTGGCCGTCGTCGTGCGCGAGCGAGAAGTTGATGGCCTCGATGCGGTTCTTGTATTCCTCGGTATCGGCGTTCTGGTGCACGCGGCCCATTGCGTGCGTCGATTTGATTTCCAGTTCCTGTTCGAGCGGCTCGATGAAGGTCTGGAACATGTCGAGCACGAGCGCGTTGCAGCCCTTGACAACTTCGTTCGACGCACTGTCCACCAGCGTGGTGAACACGATGGGTCGGCGGCCGTCCAGCGCGACGGTCTCGTTGATCTTCTCGACGGTCGCATAGGCCTTGTCGATCGAATCGACGAAGGGCACGCGCACGAGCCGGAATTTCTGGTCGAACTGGGCGAGGATCGAATGCGCGAAGGTTTCGGCAGTGATCCCGGTACCGTCGGAAACGATGAATACGGAAGGCGGCATCGGCGGAAAGAAAAAACGAAAAGGAAAAGGATGAAAGCGGGCGGCAGCGGTGGCGCGAAAGCACGGACGCCGGAAAAACCTGTGTTATGGTAACTGACCGCCGGCGAAGAGAAAAACGAGTGCAGAGTGGGCGCCTGGGTGTGGGATGCCCCACGAACAGGCCCGAAACACCTCGATTTTGCCGTTGAACCCCTGCCGGATCGAAACAATTTTGAAATGCAGCAAGGTAGAATAGCGGCAACCTGTTCGATAAGCAATTGCGGACAAACTGAAGCGGATTTTCGTCAAATCGCGGTCGTTTCGTGGCTTTTGTAGCGTATTGCAGGTAAATCCACGGTCTCGAGCAAGTTTCCGACGTTGCGCTTCTTTTTGACCACGCCCCGGTGTTCACCGGCATTCATCGGTATCAAGCGGCGTGGCTCCCCCGAAGGCTTATCAAACAGGTTGTACGAGATGCGGCCGGCGCTTCCAATGAGCGCTGCCGCATATGAGCCCACTCGTGCGATCGAGAATTCCATCCACCTTAGGGGCTTGTATGAGTAACGCAGTCAATGTCGCGAAAGATGTCGCAAAGGATCAGGCGTATGTAGTTCCCTTCGAGCAGTTGCGAATGACCGACGTGGAAATCGTCGGTGGCAAGAATGCGTCGCTCGGCGAGATGATCAGCCAGCTTTCCGAAGCCGGCGTTCGCGTGCCCACGGGCTTCGCCACCACGGCCCTCGCATTCCGCGACTTCCTCCAGCACAACGCCCTGACGGACCGCATCGCGAAGCGTCTCGAAACCTTCGACGTCGACGACGTCAAGGCGCTTGCCGAAGCCGGCAAGGAAATCCGTCAATGGATCGTCGACGCGCCGCTGCAGCCGCGTCTCGAAGAAGAAATCCGCCGTGGCTTCGAGGTCCTGCAAAACAGCTCGCCCGAAGAACTGTCGTTCGCCGTGCGTTCGTCCGCGACCGCGGAAGACTTGCCCGATGCCTCCTTCGCGGGCCAGCAGGAAAGCTATCTGAACGTGGTCGGCGTCGAGGACGTGCTCGATCGCATGAAGCACGTGTTCGCTTCGCTGTACAACGACCGCGCCATCTCGTACCGCGTCCACAAGGGCTTCACGCATGCTGAAGTCGCGTTGTCGGCGGGCGTGCAGCGCATGGTGCGCTCGGACGTCGGCGCGGCCGGCGTGATGTTCACCATCGACACCGAATCGGGCTTCAAGGAAACCGTCTTCATCACGTCGAGCTACGGCCTGGGCGAAACCGTCGTGCAGGGCGCGGTGAATCCGGACGAATTCCACGTCTTCAAGACCACGCTCGAACAGAACAAGTATCCGATCATCCGCCGTTCGATCGGCTCCAAGCTCATCAAGATGGAATTCACGAAACCGGGCGAGCCGGGCCGCGTGAAGACCGTCGACGTGCCGCACGAGCAGCGCAACCGCTTCTCGATCACCGACGAAGACGTGATCGAACTCGCGAAGTACGCGGTCATCATCGAGAAGCACTATCAGCGTCCGATGGACATCGAGTGGGGCAAGGACGGCCGCGACGGCAAGCTGTTCATCCTCCAGGCGCGTCCGGAAACCGTGAAGAGCCAGGCGTCCGGCAAGGCCGAAATGCGCTTCAAGCTGAAGGGCCAGTCGAACGTGCTGACCACCGGCCGCGCGATCGGCCAGAAGATCGGCGCGGGTCCGGTGCGCGTCATTCATGACCCGTCGGAGATGGAACGCGTGCAGCCGGGCGACGTGCTGGTCGCCGACATGACCGACCCGAACTGGGAACCGGTGATGAAGCGCGCATCGGCCATCGTGACGAATCGCGGCGGGCGTACCTGCCACGCGGCCATCATCGCGCGTGAGCTGGGCGTGCCGGCAGTGGTCGGCTGCGGCGACGCAACGGACATCCTGAAGGACGGCGCGCTCGTGACGGTGTCGTGCGCGGAAGGCGACGAAGGCAAGATCTACGACGGCCTGCTCGAAACCGAAGTGACCGAAGTCCAGCGCGGCGAACTGCCGGCGATTCCGGTCAAGATCATGATGAACGTCGGCAATCCGCAACTCGCGTTCGACTTCGCGCAACTGCCGAACGCGGGCGTGGGCCTGGCGCGCCTCGAGTTCATCATCAACAACAACATCGGCGTCCATCCGAAGGCGATCCTGGAGTATCCGAACGTCGACGCGGACCTGAAGAAGGCCGTGGAGAGCGTGGCGCGCGGTCATGCATCGCCGCGTGCGTTCTACGTCGACAAGCTGACGGAAGGCATCGCCACGATCGCGGCGGCGTTCTATCCGAAGCCCGTGATCGTGCGCCTGTCCGACTTCAAGTCGAACGAGTACAAGAAGCTGATCGGCGGTTCGCGTTATGAGCCGGACGAAGAGAACCCGATGCTCGGTTTCCGCGGCGCGTCGCGCTATATCGCGGAAGACTTCGCCGAGGCGTTCCACATGGAATGCGTCGCGCTGAAGAAGGTGCGCGAGGAGATGGGTCTCGACAACGTCCAGATCATGGTGCCGTTCGTGCGTACGCTGAAGCAGGCGGACCGCGTGATCGAGCTGCTGGCGAAGTTCGGCCTGAAGAGCGGTACGAACGGCCTCAAGCTCGTGATGATGTGCGAAGTGCCGTCCAACGCGATCCTCGCCGAGCAGTTCCTGGAGCGCTTCGACGGCTTCTCGATCGGCTCGAACGACCTGACGCAGCTGACGCTCGGCCTCGACCGCGACTCCGGCATGGAACTGCTCGCCGCGGACTTCGACGAACGCGACGAAGCCGTCCAGTTCATGCTCAAGCGCGCGATCGAAACCTGCCTGAAGCTGAACAAGTATGTCGGGATTTGCGGACAAGGCCCGTCGGATCATCCGGACCTCGCCGTGTGGCTGGCGGAACTGGGCATCGAATCGATGTCGCTGAACCCGGACACGATCATCGACACCTGGCAGCAACTGGCAAAGACCTTGTCGAAATAAGCAAAATCCGCCTTTCCCGATGCTTTCGGAAAGGCGCGAGCGTGCTATAAAAACACCCCGGACATCCTCCGGGGTGTTTGCATTTGGAGGCGGGCATGGCTGCGAGCGGACTGTTCTGGTGGGTGTCGGCGGGGGTGCTGATCGTGTTCGAGCTGTTCACCGGCACGTTCTATCTGCTGATGGTGGCGCTCGGCTTTCTCGCGGGCGGCGTGGCGCATGTGCTGGGCGCGCAGCCGCACGTGCAGTTCGTCGTGGCGGCGCTGGTCGCCCTGATCGCGGTGGTGGCGCTGCGGCGCTCGCGCTTCGGCAACTGGAAGCGGCGCGACGCGTCGCGCGATGCCGGCGTGAACCTCGATATCGGCGCCACGGTGGAAGTGGACCAATGGCGCGACGGCCGCGCGCGCACGATGTATCGCGGCGCGCAGTGGGATGTCGAACTCGCGCCGGGTGAAGCCGAAGGCGCGCGCTGGTATCGCATCACCGCGCTCGACGGCAACCGGCTCGTGGTCGTCGCGCGCCGCTGAAGACACAAGACAACATAACTGCGAGGAGTAGCAAAGATGGACGTCACCATCGTCGGGGCCATTCTGCTCGTGATCGTCATCGTGATCGCGGCGCAAACCATCAAGATCGTGCCGCAGCAGCATGCGTGGGTGCTCGAGCGGCTCGGCCGCTATCATTCGACGCTCACGCCGGGGCTCAACATCGTGCTGCCGTTCATCGACCGGGTGGCCTACAAGCACGTGCTCAAGGAAATTCCGCTGGAAGTGCCGAGCCAGGTCTGCATCACGCGCGACAACACGCAATTGCAGGTGGACGGCGTGCTGTACTTCCAGGTCACGGACGCGATGAAGGCGTCGTACGGATCGAGCAACTTCGTGTTCGCCATCACGCAGCTCTCGCAGACCACCTTGCGTTCGGTGATCGGCAAGCTGGAACTCGACAAGACCTTCGAAGAGCGCGACTTCATCAATCACAGCATCGTCAATGCGCTGGACGACGCGGCGTCGAACTGGGGCGTGAAGGTGCTGCGCTACGAGATCAAGGATCTGACGCCGCCGAAGGAAATTCTCCACGCGATGCAGGCGCAGATCACCGCCGAGCGCGAGAAGCGTGCGCTGATCGCTGCGTCCGAAGGCCGCAAGCAGGAGCAGATCAATCTGGCCGCAGGCGCGCGCGAGGCGGCGATCCAGAAGTCCGAGGGCGAACGGCAGGCCGCGATCAACCAGGCGCAGGGCGAGGCGTCGGCCATTCTCGCGGTTGCCGAGGCGAACGCGCAGGCCATCGAGAAAATCGGCACCGCCATTCAGACCGTGGGCGGCATGGAGGCGGTGAACCTCAAGATCGCCGAACAGTACGTCAGCGCGTTCGGCAATATCGCGAAGACGGGCAACACGCTGATCGTGCCGGGCAATCTCTCGGACATGAGCTCGTTGATCGCGTCGGCGTTGACGATCGTGAAGGGCGAGGGTGGCGGTAGCGTGATCCGCAAGAGTTGAAGAGAGCTGAAAAGAAACAGGGCGCTGCAAGAGCGCCCTATATGCCTTACTTCGTGCCTTATTTCGTGGCCGAACGCATCAGCCGTGCGCGCTCGCGATCCCAGTCGCGTTTCTTTTCGGTCTCGCGCTTGTCGTGCAGCTTCTTGCCCTTGGCGAGGCCAATCTCGCATTTCACGCGGCCTTCCTTGTAGTGGAAGTTGAGCGGCACGAGCGTGTGACCGCGTTGCTCGACCTTGCCGATGAGTTTGTCGATCTGGTCGCGATGCAGCAGCAGCTTGCGCGTGCGTACCGGATCGAGGTTCGCGAACTTCGAGGCCTCGGGCAGCGGACTGATATGCGTGCCGATCAGAAAGAGCTCGCCCGCCTTGATGACGACGTAGCCTTCCTTGATCTGCCCGCGGCCCGCACGCAGCGCCTTGACTTCCCAGCCTTCGAGCACGAGACCGGCCTCGTAGCGTTCCTCGATGAAGTAATCGAAGAAGGCTTTTCTGTTGTCGATGATGCTCATGAATGGAAAGTGCTCAACTCGTTTAAAATCACGATTTTAGCAGCGCGCCGGCACGCGAATGTTCTGATGCCGTGTTCTCTTGCGCGTTGCCGCCCAATTCAGCCTTCGCTGCGCCCTATATGGCAGATGTCCAGAAAACCGTGTTGATCCGCCATTCGGCGGAGGAAATGTTCGACCTCGTCACCGATGTCGCCGACTATCCCAATTTCCTGCCCTGGTGCGGCGGCGTCGAGATAGGCCGCCATGACGAGAACGGCATGGAAGCCAAGATCGACATCAGCTTCAAGGGCATCAAGCAGCATTTCGCCACGCGCAACACCCAGAGACGTCCGACCAGTATCGATATGGAGTTTCTGAGCGGCCCTTTCAAGAAGTTCACCGGCTATTGGCGCTTCACGCCGTTGCGCGCCGATGCGTGCAAGATCGAGTTCGCACTGCACTACGAGTTTTCCAATGTGATTCTGGAAAAGCTCATCGGGCCGGTGTTCAGTCATATCGCCAACACCTTCGTCGATTCCTTCGTCAAGCGCGCGGACCAGCGCTACGGCAAGCCATGATGCAGATCGACGTGTGCTACGGCCTGCCCGACGGCGCGAGCTTTCTCGCGCAGGTCACGCTGCAGGACGGCGCGAGCGTGCGCGAGGCCATCGAGGCGAGCGGCGTGCTGCGCGTGCATCAGGACATCGACCTGACGCGGCAGAAAGTCGGCGTGTTCGGCAAGCTCAGTACGCTCGATGCCGTGCTCGTCGCGTTCGACCGCGTGGAGATCTATCGGCCGCTGACGGTGGACCCGAAGACGGCCCGGCTGCGCCGCGTCGAGAAAGCGCGCCGTGCGGGATCGATCGAAGGGCGCAAGTGGCAGTCGAAGGACGTGCGCTGAGCGTCGACTCGTTTCAATGTGCCGGGGCTTCCTGCGCGGAAACCGCCGGCTGCACCGTATGCTGCCTCACTGACCAGCTGACGCCCGCGAGCAGCAGCACCACGGCGAGCACTTCGGGCGTGCGCGGCCAGCGGCCGTCGTAGATGAAGGCGTAGAGCAGCGCGAAGAGCGTCTCGAACGCGATCATCTGACCGGACAGCGTGAGCGGCAGGCGCTTGGCCGCCGCATTCCACAGCATGTTGCCGAGCCACGAACCGCCGGTCGCGAGCGCAATGCTCACGATCCAGAAGAGATGCCAGCGTTCGGGCGCGACGGCGGCCTGGACGGTGCCCGCGGGCAGCATCCAGGCAATCCCACCGAGCACCGCACCCAGCACTCCCGTCACGATGCCCCACAGCACGGACCACTCGTTGCCGTCGAAGTGGTCGTTTGCCTGCAGATAGCGGGCGTTGACGACCGCGTACCAGGTCCAGGCGGCCAGCGCGCCGACGGCGCAGGCGAGGCCCGCGAGGCGCGTGACAATGCTCGTCTGGGACACGGCCGCGGACGCGCCGAGCAGATCGCGGAACACATCGAGGTTGATGCATGCGATGCCCGCCACCACGAGCAGCAGGGGACCGGCGAGCCGCTTCAGATCGATTGCGCCGTGATCGCGCCGGCCGGCGAGCGTGACGGTGACCGGCAGGATCCCGACGATCAGCGAGGCCGGCGCCACGCCGACGAGTTGCACGGCGCTTGCCAGCAGCATGTAGTAGAGCAGGTTGCCGACCAGCGCGAGCCGGGCGAGGGCGACGAAGTCGGCGCGCGTGAGCTTTTTGAGCAAACCGCGCGCGATGGGCAGCGCCGCCGCGAGCGACACGGCGCCATACATCAGATAGCGGCCGATGCTGAGCGTGAGCGGCGAAAAGTCGGGCAGAACGCGCGGCGCCAGAAAGATGAAGCCCCAGATGGCGCCCGCCGACATTCCATACATCACACCGCGCTGCATTGCCCGACTCCCCGCCCGCACCCTTGAACAAGGCGCGAAGCGTAGCACGCGCGCCCCGGGCGCGGTGGGCGCAGGCGCTCCCGCACGCGGCGCGGCGCTGGCCCGGTTTTTGTCCGGGAGCGGCCTAACTTGCTGTTCGGACAGTGAAAACCCGGAGAACTATCGGTATAATCTGCTTTTGCGCCCATAGGATTTGCCATGCGTCTGATCCAGAAAGCACTCACGTTCGATGACGTGCTCCTCGTGCCCGCCTTCTCCAGCGTTCTCCCGCGCGATACCAGTCTGAAATCCCAGCTGACTCGCAACATCTCCCTGAACATGCCTCTCGTGTCCGCCGCCATGGACACGGTCACCGAAGGCCGGCTCGCCATCGCCATGGCGCAGCTGGGCGGCATCGGCATCGTCCACAAGAACCTCACCGCCAAGGAACAGGCGCGCGAAGTCGCCAAGGTGAAGCGTTTCGAGTCCGGCGTCGTGCGCGACCCCATCACCGTACCGCCGCAAATGCGCGTGCGCGACGTCATCGCGCTGACGCAGCAACATGGCATCTCGGGCTTTCCGGTGGTCGAGGGCGCGCAGCTGATCGGCATCGTGACGAACCGGGACTTGCGCTTCGAAGAACGCATGGACGAGCCGGTGCGCACCATCATGACGCCGCGCGAGCGGCTCGTGACGGTCAAGGAAGGCACCTCGCTCGCTGAAGCCAAGGCGCTGATGCACAGCCACCGCCTGGAGCGCGTGCTGGTCGTCAACGACGCGTTCGAACTGCGCGGCCTGATGACCGTGAAGGACATCACGAAGCAGACCGAGAATCCGGACGCGTGCAAGGACGAAGACGGCAAGCTGCGCGTGGGCGCGGCCGTGGGCGTCGGTGCGGACAATGAAGAGCGTGTCGATCTGCTGGCGCAGGCGGGCGTCGACGTGATCGTCGTCGATACCGCGCACGGCCACAGCCAGGGCGTGCTGGAGCGCGTGCGCTGGGTCAAGCAGAACTATCCGCATGTGCAGGTGATCGGCGGCAATATCGCGACGGCGGCGGCTGCCAAGGCGCTCGTCGAGTACGGCGCGGACGCGGTCAAGGTCGGCATCGGCCCGGGCTCCATTTGCACGACGCGGATCGTCGCGGGCGTCGGCGTGCCGCAGATCACGGCCATCGCCAATGTGTCGGAAGCGCTGCGCGGCAGCGGCGTGCCGGTCATCGCGGACGGCGGCGTGCGCTTCTCGGGCGACGTCTCCAAGGCGCTGGCAGCGGGCGCGAACGTCGTCATGATGGGCAGCATGCTGGCGGGCACCGAGGAATCCCCGGGCGACGTCTTCCTGTATCAGGGCCGTCAGTACAAGGCGTATCGCGGCATGGGTTCGGTCGGCGCGATGAAGGACGGCGCGGCGGACCGCTACTTCCAGGACAACTCGGCGAACATCGACAAGCTCGTGCCGGAAGGCATCGAAGGCCGCGTGGCCTACAAGGGCTCGGTCAACGCCATCCTGTTCCAGATCGTCGGCGGCGTGCGCGCGAGCATGGGCTATTGCGGTTGCAGCACCATCACGGAAATGCACGAGAAGGCGGAGTTCGTGCAGATCACCGCGGCGGGCATGCGCGAATCGCATGTGCACGACGTGCAGATCACGAAGGAAGCGCCCAACTATCACGTCGACTGAGCGTCGCCGTTCCGTGGCCTCGCGCTTGTTCGTCAACTGACCTGGACTGCCCATGAAACCGTTGCTGCGCGTCGTACTGGTCATCAATGCCCTGATCTTCCTGGCGTTCGGCCTGTTGTTCCTGCTGACGCCATGGGCGGGCCTGTACGGCGCGTTGCAGCTCGACGCCATCCGCGTGCAGCCCGCGTTCGCCGGGCAGTTGCTCGGCGTGGCGCTGATCGGCCTCGCATGGCTCGCGTTCCACGCGGCCGTCGACGGCGCGTTGACCGCGCGGGCGGCACGTGTCTCGGGTCACGTGCAGTGGCTGTCGGGCGTCGTGGTGCTGGTCTGGCTGCTCGGCTTGAAGATGCCGCAGGTCGACAGCTTCGGACAGATGAGCGCGGCGGTGGTCGGTGTCGTGCTCGTGGTGCTCGGGTTCGGCAGCGTGAGGTTGTCGTCGGCGGTGCGCCGGCGCGAGCGGGCCGCACAGGCGGGCGCCGCTTCGGCGCAACGTGCCGAGAAGCGGGCGGCGAAGACACGCGACGGCGCACGCACCGAGCCTGAGGTCGTGGCGCCGGTTCCCGTTTCAGTGCCGCCGGACACGGCGGTGCGCCCCTCGGCGCGGGCACCCGAGGCGACCGGTATCGATCCCGTCAGCGGCCGCATGGTCGAGCCTTCGGGCCGTCCGCTCGACGGCGGCGCGGTGGATCCCGCAACCGGCGCGACACTCGATCCCGTCACGGGCCGCAAGCTCGATCCCGTCAGCGGACACGAGATCGACGCCGCGACAGGGAGGCGCATCGAGCCGGAGATCAGCGGCGGGATCGATCCGGCGACTGGCCGGCGCGTCGATCCGCTTGATCCGCTCGCTCCACGTGATCCGCTCGTTCCGCGCACCGGTCCGGCAAGCGGAGCGCCGCGCTGAACGCGCGCACTTCCCGGGCCGGCGCTGCCGCGAGGCGGGCGGGGCGCGGGCGGCAACAGGACATACCAGCACGGTCGGCCAGGGCGCCGGCCGTCGATTCATTTGCGAACACTTCGCTGGCGGCTCGCGCACGAGGGCGGGCCGCCGGCACTGACAACCATCGTTCTTCTAGCCTTTGGCCGCAGCCATGCACGACAAAATCCTGATTCTCGATTTCGGCTCTCAAGTCACCCAGCTGATCGCGCGGCGTATCCGCGAATCGCACGTCTACTCGGAGATTCATCCGTACGACGTCGATGAAACCTTCATCCGCGAATTCGCACCGAAGGGCATCATTTTGTCGGGCGGCCCGAATTCCGTCACCGAGGCGAAGTCGCCGCGCGCGCCGCAGATCGTCTTTGATCTTGGCGTGCCGGTGCTCGGCATCTGCTACGGCATGCAGACCATGGCCGATCAGCTGGGCGGCAAGGTCGAGCTCGGCAATGTGCGCGAGTTCGGCTATGCGGAAGTGCAGGCGCTGAATCACACGGGCTTCCTCGAAGGCATCGAGGACTTCAAGGCCGAGAAGGGCGACTCCATGCTGAAGGTGTGGATGAGCCACGGCGACAAGGTCGTGGATCTGCCGGCGGGTTTCAAGCTGATGGCCTCGACGCCGTCATGCCCGATCGCCGCCATGGCCGACGACGACCGCCGCTTCTACGGCCTGCAATGGCATCCGGAGGTGACGCACACGGTGCAGGGCCGCGCGATGCTCGACCGCTTCGTGCTGGAACTGTGCGGCGCGAATCCGGACTGGGAGATGGGGCATTACATCGACGAGGCGGTCGAGAAGATTCGCGCGCAGGTGGGCAACGAGAAGGTGATTCTCGGGCTGTCGGGCGGCGTGGATTCGTCGGTGGCGGCGGCGCTGCTGCATCGCGCGATCGGCGACCAGCTGACCTGCGTGTTCGTGGACCATGGCCTGCTGCGCCAGAACGAGGCCGAGCAAGTGATGTCGACGTTCGCGGATCACCTCGGCGTGAAGGTGATCCACGTCGATGCCAGCGAGGTCTTCCTGCAGAAGCTCGCCGGCGTGACGGACCCCGAGGCGAAGCGCAAGATCATCGGCGCGGAATTCGTCGAGGTGTTCCACGCGGAATCCGACAAACTCACCGATGCACGCTGGCTCGCACAGGGCACGATCTATCCGGACGTGATCGAATCGGCGGGCAAGGGCAAGAAGGGCGCGCACACCATCAAGAGCCACCACAACGTCGGCGGCTTGCCGGAGACGCTAAACCTCAAGTTGCTCGAGCCGCTGCGCGAACTGTTCAAGGACGAAGTGCGCGAACTCGGCGTGAAGCTGGGCTTGCCGCCCGCGATGGTGTATCGACATCCGTTCCCGGGCCCGGGTCTGGGCGTGCGGATTCTTGGAGAAGTGAAGCGGGAGTTCGCGGATCTGCTGCGCCGCGCGGATGCGATTTTTATCGAGACGCTCCGGACGACCATCGACAAGGAAACGGGCAAGTCGTGGTACGACCTGACGAGCCAAGCGTTTGCGGTGTTCCTGCCGGTGAAGAGCGTCGGCGTGATGGGCGATGGACGCACGTATGAGTATGTGGTCGCGCTGCGTGCCGTGCAGACGCTGGATTTCATGACCGCGCACTGGGCGCATCTGCCGCATGAACTGCTCGGGCATGTGAGCAATCGCATCATCAATGAAGTGCGGGGGATCAACCGGGTGGTGTACGACATTTCGGGGAAGCCGCCGGCGACGATTGAGTGGGAGTGAGGGGCGAGCTCGGTACATGCAGTAATTTGCGCCGAGCTTGTTCGCACCTCTCGCATGATTGGAGTCGGCCTCGCGTCAAGGTTCCAGAGCCCGCCAAGTGCGGGCTTTTTTGTGTGATGGCGGATGCCGAACCCTACAAGCCTTCAAACAAACTGGTCATGGAGCGCTCAAGAAAGCTGGTTCACCTGATGCTTGTTCTTAGTCTGCTGTGCATGCTTTTGCTTGTCTGCGCAGGGTTCTGTTACTCACACGCCTGCCGTCACCCCATCCGAAGCATGTCGCTGATCGCTTCCGCCAGCCCCTCCGGATTATCGTAGGCGATCATATGCGCGGTATCCGGCACGCATTGAACGACACACCCGGCCTGTTCAAATTTCCCGATATCTTCGCTGGTCGCCGAAGCCGACAAAATGACGCCTTTCTCGCATTCCAGCCGCGCGAGATCGCCGATCCAGTCTCCCGCATTGTCATCCAGCGCCGACGTTGCCCATTGATAAATCGCATGCGGCGACGCGACTGAGAACGGCCCGAGCCACGCATCGTTCGTCCCTTGCGCTTTCAATTCCGCGAGAAACGCCGCAAAGCCTTGCTCGACGAATTCGTCTTCACTCATCGCGGTGATTTCAGACAGCATGGACACGCCATATTCGTTGAGTCCGGGCTCGCACAGAATGAGCGTGCCGCTCCGGTTCGACAACTCCCGCGCCAGTTTCAGCGCAATGAACGCACCGGCGCTATGCCCAAAAATATCAACACCTGAAAACGCCTGTGCATCGATCAAATGCGACAGCAGTGCCATTTGCGCGGCCGATGAATAAGCGCCTGACTCAGGTTTGTCGCTGAAACCCGATCCCATCAGATCGATCAGCAGCGATCGCTGCCGGGAATAGCTTTCTGACGCGATGACGGGTGGATAATCGCTGCTGGAAGCACAGCCTAGACCGTGAATGAAAAGAAGCGGGTTCGCTGCATTCGAGTCGGGATAAAGATCGAGGTAACGAAGAATATGTCCTGTTTCGTCTGCGGCGAAGGTGTTCATTGTCATCCCTGGAAACAATGCATTGGATCATTCGGCCTGACGCGTCGTGCTCGACGGCAAAAGACAGGTCCTATAATAAGCCGGCTCAATACCCACCCATAACGTGCATTCAATTGTGACGATGTGCAGCGTATCGCGGGTTCTCGACTATTGGCATAGCGTCGAATTCTTCAATCATTACAGCCTCGACGAACAACTCGAAAAAGCCCACGAGTCCAGGCGGAATACCGTTTGTCTCAGGCGAACCCTGAACGGTTCCATCGACGGATGGCAGGAGGCGTGCGGTCGTCCAGGCGATCTTTATCTCGTGCCCTTCGACGTGACGCAGGCCACCCGGATGGTCGAGCGTCGTGTCGAAGCGCGTTCGGAGGTGGAGCGCATTCGCGACGAGGAAATGGCGTCCGAAGGCCTGACGTGTTTCGCGAAGGTGAGGCTGGGGCAGGGCGGCTGCATCATCGCCGACACGCTCAGCGTATCGGCCTTGCCCTGGGCGCTCGGCCGTCTGCAAGCGAGCGCGCTTGAAGAACTTTGCGCCGATGCGTTCGATGCAAGTCTGACGTCGCTCAAGGAGGATATCGCGGCGCTCGTGGCCGGCGTCGCGCTCGATGCGGCGCAGTTGCTTGCCATCGTGGACCGGCTGCATCGATGGGCGGACTATGCGCCCGCTGGCGACGCGTTGGCATGGGCGGTCATTGCGCCATCGGCGGACCCGCAGAAAGGCGCGCCATCCGAGCCGCAGGAACCGGACGAGCAGCAGGACCTGCCGATCCTCAACAGCTTTTATGTCCGCGACCTGATTGATGCACAGCGCGAACTGCAAGGTCCGCATCCGCCACGCGCGCTGCAAGCCTATCTGTCGCCGCAGGATGCGGCAAAGCTCGATCTGGAGACGCCAACCGGCCAGCAGGCGATCCTTGACACGCTGCGGCCCGTCAACGGCATTGCGGGGCGTTGGCCATCGCCGGCGAATCATCATCAGGCGCTGATGCAGCAATTCGCGCTGAACCGCATGAAAGCGCTCGGCGACGGCGAAATACTCGCGGTGAACGGTCCGCCGGGCACCGGCAAAACGACGCTGCTGCGGGACTTGGTCGCGCATCTGGTGGTCGAGCGGGCGAAGGTGCTGGCTTCATTCGAACAGGCGAGCGACGGCTTGTCCGACACCACCGTCGAAGCAGTGTTTTCAGGCGGCAAGTCGCATCGGATTCCGGTGTTGTCGGCGGCGCTCACGGGTTCTGAGATCGTGGTCGCGTCGAGCAACAACGGCGCAGTCGAGAACCTGTCGCTCGAACTGCCTCAGGTCCGGCACCTGGATCCCGCTCAGGCCGGGACGCTGAGCTACTTCACGCCCGTGGCCACACGTTACGCCGGCAGTCATGCGAGCAAGCCGTGGAAGACGCCCGAAGCGCCCGTGTGGGGGCTCGTGTCGGCCGCGCTGGGCAAGCGCGCCAATCGCACGCGTTTCCGCGATGTCTTCAATCATCGCGCCGCGACGCCGGATGATCGTCCGGGCGACCGTTTCCTGCGCAACGACGAAGTCGATGTCGCAAGCTGGGACGCCGTGGGCGCGATGACCTTCTGGCGTTACCGGCGCACGCCAGGCGCGGCCCAGCCGGGCTTTCGGGCGGCGCGCGATCGCTTCAACGCGGCGCTTGCGGCCTGGCAGGCGGAACACGCGCGCCTCGAAGCGCTCGATGTCGCGCTCACCGAACTGCAAACCAGATGGACGGTGGTCACGCAAAAATGTCCCGACCTCGCTCATCCTGACGCAAGCGATTCGACACTCGACCGGCTGAGCGATCTCGTGCGCGAACTCGACGAAGAAGCGGGACTGGCGGAGCATCGACTGGGGCCATCGTTCATTCGCTGGCTGTCGAGATGGTTTCGTCGCGATGACTACCGGCGCTGGCGCGCAACCACGGAAACGGCGTTCTCGGTTCGTGTCGTATGCACACGGCTACGCACCATGAAGTCGCTGCTCGCGGCGACGGAGACGACCGTCTGGAACGGCGCGGGACTCGCCGAGGAAGCCTGTCAGGCGCGGGCGTTCTGGCAAGGCGAGAAGTTGAACCGTCAGCGCAACGCGTTGTTCGCGGCGCCCATGAACCTGCATGAAGCCTTCTTTCTGGAAGTCCATACGCCCGATCTGATGTTTGGCTTGTCGAACCTGCTGGCGCGTGCTCCCGTGGGCGAAGGGACTGTGCAACTGTGGCAATGGTTCTTCATGCTGGTGCCGGTGGTGTCGAGCATGTTTGCATCGATCCGTCGGCAATTCGCCGGAGTGGGGCCCGAGGCGCTCGGCTGGCTGGTCGTCGACGAAGCCGGACAGGCCGTGCCGCAGGCGGCTGTCGGCGCGATCATGCGGGCCCGGCGCGTCGTCGTGGTGGGCGACCCGCTGCAGATTGAACCGGTCGTCACGCAGTCGACGCGCCTGTTGCTGCGTCTTGGCGAACACTGGCTGGCTGATGCGCGCTCGCGCTATGCCGTCGATCTGCATTCCGTGCAGACGCTCGCTGACCGCGCCTATCCCTGCGGCGTGCGTCATCCGGTCGCAAAGGATCGGTTCATTGGCATTCCGCTGGTGATGCATCGGCGTTGCGCTTCACCGATGTTCGAGATCGCGAACGCCATTGCCTACGACGGACGGATGAAGCATGCGAAGAAGGGCGCGCCGCCCGCACACAGCGTGCTGGGTCACAGTGCGTGGTGGCAGGTCGCCGGGCCAGGCGGCGAGGGGACGAAGTACGTCGCCGCGCAGGGCAGACGGGTGTTCGACGCGTTGCTGCGCTTGTATGTCGAAACACCGGATCTGAGCGATCCGGCGCGCCCGCAATTGCCGGATGCTTTCGTCATCACGCCTTTTCGGCAGGTGAAGCAGGGGTTGAGCGCGCTGCTGGGCGACGAGCAGACCTGGCGTGATGCATTGTCCGGAACCGGCCGGCGCGTGCCGCACAAGCTGAAGGACTGGGTCAGGACGCGGATCGGCACCGTGCACACGTTTCAGGGCAAGGAGAGCGAAGTGGTTTTCGTCGTGCTGGGATGCGACGCGCAGCAGTCCGGCGCGGTCGAATGGGCCGCCTCGGCGCCGAATCTGCTCAACGTGGCGCTCACGCGGGCGAAGGGGTATGGGTACGTCGTGGGTGATCGGGGCCTGTGGGGCGCGCGGTCTTACTTCGATTCGGCGCTCGAGATGCTTGATGCTCATGCGAAGGCTCACGCGGTGGTTCCGCAGGCAGAGCGCTGACAGGCTGGCCGATCCGCGGCCTGCGTGCGGCGGCGCTCAAGACGTGCGGCTGTCGGTGACACACGCATTTCCGGCACGACACGATCGCAAATGCGGCGGAGCTGCCCATTGGCAGCCAGGTTCGAGACACAGCCCGAACCTGGATAGGCCTGTCAAGTGAGGATTGGAAGGCACGCTTGCGCTGGGCGTCGGTTGAACAGGTCTTTTGGAACCAGCACGACCGTCGGGCGCTGCGCGACATGCGGGCATTCTGGCCCGATCGGTCTCGCGCATACGCGAACTCACCATCCCGCCGGAATCAGGAGGCGAGGCTGCGCGCTTTGCTCAAGACGCCTCTGCCCGTCCAAGTTCTGAAAATTCGAACGGGACAATCGCGGCGCGCCATCTTTTTTTACAACGGTCCACGAACTAGCATTCGGCCCTGCATGCCGATTTTTTCGTGGAGAGAAACGTGTCTTTCATGCCTTACAAACTTAAGTCAACAGTAATCAGCGCCAGCGCGGCGAGTCTTGCGGCTCTTGTAATGTTCTCGGGTGCCTGCGAAGCGGCGAGTTCGGTACCCGACTTCATTCCGGAAACAGTCTTGGGGCCCGGAGCAGCTCCCAACGGCGTCGTGGCCGTCGACGAAAACGCCGTGTTCGTGGCCGCGACAGCCACGAACTCGAGCGGCGCGTCCGTCGCAGAAGTGTTGATTTTCGGGCGGGTTCACAATTCGCTCCAGCAAACCGGTACGGTCGTGTTGAAGAGCGGTGACGAAGCAGAAGGCATGAGTATCACGCCGGACAAGACCACCTTGGTCGTCGCGCTGGAGAACAGCGGCGTGGCGCTGGTGAACGTCGGCGATGCGCTCGCCGGCAAGGCCGAGCCTTCGATCGTCGATCAGAGCAATGGCGGCACGATTTCTGACCCCGGCACCTTTGGGACGGCCGTGACGCCAGACGGAAAGTATGCGTTCATCGCCAATGAATTCGGCAAGATCACACCGACGTCTCCTCCTGGAAACGTCGGACTCATCGCGCTCAGCAAGCAGCGGGACGGGCGAACCACAGGCACGGCGGTGGGCTTCATACCTGTCGTCGGCAGCACGATAGCGGATGTTTCGATTTCCGCGGACGGCCAGCGAGCCTACGCGACCACCGAAGCCGTGAACGACAAGAACACAACGCTGTCGGGTACCTCCAATGCAGCGCTGGTCAGCACGCAATGCGTTGAGGACAACCCTCAAGCTCCGACTTCGAATGGCGCACTCAATGTCATCGATGTGGCAAAGGCCATCGCAGGCGCCGCGACTCCGGGCAGTACGCCGAACGTGATCAGGAGTGCGGTCTTGACCACGATTGCCGCAGCCTGTTCGCCGGTTCGCGTCCAGGAGACCCTGGACGGGTCCTCCGTCTGGCTTACGGCGCGTGGCAGCAATGAACTGCTGCAATTCGACCGCGCCAAGCTCACCGCGGATCCCGACAATGCGTTGCTGCAGACCGTGCCAAGCAACGGCCTCGCGCCGGTCGGGCTGTATCTGGATCCGGTGCGTCCCAATCTGATGATCACGAACTCGGATCGCTGGAATGCGAGTCCGACCAGCACGACGACTCCGCCCGTCAGCCAGATGAACCTCTCGGTCTTCGATATCTCGGGACCGCGCGCAAAGCTGGTTCAGACGCTCCAGACCGGCGCGTTCCCCCGCGCCATTGCCACGACCGACCAGGAGAAAACTGTGTTCGTCACCAATTACGATGACGACACCGTGTCTGTGTTCACGCAACAGGACGAGGGGTCGGTGGCCGGCGGCGCGGGCATCAGCCCGTTTGGATTCTTCGGCGCGCAGCCGCAACGGCGTTAATTTCACGGAGGCGGTTGACCACGCAGACAGCGATTGTCCAAGCGGGACCCGCCGACATGCATCGACTCCGTCTGACGCTGTTTGTGACGGCATCGCGGGGGCGCGGCCCCGCGCTCGCCTTTGCCACGGACTCGCGCTTCCTCGCCCCTGTGCCCCGATCAGGCCGCCAGCTAAGTCCTGCTCGGGCGTACCGAACGCTTCGGAAGCCGTGATACGAAGCGTCCACGAGTGCTCGAGGGGAAGGCGAGCCTCCCGCTCGACGCTCTCGAACACATCTGCCACGCGCGCTTGCCGAAGCCGGAGCGGAGCTCGCGCGTCATCGCCGCTTCACACCGCATGTGACTGACGGTGCGCCAGGACGAACAGTGCGTGCCATTCAACCCGTTGCGCCGGTCGCCTGCAGCGCAATGAAAACCGCGGCGCTGCGACCGAAAAAATCGACGGTCTGCCATCGTTCTGGAAAACAGAACGCGACTATCGCGGCACGCTATCTTTTTTTACATCAAACCGCCATTTACCATCACGACATTGCGAGGCTGATTTTTTCGTGGAGCGAAGCATGTTGTACAGATTCAAAGCGGCGGTGAACAGTGTCTGTGTCGCAAGTCTTGCGGCTCTGGTTGTGTTCTCGATTACCAGTGAGGCAGCGTCTCGCTCGACTCCGAACTTTCTCCCGCAAACCACCCTGCCGGCCAACGGCAACCCCGTCGGCATCGTCGCGCTCGACGACCACGCCGTGTTCGTGGCCACGACAGCCACGAATCAGGGTGGCACGCCCGTCGCTGAAGTGGTGATCTTCGGGAAGGTCAACAACACGTATCAGCAAACAGGCACGGTCACGCTGAAAGCCGGCGACCATGCGGCAAGCATGAGCATCACTCCAGACAAGACCACCTTGCTCGTCGCATTGAAAAATGCCGGCGTCGCGCTGGTTGACGTCCGCGACGCGCTGGCCGGCAAGGCAACACCATCGTTTGTCGACCAGAGCAATGGCGGCACGATCGTCAACCCCGGCACCTTCGGGACAGCCGTCACGCCAGACGGCAAGTATGCGTTCATCGCCAACGAATGGGGCAAGCTGACGCCTGCTTCCGACGAAGGCAACATCGGGATCATCGCGCTCGACAAGCAGCGGGACGGGCGAACCCAGGGCACGCAGGTGGGCTTCATACCTGTCGTGGGCAGTGGGCTGGCGGGCGTGTCCTTTTCGCCGAATGGCAAGCGAGCCTTCGTGACCGCCGAATACGTGTCCACCGCTGAAGACAAGACGCTGTCGGGTGCCGACAATGCGGCGCTCATCAGCACGCAATGCTTCAAGGACAGTCCTCAAGCGACAGGTTTGAATGGCGCGCTCAATGTCATCGATGTGAAGAAGGCCATCGAAGGCGCCGCGGCGCCAGGCAGTGCGCCGAACGTCATCAGCAACGCTGTCGTGACCTCTGTCGCTGCGGCCTGTTCGCCGGTTCGGGCCGAGGCAACTCAGGACGGATCCTCCGTGTGGATCACGGCGCGAGGCAGCAATGAACTGCTGCAATTCGACCGCGCCAGGCTCGCCGTCGATCCTGATCATGCGTTGCTGCAGACGGTGGGCAGCAATGGCCTGTTGCCGGTCGGGCTGTACCTGGATCCGGTGCGTCCGTATCTGATGGTGACGAACACGAATCGCTGGGACACGGGCGCGACGAACCCGGCGAGCGCGGTGGCTCCGCCTGTCAACCAGGTCAACCTCTCGGTGTTTGATGTCTCGGGACCGCGCGCAAAACTGGTTCAGACACTCCCGACCGGGCTGTTTCCACGCGACATCGCCACGATCGACCGCGGGCGAACCGTGTTCGTCTCGGATTTCGATTCCTTCACCGTGAGCGTGTTCAGGCAAACGGACGAAGGCTCGGATTCTGGCGGCGCGGGCATCAGTCCGTTCGGATTCTTCAGCGCGCACCCGGAACGGCGTTAATCTCTTGGGGCGGACGACCGCGCGAGCCGCAACCGTCCCTGACGAAACCGCCGACATGCTTCAAATTTTCCTGTTTCCGCCCCTGATCGCATGTCACGGCCGGAAGTGAGCGCCTCTGCCGCCCACTCGCTGTTCTTCGCCGTGTTCCCGGACGAAGCCGCGGCCGCGCGTCTCGCCGGCTTGTCCACGCAACTCCGCGCGCAGTACGGCGTGAAGGCGAGGGCGATACCGCCCGAGCGGCTCCACGTCACTCTCCACTATCTCGGCGCGTTCGCGGGCCTTCCTGACGAGCTGATCGCCCGGGCGCAAGCCGCTGCTTCAAGCATCGCGCTGCCGCCCGCTGAAGTCCTGCTCGCCCGCATTGAAAGCTTTGCAAGCCGTCGCGCGAAGCGTCCGCTAGTCCTTTCAGGCGATGCAAGCCCATCGCTTCACGCTCTCGAACACACCCTCCACGCCGCGCTCGCTGACGCCGGTATCGCGGTCAAGCGTCATCCCCGATTCGTGCCGCATGTAACCCTGCTCTACGACGAACAGCGCGTGCCGCCCCATGCCATCGCGCCGGTCGCCTGGCGCGCTTGCGAATTCGCGCTGGTGCGCAGCCTGCTCGGCCAGTCGCGCCACGAAGTCCTCGCGCGCTGGCCGCTCGAAGGCTGATCCGGCAAAACCATTGGACGGAAAGGCTTTCGAAGATTTTTCTGACGGGTTAAGGTTCGGGTATCGATACCCAAGCTGCACGCAACAGCGCTCCGCCCGGATCTCGAATACATGACTCGTTACCGTCTGCTGCACGTCACGCCCGATACGCATCATGTCCAGATCGATCTGGTCTACGCGACCGATCGCAACCTCACCGGCAAGCCCATCTACAAGGCCCAGCACTGCCTGCTGCTGGAACCCGCCGAAGCCGCGTTGCGCAAGGCCGTCGGGATCGCGCGCAGCATCGGCATGACGCTCAGGATCTTCGACGCCTACCGGCCGCCGCAAGCCCAGAAGGTGCTGTGGGACTTCCTGCCTGATCCGACCTTCATCGCCGAACTCGGACGCGGCTCGAACCACAGTCGCGGCACGGCGCTGGACCTGACGCTCGTCGATCGCGACGGCCAGGAACTCGACATGGGCACCGGTTTCGACGCGATGGTGCCCGCGTCCGAACATTTCCACGCGGGCCTGCCGGAGCACGTGCAGCGCAATCGCACCTTGCTGCTGGGCGTGATGCATGGCGCGGGCTTCACGCACATCAAGAGCGAGTGGTGGCATTACGAACTGCCGGGCTCGCGCGAACTCGAGGTGATCGACAACGAAGACAGCGGCCCGCTGCGGCTCATGTGATGGCGGCATTCAAAAGATCCACAGGACGACACCCGATGAAGAAGGCATTGACGGCGCTCGCGTTCGCGGCCGCGCTGACGGCAGGTTTCGGCACGCAGCCGGCGGGCGCGGCCACGCCGAAGGACATGTTCGTCATGGCAACCTTGCTCGACGAATTCACGTCGCTCGATCCCGGTGAGATCTACGAGCTGGTGCCGGAGGAATACGTCGCGAACACGTATGACCGGCTGGTGCGCGTGGACCTGAAGGATCCGTCGAAATTCAATGGCGATGTCGCCGAATCCTGGACCGTGAGCCCCGACGGCCTGACTTTCACCTTCAAGCTGCGTCCGGGCCTCAAGTTCCACTCTGGCAATCCACTCACCGCCGACGACGTAGCCTGGTCGATCCAGCGCACCGCGCTGCTCGACAAGGGCGCGGCGGCGGTGCTCGCGGGCATCGGGCTCACGAAGGCGAACGCGCTGCAGAACGTGAAGAAGCTGGACGACACCACCGTCTCCGTGACGACCGACCGCCGCTACGCGCCGACCTTCGTGCTGAACGTGCTCGGTTCGTGGCCGACGTCGGTGGTGGATCGCAAGCTGCTCGAAACGCACGCGAAGGGCAGCGACTACGGCAATGAATGGCTCAAGACCAACGAAGCCGGCTCGGGCGCCTACAAGCTCGTCAAGTGGACGGCGAACGACAGCATCGTGTTGCAGCGTTTCGAGGGCTATCGCGTGCCGCTCGCGATGAAGCGCATCGTGCTGCGCCACGTGACCGAAGCCGCGAGCCAGCGGCTGATGATCCAGAACGCCGACATCGACGTGGCCCGCGATCTCTCGCCCGACGACCTCGACACGCTGTCGAAGTCCGGCGTCATCAAGGCGACGGCCGTGCCGCAGGCCACGCTGATGTACCTCGGCCTCAACAACAAGAACCCGAATCTCGCGAAGCCCGAAGTCTGGGAAGCCATGAAATGGCTGATCGATTATCAGGGCATCCAGAAGAACGTGATCCGCACCACTTACAAGGTGCATGAGACCTTCCTGCCCGAAGGCTTTCTCGGCGCCTTGAACGACAACCCGTATCACCAGGATGTCGCGAAGGCCAAGGCGCTGCTCGCGAAGGCCGGTCTCGCGAACGGCTTCACCGTGAAGATGGACGTGCGCAACGACTATCCGTACAGCGAGATCGCGCAGGCGGTGCAGGCCAATCTCGCGCTCGCGAACATCAAGGTGCAGCTCGTGCCGAGCGACAACAAGCAGACGCTCGGACGCTATCGCGCGCGGGCGCATGACATCTACATCGGCGAGTGGTCGGCGGACTATATCGATCCGCACAGCAACGCGCAGGGCTTCGTGTGGAACCCGGACAACTCGGATGCATCGAGCTACAAGATGCTCGCATGGCGCAACGCGTGGGACATCCCGCAGCTGACCAAGGAAACCGACGCCGCGCTCGCCGAGAGCGACACGAAGAAGCGCGCGCAGCTGTACGAGAAAATGCAGCGCGAGGTGCTGGCGAAGTCGCCGTTCGTGATCATGTTCCAGAAGGTGTCGCAGGTGGCGGCGCGTCCGGGCGTGACCGGCCTCGAAGTCGGGCCGATCAACGATCTCGTGTCCTATCGCAATCTCAGGAAGCAGTGAGCGACGCCGTGCGCACGGTGAGCTTCTTCGAGCGCATGCGCGCCGCCGGCGCGCGGCGCGGCGGCGTGCGCTTCGCGTGGGCGCTGCTGCGCTGGTTCGCGATGCTCGCCATCACCTTCGCCGGGCTGCTGGCGATCACGTTTTTCATCGGCCGCAAGATTCCGATCGACCCCGTGCTGGCCATTCTCGGCGACCGCGCGTCCGCCACCGCCTATGCGGCCGCGCGCCTGCAGCTGGGCCTCGACAAGCCGCTCGTCGAGCAATTCCTGATCTATGCGCGCGACGTGCTGCACGGCCATCTCGGCATCTCGCTGCTGACGGCGAATCCGGTCATCGACGACATCAAACGCGTGTTTCCCGCCACCCTCGAACTGGCGACGCTGTCGACCTTCATCGGCGTGGCGATCGGCGTGCCGCTCGGCGTTGTGGCGGCGGTGCGTCACAACCGCATCGTGGATCATGTCGCGCGTGTGATCGGGCTCGCGGGCAGTTCCGTGCCGGTGTTCTGGCTCGCGCTGATGGGCCTGCTGCTGTTCTACGCGCGGCTGCATTGGGTGTCGGGTCCGGGCCGCATCGATCCGCTCTACGACGGCATGGTCGATACCCGCACCGGCAGCCTGCTGATCGATTCATTGCTCGCCGGCGAATGGGATGTCTTCAAAAACGCGTTCTCGCACATCGCGCTGCCGGCGGGCGTGCTGGCGTTCTATTCCATCGCCTATCTGTCGCGCATGACGCGCTCGTTCATGCTCGAACAACTGAGCCAGGAATACGTGACGACGGCGCGCGCCAAGGGCCTGCCCGAGCGCCGCGTGATCTGGCGTCACGCCTTCGGCAATATCGCGGTGCCGCTGCTGACGGTGATCGCGCTCGCTTACAGCTATCTGCTCGAAGGGTCGGTGCTGACCGAGATCGTGTTCGCGTGGCCGGGGATCGGCTCGTATCTGACGGGCGCGCTGCTCAACGCCGACATGAACGCCGTGCTCGGCAGCACGCTCGTGATCGGCGCGACCTTCATCGCGCTCAATCTGCTGACCGATGCGCTGTATCGCGTCTTCGATCCCCGCGCGCGCTGACATGGAGCCCACACGCCGATGCAATCGCCCGCGGAACGCACGCCGATGACACGCGAACGTGGCGCCTGGCGCGCCTGGCTGCTCACCGACACGCCCGCGTCCGCGCGTCAGGCGTCGCTCGGGCGCGCGTACCGGCGCTGGCGGAGTTTCGCGTCGAATCCGCTCAGCATGCTTGGCCTCGCGATCCTGCTGGTGCTCGTGCTGATGGCCGCGTTCGGGCCGCTCGCCGTCACGCGCGATCCGTTGGCGCAAGCGCTCGCCGAACGCCTGACGCCGCCGGGCGCGGCGCACTGGTTCGGCACCGATCAGCTCGGCCGCGACATCCTCTCGCGGCTCGTGTACGGCTCGCGCCTGACGCTGGCGATCGCGCTGCTGGTGGTCGTGCTCGTCGTGCCGGTGGGCTTGCTGATCGGTACGGTGGCGGGTTATTGCGGCGGCATTGTCGATACGGTGCTGATGCGCGTCACCGACGTCGCGCTCGCGTTTCCGAAGATCGTGCTGGCGCTGGCCTTCGCCGCGGCGCTCGGGCCTGGCGTGCTGAATGCGGTCATCGCGCTCTCGATCACCGCGTGGCCGCCGTATGCGCGACTCGCGCGCGCCGAGTCGCTGCGGCTCGCGCAGTCGGACTATATCCACGCGGCGCGCCTGCAAGGGGCCTCGCATCTGCGCATCGTGCTGCGCTATATCGTGCCGATGTGTTCGTCGTCGGTGATCGTGCGCGCCACGCTCGACATGGCCGGCATCATTCTCGCCGTCGCGGGGCTCGGCTTTCTCGGGCTGGGCGCGCAGCCGCCGAGTCCGGAATGGGGTTACATGGTCGCCGCCGGCCGCAACGTGCTGCTGGACGCCTGGTGGGTCGCGACGATTCCCGGCCTCGCGATCCTCGCGGTGAGCCTCGCCTTCAACCTGCTCGGCGACGGCCTGCGCGACGTCTTCGATCCCCGTCATGGAGGCTGACATGGATGAGCCGCTGGCACGGATCGACGGCCTGAAGGTGGCCTTCACCGCCACCGACGGCACGCTCACGCCCGCCGTGCGCGGCGTATCCCTGACGGTGCAACGCGGCGAACGGCTCGGCATCGTCGGGGAATCGGGCTCGGGCAAGTCGCTGACCGGGCGCGCGCTGCTCGGCTTGCTGCCGCCCGAGGCGCACTGGTCCGCCGACGCGCTGCGCTTCGAAGGACAGGATCTGCTGGCGATGCGGCCCAAGGAACGGCGCCGGCTGTGCGGCACGCGCATGAGCATGATCCTGCAGGACCCAAAGTACTCGCTGAATCCGGTGATGACGGTCGCCCAGCAGATGCGCGAGACCTTCGTCCGGCAGACGCCCTGCGAGAGCCGGCGGCAGCTGCGCGAGCGCATCGTCGCGGCGCTGGAGGCGGTGCATATCCGCGATCCGCAGCGCGTGGCCGACGCCTATCCGCACGAGCTGTCGGGCGGCATGGGGCAGCGCGTGATGATCGCGATGATGGTGAGCGCGGGGCCGCGGCTCCTGATCGCCGACGAGCCCACGAGCGCGCTCGACGTCCTCGTGTCGATGCAGGTGCTGGCCGTGCTCGACGAAATGATCGAACGCCACGACACCGGGCTCGTGTTCATCAGTCACGATCTGCCGCTGGTGATGTCGTTCTGCGACCGCGTCGCGGTGATGTACGGCGGTCGCATCGTCGAGACCTGCGCGGCGCGCGATCTGCGCCACGCCGTGCATCCGTACACGCAAGGTCTGCTCGCTGCGCATCCGCCGCTCGATCATCCCCCCGACGAACTGCCGACCTTGCGCCGCGATCCCGCCTGGCTCGCGGAAACCTTTGACGTCGGAGCCGCGCGATGATCGGGATCGACCGCGCGCTGATCCGCTTCAGCACCCGCACCGGCCACGTCGACGCCGTGCGCGACGTGTCCTTGCAGGTGGAAGAGGGCGAGGTGTTCGGGCTCGTCGGGGAATCGGGCAGCGGCAAGTCGACGCTCCTGCGCGGCCTCGCCGGTCTCGTGCCGCTCGCGGGCGGCACGATGCGCATTGGCGGCGAGACGACGCCGCGCCGCGCGCGCCGCGACGTGCAGATGGTGTTCCAGGATCCGTACGGCGCGCTGCATCCGCGCTTCACTGTCGACAAGACCTTGCGCGAGCCGCTCGCCATTCACGGCATCGGCGACCCGGACGCGCGCATCCTCGCCGCGCTGGGCGAAGTCGGGCTCGGGCCGGCCTTCAGGTTTCGCTATCCGCATCAGTTGTCGGGCGGCCAGCGGCAGCGGGTGTCGATCGCGCGTGCGTTGATCGTCGGTCCGCGCGTGCTGCTGCTCGATGAACCCACATCCGCGCTCGACGTGTCCGTTCAGGCCGAAATCCTGAATCTGCTGCGGCGGCTGCATCGGGAACGCAAGCTCACGATGGTGCTCGTCAGCCACAACCTGTCGGTCATCGGCTTCCTGTGCAGCCGGATTGCCGTGATGCGCAATGGCGAGATCGTCGAGCAAGTGGGCGTGGACGCGGTACGTGCGCGCCGCGTCGAACATGAGTACACGCGGCGCCTGCTCGCCGCCACCGAAGGCTACACGCGCCGTCCGGAAGGGGCGCCGCGAACGTAGTCGTCGTACAAGCATATCCGGCACCAAGCGGTCAAACGCATGTTGCGCAAAGGACGCATATCGATGTCAGTAAGCCCTGTATACGGTGTTAGCCCACAAAGCGCGCATCATCAGACGAAAACCGCTCCACGCCCGCTGATAGAATAGGCACTGGATTGTCGAGACGTGCCGAACACCACATGAATCTGGTCTTCCGGCTGCCCTCCGACTTCAGGCTAACCAACGCAAATCGTGACAGACCGCGCCCGCCCCAGACGGGCGCCAGCCGGTCGAAATCCCCGATGAAATTGCTAGATGCTTTGGTCGAACAGCGGATCAATGAAGCCGCCGCACGTGGCGAGTTCAACGACTTGCCGGGCGCGGGCGCTCCGCTCCAGTTCGCAGACGACGTCCTCGTGCCCGAGGAAGTGCGCGTCGCCAATCGAATTCTCAAGAATGCGGGCTTTGTCCCGCCTGCCGTCGAGCAGCTCCGGGCCCTGCGCGGCCTCCAGGAGGAGTTCGACCGCGTGACGGATCCCGCCGCCCGCTGCCAGCTGCAAGCCAAGATGCTCGCCCTCGACATGGCCCTCGAATCGTTGCGCGGCGGCGGTTGCGTGCCGCACGAGTATCGCCGGCGTATCGCCGAACGGCTCTCGGAGCGCGCGCTGTCCCGCGCGGCGCAACCGCCGAAGTGACCGTAACTCCCGACGCACCGCCTCCCGGCGACTTGCCCGCAGCGCTTTCTGCTGCGGATTTCCCCAGCGAACGCGACCGCCGTTTCATGGCGCTCGCGCAGCATGCCGCCGACGAAGCTCGCCACGCGGGCGAGGTGCCGGTGGGCGCCGTCATCGTGCTCGGCGATGAGGTCATCGCCAGGGGCTTCAACCATCCGATCCACGCGCACGATCCGTCGGCGCACGCCGAAATGGTCGCGCTGCGCGCCGCTGCGCAGAAGCTCGAGAATTACCGGTTGCCGGGCTGCGAACTCTATGTGACGCTCGAGCCCTGTTTGATGTGCTCGGGCGCGATCATGCATGCGCGCATTGCACGCGTCGTCTACGGCGCCACTGATCCGAAAACGGGCGCGTGCGGCAGCGTGGTCGACGTGTTCGCGAACGCGCAGCTCAATCACCACACGTCGGTGACGGGCGGCGTGCTTGCCGACGAGTGCGGCCACGCGCTGAAGAATTTCTTTGCCGAACGCCGGCGTCTTGCCCGGGAAGAACGCGATGTACGTCGCGCGCGGGAAGCCGCCGCTGCGTCGGGCGCGGGCGTTCCTTCTTCCGCAACGATCAAGAATCCAACGACAACACCGTGAAAACACGCACTATCGAGCTTGTTGCGCCCTCCGGTTATCCGAGCGATCCCGCTGCGGTCGAGCGTGGTCTCACGCGTCTGCGCAGGGAAGGGCATCGGCTGGAGAACGCCGAGGCGACGCGCCGGCGCTTCCAGCGTTTCGGCGGCACGGATGCGGAACGCGCGGCGGATCTGAACCGTCTCGCCGATCCGGCGCGTCCGCTGCCCGACATCGTGCTGGCCGTGCGCGGCGGCTATGGCGCGACGCGTCTTTTGCACGGGCTCGATTATCTCGGCCTGCGGCGTCTGGCGGACCAGCCGGTGGCAATCGTCGGTCACAGCGATTTCACGGCGATCCAGTGCGCGCTCTACGCGCATGCAGGCGTGAAGAGTTTCGGCGGGCCGATGTTCGCAGGCGATTTCGGCGCCGAGAACCTGAGCGCCTTCACGATGCAGCACTTCTGGAACGCGATCTCGCACGCGGAGTTCACGGTACGGAGCAACGTGCCGCAGCGTGAGTCTGTCGATGCCACCGGCATGCTGTGGGGCGGCAATCTGGCGATCCTGGCGTCGCTGGTGGGTACGCCTTATCTGCCGCCGGTCGAAGGCGGGATTCTGTTCGTCGAAGACGTCAACGAGCATCCTTTTCGCATCGAACGGATGATCTATCAGCTGCATCAGGCGGGCGTGCTCGGGCGTCAGCAGGCGATCGTGATGGGCGAGTTCTCGGGTGGACGACTCTCCGACTACGACAACGGCTATTCCCTCGACGCCATGATCGAGCAGGTGCGCACGGTGACGGGCGTTCCAGTGATCACGGGCCTGCAGTTCGGGCACGTCGAGAATTTGCTGACGCTGCCTTTCGGTGCGACGGCGCATCTCGTCGCCGAGCCGCGCGGATTCACGCTGAAGCTGTCCGACTATCCGCACCTCAGTTGAGGCTCGATGCGAAATCGCAAAAGGCGCCGAAAGGCGCTTTTTTTTCGCCATCACGGGCAACTAACCGCCGAATTTCGCTTCGCACGCCGTTACGGGCGCCGCCGTTTCACGCGATGGATTGTCGACAAAAACGTGCGTGCAATGCTGACAAAAACTGAGGTAATTGGCCGAGAGGCCCTTAAATACGGCCTCTCGGCCTGCATGAGCCGCTGAAAACAGCCGATTCGCAGCAATCAGTCGAAATTGATTGTTGACAATCATTATGTCGCTTCTAAGATGGTCAACATGCAAGCGAGCACATCATGTCCGACGCCCAAGCCACTGCCGCACTGAATGCCTTGTCGAGCGCCCCCGGCAACCCGGGCGCGGCGAATGCCGAGTCGATCGCCGAGAACATCCGCGACGCGATCCTCGAACATCGTCTTGCGCCGGGCGCCAAGCTGACCGAGGCGCAACTATGCGAAGTCTTCGCGGTGAAGCGCGGCACGGTGCGCCAGGCGCTCGCGCAACTGGCGAACGAACGGCTCGTCGATCTGGAGCCGAACCGCGGCGCCTTCGTCGCGAGTCCGTCGCTGCAGGAAGTGCATGAAGTATTCGAGATGCGCCGCATCATCGAGCTGGCGGTCGTCGAGCGGATCGCGCAAGGGCATGGCACGCGCCGACTCAAGTCGATCAGCGCGACGATCGGACGGGAACGCCGCGCATTCGAAAGCCACGATTTTTCGTCGTGGATCCGGCTGTCCGGCGAGTTCCATACGGAGCTCGCGGCGCTCACCGGCAACACGGTGCTGTGCGACTGTCTCGCCGGTCTGGTCGCACGCTCGACGCTGATCTCGGCGCTGTATGAGTCACTCGGCAAGAGTTCGTGTTCGTTCGAGGATCACGAAGCCATCCTCGCCGCGCTCGACGCAGGTCGTGCACCCGAGGCCGCCGAATTGATGGCCCGGCATCTGCGCGATGTCGAACTGAAGATGCTGGAGCGGCCGGCGCGCGGCGCGGTCGATCTGAGAGAAGTTTTCGCAAGGCCCGCCGGACGCGACACGCCGTCCGACACGTAGGAACCACACGATCCATTCACACCGCGCCCCGTCAGACACCGGGCGCGCGGCCAGTCGCATGCGTCGAAAACGCAATGCGCGTTGCATTGAACCGCACGCTCACATGAGCAGCACTTGAGCAGCACATGAGCGGCAGATGAACAACCGCCGCCGGGCGGGCGCCGAGGCACACGCCTCGGGCGCTCTCGGCTTCACGCCCGGCGGCGCAAACGCAAATCCAAAGAGTATCGCGCTGCGCCGGACAGGAAAGGACGACAGCGAAGGTATCCGGCCCAACAGGGTCTTTCGGGAATCTGCAGTCATTCATCACGCAAGCAGCCAATGAAGGAGACGTCATGGCCCAGTTCAGTGCATCAGGCAGCTCAGCCCTGCCGCAATACGAAGAGCAGGCACCCGGACACGATCCGGACATGCCCGCCGGTTACAGCGACCGCCTCTACAACGAAGACCTCGCCCCGCTCAAGAACCAGACCTGGGGCGCCTACAACATCTTTGCTTTCTGGATGTCCGACGTGCACAGCGTCGGCGGCTACGTGTTCGCCGGCAGTCTGTTCGCGCTCGGCCTGACGAGCTGGCAGGTGCTGGTGTCGCTGTTGATCGGCATCGGCTTCGTCAATGTGCTGTGCAACCTGATCGCGAAGCCGAGCCAGGTCGCGGGCGTGCCGTATCCGGTCGCGTGCCGCGCTACCTTCGGCGTGCTCGGCGCTAACATTCCGGCCGTGATCCGCGGCCTCATTGCGGTGGCGTGGTACGGCATCCAGACCTATCTCGCCTCGAGCGCACTGGTGATCGTGGTGCTGAAGTTCGTGCCTTCGCTGATGCCTTATGCCGATGTCCACAAGTACGGCTTCGTCGGGCTCTCCGCGCTCGGCTGGGCGGGCTTCATGCTGCTGTGGGTGCTGCAGGCCGTCGTGTTCTGGCGCGGCATGGAGATGATCAAGAAGTTCATCGACTTCGCCGGTCCCGCCGTCTACGTGGTCATGTTCATGCTCGCCGGCTACATGGTGTGGCGCGCCGGCATCAGGAACATCGGCCTGAACCTCGGCGGCGTGAAGTATCACGGCATGGAAGTGATCCCGGTGATGATCACCGCGATCTCGCTGGTCGTGTCGTACTTCTCCGGCCCGATGCTCAACTTCGGCGACTTCTCGCGCTACGGCAAGAGCTTCCGCAGCGTCAAGCGCGGCAATTTCTGGGGACTGCCCGTCAACTTCCTGGCGTTCTCGCTGGTGACAGTCATCACCACCGCGGCCACCTTGCCGGTGTTCGGCCAGCTGATCACCGATCCGGTGGAAACCGTCGGCCGCATCGATCATCCGACCGCCGTGATCCTCGGCGCGCTGACCTTCACGATCGCCACCATCGGCATCAACATCGTCGCGAACTTCGTTTCGCCGGCCTTCGACTTCTCGAATGTCGCGCCGAAGCTCATCAGCTGGCGCATGGGCGGCATGCTCGCGGCGACCGCGTCGATCTTCATCACGCCGTGGAACCTGTTCAACAACCCGGCCGTGATCCATTACACGCTGGATATCCTGGGCAGCTTCATCGGACCGCTGTACGGCGTGCTGATTCTCGACTTCTACATGGTCAAGCGCGGCAAGCTCGCCGTCGACGATCTCTACACCGTTTCCGAGGAAGGCCGCTACTGGTACACAAAGGGCGTGAACCGCCGTGCGGTGATGGCGCTGCTGCCGGCCGCGGTGATCGCGATCCTGTGCGTGATGCTGCCGTCGCTCGAAGGCGCTGCGAACTTCTCGTGGTTCATCGGTGCGGGCCTGGGCGCGGTGTTCTATTACTTCCTCGCGGACCGCAAGCATCCGGTCTGATGCCGTGAACCGACAAGAACCTGAGAGCCTTTTCGAAGCAGTACGTGGAGAACCGCAATGCGCATCAAACTGATCAACCCCAACACGACGCAGCGCATGACCGACGCCATGGGCCACTGCGCCCGGCAGGTGGCCGCGCCCGGCACGGAGATCGTGGCGGTAAGCCCGACGATGGGCCCGCCGTCGATCGAAGGCTATTACGACGAAGCGGTGGCCTCGCTCGGCCTGCTGGCCGAGATCGAGGCAGGAGAGAAGCAGGGTTTCGACGGCTACGTGATCGCCTGTTTCGGCGATCCCGCCCTGTACGCAGCGCGCGAACTGGCGCGTGGACCGGTGATCGGCATCGCGGAGGCCGCGATGCACGCGGCGAGCGTGATCGCGCCGGGCTTCTCGGTGGTGACGACCTTGCAGCGCACCGTCGGCATGGCGTGGCATCTGGCGGAGCGCTACGGCATGTCGCGCTTCTGCAAGAACGTTCGCGCCACCGACGTCGCCGTGCTCGAACTGGACGAACCGGGCTCGTCGGCGCGGCAAACGATCATCGACGAATGCCGGCGTGCGCTCGACGAGGACGGCTCGGACGCCATCGTGCTCGGCTGCGCGGGCATGGCGGAGTTCTGCCGCGAAGTGGAGGACGCGGTGGGCGCGCCGGTCGTGGAGGGCGTCACGGCGGCCGTGAAATGGACCGAGGCGCTCGTCGCGCTGAAACTGCACACCGCCAAGCGCGGTGACTACGCGCGGCCGCTGGCGAAGCGCTACGACGGCGTGCTGGCCGATTTCAGTCCGCGCTGAGCCTGCACCGGCGCGCCGGCGGGTTCCACATACCGCTGGCGTGACCCGGATTATCTGCCCTGATGTATGGGCGCGTCCGGGTCTTTTGGCTACACTGAATCGTCAACAATCCCGCTTTTTCAACGCCAGACTGCGAACGCCCAGCCATGTCACACGATCCGAACTATCCACGCGACCTGATCGGCTACGGCCGCCACCCGGTCCAGGCCAACTGGCCGGGGAATGCACGCATCGCCGTGCAATTCGTGCTCAATTACGAGGAAGGCGGCGAGAACTGCGTGCTGCACGGCGATCCGGGCTCGGAGCAGTTCCTGTCGGAGATCGTCGGCGCGGCGTCGTATCCGTCGCGTCACATGAGCATGGAGTCGATCTACGAATACGGCTCGCGCGCGGGCGTGTGGCGCATCCTGCGCGAGTTCGAGAAGCGCGGTTTGCCGCTCACCATTTTTGGCGTTGGCATGGCCATCGAACGTCATCCGGAACTGGCGAAGGCGTTCGTCGAACTGGGACATGAGATTGCGTGCCATGGCTATCGCTGGATTCACTATCAGGACATGTCGGCGGAGCGCGAGGCGGAACACATGCGCCTCGGCATGGAAGCGATCGAACGCGTGACCGGCGTGCGGCCGCTCGGCTGGTACACCGGCCGCGACAGCCCCAACACGCACCGGCTGGTGGCGGAATACGGCGGCTTCCTCTATGACTCCGACAACTACGGCGACGACCTGCCGTTCTGGACCGAAGTGGAAGTGACGGGCGGCGAGAAGAAACCGCATCTGATCCTGCCGTACACGCTCGACACCAACGACATGCGCTTTGCGACGCCGCAAGGCTTCAATACCGGCGATCACTTCTTCACCTATCTGAAGGACGCGTTCGACGTGCTGTACGCCGAGGGCGACGAAGCGCCGAAGATGCTCTCGATCGGCATGCATTGCCGTCTGCTGGGGCGTCCGGGCCGCTTCCGCGGTCTGCAGAAGTTCCTCGATCACATCGAGCAGCACGACCGCGTGTGGGTCACGCGGCGCGTGGACATCGCGCGGCACTGGCGCGAGCACCATCCTTTCGATCAATCCAGCAACGGGACGGCGGCATGAAGGCGATGCACTACTCACTCGACCAACTCAATTCCATGCCCGCCGACACCTTCGTGACGGTGCTCGCCGGCATCTTCGAACATTCGCCGTGGGTGCCGGAAGCGGCGGCGCGGCAGCGTCCCTTCAAGGACATCGACACGCTGCATGCGGCGATGTCGCGCATCGTCGAGACAGCGGGCGAAGAGAAGCAACTCGCGCTGATCAACGCCCACCCGGAACTCGCAGGCAAGGCGGCGGTGCGCGGCGAACTGACCGCCGAGTCCACGCGCGAGCAAAGCGGCGCGGGCCTCGACCTGTGCACGCAGGAAGAATTCGACAGGCTGCAATCACTCAATACGCGCTATCGCGAGAAGTTCGGCTTTCCGTTCATCCTCGCGGTGCGCGGCTATGACCGGCACGGCATCATCGCAAACTTCGAGCAGCGCGTGAATCACGATCGCGCCGAAGAGCTGCGCACGAGCCTCGACCAGATCTACCGGATCGCCCGTTTCAGGCTGAACGACCTGATCCAGGCTTGATCCGCCTTCACCGCCACGCTCCACGACAAGGACTTGATAAATGGCTATTCCGACACTCGATCCCAACGCACCCGAATTCACGCGCCGCCATGTGAACCTGGCGGATCCGCGTCTGGGCGCGCAGGCACTCGAGGCGAGCGACGATTTCTTCGCGCCGAAGGAGCGCATGCTGAATCCCGAGCCGGCCGTGTTCATTCCCGGCAAGTTCGACGATCACGGCAAGTGGATGGACGGCTGGGAAACCCGCCGCAAGCGTTCGACCGGCTATGACTGGTGCATCGTCAAGCTGGCGCGGCCGGGCGTGATCAAGGGCATCGATCTCGATACGAGCCACTTCACCGGCAACTTCCCGCCGGCGGCATCGATCGAGGGCGCGCATGTGATCGAAGGCGCGCCGAACCAGTCGACGCAGTGGACCGAGATCGTGCCGTCCACGACCTTGCAGGGCAACAACCATCACTATCTGGACGTGAAGACGGAGCAGCCGTTCACGCATCTGCGCGTGAACATCTATCCGGACGGCGGCATCGCGCGGCTGCGCGTCTATGGCCAGCCGCAGCTCGACTGGAGCCGTGCGGACCGCAACACGCTGGTCGATCTCGGCGCGATGGAAAACGGCGCCTATCTGGTCGGCACCAACAACCAGCACTTTGGCTTGGCCTCGACGCTGCTGATGCCGGGCCGCGGCGTCAACATGGGCGACGGCTGGGAAACGCGCCGCCGCCGCGAACCGGGCAACGACTGGTGCATCGTCGCGCTGGCGCAACCGGGCATCATCAAGAAAGTGGAAGTGGATACCGCGCACTTCAAGGGCAACTATCCCGACCGTTGCTCGCTCCAGGCGGCGTATGTGAAGGGCGGCACGGACAGCTCGCTCGTCACGCAGGCGATGTTCTGGCCGGTCCTGCTCGGCGAACAGAAGCTGCAGATGGACAAGCAGCATTTCTTCGAATCCGAGCTCGAAGCGCTCGGTCCGGTGACGCACGTGCGCTTCAACATTTTCCCTGACGGTGGCGTGTCGCGCCTGCGTCTTTTCGGAACCCTGGCATCATGAAGAAACTCGTCATCGAACCGTTGACGCGCGCTGCATTCGAGCCGTTCGGCGATGTCATCGAGCTCGATGGCGCGAAGCAGATCCCGATCAACCTCGGCACGACGATCCGCTTCCACGATCTGTGCCGTGTCGATGTGACGGACGGCGGCGGTCACGCGATCGTCAATCTCTTTCGCGGGCAGCCGCGCGCGCTGCCGTTCGAATGCAGGATGCTGGAACGGCATCCGTTCGGCAGCCAGGCGTTCATTCCGCTGGATGACCGGCCGACTCTGGTGGTCGTCGCGCCCGCGGGCGATCTCGACGAAACGAAGATTCGCGCTTTCGTCACGCGCGGCTGGCAGGGCGTCAACTACGCGAAGGGCGTATGGCATCACCCGTTGCTTGCGCTGGACAAGGTGAGCGATTACATCGTCGTCGATCGTGGCGGCGGCGAAGGGCATAACCTCAACGAGCAGGACCTGAGAGAGTCGTTGTGGCTGACTGAAGAAGCGATGCGCTGAGACGCGTCTGCGTGTGAGCAGGGAAGGACCGGTTGCAGTCGCGCCGGTCCTTTTTGTTTTGGGGCGTTAAGATAGGCGGCTCATTTCCCCGACGACCCACACACGATGATCGATCTGCGCAGCGATACCGTTACCCGTCCCAGTCAGGCCATGCTCGCCGCGATGTCGGCGGCCGAAGTCGGCGACGACGTCTGGGGCGACGATCCTACCGTCCTCAAGCTCCAGGCGACGCTCGCCGAACGCACCGGCAAGGAAGCCGGACTGTTCTTTCCGAGCGGCACGCAAAGCAATCTCGCGGCACTGATGGCGCATTGCGCGCGCGGCGACGAGTACATCGTCGGGCAGGCGGCGCATACCTACAAGTACGAAGGCGGCGGCGCCGCGGTGCTGGGCAGCATCCAGCCGCAACCCATCGAGAACGCGGCGGACGGCTCGCTGCCGCTCGACAAGATCGCGGCGGCCATCAAGCCGATCGACAATCACTTCGCGCGCACGAAGCTGCTCGCGCTCGAGAACACCATCGGCGGGAAGGTGCTGCCGGCGTCGTATGTCGACGAGGCGACGCATCTTGCACGCGCTCGCGGTCTGTCGGCGCATCTGGACGGCGCGCGCGCATTCAATGCGGCGGTGGCGTCGGGCAAGCCGATTGCGGACATCTGCGCGCCGTTCGACAGTGTGTCGATCTGTTTTTCGAAGGGGCTCGGTGCGCCGGTCGGCTCGGTGCTGGTGGGGCCGCGTGCGTTGCTGGACGTGGCGGGCCGCTGGCGCAAGGTGCTGGGCGGCGGGATGCGGCAAGCGGGGTTGCTCGCGGCCGCTTGTCTGCATGCGCTGGACCATCATGTCGAAGGGCTCGCGCGGGATCACGAGAACGCCGAGCGCCTCGCCGCAGGGCTCGCGCAGATCGAGCCGATCAAGGTGCTGTCGCAGGCTACGAACATGGTGTTCGCGCAGATTCCTGAAGCGCATTGTGCTTCGTTGGAGGCGTATCTGAAGGAGCGGGGCATTCTGATGCAGATGCTGTATGCGTCGCGGTTTGTGACGCATCGGGATGTGTCGCGGGACGACATCGATACGGTGATTCAGGCGGTCAAGGGGTACTTTGCGCGGTGAGGTGTTTAACGGCCCCCGCCGCTTGCCGACGCGGCGGGTCATCGGCCAGTGATGGCCAGAAAAGAAACAGCCCGCGCGCGGCGGGCTGTTAAAGAGGCGGGGCGGAGAATACTGCGGAACAACGTCCAGTCCAGCACACCCAGACCCCTTTTTTGGGATGTTGGAGAAAAATCATCCAACTGCGTCGCTAGAATAGCCGTTTTCTTCTGTCATGGCAACTTCGATGCGTCTCGACTTCAGGATCGATCCCGCTCATCGGCTGACTCTTCAGCAGAATTTTTTCTGCGAGTGCTGGTTCAATCTCGTACACGAAGCGTCCCTTGACGCCTTCCGCGTGCGGGCGATGAACCCGTTGAACGTGCTTCGCGAATTGCTCAAGATGACAAGCGCCGAGCACGCCGGCGACAGCGATATCGGTCGGGTGGCGGCAGAGGCGGTTCACATTCTTTCGGAGTCGGCCGTCCTAGAGGATGACGCATTTGCGCCAAGTCACGGACATCTGCTTGCGCTTCTGAGCGGCGCGAGGCCGAAGCATTTCGAACAGATGAGTGAAAGCGAGGCGAGCAAGAGCTGGGGGCAGGCACTGGCGCGCCAGCGCTCGCTCATCGACGCCTTCGGAAGGGAGCTCGAATACGCTCTCGAACAGCACTATGTGCCGATGAGCATCGCATGGCTGCGCCGAGAACTCGCCGTGACGGATGATGAAGGTGGCCTGGACGTGATTGCCGCGAAACTCCAGAAAATCGAAAGCGTGCTCGACCTGCTGCTCAGCACCTCGATTAACCAGGGATGGAGCATCGAGTCGCTCTTCATGCTTTATCGCCTGGTGCTCGTGCCGACGCTCAAGGATCGGAACGGTACGCCCGCTTACGATTTCGACTCGGCCTTGGTCGCGGTATGCGAGCGGCTGAGCGCAGCGCCGAAGCCCTATCGCGTCACTTTTGCGATCAGCAACGTCAGCAAACCTGATCAGTTCCCGGAGCGGGTCGGCGACATCGAGTTCGGATCTTCGGCACCTGATCTCGGGGCCGATTCGAGCAGTTTCGTCAAGCGCTATGCGCAGCCTGGTGGAGGGAGACTGTTCGCGACCATGACGGTATCGGCGCAGGACGGCCGGATTGCGGGAACGATTGCCAGTGATCGGATCGGGCAGGTCCTTGATGTCGTCCGATACGACTATGAACGCAAGAACGTGCAGTTGGCAGACAGCTTTCTCGTAGAGAAGCGCGACAAGCACATGCTCCTGCAGCTGGCCGGCACGGTGCCTAATCCGGATTCGGTGCTCAGTGCAACGCAGCTGGATGATTTCATGCGCCGGCTGCAAGCGCTCGCCAGTAGCGACACGTTGTCGTCCGACGCCAAGGACCGGATTTACTCGGCTTTTCGCCTCTATCGAATCGGCGCCGACACCCCGAACTTCGAAAACAAGCTGGTCAACTGGTGGACCGCGGTCGAATTTCTTGCCAAGGGGAGCGGCTCCACTGGCAGCGGCATTGGTGCTGGCGTCGAGCATGCCCTTGCGCCGACCGTCACGCTTTCCTATTTGCCCAAACATCTGTCAGCGTTGCGAGCCATCCTTGTCGCATTGAAGATCGAGCTGCGTGACGCCGACGGGCGCCGGATCGAACTCAAACACATCGGATTGTCGGAGATCAACAGGCTTCTGAAGGACATGGGGTGCCGGAACGAGATCGAAAGAGTGTGCTCATCGCGTCCGTTCATCTGGCACCGGACGCGCCGGTTCCTAGGAATAGCGACGGATTGCGCCAGGCTCTCGGCGGCGCTGACGAGTCACGAGCGACGCGTACGCTGGCATGTGCAGCGCATCTACCGGGCGCGATGCGACATCGTTCACAGCGCGCAACGCATGGTCGACGCAACCTTGCTCTGCGCGAATCTCGAGTTCTATCTGAAGACTGTCCTGTCGACGTTCCTGGAGGCGCTGCATCGCCATCCGACGTTGCGTGGCCCAAAGGAATTTTTCGATCGTCAGGAGCACGCCTATCGCCAGATGATCGGCGAATTGGCGAACAGCGAGAGCGCGGTTCTCACGGGCATGCTGAAAAACAAGGATGCGCTTTCCGCTTCCACCGCGTGACAGGGCAGGGACGCAATGTACTGTGCGGTCTGCGCACTCAAGTAAAAACCCCACAACGCACGCGCGCTGCGGGGTTCCTGGAGGAACTCGGGCACCACCTTACTCCACCGCCCCTCCAGCAAACCAAGCCGCCACCTTCTGCCGCTCGGCATCGGTCATCTGCGTGACGTTCCCCAAAGGCATCGCCTTAAGCGTCACCGCCTGCTGATTCACACGCTGCGCGTTCTGCTTGATCTCCGCCGGCGTATCCAGCAACACACCCGCCGGAGCACTGCCCATCATCGTCGGATGCGCGGAATGACACGTCGCGCAGCGCTGCTGAATGATCGGCTGGATATCTGCGACCTTGATCGTCGGCGCACCGGCGGCCTGCGCGACGGGCATCGTCGGCGCGGGCATGGTCCACGCAAACGCGCCCAGCACCAGCACCAGTCCCGCGACCGGCATGTACCACAGCACCTGGCCGCGATGACGCATCACGAAGAACTGGCGGATCAGCGCGCCGGCCAGCATGATCAGCACCAGGATCAGCCAGTTGAACTTGTGCGTGTAGGTCATCGCATAGTGGTTCGACAGCATCGCGAACACCACCGGCAGCGTGAAATACGTGTTGTGCACCGAGCGCTGCTTGCCGCGCTTGCCGTAGATGGCATTCGGCGTTTCGCCCTTGAGCATCGCGGCGACCATCTTGCGCTGCCCCGGAATGATCACGAAGAACACGTTCGCCGACATGATGGTCGCGATCATCGCGCCGGTGATCAGGTAGGCGGCACGGCCCGCGAACACGTGGCACGCGATGAACGCCGCCACCAGCACATACACGCCCACGCAGATGCCGAGCAGCTTGTCGTTGGTGCCGAGCAGGCGGCACAGCGTGTCATACACGATCCAGCCGGCCATCAGGAAGCCCAGCGCCGCCGACACCGCAACCACCGGACCCATGTCCAGCACGCTCTTGTCGATCAGATACGTCGACGGCGACAGCAGATACAGCACGAAGAAGAGGCCGAAGCCGGACATCCACGTCGTGTACGACGGCCAGAACGACCAGTGCAGGTTCTCCGGCATGTCCTGCGGCGCGACGGAATACTTCTGCATGTGATAGAAACCGCCGCCGTGTACGTGCCAGAAGTCGCCGAACACGCCGCGACGGCGCGCGTTCGGGTCGGTCGGCGGTTTCAGGCTGTTATCCAGGGCGACGAAGTAGAACGATTCGCCGATCCAGGCGATCGCCACGATGACGTGCAGACAGCGCAATACGAGATTGAGCCAGTCGGTGACAAAGCCTTCCATGTACTCCTCCACTACCGATTTGTTTTATGCGCGCCATCTGCGAGGGGACCAGGGGCAGGGCGCGAAGTCATTGTCCTTAGGCGTGTTCAGCTGCCGCGATACGTGCTGTACGCCCACGGCGAAACCAGCAGCGGCACGTGATAGTGCGACGCCGCGTCCGCGATGCCGAAACGCAGCACCACGCGGTCGACGAAGCGCGGTTCGGGCACTTTCACCCCCAGCTTCGCGAAGTAATCGCCGGCATGAAACACGAGTTCATATTCGCCGATGCGGAATTCGGCGCCTTCGAGCAGCGGCGCATCGGCGCGGCCGTCGTCGTTGGTGTGGATGGTCTTGAGCGCGCGGCGCGTGTCGCCGTCGAGCGCGAACAGTTCGACCTGAAGATGCGCGCCCGGGCGGCCGTGCGCGGTGTCGAGGACGTGGGTAGTGAGCTTGCCCATTCGCAGTTTCCTTGAGTTATGCGAGATCTGGCGGAGCGCTGATCCGAAATTCCGCGTCCCCGGGGCGGGGTGCGTGTGCGGCGGATCGAGGCTCCACGTCAGTGGCTACATACCCGTCGGCGTTTCGGATGCGCGCCGTGTACAGCATTGTAGGAAGTCGCCGCGCGCTGTGCGCCCGCGATAGGAAAGATAATGCCCAACGCATGAGCGCGGTCCGAACAGCCCTCGCGCGCATCTGCCGGGTCTCCCGGCGATGCTAACCGCGCCAAAAATCAGGAATATATCGGCGGGCTGAGGACGACCATGACGGGCGTCTGATTGCGTCCGATTTTTTGGCTGCGGACAGTGGCAGTGCGCGCACGATATCTGGATACTGTGCCGCGTCCCGAAGACGGCGACCGACGCTGGGTAACCGGGGCTCAACCGGACCTCAACGCCGTTTTAAGGAGAAACAATCGATGCAAGCCAGAACCCTGCTGGTCAAAAACGCCCACATGCTCGTCACGATGGACGCGCAGCGCCGCGAAATCGCTGACGGCGGACTGTTCATCGAAGGCAACCGCATTGTCGCGGTTGGCCCGACGAGCGAACTGCCGTCCACTGCCGACGACATCCTCGACATGCGCGGCCAGCTCGTGATCCCGGGCCTCGTCAACACGCACCATCACATGTACCAGAGCCTGACGCGCGCCATTCCCGCCGCGCAGAACGCCGAGCTGTTCGGCTGGCTCACGAACCTCTACAAGATCTGGGCGCATCTCACGCCGGAGATGATCCACGTCTCCACCCAGACCGCGATGGCTGAGCTGCTGCTCTCCGGCTGCACGACGTCCAGCGATCATCTTTATATCTACCCGAACGGCAGCCGGCTCGACGACAGCATCGCGGCCGCGCACGAGATCGGCATGCGCTTTCATGCGGCGCGCGGCAGCATGAGCGTCGGGCAGAAGGACGGCGGTTTGCCGCCCGATTCCGTCGTCGAAAAGGAAGACGCGATCCTGAAGGACACGCAGCGCCTCATCGAGACGTATCACGACGCCGGCCGCTATGCGATGCTGCGCGTCGTCGTGGCGCCGTGCTCGCCGTTCTCCGTGAGCCGCGAATTGATGCGCGATGCCGCGCTGCTCGCGCGCGAACACGGTGTCTCGCTGCACACCCATCTGGCCGAAAACGTCAACGACGTCGCCTACAGCCGTGAGAAATTCGGCATGACGCCCGCCGAATACGCGGAGGATCTCGGGTGGGTTGGCCATGACGTATGGCACGCGCACTGCGTGCAGCTGGACCGCGCGGGCATCGAACTGTTTGCGCGCACCGGCACCGGCGTCGCGCATTGCCCGTGCTCGAACATGCGGCTGGCCTCCGGCATCGCGCCGATTCGCGCCATGCGCGATGCCGGCGTGCCGGTGGGGCTCGGCGTGGACGGCTCCGCGTCGAACGACGGCGCGCAGATGGTCGCGGAAGTGCGCCAGGCCTTGCTCTTGCAGCGCGTGGGCTTCGGCCCCGAAGCGATGACCGCGCGCGAGGCGCTCGAAATCGCGACGCTCGGCGGCGCGAAGGTGCTGAATCGCGACGACATCGGCGCACTCGCGCCCGGCATGGCGGCGGACTTCGTGTCGTTCGACCTGGCGCAGACGGCGTTCGCGGGCGCGCTGCACGATCCGGTGGCGGCGCTGGTGTTCTGCGCGCCGTCGCAGGTATCGACGAGCGTGATCGACGGCAAGGTCGTCGTGAAGGACGGCCGCCTGACGACGCTCGATCTCGGCGCGGTCGTCGAACGGCACAACCGTCTGGCGGGCGAGCTGGCGAACCACGCGTAAAAAGCAGCGGGGCGCCCGAAGGCGCCCCGTGCGGCATCACGGCTGATCGATCAGCGAGCGCGTCGCCTCCGCGACCAGCCCGCGCAGCCAGCGGACTTCATCGGAGTAATGGCAGCGCTCGTGCCACAGCTGGTAGTACTGCATCGGCGGGAAATCCAGCGGCGCGGGCACGACGGCCAGCGGCAGGAAGCGCGCGTAATGATCCGCGAAGAGTCGCGTCGTCGTGAACACGAGGTCCGACTTGATCAGCACGTAAGGCGCGAGATTGAAGTACGGCAGCGTCACGACCACATGGCGCTTGAGCCGCTCGCGCGCCAGATGCACGTCGATCGCGCCGCGCTGGCCGACGGAATAGGGCGTCGGCGCAAGATGCGGGGCGTTCAGGTACTGGTCGAGCGTCAGGCCGCCGCGCTTGGCGAAGGGATGCGTATTGCTGACGAGACAGACGATCTTGTCGACGAACAGATTGGACAGGTGCAGTTGCTCGGGCGGTTCCGGCCAGTTGCCGACGACGATGTCGAGCTTGCCGTCTTCCAATGCAAGTTCGTAGTCGAACGCCGGGCCGAGCGAATGAAATTCGAGCGTGGCGTCGGGCGCGGCCTGGCGAAAGCGTTCGACGACCGTCGGCACGAACAGCACGTTGAGATAATCGGGGCAGCCGATGCGATAACACCGGACCGACGTCGACGGGTCGAAGTTGTGCTGCTGCACCTTGATGCGCTCGATTTCGCGCAAGGCGTTCTGGGTGGGTTCGAGGAGGCGCAGGCCGTATTCGGTGGGCACCATGCCGGACTTGCCGCGTACCAGCAGCGGGTCGCCGGTGATGTCGCGCAGGCGGCGCAGCGCTGCACTGATGGCCGGTTGCGACTGGTTGAGCTTGACGGCCGCGCGGGTCACGCTGCGTTCCATCAGCAGAGTGTGCAAGACGCGCAATAAGTAAGTATCGATCGCCTCGCGTTGCTGACTCATGTTATCTCCACTATACGTTCTGCCTGATATAAGCAGGGGTTGTCCATATCATTTTTAATATGTAGCAAAAATTTCGTCAAGGTGTGGCTTACCCGCAAAACCTGACTGCGCGTGATTTGGCGCGTTATTTTGAGTGATCGACTTGGAGACCCGAATTCTGTACATTCTGCCCGCGGCCCGATTTGCGTGACGTCCATTTGTCGCGCGCCGGTTTCGCGGTAACTTTTTCCAGCCTGGCCTGCTCGGTGGCCGGGCGCATTTCTGGATCTCAATGGGCGACGCCATCCAATCGTCGACGACGCCACCGCGCCTGGCGTTGTCAGGCATCAGCAAGCAGTATCCGTCGGTCAAGGCGAACGACGGCGTGAATCTGGTCGTCATGCCGGGTGAAATTCACGCCGTGCTGGGCGAAAACGGCGCGGGCAAGTCCACGCTGATGAAGATCATCTACGGCGCCGTGCGGCCCGACGAAGGCGAGATCCGCTGGGAAGGCGAGGCCATCGAAATCGGCAGCCCGGCGGCGGCGCGCAAGCTCGGCATCGGCATGGTGTTCCAGCATTTCTCGCTGTTCGAAACACTGACGGTGGGCGAGAACATCGCGCTCGCGCTCGACGACAAGTTCGACATGAAGGCGCTCGGCAAGCGCATTCGCGAGGTGTCGAAAGACTATGGGCTCGATGTCGATCCGCAGCGCCATGTCCACAGCCTGACGGTCGGCGAACGGCAGCGCGTGGAGATCGTGCGCTGCCTGCTGCAGAATCCGCGTCTGCTCATCATGGACGAGCCCACGTCGGTGCTCACGCCGCAGGCCGTCCAGAAGCTGTTCAAGGTGCTGCGCCGGCTCGCGTCCGAGGGCTGCAGCATTCTCTACATCAGCCACAAGCTCGACGAAATCCAGTCGCTCTGCGAGAACGCCACCGTGATGCGCGGCGGCCGCGTGACCGGCAATGCCGATCCGCGCCGTGAAACGCCGGCGTCGCTCGCGCAGATGATGGTCGGCCATTCGCTGCCAGACTACACGCGGCGCGAGCACCGGCCGGGCGAGATCCGGCTCGCGGTGAAGAACCTCTCGGCGGCGAGCCCGGATCCGTTCGGCACGTCGCTCGACAACGTCTCGTTCGCCGTGCACGCGGGCGAGATCTTCGGGATCGCGGGCGTGTCGGGCAACGGCCAGGCCGAACTGCTGGCGGCGCTCTCGGGCGAGATCCGCGACAAGCACATTGCCGCCGATGCCGTGTCGATCTGCGGCAAGCCCGCTGCGCGCCTGAGCGCGGGCGGACGGCGGCGGCTGGGCTTTGCGTTCGTGCCGGAAGAGCGGCTCGGACGCGGCGCGGTCCCGGCAATGTCGCTTGCGGATAACGGCCTGCTCACGGCCCACAGGGAAAACATGGTGCGCGGCGGCTGGATTCGCTCGGGCGCCGTGCAGGCGTTCGCGGACCGCTGCATCCAGTCCTTCGACGTGCGCTGCGGCGGCAGCGGCGCGCTCGCGCAGAGCCTGTCGGGCGGCAACCTGCAGAAGTTCATCGTCGGGCGCGAGATTCTCCAGGAGCCGAAGGTACTGGTGGTCGCGCAGCCCACCTGGGGCGTCGATGTCGGCGCGGCGGGCTTCATCCGTCAGCAACTGCTCGATCTCGCGGCACGCGGCGTCGCGATTCTTGTGATCTCCGAGGAACTGGAAGAACTCTTCGACATCTGCGACCGGCTCGCGGTGATCGCGGGCGGCAAGCTCTCGCCGGTGCGCCCGACCAGCGAAACCAACGCGGAAGAGATCGGCCTGTTCATGGCCGGCCTGTTCGACGGCAAGCGCGCGCAGGCGGCCGAACTCGATTCACTCCCGAAGTAAGCGAACGATGATCTTTCCCTATCGACTCGAAGCGCGCCCGACGCCGTCGCGCGCCATGCAGCTTGCCGTGCCGGTGGTCGCCGCGGTCGCGACGCTCGTCATCGGCTTTCTGATTTTCAGCCTCGTCGGCCAGGATCCGCTGCGCGCGATGCATGCGTTCTTCATCGAACCGCTGTCGAGCGTCAACGGCTGGTCGGAACTCGTGCTGAAGGCGTCGCCGCTGTGCCTGATCGGCCTGGGGCTTGCCGTCGGCTATCGCGCGAACGTGTGGAACATTGGCGCGGAAGGGCAGATGCTGCTGGGCGGCATCGTCGCGGGCGGGATCGCGATCCATGCCGGCGATGCCTCCGGCTGGTGGACGCTGCCGCTGATGATGGTGGGCGGCGTGGTCGGCGGGATGCTGTGGGCGGCGATTCCGGCGTTGCTCAAGAGCCGTTTCAACACCAACGAAATCCTGACGAGCCTGATGCTCACCTACGTCGCGGCCCAGTTGCTGATCTATCTGGTGAGCGGCCCGTGGCGCGATCCGGACGGCATGAACTTCCCGATCTCGGCCATGTTCGGCGACGACGCGCTGTTCCCGCGCCTCTACGGCGACTGGCATTGGGCGTGGCTCAAGGGCACGCGCATCAACGCGTCGGTGTTTCTCACGGCAATCGCGATTCCCTGCGTGTGGGTCTTCATGCGCAAGAGCTTCGCGGGCTTCCGGATGAACGTCGGCGGCCTCGCGCCGCTTGCCGCGCGCTATGCCGGCTTTTCCGACAAGAAGACCATCTGGACCTCGTTGATGCTCTCGGGCGGCCTCGCGGGCCTGGCGGGCATGGGCGAGGTCGCCGGGCCGATCGGCCAGTTGCAGGCGGGCTGGTCGCCCGGCTATGGCTTCACGGCGATCATCGTCGTGTTCGTCGGGCGGCTGCATCCGGTGGGCATCGTGCTCGCGAGTCTGCTGATGGCGCTGCTCTATCTCGGCGGCGAAGCCGTGCAGACCTCGCTGCAACTGCCGCAGGCGCTCGCGGGCGTGTTCCAGGGCCTGCTGCTGTTCTGCCTGCTCGGCTGCGATCTCTTTGTGAATTACCGCATTACGCGGCGCACGGCGCATCACGCCGCTTAACGAGGGTTGAAGACCATGGATATCAATCAGGCCAGCAACCTCGCCTCGAGCGCCGTCATCGCCGCGATCCCGCTGATGTACGCCGGCGCGGGCGAACTCGTCGCCGAGAAGTCGGGCGTGCTCAACCTCGGTGTGGAAGGCATGATGCTGATGGGCGCCGTCACCGGCTACGCCGTCACCGCGCTCACCGGCAGCCCGTGGCTCGGCATCGTCGCCGCGGTGTTCGCCGGACTCGCGATGGCGCTGCTGTTCGGCTTTCTCACCATCACGATGCTCGCCAACCAGGTCGCCACGGGCCTCTCGCTGACGATCTTCGGCATCGGCTTTTCGGCCTATGTCGGCAAGCCGTACACCTCGGCCGCGGTGCGCGCGAGCATCGACGTGATGCCGATTCCCGGCCTGTCGTCCATTCCCGTGCTCGGCCCGGCGGTGTTCTCGCTCACGCCGCTCGGCTATCTCGCGTTCATCATGTTCGCGGTGATCGGCTGGTTCCTCTACAAGACGCGCGCGGGACTCGTGCTGCGCTCGGTCGGCGAGTCGCCGGCGGTCGCGCATTCGGTGGGCTTTCCGGTCGTCGGCGTGCGCTACGGCGCGACGCTGTTCGGCGGCGCGATGGCCGGCATCGCGGGCGGCTATTACTCGATCGTCTATCTGCACGTCTGGCAGGAGCAACTGACCTCGGGACGCGGCTGGATCGCACTCGCGCTCGTCGTGTTCGCGACCTGGCGGCCGGGACGCCTGCTGATCGGCGCGCTGCTGTTCGGCGCGGTAATGGCGCTGCAGTTCTACGCGCAGGCCATCGGCGTGCCGGTGCCCACGCAGTTCCTCGCGATGCTGCCGTATATCGCGACGATCGTCGTGCTGGTGCTGATCTCGCGCAACCCGAACACCATCAAGCTCAATGCGCCGGCATCGCTGGGCAAGCCGTTTTTCGCGGCGAGCTAGCGGCCCGTCACGGCACGCACGGCGGTTTCGTCCGTTTTTTTGGCCGACCACACTCTGTCACACGCACAACCGATTCACACAACATCGACCAGGAGAATCACAATGAATAAACCATGGCTCAAGGCCGTCGCCGCGACGGTCGCGCTGTCGGCCAGCGTCGCCGCGATGAGCACGCAGGCCGCCGATGCGCCGGGCGTCGCGTTCGTCTATCTCGGCAATCCGGGCGATGCCGGCTGGACCTTCGCACACGACGCGGGCAGCAAGGAAGCCGAGGCCAAGTACGGCAGCAAGATCAAGATCACGCGTGTGGAGAACGTGCCGGAATCGGCCGATTCGGAACGCGTGTTCCGCGATCTCGCCAACAAGGGCAACAAGGTGATCTTCGCGACGAGCTTCGGCTATCAGGATTTCGCGCTGAAGGTCGCGAAGGACTTTCCCGACACCACGTTCCTGACGGCCACCGGCTTCAAGAAGGCGAAGAACTTCGGCACCTATGACGTGCGCATGTATCAGGGCGCGTATCTCGCGGGCGTCGCGGCTGGGTACGTGACTAAGACCAACACGCTTGGCTTCGTCGCCTCGGTGCCGATTCCGGAAGTGGTGCGCAACATCAATGCGTACACGCTGGGCGCGCGCTCGGTGAATCCGAAGATCCACACGAAGGTCATCTGGATCAACAGCTGGTTCGATCCGGGCAAGGAAAAGCAGGCGGCTGAAACGCTGATCGGCCAGGGCGCCGACGTGCTGTTGCAGAACACGGATTCGAACGCGACGCTCAACACGGCCGCCGAGAAACACGTGTATGCCTTTGGCTGGGATTCGAACATGAAGAAGTTCGGTCCGAACGCGCATCTGGGTTCGGTGGTCGCGCACTGGGGCGTCTATTACAACGACGTGATCCAGAAGGTGATCGACGGCAAGTGGAAGAACGATCCGGTGTGGCTCGGCATCCCGCAGAAGGCCGTGGATCTCGAAGACCTGAACACGGGCGTGATTCCCGCGAAGGCGGTGCAGGCCGTCGCCGCGAAGCGTGACGAACTGCATGGCGGCAAGTGGGATGTGTTCAGCGGTCCGATCAAGGATCAGTCGGGCGCGGAGAAGGTGCCGGCCGGCAAGACGCTGACGGATCCGGAACTGCAACGCATCAACTGGTACGTCGAAGGCGTGGACGGTTCGCTGCCGAAGTAAGGATGCTGGCGAGGCGGTCTATCGGGCCGCCATCAAGACAAAAGCCGCGCTTCGTTGCGAAACGAAGCGCGGCTTTTGTCAATCGGCGTGTGAACGTGTCAATCCTCGAGACGGATGCCGACCTTGAGCGTCACCTGCCAGTGCGCGACCTTGCCGTCCTCCACGTGGCCGCGCGTTTCCGTGACTTCGAACCAGTGAATGTTGCGCAGCGTCTTCGAGGCTTTGGCCAGCGCGACGCGCACGGCGTCGTCGCTGGACTGGGGCGAGGAACCGGTGAGTTCGATCTGCTTGTAGACGTGTTCCGACATGGTGTTCTCCGTTCTTGATGATGGGCGGCGCGAATGGCCGGTGGCGTCGCGAGAAGCTTGCAATGTCGTTGCAGCAAGGCGCGCGCCATTGCCTGTGGCGGCGCGCGGCTTTCATTAGAGAGCATGCAGGCGTGCGGGAATAGTCGGGGTTTGTGCGAGGACGCGCCCGAGCCAGGGTCATGAACGCATCGGGCCTCGCAGGGAGGCCCGATCGATTCATGCGTTGCGCTACGAAAAATTCTGAGCGCTTCAGCGCAGCGGACGTGAGGCGGCGTCGCCCGCATCCTGCCGGCGCGCGCCGCGCCGCCTGCGCGCCGAGACGGTCGCGCCGAAGTCGTTCAGGATCTGGGTACGGGCGCGGCTTGCGAAAACCAGGAAGCCGAAGCCGTTGGCTTCATACCAGTAGCCGCCGTTCTCGAGTCCGTCGAGCGGCTGTTCGAGCGCATTGGTGATGGATTCGACACAGCGCCGGTGCAGTTCGTCGATGGCCGGATAAGGCGGCTGGGCGCCGCGCACGCTGCATAGAAGGACATCGAGTCCGGGCAATACATGGGCGTAGAGCACCGGTTCGTCCTGCGCACGAGCGCGCGCGATCTTGGTGTCTAGCTGACCGAAAGGCCTGAAATGCCGGAGCACGGCGAGAAATGACTCGTCGCCGTCGGCTTTCACGCGTCTACGCTTTTTCGGGAAGGACATAAAAACTCGCCTGAAAAAGAATTGCAAGAAACGCAGCGTCCTCATGCGGCCACTCCCGTCTTGCGCGCCGCACGTCGATCTTTTATAGCGCATCGATGTGAATAGGTCACGGTGATTCGGGCCAAGGATCACGACCGGCGATTTGCACGGTCTCCTGCCTGATTGCACGATCCTGGCGCACGATTCATGCCGTTGACCGATTGGCGGCCCGCTTGGCATCCATCTGGGCATCCCTCTGAGCATCTAATCCCAATAATAGTCCCGCTCCTGCCCGCAAGAACAGCTTTCGTAAAGAAAAAAGCGGCAGGGCGCACTAATGGACACCCACGGGACGCCCACGTAAGTGGGCTACTGTGGATGGAGACCCGCGCACGCCGCGCGGGTTCCTGAAAATCCCGACGGATTGGCCGACTAGACGCGCGGCGCGTTCTTCAGTTCGTCGCGAATTTCGCGCAGCAGCAGCACGTCTTCCGGCGTGGACGGCGGCGGCGCGGCTTCGGTGGGCTTGCGCAGGTTGTTGATGAACTTGACCATCAGAAAGATGATGAACGCGAGGATGATGAAGTTAATCAGCACCGTGATGAACGAGCCATAGCCGAACACGGCCACGCCCGCGGTCTGCAGGTCCTTGTACGAATCCGGGTTGCCTTTGAAGGTTGGGGGTATGGGCCCGAGTTTGATGAACAGATTGGAAAAGTCGAGGCCGCCGGTGGCGAGGCCGACCACCGGCATGATCAGGTCTTTCACGACGGAGTTGACGATCGTCGAAAATGCGCCGCCGATGATGACGCCGACCGCGAGGTCCATGACGTTGCCCTTCAGGGCGAAGTTCTTGAATTCTTCGATCATGCTCATGCGCGGCTTCCTCCAGTTGAAGTTCGAAACGATGAATCGGGGTAGGGCGGCAGCAAGGGCTATGCCATTGAAACGCCGGCGAGCCGCGCCGCGTCGGGCATTGCGGCGTGGACAGCGTCCATGATAGTCAATTCGACCGCGAGCCGCCCGCGCACCGTCATTCCATCCTGTGATGCACGGGCCTTACTTCGCCGGCACGCGTCCCTGGCTGATCGCTGCGCAGAACGTGGCGTGATCGGCGACGGTCTGCGCGCCATAGCGCTCGGCCCAGGTCGCATAGGCGGCATCGAGCCTGTCCGAACTGCCGCAATAGCCGGCGATGAGCGCAGCATCGCCGGTGCGGGCGTGGGCGCGCGCGAGCAGCATGCCGAGGCACCAGGCGTAGAAATCGAAGGTGGCGCCGTGCAGCCAGTCAACCGGAATCGAGCCGCGAATCTGCTTCATCTGGCGTACGTAGAAGTCGCGGCCGGAAATCGTGGTCCAGCCGAGCAGCGCGTCGGACGAACTCTGCATCAGCCGCTGACCGTGCACGACACGCCGTCCCTGATGCTGATACGGTTCGTCCAGCGGCGGCACGAACGGCGCGGCGGCCGGCACGATGCCTTCCTTCACCTGCACGAACAGCGGATCGCCGAGCGCGCGGCCGAGCATCAGCACAAGGTAGGCGCGCGTGCCGACGCTGCCCACGCCGACCACCCGGTGCGCGACATCCGCGACATCGTAGCGTTCGAGCATCATGCGCCACTCGCCCGCGATGGTCTGCAGATAGGCCTTCAGGCCATCGATCACATGATTTTTCTCGGCGGCGTCGAGTTGCGTGAGGATCGGCGGATCCACCTTGAAGCGATAGCCTTTGCCCACCGGCTCGGCGACCTTCGCAAGCATGGTCGCGTGCGAACGCTTCATCGCGCGCTCGACGGTCTTCTCGATGGTGGCTTTCTCCTCGGCGTCGAGCCGGGTCGGCGCATCCATGTGCAGGGCGCTCGCATAGCTGCGCATCTGCCAGAGATCGTACGGATTCACCTGCCAGAGCGTCGCCATGGTCGTGCGATAGCCCGCGCACGCGGACCGCACCGCGCGCTCGCGTCCGGCCGCGTCCACGCCGTTCTCGCGCGCCGCGACATTGATGCTCGCAGTCAGGCGCTTCAGGTCCCATTCCCACGGTCCGACGAGTGTCTCGTCGAAGTCGTTCAGATCGAACACCACGTCCTGACGCGGCGTGCGGAAAAGGCCGAAATTATTGATATGGGCGTCGCCGTCGATGATGACGTTGTGTCCGATCGAAGGCGACTTCGCCAGGTCCCAGGCCATCACGGTGGCGGAGCCGCGCAGGAATGCGAACGGTGACTCCGCCATGCGCTGCATGCGCAGCGGAATGAGCCGCTCCTGCCGGCCGGCGTTGCCCGCGAGGACGCGCTCGACGGGATCGGGCCGAGCGGAGTCGGGCTGCCATGCGGCGTGCTGCTCGAACGGCACCGCGTCGCGCAGGGCGCGCCCGGCGGCGCGACTGGCTTCGGCCGTGCCGCCGGCCTGGGGATTCGTCGGGGTGGAACCAGGGCGCGTGGACAAGGCAGATTCTCCTTGGGACTTGAATGCGATGGAGCCTCGGGCAGATGCGGCAGGCGGACAAAGGCGTCATGGACAGGCACGTTTTACACGCTGTACGCGTCGGGTGGACGGCGTCGCACACGAGCACGCAACTCATCAACGGCTTGGGAAGCGCGAGCAAGGCGCGCGCCGCGCTGTTTCATGGGCACGCAAAATGCTCTTTTCGATCCGCCTTACACGTCCGCAATGCACGCAGCACACACCGTACGATCCCGACGCCGCGCGCGTCACTACTCGAATCCGATCATCTCATGCCGAACGAATACCGCATTGCCGAAGGCTCCCCGTTTCCGCTCGGCGCCACCTGGGACGGTAACGGCGTCAACTTCGCGCTGTTTTCCGCGAACGCCACCCGGGTCGACCTGTGCCTGTTCGACGATAAGGGCGAACAGGAACTGCAGCGCATCGAACTGCCCGAATACACCGACGAAGTCTGGCACGTCTATATCCCCGACCTCAAGCCCGGCGCCGTCTATGGCTACCGCGTGCATGGTCCTTACGAGCCGGAAGCCGGCCATCGCTTCAACCCGAACAAGCTGCTGCTCGACCCGTACGCGAAGGCGCATGTCGGCGAGCTGAAATGGGACCCGGCCGTGTTCGGCTATACGCTGCTCGCCGAAGGCGACGATCTCACCTTCGACGAACGCGACAGCGCGCCCTTCATGCCGAAGTGCCAGGTCGTCGACCAGAGCTTCTCCTGGACCCACGCCACCCGCGTGCGCGTGCCCTGGGAACACACGATCTTCTACGAAACCCACGTGCGCGGCTTCACGAAGCGCCATCCGGCGGTGCCCGAGCACCTGCGCGGCACCTTCGAAGGCCTCGGCCAGAAGGAAGTGGTGGAGTACATCAAGAGCCTTGGCGTGACGTCGGTCGAACTGCTGCCGATCCACGCGTTCGTCAACGACAGCCATCTCACCGACAAGGGCCTGACGAACTACTGGGGCTACAACACGATCGGCTTCTTCGCGGCGGACCCGCGTTACTTCGCGCGCGGCGCGGGCGTCGTCGCCGAATTCAAGGAGATGGTGGACCGCCTGCACGAAGCCGGTCTCGAAGTGATTCTCGACGTGGTCTACAACCACACGGCGGAAGGCAACGAGCGCGGCCCGACGCTGTCGTTCCGCGGCATCGACAACGCGTCGTACTACCGCCTGATGCCGGAAGAGTCGCGCTATTACATCAACGATACCGGCACCGGCAACACGCTGAACCTGTCGCATCCGCGCGTGCTGCAGATGGTCACCGACAGCCTGCGCTACTGGGTCACGGAGATGAATGTCGACGGCTTCCGCTTCGACCTCGCGACGATTCTCGGCCGCGAGCCCTACGGCTTCGACGAAGGCGGCGGGTTCCTTGACAGCTGCCGTCAGGATCCGATTCTGTCCAGCGTCAAGCTGATCGCCGAGCCGTGGGATTGCGGCCCGGGCGGCTATCAGGTCGGGGGTTTTCCGCCGGGCTGGGCCGAGTGGAACGATCGCTATCGCGACACGGTGCGCGCCTTCTGGAAGGGTGACGAAGGCGAAGCGCCCGAGCTGGCGACGCGCATGACCGCGTCCGGCGACAAGTTCAACAAGCGCGGCCGGCGCCCGTGGGCGAGCGTGAACTTCATCACGGCGCACGACGGTTTCACGCTGAACGATCTCGTCTCCTACAACGACAAGCACAACGAGGCGAACGGCGAAGACAACAAGGACGGCCATTCGGATAACAAGTCGTGGAACTGCGGCGCCGAAGGCCCGACCGACGATGCCGAGATCCGCACGCTGCGCGAGCGCCAGAAGCGCAACCTGCTGGCGACGCTGCTGTTTTCCCAAGGGACGCCAATGCTGCTGGCCGGCGACGAGTTCGGCCGTACGCAGCAGGGCAACAACAATGCGTATTGCCAGGACAACGACATCAGCTGGGTGAACTGGGACATCGATGAGAACGGTCTCGCGCTCACCGAGTTCGTGCGCAAGCTGACGACCTTGCGGCATACGCTGCCGGTGCTGCGCCGGCAACGTTTCCTGACGGGCGAATATCGCGAGGATCTGCAGGTCGCGGATGTCCGGTGGCTCAGCCCTAGCAGCGACGAGCTGACGCAGGAGCAATGGGACGATCCGAACATGCGCTGCTTCGGCGTGGTGATGGACGGGCGCGCGCAGGCGACGGGCATTCGCAAGCCGGCGTCGGATGCGACCTTGCTGCTGATCGTGAATTCGTACCACGATGTCGTCGACTTCACGCTGCCGGACATTCCGGGACCGGACGAGTGGATCTGTCTGATCGACACCAATGCGCCGGTCCGCGAGGAACTGCCGGTGTTCGGTTCCGACGATGTCTACCAGGTGACGGGCCGCTCGCTTCTGCTGTTCGCGCTTCAGCCGCGCGGCGCGACGCGACGCATCTTCAAGCGCCTGGAAGAAGCGCTGACGGATGAAATCCCGCCGCAGGACGAGTCGAAGCCGACGGATCAGTAAGGCGGCAGATGAGTCGCTGATCGGCGGGGCGGTATCATGCGATCTTTGCGATGGCAATCGAAGGCGGCGCGAGCCGCCTTCTTTTTTCTCCGATTTCGCCGATGGCCGCTTCAACCTTGCCTGACCGCGCGCGCATTTTCAGCCGCGCCGCGCCCGCCGCATGATGCTGCGAACGCTGCTCTATCTCGCGAACTGGGATCAGCTCGAACGGATCTGGGCGTTCGTCGTCGGCTTCTTCAAGTTCCTGTGGGGCCTGCTGCGCTTTCTCGGCGGAGGCGGCTGAGCGTACTTGCTTATCGCGCTCAACAAAAAGGCCCCGCGTGCGGGGCCTTGGCGTGTGCAGGTAAAGCGGATCAGGTGTCGCGCCAGCCGTCGTCGTTGTTGCCGAGATCCATGCCACCGCCGCCGCCGTCGCTCCAGTCGTTGGAGCCGTTGCCGAAGTCGAGGCCGCCACCACCGCCGTTGTTGCCGAAGTCGAGACCGCCGTTGTCGTTCTGCGTCGGACGATCGACCGGCACATCGCGCTCGATCACACGATCGCGTCCGTGCGACAGCGCCTCGCCCAGCAGTACGCCGGTCAACAAGCCGCCCATGCCGCCGCCGAATCCGCCGCCGCCTTGCTGGATGATGACGGGCGGCTGCCCTTGCTGCGGCGGATAGGGTCCTTGCTGTTGCGGATAAGGCGGCTGCTGGCCGCGGCCGAAGCGCTCGGCTTCCTGTGCATACGGCGACGCGTTCGGCGCGCCGGCCTGCGCAGCGGCGGCCGGGTCCGGGCGGCCTTCGGCGCGCGCCTTGAGGCTCGCGACCTGATTCTCCAGATCCTCGATGGCATACGGCGGCACCGGATTCTTCGCGTTCGTCAGCGACTCGACGGTGTCGCGCAACTGCGCTTCCGCGCCTTCGACGTCCTTCAGCAGCGCCTCATGCCCCGGCGCGGTCGAGAGCCGCACATCGAGCTTGAGCGAGCGCACTTCGTTGAGGAGGTCGGTGGCGCGCTTCAGTTGCCCGCGGCGGTCGGTTTCGGCCTGGCCGTCGTCGCGTGCCCGCGCGCGCCGCAAGCCCCAGCGCAGCACCAGCGCGATGGCGGCAATCAGCACCGCGAAGCCGATCCACGCACCCATGCCGATACCGTGCTTCTGCGGCGCGGCCGCGCCGGCCTGGTCCTGGTTGAACGGATTGCGCACCGCCGTCGTGTTCGCGCCGTTGTCCGAGCGCGGCGAGATGTTCGCGCGTGTCGAATCGGCCTGAATGCGTGCCTGGGTGGCCGCGAAGCGCGACGGGTCGGTGAAGCTCAGCGAAGGATCGATCGCCTTGGCCTGTTGCAGATGCGACAACGCATCGCTGTAGCGTCCTTCGCGATCCAGCACCTGCGCATACAGATAATGCGCGTGGGCATTCTTCGGATGGGCGTCGAGCACTTCGCTCAACTGCGAGTCGGCTTTCTGCCAGTTGCCCTGCGTCATCGATTGCTCGACCTGCTGCACCGTCGGTACGGCGAACGCGAGCGGCGAAGCCAGCGACAGCGACAAGGCGAGGGCCGTCAAAAACTTTTTCATGAGGCGGGCCGGACGCGATAAACGTCCGTCTCCTTTCAAAGCTGCAAACATGTCCTGCTCAAAGGTCCTGCTCAGTGTCCTGCTCAAGATAGCGCATCACGCTCTGACGCGTCGCGAAGCGGTGAGTTCGCGGCGCGCCAGACGATTCAACTGCACCTGCATGCGTCTCGCAATTACTGCGCCGGCGGATTGACCTGCTTCTTCAGCGCTTCGAGGCGGTCTTCCACCGACGGGCCACGATTGAGCGCGGCGAGCTTGTCATCGAGGGCCTTGCCGGATTTCTGGTCGGCCGAATTCAGACGCGCGTCGGAGCGGGCGTTGGCCAGCTGGATCTTGTCTTCGAGTTTCTGAAAGTCTTCGGAAAGATTCTTTCCGCCGATTCCGCCCAGCGCCGTGGCCGCGGTGTCCTTCGCCTGCGCGATCTGCTGCTTCGCCTGGAGGATGTTTGAACGCGCGTTGAGATCGTTGCGACGTTGACGCATGTCGGCGATCTGCGTCTTCAGATGCTCGACTGACGGCTCCAGCGTCTGAAGTTCAGCGGCGAGTGCGTCGCGTTCGGTTTCGGCGTTGGCCTGCGCCGCGAGTGCTTCACGCGCCAGGCTTTCGTCGCCGGATTGCAGCGCGCGGCGGGCGCCGTCCTCGTACTTCTTCGCCTTGTCGGCGGCGGCGTCGCGCTTGCTTTGCTGCGTCGCGACCTGCGCCTCGATCTCGATGAGCGAGTTTTCCGCCTTCGCAATGCTGTCGTCGAGCTCGCGCACGATCTGGCGCGCATCACGCGACGGGTCCTGCATGGTGTCGGCGGCGTCGTTCAAGAGACCCTTGACCGTGCGGGTGATCGAATCGAAAAGCGACATGTATTTCTCCTGGATGAAGACTGCGGCTCGCCCGCGCCGCGTGGCCCTGTGCACGTTCAGCAGGCGTGCGCGGCGCGTAGGTGAAGGGCAAGGTGCGGGATTGCAAGCGTGGTTCGAGAAAAACTTCCGGTGATGCTTCGCGCGAGTGTGCGAGTGCGTCGGGTTGATCCGCCCATTAGAGCACGCCCGGGCTTAATCCGACCTTAACCTGACGTTAAGGAGTGTAACGACTGACGCGTCGAGGCTGGTACGGAGGCGAGACGGCCTCAATGACCGGAGCGCGAGCCATCGGTGAGCGAGGCGTCTTCGCCTGTACCGATCGAGTTGTCTTCGTTGAGGGAGTCGGCCGTGTGCGGGGTCGTGGCGCCGGCGCCAGGCGGTTCGGGCCGAACCCGGGGCGTCAGGGCAGCACGCTTGGTGGCGCTCGCCGCCGCTTCGCGCGCCTCGCGGGCGGCGGCCTTGGCGGCGACGCTCTTCAGCGCGACATCGAGCGGATCGGGCGCCTTCGGGGCGCGCAGACGGTCGACGATGCCGGCCGCCTTGATCTGCTCACTGGTGGCGTTGAAGTTCAGCACGGCGCGGCGCATGAGTTCGCTCACGCTGATGCCGAGCGTATCCGCTGTCTTGCTGATGGCCAGCTTCTGCGCGGGAGTGACAAAGACAACGATGCGTTCGCTGGGTTTGGTCGACATGAGCGGCTCGCAAACAGTAAGGCGATCGTAACCGGACAACGGGCGGGACGAATCGCAACTTCGGTTCATCAAACGGCACGACATCTTTACCGCAGGGTTCGCGCATAGCGAGCCGGGAACCTGCAATCCATGCATCCATCATATCGGTTTGCGCGCGGACGTGGGCTCGAGGGCGGTGCGCCGCCGCTCGCTGGCCACGCTTTGAGCACGTGCCGAAACTGCCGTGCGTTCAAACACTTGCCTATATTCTCATACAGTTGTCCACAATTCTGTTCGCAGGCTCTGTGGGTAACCCAACACAAGTGCGGTGACGGGCGCCGTGCGCATCCATCCGCGCACTCGCTTACAAAAAAATCCGTACGGTTTTGGGGTGACGCGCGTGAATTCTTTAAAATGCGCTGTTACCCTCGGTCGACACCGGCCCGCTCATTCGCTCGCCCGTCTTTGCAGTCGCGCCCGCACAGCAGTGCAGCGGCGCAGCGCGCGCCTCCGGCGCACGCCGAACGAACCCAGTCATGCCTATCATCAAACGACCCGACTCATCGAATTCCACGCGACACGATCGCGAACCCAGCTGGAACGAATCACGCAACCAGGCACGCAACGACTCCGACGCCGGCAGCCGCAATGGCCGCGGCGGCGGTGACGGCGGCGGCGGCGGCCGCCGTGGCGGCGGCAACGGCCGCAATGACCGCAACTGCAGGAACGGCGGAGGCGGCCGTGGCGGCCGCTCCGTGCTGGCGCGCATCGGGCTCTGGTTCGCCGGCCTCGTGGCGCTGGGCGCCGTGGTGGGCGGACTCATCGTCGGCTATGCGCTCGTCGTCATGGAGCCGAACCTGCCGTCGCTGAATGCGCTGATCGACTACCGCCCGAAAGTGCCGCTGCGCGTCTACACCGCGGACCACGTGCTGATCGGCGAATTCGGCGAGGAACGCCGCAGCCTCGTGCGCTTCCAGGATATCCCCGACCAGATGAAGAAGGCGGTGCTCGCGATCGAGGATTACCGCTTCTACGATCACGGCGGGGTCGACTTCGTCGGCATCCTGCGGGCGGGTGTCGCCGACCTGATGCACGGCGGCGCGTCGCAGGGCGCGAGCACGATCACGATGCAGGTGGCGCGCAACTTCTTCCTCTCGAGCGAAAAGACCTACACCCGCAAGGTCTACGAGATGCTGCTCGCGTACAAGATCGAGCGTGCCTTGAGCAAGGATCAGATTCTCGAGCTGTACATGAATCAGATTTATCTGGGCGAGCGCGCCTATGGCTTCTCGGCGGCGGCGCGCGTGTACTTCGGCAAGGACCTGAAGGACATCTCGCTCGCCGAAGCGGCGATGCTCGCGGGCCTGCCGAAGGCGCCTTCGGCGTACAACCCGGTGGTGAATCCGAAGCGCGCGAAGGTGCGCCAGCAGTACATCCTGAAGCGCATGCTGGACCTGAACTTCATCACGCGCGAGCAGTACGACCAGGCCGCCGCCGAAGAGATCCACACGAAGTCCGCCGGCACCGAGTACGGCGTGCATGCCGAGTACGTCGCGGAGATGGTGCGGCAGATGATGTACGCGCAGTACAAGGAAGAAACCTACACGCGCGGCCTGACGGTGGTCACGACCATCGATTCCGCCGATCAGGACGCCGCCTACAAGGCCGTGCGCAAGGGCGTGATGGACTATGAGCGCCGTCACGGCTATCGCGGTCCGGAAGGCAACATCAACCTGCCGTCGAATGCGGACGATCGCGCCGAGGCCATCGAGGACGCGCTCGTCGATCACCCGGACAACGGCGAACTCGTGTCCGCCGTGGTGACATCGGCGAGCCCGAAGCAGGTGACGGCGCAGTTCGTCGGCGGCGATACCGCGACGCTGTCCGGCGATGCCCTGCGCTTCGTCGCGGCCGCGCTGCGCAGCAATGCGTCGAAGGCGCTGGCCATCAAGCCGGGTTCGATCGTGCGCCTGACGCGCGACGACAAGGAGAAGGGCGGCTGGCAGATCACGCAGCTGCCGCAGGTCGAAGGCGCGCTGGTGTCGATGGTGCCGCAGGACGGCGCGATCCGCGCGCTGGTCGGCGGCTTCGACTTCAACAAGAACAAGTTCAACCACGTGACGCAGGCCTGGCGCCAGCCGGGTTCGAGCTTCAAGCCGTTCATCTATTCGGCGGCGCTCGACAAGGGGCTCGGGCCGGCGACCATCATCAACGACGCGCCATTGTTCTTCCCGGCGACCAATGGCGGTGATCCGTGGGAGCCGAAGGACGACGACCAGCCCGATGGCCCGATGTCGATGCGCACCGGCTTGCAGAAGTCGAAGAATCTGGTGTCGATCCGCATCCTGTCGTATATCGGCACGAACTACGCGCAGGACTTCGTCACGAAGAACTTCGGCTTCGACAAGGACAAGACGCCGCCGTACCTGCCGCTCGCGCTCGGCGCGGGTCTGGTCACGCCGCTGCAACTGTCCGGCGCGTATTCGGTGTTCGCGAACGGCGGCTATCGCATCAATCCGTATCTGATCGGCGAAGTCGACGACGCGCGCGGCGCCGTCATCTCGCGCGCCAACCCGTTGACGGCGGGCAGCAATGCGCCGCAGACGCTGGAGCCGCGCAACGCCTACATCATGAACAGCCTGCTGCACACGGTGGCGACGCAGGGCACGGGCGCGGGCACCAACGTGCTGAAGCGCAATGACCTGCAAGGCAAGACCGGCACGACCAACGATGCGAAGGATGGCTGGTTCGCGGGCTATCAGAAGCAGCTGGTCGCGGTGGCATGGATGGGCTATGACCAGCCGAAGACGCTCGGCAGCCGCGAGTTCGGCGCGCAGCTGGCGTTGCCGATCTGGGTCGAGTACATGGGGCGCGCGTTGCGCGGCATTCCGCAGCAGGAGATGACCCAGCCGGACGGCATCACCACGGTCGACGGCGAGTTGTTCTATGCCGATCGGACGCCGGGCATGGGCTTCGTCGCGAGCGTCGGTCTCGACAACACCAATCCGATGGCCGGCGATGCGACCACCATGGGCGGTGTCGGTCCGGCAGGCATGCAGGCGCCGCCGCCGCCGCAAGTCACCACCGACGAGCGCAAGCAGATCATGGACATGTTCAGCAAGCCGTAGGCATTGCTGCTATTCAAACGCTGCGTGGCAAAACAAACGCGCCGGGTTCGGAAGGAACCCGGCGCGTTTTCTTTTATTTCAGGCGGTTGATTGTCAGTGACCGGTCGCGCCTGCCGGCTTGACCGAGCAGTCCATCTTCAGCGTGGACTTGTCCGCGAACGTCAGCGTGAGCGGAATCGTGGAGCCGACCTTGAGCGGCTTCGCCGGTTCCTCGAGCATCAGGTGATAGCCCTTCGGCGCGAAGTCGAGCTTGCCGTGCGCGGGGACATCGACGGAATCGACGGGCGACATCGTTGCCGTGCCGCTCTTCATTTCGGACTTGTGCATCATCGCCATGCCGAAGGCGGGGGTTTGCGCGTCGGTGAGGGTGACGGGCGTGTCGCCGTTGTTGGCGAGGCTGAAATACCCCGACGACGGCAGCGTGGGCGGCATCGCGCGAATCCAGCAGTCGTGGGCCTCGAGCGTGGCCGCCTGGGCGAGGGACGCGCACGCGAGCGCGCCTGTGAAGAGAACGATTTTTTTCATGATGCTCACTTGACGGTGAAGTTGTAGTGGCCTTGCGTGCGATGCCCGTCCGCGGCGAGCGCGGTCCATTGCACCTTGTAGACGCCCGGTTGCAGCGCAGGAAGCGCGACGCTCATGTGCTTCTTGTCGCTGTCGGCGACCACGGATTTTTCGGTGTTGACCTGCGTGCCTTGCGCATTCGTGACGATGAGCTTGCTGAAGGTCGGTTCGAGCGCTTCGCCGAAGTCGATGGCGACTTCGTGCGGCGCGCTGACCGTCGCGCCGGGGCCGGGCTGCTGCAGTTTGGGCAAGGCGTGGGCGAGCGCGAATTGCGCGGCCAGGGCGCAGGCGAGCGCGAGCGCGCCGCGCACAAGCGATGATGGCTTCATGACGTGTCCTTGAAGGTTCCGGACGGGGTGCGTCGCGGCAGGGTGTTGATGAGGGATGGAAGCGCGGCGCCGATGTTTCAGGCGCGCGGCGCGTTATGGCTCAGAGAGCGGCGGGCGGGGCGCGGGGTTGTGCGGCGCGCAGTCGTGCGCTGAAGGGTGCGTCGGCGGGAGCTTGCGTCGTGAACGGCTCGCGCGTGGCTTGCAGGATGTCGGGACTGGATGGCGCTGCGGGCGGTGTGGGCGCGTGCGCGATGAAGTCGCAATAGGCGCAGGCTTGCAGGTGCGCGAGCCCGTCGTGTTTCGTGCGATGCGCGGGAGGCTGCTGGTCTGAGTCCGCGGCGGGCGTAACGGAAGCGCAGACGGAAGCGAGCAATGCATCGATGCGCGCATGTTCGAGCGCCTGCGACGCGACAGGCACAAGCGAGAGCAGCAGGATCGCGCAGAGTGCCGCGATTCCGCCGATCTTCCTGACGAGGGCCCGACGCAAGTGATGCATGCCGCGTTCGATGTTTGGACGATGCTGAACGGGGGATTATGCCATGGGGGGGTGGCGGGGCGGCGTCTGGAGGGGCGGCGGTTCGACGCGGAAGGAATGCAGAAGAAGGAATCGCAGACAACAAAAAACCCGCTCGATGGCGGGTTGATGTGTACGAGGTGTTGCGTGATTCATGGGCCTTGACTGAAGCCATACTGCATGGATCTTCAACTTTGGTTGCGGGGGTAGGATTTGAACCTACGACCTTCGGGTTATGAGCCCGACGAGCTGCCAGACTGCTCCACCCCGCGTCCGTCGAAGAAAAGATTATAAGCCATCGCTTACTTGAGCGCAATGGCTTGCTCGTCTTTCAATGCATATCGAACCGAAATGCCTGCTCAGGGCGACGCTGCATCGCGTCGCTTTAGCACCGATGCATGGCCGGTTCACATGTTGCTGTTGCATCCGCGCATGTCAAAATCGCAAGCCTCGGCCGTGCGTCACGCACGGAGGTGCCGCAACTCAAGCGCGCCGGACACTCATCAAGCAAGCCAGTCAAGGAGTCGCACGCTCATGGATATTCCACACGTTCTGCAAGCCATCGCGCATCAGGAACGCACGCTCGTGTTCCCGCAGTTCCATGCCGATCAGGCGTGGCAGATCGGCTCGCAGTTGCGCGAGATGGCGGTGGCGCGCGGGGCGGCCGTGGCCATCGATGTGCGCACCTTCGGCCGCAAGCTGTTCTATGTCGCGCTCGACGGCACCACGCCCGACAACGCGCGCTGGATCGAACGCAAGTCACGCACTGTCGAACACTTCCGCCGCAGTTCGTATGCGCTCGGCCTCACGCTGCAACAGGCGGGCACCACGCTCGCCGACAAGTTCAGCCTCGACCCCGCCGAATTCGCCACGCACGGCGGCGCGTTTCCGCTGCGCGTCTCGGGCGCGGGCGTGATCGGCTCAGTGGCGGTTTCGGGACTGGCGCAGCGCGACGATCACCAGATGGTCGTCGAGGCGCTCTGTGCGGTACTCGGCCACGACTTCAGCCAGCTCTCGCTCGGTCAGGACTGACCCGCGACGACCCATACGCAACCTCAAGCCATTAAAGGAATCGATGCGCTCAACCGCTTATGTGCTGCTCGCCATCGCGATCGTCGCCGAAGTCATCGCGACCTCCGCGCTGCGCGCCTCCGATGGCTTCACGCGTCCGCTCCCCGCGGCGATCGTCGTGGCCGGATACGGGGTGTCGTTCTATTTGCTGTCGCTGACGCTGCGCGCGTTGCCGGTCGGCGTCGTCTATGCCGTGTGGTCGGGCGCGGGCATCGTGCTGATCACGCTGGTCGCTGCGCTGCTCTTCAAGCAGACGCCGGATCTGCCCGCGATGCTCGGCATGGGTCTCATCGTGGCGGGCGTCGTCGTGCTCAACGCGTTCTCGAAGATGAGCGCGCACTGAGAATCATCGAATGACCGGACCGCGCGCGCAGATGCTGCGGCGTTATTTGCAGCGGACGATCATCGAACGGTTCTTCACGTTCGCCGAGATCACATTGGTGATGCCGCCGCCGGTCGGGCCGCCTTCCTCGTTGTCCTTCGACACGATGTCATAGCCGGTCGCGCCGCATTTCTCGCCGGCAAGGACGTAGCAGCTGGCCCAGCTCGATCCGGCATCGGCGCCACTGCAGTTGACCGCGTAGCCCGTCTGGCCATCGGGCAGGTTGATCAGCGAAGCATCGTTCGACGATGCACATGCGCCGAGACTCGCCACCGCGAGCGCAGCCGCGCAGGTCAGCGCGGCACGCAGCCAGGAAGCCTTCGAAGCAGCGTCCGAAGCGCCGGATTGGGTTGCGCATGCGGAGTGTCGGCGCATGCGCCGGCCGTGATCCTTCATCTTTACCTCGTGAGAACGAATGATGTTGCGCCGCTCGCAGGACCGTCACAGGACGGTTGCATGAGGGCCTTTTTCGAGAGAGGTGCATTGTCCCATACGCGCCTTACGTAACACGTAAGCGCTTGTTAGCGGAGCCATCTGCCGGGCGCGATGCTTGCGAATCAAGGCTCGAAAGAAGACGCCGCAGCCGCTTGAACGCGGCGTCGACGAAACAATGGGAACGAATGAACTAATTTCCGGATCCGACGCCTTACTGATCTGATTGCCGGTTGAAATTGCCTGATCGACGCGTCGTGAGACACGGCGCGCGGTCCGCCAAAGGAGAAAGGAACATGGCAGAACGAGTCACGGGGCCGTACCGGGGCTACTACATCAGCGCCTCGGCGCGGCTCGTGCAGACGCACGAGCCGCAGAGCGAGGCCGGGCCGATCTACGTCGGATCGGTGAGTCTTGCGCAGGGCGGTCCGGACGACGTGCATCGCTTCGAAGCGCTCGTCGATCTCGGTCCGGAGCAGCGTTTCTCGACCGAAAGCGAGGCGCTCGCCCACGTCGAGCAGGCGGCGCGAGAATATATCGACCGCTTGCTGCGTCCGGCATGATGCGCCCCATTCACCTGAGACACGCGGTGCTGTTCGACGTCGCAACCTGCCTGGCCGACTTGTTTCCCAGCGGCGCGGACATCGCGGAGATCGGGCTGGATGCGGCGCCTTCGCTGTTCGTCAGCTGGCGCACGGGCGGCGTGGCCAATCATCCTGGCAACATCGCGTGGGGCGTGCATTACCGCTTCGATGCGCAGGTGCTGCGCACCTATCCGCAGCTTGCCGACGACGCCCGCGAGCGGGTCTGCGAACGCGTGCGCGAGATGAGCCGTCTGCTCGCTTTCAATTACGCCGATCCCTTGGCAAGCTCGCTGCTGGTGGTCGATATCGACGAGCACGTGCTTGCTGCGTAACGCACTCGCTGGCGTTATCGCGAAGGCCGCGGGGTATGGACCGCACGACGGCCGCGCAGTTACCATAGTCGCCGCACCGCTTCACGCGAAGCCCGAGCCGGTCGAGCGCTCCGCATCTTTCGCGTGGAACGGGCCGTCACGGCCAAGCTACGAGACCATCATGGACATCCGATTTCTTCAGGACGCGCCCGACTATCGCGATTCCAATCTGACCGTCGAATTCGCCGCGCTCGTCGATGGCCGGCGCGTGCCCTGCGCGATTTCGGTCGAAGCGCTGGAAGATCATTTCGGCGCGCAGACCACTGACAGCGCGGGCTGGATCAATGCGTTCGACGCCGGCCGCACGCACATCGAAGCGGTGGCGCGCGAGCATCTGCGCGTGACCAACGGCATGCCGGTGCTCCTGAAGAGCGGCCACTTCCCGCCCGGTCCGGTAACGCCGACGCAGCACTGAAGCGCACGCGAATTCCACTCTTACACGGCGCGATGTAAGACCTGCATCGCAGCGCTCTTTCGGATACGCATGAAGGGCGGCGCGCTCGCGCATTTGCTTTCGCGTTATCACGCAACGGAGTACCATCTGCACACTCGCCGCACGCGACGCGATTCGCTCGGCATAGTACTTGCTCGACGCCATGCGCTCGGCTTGAGCAACCACATTATAAGAATCGCACGGGGTCGTCATGTTCCATTCCTTTCTTCACTCGCTTGTCGAGTCCAATGCGCTATGGCTCATCTGGGCAGCCGTCGGTGTGCTGATTCTTGCGGTATGCATCGTGTTCGCTTCGGTCGTCCTGCGCGACTCGGACGAGCCGCTATACGAGTCGGTCGCGCGTCCGGACAACGACCGCATGCCGGTCTGACCGAGGCATCGGCGGTGCAGGGTGGGGCCGCGCGTTGACTTCGAAGTTGACGGTGCCGACAATGCCTCGCATGGGACCGCGAGCGCACCGCACTGAGCAGAGACGCGAGCAGCGCATGGCGCTGCGCGAGCGCATACTCGAAGTCTCGCGCGAGATCGTCAGGCGGGAAGGCTTCGCTTCGCTATCGATGAGAAAGCTTGCCGGCGCCATCGATTATTCTCCCGCCGCGCTCTATCTTCACTTCAGGAGCCGCAGCGAGATTGCGCGGGCGCTGTGCATGGAAGGCCACCTGCGTTTGCGCGAGGCATTCGTTGCGCAGGCGAGCATCGTGGACCCGGCGGCGCGCCTGCACGCCATGGCGCGCGCTTATGTCGAATTCGGCCTGGCTGAGCCGCAGACGTATCGGCTGATGTTCATGGAGCCGGCGCGTTCCGACGAAACCGTAACGGATGACGTCGGCGTGGATGCTCAGGAAGCCTCCGGCGCCGTTGCGGCCATGCTGGCGCCGATCGCCGACGCGTTCGTCGAACTGCGCGCGGCTGGACGCCTGCCGCCGCACGTTGTGGCCGCGGCCTGTGCGGAAGGACTCTGGGCGAGTCTGCATGGCATCGTCGCGCTGAAGCTGAGCGGCGCGGCATGGCCCGCCACGCCGGCTGAAACGCTCGTCGAGCTGTCGCTCGAAGCGTGGTGCAAGCAGGCGGACGAGCGCGCCGGCGGCACGCGAAAAGCGGGAACCAAACCTCGGAAAGCAGAACCTCAAGGCAATTCAGCGAACCGACCCGACACCTCAACACGATGACCACCGAAGACATCCGAATCGACACCGCCAACGGCATCGGCTTCATTGCGCTCGAACGTCCGAAGGCACTCAACGCGCTGACCGCGCCGATGCTGGGCGCGATCAGCGAGGCGCTGCGCGCGTGGCGCCATGACCAGGCGATCCGCGCAGTCGTGATCTTCAGTCCGCACGTGCGCGCGTTCTGCGCGGGCGGGGACATCCGCTTCCTGTACGAATCGGCGAAGGCGGGCGAGCGCGAAGCTATCGACGCGTTCTTCACCGAGGAATACAAGCTCAATCACGCGATCTTCACGTTTCCGAAGCCGTATATCGCGGTGGTGAACGGCGTCGTGATGGGCGGCGGCATGGGTATTTCGCAAGGCGCGCATCACACGGGCGGCCTGCGTATCGTCACGCAGTCCACCAGGATGGCGATGCCCGAGACGCGCATCGGGCTGTTTCCGGATGTCGGCGTGAGCTGGTTTCTGGCGCGTGCGCCGGGCGCGATCGGCCGCTATCTCGCGGCCACCGGCGCGACCATGGCCGCCGCCGATGCGCTCTATGCCCGCATGGCCGACGCCTATCTCGACGACGGCGCGTTGCCCGGCTTGATCGAATCGCTGCGGCATCAGCGCTTTCTCGATGGCGTGGAGATCGTGCGTTTCGTGCAGGGCGAGACCACGAAGTACAAGGTGGCGCCGATTCCCGAACGCAGCGCGCTTGCCGATGCGCGCACCATGATCGACAAGCATTTTGCGGCGGGCAACGGCGCGTCGATTCTTGCGTCGCTCGAGCGCGATGCCGACGCCGGTCACGAGTGGGCGCGGCAGACGGCCATGGAATTGCGTGAGCGCTCGCCGCTGTCAGTCGATGTGGCCTTGCAGCAGGTGGACCGCGCGAAGTTCTCGACCATGGCGGAGACCCTGCGCCGCGACCTCGATTTGACGCGCTCGGTATTCGAGCGCGGCGACGTGGTGGAGGGCATCCGCGCGCGTATCGTCGACAAGGACAATCAGCCGCAATGGAAGCTGGCGCGGCTGGAGGACGTGAAGGCCGCGGACGTCGAGCGCATGTTCGAAAGCGCGTGGACGCCGGCGGCGCATCCGCTCAGGCTCCTGAAGGACTGAACGGAGCGAGCTCTGGCGTGCAAGCGGCCCGATCGACATGACCGGGCCGCTTGTGTTTTGTTCGATGGGTACCGCGGATCAGCGCGTGTCGCTGCCGGCCATGAAGGCGCGCATGAAGACGAGGGCGCCCCAGCCCCAGATGGCATTGGCGATAAGACTGGGCGCGAGGCGCGGCAGCATGTTGCCGGCAGGCCAGATGCCGCGGATGGGATCGATGATGAAGGCGCCGACCGCCGTCAGCACGATGCCGCCGAACACGAGTGCGCCGATCCACGGCGCGCTGCGATCCGGCGCGACGCGCAGCAGCCACGCCATCAGAACGCCGAAGACCGCGCTCCAGAGCGCGTTGGCGATGAATTCGGGGATGCCGAGCGGGAGAAACGGCACGGTGGAGAAGCCGGCCGGATCGATGACCCCTGCCGCGTGCAGCAGCGCCAGGGTCGATTCGCGAAAGAAGAGTGCGGCAAGGAAACCGGAAACGAACGGCAGAATGATTTTTTGCATTGGCAGGACCGCTTGGATCGCTTGAACATGTCAAGCCCGGAGCCGCGGTTCTCTCGGAGTATCGTGACGAGCGCCATTATAGGGGCGTCGCGGGCGCTTCCAGCCCGTGACCGGCGCTGCGCAGGATTATTTCGCGATTGCGTCGCTCGCGGGGCTGTGATGCAGCATGCGATCGCTGTTCTGCGGTGGAGTGGGACGCTTGACCGGCATGTTGTCGGGATTGTCCGGACGGGTTGTGTTTGCGGATGGCGCGTTGGGCGTCATCGGCGGCTTGACCATCGAGGCGCCGTTGTCCGGACGGCTGGTCTGGGCTTGTGCGGTTTGCATGGCAAGTGCGGTGCTGAGGAGGAGGGCGGCTGTCGCGAGACAATGGCGGGGCATGATGGTTCTCCGGGCTCGAGTTCACGGAGAAGTTGCAGCAAGTTTCTGCCCAGCCCGCTGGTACGAAGCAGCCGCATTAAAACTCCCGCAGTGCGGTAAAATCGCAAATTCCCTTTATTTTCAAGCGGCTCGCGTTCAGTGGGCCCGTTGCTCATTCGCTCATGGCCGCCGTACCGAAGCTCAAGTCCCGTCGCGTCTCCGTCGCTCCGATGATGGATTGGACCGACCGCCATTGCCGTTCGCTGCATCGTCTGGTGTCGCGTCACACCTGGCTCTATACGGAGATGGTGACGACCGGTGCCCTGCTGTATGGCGATGTCGCGCGTCATCTCGCCTTCACGCCGGCCGAAGCGCCCGTCGCGTTGCAACTCGGCGGCAGCGAGCCGGCCGATCTCGCCCGCAGCGCGAAGCTCGGCGAACAGTGGGGCTACGACGAAATCAACCTCAATTGCGGCTGCCCGTCGGAGCGCGTGCAGCGCGGCGCATTCGGCGCGTGCCTGATGAAGGAGCCGCAGCTCGTCGCGGACGGCGTGAAGGCGATGCGCGACGCGGTATCGATACCGGTCACGGTCAAGCATCGCATCGGCGTGGACGAGGTCGAGGATTACGCCTTCGTGCGGGATTTCGTCGGGACCGTGGCGGACGCGGGTTGCGAGGTGTTCATCGTGCACGCGCGCAACGCCATCCTGAAGGGGCTGAGTCCGAAGGAAAATCGCGAAATTCCGCCGTTGAAATATGACTATGCGTATCGGCTGAAGCGGGATTTTCCGCATCTGGAAATTTCGATCAACGGCGGCATCAAGACGCTGGACGAAGTTGAAGAGCATCTGAAGCACGTCGACGGCGTGATGCTCGGCCGCGAGGCCTATCACAATCCCTACGTGCTGGCAGAGGTAGACACGCGGTTCTATGGCGCGTCCACGCCGGTGCCTTCGCGGGAAGAGATCGAGGAAGCGCTGATTGCCTATGCCCGTGGCGAGCTCGCGCGCGGCACTTATCTCGGCGCGGTGACACGGCATGCGCTCGGACTGTATCGCGGAGTTGCAGGTGCGCGCGGTTGGCGTCGCGTCCTGTCCGACAGCCGCCGCCTCGCCACCGGCGATCTCGCGATCTTCGACGAAGCGCGCGGCCATCTGCGCGAGGCGATGGAAGCAATCGAATCGTGAACGCCGATGAGCGGAAAAAGATGCTCAAAAGGACTAGTCAAGCATAACCTTTGTTCGTATAATCTCGCTTCTTGATTGCTGCGGTAGCTGTTTCGGAGCAGTCGGGATCGCGGTAACAGTGGTGGCTGTAGCTCAGTTGGTAGAGTCCAGGATTGTGATTCCTGTCGTCGTGGGTTCGAGTCCCATCAGCCACCCCACCGAGAATTCGTAGCGCATCGCCGCTACACCAAAAAAGCACTGTGCCATCACAGTGCTTTTTTTTCGCCCGAATTAGCATCCAGCGAACGAGAGACTCTCGAACGGGCGCCCATCCCCCACCCCGCCCCATGCTACGATTTTCCCTTTCCCCGGGACGAAATTGGAGGCAGCCATGGCAACCTTGGCGATCGACGGCGTGCGCTGGGTCAACGACCGCGTGACCAGCGTCCGATGGGGCAGTTTCGATTCATCCATCAACGACTGGACCGCGCCCACCACCATCGTGGATGTGCAGCAGGTCGTGGACGCCATCCACAGCGGCAAGGAAGTGCGCACGCTGTTCACGCTCGGCGGGCGGACCTTTCTCGGACCGAAAGTAGGCGCGCTGCCTTACGCGAACGGCCACGTGGGCATCGAGGCGCGGGTTCAGGACGGACAGATCGAGAAATCGCTCGAGGATCTTCCCGCCGTCTGATCCAGGCGCGGCCCGTTTCATGCGGCATCCGATCGCGCGTGCGCAAGCGGCGCTGCCGTCATCGCACGCGTGATGCTGGCCGACGGTTGCGCCCGTCCTGCCAGTGCAACACGCAGCGGCGCTGCATCCGCGACGCCGCAGGTGCGTCACCATCAACGAGGAGGTCGGTATGGCATCGTCGAATGAAGGGAATCTGCGCGCGTTCGTACAAACCGCGGAACAGGCGGGCGGTTTCGTCTGGGTCATCGCGCTCGTCGATTTTTCCGCGAAGGAGGTCAAGCGTGCATTGGTCTCGGAGGAAAACTTCTCGACCGCCGACGCCGCGCGCGATGCCGGCAATGACCGCCTGAAGGGCATGTCGAACGACCGCTGAACCCATTCGTCGCACAAAGCCGGACAGAAACTCGTTCGATGACTTCGAACGAGTTCGCCAAGCCGCTCGTACGGCAACGCGCAAAGCCGCGCCCATAATGCCTTCACACTGATCAACGTTCAAAGGAGAACGTCATGAATCGCTTCGAAGGCAAGACAGTCCTGGTTACCGGCGGCAACAGCGGCATCGGCCTGGCCGCCGCGCAGGCGTTCGCGGCTGAAGGCGCGCGCGTCGTCATCACGGGTCGCGACGAGGCTTCACTGGCCGAGGCGCGCGCCTCGCTCGGCGAACAGGCGCTCGCCATCCGCAACGTCGCCGGCACGGTCGCCGCCGCACGCGAACTCGCGCAGCAACTGTCCGACGCCCATATCCGTCTGGATGCCGTGTTCGTCAACGCGGGCATCGGCATCTTCGCGCCGTTCACCGACATCGACGAAAAAGCCTGGGACGACACTTTCTCGATCAACGTGAAAGGCCCGTACTTCCAGATCCAGGCGCTGGTGCCGCTGTTCAACGAAGGTGCGTCGATCGTGCTGAACGGTTCGATCAACGCGCACATCGGCATGCCGACGTCATCGGTCTATGCCGCCAGCAAGGCGGCGCTCGTGTCGCTGGCGAAGACGCTCTCGGCCGAACTGCTGCCGCGCGGCGTGCGCGTGAACGTGGTGAGTCCCGGTCCGGTCTCGACGCCGTTGCACGAGAAGCTCGGCATCGTCGATGACGCGCGTGCGCAACTGCAAGCCCAGATTCCGCTCGGCCGCTTCGGCAAGTCGAGCGAAGTGGCGGCGACGGTCCTGCATCTCGCCGCGTTGGAGTCGGGCTTCATCGTCGGGACGGAGATCGTGATCGACGGCGGGATGAGCCAGCTCTGATGTCACCCGCTGCGGCGTGGACCGGCTTCCGGCCATGCCGCACGGATCACTGCATCGGCCACCAGGCGCCGATGCCCGGCTCGGCGTCGAGGGCGCGCAGGAAGTCGTCGGCGAAGGCGGCGCTGGCCAACTCATGTTCGAGCGAGCCTGCGGTGAAGTCGTGGGGATTCTTGAGGCCTTTGGCGTGGCGGATGACGGCGACCGTTTCGGTCAGGGCGGCGATGGAGTCGAGCGTGTGCGAGTTCATAGCGCACTTTTACGGCAGGGACGGATCAGCCTTTAGAGCGGACGCGTAAATTCGACGCGCTCGCGCATCATGTCCGCGATTTGCCGTGGCCTGAAACCAGCGCGCCGGCATCCGGTGCGAGCGTGAAGAGATCGGCGACGCCGATCAGCCCGATCAACCCGACGATCAGGAACGCCACGCGGAAATCCTCCGGGCCGATGCTATGGGCATCGTGCCCATGCAGCCATTCGCCGAAGCGCAGCGCGATGGCGCCGATCGCCACGCCGATGCCCATCGTCATCTGGAACAGCGTGCTCGACAGCGCGGAGGCCGCGCTCATCTGCGCCTTGGGCACGTCCGCGAAACTGAGCGTGTTGAGCGCCGTGAACTGCAACGAGCGCGACAGCCCGCTTGCAAACAGCACGGCGGCGATCACGAGCTTGGGTGTCGACGGCGCGAGCAGGCTCATCGCGGCGAGAGAGAGCGCGGCGAGCACGCCATTCACGATCAACACCTGTCGAAAGCCGAAGCGGCGCATGACGGGCGTCGTGACGAGTTTCATCGAGAGGTTGCCCGCGAACACCGCAAGCGTCAGCAGGCCCGATTCGAACGCGTTCATGCCGAAGCCGACCTGGAACATCAGCGGCAGCAGGAACGGCGCGGCGCTGATCGCGATGCGAAACAGCGAGCCGCCGCCCATCGCCACGGCGAAGGTCTTCACGCGCAATGCGGCGAGGTCCACGACCGGTTGCGCCGCGCGGCGCAGATGCAGCCACGACGCGATGCCCGCGATTCCCCCCACCAGCACGAGCACGCCGATCGAAGTCCAGTCGGCGTCACTGCGGCCGCTCAGTTCCATCGCATACAGCAGCGTGGTGCAGGCGATGCCGCACAGCGCGAAGCCGGGCAGGTCGAAGCGGCGCCGCGCGTCCTCACGCGTGTTGTCGAGATAGCGCAGCGTGAGCAGGAGGCCGATCAGCCCGAGCGGCACGTTCAGATAGAAGATCCAGCGCCACGACGAATACGTGGTGATGAAGCCGCCCAGCGGCGGTCCGATCACCGGCGCGACGAGCCCCGGCCACGTGATGATGGCGATGGCGCGCATCAAGCCTTCCTTGGGTGTTGCGCGCAGCACGGCGAGCCGTCCGACCGGCACCATCATCGCGCCGCCGATGCCCTGCAGCACGCGCGCCGCGGCGAACGCGGGCAGCGTCGAGGTGGTCGCGCACAGGACGGACGCCGCCGTGAACACGGCGATCGCGCTGCCGAACACGGTGCGCAGGCCGAAGCGGTCGGCGGCCCAGCCGGAGATCGGGATGAAGACGGCGAGCGTCAATAGATACGCCGTGATGCCGAGACTCATGTCGGCGGGATGCACGTTGAAGGAGCGCGCCATCTGCGGCAGCGCCGTGGCGATGATCGTGCCGTCGAGGTTCTCCATGAAGAAGGTCGCAGCGACCAGCATGACGATGAGCGACGCGCTGCGCTGACGGGCGCGGTCGCTTGCGGACGGCATCGGTTCGGGCATTCCTGAAGGGGCGGATAGACAGTGGGCGAGGCTGCCATTCTAGCCGCGACAGCAGAGCTTGCGCGCCTATGGTAGTTTTCGCGCTTGCCTGAATGCCAGCCACAGCCAAGGCTGGTCACGCGCTGACGAAGCGCTGACGGCATGCAGACATAACGCCAACAAGAGGGATTGGACAATGAAGTTTCGGAAACTGGGTGACTCGGGTATCGATGTGAGTCTGATCGGACTCGGCACCATGACCTGGGGCGAGCAGAACACCGAGCGCGACGCGCACGAACAGATCGACTATGCCCTGGCGCAGGGCGTCAATCTCGTCGATGCCGCCGAAATGTACCCGGTGCCGCCGCGTCCTGAAACGCAGGGCCGCACCGAGCAATACATCGGCACGTGGCTCGCGCGGAACCCGTCGAAGCGCGCGGATATCGTGCTCGCCACCAAGATCGCCGGACCCGCGCGCCAGCCGCACAATCCGCGTCACATTCGCGGCGCGGGCAACCAGTTCGACCGCAAGAACCTGAACGAAGCCATCGACAGCAGCCTGAAGCGCCTGCAGACCGACTACGTCGACCTGTACCAGTTGCACTGGCCCGACCGCAGCACGATGACCTTCGGCCGTTCGTCGTATCCGTACGTCGAGGACGAATACACGGTGCCCATCGAGGAGACGCTCACCGCGCTCGCCGAACTCGTGAAGGCAGGCAAGATCCGTCATGTCGGCGTGTCGAACGAAACGCCATGGGGCGTCGCGCAGTTCCTGCGCGCGGCCGAGAAGGCCGGCCTGCCGAAGATCGTCAGCATTCAGAATCCCTACAGCCTCGTGAATCGCACCTATGAACTGGGGCTGTCGGAGTTCACGCACCGGGATGGCGTCGGGCTGCTCGCGTATTCGCCGCTGGCGTTCGGCTGGTTATCCGGCAAGTACGAGGGCGGCGCACGTCCGGCCGGCGCGCGCATCACGCTGTACGAGCGCTTCCAGCGTTACAGCAAGCCGCAGTCGGTTGCGGCCATCACGTCCTATGTCGAACTCGCCGCCCGCCATGGCCTCACGCCCACGCAGCTCGCGCTCGCGTTCGTCAATCAGCGGCCCTTCACGACCAGCACGCTAATCGGCGCGACGACGATGGAGCAGCTGAAGGAGAACATCGGCAGCGTCGAGATTGAACTGTCGGAAGAAATTCTGGCCGAAATCGACGCGCTGCACGAGCGTCAGCCGAATCCGGCGCCCTGAAGTTTTCCTGTGCGTTCAGGGATTTGCCACGCTTTTTGCGGGCAACGCCGTGAATGTGTCAGCATGGAGGTTCTCGCGGCGGCGGCCCTCGGCGCTTCATCGCCCGGCCTCCAGGAAAACCGCTTGAAGACATTACCCGCTGGAAGCGCCGCACGTCGCAAGGTAACAAGGCAGGACAGGAAGCACTTCGCGCCCGCATCCTGCATCAACAACGCCGTCTGAACGCCCGTAGCGCCGCATCGCCGCGCGCCACGGCGCGTCCTTCGCATCACTCGCGGTGCCGTGCCGGCTCCAAGGCACTACACTTGCTCGATGGTCCTGGTTGCCCGCTGCGGCGCCTCAAGCCACAGCGCGCTCTTCGCAAAGGAGTCGTCGCTCATGTCTCAAGCATCACCTCAAGCAAAAGACCTCGATCGCCTGTCGATCGACACCATCCGCACGCTGTCGATGGACGCCGTGCAGAAGGCCAACTCCGGCCACCCCGGCACGCCGATGGCGCTCGCGCCCGTGGCGTTCCACCTGTGGCAGAACCACCTGCGCTACGATCCCGACGCGCCGCTGTGGCCGAACCGCGACCGCTTCGTGCTCTCGGTCGGCCATGCGTCGATGCTGCTGTACTCGATGCTGCATCTCACGGGCGTCAGGGAAGTCGACGAACACGGCAAGCCGACCGGCAAGGCCGCGGTCTCGATCGACGACATCGAGCACTTCCGTCAGCTCGACAGCAAGACGCCCGGTCACCCGGAGTTCCGCATGACGACCGGCGTCGAGACGACCACGGGTCCGCTCGGGCAAGGTCTCGGCAACAGCGTGGGCATGGCGATGGCCGCGCGCTGGAAGGAAGCCCACTTCAACCAGGGTGGCGACACGCTGTTCGACTATCACGTCTGGACGCTGTGTGGCGACGGCGACATGATGGAAGGCATCTCGCACGAGGCGGCGTCGATGGCGGGGCATCTGAAGCTGTCGAACCTGACGTGGATCTACGACAGCAACACCATCACCATCGAAGGCCACACGGAACTCGCCTACAGCGACGACGTGGCCTCGCGCTTCCATGGCTACAACTGGAACGTGCTGCACGTCGATGACGCCAACGACGGCGCCGCGCTCGAAGCGGCGTTCAAGGAGGCAAAGGCGACCCAGGACAAGCCGACGCTGATCATCGTCAAGAGCATCATCGGCTGGGGCGCGCCGCACAAGCAGAACACGGCAGGCGCGCACGGCGAGGCGCTGGGCGAGGACGAAGTGAAGCTCGCCAAGAAGTTCTATGGCTGGCCCGAGGACAAGCAGTTCTACGTGCCCGACGGCGTGATGCAGCACTTCGCCGAGGGCATGGGCGCGCGCGGCAAGAAGCTGCATGCCGAATGGAAGCAGCGCTTCGACGCCTACGAAAAGAGCCATCCCGAACTTGCGAAGGAAGCCCGGCAGATGCTGGATCACACGCTTCCCGAAGGTTGGGAAGACGCGATTCCGAAGTTCGACGCAGATCCGAAGGGTCTCGCCACGCGCGACTCGTCGGGCAAGGTGCTGAACGCGATCGCACAGCGCATTCCCTGGCTGATCGGCGGCGCGGCGGACCTGTCGCCTTCGACGAAGACGAACCTCAAGTTCGAAGGCGCCGGCAGCTTCGAACATGACGACTACTCCGGACGCAACCTGCACTTCGGCATCCGCGAGCACGGCATGGGCGCGGTCTGCAACGGCATGGCGCTGTCCGACATGCGGCCCTACGGCTCGACCTTCCTGATCTTCAGCGACTACATGAAGCCGCCGATCCGGCTCTCGGCCATCATGGAAGTGCCGGTCATCTACGTCTTCACGCATGACTCGATCGGCGTAGGCGAAGACGGTCCGACCCATCAGCCGATCGAACAGCTCGCGTCATTGCGCGCGGTGCCCGGACTCACGCTGCTGCGCCCGGCGGACGCGAACGAAGTGGGCGAGTCGTGGCGCGTCGCGCTGACGCACAACAAGGAGCCGTCGTGCCTGGTGCTGACGCGCCAGCCGCTGCCGACTTTCGACCGCTCGAAGTACGGCTCGGCGGAAGGCGTGCGGCGCGGCGCGTATGTGCTCGCCGACGCCGACGGCGGCAAGACGCCCGAGGTCATCCTGATGGCCAGCGGCAGCGAAGTGTCGCTGTGCGTGGAAGCCTTCGAGAAGCTCACGGCCGAAGGCGTCGCGGCGCGGGTCGTGTCGATGCCCTCGTGGGACCTCTTCGAAAAGCAGGACGAAGCCTACAAGGAGTCGGTGCTGCCGACGGACGTGCATGCGCGCGTGTGCGTCGAACAGGCGGCGACGCTCGGCTGGGACCGCTATGTCGGCCGGCTCGGGGCGCAGATCGTCATGCATACGTTCGGCGCGTCGGCGCCGCTGAAGGCGCTCAAGACCAAGTTCGGCTTCACGCCGGAAGCGGTCGCCGACGCCGCGAAGAAACAGATCGAACGTGTGAAATCCAACGGCAAGGAGTAACGGACATGCAGATCGGCATCGTGGGACTGGGGCGCATGGGTGGCAACATCGGGCGCCGACTGATGCGCGACGGACACCAGTGCGTCGTGTACGACCACAACCCCGAAGTCACCGCCACGCTGGCGGGCGAGGGCGCGACCGGCGCGAAGGATCTCGGCGATCTGGTCGCGAAACTGGAGACGCCGCGCGTCGTCTGGCTGATGCTGCCGGCGGGCAAGATCACCGAGGACACGCTGGGCGACTTGCGCAAGATCCTCGCGGCGGACGACGTGATCATCGACGGCGGCAACAGCTTCTACAAGGACGATATCCGTCGTGCGGCACAGTTGCGGGAGCAGGGCCTGCATTACGTCGACGTGGGCACGTCAGGCGGCGTGTGGGGCCTGACGCGCGGCTATTGCATGATGATCGGCGGCGAAGAGGCGATCGTGCGCCGCATCGATCCGATTCTCGCGACGCTCGCGCCCGGCCGCGGCGACATTCCGGCGACGCCCGGCCGCGAAGGCCGCGACGCACGCGTGGAGAATGGCTACATGCATTGCGGGCCGGTCGGTTCAGGGCACTTCGTCAAGATGGTCCATAACGGCATCGAGTACGGCCTGATGCAGGCGTATGCCGAAGGCTTCCACGTGCTCGAACGCAAGGACTCCACCGAGCTGCCGGAGAACGAGCGCTATTCGCTCGATCTCGCTGATGTCGCCGAGGTATGGCGGCGCGGCAGCGTGGTGTCGTCGTGGCTGCTGGATCTCACGGCGGGCGCGCTCGCCGGCGACGGCTCGCTCGATCGCTATTCGGCCGAAGTCGCCGACAGCGGCGAAGGACGCTGGACCATCGAGGCGGCGATCGAAGAAGCGGTGCCCGCGCAGGTGCTGTCGGCGGCGCTGTACACGCGGTTCCGCTCGCGCGATGCCGAATCGTTCCCCGAGCGCATGCTGTCGGCCATGCGCTTCGGCTTCGGCGGGCATCACGAGTTTCCGGTGAAGTAGCGGCCCGGTTCTCTGGCTGTGTGAAACGGCGGCGCCGGACCCTCGCGGTCCGGCGCCGTTTTCATTTCATCATGCGCCGCCTGAAAAGCCAGGCGCACAGAAAGAACGGCACCACGGCGTACGCGCACAGCGCGAGCACATGCAGCGCCCAGCCATCGAGCGGACGGCCGAGCATCGCGGGACGGATCAGTTCGACCGCGTGATAGAGCGGCAGCAGCTGCGTCACGTGCTGCGCGAGCGCGGGCAGTTGCGCGATCGGGAAGAACACGCCGGAGAGCAGCAGCATCGGCGTGAGCGCGAGCGTCTGGTAGAACATGAAGAAGTCATAGCTCGGCGCGAGCGCCGTCACGATCATCGCCGTGCTGGAGAAGGCGAGTCCGGTCAGCACGATGACCGGCACCGCGATCAGCATCGACGGAAAGCTCGCGTAGCCGAGCGCGCCCGCGACGATCATGATCGCGACGCCCGACAGCACCGACTTGCTCGCAGCCCAGACAATCTCGCCCAGCACGATATCGCCGAGCGTGAGCGGCGTGTGCATGATGGCTTCCCAGGTGCGCTGCACGTGCATGCGCGAGAAGCCGGAGTACATCGCCTCGAAGCTCGACGACATCATCACGCTCGATGCCGCCGTGCCTGCCGCGAGGAACGCGATATACGACACGCCGTCGACATGCCCGACCATCAGGCCGAGACCCAGGCCCAAGCCGAACAGATAGATCATCGGATCGGCGAGATTGCCGATCATCGAGGCGATCGCAAGCTTCTTCCACACCAGGTAATTGCGCCGCCACACGGACATCCAGTGGGTGGCGTTGGCGGGCAGCGCGCTCGACAGCGGCGTGAGGTTGTCCGCCCGGGCTTGCGTTTGTTTCCGGCGCGCGGCTTTTGCCTTGGCGCTGGATTGATCGAAGGTATTCATGAGCGTGTGCGGTTCAGTCCACCATCTCGCGGCCCGTGAGGCGCAGGAACACATCTTCCAGATTCGCCGGACGATGCAGGTAACGCACGCCGGCGCGGCCGCGTACGAGCGCATGCACGGGTTGCGGGTCATCGACGTAGCAGAACAGCGTCTCGCCGCTGACTTCCATGCGCGCGACGAGCGGTTCCAGTTCGGCGGCGAGTGCTTTCGGGTCCGGCCCGTAGATCTCGATCACGTCCGAGCCGATCACCGACTCGATCAGTTCGCCCGGCCTGCCTTCGGCGATCTTGCGTCCTTCCTCGATCACGCACAGGCGGTTGCACAGGCGCTCCGCTTCTTCCATGAAGTGCGTGGTCAACAGGATGGTCTTGCCGCGCGCGAGCAGGGAACGAAGCCGTTCCCAGATCAGATGGCGCGCTTGCGGATCGAGACCGGTGGTCGGCTCGTCCATCACGAGCACGTCGGGGTCGTTGACGAGGGCGCGCGCCAGCGTGAGGCGCCGCTTCATGCCGCCCGACAGCTCGCCGACGCGCGCATCGGCCTTGCTTTCCAGCCGCGCAAATTCGAGCAGCGACGGCACCAGGGCGTCCATGCGCGCACCCTTCAGGCCGAAGTAGCGGCCGAATACGACGAGGTTTTCGCGGACGGTGAAATCGGGATCGAGATTGTCGAACTGCGGCACCACGCCCACGCGTTCGCGAGCGAAGCGGGCGCGCGCCGGCACGGGTTCGCCGACGAGCCGGATCGAGCCGCTGTCCGGCGACGTGATGCCGAGCAGCATCTTGAGCGTCGTGGTCTTGCCCGCGCCGTTGGGGCCGAGCAGGCCGAAGCACTCACCCGGACGCACGTCGAACGACAGGCCGTCCACGACCGTGCGCGTGCCGTAGTGTTTTCTGACCTCGCTGAACTCGATGGCGGGTGCGCCGGCACTGACTTCATCGTGAAGAACGGCACGCGACGGCTGCTGCAATGTTTGATCAGTCATGCAAGGGTGTCGCAGGAGAAAAGCGATGGGAAATCCAGCGGGCTAGTGTAATCCAATGCACCAGCGCGGCGCGCGACGTGCCGCAGCAAGCGGCACGCCCGTTTCGAATCCGTGCGGAAGCCGCGCGGTTTGCTTCGTTTGCACCCGTGGGGCTTGCCTGGCAAGGATGTTGCACGGCTGGCACGACGCCAGCTTGCATGTACGGCGCACGCATCCGGTTAGCGTTTTCCACCGTTGTGACGCCCCGGGCGACACACGATCATGAAGACGCGACACCACGGGAAATCGCATTGCCTTCACCTGCCTCGTTCCGGTCCGGAGCGCTGGCGTGAAGGGCAAGTCTGGCCAGGGAGGTCAAGATGGATAGCTATCGAAAAATCCTGCTGTGCTATGACGGCTCCAGAGAGGGCCGCAAGGCGCTGCGTCAGGGCGCGAACCTCGCGCTCGACCTGAAGGCGGAAACGCACATTCTGGCCGTCGTCGACATGCGCTCGAGCATCGCGCAGAGCGCCGGGCTGCTCACCGACATGGCCTGCGGCCGCTTCGAGGATGCCGCGCGCGACATCCTTCAGGAAGGCGTCGACTGGTTGCGCGAGCGCGGTTTGCCGGCGCAGGGACACTTCGCGTTCGGTCATCCGATCGACGAGATCGCGGCACTCGCCGAACAGCTGAACGTGGATCTGGTGGTCGTCGGACACCGCTGCCGCAATGGGCTCGCGCGCTGGTGGATGGGCGCGGGCAACACGCCGCTGCTCGATCGCGTGAAGTGCAGCATTCTGGTCGCCGTGTGTCAGGCGGGTGAATCGACCGAGGCGGAAGAAGAGGCCGCCATGGCGGCTCGGCCTGCAAAAGCGGAAGCGGGCGCCTGAACAACACTTCAGCGACGCTTCAGCCGTCCAGATTCACCGCGACGAGCTTCCACGACACGAGGCCATCGCGGTGAAAGATGGCTGAATAACGGGCGTCGCCGGCGCCGTGCTGATAGGTCACGGCGAAGGTGTTCAAGTCGCGATAGCCCGCGGTGGTGGCAGGCGGTTTAGGCGCTGCTTCGGGTGCCGGGGCGACGCTGCCCGATGCCGGTGCTGCGGATGAAACCGCGGCTTCGTTGGTTCCGGCCGGCGGCGGGCGTTCACCGGGCGTGCCGCGCGGCGGGATGCCGTTGAGAATGGCCGCGACGCCGTCAGGCGTGGCATAGGTATCCACCAGCGGCCCGACCACTGCCGCGCCGATCATCGCGCCGATGATGGCGAGCGGATTGCCGCTCTTCTGGATGTCCACGCGCCGTGTAAGCAAGGCGGCGACCTGCTCCTTAAGGCTCGCGCGCAGCGCGGGATAATCGACATATTGGTTGACCGTCTGCGCGTCGCGCGCATCGGCTGCGCGCTTGAGGCGATTCAACGCGATATAGGGCGATGCATACACAAAGCCCAGCAGTCCGATGACGATCAGGACGACGAGCGCGGTCAGGATGGAGCGGGTAGTGCGGGACATGCGGTGAAAGGGCCTCGAGCGGAACGTGAATTCCGATTGACCGCGCAAGGGCCCGATAAATCCCGCGAACCCGAATTCAGCGTTGGCCGGACCCGGCTTACGCGAGGATCCCGCCCGCCAGTCCGGCGCTTTCCTCCGCGATGCAGCGGTCGATCATGCGCGACACTTCATCGATCTTGCCGACCAGGATCACACGCGATTGTCCGCGATACACGCGCACAGGGGCGCGTTCCGCTGCTTCCGCGTGCACGGCGCTGTTCAGCGAAACCCGCGCAAACGCCGGCTGACGCGACGGCAGTGCCGGCATGTCAGTCTCGAAGAGATCCGGCGTGGTTTCGGCGCGCGGCATGCCGCACGAAATCAGCGTGCGCAGATGACGCAGACGGCCGAATTGGCGGAAGGGCAACAAGCGGGCAAAACGTTCCATGGTGACTCTCCAGACGATAGGGCGCACAGCGGCCCACCGCGAACAGTGGCCGTCATGCTGGTTTTTTCGGTTGAACGCCCGGGTGAGCGTCGCTGCGGTTGGTGAGTTGATATTCCGCTATTACCAGGACATTTCTTGTCTCAGTGAGACAGGCGGAACATAGAAATTTCTAATCTTTTCTGAGACTTGGTCTTATCAGGTCTCACCAACGCGTATGCCGGAATGTCAGAACTCGCCGGAACGAATCAGGCCGACCGCAATGCCTTCGAGCGCGAACTCGCCGCTGCCGGAGCGCACGAAAATATTCTCGTAGTCCGGATTTTCGGCGATCAGCTCGACGCCATCGCGATGACGCTTCCAGCGCTTCACCGTCACGTCGTCGCCCAGACGCGCGACCACGATTTGCCCGTCCTTCGCTTCGGTGCGCTTCTGCACGGCGAGCAGGTCGCCGTCGAGAATGCCCGCGTCGCGCATGGACAGCCCGCGTACCTTCAGCAGGTAGTCCGGCTTGCTCGAAAACAGCGCCGGGTCGCAGGCGTAATGCTGCGAGATGTGCTCCTGCGCGAGGATGGGACTACCGGCCGCCACCCGGCCGACCAGCGGCAGCGAGAGCTGCATGATGCTCGCATGCGGCAGCGTGAACTGATGCGGCACGTCTTCCGGCCGCTCGATGCGCGCCGAGTCGCTCAGCAGGCGAATGCCGCGCGACGAGCCCGCCGCGAGTTCGATCACGCCCTTGCGCGCCAGCGCCCGCAAATGCTCCTCGGCCGAATTGGCCGAACTGAAGCCGAGTTCGGCGGCGATCTCGGCGCGCGTGGGCGGGAAGCCCGTACGCTCGATCGCGCGCTGGATCAGCTCGAACACCTGCTGCTGCCGCGCGGTGAGTTTGGATGTCTTGTTCACTGGCTCGGACCCCTGGGGCACTGTATGGATGGACAGGTGACTGTATTTTTATACAGTATTCCGCGCTTTTCAAGCTTTACTTTAAGTTCGGTCGTGCAGGCCCCCGGCGAGCGCGCTGAAGCACCAGCCATCCTTTCCACGTAGAGGAATAAGCTTCTTAGCAGTTTCACGTATAAAAAAGTGACAAACGATTATTTCTAATCATATAGACGCCTCGTTAGACTGATTCCGTCAATTCGATAAGACGGAGAACGGGGAATGCAAAGCTTGAAATGGGGATTGGGTCGGGGCGCGCGACGCCTGCTTGCGGCGGCGGCGCTGACGGCGGCGGGGATCGGCATGGCGGCGTCCGCGAGCGCGGAGACATCGTTCCTGAACGTGTCCTACGATCCGACGCGCGAGCTCTATCAGGACTTCAATCAGGCCTTCGCGAAGAAGTGGAAGGCCGAGACGGGCGAGACCGTCACCTTCAAGCAGTCGCACGGCGGCTCCGGCGGCCAGGCGCGCGCGGTCCTCGACGGTCTGCAGGCCGACGTCGTCACCCTTGCACTGGCGTACGACATCGACGCCCTTGCGGGCAAGGGCCTCGTCAACGCGGACTGGCAGAAACGCCTGCCGGACAATGCGTCGCCGTACACCTCGACCATCGTGTTCCTGGTGCGCAAGGGCAATCCGAAGCACATCAAGGACTGGGACGACCTGGCGAAGCCGGGCGTGTCGATCGTCACGCCGAATCCCAAGACCTCGGGCGGCGCGCGCTGGAACTATCTGGCCGCGTGGGCGTATGCGCAGCACAAGCCGGGCGGCAACGAGCAGACCGCGAAGGACTTCGTGACGAAGCTCTACAAGAATGCGGGCGTGCTCGATTCCGGCGCGCGCGGCGCAACGACGAGCTTCGTGCAGCGCGGTCAGGGCGACGTGCTGATCGCGTGGGAGAACGAGGCGTTCCTGTCGCTGAAGGAATTCGGTCCGGAGAAGTTCGAGATCGTGGTGCCGTCGGTGAGCATCCTGGCGGAGCCGCCGGTCGCGGTGGTGGACAAGGTCGTCGACAAGCACGGCACGCGCAAGCTCGCCGAGGCCTATCTCAAGTATCTGTATAGCGACGAAGGCCAGCAGATTGCCGCGCGCAATTTCTATCGGCCGCGTTCGACGACGGTGCCGGCCGAGCTCACGAAGCAGTTTCCGAAGCTGAAGCTCTACACCATCGACGACACGTTCGGCGGCTGGGCCAAGGCGCAGAAGACCCACTTTGCCGACGGCGGCGTTTTCGACTCGATCTATCAGCCGCAATAAGGACAGGTTCCGACGACGCGGCGCACTCATGACGCCGCGCGTCGCTCATGCAGTACCCGGCAGCACGCGCCTCCCCCGGCGCAGAAGGAAGACTCAAGGAAGACTCACGGATGACGACCCTCACATTCAGGAAGCCGAGCGCCTTGCCCGGCTTCGGCCTGACCCTCGGCATCACGCTGGCTTACCTGAGCCTCGTGGTGCTGATTCCGCTTGCGGCCACCTTCGCGAAAACCGCGACGCTCGACTGGGCCCAGTTCGTCCGCGCGGTCACGTCGCCGCGCGTGCTGGCCTCGTACCGGCTGACCTTCAGCGCGGCCCTCGGCGGCGCGCTCATCAACGCCGTGTTCGGCTTTCTCGTCGCGTGGGTGCTGGTGCGCTACACGTTCCCGTTCAAGCGCATCGTCGATGCCATCGTCGACCTGCCGTTCGCGCTGCCCACGTCGGTCGCGGGCATCTCGCTCGCCGCGGTCTATGCGAGCAACGGCTGGGTGGGCCAGTATCTCGCGCCGCTCGGCATCAAGGTCGCCTTCACGCCGCTCGGCGTGCTGGTCGCGCTGACGTTCATCGGCTTGCCGTTCGTCGTGCGCACGGTGCAGCCGGTGCTGGAGGACTTCGAGCGCGAGCAGGAGGAAGCCGCCGCGTGCCTCGGCGCATCGCGCTGGCTGACGTTTCGCCGCGTGGTGCTGCCGTCGCTGTTGCCCGCCTTGCTGACGGGCTTCGCGCTCGCGTTCGCGCGTGCGCTCGGCGAATACGGCTCGGTGATTTTCATCGCCGGCAACGTGCCGATGAAGTCCGAGATAACGTCGCTCCTCATCATCACCAAGCTCGAACAATACGACTATGCCGGCGCCACGGCGCTCGCTGTCGTGATGTTGTGCGTGTCGTTCCTGATGCTGCTGCTCATCAACACCTTGCAGTGGTTCCTGCAACGGCGCACGAGCAAGACCGGCGCGGCGCCGGCACAGGTTGCGCAAGCGACGGCAGGAGAACCGGCATGAGCAAGGTCCTGCCATTGCAAACCGCGTCGCAGCGCGACACGCACACGCTCAATCCCGTCACCGAGCCGCGCGCGGTGCGCTGGCTGCTGACAGGCATCGCGCTCGCGTTCCTCGCGTTCTTTCTCGTGGTGCCGCTTGCCGCCGTGTTCGCGCAGGCCTTCGCCAAGGGCCTCGACTATTACTTCGAGTCGCTGAAGGACCCGGATGCGTGGTCCGCGATCAAGCTGACGCTCCTGACCGCCGCGATCGCCGTGCCGCTCAACCTCGTGTTCGGGCTGGCGGCTTCGTGGGCCATCGCGAAGTTCGAGTTTCGCGGCAAGGCGCTGCTGACGACGCTGATCGATCTGCCGTTCTCGGTGTCGCCGGTGATTTCGGGCCTCATCTACGTGCTGATGTTCGGCGCCCAGGGCTGGTTCGGCCCGTGGCTCGCCGCGCACGACGTGCAGATCATCTTCGCGGTGCCGGGCATCGTGCTCGCCACCATCTTCGTGACGTTCCCGTTCGTTGCGCGTGAATTGATCCCGCTGATGCAGGCGCAGGGCAACGAAGAAGAAGAAGCGGCGCATGTGCTGGGCGCATCGGGCTGGCAGATCTTCCGTCGCGTGACCCTGCCCAATGTGAAGTGGGGCCTGCTGTACGGCGTGATCCTCTGCAACGCGCGCGCGATGGGCGAGTTCGGCGCGGTCTCGGTGGTCTCCGGGCACATTCGCGGCCAGACCGACACCATGCCGCTGCACGTCGAAATCCTCTACAACGAATACAACTTCTCGGCGGCGTTCGCGGTGGCGTCGCTGCTTGCGCTGCTCGCGCTCGTGACGCTCGCGCTCAAGCTCCTCGCGGAGCGGCGCATGACGCAGTCCGTGAGCGAAGCCAAAGCCTCCGCCACCGCACAGAACTGACAGGCCGACATCATCATGAGCATCATCGTTCGCAATCTGCAAAAACGCTTCGGCGATTTCACCGCGCTTGACAACGTCTCGCTGGATTTTCCCGCCGGCGAACTGGTCGCGCTGCTCGGGCCGTCGGGCTGCGGCAAGACCACGCTGCTGCGCGTCATCGCGGGTCTCGAATTCGCCGATGCAGGGCAGGTCGTGCTGCATGGCGAGGACGTCGCGGAAGTGGGCGCGCGCGAGCGCCAGGTCGGCTTCGTGTTCCAGCATTACGCGCTGTTCCGGCACATGACGGTGTTCGAGAACGTCGCGTTCGGCTTGCGCGTGAAGCCCCGCCGCGAGCGCCCGAGCGAAGCCGTGATACGCGAGAAGGTGCATGAACTGCTCAAGCTCGTGCAGCTCGACTGGCTCGCGGAACGCTTTCCTTCGGAGCTGTCGGGCGGACAGCGGCAGCGCATTGCATTGGCGCGGGCGCTGGCTGTCGAGCCGAAGGTCCTGCTGCTCGACGAACCGTTCGGCGCGCTCGATGCCAAGGTGCGCAAGGAACTGCGCAGCTGGCTGCGGCGTCTGCACGACGACCTGCATATCTCGACGCTGTTCGTCACGCACGACCAGGAAGAAGCGCTCGAAGTGGCGGACCGCATCGTCGTGATGAATCACGGCCGCATGGAGCAGGTCGGCAGTCCGCAGGACGTGTACGATCATCCGCAGACCTCGTTCGTCTACGAGTTTCTCGGCGCGGCGAACCGCCTGCAAGGGCAGGTCGATGCCAACGGCTTCACCGCCGACGGCGCCGCGAGCCCGATCGCCGCGCAGGCTCATTTCAGCGGCCGCGCGCTCGCCTACGTCCGGCCGCACGATCTCGCGCTGTATCCGGCGGACGGCGCGCATCGCGACGGCATCACGGTCGGCGTGCGGCGCGTCGTGACGCTCGGCGGCTCGGTGCGCGTGGAGCTGGAGGGCAGCGCGGGCGGCGTGATCGAAGCGGAGCTGGATCGCGAGGCCTGGCGCGCGCTGCGGCTCGAGGTCGGCGACGGCGTGACCGCGGTGCCGCGCACGCTGCGCGTGTTTCCGGCGCAATGACAAACAGAACAAGCGATAAGAGCATCACGGAGAGACTCCCATGAACTTCCAGCAACTGCGTTTCGTGCGTGAGGCCGTGCGTCAGAACATGAATCTGACCGAAGTGGCCAACGTGCTGTACACGTCGCAATCGGGCGTGTCGAAACAGATCAAGGACCTCGAGGACGAACTCGGCGTCGATATCTTCGTGCGCCGCGGCAAGCGTCTCACCGGGCTGACGGAGCCGGGCAAGGAAGTGCATCAGCTGATCGAGCGCATGCTGCTCGACGCGGAAAACCTGCGGCGCGTGGCACGCCAGTTCGCGGATCAGGACAACGGCCATCTGGTCGTCGCGACCACGCATACGCAGGCGCGCTACGCGCTGCCCAAGGTGATCCGCCAGTTCACGGAAGTGTTTCCGAAGGTCCATCTCGCGCTGCGTCAGGGCAGCCCGCAGCAGATCGCGCAGATGATCATCAACGGCGAGGCGGACATCGGCATTTCCACAGAAGCGCTGGACCGCTATCCGGACATCGTCACGTTCCCGTGCTACTCGTGGCATCACACGGTGGTGGTGCCAAAGGATCATCCGCTGGTCGGGCGCGAGAATCTCTCGCTGGAGCACATCGCCGAATATCCGATCGTCACCTATGACACGGACTTCACCGGCCGCTCGCACGTCGACCAGGCGTTCGCGAGCGTCGGCGCGATTCCCGACATCGTGCTCACCGCCATCGACGCCGACGTCATCAAGACCTATGTGGAGCTCGGCATGGGCATCGGCATCGTCGCGGCGATGGCCTACGACGCGAAGCGCGATTCGGAACTCGTCGCGCTGGATACGCAGCATCTGTTCGAGGCGAGCACCACGCGCGTCGGCCTGCGCAAGGGCGCCTTCCTGCGCGCCTATGCGTATCGTCTGATCGAGATGTTCGCCCCGCAACTCGACGAAGCGCAGATCGCCGCGCAACTGCGCGAAGCGGCATGATCTCCTTGCCGGCTGATTTACAATCGCCGGCATGAAACCATCCTCTCTCCCTCGCATCGCCGTGCTGGCAACGGGCGGCACCATCGCCGGATCGGCCGGCGATGCCTCGAAAACAGCGGGCTACAAGGCGGGCGTCGTCGGCGTCGACAAGCTGCTCGACGCCGTGCCTGCGCTCGGTTCGGTTGCGACCATTCACGCGGAACAGGTCGCGAGCATCGACAGCAAGGACATGAGCGCCGCGCTCTGGACGACGCTGTCGCGCCGCATCGACGCGCTGCTGGCGCAGGACGACATCGACGGCATCGTGGTCACGCACGGCACCGATACGCTCGAAGAAACCGCTTACCTGCTGCATCTGACGGTGAAGCACGCGAAGCCTGTCGTGCTGACGGCGGCGATGCGGCCGTCCACCGCACTGTCCGCCGACGGTCCGCTCAATCTGCTCAATGCGGTCACGGTGGCGGCATCGCCAGACGCGGCGGAGAAGGGCGTACTGGTGGCGTTCAACAACCAGATTCACTGCGCCCGCGATGTCACCAAGACGAGCACCTATGCCGTCGATGCCTTTCGTTCACCCGAAACCGGCGTGCTGGGCTTCGTCCAGGACGGACGCGTCGAGTTCCAGCGCACGGCCGTGCGGCCGCATACCGTGACGAGCGAATTCGCCGTGACGGATCAATGGCCGATGGTGGAGATCGTCGCGAGTTATGCGGACGCGTCGCGCGTGACCGTCGATGCACTCGTGGCGGCCGGCGTGAAGGGGATCGTCGTGGCGGGTACGGGCAACGGCTCGATGCACGCCACGCTGACGCAGGCGCTCGCCGATGCGGTGAAGCGGGGCGTGGCGGTGGTGCGTGCGTCGCGCGTGGGATCGGGGCATGTGATGCGCAATGGCGCGGCCTCGGATGACGCATTGGGCACGGTCAGCGCGGGCACGCTGAACCCGTACAAGGCGCGCGTGCTGCTGATGCTGGCGCTGGCCAGAGGCGATAACGACCTGCAGCGCGTATTCGATACGTACTAAAAAAACGCGAGCTCACGGCTCGCGTTTTTCATGATGTGCGCCTGAGGCTCACGCAGCCGGAGGAATGCGCAACACCTGTCCCGGATAGATCTTGTCCGGGCTCTTCAGCATCGGCTTGTTTGCCTCGAAGATCAGGTCGTTCTTCGCGCCGCTGCCGTAATACTTCTCGGCGATTTTCCAGAGATTGTCGCCCGACACGACGGTGTAATACTGCGACTCGGGTTCCGAGTTCGGCACGGTCAGCTGGTCGTCCACCTTGTCAACGTGCTGGACGTTGCCCGCGGCAACCAGAATCTTTTCCTTGGTCGCCTGATCCGGCGCCTGGCCCGACACGGTGACCGTGTGCGACGCGCCGTCGTATTTCACATCGAGATTATCCGCGTTGAGGCCTTGCGAGCGGATATAGGTGGCGATGGCTTCGCCTGCTTTCTGGTTCAGCGCGGCGACATCCGGCGCCGCGGCGGGCGCCGCAGCCTGTGCGGCCGGCGTGGCTGCGCCGAAGAGTTTCTCGCCTGCTTCCTTGATAAAGCTGAGGATTCCCATTGTCTGGCTCCTTGGTTGAAGTGGTGAGACGGCCTGCGACTTTCAGGCAGTTTAGTCGCGCGCACCACCAGATAGTTCTGAGTTTCAACACAGGAGTTTCAACACAGGAGTTGCAGCACCGCTCATGTGCGAGCGGCAGGAATCGATGCATGAAAATCCGACGCGGACACCCGACGACACTCCGTCTGACCGACCAAGGCTTACCCGGCGCAACGCCGGGTGCCGCTCTCGGACCCCACTTGCCGCCCTCAGCCCAGGACGGCATTTGTCCCGCGTGCCCATACGCGGGACGCCCCACGGTTCAGGTGCCGCGCGTTACGCGGCGGCTTTGGCTTGCGCCGGCTCGTCGGCCACCTGGAAGTTGGACATGATCTCGAGCGCGCGCACGAGCGCCGAGTGATCCCATGCCTTGCCGCCGTTCGCGGCGCATACGCTGAAGAGTTGCTGGGCGCTTGCCGTGTGGGGCAGGGCGAGGCCCATCTTGCGCGCGCCGTCGAGCGCGAGGTTCAGATCCTTTTGATGCAGTTCGATCCGGAAGCCCGGATTGAAGGTGCGCTTCGTCATGCGTACGCCGTGCACTTCGAGGATGCGCGACGACGCGAAGCCGCCCATCAGCGCTTTGCGCACGCGCTCCGGATCGGCGCCGGAACGCGCGGCGAACAGCAGCGCTTCGGCGACCGCCTCGATGTTCAGCGCGACGATGATCTGGTTCGCCACCTTGCAGGTCTGGCCCGCGCCGTTGTCGCCGATCAGCGAGATGTTCTTGCCCATCAGCTCGAACAGCGGCTTCGCGATTTGGAAGGACTTTTCCGGGCCGCCGACCATGATGGTGAGCGTCGCTTCGCGGGCGCCGACTTCGCCGCCCGAGACCGGTGCATCGAGATAGTCGCAGCCGAGCGCGTTGATCTTCTTCGCGAATTCCTGCGTGTCGAGCGGCGCGATCGAGCTCATGTCGATCACGAGCTTGCCCTTCGAAAGACCCTTGGCGACGCCGTCGTCGGCGAACAGCACATTGGCGACATCGGGCGTGTCGGGCACCATCGTGATGACGATCTCGCTGGCCTTCGCGACCGCGGCCGAGTCTTCCACGACCTTGGTCTGCGCGCGGATGTCGTCCGGTACCGGAAACTTGCCGTTCACGACGAGCGCGTGGCCGCCCTTGATGAGATTGCGCGCCATGTGCGCGCCCATGATGCCGAGGCCGATGAAACCGATCGTTGCCATACTGGATGCTCCTCCTTGTGTCCTTGAATGTCCGGATCCGTGGGTTATGCCGCGCTGCCCGCCGTCACGCCGCCGATGCGTTCGAGCCAGCCGAGGCCCGCTTCGGTGCCGTTGAGCGGCTTGTATTCGCAGCCGATCCAGCCTTGATAGCCGATCTCGTCGAGCAGCCGGAACAGGAATGCGTAGTTGATTTCGCCGGTGCCCGGTTCATTGCGGCCGGGGTTGTCGGCGAGCTGGATGTGCGCGATCTGCGGCAGATGCTTTTTGATCGTCGCCGCGAGTTCGCCTTCCATGCGCTGCATGTGATAGATGTCGTACTGCAGGAACAGGTTGTCCGAGCCGACCGCGCGGATCACGTCGAACCCGTCCTTCGAGCGGTTCAGCGCGAAGCCAGGAATGTCGTACGCATTGCACGGCTCGACCAGCAGGCGGATGTTTTCCTTCTTGAGCGCAGCGGCAGCGAAGCGCAGGTTCTCGATGATGGTCGCGCGCGCCTGTTCGGTCGAAACGCCGGCCGTCGGAATGCCGACGAGGCAGTTCAGTTGCGGCACGTTCAGCGCCTTCGCGTATTCGATGGCGCGCGGCACGCCTTCACGGAATTCCGCCACGCGGTCGGGCAGGCAGGCGATGCCGCGCTCGCCCGCTTCCCAGTTTCCGGCGGGCAGGTTGTGCAGCACGATGCGCAGATCGTGGTCTTTCAGGCGTTGCTGGATATCGCTGATCGAGAACGCGTACGGGAACAGGAACTCGACCGCGCTGAAGCCCGCGTTCGCCGCGGCCGCGAAGCGGTCGAGGAACGGGACTTCGTTGAACAGCATGGTCAGGTTCGCAGCAAATTTCGGCATGGTTCGGTCCTGATGGTCGGTCAGTGATGACGGCCGCGCGCTCCTTCAACGAACGCGCGGCGGCGAAGCAGGGGAATCAGTCCAGCGGCGTGACGGCAGTCGGCGCATCCGACTTGCTTTCCGCGAGTTGCTCGAACTCGTTGATCGCGTCGATTTCCGTGCCCATCGCGATGTTGGTCACGCGTTCGAGAATCATCTCGACGACGACCGGCACCTGATGTTCCGCGGCCAGCGCCTGCGCCTGCTTCAGTGCGGGCGCGATCTCCTCCGGCTTGTGCACGCGCAGCGCCTTGCAGCCGAGCCCTTCGGCCACCGCCACGTGATCGACGCCATAGCCTTCGAGTTCGGGCGCATTGATGTTGTCGAACGCGAGCTGCACGCAGTAATCCATGTCGAAGCCGCGCTGCGCCTGACGGATCAGCCCGAGATACGAGTTGTTCACCACCACATGCACGTACGGCAGCTTGAATTGCGCGCCGACCGCAAGTTCTTCGATCATGAACTGGAAGTCATAGTCGCCCGACAGCGCGACGATCTTGCGTTGCGGATCGGCTGCCCGCACGCCGAGCGCCGCCGGAATGGTCCAGCCGAGCGGGCCGGCCTGGCCGCAGTTGATCCAGTTGCGCGCCTTGAACACGTGCAGGAACTGGGCGCCGGCGATCTGCGACAGACCGATCGTCGTGACGAAGCAGGTATCGCGGTCGAAGGCGAGGTTCATTTCCTCGTAGACGCGCTGCGGCTTCATCGGCACGTTGTCGAAGTGCGTCTTGCGCTGCATCGTGCGCTTGCGCTGCTGGCAGTCCTCCACCCACGCGCCGCGATCCTTCAGCTTGCCGGCCGCCTTCCATTCCTGCGCCACTTCGACGAACAGTTCCAGCGCCGCCTTCGCGTCCGACACGATGCCGAGATCCGGGCCGAACACGCGGCCGATCTGCGTCGGTTCGATATCGACGTGCACGAACTTGCGGCCCTTCGTGTACACCTCGACGCTGCCCGTATGACGGTTCGCCCAGCGGTTGCCGATGCCGAGCACGAAGTCGGAGGCGAGCATCGTCGCGTTGCCGTAGCGGTGCGAGGTTTGCAGGCCGACCATGCCGGCCATCAACGGATGGTCGTCGGGAATCGCGCCCCAGGACATCAGCGTCGGAATCACCGGCACGCCGATGGTTTCCGCGAACTTCACGAGCAGGTCTTCCGCCGCCGCGTTGAGCACGCCGCCGCCGGAGACGATCAATGGCTTGTCGGCGTCGTTGAGCATCGTCAGCGCCTTCTCGATCTGCGCGCGCGTCGCCTTCGGCTTGTAGACCGGCAGCGGTTCGTAGGTGTCGATGTCGAATTCGATTTCTGCCATCTGCACGTCGATCGGCAGATCGACCAGCACCGGGCCCGGACGGCCCGAGCGCATCAGGTGGAACGCCTGCTGGAACACGCGCGGCACGAGCGCCGGCTCGCGCACGGTGACGGCCCATTTCGTCACGGGCTTGGCGATCGATTCGATATCGACGGCCTGGAAATCTTCCTTGTAGAGCCGCGCGCGCGGCGCCTGGCCGGTGATCGCGAGGATCGGAATGGAGTCGGCCTGGGCGGAATACAGACCGGTGATCATGTCGGTGCCCGCAGGACCCGACGTGCCGATGCACACACCGATGTTGCCCGGCGCCGCACGGGTATAACCTTCGGCCATGTGCGAGGCGCCCTCGACGTGGCGCGCCAGCACGTGGCTGATGCCGCCCGACTTCTTCATCGCCGAGTAGAACGGGTTGATGGCCGCGCCCGGCACGCCGAACGCGGTATCGATTCCTTCTTTTTCCAGCACGAGGACGGCTGCATCGACGGCTCTCATCTTGGGCATGGTTGTCTCCTTCCTGGGGGCTCTAACTGAAATCTGAAATCGGGAAATGGCTGTCTGCTTTCATGCAGGGTTCGATGCACTTTAAGTCTGTGAAAAAGGTTTGATAAGATCAGCGCGAGTCGCTTTTTACCAAACAAAAAGTATCGAATGACGACGTGGCGCGGCTGAGCGGCCAGTGCCCGTCCGGAGACGACAGATGGACCGTTTCAAGCAGATCGAAACCTTCGTGCGCGTGGCCGAAGCCGGCAGCCTGGCGGCGGCGGCGCTGGAGGAGGGCGTGTCGCCGGTGATTCTCGGGCGGCGCATCGACGCGCTGGAGAAGCGCCTCGGCGTGAAGCTGATGTACCGCTCGACCCGGCGGCTGGTGGTCAGCGAGGAAGGCGCCGCGTTTCTCGACCGCTGCAGGAATCTGCTGGCGGAATGGGATCAGGCGGAGAACGAACTCGCGGCCGGACGGCGCGCGGTGGGCGGGCATCTGATCGTGTCCGCGCCGGCGGCGTTCGGGCGCATGCACGTCGCGCCGCACGCGCCGCGCTTCCTCGCCGACAAGCCCGAATTGCAGATGTCGTTCAATCTGACCGACCGCGTCGTCGATCTCGTGCGCGAGGGCTATGACCTGTCGATACGCATCGGCGGGGCCGTCGATCCGAACTTCGTCGCGGTGAAGCTGGCGGGCAACCGGCGCGTCGTGTGCGGGACGCCCGCGTACTTCAGGAAGCACGGCCGGCCGAAAACGCTCGAAGACCTGCCGAACCACAACTGCCTGGCGTTCAATCTCCAGGGCGGCCAGAACCGCGGCTGGTATTTCCGCCGCAACGGCAAGATCGTGACGGTGCGCGTGGCCGGCAATCTCGATTGCAACGACGGAGAACTGCTGCACCGCTGGGCCTCGGAAGGGCTGGGGCTGGGCTGGCGGTCGACGTGGGAGATTCAGCGGCAACTGGAATCCGGCGAGCTAGAAACCGTGCTGGACGATTTCGAACTGCCTGACTACGACATCCTCGCGGTCTACCCGCAGCAGCGCTACGTGCCGGCGCGCGTACGCTACTTCATTGATTATCTTAAGGAAATTTTCGCTCAACTGGGTTACTGGAGCCGTCCGCCCAGCTTGCCGGGCGAGCCGGTCCATGTGGCGACGACGGTCAAGGATCGCTAACTGCCTGAAATCACTGCTGAATTCAGCTTAGAGAAGGCTATGCGGCTTGCGAAAAGCGCCATTCCACGCTATAGTCTCGGGCTTCTCACTTGCCGCACCGGTCCGACGCCCGGGTGGCTTATATCCACAAGGAGTGAATATGCGTCATTACGAAATCGTCTTCATCGTGCATCCCGATCAAAGCGAGCAAGTGCCCGCCATGATCGAGCGCTACAAGAGCACGATCACGTCGCACGGTGGCCAGATCCACCGCATCGAGGACTGGGGCCGTCGTCAACTGGCCTACATGATCGAGAAACTCGCCAAGGCTCACTACGTCTGCATGAACATCGAGTGCGACCAGCCCACGCTGGAAGAGCTGGAACACGCATTCAAGTTCAACGACGCCGTTCTGCGTCACCTCATCGTCAAGATGAAGAAGGCCGAAACCGGCCCGTCGCCGATGATGAAGGAAGTGCAGCGCGAAGAAGCCAAGAAGGCGGCCAGCCAGCCGTCCGAAGCGCAGGCTTAAGGCGAATCAGTTCGTCACAGCCACCAAGGTTCAAGTGAATCGGCTGCAACTGACAGCAAGCGTCGTGGAACGCGAACCGGTGCGGTACACGCCCGCCGGCATCCCGATCGCAAGCTGCACGTTGCAACACGCCGCAGAAGTCGTCGAAGCGGGCATCGCCCGGAAAATCGAACTGACGCTGCAGGCGGTCGCCGCCGGAGAGGCGAGCGGCAGGCTGGAAAGCTGTCCGATGGGCGTCGAAACACGCTTCACCGGCTTCCTGGCCAAGAAGAGCCGTAACGCACGAACCCTGGTGTTTCACATCACAGAATTGCAGGACATTGGAAAGGACTAATCATGCCCCGCCCGACTGGTAAGAAATTCGACAAGCGTCGTCAGCAACAAAACCCGCTCTTCAAGCGCAAGAAGTTCTGCCGTTTCACGGCAGCCGGTGTCGAACAGATCGACTACAAGGACACGGAAACGCTGAAGGACTTCATCGGCGAAAACGGCAAGATCACGCCGGCTCGTCTGACCGGTACGAAGTCGCACTATCAGCGTCAGCTCGACACGGCCATCAAGCGCGCACGTTTCCTCGCGCTGCTGCCGTACACCGACCTGCACAAGGCCTAATCAGACGACGCAATAGGGAAAGCCAAAAATGCAAATCATTCTTTTGGAAAAGGTCGTCAATCTGGGCAACCTGGGCGACATCGTCAAGGTCAAGGACGGCTACGCACGTAACTTCCTGATCCCCGGCAAGAAGGCACGCCGCGCCACCAAGGACGCCATCGCTGAATTCGAAGTTCGCCGCGCCGAACTCGAAAAGAACGCCGCTGAAAAGTTGGCGGCAGCCCAGGCCCAAGGCGAAAAGCTGAGCGGTTTTACCGTTCAGATCTCGCAGAAGGCAGGCGTCGACGGCCGTCTGTTCGGTTCGGTCACGAACGCGGACATCGCCGAAGCGCTGAAGTCGCAAGGCTTCGCCGAAGTCGAAAAGGCGCAAGTGCGTCTGCCGCAAGGCCCGATCAAGCTGGTCGGCGACCATCCGGTTCAAGTGGCGCTGCACACGGACGTGCTGGTCGACGTCACGGTGTCGGTGCTCGGCGAGCACGCCTAAGTCTGACGCGAGGCATCGCGCCTCGCGAATCGGATCAGAAATGGCAGGAGCTGAATGGCTCCTGCCATTTTTTATTGTCCATGCCCGGCCATTGTCCGATAATTCCACCCCATGAACGCTCCGTCCAAAGACCCGCAACTCGACGCGCTGAAGGTCCCGCCGCATTCGATCGAAGCTGAACAATCGGTCATCGGCGGCCTGCTGCTGGACAACGCCGCGTGGGACCGCATCGCCGACGTGATGGCGCAAAGCGATTTCTATCGCTACGACCATCGCATCATTTACGAACACATCGGCAAGCTGATCGCGGCCACGCGTCCCGCGGACGTCATCACCGTCCACGAAGCGCTGACGATGGCCGGCAAGGCCGACGAAGTGGGCGGGCTCGCGTACCTGAATGCGCTGGCGCAGAACACGCCGAGCGCGGCGAATATCCGCCGTTACGCCGAGATCGTGCGGGATCGCGCGGTGTTGCGCCGGCTGGTGTCGGTCGCGGACGAAATCTCCGCCGACGCCTTCAATCCGCAGGGCAAGGAAGTCCGCCAGATTCTCGACGAAGCCGAATCGCGCGTGTTCTCGATCGCCGAAGACGGCGCGCGCGGCACGCAGGGCTTTCTCGAGATCGGACCGCTGCTGACGCAGGTGGTGGAGCGCATCGACACGCTGTACCACACCGCCAACCCGAGCGACGTGACCGGCACGCCTACCGGCTTCGTCGACCTCGACCGCATGACCTCCGGCATGCATGGCGGCGAACTGATCATCGTGGCGGGACGTCCGTCGATGGGCAAGACGGCGTTCTCGATGAACATCGGCGAATACGTGGCGGTGGAATATGGCCTGCCGGTCGCGGTGTTCTCGATGGAAATGCCCGGCACGCAGCTCACCATGCGTATGCTCGGCTCGGTGGGCCGGCTCGATCAGCATCGCATGCGCACGGGCCGCCTCACCGACGAAGACTGGCCGAAGCTCACGCACGCCGTGCAGAAGATGAGCGAGGCGCAATTGTTCATCGACGAAACCGGCGGCCTCAACCCGATGGAACTGCGCTCCCGTGCGCGGCGTCTGTCGCGCCAGTGCGGCAAGCTGGGTCTCATCATCGTCGACTATTTGCAGCTGATGTCGGGCTCGGGCGGCGGCGAAAACCGCGCGACTGAAATCTCGGAAATCTCGCGCTCGCTGAAGAGTCTCGCCAAGGAGCTCGACGTGCCCGTGATCGCGTTGTCGCAGCTGAACCGCGGTCTGGAACAGCGTCCGAACAAGCGCCCGATCATGTCGGACCTGCGCGAATCGGGCGCAATTGAACAGGATGCGGACGTGATCCTGTTCATCTATCGCGACGAAGTCTATAACCCCGACAGCCCCGACAAGGGCACGGCGGAAATCATCATCGGCAAGCAGCGTAATGGTCCGATCGGACCGGTGCGCCTGACCTTCCACGGCCAGTTCACGAAATTTGACAATTTCGCGGGCTCGCAGACCTTCTACGGCAGCGAGTAGGGCCACTGCCTTTCGGCATCGAATCAAAGTGGTCAAGTGCCGTGGCGCAAGCATTCTGCAAGGTGCGGAGCGAACACGAAGGGATGACGACTGCTTTGCTGTCCCGGATGCGAGTCACGATTCGCGGCGTATGAGCGCGGCACGTCGGGGTGCGCGCACGGGTACAATATGTCAGTTTGATGTCTGTCTTTAAATTGACCCATTAATCGGGATCGGGATTTTCATGTTCGGTCGTTTCATGCCCACTGAGGGCAAATTCTTCGAAATCTTCAACGCGCACGCCAAGTGCATCGTAGAGGCCAGCCGCGAGCTCGAGCTGCTGATCGACAACCTCGACGAAGCCGAGATGCACAAGCAGAAAGTGCAGGCGAACGAGAAGCGCGCCGACAAACTCACGCATGAAACCATCGACCTGCTGCACAAGACCTTCATCACGCCGCTCGACCGCGACGAGATCCACAAACTGATCACCACGATGGACGACATCCTCGATTTGATGGAGGACGTCGCCACGGCCATTTCGCTGTATGACGTGCGTGCGGTGACTTCGGAGGCGAGCCAGCTCGCGCACATCAGCACGGCGACGTGCGAGCGCGTGCAGCAAGCGGTCGGGCTGCTGTCCGACATGAAGCGCGCGAGCGAAATCCTGAAGATCTGTGAGGAAATCGACCGGCTCGAGTCGGACGCGGATCGCGTGCTGCGCTCGGCGATGTCGAAACTGTTCCGCGAGGAAGACGACGTGAAGACGCTCATCAAGCTGAAGGCGATCTACGAGCTGCTCGAGACGATCACCGACAAGTGCGAAGACGTCGCGAACATCATCGAAGGCATCGTGCTGGAAAACGCCTGACCGGCGGCGCTTTGAACTCCAGTCACCACACCATTCACTGATGCATTCGATTCAACTCGCCATCTGGGCCGTCGCGCTGCTCGTCATAGTCGCACTCGCGTTCGACTTCATGAACGGCTTCCACGACGCCGCCAATTCCATCGCCACGGTCGTCTCGACCGGCGTGCTCAAGCCGCAACAAGCGGTCGCCTTCGCGGCGGCGTTCAACGTCATCGCGTATTTCATCTTTCACCTGAAGGTCGCGGCCACGGTCGGGAAGGGCACCATCGATCCCGAGATCGTCGATCACTACGTGATCTTCGGCGCGCTGGTCGGCGCGATCGGCTGGAATATCGTCACCTGGATCTACGGCATTCCGTCGAGTTCGTCGCATGCGCTGATCGGCGGGCTGGTCGGCGCGGCGCTGGCCAAGTCGGGCTGGGGCTCGCTCAACTGGGACGGCCTGCTGAAGACGGTTGCGTTCATCTTCATCTCGCCGCTGCTGGGCTTCGTGCTCGGCTCGTTCTTCATGCTGCTGGTGTCGTGGCTGTATTTCCGCACGCCGCCCTCGAAGGTCGACCGGCGCTTCCGCCGCATGCAGCTGGTTTCGGCGGGTCTGTATTCGCTCGGCCACGGCGGCAATGATGCGCAGAAGACCATCGGCATCATCTGGATGCTGCTGATCGCCACCGGCTACGCGTCCGCCACCGCCGATGCGCCGCCGATCTGGGTCATCGGCTTGTGCTATCTCTCGATGGGTCTTGGCACGCTGTTCGGCGGCTGGCGCATCGTGCGGACGATGGGTCAGAAGATCACCAAGCTCAAGCCGGTCGGCGGTTTCTGCGCGGAGACGGGCGGGGCGATCACGCTGTTTCTCGCGTCGTTCCTCGGCATTCCGGTGTCCACCACGCATACCATCACGGGCGCGATCGTCGGCGTGGGCGCGACGCAGAAGTTCAGCGCGGTGCGCTGGGGCGTCGCGGGCAACATCGTGTGGGCGTGGATTCTGACCATTCCGGCCTCCGCCGCGCTCGCCGCAGCGGGTTGGTGGCTCGGACACCGCTTCCTTTAAGCGTCTTGAAGCGCGTCCGCCCTGCGTGACGGCAGGGCGGATGCGCATCAGATGATCGGCGACGAGACGCCGTCCATCGGAATCAGCGCGCCCGATACGTAACTCGCCCGGCGGCTCGCCAGGAACAGCGCGACGTCGGCGATTTCCTCCGGCTTCGCATAGCGGCCGAACGGCACCTTCGCCTGACTGTCGGCGAGCACCTGATCGCGCGTCACGCCTTGACGCTTCGCTTCGAGATCGAGCGCTTCCTCGACGCGTTCGGTAAGCGTCGAGCCCGGATTGATCGCGTTGATGCGGATGCCGAGCTTCGCATAGTGATGCGCCAGCCCCACGGTATTGAGCATCAGCGCGGCATTGGCGGCGCCGCCCGCGATGTGGATGTCGCTGGCCATCTTCCCACCCATCCCGATGATGTTGACGATGGCGCCCGGTTCCGCCTGCGGATCGGCGCGCAGGCGTTCGGCCATGCGCTTGAGCACCACTTGCTGCGGATATACGTAGGAGAAGTACTTGGCGTCCATCGCGGCCTTGTACGCGGCGGCGTCGAGCGTGTCGGGATCGTAGCGTTTTGCGGCGCCCGCGCTGTTGATCAGGATGTCGATGGGGCCGAGCGCCGCGCTCGCTTCCTCCACGACGTCGTCGGCGCTGTGCGCCTCGTGCAGGTCGGCGCGCGCAAGATGCACGTGATAGCCGCTGCTCGCGAGCTGCTCGCGGGCGCGGGCGAGATTGGCGGCATCGCGCGAGACGATGGCCACTTTCGCGCCTTCCGCGGCGAACGCCTTGGCGCAGGCGAAACCGATACCCTTGCTGCCGCCCGTGATCAGCACGACCTTGCCCGCCAGTCCCAAGTCCATGGTGTTGCGCTCCGTGGTGAAATCGATCGGAACACGATAGCAGACGCGCGCGACGGGCGTCAGTTCGTTCCGGTGGCGAAGCGGGCGATGGGGTCGTCGTTCGGTGCGGGACGCGGCGCGGCGAGCGAGCTGGTCGAGGCGCGCATCACGCGCACGGGCGGGTCTGCGGAAGCAGGCGTGGCGTTGTCATAGGCCGTTTGAGCCGTGCGCGCCTGTTGCTGCGCGGCGCGCGAACTGGGCGGCGGCGGCTCGAAGGCGTCGGCGGCGGCCTGGATCGGATCGGGTGACGCGTTGATCGCGGCCGTGGCGGCAGCAGGCGCGATCGCGCCGGCCGCTTGCGATTGCCGCTGCGCCGCACTCAGCGATGAAGGCGGCGGTTCAAAGGCGTCGGCGCTCGCGGTCACCGGGGCGGCTGGAGCCGCCTGAGCTACTGGAGCCGGCGCGGCGGCTTGAACTACGGGAGCCGCAGCGGGTGCCGCAGGCGCAGGCGATGCCAGGTAAGTCGGGCCATCGAACGGCGTCGGCGCGGCCTTAGGCGCGGCGACGCGGCGTATGCCGTCGAAACGCTTGGCCCAGTACGGATTCGTGAGGTAATCGAGACGCACCGTGCCGCCCGTCGATGGCGCGTTCACGAAGCGCAGCTTGCCGACATAGATGCCGACATGCGAATGCGGCCGCCCGGTCGTGTTGAAGAAGATCAGGTCGCCGGCGGCGATTTCGTCCGGTTCGACCGATTCGCCGCGCGAACTCATCTCGCCGGTGGTGCGCGGCAGATCGACGGACGCCGCGCGCCCGACGACATAGCGCACGAGGCCGCTGCAATCGAAGCCCGCATCGGGCGTGTTGCCGCCCCAGCGATACGGCACGCCGACGAGCGACATCGCCTGAATGGAGATTTCCTCGCGCCCGATGCTGTGATCGACGAAAGTCGGGAAACCGGGCGGCGGCTTGAAGGTGCGGGTGGCGGCGGTGCTGGACGCGGGCTTGCGCGTGGCCTGCTGCGGCGCGGAACCACACGCGGCGAGCAGCACGGACACGAGAAGCGGCAACCAGATTCGACGCATTGCAGAAGGCGAGCGCGTGCTCGCCAGTAAGGGCAGTGTGCCGATACTAGCCCGTCGCACGGGCGTGCGGCAAGCGCTGTTGAAGTTTTACATGAAGATTCGGCTGTAAGTGTTGCCGTCGCGGAACGGCGATATCACCGGAAACGTCATGAAAAACGGCCCGGCGGATCGCTCCGCCGGGCCGTGCATGGCAGCCGATAAAGCCGCTTAGAGAATGTCCGACGCGTAATCCGCGAGCCGCGAGCGTTCGCCGCGCGCCAGCGTCACGTGCCCGCTGTGCGTCCAGCCCTTGAAGCGGTCGACGACATACGTGAGCCCCGAACTGCCTTCGGTCAGATAAGGCGTGTCGATCTGCGCGATATTGCCGAGGCACACGATCTTCGTGCCCGGGCCCGCGCGCGTGACGAGCGTCTTCATCTGCTTGGGCGTCAGGTTCTGCGCTTCGTCGATGATCACGTACTTGTCGACGAACGTCCGGCCGCGCATGAAATTCATGCTCTTCACCTTGAGACGCGAGCGGATCAGCTCCTGCGTCGCGGCGCGGCCCCATTCGCCGGCGGCGTCATCGGTCTTCTGGAGCACTTCGAGGTTGTCGTCGAAGGCGCCCATCCACGGCTGCATCTTCTCTTCCTCGGTGCCCGGCAGGAAGCCGATGTCCTCGCCCACCGGCACGGTGGCCCGCGTCACGATGATCTCGTTGTAGCGCTTGTCGTCGAGCACCTGCGCGAGGCCCGCAGCGAGCGCCATCAGCGTCTTGCCGGTGCCGGCCTGGCCGAGCAGCGTGACAAAGTCGACTTCCGGGTTCATCAGCAGGTTGAGGGCGAAGTTCTGCTCGCGATTGCGCGCGGTGATGCCCCACACATTGTTCTTGTGATGGCCGTAGTCACGCAGCGTCTGCAGCAGCGCGGTCTTGCCGTTGAGTTCGCGCACCACGGCGTGGAACGACGGCTCGCCGTTCTGCGGCTCGAGATAGACGAACTCGTTGACGAGCATCGACGGGCACAGCGGACCGGTCACGCGGTAATACGTGGTGCCGGTCTTGGTGTCCTGCCAGCTTTCCATGCCCTTGGCATGCCGCGTCCAGAAGTCCTGCGGCAGCGCACGCACGCCGGAGTAGAGCAGGTCCTTGTCTTCGAGAACCTGATCGTTGAAGTAGTCTTCGGCGGGCAGTCCGAGCGCGTGCGCCTTGATGCGCATGTTGATGTCTTTCGACACCAGCACGACCTGGCTTTCCGGGCGCTCCTTCTGCAACGCACGCACGACGCCGAGGATCTGGTTGTCGGCCTTGCCGACCGGCAGGCCCTGGACCGGCTCGATGTCGGTGAGCGTCGTCTGGAAGTACAGGCGGCCGAGCGCGTCGCGGTTGCCCTGCGCGGCGAGCGGAATGCCTTCCGTCATCTTGCCCGCATGCGCGACGAGCGCGTCCAGCGTGCGGCTCACCTGACGCGCATTGCGCGCCACTTCGGACATGCCCTTCTTGTGGTTGTCGAGCTCTTCGAGCGTCATCATCGGCAGATAGACGTCGTGTTCCTCGAAGCGGAACAGCGAGCTCGGATCGTGCATCAGCACGTTGGTGTCGAGCACGAACAGCTTGCGCAATTCGGCTTCGGCAGCGGCGCCCTTGCGGCGTTTGCCGGACGCGCGCGTTTCCTTCGCGTTCGACGGGGCGCTCGCGACAGGCGCATCGGCCTGCTCAATGCGTTCGGCGCGTGCTTCGGTGTCGTCCTGTTTCGACCGGACGGGGGGCGCCGGCTGCAACAGCGCCGCGGTCTGCCGCGATTTGCGGCCGCGCGCGGGGATGGTGCCGGGCGCGGGCGGCGGCACGGCCGCATCCACCTGCGCTTCGGCGGGAATCTGGGTCAGCACTTCGCTGGCGATGGCGCGCAGCGTGTGCGCCGCGTTCGCGGGACGTTCGGCGGTGGCCGTGGCGGCGCCGCCATGGGCGTCGTCGTCGCTCGCTGCAGCGGGCTTCTTCGACGATTTCGAAGGCCGGGCTTTGGCCTTGTACTCGTCGGACGGAAGGAGATGGCCGAGCTTGGCCGGGGCGGTAGGCAAAGGCATGGTGTTCCCTCGAAAGGAATCGGGTCGTGTATCGTGCGCCGCCTGTCGCATCCTGCTCGTCCGCCCTCGCAGCGAGACGCGTGCCGCAGTTTGCGCCCGGCGGCGCGCTTCAATGTCGAAAACGCCGGTTCGCCTAGGTGTCGATCTGCTCCTCGGGATTGCGTCAGTGGATCATTGCGCGGTGGGGAAAGTGCGTCGCTCCGCGCGATGCCCAATAAAAAAGCCGCCGTTCCGACTACCGGAACCAGCGGCTGACTTCTCTTTCAGAGCGCCTGCGCCGACCCGCTGCCTCACCGCCCGGATAACCCGGATCCATGCCGACCGCGCCGCAGGGCGCACGACGGCTGGTGCCGGGAAGGAGGAAAGTGAAGGGACAGGCGCTCATTGCGAACCAATATATCGTGCCTCAAATGGCTTGTACAGCCTCCACGATGGCCTCGACGTGCCCCGGCACGCGCACGCCGCGGAACTCCTGCCGCAGCACGCCCTGGGCGTCGATCAGGAAGGTCGAGCGCTCGATGCCGCGCACTTCCTTGCCGTACATCTTCTTCATCTTGATGACATCGAACTGTGCGCAGATGGCTTCGTCGCCGTCCGACACCAGCGTGTAGGGCAGCTCCAGCTTGGCCTTGAAGTTGTCGTGCGACTTCACGCTGTCGCGCGAGATGCCGACCACTTCCGCGCCGGCCTTCCGGAACAGCTCGTAGTGGTCGCGGAACTGCAGGCTTTCGGTCGTGCAACCCGGCGTGTTGTCCTTCGGATAGAAAAACAGCACGACCTTCTTGCCGCGCAGGGAGGAGAGGGTGAACTCGCCGCCGGTTGCGGGTGCGGTGAAATCGGGAACGGGCTGGTCGACAGCGACTGACACGAAGGCTTCTCCGTTGTTGTGGATTGTTGGTGAGGGAGACGATCTGCACGCGCGCCGCGCGCGAGGCTCGGGCGCGCTGCCCGGGCGGGATTTCAGCCCGGCTGGACGATGAGTTCGCCCGCGCGGCCCGGAATCTCGCCCCACGTGACAGGGTACGTGGGCAGCGTCGCGCGGTCCAGCGCCGCATGATAATCGCCCATCGTGGCGAAGACGTGTCCCTGCGCGCGCCAGCCGGCCAGCAGTTCTCCGAACACGGGCGCGAGCTTCTGGCCTTCGAGCTCCGCGTGCAGCGTGAACACCTGGTCGTGCGGGTTGTTCTCGGTGTGCTTCAGCAGATGCGCGGCGACGTTGCTTTCGTCGACACCCGCCACGCCGAGCACTTCGTCGAGCGTCGGCAGGGTGGTGGGCATCTGCACGTGGTTCAGCGTGCGGCCGTCGAGCACGGGGATATAGGGCGTGTGGCCGCGGCCGTCGGACGCGTAGCGCATGCCCCACGCGTCGATCTGCTCGAACGCGTGGCCGTTCATCTGCCAGCCGGCCGCGCCGTGCGTGACGGGCGGCGCGCCGAAGATCTCGATGAAGCGCGCATGGCTCTGCTGCATCTGCGTCACGGTCCAGTCGCGGTCACGCGCGCGCACGTTGTCCTGCCAGTACACGTGGTCCCACGTATGGATGCCGCATTCGAAGCCGGCTTCGTGGATGGCGCGCATCTCCGACACGGCTTCGCGGCCGATGTCCGGTCCCGGCAGCAGCACGCCGTACATCAGCGTCCTGAGCCCGTAGTGCTCGACCACCGAGGTGCGCGACACCTTCTTCAGGAAGCCCGGCCGAAAGACGCGGCGCAAGGCCCAGCCGGTATGGTCCGGGCCGAGGCTGAAGAGGAAGGTGGCGCGCGCGGCGTACTGGTCGAGCAGACGCCCGAGGTTGGGCACGCCTTCGCGCGTGCCGCGCAGGGTATCGACGTCGATCTTGAGGACAATGCGTGCCACGCGGCTTCCTCGCCCTTACGCCTGCTCGACGAGCTTGCGGGCTTCGCCCACGTGCCCGCGATACGCTTCGAAGATCTTGCGCAGCGCGTCGTCCATGGTGGCCTGCGGGGCCCAGCCGAGTTCCTGCATCGTGTTGTCGATCTTCGGCACGCGGTTCTGCACGTCCTGGTAGCCCTCGCCGTAGTACGCGCCCGACGAGGTCTCGACGAGCTGGACTTTCTTCGCCGTGTCCGCGTATTCGGCATATTCGTTGGCGAGCGCCAGCATCTTGCCGGCCAGCTCGCGCACCGAGAAGTTGTTCTTCGGGTTGCCGATGTTATAGATCTTGCCGCTGGCCACGCCGCCCTTGTTCTCGATGATCTTCATCAGCGCGCCGATGCCATCGTCGATGTCGGTGAACGCGCGCTTCTGCGCGCCGCCGTCGACCAGGCTGATGTTCTCGCCGCGCACGATATGGCCGAGGAACTGCGTCACCACGCGCGACGACCCTTCCTTCGGCGTGTAGATGGAGTCAAGGCCCGGGCCGATCCAGTTGAACGGACGGAACAGCGTGAAGTTCAGGCCTTCCATGCCGTAGCCCCAGATCACACGGTCCATCAGCTGCTTGGAGCACGCGTAGATCCAGCGCGGCTTGTTGATCGGGCCGTAGGAGAGCTGCGAGTTCTCCGGGTCGAACTGCTCGTCGGTGCACATGCCGTACACCTCGGACGTCGACGGAAACACCAGGTGCTTGCCGTACTTCACGGCTGAACGGACGATGGGCAGGTTCGCCTCGAAGTCGAGTTCGAACACGCGCAGCGGCTGCTTCACGTAGGTGGCGGGCGTCGCGATGGCGACCAGCGGCAGGATCACGTCGCACTTCTTGACGTGATACTCGACCCACTCCTTGTTGATCGTGATGTCGCCTTCGAAGAAGTGCATCCGTTCGTGATTTGCGAGGTCGCCCAGACGATCGGTTTGCATGTCCATCCCGAAGACTTCCCAGTCGGTGGTCTCGAGGATGCGCTTGGACAGGTGGTGGCCGATGAAGCCGTTCACACCCAGGATCAGAACTTTTTTCATGAATGACGAGAGGATTGAGTGAGGCGGCCGAAAGCGGTGGCGAATTCGGCAGGGCTGATGGCGCGCTCGTCGCCCACGGGTTGACCGTCGGCGGACAGCGGCCGATGGCGCAATTCGTGGATGGCGATGACGCGGCCATCGCCGCACACGCCGAACAGCGCATTATCCGTCACGGCAAGGCCCGGGGGCAAACCGCGCAGCTCACCGAGCCTTTCCGGCGTGACGCCCGGTGCGCCGGTTTCCGGCACGAGCCGCGCACGCGCGACGATGAAGCGGTCAGCGCCGAGATCCGTGAACGCGCCCGGATAAGGCGGCGCCACGGCGCGAACCAGGTTGTAGACGCGCGCGGCCGGCTGCGTCCAGTCGATGCGCCCGTCTTCCGGCTTGCGCCCGCCGTAGTAGCTGCCGGCGGCGAGATCGTTCGGCAGGCGCGGCGCGTCGCCGGCCAGCAGCGCGGGCAGCACGCGCCAGAGCGTCTGCTCGGCGGCGACCACGGTCTTGTCGAAGACCTGCGCGGCGGTATCGTCGGGCAGGATGGGCACCGGCGTCTGCGCGAGGATCGCGCCGGCGTCGGGCTTCGCGGCCATTTCATGCAGCGTCGCGCCGGATTCGGTCTCGCCGTTGAGCACCGCCCAATTGGTGGGCACGCGGCCGCGGTACTTCGGCAGCAGCGAGCCGTGCATGTTGTACGCGCCGCGCCGCGCGAGCGACAGCAGCGCCACCGGCAGCATGTGCCGGTAGTAGAACGAGAAGATGAAGTCGGGTGCGAGGCGTTCGACGGCCTCGTGAAGCTCGGGCGACTTCGGATCGGCCGGGGTGAGCGTGGCGATGCCATGCTCCGCCGCCACCTGCGAGACGCTCCCGAACCAGATGTTCTCGCTCGCGCTGTCCTCGTGCGTGACGACGAGCGCGACCTCCACGCCGCGCGCGAGCAGCACCTGCAGGCAACGCACGCCGACGTCGTGATAGGCGAAGACGACTGCGCGCGGCTTCATGCGCCGTCTTCCTCGCGCGTGACCACGGCGACCTGCTGCACGGCGTCCTGCAGTGGCCGGGTGGCGGTGGGCAGGCCGTCGCGTTCTTCGAGGATGGTCTGCACCAGATAGCGCGGCCGCGCGCGCACTTGCTGGTAGATCCGGCCGATGTATTCGCCCAGCAGCCCGAGCGCGAAGATGATCACGCCGAGCATGAAGAAGGTGATGGCGAACAGGGTGAACACACCCTGGACTTCCGCGCCGAACATGAAGCGGCGGATCAGCAGCAGCAGGAACAGGCCCGCCGATCCCACCGAGAGAATCACGCCGATGAACGACAGCCATTGCAGCGGCACCACCGAGAACCCGGTGACCAGGTCGAAGTTCAGGCGGATGAGGCTGTAGAGCGAATACTTGGATTCGCCCGCGAAGCGCTCCTCGTGGGCCACGTCCACTTCGATCGGGTTCTGCGCGAAGGTGTAGGCGAGGGCCGGAATGAAGGTATTGATCTCGCCGCAGCGGTTGATCGTGTCGATGATATGGCGGCTGTAGGCGCGCAGCATGCAGCCCTGGTCCGTCATGCGGATCTTGGTGATGCGCTCGCGCAGCCGGTTCATCGCGCGCGACGCCTTCTTGCGCCACAGGCTGTCCTGGCGCTGCTGGCGGATCGTGCCGACGTAGTCGTAGCCCTCGTGCATCTTCGCCACCAGCTTGCCGATTTCCTCGGGCGGATTCTGCAGGTCGGCGTCGAGCGTGACGACGATCTCGCCGCGCGACTGCTCGAAGCCCGCGAGGATCGCCATATGCTGGCCGTAGTTGCCGTTCAGCAGGATGACGCGGGTAGTGTCGGGGCGCGCGTGGAACTGCTTCGCGAGCAGCGCCGCCGACTTGTCCCGGCTGCCGTCGTTGATGAAGATCACCTCGTACGACGTGCCGAGCGCGTCGAGCGCCGGATACAGGCGCTGGAACAGGGCGGCGAGGCCGGCTTCCTCGTTGTAGACGGGGATGATCACCGAAAGCTCGGGGGAAGTCGCCGGAAAATCGAAATGACTCATGTTGCGCTGGTTGTCCCTGGGTTGCCCGTGATTGGCGGGTGCATGTCTTGTGCGTTTCTCATGGCGTGTTCATCGCCCGAACTGCTCGCAGATCGCATCGATGGAGCTCACGACATGCTCCACGTCGGCGGTCTCCATCAGCGTGAAGAGCGGCAGCGTGAGCGTGGCCGCGCCGAGCTCCTCGGCATGCGGGAACATGCCTTCGTGGAAACCGCGCGCGCGATACAGCGTGAACAGATGCAGCGCCGGATAGTGCACGCCCGTGCCGACGCCGCGTTCCTTCATCTCCTCCATGAACTCGGCGCGCGTGAGCGTGAGCCGCTCCAGCGGCAACGCGATCTGGAACATGTGCCAGTTGGCGTCGCTGAAGTTGCGCAGCGGCAGGCCCGTGCCGAGGCGCACGGCGGCGCCGCCTTCAAACGCGTCGAAGTACGCGCGCGCCAGCTGGCGGCGTTTTTCCGTGAAGCGGTCGATCTGGCGCAACTGGCCGAGCCCGACGCGCGCCGCGACGTCGGTCAGGTTGTACTTGCCGCCGAGGACGTCGCAGTCCATGCCGTCGAAACCGGTCCGCGTAATGCCTTGCAGGCGGTACTTGCGCGCAAGCTCCGCCTCGTCCTCGTTGTTGAGCACGAGCGCGCCGCCTTCGATCGACGTCAGGTTCTTGTTCGCGTGGAAGCTGAACGAGACCAGGTCGCCGAGGGCGCCGATGCGATTGCCGTTCCAGCTCGACCCGAAGGCCTGCGCCGCGTCCTCGATCACGCGCAGCCCGTGCGCCCGCGCGATCTCATAGAGCCGGTCCATGTCCACCGGCAGCCCCGCCAGATACACCGGCATGATGGCTTTCGTGCGCGGCGTGATGGCGGCTTCGAGCAGGTTCAGGTCGAGATTGCGCGTGACCGGATCGATGTCGACGAACACCGGCGTCGCGCCCACTTCGAGGATCACGTTCGCCGTGGACACCCAGGTCATCGGCGTGGTGATGACTTCGTCGCCCGCGCCGACGCCCGCGATGCGCAGGCCGATTTCCATCGTGCAGGTGCCGGAGTTGAACACCCGCACCGGCCGGCCGCCGCAATACGCCGACAGCTCCGCTTCGAACTGCTGGTTCTGCGGGCCGGTGGTGATCCAGCCCGAACGCAGCACGTCGACCACGCCCTGGATGGTTTCTTCGTCGATGTCGGGCTTCACGAAAGGCAGGAACGGCCGCGAGGTTTGAGTCATGGGCTATGCGTTGTAATTGATGATTGATCCGGACAGGGCCGCCGCGGGTCGGGACGCGAGGCAGGCCGCGCTTCAGCCGCGCGCGAGCACCACCACGCCGACCAGGATGATGCCGATGCCGATGAGCCGCTGCATCGACAGCACTTCGCCGAACAGGTACCACGCCGCGAATGCGTTGACGACGTAGCCGAGCGAGAGCATCGGATAGGCGATCGACACGTCCACGCGCGACAGCCCGACGATCCACACGACCACGCTCAGCACATAACAGCTCAGTCCGCCGATGATCGGAAGCTGCGTGGCGATCTTCATCCCGACGGGCACGATATTGGCAGGCGTGAAGTCGAAATGGCCCACCGCGTTCACGCCGGCTTTGAGCAGCAACTGGGCGCATGCGTTCAACGATACGCCGATGATGATGCAAATGAGAGAAATCAGGTTCATCGTGAAAGGTCGGGTGCGGATCTAGGATACCCGGTTCGCCGCCAAATGCCGCACGGCCGTGCGCTTCAAGTGCGCGGCCGAAAGGCATTCGAAGGCTCAGGGCTGTGGTTTCTCGACGATCACGCGACGCTCGTCGCGCGCGATCACCTGCATGGGCACGTGACGTTTCTCCAGCTCGTCGTAACGATAGGGCGGCATCAGCGCGAGCGCGGCGTGCTCCGAATCCCAGATCCGGACCCATTCGTCGATGCTCGGCACCCATTTCTGCGGCTCCGCATGCACGCCGAAGGTCAGTTCGTCCGCTTCGCCGACCATGATCATCGTGTGGCCGAGGTAGAAGGGCATCGTGTGATCGAGCTTGGCGATCGAATAGAAGGGCGTGTCGGGCGGCAGTTTCGCCATCGCGGCCTTGACGGACGGCACGAGCTGCACGCCCGAACTCTGCGTGCCGAAGACATCGTGGCCGGAGCCGGCGATCGTGCCCAGCAGCAGCCACGCGGCGCCCAGTCCGGTGGCGCCCGCCAGCACGCTGCGGCGGTTCAGCCACAGCGCGACCAGCGTCGCGACGAAGGCCACGGCGAGCCCGGCCCACACCCACAGCTGGAAGACGCGATAGAGCGCGTTCGGCGTGTTGGCGCTGCCCGCACGGCCGATGAAGATCGCCCCGAGCGCCGCCGCGACCAGGAACACGGCATAGCCGATCAGATGCATGCGGTAGCGCTGCGGCGTCAGCGACGGCAGATAGAGCCCGATCACCAGCGCCAGCGCCGGCGCGACGGGCAGCACGTAGGAGATGAGCTTCGAGTGCGACGCGCTGAAGAACAGGAAGATGAACGCCGACCAGATCAGCAGCAGGGTGACGGGCGCGAAGCCGTTCGGCTGGCGCGGCGTGCGGATGCCGTGCCAGACGCTCTGTGCGGCCACCGACAGCCACGGCAGGAAGCCGACCAGCAGCACGGGCACGAAGTAATAGAACGCGCCCGGGCGATTCTGCTCGGGCGTCAGATATCTCTGAAATTGCTGGACGATGAAGAAGAAGTTGAAGAATTCGGGATTCTTCATCTGCACGAGCACGAACCACGGCGCGGTGATGACCAGGAACACGATCAGCCCGCTGCCGATATAGAGCCGCTTCCAGAGTGCCCAGTCGCGCGCGACGAGCGAATAGAGGATCAGCACGGCGCCCGGCAGGATCAGCCCGACCAGACCCTTCGACAGCACCGCCGCGGCCATGCCGGCCCAGCACAGCCACATCCAGCCGCGCACGGCGCGCGCCGGGAGGCCGGGACGCTGCGCCAGCAGCAGCGCGCACAGCGTGACCTGCATCCAGAACGACAGGGCCATGTCGAGCGTGTTGAAGTGGCCCATCAGGTTCCAGTAGGGGCAGGTCGCGAGCACCACGGCGGCGGCGAACCCCGTCATCGCGTTGAACACGCGCGTGCCGGTATAGCCCACCAACAGCACGCCGGCAAAGCCCGTGAGCGCCGTGTAAAGCCGAGCTTGCCATTCGCCGATGCCGAACCACGCGAAGGTCAGCGCGTTTGCCCAAGTTTGCAGGGGCGGTTTCTCGAAATACTTGTAGCCGTTGTAGCGCGGCGTGATCCAGTCGCCGGTCACGAACATCTCGCGGGCCATTTCGGCGTAGCGGCCTTCGTCGCTCGGCACCAGATGGCGATAGCCCAGCGGCCCGAACCAGACGAGCGCGAGCGCCAGGACCAGAAGAATGAGCGCGAGACGGGTGAGCGGTAGCCGCGAAGGCGTATCGTTCATGAAGTCGACCTGTCCGATGCCGCGATGCGCGGCGCTAGTGGAACGAAAGGGGCGGGAACGCCCGGTGGTTCGGGGTATTCGCGGCGTCGGGCGCGTCTGCGTTGCCGCCGCGCCGGTCCCGCGTCCTGCGGTCCGTTGCCATGAATGCCGGGCGGGAGTTTATCAGTACGCCACGGCGCGACCTGCTGGAGCGTGCTCGCCTGCATCGCAGCCTGCACCGATTTCAGGCGCGCGGCCGGAGTCTGCCAGCCGTTCCTTAACGGTTCCTTAGCGCACTCCGGGCGTATGCCCCGAATCGATCAGCGCGCGATCAGCGCTCGATCAGCAAGGCCGCCGCCACGCGCCGGCCTTCGGACATCAGGATGTTGTAGGTCCGGCAGGCGGCGCCGAAGTCCATCGTTTCGACGCCGATGCGATGCTGGGCCAGGCTCGCCGTCAGGCGCGGATGCGGAAAGCGCAGGCGCGTGCCGCTGCCGAAGATGACCACCTCGGGCGCGCCTTCTATCAGCGCCTGGAAGTGCTCAGGGGCCAGCGCGTCGAACGACGCAACCGGCCATGCGGTCACCGGCGTTTCGGGCATCACGATCACGCTGCCTTCGTGCCGTTCGAGGTTGATCGCGACGAATCCGTCTCCGTAGCTCGTGATGGTATTGAGTGCGCTGGTGGAATCCTGGTGAAGTTTCAAAACAGTGATCCGGCAGGGAAGGGATGAAGGGCCCGGCAAGTGTTACGCGACGTGCAGGCCGGCGGACGCGCCGGCCAGATCACGCGCGCCCGCCCGCAGGGCGCGGCGGCGCGGCTTTGGTGCATTGCGCAACGGAGCCATAATCAGTAAATTATAACTTTCCGGCTGCCGGGCCCGCTCGCGCCGCCCGTTGCGCTCGCTGCCGCCACAAGCCGCCATCGCGCGCAATCGCCGCCTCCGGCTTAGTCCCCGGTCCGCAACGCTCAAGCCTACCCGGCGCTGCGTCTAGAATATGTCGTCCGACGCCCGGGCGGCTTGCCCGAAACTCATCAGCCCAGGTTGAAGTCGCTTTCGAAGCCCAGGCTCCCCATCCCGGTCTGCCACGCTCGTCTGCACGCTGTCCGCGCGCGAGGCTGGACGCACGGACGACCGGGCCGGAATCGCGCAACCTCAGGCGTGCAACATCAGCGGTTACGACGCCCAAGCCGCATCGAACCAGACAACGTCCGTCCACACATCCAGACCAGAGCGCCAGCCGTGAAACCGATTCTGAAATCCAACAAGCTGCAAAACGTCTGCTACGACATTCGCGGACCCGTGCTCGAGCACGCGAAGCGCCTCGAGGAAGAAGGCCACCGCATCATCAAGCTCAACATCGGCAATCTGGCCCCGTTCGGTTTCGAGGCGCCCGACGAGATCATCCAGGACATGATCCGCAACCTGCCGGGTTCGTCGGGTTACTCGGATTCGAAAGGCGTGTTCGCCGCGCGCAAGGCGATCATGCATTACACGCAGCAGAAGGGCGTGGAAGGGGTGGGTCTGGACGACATCTACATCGGCAATGGTGCGTCCGAGCTGATCGTCATGGCCATGCAGGCGCTCCTCAACGACGGCGACGAAGTCCTGCTGCCCGCGCCCGACTATCCGCTGTGGACGGCGGCCGTGAGCCTTTCGGCCGGCACGCCGCGGCACTACCTGTGCGACGAAGGCAACGGCTGGATGCCCGACCTCGACGACATCCGCGCGAAGATCACGCCGAACACCAAGGCGCTCGTCGTCATCAACCCGAACAACCCGACCGGCGCGCTGTACTCGGATCAGCTGCTGCTGGACCTGATTGCGATCGCGCGCGAGCACGGCCTCATCATTTTCGCCGACGAGGTCTATGACAAGATCATCTACGACGGCCTCACGCACACGTCGATGGCCGCGCTCTCCGAAGACGTCATCACGGTGACCTTCAACAGCCTGTCGAAGAGCTATCGCTCGTGCGGCTACCGCGCGGGCTGGATGGCCATTTCCGGGCTGATCGAAGAGAACCGCCGCCGCGCGAAGGACTATCTCGAAGGGCTGGGCATCCTGGCGTCGATGCGCCTGTGCCCGAACGTCCCGGGCCAGTACGCGATCCAGACGGCGCTCGGCGGCTACCAGAGCATCAACGACCTGATCCTGCCGGGCGGACGCCTCTACAAGCAGCGCGAGCTCGCCTACGACATGCTCACCGCCATTCCGGGCGTGACCTGCGTGAAGCCGCAGGCGGCGCTCTACATGTTCCCGCGCCTCGATCCGAAGATGTACCCGATCCAGGACGACCAGCAGTTCATCACGGATCTCCTGCTGGAGGAGCGCGTGCTGCTGGTGCAGGGCACGGGCTTCAACTGGCCGACGCCGGATCACTTCCGCGTGGTTTTCCTGCCGAATGTCGACGACCTTGCCGACTCCGTGAATCGCATCGCCCGATTCCTCGACGGTTATCGCAAACGCCACTCCGCTTAATTTCCCTTTTAAAGAAGCACGCTGCATGGAACCGATCAAAGTAGGACTATTGGGCTTCGGCACGGTCGGCAGCGGCACCTTCACGGTGCTGCGCCGCAACCAGGAAGAAATCAAACGCCGGGCGGGCCGCGGCATCGAAATCTCGCGCATCGCCCTGCGCACGCCGGCCAAGGCCGAAGCGGCCACGGCGCAAGGCATTGCGGTGACGGACGACTTCAATGCGGTGGTGGACGACCCGTCCATCGCGATCGTCTGCGAAATGATCGGCGGCACGGGCTTCGCGCGCGAACTCGTGCTGCGCGCCATCGCCAACGGCAAGCACGTGGTCACCGCCAACAAGGCGCTGCTCGCGGTGCACGGCACGGAAATCTTCGAAGCGGCGCGCGCCAAGGGCGTCATGGTCGCGTTCGAAGCCGCGGTGGCCGGCGGCATTCCGATCATCAAGGCGCTGCGCGAAGGCCTGACGGCGAACCGCATCGCGTACATCGCCGGCATCATCAACGGCACCACGAACTACATCCTCTCCGAAATGCGCGACCGCGGGCTCGACTTCGCCACTGCGCTCAAGGCCGCGCAGGAACTCGGCTACGCGGAAGCGGACCCGACCTTCGACATCGAAGGCGTCGACGCCGCGCACAAGGTCACGATCATGAGCGCCATTGCGTTCGGCGTGCCGGTGCAGTTCGAGCGCGCCTACGTGGAAGGCATCAGCAAGCTCGCCGCCATCGACATCCGCTATGCCGAAGACCTCGGCTACCGCATCAAGCTGCTGGGCATCGCGCGGCGCACGGAACAGGGCATCGAACTGCGCACGCATCCCACGCTGATCCCGGCGAAGCGCCTGCTGGCGAACGTCGAGGGCGCGATGAACGCGGTCGTCGTGCATGGCGACGCGGTCGGCACCACGCTGTACTACGGCAAGGGCGCGGGCGCGGAGCCGACGGCATCGGCGGTGGTCGCGGATCTCGTCGACGTGACGCGCCTGCATACGGCGGATCCGGAGCATCGCGTGCCGCACCTGGCGTTCCAGCCGGACAGCCTCTCGAACACCCCCATCCTGCCGATCGACGACGTGACGAGCGGCTACTACCTGCGTCTGCGCGTCGCCGACGTGACCGGCGTGCTCGCCAACATCACGCGCATCCTGGCGGACAAGGGCATTTCCATCGACGCGCTGTTGCAGAAGGAGTCGGAGGAAGTGGACGGCGCCGGCAAGGGCGAGACCGACATCATCCTCATCACGCACGAGACGGTGGAAAAGAACGTGAACGCGGCGATCGCGGAGATCGAGGCGCTGTCCACGGTGGTCTCGAAGGTGACGAAGCTGCGCATGGAAGCGCTCAACTGATCAGGTACGTGACATGAACTACATTTCGACGCGCGGCGCGGGCAGCAACGAGCGCCACACGTTCTCCGACATCCTGCTGGGCGGACTCGCGAAAGACGGCGGCCTGTATCTGCCGGCGGATTATCCGAAAGTCGGCGCCGACGAACTCGCGCGCTGGCGCACGCTGTCGTACGCGGATCTCGCGTTCGAGGTGCTCTCGAAGTTCAGCGACGACATTCCCGCCGCCGATCTCCGCTCGCTCACGCGCAAGACCTACACCGCGCAGGTGTACAGCAACGTGCGCCACGAGGAAAGCGCGGTGCAGATCACGCCGCTCAGGACGCTCGGCGTCGAGAACGGCACGGCGCTGTCGCTGCTGGAACTGTCGAACGGTCCGACGCTCGCGTTCAAGGACATGGCGATGCAGCTGCTGGGCAACCTGTTCGAGTACGCGCTGGCGAAACATGGCGAGACGCTGAACATCCTGGGCGCCACCTCCGGCGACACCGGCAGCGCCGCCGAATACGCGATGCGCGGCAAGGCCGGCGTACGCGTGTTCATGCTTTCGCCGCACAAGAAGATGAGCGCGTTCCAGACGGCGCAGATGTTCTCGCTGCAGGATCCCAACATCTTCAACCTCGCGGTGGAAGGCAACTTCGACCATTGCCAGGACATCGTGAAGGCTGTGTCCAACGATCACGCCTACAAGGCGCGCCACAAGATCGGCACGGTCAATTCGATCAACTGGGCGCGCGTCGTCGCGCAGATTGTGTACTACTTCCGCGGCTATTTCGCGGCGACCACGGACAACAGCCAGAAGGTGTCGTTCACGGTGCCGTCGGGCAATTTCGGCAACGTGTGCGCGGGACACATCGCGCGCATGATGGGCCTGCCGATCGACCAATTGGTTGTCGCCACGAATGAAAACGACGTGCTCGACGAGTTCTTCCGCACCGGTGTGTATCGCGTGCGCGGCGCGGCGGAGACATATCACACGACGAGCCCGAGCATGGACATCTCGAAGGCGTCGAACTTCGAGCGGTTCGTGTACGACCTGCTCGGACGCGATCCGGCGCGCGTGCTGCAACTGTTCCACGACGTCGAGGAAAAGGGCGGCTTCGACCTCGCCGCGAGCGGCGATTTCGCGCGCGTGAAGGAATTCGGCTTCGTGTCGGGCAAGAGCGGACACGACGACCGCGTGAACACCATTCGCGACGTGTTTGAGCGCTATCACACGATGATCGACACCCATACGGCGGATGGCGTGAAGGTCGCGCGCGAGAACCTGAAGCCCGGCGTGCCGATGATCGTTCTCGAAACCGCGCAGCCGATCAAGTTCGGCGAAACGATCCGCGAAGCGCTGAATCGCGAGCCGGAGCGTCCGGCGGCGTTCGCGGGACTTGAAAAACTGCCACAAAGGTTCGATATCGTTCCTGCGGATGCAGACGTCGTGAAAGCGTTCATCGCCGAGCGCACCTGACCACAGGCGCGCGTCCGCCACGTGCGGAATGTCGCAGGAACGCACGGGGCGCAGCGGCTATCGCTGCGCCCCGAATCGTTTAAAGGCACCCTTTTGCGGCACGCGCGAAGGCCTTTCGGGCCTGAACACGCCTCAAACCCCGCCAAAAGCTGCTAAAATCTCAGGTTTTTCGTCGTACCCCATTCGAAAGGACGCGCCGTGCTGTCTACCGCCAACATCACCATGCAATTCGGGCCCAAGCCCCTCTTCGAGAACATCTCGGTCAAGTTCGGCGGAGGGAATCGCTATGGACTGATCGGGGCGAACGGCTGCGGCAAATCCACCTTCATGAAGATTCTGGGCGGCGATCTCGAGCCCAGTTCCGGCAACGTGATGCTGGAGCCGAACGTCCGCCTGGGCAAGCTGCGCCAGGACCAGTTCGCCTACGAAGACATGCGCGTGCTCGACGTCGTCATGTTGGGTCACACCGAGATGTGGGCCGCGATGACCGAGCGCGACGCGATCTACGCCAACCCCGACGCCACCGACGACGACTACATGCGCGCGGCGGACCTGGAAGCCAAGTTCGCGGAATACGACGGCTACACGGCCGAGGCGCGCGCGGGCGAGCTGCTGCTGGGCATCGGCATCAACATCAGCGATCACAACGGCCCGATGAGCAATGTGGCGCCGGGCTGGAAACTGCGCGTGCTGCTGGCGCAGGCGCTGTTCTCGAAGCCCGACGTGCTGCTGCTCGACGAGCCGACCAACAACCTGGACATCAACTCGATCCGTTGGCTGGAAGACGTGCTCAACCAGTACAACTCGACGATGATCATCATCTCCCATGATCGCCACTTCCTGAACCAGGTGTGCACGCACATGGCGGACATGGACTACGGCACGCTGAAGGTCTGGCCGGGCAACTACGACGACTACATGCTGGCCTCCACGCAGGCGCGCGAGCGTCAGCAGGCCGCCAACCAGAAGGCGAAGGAACGCGTGGCGGACTTGCAGGACTTCGTGCGGCGCTTCTCGGCCAACAAGTCGAAGGCGCGTCAGGCCACCAGCCGTCTGAAGATGATCGACAAGATCAAGATCGAGGAATTCAAGCCGTCGTCGCGTCAGAACCCGTTCATCCGCTTCGAGTTCGAAAAGAAGCTGCACAACATCGCGGTCGTGGCGGAAGACCTGACCAAGAAGTACGACCGCACCATCTTCCAGAACTTTTCGTTGTCGGTGCAGCCGGGCGAACGCATCGCGATCATCGGCGAGAACGGCGCGGGCAAGACCACGCTGCTCAAGTCGCTCAAGGGCGCGCTGGATCTCGATCACGGCACGGTGAAGTGGGCCGAGAATGCGAATGTCGGCTACATGCCGCAGGACACGTACGAAGAGTTTCCGAAGGACGAGACGCTGACCGAGTGGATCGACCAGTACCGCAAGGAAGGCGACGACGAGCAGATGATGCGCGGCACGCTCGGCCGTCTGCTGTTCAATGCGGACGACATCAAGAAGAACGTGAAGGTGCTGTCGGGCGGCGAGAAGGGCCGCATGATCTGGGGCAAGCTGATGCTCGGCCGCCACAACGTGCTGCTGATGGACGAGCCGACCAATCACATGGACATGGAATCGATCGAGTCGCTGCAGATCGCGCTCGAGAAGTTCGAAGGCACGCTGATCTTCGTGTCGCATGACCGCGAGTTCGTGAGCGGCCTGGCGGACCGGATCATCGAAGTGAAGACCGACGGCACGTTGCGGGACTTCGGCGGGAATTACGAGGACTTCCTGGCGAGCCAGGGGATTCAGTAAGTCCGCTAGCTGCGCGACATATGCAACGGCCCGTCTCGCAAGAGCGGGCCGTTTTTGCGTCTGCTTCCAGATTTACAGATGGTCGTTGCGGAACCGCATCGCGGTGCCTTCGCGCCGTATGCGTTCCCAGACCACGCGCTTCTCCTCATCGGAGAGAAACACCCAGTTGGACACCTCGACGGCCGTGCGGCCGCAGCCTTTGCAGACATCGTCGAAGAGGGTGGAGCACACGCCGATGCACGGGCTGTCGGGCTGATCGTGAAGAATGGAAGACATAAGAACGGTTCATGGCCCGCCGCCGTCCGCAATGCGGCCCGGCGACCAAGCGATCGGAAACAAAAGAAAAGTCAGCGCGCGATACTGTAGCCTATCCGCGCGATCCAGTGATGTCGCTGGTTGTAATCGAGGATATCCTCGCCGTAGCCGTTGAAGTAGCTCACGAACAGATACCCGCCCCATGCGCTCCCGATCAGCTTGGCCAGCGGATAGGTGAGCTGCGAATCGACGCTGCCGTACCAGTGCTTGGTGCCCTTGCGCAGCGTGGTCGCGAGTTGCAGGCCGTCCGGGCTGCCGTACTTCACGAGAAAGTCCACATACCCGCGATAATCCGCGATGTCCTGATTCCCCGACTTCGACAGGTAATAGTAGAACTTCGGCGAGAGCGTCAGGTGATTGCTGTCGAGGTCGCCGAATTCCCAGGTCGGCCGTACGAAGGCGATGTTGATCGCCCGTGAATCCGCGCCGCTCTTGCCGTTCGATTCATGTCCGATACCGGCCGCCATGCCCATGCGCGTGTAGAGCGGACTGTTCCAGCCCGTGTCCTGCACGTAGTAGAACAGCTGCGGCTGGAAGCTGATGTCGCGGAACGGCACCGACTCCGCTGAGAGATTCCAGATGGCCGTCTGCGTGTAGCCGAAGTAGAGGTTGTCCAGGAAGCCGCGCGAACGCGGATCGTCCGGCAAATGCAGCCGGTACTTGAAGCTGAACTGGAACTTGGCGAGGTTGTCGCCGTTCTTGCCATCGGCGAAATAAATCGGCTCGAAGCTCGAGAAGCGGCCCGACAGCAGGGTATCCGCCGTCGAGGTCGGCGCTGCCTGCGTGTTCGCCGCGGCCGTGGCGGTCGCGAGTTGCGAGGGCGTGGTCGCCTGCGTTTCGCGATGCTCGGCGGCCGCGACCTGCGTCTGCGACTCGCCGCGGTTGATCGTGACCAGCATCGGCGAGGCGTCGAAGCCCACCGGATCGATCTTCACCGTGCCGCGCGCCGCGTCCGGCCAGGGCGCCGAAAACCGCACCCGTCGATACTGCCCCGGCGCAAGCCGCAGACGGTCGGGCACCTTGGGATCGCGTGTGAGCGTCAACGGCGCGGGCGGCAGGTCGCCGTTGGTCAGATTCACGGTCAGTTGTGTCAGTTGTTTCGGCACATCGACGGCGAGTGCTTTTGCGTCGTCATCGGTATAAAGCAGCGTCAGTTCGAGCGGCTGGGAAGCCGCCGCTTCGCGCGCGGGTTGCAGCACGGCGACGGTAGCGTGAGCGGCTCCGCTCGCGCAAAACGTGGTGAGCAGCAGGGCGTGAGCGGGGGAAAGCCGTCGTGGGCGGTAAGGCATGTCTGGTTATTGTCCTGTTGCAGGCGAGATCCAGCACGCTGCGGCGTGCTGTGGCGTGGTCCGGCGGGGTCCGACGAAACGGCAAGAAATGCCGCGCGTCGGGATGAGGTAGCGAAAATCATGCCTCGACGCCCCACTTGCACCGAAACAGCCGCATTCACCCCGAAAACGCCGCCTGCCAGAGCATCGCGCCGTTCAACGCGACGATCACACCCGCGCAGCCCCACGCCAGCGCGAGCGGCAGGCGTGCGACCCGCCAGCGGCCCATCAGCCGCGCATCGGACGCGAAGCTGACCAGTGGAATCACTGCAAGCGGCAGTTGCAGGCTCAAAACGACCTGCGTCGCAACCAGCAGCGTGTTCGAGCCGTGCTGGCCGAAGCACGCCACCGCCACCAGCGCCGGACCGATCGCCAGCGCCCGCGTCGTCAGCGCACGCGCCCAGCGCGCCATCTTGAGGCGCAGAAAGCCTTCCATCACGGCTTGTCCGGCCAGCGTGCCGGTGACGGTCGCATTGAGGCCGCAGGCGAGCAGCGCGGCCGCGAACACGACCCCCGCCCATTGACTGCCGACGAGGGGAGCAATGAGCCGGTGGGCATCGGCGAGATCTTCGACTTCGGTGTGGCCGCTCGCGTGAAACACAGCCGCGGCCACGATCAGCAGCGACGCATTGACAACGAACGCCAGACCGAGCGACGCGAAGGTATCGATGTTCACGCCGCGCAGCGCCTGCGCGATCGACACGTCATCGCGGCCGCGCGCATGGTCCCTGACGAGCGTGGAATGGAGATACAGGTTGTGCGGCATCACGGTAGCGCCCAACACGCCGGCGGCGAGCCACAGCATGCCTGCATCGCGCACGAGCTGGGGCGAGGGCGCGACGCCGCGCAGCGCGCCGCTCCATGACGGATGCGCCAGCGCGAGTTCCACCACGAAGCAGACGCTCACGAACAGGATCAGCGCGGTCACGACGCGCTGCAAAGGCCGACGCCCGCGGCTTTGCAGCGCGAGCATCGCGAAGGTGCCGACCGCCGAGAACAGCACGCCGGCCGTGAGCGAGATGCCGAACAGCAGCTGCAACGCCACCGCGCTGCCGACCACTTCGGCTACATCGCACGCGATGATCGCGATCTCGCACGCCACCCACAGCGCAAAGTTGGTGCGCGGGCCAAAGCGTTCACGGCACAGCTGCGCGAGATCGCGGCCAGTGACGACGCCTACCCGCGAGGCCACCCATTGCAGCAGCATGCCCATCAGGCTCGCAACCAGCACGACGAAGAGCAGCGCATAGCCGTAGCGCGCGCCGCTGGCCAACGCTGTCGCCCAGTTGCCCGGATCCATGTAGCCCACGGCGACGAGCGCACCCGCGCCGGCAAACGAGTACCAGCGCCCGCCCGAGCGCGGCCCGCGCCGGCGTGGGGCGTCCCGCTCGTCCAGATTCGCCGGGCTCGACTGCGCGTCGGATTGCGCGGCGGACAGTGCGCCAAGCGTGGACGGGTTGGTGTTCATGCGAAGGCGGCCTCGAATAGCGGGCAACGGCGCAGCGCTGACGTGCGGTCGTTGCGGGTTCTGGACGCGCCGCATGCACGGCGCACGTCGCGCGCCGTGTACACGGCGCTTGTCGCGAGCCGCCTGTACGGCGCTCGTCGCGCGCCGCATAGGCGGCGCTCGTCGAATTGGCTCGCAACAACTGTTCCGCTGGCTATTCGTGGTCGGATGCCGCAGCGCATTGTTCCCCTCGCCGCCTGAATGAAACTGAAAGGCGGGCAAGGGAAGGGCATGCCGGCAGCCGATCACAGATAATGACACCCCATCGGCACAGCGCGCCCGCGGTCCCTTTGGCGAGTGTGGTTTTATCAGGTGCCGCAGGGGGCGATTAGGGGCTAAAATGCGCGCTCCCCGCGGGTGCCGTTTGCCTCGTCGAAGCTTGCTGCGCAAGACTTCCGGACCGACGTGCCGCGCGGCTGTAGATTTTGTGCGACAGGCGGCCCGTTAATTTTTGTCGTGCTTGCGTTTAATGGTAGTTTTCGGGGTTTTGAGGGGCGTCGCGCGCCAGGGTCGGGCTTGAAGCGACCGGGACTCAACCGGTGGCGGAAGCGCGCGGCACGACGTCTTGACAGTCGCAACAACGGAGAATCGAGATGAACGAGAAACTGGCGGGCCGCATGGCCAAGCTGGCGGGCGCGCTGACCTGCGCCGCGATGTTGACTCCGCTCGCTGCAATGGCGAAGGACACGCAGCTGAACGTGTACAACTGGTCGGATTACATCGCCAAGGACACGATTCCCAACTTCACCAAGCAAACCGGCGTCAAGGTGAAGTACGACAACTACGACAGCGACGACACCCTCCAGGCCAAGCTGCTCACCGGCAATTCGGGCTACGACATCGTCGTGCCGACCAGCAACTATGCCGGCAAGCAGATTGCCGCCAACATCTTCTCGCCGCTCGACAAATCGAAGCTGCCGAACCTGAAGTATCTCGATCCCGATCTGATGAAGCTGGTCGCGGGCGCAGACCCGGGCAACCAGTACACGGTGCCCTGGGCGTACGGCACGACCGGCCTGGGCTACAACGTCGACAAAGCGAAGAAGCTGCTCGGCGACAACGTCGAACTCAATAACTGGGACATTCTCTTCAAGCCCGAGAACATCTCGAAGCTGAAGGCCTGCGGCGTGTCGGTGCTCGACGCGCCCGACCAGATGTTCGCGGCCGCGCTGCACTACATGGGCAAGGATCCGATGAGCACGAACCCGGCCGACTATCGCGCGGCCCTGGCGATGCTGAAGAAGATCCGTCCGTACATCACGCAGTTCAACTCGTCGGGCTACATCAACGACATGGTGGGCGGCGACATCTGCTTCACCTACGGCTGGTCGGGCGACGTCGTGATCGCCAAGCATCGCGCGGTGGATGCGAAGAAGCCGTTCAAGATCGAGTACTACATTCCGAAGGGCGGCGCGCCGGTGTGGTTCGACGTGATGGCCATTCCGAAGGACGCGAAGAACAAGGAAGCGGCGCACGAGTGGATCAACTACATCGAGACGCCGCAAGTGCACGCCGCGATCACCAACGCGGTCTACTATCCGAGCGCGAACCTGGAAGCGCGCAAGTACGTGGACAAGGACGTCGCCAACGATCCGGCCGTGTACCCGCCGCAGGACGTCATCAAGACGCTGTTCCTGCTGAAGCCGCTGCCGCCGGAAATCCAGCGTCTGCAGACGCGGCTCTGGACCGAGTTCAAGTCCGGCCGATGATGACGACACGCCGGCCGCGTTCCTGAATCGACGAAGCCCCTGGTCCTCCGGGGGCTTTGTTCGTGCGGAACGCAAGCATGGCAACGGCGGGCAACGGTGGCAATGATGAGCAATGGCGCGCGCAACGCGGCGCAACTACGCAGGAGTCGGACAGGCAATCATGAGTGAGCAGTCGAGCGCGTCGCAGGCGGCGCCGAATGGATCGGGTGGATCGGGCGGAGTCAATGGCCGGCAGGAGCCGGGCGGCGCCTTGTCCGGCGCAAGTCTCACCGACAACTTCGTGCAGGTCGTCGATGTCGTCAAGAAGTTCGGCGAGACCACGGCCGTGCGGGGCGTCAATCTGTCGGTGAAGAAGGGCGAATTGTTCGCGCTGCTCGGCAGTTCCGGATGCGGCAAGTCCACGCTGTTGCGGATGCTGGCCGGCCTCGAGTCCGTGACCGAAGGCCAGATCCTGATCGATGGCGAAGATCTCGCGCAGATGCCGCCGTATCGCCGGCCGGTGAACATGATGTTCCAGTCGTACGCGCTGTTTCCGCACATGAGCGTGGAGTCGAACGTTGCGTACGGGCTCAAGCAGGAAGGCGTGCGCGGCGCGGAACTGAAGGATCGCGTCGATACCGCGCTCAGGCTCGTGCAGATGGCGCCGTATGCGAAGCGCAAGCCGCATCAGCTGTCAGGCGGCCAGCAGCAGCGCGTGGCGCTGGCGCGCAGCCTCGTCAAGCGCCCGAAGCTCCTGCTGCTCGACGAGCCGATGTCCGCGCTCGACAAGCAGATTCGCCAACGCACGCAGATCGAGCTGGTCAACATTCTCGATCAGGTCGGCGTGACCTGCATCATGGTGACGCACGATCAGGAAGAGGCCATGACCATGGCCAACCGCCTGGCCGTGATGAGCGAAGGGCAGATCGTCCAGCTCGGCACGCCGCACGAAGTCTATGAATTCCCGAACAGCCGCTTCTCCGCGCAGTTCATCGGCTCGACCAACCTGTTCGACGGCAATGTCGTGGAAGACGAACCGGATCACGTGTTCGTCGAATCGACGGACCTGCCGGTACGCCTCTATGTGAACCACGGCATCACCGGGCCGCTCGGCATGCCCGTCACGATTTCCGTGCGGCCCGAGCGCATCGCGCTGACGCGCAAGCCACCCGAAGGCGCCTATAACTGGGGCCGCGGCAAGGTGAGCAACATCGCGTACATGGGCGGCTACACGCTCTATCACGTGACGCTGGATTCGGGCAAGGTCGTGGTCGCGAACCTGTCGAGCCTGGCGATCGGCGAGATCGATTCCCCGACCTTCGACGACGAAGTCTACGTGCGCTGGAGCGCGTCGGCCGGCGTGGTGCTGACGTCATGATGGCCAACCTGTTCAGGCGGATGGGCCTGTCGGGGCGCACGCTGGTGATCGGCGGGCCGTATCTGTGGCTGCTGCTGCTGTTCTTCGTGCCGTTCCTGCTGGTCGTGAAGATCAGCTTCGCCGACAGCCAGCTCGGCATTCCGCCCTACACGGAACTGGTCGCGCTGAAAGACGGCGTGATGAACATCGCGCTCGATTTCTCGCACTACGCGTTCCTGGTGCAGGACAGCCTGTACTTCGCGACCTACATGAATTCGCTGCTGGTCGCGGCGGTCTCGACGCTGCTGTGCCTGCTGATCGGCTATCCGATGGCGTATTACATCGCGCGTTCGAATCCGGCTTCGCGCAACCTGTTGCTGATGGCGGTGATGCTGCCGTTCTGGACGTCGTTTCTGATTCGCGTGTACGCGTGGATCGGCATTCTCAAGAACAACGGCCTGCTCAACAACTTCCTGATGTCGATCGGACTGATCCATTCGCCGATCGAGCTGTATCACACCAACATCGCGGTTTATATCGGCATGGTGTATTCGTATCTGCCGTTTCTCGTGATGCCGCTGTACGCGCACCTCGTGAAGATGGACCTGACGCTGCTCGAAGCGGCCTACGACCTCGGCGCGAAGCCGTGGAAGGCGTTCGTGCAGATCACATTGCCGCTGTCGAAGAACGGCATCATCGCGGGCTGCCTGCTGGTGTTCATTCCGGCGGTGGGCGAGTACGTGATCCCCGAACTGCTCGGCGGCGCCGATACGCTGATGATCGGCCGGGTCATGTGGAACGAGTTCTTCGATAACGCCGACTGGCCGATGGCCTCCGCCGTCACCTGCGCGATGGTTCTGCTGCTGCTCGTGCCGATGGCGCTGTTCCAGCACTTTCAGGCGAAGCAGCTGGAGGGCAAGCGATGATCAAGACCAGCCGTCCATTGCAGATCACGTCGCTCGGCATCGGGTTTGCGTTCCTGTATATCCCGATTCTCAGCCTGATCGTCTATTCGTTCAACGAGTCGCAACTGGTGACCGTGTGGACTTCGTTCTCGCTCAAGTGGTATCGCGCGCTCTGGTCCGACGACGAGCTCATCAACGCAGCGTGGCTCTCGTTGCGCATCGCGTTCCTGACCGCGTGCGCGTCGGTGGTGATCGGCACGTGGGCGGGCTTCGTGCTCGCGCGCATGGGCCGCTTCAAGGGCTTCACGCTCTATACCGGCATGATCAACGCGCCGCTCGTGATCCCCGAGGTGATCCAGGGGATATCGTTGCTGCTGCTGTTCGTCGAGATGGCGAAGCTGATCGGCTGGCCCGCGGGGCGCGGGCTGTTCACGATCTGGGTCGGCCACGTGATGCTGTGCATCTCGTATGTCGCGATCATCGTGGAATCGCGTGTGCGCGAACTGAATCCGTCGCTGGAGGAGGCCGCGCTCGATCTGGGCGCGACGCCCTTGCGCGTGTTCTTCACGATCACGCTGCCGCTCATTTCCCAGGCGCTGGTGGCGGGATGGCTGCTGTCCTTCACGCTGTCGATCGACGATCTCGTGTTGTCCGCGTTCCTGTCCGGGCCGGGTTCCACGACCTTGCCGCTGGTCGTGTTCTCGCGCGTGCGCCTGGGCCTCAATCCGGAGATGAACGCGCTGGCGACGTTGTTCATCGCGGTGGTGACAGTCGGGGTGATCGCGGCGAATTACTTCATGCAGCGCAGCGAGCGCAGAAGGCTCGCCGGGGTGATGTAAGGCTTGCCTGGAAGAGCTCGATGTTGCGCGGCCCCGCGTCGAAAGGCGCGGGGCCGCGTGCGTTTCTGACCTTCAAACGGCGGCGAGATGGCGTGCGAAGGTGGCTGGATCGGTATTGGTGCCGCACAGCAGGACGCCGACGCGCTTGCCTTGCAGGCGTTCCCGGAGCGGCCCGAGCAGGGCGGCGGTGGCGGCCGCGCAGGCCGGTTCCACGGCCAGCTTGAGTTCGCCGAACAGTTGCAGCATGCCGTGCCGCAACGCGTTGTCCGACACGGTGACGATCTCGTCGATATGCCGCCGGCACAGCTCGTAGCTGTACTGTTCGGTGTGCGGCGCCATCAATGAATCGGCGATGCCGTGCATCGCGCCCATCTTGATCGTGTGATTGGCTTCGAAGCTGCGCTTCATCGCGTCCGAGCCTTCCGGTTCGACGCCATACACATGCAGTGACGGATTCGCGAGGCGCATCGCGGTGGAGACGCCCGCCGCGAGTCCGCCGCCGCCGATCGGCAGGATGACCGCATCGAGATCCGGCGCCTGCGAGGCCCATTCGTAGCCGAGTGTCGCCGTGCCGAGCACGGTGCGATAGCCGTTGAACGGATGGATGAACACGCGTCCTTCTTCCGCCTCGACGCGGCGCACGACATCGAATGCTTCCGCGACGTTCTCCGCGAACACGACCTCCGCGCCGTAGCGACGGCACAGCGCGACGCGCGCGGGACTCGCGCTGCGGATGATCACGACCTTCGCGCCCACGTCCATGCGTTGCGCGGCGTAGGCGACCGCCACCGCATGATTGCCCGCCGACACGCAGGTGACGCCTGCCGAGCGTTCACTGTCGGTGAGCGCCAGCAGGTTGGAGAACGCGCCGCGGGCCTTGAAGGTGCCGCTCGCCTGGAGCAGTTCCATCTTGAAGGTGACGGGCGTGCCTTCGAGCGTCGGGAAATCGTGACGCTCGAAGGTGGGCGTGCGTGCGACCCAGGGCGTGAGGGCCATGTGCTGCCCGGCGATGTCGTCGAGCGTGGGGATCGGCGTGCCGTCGATCGTGTTGTCGGAATGGTGCGTGTCGGTGGACATGACGCGTGGTGACTTGGGTTGGATCAGCGTGCCTGCGCTTCGACGGACATGCTGTGGATGAACTTGCCGAGGAACGCCTCGCACTGCGCGAGTTGTTCGAGCGACACGTATTCGTTCGCCTTGTGCGCCTGTTCGATATTGCCCGGCCCGCACACGATGCTCGGCACACCCGCGTTCGCGAACAGGCCGGCTTCGGTGCCGTAGGCGACCTTGTGCTTTTCCTGGTCCGCGGTGAGGGCGCGCACGAGTTGCGTGATGGCGGCTTGCTCGGTGGCGTCGAGGCCGGGCGCGGAGGCGAGCTTCGTGAATTCGATGGCGGCGTTGCCGTGTTCCTTCAGCATGCGCGGCAGCAGCGTCTCGCGTGCATAGGACTCGATGCGCCCGAAGATCTGATCGGGATCGATGGTCGGCAGGTTACGGAATTCGAACTCGAAATTGCATTCGGCCGGGACGGTGTTGATGGCGTTGCCGCCCTTGATGGTGCTGGTCTGGCCGGTGGTGAAGGGGACGTCGTAGAGTTCGTCGAACGGGCCTTTGGCGCGGAACTCGTCGACGAGGTCGCGGATATGGCAGATGAGGCGCGCGGCGTACTCGATGGCGTTGAGGCCTTTCGGCGTCAGCGACGAATGCGCGGCGAAACCGCGCACGCAGCAGTGATAGGTGTTGATGCCCTTGTGGGCGATGATCGGGCGCATGGAGGTCGGTTCGCCGACGATGCAGCCGTCCGGTTGCAGGCCGCGCTTCTTGAGGTCGGCGATCATCAGCGGTGCGCCCGCGCAGCCGACTTCTTCGTCATACGAAAGCGCGAAGTGGATGGGTTTGGCGAGCTTCGTGGCCTGCATTTTTGGGAGCATCGCGAGTGCGGCGCCGATGAAGCCTTTCATGTCGCACGAGCCGCGGCCGTAGAGGAGGCCGTCGCGGATCTCGGGCTTGAAGGGGTCGCTTTGCCAGTTCTGGCCGTCGACGGGGACGACGTCCGTGTGGCCCGACAGCACGATGCCGCCATTGGTCTGGCCGTCGTGGGCCGGAACCGTGGCGAAGAGATTGGCCCACTGGCCGCGTGGATCGTTGGTGATCGTGGCCTCGATGCCCGCGCGGCGCAGTTCGTCGCGGACGGTTTCGATCAGGCCAAGGTTGGGGTTGCGGCTGACGGTATCGAAAGAAATCAGTTTTTCGATCCAGGGGAGGGAGAGCGGTGAGGCGTTTCTGGACGAGGACGATGAGGCTTCGAGATGCGCCTGGTCAGCGATCTGTGACATTTTTTGGCTCCTGCGGGTAGGGTTTGATCATAGCCCAAAAATGCTCGTTCCCTCGCTTGGCGTTCTTCGCTCTGGGTCTTCGCTTGGGATCTTTTCCTTCGCCTGCGCTTCTATGGACTTCCCGTTATCGCGTCGGGTGCCAGGGCTCTAGCGTTCGCCTGTGCTTCCATGGACTTCCTGTATTCGCGTCGGTCTATTAGCACTGCCCCTCCCCGGGGCGGGGGTCTTCGCTTTGGTCCTTCGCGTGGGTTGTTGTGTTCGCCTGCGCTTCTATGGACTTCCCGGTTTCGCGTCGGTCTATTAGCACTGCCCCTCCCCGGGGCGGGGGTGTAGTGGTCTAACAATCTTGGACACTTCTTAAAGGTAGACTTTGATCGACCAACGAGGTGTCAAATGGGCAGACGAGAGTTTTCAGAGGAATTCAAG